>NZ_JAUAMB010000050.1 GCF_031010175.1 Halomonas sp. SpR1
CCGTCGGCTAGCACTTCCCCTTGCCGGGCGTGCAGGGGACTTTCACCCCCAAGTCATCCTGAGGCACCACCCCCAGGAACAGCGCCAGTCAAGGCGCTGCGCGCCATGCCTGGCGCACTACGAAAAAGCCGCCCTTTCGGACGGCTTAATCTAATTCTCTAACGCTTAACTTTTTAACCACTTTTCAGTGGTGCCGACACCAGGAGTCGAACCCGGGACCTACTGATTACAAGATATTACAATTAAACAAGAAAATCAGTAGATTAAGCGAAAAAAAACTATGTAAAAGCCAATCACCCAGGCATTGTAATTCAATCGTTTACCGGATTGAACTACGTAGCTATAAGGCCTCTAGGTGGTGCAGTGAACATCGGGAAAAACCTTAAAATTAAGCGCTTCACCTACCGCCTACGCCAAGATAAGAACGGCGACCATTACGCCTGGTTTGAAATCCGCTTGCAAAGACAAAGCTCTAAGATCGGCTTAACCCCAGCCGATACCGAAGAGCTATGGATTACCAACGCCGAAATGCCAACCGTCGTCGCCGATCTGGTCGATGATCGAACCTGGGATGCCCACCGAAAACCCATCTTAGAAATGCTTGCCACTCACTACCTCACGCCTTTTTACTGACCGCCGCAAAAACTGCAAATATCCGCATGAAAACGCATAAAAAATACTACCCTTAGAACCGTTCTCCCGCCCAGCACTGGCGCGGCTTGAGGCACTACTGCAAAGGTGCATAAAAACCACTACATTTAGCGCGCGGGCGGGGCGGGGTGACGATGGCGCGGCGTGGGTGAAAGTTCTATGAATCTGGATTGAGCTCCTTGTATAGCTCCACCGCTTTATTCTCACTTTCTAAAGCAGCCACCAGATCCCAGCCCATATAGGTAAAGAACCCACCAAACACAGTTACGGCGATCCCAATACTTCCAACTGAAAAGATCTTCACCGCCGTCCTAATCCCTTCTTTTAAAACCTCATCTCCCCCCGTCAAATACACCTCAAGAAATACCACGTACAAGATGAACAACCCGACCAAAAAAAAGGCTATCCCGAGCACAACTGCTGGCAAACCTAGAAGAAAGGCAATCACCGCACGCCTGCCACTCCCGGAATTAAACCATCGGCTAAGCTTCATATTATGGGTAGAGAAGTCACAGCTAACTGCCACTGATGTGCGGCCGAACACCGTTAGTGCCTCTAGCGGCCCCCATTCACTTTGTGCAAGGCGATCAATAAATTTAGCTGAAGCTCTTTTCTTGAAGGCCTTGAAGAATGTGGCTTCCAAACGCAACTGCGCGGCGCTGCTTTGTTTGTCGTTTTTGTACTCTTCAAGCGCATCGCTTAAGTTACTTAAGTTACGATCCCGGTTGAAGAACTGAGAGATGAGGCTTAGAAATAGTTCCTGCACTGACGTTTACCCTTTCATATTCACATGAAGAAGCCGCCCCTTTTAGAGCGGCTTGGCGTTGGTTAGATAGCTGGCTAGAGGTTTAGCGGTTTGTGATAATCAACTCCCCGCGTGGCTCGGTTGCTTGCTGCCCCACAGTATACCTAATTAAAGTTGTTTGTAGGGTTAGGCCTTTGAATGCATCGCGCATCTCCGGCGTGTCGTTGACGCTGATCACAAACTGCCCCTGGCCGGTTCGGGCTAGTTCGCCCATGCGGTAATACTCTTCCAGGGGGAAGTCGCAGCCGTACCCGGCAGTGCCCCAGTAGGGTGGATCGAGATAGAACAGCGTGCCTTCACGATCATACCGCCGAATGCATTCCGCCCAATCCAAGTGCTCGACCACCGCCCTGGATAAGCGTAGGTGGGCATCGCTTAGATCTTCCTCGATACGCAGCAGGTTCATGCGGGGCGGTGATACCGCCGAGGTGCCAAACGTCTGGCCGCTGACCTTGCCGCCAAACGCGAGCTTTTGCAGATAGAAGAAACGCGCCGCCCGTTGGATATCGGTTAGGTGGCGGGGGTCGATCTCTCTTTGAGTGAGGTACTCTTCGCGGCTAATCAGCCCCCAGCGGAACTGCTTCACCAACTCATCAGGGTGGTGCTTCACGATGCGGTAGAGATTTACCAATTCCCCATGCGCGTCGTTGATCACTTCCACTTTGCTGGGGGCTTTCATAAAGAAGATCGCCGCCCCACCGCAGAAGGGTTCTACGTAGGCGGTGTGCGGTTTAAACAGCGGTAAGATCTGTTTGGCCAAGCGTCGTTTGCCGCCCATCCAGGGCAAAATCGGTTTATTCATCATCCTTGATTACCTGTTCATACATACAGTTTTAAGGTATAGTCTTTTTATCGCTTGCGGGGCCGGATGCTCCCTTTGTTTTCAAGGATGAATCAGCGATTAGCGCCTGGCATGCCAGGCGCTTTTTTTATGCCTCAAGATCCAACAAATACGGATCAAACCTCACCACCTCTTCCCCCACGTGCTCATTGATCTCTTTGAAAGTGGCTTGGAGTGGCTCTAGCTCGTTGGCGACGTACACCTTGGCGGCTTTTTCCGCGTCGCCAAATCCGGCAGCGTTTTGAGGCACCACGCCCATTAGCTGCGGCGGGATACGGTGCCCGGCCAGCTGGTCGTCGCGGGTGATGTTTTTGATGTTGTAGAACTCGTCTTTGGCCGCGACCTCTGACACTGGGATGATCTGCACCCCGTCCTTTTTGCCCCGGGGGGAGTAAAGGAACAGGTTGCGGAAGTTACCCGGCCCTTTGCTCTGCTTGAGCGCCTTACGCATATCGTCGATGTCTTTTTGATCGTGGGCCGGGTCGTTGACGTACATGATGAAGCCCGCGTGGCTGCCGTTGAGATAGTAGCGGCGGCGGAACAGGGTGGCAGATTCGTTGAGCCAGGCGCTTTGCAGGCTGCCGATATAGTCCGGCACCCCATAGATGGTCTGATCGATATCCGGCTCAAGCAGGTGGACGGTACGCCCGGCGGGCAGCTCTACCCGTTCCATGTAGTTGGGTACCCACCAATAGCGGTCATCCTCACCCCGGCGCATATACTTGGCCCCGCGATGCTGTAACCCCAGCCGCCGCCCTAGCCGCCCACGCACGTCCTCCAGATAGCCATTACCAAACACCAGGTAGTCGAGTGCCAGCGAGCTAAAGGTGCGACGGTTCAACAGCGGGTGGGGAATAAAGGTTTTCAGCAGAATGTTGCGCTTCACCTGCAAGGCGCTGCCATGGTGGGCGGTGGCCCGGTAGCTCTTAGCCAACACGCTTAGCGGGATCGGCGGCTCATACCACTCATCCGGCGTAAGCCAAACGCCTTCATACCAAACATCGCGCATGCTGGTGACCGGTTCAGGGTCGCCAAAGGTGAACGCCTCCATGCGGCCGCTGCCGGTGGCCACCGCCGGGGCGGTATCGTGTTGAACCTGATACGCAGGCACGCGAATGCGCGGCTTGGCCGCTGCGGTGTTAATCGTCATCGTCAGAAAACTCCATGATAGAACGGCCAGCGCCTTCACTGGCGGGGCCGTCGAGAGGCTCAAAATGTAGGGCGTGCATGGTGGCCCAAGCCAAGTCAGCGTGGCCGGTCGCTTTACTGCGGCCGGACACATAGGTGAACTGGCGGCCGCTGCCGGTCAGCTCTTTTTTGATCGCCATGAAGGAGGCGGCAAGATCCGACCAGCCCGCATCAAACTCCAGCCGGTCTTTACGCATAATCTGCTGGGCCTGCAGCACCATGCTTGTTTTCAGCGAAACGTCGTAGCGGTAGCGCACCACCGTGGGGAACCACTTCTCCACGTATTCGGCCACCGCGCCGCCGATGCCGGTGGTATCGATGCCGATATGGCCGATGGTGTATTTGTCGCGGAAGGATTCGATAAAGGCGGCCTGATCTTCGTAGTCCTGGCCCTTCAAGCGGTGGCGTTCCAGCACCCGGTGTTTTTCCTCGCTGGAGCGCGCGGGTAGCACCACCACCAGCCCCGCGCCGTCGCCATCTTCGCCGGTACCGGTGGGGTCGTAACCAATCCATACTTCCCGATCGCCCACTGGTCGCGGGGCAAACGGTCGGTAGTCGTCCCACACTTCCCAGCTATCGACCATGCAGGCTTTCATCACCGCCAGCGGGAAGGCGCTTTGGCTGTCATCGACAAAGCCACACATCAACAGGTTGTCGAACTCTTCTGGCGAGTACTCCATGCGCAGCTGGTCAAGATCGAACAGGTCACAGCCGCCTTCCATGGCATCCAGCACCGTCACGATCTGCCGCCAATGGCCGTCTGGGCACAGCTTGCCGTTCTTTAGCGCGTCATGGCTGACATCAAACTCAGCGCGTTCAGATTTTTTACGCCGCTTGTTGAACAGCTCACCGTTCCAGAACGGATACCCCTCATGGCCAACGCTTGAAGGCGTTGAGAAATACGTCTGCCGCCACTTCTTGTGCATGGCCATGCCGCTAGTGACCTTGCGGAACTCGGCGAAGCGATGAATCCAGAAGTACTCATCCAGATACACATCGCCGTGGTAACCCTGGGCGGTTTTGGAGTTGGTACCCAAGAAGTGCAGTTCGGCGCCGTTATCCAAAACAATCGGATCGCCTTTAAGCTCCACATCGCACACCTCTTTAACGAACTGCACGATGTAGTTGCGGAAGATATGCGCCTGGGCGCGGCTGGCGGAAAGGAAGATCTTATTGCGCCCGGTTTTGAACGCATCGACGATCGCCTCCCGGGCAAAGTACCAGGTGGCCCCAATCTGGCGGCTTTTGAGAATATTGCGGATGCGGTGCTTCTGACCCGCTTCCAGCCATACCGCCTGGTATTCAAACAGCGATTCCAGAAACGCCGCGTCCAGCGCCTCGATCTGCTCTTCTTCCAGCGCGTTACGCCGGGGCTTCTTTTTCGGCCCCGCGTTGCGCCGCTCAATGTTGGGATTTAGATCCGCCTCGCGGCCGGTTTCCTGGTACTGACGAATCCTGGCCAGTCGCTCGATCTGCCTACCGAGTAGGTCAATCTCTTTGTAGTGTTTCCCCTCTTTCTCCGGCAGCGCAATGAGCTGCACCATGCGCGCTTCAAGCGTGTGCTCAACGCGCTCGGTCGGCGTGGCATCTTCCCAACGGTCGCGCGCTTTCCAGCTGTGCACCGTGGCCGGTTTCTCACCGATATGCTCAGCAATGCGCGCCACTCGCCAGCCCTGCCAATACAAATGGCGGGCCGTTAGTCGCGGCGTTTCTATCGTGCTTGGGATCGTGTCGAGGGCTGTCGTCGTCATGTCGCCAGCGTACCCGCCGCGCGCGATGCCCACGCCTGCCACGCCTTGTGCTAGCCCGCCCGCACAACGCGCAACCGTTGAGCCAAAACGCTTACACGCGGAACCTGAGCCACATCAACCGCCACCCTGCTCAGGAAGTCCAACATGCCCAAGTTTTTCCGCGTCGCCACTGAAGGCGCAACCACCGACGGCCGTGAGATCCAACGCGAATGGATCGAGCAGATGGCCGCCAACTACGACACCAAAAAATACGGCGCCCGCGTCTGGATGGAGCACATCCGCGGCATGACCGCTGATAGCGTGTTTAACGCCCTCGGCGATGTGCTGTCAGTGGAAGCCCGCGAAGTCGAAGACGGCAAGCTGGCCCTGTTCGCCGAAATCGACCCCACCGACGAACTCAAAGCCATCAACAAAAAGCGCCAAAAGGTCTACAGCTCCATTGAGGTCAACCCCAAGTTTGGCGACACCGGCCAAGCCTACCTAGAAGGCCTGGCGGTCACCGACTCCCCCGCCTCGCTGGGTACCGAGATGATCAAGTTCAGCCGCGAAGCGGGTAATGCCTCACCGCTGGCCAGCCGCAAGCAACACGCCGACAACCTGTTCAGCGAAGCGGTAGAGATCGAGCTCGACTTCAGCGAAGAGAAGCCACCGGCCGCCGAAGGATTGAAAGCCAAGATCGCCGCCCTGTTCAGCCGCCAGGACACCAAAACCGCCAAAGGCTTTGAAACCTTCCGCACCGAACTGGAAGGCACCTTGGAAGTGGTCGCCGAACACTACAACGCCCTGGCCGATGAACTGGAAGCTCGCCCCACCGCCGACCAGTTCAGCCAGCTGCAAACCGCCCACGACGACCTGAAAAAGCGTTTTGAAGAGCTATACACCCAGCTCGACAACACGCCGGACACCTCACGCCGAGCCCCCGCCACCGGCGGCGATGCTCAGCTAACCGACTGCTAAGCGCGGGCCAGCCAGTAGAAACCAGGGCCACCGCCACCACTTCAAGGAACCCCAATGCGCAACGATACCCGTAAAGCCTTTAACGCCTTCAAAACTCGCTTAGCCCAGCTAAACGGCGTCGACAACACTGGCGAGCAGTTCAACGTCGAGCCCAGCGTCCAGCAAACGCTGGAAAGCAAGATGCAGGAAACCAGCGCCTTCCTGGGTCAAATCAACGTTATTGGCGTGGATGAGATCAAAGGCCAGAAAGTCGGCCTGGGCGTCTCCGGCCCCATCGCCGGGCGCACCAACGTCGACGAAAAAGACCGCAGCACCCGCGACGTGACCGAGCTTAGCGATACCACTTACGAATGTGTCAGCACCGAATTCGATACTCACATTCGCTGGGCACAGCTGGACGCCTGGTCACGCTTCCCGGATTTTCAGGCACGTATCCGCAACGCCATCATCAAACGCCAGGCGTTGGATCGCATCATGGTCGGCTTTAACGGCACCAGTGCCGCCGTGGAAACCGACCGCACCGCCAACCCCATGCTGGAAGACGTCAACAAAGGCTGGCTGCACCAATACCGCACCCACGCCCCCGCCCGCGTGCTCACCGGCGGCGCCACGGCGGGCAAAGTCATCGTTGGCCCGGCCGGTGACTATAAAAACCTCGACGCCCTGGTATTCGATGCGGTCAGCGAAATGATCGCCCCCTGGTTCCGGGAGGACACCGCCCTGGTCGCCATCATGGGCCGCAAAATGTTGGCCGATAAATACTTCCCCATGATCCAGCAATTCGCCGAAACGCCCAGCGAAGCCCGCGACCTGGACATGATGGTTAGCCAAAAGCGCGTCGGTGGCCTGCAAGCCGTGCGCGCCCCCTTCGTGCCCGACGGCTCGCTGCTAGTGACCTCACTGGCCAACCTCTCGCTGTACTGGCAGTTGGGCAGCCGCCGCCGTCATGTCATCGACAACCCCAAGCGCAACCGCATCGAAAACTACGAATCCAGCAACGACGCCTATGTGGTTGAGGATTACGGCTTCGGCTGCCTGGTTGAAAACATCGAACTGACAGAAGCCGAATAAGGGGAACCGATGAAAAGCCCAGCCCGAAAGCATTTTGAGCAAGTGTCCGCCGCGAAAGCGGCGGGCGCTGCCACCCCCGGCCAACAGCAGGCAGGCGAGCAGTACGAGCTCCACGCCCGCGCGCTCTATGAAGCCACCCGCACGCTGAAAAGCATTAAATCGATCCAGGCCAAAATCGAGAAAAAGCGCGAGCTGCTGCCGGAATTTCTGCCCTACATCGACGGCGTATTAAGCGAAGGCAACGGCGCCAAAGATGACGTGCTCATGACCATGATGGTCTGGTGCATCGACGTGGGGGATTTTGAAAAAGCGCTCGCGATTGGGGCCTATGCCGTGAAACACAACATCGACACCCCCGACCGCTACGCCCGGGACACCGTCAGCATCCTCGCCGAAGAGATCGCCGAAGGCGTCAAAAGCGCCCTGGCCAAGGAAGATGCCGATGCCGACGCCCTGGCCAACGTCATGGCCCGCGCCGCCGCCATTGTCGATGGCCACGATATGCACGATGAGATCAAAGCAAAGCTACACAAGGCCTACGGCTACGCCCTGCGCGCCGCCGAAGATCCTCAAAGCGCGCTGGCACAGCTCAAAGAAGCGTTAGCGCTGGATGAACGCATTGGCGTGAAGCAAGACATCCAGCAGCTGGAACGCTTGATCAAAAAACAGGGCGACCAGGCCACCGCCTGACCGCCAACCGAGTCGCACCCCGACGGCAAGGGGGCACTGCTGAGCAAGGGCTTTTAGCCTCGCGCAAAGCAGTCCACCCCCTTCTTAAATACGGCAGCCACCATGATCGGATACGGCACCAATTCCCCCAGCCCAACGCTGGAAACCATCATCAATAACGGCTTCTGGCCGGATATCGACCCTAACGACTTCCGCGAAGAGGAGCGCGTGCACAACGTCACGCCGCCGCGCATCCGCCAATCGCTGCGCGCCGCCGTGGCCGACGTTAACCGCCAGTTGGCCAACTACCAGCACGCCCACCAACAGGCGGGCCGCATGGCCTGCGATGCCATACCGCCCGAGCCCTGGCAATCGCCCGGTGATATCCAGTTGCTTTACACGCGTGCCGTGTATGCCCAAGCCCAAGCGGATCTGTTGGAGCGCTATCGCGACGCCTCCGCCACCGGCAAAGGCGACGAACGCGGCGAAGCCAAAGACTTGGCCGCCGACGACTATCGCGCCGATGCCCGCTGGGCCATCGCTGAATTAGTCGGCCGCCAACACACCACGGTCGAGCTGATATGAAGCGCGTGGCCCATGCCCACCAGGGCGAAACGCTGGACGCCCTGCTCTACCGCGTCTACGGCAAAACCGCCGATATCACCGAGCAGGCGCTGAAGCTCAACCCACACCTGGTGAATCAAGGGCCAGTCCTGCGCGAAGGCACCCCGGTCACGCTGCCGCCACCGCCCGACGCCCGCGCGACCCAACCGCCACTCCAACTTTGGAACTGAGGAGCTCATGAGCCACCCGTATGAAATCACCACAGAGAGCGTCAAAGTCGCCCCGCCGGCGGTCGTCTCGCTGCTGCACATGGGCGGCATGACACCCGCCGACTGGGTCACGGTGCTAACGCTGCTCTACCTGGCGCTGCAGATCGGCCTGCTGCTGCCGCGCTACCTAACCCGCCTACGGGCCTACTGGAGGCGCCGCCGTGAGTCTTAAACGCCGCATGGCCATTGGGGCCACCGCCGGGGCGCTCAGCATTGCCACAGCCGTGGTCTCCTATTACGAAGGCTACCAGCCCACTGCCTACCGCGACCCGGTCGGCATCGCCACCATTTGCTACGGCCACACCGCCACTGCGCGCATGGGCCAAACGCTTAGTCAGGCGCAATGCACCCAACTGCTGCAGGCGGATCTAGGCACTGCCTTTGCCGCCGTGGATCGCCTTGCCCAGGTGGATCTACCGCCACCCACCCGCGCCGCGCTGGCCTCGTTTGTTTACAACGTGGGGGAAGGCGCCTTTGCCCGCTCCACCCTGCTGCGCAAACTCAACGCTGGCGACCTGCGCGGCGCCTGCCACGAGCTAAGCCGCTGGGTGTACGCCGGGGGCAGGCAGCTCAACGGCCTGGTCAAACGCCGCGCCACCGAACGCGAGCTGTGCCTGGAAGGCATCAAAGAGGAGCCCACCCCATGAACCGCCTGCTCGCCGCCCTGGCCATCCTGCTGCTGGTGGTGCTGGTCACCTGGGCGCTGTGGCAACGTAGCACTGCCGCGGATGCCCGCGCCGAATTGGCCGAACAGCAACTGGCAGAATCTCACTACCGGGAACAGAAAAGCCTGGTGATTATCGACGCGCTTTGGGAGAACGCCCGCCGCTTGGAAGCCCAACGCCGCGCCCTGGCAGAACAGCAGGCCGCGCTTAGCCATACCGCCGCCAACCGCCTGGCCACCATTGAGGAACTCCACCGTGAAAACGCCACGCTACGCAATTGGGCCAACACTCGCCTGCCTAGCGCTGTTATCCGGCTGCGCAAGCGCCCCGCCGTCACCGGTGCCCGTGATTACGATCAATCAGTGCGCAACGCCCAGCCCCTGCAGCCTGCCCGCGAGTAACCCGCACACCAACGGCGAACTGCACCTGCAGCTGGAACGCACCGAAGCCGCCTGGGCACAGTGCGCCGCCGAAGTGGATACCATCATTATTTGCCACCAGGAAGGCGCACAATGATCAAATTACAGCACCTAAGGGCGCATTTAATCGCTAGTGTCCCTGAATTGGCACGCAACCCAGAGCAACTCCACACCTTCGTGAACGACGGCAAGATCAAGTTCGCCCGGGGACAGAACCTCAGCCACCAATACGCGGTAGACGCCCAAATCGTCATCACCGACTACAGCGGCTCACTCGATACCGTCATGGTGCCGTTGCTCCAGTGGCTCAACCACTACCAGCCGGATCTCGATCCCGACGAAGCCGTCCAGCTGGAAGCCGAGATCCTCAATAACACCAGTTGGGATTTGGCCATCACCGTGCGCCTAACCGAGCGCGTCGTTGCCAAGGTGAATTGTGAAACCGGCCGCATAGACTCAGAACACCGCATGCCGGAATACCCCATTGACGCCTGCCCGGCGAAAAGCTGGCAGCTGTACGTCAAAGGCCCAAGCGATGCAGAACACCAGCTCAAAAGCGAATGGCAAAGCCCAGGCGGCGGCGAATGAGCGACGATCTCCAACAGCTGGAAAGCTGGCTAACGCCGCTGATTGAAAAGCTCAGCCCCAAAGAGCGCCGGGTGCTGGCAAGGGCGGTCGCGCGGGATCTACGCATCGCCAACCGCAACCGCATCAAAGCCCAAACCAACCCCGACGGCACGCCTTATGAGCCGCGCACCCAACTACGCGGCCGCAGCGGAGCCATACGCCGCAAAGCGATGTTTACCAAGCTGCGTACCGCTAAATACCTCAAGATCAAAACCACGGCAGACGCTGCCGAAGTGGGTTTCCTTGGTCACATTAACCGCATCGCCCGCGTGCACCACTACGGCCTGCGCGACCGCGTCGAGAAAGGCGGCCCGCAACACCAATACGCCCGCCGGGAGCTGGTGGGTATTACACCGGCCGACAGCGAGCGTATTAGTAACAAAGTGATCGAACACATCAACTTGAAGAACTAATATATTTTTACTTGGGCCTAATCATAGCGATGAGTTCTGTAGTAGCTGTCATGAAAAAAGGAGGACTTCATAGGCTTCAATGCCCAGTGATATCGAGCACCACGACGAATACCAATCACGTAATCAAGTTTGTCTTGGCTGTAATGATGATGAAGGAATCGTCTGCGTTCAAATTGCTTATTCCAAAGCGGAGCAGTGCCAAAACGCTCTCCAAACCTTTGTAAGACTGCTGCTTCACAATCTAAATAGGTATCAGGCTGGTTTTTGACTCTAGGCGTGGCAACGCATATTTGGAAGTCATAATCGCCAATGAGATCAGTAAGCTTGTTAGCCCATTTTCTATGCGACGATATACGCAAACCTACGCTGCCCTCTCCAACGTATATGGTTGGAGAGTCCCCTCCCGGATAACTGATGGCGAATTTCCCAGCTAAGCGAATCACATAAACACTTCGATTTAGATAGTTTTCATTTGCACCTTTTTCAATTAGACGTGGTTTAACATCCTTGCTCCAGGACTCACTAGGATGCCAACTTACACAAGTCCAACTTAAAGGTACTGTAATAATTTTTTGCATTATTGCCCCCTGTTTTTTCCGTGCAACATTGTAGACCTTCATCCGCACAACGCCCACCGCTACCCATCCGCGCGTAACGCCACCACCATTGGCGGCATGACTAACGCCGCCGAATTACTTCGTCTGATACATAACCTGATCCGCATCGGCACCATCGCCGAGGTGGATTATGGCAACCCCGATGCCGTGCCACCGGTACCGCCCCGCGTGCGGGTCGATATTGGCGAGATCACCACCGGCTGGCTGCACTGGATCGAAAGCCGCGCGGGAACCACACGCACCTGGTGCCCGCCCACGGTGGGTGAACAGGCCATCGTTATTTCCCCCGGTGGGGATCTCAATGCAGGCGTGGTGCTTACCGGCCTGTTTCGTGTACTGCACCCCGCCCCCAGCGATAACGGCGACCACTTCCACGCCGTGATGCCCGACGGCGCGGTGATCGACTACCACCACGTTGAGCATCATTTGAAGGTCGATATCCCCGGCGATATCACCATCAACGCCACCGGCGAGATCCGCATTACCGCCAGCGGCGATATGCACCTTAAAGGCCGCAACATTTATGAAAACTGAGCCGATAAAAACGAGGGGGCCGCGCTATGGGCGTTAAAACAAGCGATGCAAACGTTATCGACTACACCGACGACTTTGCGCAAATGATCGCCGTCGGCGAGCAGATCCGCGACGAACTCACGCTGATTCGTGAGGCGCTCTATGCCGGTAAGCAGGCCGACGGCAATTCACTGGCCACCAGCCAAAACGTCATTGCCCTGGCTCTTGAGCAGATCCGCCAACGGGCCAGCCAAGAGCAGCTGGGCATTTTCACGCGCCCCATCACGAAAGGCGATGGCGGCCTAAGCCGCGCCGCGATGATTAACGCGCTCAAACAGTCAGACCAACTCGATAACGTGCGCCAGGAAATGGCGGCCCCCACACCGCTATAGGAGAACACCATGCCCGCTGCTACCCGAGTCGGCGACATCTGCACAGGCCACGGCTCATGCTCCCCAAGGCCGTCGGTGTCAGGATCGCCCAATGTGTTTGTGAACCGCATCCCCAGCCACCGCGTGGCCGATGCCTGGGCGCGTCACTGTTCCCATGAATCCGTCTTGGCAGCGGGCTCCAAAACGGTATTCGTCAACGGCCGCCCCAAGGGTCGCGTCGGCGACCCGGTCGCTTGCGGTTCGCTGGTGGCCACCGGCTCGCCCAATGTGTTTGTAGGGGGCTAACCATGGCAGGCATGCGCACCTCAAACGGCCACTTGGTTAGCGGGCTGGCCCATATCCAGCAAAGCATCCGCGACATTCTCACCACGCCCATCGGCACCCGCGTGATGCGCCGGGAGTACGGCTCCTTGCTGCCGGAACTGATCGACCAGCCGCTTAACGACACCACCTTGCTGCAAGCCTACGCCGCCAGCGTGATGGCCATTACCCGCTGGGAGCCACGGGTGCGCGTGCTGCGCGTTAACCGCCAGCTGGATGCCAGCCAGCACGGCCGCGCCTGGCTGGAGATCGACGCCCAAACCCACGACGGCCAGCGCTTCCATGTGGAGGTACCGTTGTCATGAGCACCCCCATCGACCTCTCCCAGATCACCCCGCCGGATGTGATTGAGCCGCTGGATTTTGAAGCGCTGCTTAGCGAGCGCAAAGCGCGCTTGATCGAGCTCACCCCCAGCGATGAACGGGAAGCCCTGGCCGATACCCTGGCCCTTGAAAGCGAACCGCTTACCAAGCTGCTGCAAGAAAACGCCTACCGTGAACTGCTGCTGCGCGAACGCATCAACGACGCCGCCCGCGCGGTGATGCTGGCCTACGCCGCCGGTGGCGATCTTGACCAGCTAGGCGCTAACTTCCAGGTCACCCGCTTGATGCTCGACCCCGGCGACCCCAACGCCGTGCCGCCGGTACCGCCCACGTTTGAGCACGACCGCGACTTTCGCGCCCGTATCCAGCTCGCCTTCGAAGGGCTATCCGTGGCTGGCCCCATCGGTGCCTACCAATTCCACGCCGCGGCCGCGCATCCCGATGTACGCGATGTGGCAGTAGAAAGCCCCGAACCAGTCGATGTGGTGCTGACCGTGCTATCGCGCAAAAACGACGGCATCGCCACGCCTGCGTTGCTCGATACCGTTCGCGACTACCTGGAACCCTTCCGGCCACTGACCGACCGGCTCACCCTGCAGCCCGCCGACCGGGTCGACTACACCATCAACGCCACGCTGACCCTGCGCCCCGGCCCCGATGCCCAACTGGTGATCGAGGAAGCCCGCAGAGAACTGAACACCTACACCGATGCCCGCTACAAGCTCGGCACCTGGGTGACCCGTTCAGGCATTAGCGCCGCGCTCACCGTGCAGGGCGTGGAAAACGTCACCCTGCGCAACTGGCAGGATCTACGCAGCCAACCGCACCAGGCGCCCCGCTGCACCGCGATTCACATCACCACGGAGCGGCTGCCATGATTCACCTGTTACCGCCCAATCGCAGCCCACTGGAAGCCCGCGTTGCCGCCTCGCACCCGCTGGCCCTGCCGGTACCGCTGCGCATGCTGTGGAACCCGGCCACCTGCCCGGCGGAACTGCTGCCGTTTCTGGCCTGGGCATTTTCGGTGGACGTATGGGAAGCCGATTGGCCCGAGGCCACCAAGCGCGCCGTGATCGCCGAAAGCTTTGCCGTGCACCGCATCAAAGGCACCCGCTTAGCGGTGGAAAAAGCCCTGGCCGCCATGGGCATTAAGGTCACGCTCACTGAATGGTTTGAACAACAGCCCACCACCCGGCCCGGCACCTTCCGCGCTCGGCTGCACCTGAACGACAACCGCGAGGTCGCCGACCAGCTCAGCGGCAACTTTTACCAGCAGATTCACCACGCCATTCAAAGCGCCAAGAACCTGCGCAGCCACTATATGTTCGATCTTTCCGCTGACTTCGGCCCTGGCCGTGTTGGCGTGGCCAGCGCCCAGCGTGCCGCCGGTTTAGCCCGCAACGATGCCCGCCCGACCCAACCACCACTTGAGATCGCCGCCGACGTGGCCGTGACGTCAATTCATCAGGCCGGTGGATTGACTCGCCGCGCGGCACAGGCAACGGCTGACGCCACGCTTTCACCAGCATGGCTCGCCATTATCAGCGCCTACCGCGGGCTGGCCGTCACTCGTCGGCTCATGGCTAACGCACCCGATACCGACCTGCCTGATGCTGTGGCCCAAGCAAACCTCCCGGCGGCATCGCTGTTAGTCGCCGGTGCCTATCGCGGGCTTGCCGTCACTCGTCGGCTTATGGCCAACGCACCCGATACCGTCCTGCCCGATTCTGTAGCCCAGGCCAACCTCCCGGCAGCATCGTTGCTCGTCGCCGGTGCCTGTCGCGGATTTGCCGTTACTCATCACACCATGGAGAGCACCACATGACAGCGCTGGTACCCGTGATTACCACGGCGGGCCTCGCCGCCGTATTCAATGCCGAGAGCGATGGCCTAGCCGCACGTATTACCCATATCGCCATCGGCGACAACGCCCGCAATCCCAGCAAGAACGAATTCAAGCTGGTCAACGAACGCAGGCGGGTCAGCATCGCCGATGGCCAACGCGTCAGCGCCCACCAAATCCACCTCACCGGCGTGGTCGATGGCGATGGCCCCGAATTCTGGGTGCATGAGGTGGGGTTCTTTCTGGAAGACGGCACCCTGCTCGCCGTCTGGTCAGACTCGCAGCCGCTGGCCTACATCTCCAACGCGGTACCGCTGCTGCTGGCGTTCGATTTACGCCTGGACGCCCTGCCCGCTGAATCCGTCACCGTGGAAGGCACCGGCGCGAACCTGTCGCTGGCCGCCTGGGGCGAACAGTACACCGCCAACGCGGCGGCCATCGTCGACAACATGGCCCGCCAGGTGGATCTGCTGTTCCGCGTGAATGAGTTAGAGAAACGCCCATGAGCACCCAGGCCCCCACGCTTTCCCTGGTCGCCGGTACCACCTACCGCTTTAGCGCGACTTGGGCCAGTGATGACCCCAACACCGCGCCGGTGGATCTCACCGGCTGCGAGGCAAGCTTCGTGGTGGCCACGACTCAGGGCACACCGCTGCTCAGTTGCGAAAGCGGTAACGGTATCGAGCTGGCCCCCGAGCAAGGCGGCATCAACGTGCATATCCGCCCCACGCAAACGGCGGGCGCCGTATCACCTGAGTGGTCAGGTGCCCGCTATGAACTGCGCGTCACCTTCCCGAACGGCGACGTATTCAGCCTGCTGCGCGGCCACTTCCAGCTAACGCCGGGGGTACTTCATGAGTGATGCCACTCGCCTGACCGTTCACATGCCCGCGCGCTCGGTCACGGTTCACCTACCCGCGCCGCCAAGCTTTCAGGTTATCAGCCACGGCACCCAAGGCCCGCCCGGCACGCTCTCGCCGGAGATCCTCGCCCAAGTGGAGGAAGCCCGCCACGCCACCCAGCAGCTCGGCAGCATGATGGCCGCGCTCACTGACGCCATTAGCCACCACGGCGGCATGATCGCCGCCCAGGAGGACGCCACCCCATGAGCTTTGATGAAAACCTGATCGCCCTACGCCAAGCGGTGACCCACACGTTAGGCGTGATCGACGGCAAGCTGCGCAACAAGGCCAACAAAGCCGACGTGCCCACCTCGGCGCAAATCGACCAGCGCATACACACGCTGATCGGCAGCGCCCCGGAAACCCTGGACACCCTCGCCGAGCTGGCCGAAGCCCTGGGCAATAACCCCAACTTCGCCACCACCATTAGTGAGGAGCTGGCCAAGAAAGCCACCAAGGCCCAGGTGGGCGACATCGAAACCCAGTTCGGCGAAGCCCTCACCGCTCTAACCGACGCCTTCACCCAAGGCGCCGCCACTATCCAAAACAGCACCACCACAGACCAGGAGTCCACATGAGCCTAGAAAGCCAAATCACCGCGCTGGTGAGCGCCGCCAATAAGCTGACCAGCGAAGTCGCTAATAAGATGAAGGGGATTGATAGCACCCTGACGGCGGCGCAAAAGAAATTTGATGAGTTCACGGGAAAAGATTTTCCTGCTCGCGTCAGCGATGCTCGCATAATCGCTGTCTATATTGATCCCGAAAACGGTGATGATGATAACTCGGGGATTGGACCAGGAGCCCCGTTTAAATCATGGGGAGCGGTTAGCGGCATTACAGGGGGGTCGGCTCCCATTTACGACCGAGTTGTGGTTCGTGTCCGCGCGGGAACCACTTTGGTAATGAATAACGCGGTGTATTCCAAAGACAGCATTGAGATCACCCCATATGGCTCTGTGCCGCCTACATCGCCCCCTACTCGCCTAGTTCAGGGCTTCTACAGCGGCGGCCTGAGCGAAGGGAGACCGATGATCCCGTTTCGTTGTAACTATGTATTTATCAATCAAAATGGCGATGCGGATCTCGAAGTTCATACCGCAGAATTTAAAGAAGGTCATCGCTGGTTGCAGGCCGATGAAGAGAACAGAGAAGCAACCTGGCTGTGCTATGCAGGCGCGATGATCCAGAACGTGCCTCGCGTCAAGCTACGTAACGTGAGGCTGTGTCTACGCGACATGCCGCTAACAACCATTTATATGGGCGGCAGTCTGGGTGATTACGCACAATATCAGTTAGTGCTGGGTGCGGGATGTGAAATTATCGGCGAGCAGCCTGGTGCTGGCAGCTCTCGATACACTCACAGCCCAAAGCTCGTGCACGTTTACAACAATTCCCGCGTCCCGCTAGACCTCATCGCGAGCACGTTCATCCTCGGCGGCAGCATCTCAACCGCGAGCGATTTATTCGAAAACCTAAGCCTCGAAAACGTGCGCTCATCCTTCACCATTTAAGGAGCTGCAATGCTGATCCCATCTGTAAAACATGAAGGCAAAACCTATATAGGCGTAGATACGGGCGAAACCTCTTTGCCACTTTCCGCGTTGCTGCCAGCAGCCGTAAAAGCGCTCAGTGAGACCATCGACATCGCGGCTGGCCGTGCCCGCGCCGCGTTCGTCAGCCCCGGCAGCTACATCGACCAGGAATACCTACTGGCCAAGCAGGAAGCCAGCGAGTGGTTAGCGGGCGGCAAGGATGAAGCGGCGATTCCTTCCAGCGTGCAGGATCACATCGAGATGTTTGGGGTCAGCGCCGAAGCCGCCGCCCAGGAGATCGTCGCCACCGCCGAGCAATGGGAACAGGCGCTCGGGGCTATTCGAAGCGTTCGTCTTGGTGGTAAGGCAGCGGTTAGTCGTGCTGAAACCATCGAAGCGGCGGAGGCCGCCGCTCAGCAAGCCATCGAGCAGCTCAACCACTACCGGCCGCCGGAGGTGTAAACGCCTAGCCAGAACGAAGGAAGCCCGCCAATTGGCGGGCTTCCTTCGTCCAACAACTGCTAATATGCTCAAACAATTTTAAACAAAGTGAGCGCCCAAATGCCTAAACGTCCCCCTCTCCCAACGCCTGATGATGCTAATTGGTATGAACATAACCAAATGAATTTCTGGCTGTGGGCATGTTTAGAGGACGCAGAGCAATACTTAGAGCTATCAAAGCAATGCCAGAGAACTTTCGACCTGATGTTTTCGGATGGCATATCATCAATGAAAAGGTACGAAGATGAATTCAGGTTACTTGAAAAAAAACAGCAACTAAATGCTTACCATTTCATTTTAACCACAGGAAACTTGCTTCGTGTCTTTGAACGCGCACGCCATATGTTCCCTGAAATTGAACCCACCTTTACAAGTGCCCAACATCTAAATAACGAAGCCCGCGAGCTTAGAGATTTAGTTGAACATACGCATGGAAGAAATGGATATATAGCAGGATGGGGTAACAACCCAGATAGATACGAACGTCGAGATGGGCCACAACCCGGTGTGTTAGCAGATGCCACCTCTACCATTATCAATGAAAAGGGGCACTGGCTTGGCGGCCGTCTGTGCGTAGAGACAATACACCTGGAAGTTTCTCGAATTATCGAGGTAGCTAAAACTATACCTGCGCCGACTGACTACATCCCATAAGCTCACCATCTCACATAAACTATGATGACAAATAAGACAACGAGCAGCTCAATCGCTACTGACCGTAGGAGCCTACCGGCGGATCTAAACGAACGAAGCCTGCCGAGCATGAGCTGCACCCCAAAAATTGGACATTCGCATACAACACGGCATATCACCTAGAAAGTCACTAACGCTACCTGCGACAATATGCCGCACCACCCAATTGACTTTTAAGGTCTCATAAAGAGTAAATATTAGAGATTGGCAGAAACCAATCGTTAACATATGGAGAAAAAAAATGAATTCTGATTACCACATAGGTGTTCAAATAGTAAAAATCATCACCAGCAATAAAGTGCATAAACTTTTGATCGAAATGCAAGAAAGCAATAATAAAACCGTATTATATATAGCAATTGAAGGATACTGGTACTCTCGCCAGGTTAATTCATACAACGACCCTTTCGAAGCTTATAAAGCAGCAATTAAGCTTTTAAATCTGCAAGGTGTAATAGATATGCATATAGATGTTGCACCTAACGTCGCCGAAGTGAATGAAGTAAAAAACACTTTTCTAAATGAAGGAATTACAGTCAATAACGTAACTGAGACATAACTCTCACAGGCTCTTATAGCCCGCCTCGGCGGGCTTTTTTGTGCCTGCTTTTTACCGCGTCTTGTCCCCCTCCTCCCGCACAACGCCCGCCACTACCCTCCCGCGCGAAGCCTGCCCACCATAGCAGCACACCTCAACCGTACCCGCTTGAACCTGCGCAGGAGACAAGCATGGCCCAGGATTACCATCACGGCGTCCGCGTCGTCGAAATCAACGAAGGCACCCGCCCCATCCGCACGGTGGCCACCGCCGTTATCGGCTTGGTGGCCACTGGCCCAGAGGCGGACGCCGAACGCTTTCCCCTCGATACCCCGGTGCTGGTCACCGACATTTACTCCGCCATTGGCGCGGCGGGCACCACCGGCACCCTGGCCCGTTCGCTGCGCGCCATTGTCGAAGAAACCCGCGCCCTGTGCGTCGTGGTACGCGTGGCCGAAGGCGAGGACGAAGCCGAAACCACCGCCAACATCATCGGCAGCGTGACAGCCACCGGCCAGAAAACCGGCATTCAAGCCCTGCTCGCCGCTGAACAGCGCTTTGGTGTGAAGCCGCGCATTTTAGGCGTGCCAGAGCTGGATAACGAAAACGTCGCCAGTGCCCTGGTCAGCATCGCCATCAAGCTACGCGCCTTCGCTTACGTTTCCGCCTACGGCTGCGAAACCAAAGAAGAAGCGGTGATGTACCGGGAGAACTTCGGCGAACGGGAAGCCATGGTGATCTGGCCCAACTTCCAAAACTTCGACGTTAACGCCCAGGAAAGCCGCCCGCTCTCCGCCGTCGCCAAAGCCCTGGGCCACCGCGCCCGGTTAGATAACGACATCGGCTGGCACAAAACCCTTTCCAACATGCCCGTCAACAGCGTCACCGGCATTACCCACGACGTGTTCTGGGATCTCCAAGACCCCGCCACCGATGCCGGTTACCTCAACGCCGCTGAAGTCACCACGCTGATCAACAAGTCAGGCTTCCGCTTCTGGGGCTCCCGCACCTGCACCGTCGACCCGCTGTTTGCGTTTGAGTCCTACACCCGCACCGCCCAGGTGCTCGCCGACACCATCGCCGAAGCCCACCTGTGGGCGGTGGACAAGCCCATGCACCCCAGCCTGGTGCGCGACATTATCGAAGGCATCAACGCCAAGTTCCGCGAGCTCACCCGCAAAGGCTACCTGCTGGGTGGCGAGGCCTGGTTCGACCCAGAGCTAAACAGCAAGGAAGTGCTGAAAAGCGGCAAGCTCTACATCGACTACGACTACACCCCGGTGCCGCCGCTGGAAAACCTCATGCTGCAGCAGCGCATTACCGACCGCTACTTGGTCGATTTTGCCGACCGCATCAACGCCTAACAGGAGCAAGCAAAAATGCTACCCCACATTCTCAAAGACTTTAATTTGTTCGGCGACGGCAACAACTGGCAGGGCCAGATCCCCGAACTCACCCTGCCGGAACTCGCCCGCCGCATGGTCGAGTACGAAGGCGGCGGCATGGAAGGCCCGATTGAAGTCGATCAAGGCAACGAACTGCAAACCTTCGAATGGGTCGCGGGCGGCATGATTGTCGATATCTACGACAGCTACGGCAGCCCCATCCACGACGCCGCCATGCTGCGGATGACCGGCTCTTACGAATCCGACGAAGACGGCAACATCATCCCGGTCGAGATCGTGATGCGCGGCCGCCACAAAACCATCGCCATGGGCGATGCCAGCAAAGGCGACAACAACCAAATCAGCGTCACCACCACCCTGAGCTACTTCAAGTTAATGGTCGATGGCGAAGAGGTCATCGAACGCGACGTGCCCGGCTTCATCTTCAAGGTACGCGGTAAGGATCGCTTGGCAGAGCGCCGCGCCGCCCTTGGGGTGTAAACAGCCCGGCAACTTCCCACCCACGGCCACCCCGGTGGCCATACCCAACACTTAGGAACGCATCATCATGACCGATAAGACCGATACCCCAGTTCAAACCCAAGCCAACGACACCCCAGCCGTTGAGCAACCAGTCGCCACCGCCCCAGGCGTACCCACCGAAGTGGTCGAGCTGGAAACCCCGCTGCAGCGTGGCAAAACCCTGGTGAAAGAAATCACCGTGCGCAAGCCCATGAGCGGCGGTATGCGCGGCGTCTCGCTGGTGGACATCATGAACCTCGATGTAGCCGCCCTCACCAAAGTCATGCCCCGCATTACCACCCCCGCGCTGACAGAAGCCGAGCTCAAAACCATGGACATCGTTGACCTGGTGCAACTCGGCACGGCGCTGAACGGTTTTTTAACCCCAAAGAAATTCAAGGACATCGAGGCGTAGGGCTTCAACCAATAGCCCTAGCCGAGTTCGTTGAAGACGCCATGGCGGATCTCGCCATGGTGTTCCACTGGGAACCCAGCGCGATGGACGGCATGGAGCTGGAAGAGCTAATGCAATGGCGCGAACGTGCCCGCAAACGCCACGAAGGCAGCAAGCCCAAAGGCAGGCAGGGCGGCAAATAAGTAAACAGAAGGAAAACCGATGGCACGCAATCTACGACTACAAGTCATGCTCAACGCCGTGGATCGTGTCACCGGCCCACTAAAACGCATGCGCGAAGGCGCCGGACAAACCGGCCAGGCCATGCGCGAAACCCGCGACCAGCTCAAAGACCTGCAGCGGCAGCAAAGCGACCTCACCAGCTACCGCAAAGCCAACGCCGCCCTCCGCACCAATACCCGCGCAATGCGCGACGCCCGAACGCGCAACCGCGAATACACCCAGGCACTGGAACGCCAGCGCGAAGCCCACACCGGCATCAAATCCGGCCTGACCGTCGCCCGGCGGGAATACGACCGCTTAGCTCGCCAGCTACTCAACACCAAGCAACCCAGCGACCAGTTGACCGCCTCGCTGGAACGCGCCCGCGTGCGCCTGCACGGCCAGCAAACCGAGTTCGACCGTTCCGCCCGCGCGCTGAAGGAATACCGCAACCGAACCCGCAACGCAGGCGAGGAAGTAAAGCGACTCACCCAGAACCACGCCACCCAAACCGAGCGCATCCGCGGCTTAAAAACGCGGCTGGATGAAGCGGGCATCAGCACCGATAACATGGGCCGCAGTGCTAGGGAGCTGCGCTCCAAAGAGGAGCGGCTCAACACCACCCTGCAGCAGCAAAAGCGCCACCTTGCCGAAGTTGCCGAACGCCAGCGGCGCTTAACCCAGGCCCGCGACCGCTACCAGAATGGCATGGCCAACGTCGCCCGCGCCCAAGGCGTGGGCATGGGTATGCTCGGTACCGGCATGGCCCAAGGCTACGCCGCCGCCCGGCTGTTAACGCCTGGCGTTGCCTGGGCGGAACAGATGAGCACCCTGCAGGCCGTTGGCCGCTTCGACGCTGACGATGAGCGCTTCCAAGGGCTACGCCAGCAATCCCGCGACTTAGGGTCAACCACCGCCTTCAGCGCCACCGAAGTCGGGGCAGGGCAAGAGTTTCTATTGCGCGCCGGGATGAGCAGCGAGGCCATTCAAGCCTCAATGAAAGACGTGCTCGCGTTATCGCTGGCCAACAATACCGAGCTGGCCCGGGCGGCGGATATCGCCTCCAACATTGCCGGGGCGTTTAAGGTCGACATGGAGGCGGAAGGCGCCATGGCACGGGTCGGGGATATCCTTTCGGGTACCGCCAGCCGGGCCAACGTTAACCTGGAAATGCTCGGCGAAACCATGAAGTACCTGGGCGGCGCCGAAGACCTCAAGCTGACCATGGAACAAGCCGCGGCGATGTCGGGCATTCTCGGCAACATCGGTATTCAGGGCAGCCAGGCCGGTACCACCATGCGCGCCATGATGAACCGGCTTACCAACCCAGCAGCCAAGGGCGCGGCCGCGATTGAAAACATCGGCCTGCAGGTGTCAGACGCCAACGGCAATATGCGCGCCATGCCCGATATTCTGCGTGATATCAGCCAAGCCACGGCTGACCTGGGCAACGTCGAACGCAAAGCCATCATGCAGGATATCTTCGGCGTGGAAGCGGGCTCCGGCATGGCGGAACTGGTCGACGCCATGGGCGGTGGCCGACTGGATGAGATCATCAACGCCCTGGGCGACAACATGGGCGAAAACGCCCGTATGGCCGAAGTGATGGCCGACAACATTGGCGGCGATTTAAAAAACCTGCGCAGCGCCTGGGAAGAAGTCGGCATCAGTATCACCGACACCAACGACGGCCCCCTGCGCGACCTGGTGCAAACCATCACCAAGATTACCCGCGGGGTCGGCGACTGGATCAAAGAAAACCCCGAACTCGCAGGCACCATCGCCAAGGTCGCGGCGGCCATGATCGCCCTGGCCACCATCGGCGGTGCGGTGACAATGACCTTTGCCAGCATCCTCTCCCCGCTGCTGTTCGCCCGCTTCGCTATGAGTACCCTGGGCATTCAGGCGGGCGTACTCGGCCCGGTATTAAAAACCGCCGGTGCCGCCCTCTTCGCGGTGGGCAAAGCCATCACCGTGGGCCTATTGGGGGCACTCAAAGCAACGGCGGTATTCCTGGCCACCAACCCCATCGGTTGGGCCATCCTGGCCATCGCCGCCACCGCCCTGGTGATTTACAAATACTGGGAACCCATCAAAAGCTTTTTCCTAGGCCTATGGCAGCAGGTAAAAAACGCCTTTGGCGAAGGGATTGGCGGCGTTACCCGCCTGCTGGTCAACTGGTCACCGTTTGGCTTGCTCTATAGCGGCATCTCATCCGCGTTAGGCTTGCTAGGCATTGAGCTGCCCGACTCACTTAGCGAGCTGGGTAGCAAGATGATCGGCGGCCTATCCAGCGGTATGAGCAGCGCCATGGGCTGGGTGCGTCAGTCAGCGAATAGCGTGTGGGCAACGGTCAACGACGCCTTTGGCAATGGCATCGGTGGCGTTTCCAAGCTGCTGATTGATTGGTCACCGCTTGGGCTGTTGCACAGTGCGTTTATATCCGCACTGGATCTGCTGGGCATTTCAGTGCCCGAAGGGTTCCGCAGCCTGGGTGGTTTTGTGATTGACGGCCTGCTGGGCGGGCTAACCGAAAAACTCGCCGCCCTGCGCGAACGCATTACCAGCATCGCCACCAGCGTGGCCGACTGGTTCAAAGGCGTGCTGGGTATCAACTCCCCCAGCCGCGTGTTTGAAGGCTTTGGCGTCAATATCGTTGAAGGCATGATCAACGGTATCGGCAGCATGATCGGCGCGCTTCGGGATCAAGTGATGGGCATGGCGGGCAATATCGCAGGCTGGGTGCAAGACGCCATGGGTAGCGCACTGGACTCACTCAGCAACGGTGCCAACCGTGCTATCCAGCTGGGCAAAGAGACCGCGGCGGGTTTAGGCCAAGGCATACGCGACGGCGCCAACCGCGCCACGGAAAGCGCCGCCAACCTCGCTAACGACGTTACCAGCACCGTGCGCGGCTGGCTGGATATCCACTCCCCCAGCCGCGTGTTTGCCACCATTGGTGGCTACATTTCCCAAGGCCTGGCCAACGGCATTGAAGGCGATGCCGATGGCCCGGTTAAGCAAGTGCGCAGCCTCGCCAGCCACATGCGTGACGCCGCAGCCGGGCTAATGCTGGGTGCCGGGGTCGCCTCGCCATCGCTCGCGTTAGATATTCAAACGCCCACCCTGCCGCCGCTACCCACGCTGGTGAGCGAAGTGGCCACGCCCCACGTACCCAAACCCGAAACGCCCACGCTAGATGCGCTGCACATCGAGCGGCCGGAGCTGCCCGCGTTACCCGAACTGGGTGCGTTAGAGATTCAGCGCCCCACGTTGCCAGCCATGCCCACGCTCTATAGCGAGGTGGCAACGCCCAACGTACCCAAGCCCGAAACACCCACGCTGGATGCGCTGCACATCGAGCGGCCGGAGCTACCCGCGTTACCCGAACTGGGCGCCTTAGAGATCCTGCGCCCCACGTTGCCAGCCATGCCCAAGCTCTATAGCGAGGTGGCAACACCTAACGTACCCAAGCCCGAAACGCCCACGCTGGATGCGCTGCACATCGAGCGGCCGGAGCTGCCCGCGTTACCCGAACTGGGTGCGTTAGAGATTCAGCGCCCCACGTTGCCAGCCATGCCCACGCTCTATAGCGAGGTGGCCACGCCCAACGTACCCAAGCCCGAAACGCCCACGCTCGACGCGCTACGCATCGAGCGGCCCACGTTGCCGGAAATGCCCACACTGGATGCGCTGGGGTTCCAGTGGCCAGAGCTGCCGCAATTCGACCCGCTGCAGGTCGATACCAGCGGCGTTCACATCGACGCCCGGCCACCGCTGCAAAGCCACGCCAGCCAGCCCAATGAAGGCGGGCTGGTGATCAACGGCGGCATCAACATCGAGATTCACGCCGCCCCGGGTATGGATGAACAAGCCCTGGCAAGGCTGGTAAACGCCGAAGTACAGCGCGCCCTGCGCGATGCCGAACGCCGCGCCCAGGCACGCCACCGCAGCGCCTTCCACGACATTGATTAAAGAGCACTTGATTGAGGTACTGACAGATGATGATGATTTACGGCATGTTCGTGTTCTCACTCGACACCGCCGCCTATCAAGAGCTGCAACGCCAAACCCGATGGCGGCAGGAAGCCCAAGGCCGGGTCGGCCTGCTGCCCGCCCGGCAGTTTCTTGGCCCAGGGGACGACACCTTCACGCTCACCGGCACCCTTCACCCCCAGTTCACCGGTGGCCAGCCCCACCTGGATCAACTGCGCGACATGGCCAGCCAAGGCCACGCTTGGCCATTGATCGAAGGCACCGGCAAAAACTACGGCTTTTTTGTCATGGAAAGCATAAAGGAGCGCA
>NZ_JAUAMB010000051.1 GCF_031010175.1 Halomonas sp. SpR1
GGGGGAAGTGTGTCTGAACGACGGAAAAGGGGTAAACAGTAGGCTATTTAAGGCGTGCCAATAGGTGTTTTACGGTATTACAGCCTGAGTGCGGTACTGGCAGAGGCGCTATGAGAAATCCGGGCTAAGACCTTCAATAGAACATAGGGGAACCAGTACGGCAATCAGACGGCGCTAGGTTTCCCTGCGGTTGACAACGCTACGACTAAAGGATGAAAATACAAAAACGAATGAGTTTTAGTCGCAAATAAGACTAAATCTGTTAAATTTGCGTTCTCACTTGGAAACACCTTCACAATGCCCGCCTCTTCGCCGCTTGCTGCTCCGTTGGCATCCACCTATCGGCGCTTTATTGTCGCTCGCCTACTGATCGTCGCAGGCTTAGCGATCGCGCTGGTGTTGTCGCTACTTGCCGATATCGCCACCGGCCCAGCGCCTATTTCGCTTAATAAACTGATCACGCTGATTTTTGATGCCCATTCCCAAGGGCCCATTCAGCAGGCCATTGTCTGGGAGATCCGCATGCCTGCGGCGCTCATGGCGGTGCTGGTAGGCGCCACGCTGGGTCTGGCCGGTGCAGAAATGCAAACGGTGCTGAATAACCCCTTGGCCAGCCCTTTTACCCTGGGCGTGGGTGCGGCGGCCACCCTGGGCGCTTCGCTGGTGATTGTGTTTAACCTTACCCTGTTTGGTCTGAACGCCCACTACGCCACCGCCTTGATGGCGTTTGTATTTGCGGCAGCATCGATTTTGACCATCAATGCGCTGTCTCGCCTCTATGGGGCCAGCCGCGAGATTATCGTGCTGTTTGGGATTGCGCTGGTGTTTGTGCTCAACGCGCTGGTCGCGCTTTTGCAGTTGATTGCCAGCCCCGATGCGTTACAGCAGCTAGTGTTCTGGACCATGGGCAGTCTGTCCCGCTCCTCCTGGGAGACAGTGGCCATTGTGGCGGCAGTGCTGGCCGTTTGCCTGCCCTTCTCACTGCGCAGCGCCTGGGCTATGACGGCGCTACGCTCGGGTGATGAACACGCGCGCAGCTTCGGTATTGGGGTTGAGCGGTTGCGGCTTATCTCGCTGCTTAGAGTCAGCCTGCTCGCCGCCGCTGCGGTGGCGTTTGTGGGCACCATTGGCTTTATTGGGCTGGTTGGCCCGCATATGGCCCGGCTGGCGCTGGGCGAAGACCATCGTTTCTACCTACCCGGCAGCACCCTGGCCGGGGCACTGGTGCTGTCACTTGCTTCTATCGCCAGTAAAACGCTGGTCGATGGGTTGGTACTGCCTGTGGGGCTAGTAACCTCGTTGGTGGGCATCCCCTTCTTTATGGCCTTGATCATGCTGCAGGGGCGAGCGCGATGAGTGCAGGCTTTACGCTCAGCGATTTCACCACCGGCTATCGCAAACGGCGCGTGTTTGAGCAGCTAAACCTGCCCTCACTGCCACCCGGTTCGCTGGTCGCGGTGCTGGGGCCCAATGCGGTGGGTAAATCGACCCTGTTAAAGGCCATCGCGGGCCTACAGCCTTCCAGCGGGCGTATGCAGCTTAACGATATCGACCTTGCCACCCTTAGCGGCGCCGCGCGGATGCGCCATGTGGGCTATCTGCCGCAAACGCTCCCCCAGGCCACCACCCTAGTCGCTTATGAAGCGGTACTTAGCGCCTGTCGAGCCGTACGCCCCGACCTCAGCCGACCACAGATAGACGCGTTAATCGAGCGCGTTTTCGATGCCCTGGCCATTCGTTCGCTCGCCCTGCGCCCGTTGAGCGAACTCTCCGGCGGCCAGCGCCAGATGGTCGGCCTGGCCCAGGCGATTGCCCGCCAGCCCGCGCTGTTACTGCTGGATGAACCCACCAGCGCGCTGGATCTGCGCTGGCAGCTAGCGCTGATCGATACCGTGCGCGCAGTGATAGCGGAGCGTCAGGCGGTCTGCCTGATGGCGATTCACGATATCAACTTGGCCCTACGCTTCTGCGACCAGGTGCTGCTGTTTGGTAACGGCGGTCTGCTGGCCGCCGGCGACCCACACAACGCGATTACACCCGACGTCCTGCGCGACGCCTACGGTGTAGAGGCGCGAGTAGAGCACTGCTCGCTGGGGCGGCCGGTGGTGCTAAGCGATCGCGTCAGCCATCTCTCTGCGAATACCCTCTAGGATACCGACATGCGCCGCTTGGCTATTAGTTTGCTGTGTTGGATGAGTTTGTTAAGCGCTGCCGCATGCTTGGCGGGTGAGCCTGCAGAGGGTTTCCCTAAACAAGTCACCGATTTAGCAGGCCGCCAGGTGACGCTTTCAGCACCGCCGACTCGGCTGTTTCTAACCCAGCCGCGCCAGCTGTATGCCTTGGCAACGCTACTGGATGACCCGACACCGCGCTTGGCGGGCTGGGCTTATCCGCTGGCCGTGTTTGACCCCGCTATGGCCCAGCGCTTTATTACCCAGTGGCCTGTGCTTGCCCAACTACCCACGCTGTCCAGCGCGCCGATACCCCAGCTGGATAGCGAAGCACTGCTGAATCTGGCGCCGGATCTGGTGCTGTTCGATCTCTCCCGCGCTAGCAGCGTAAAAGGCTCCCCACTGGCACGGCTGCTGGACGAGTTGGGCATTGCCTACCTGTATATCGACTTTAACCGTCATCCGCTGGAGAACACGCCCAAAAGCCTCGCCCTTTTAGGCCAGGCATTAAACGCAACGCCCCGGGCTAGCGCGATGATTGCCCTGATTGAGCAGCGCCTGGCGCGTATCGACCAGCGTTTGGCAGATCTGCCCACAGACCCACCCGCTGTGCTGATCAATGTGGCACCCGGGGTCAAAGTTGACTGCTGCCGTACCAATTTAAGAAACGGGCTGGCCGACCTGGTCGCGCGGGCGGGCGGCGATAATATCGCTGACGCGTTAACCCCCGGCGCTTCGGCGACGCTAAGCAACGAGTGGGTGCTGAGCCATCCACCCGACATCATCCTCAACACCGCAGGGCAGTGGCCAGCGGGGGATGGTATCAGCGTCGGGCTTGGAGTTAGCGGTGCGGAGATTGCCCAAGACCTGCGCTCGATTAGTCAAGGACTGCCCGGCTGGTCGCACCTCAACGCCGTTCAGGAGGGGCAATTCTATGCCCTGTGGCACGGCTTTCACCAAGGCCCCTTTGCCATTGTCGCACTGGAACGCATTGCCCAATGGCTCTACCCCGAACGCTTCTATGACCTCGACCCGGCCGCTACCTTCGACGCCTTGCTACCCACCCCGCCAGCGCTAAGTCGCGAGGGGCACTTCTGGGGCGCACTCAACGCTCAATAACGCTTACTCCCTCAACCCACTGACGATAAAAAGGATCTATCCCCCCATGCTTCGCTCCCGAACCATTGCGCTGTTTTCGCCGCTGCTACTGCTGAACCCGCTGCCCTATGCCTACGCACAGCAAGCCAACGAGCCCGCTTCAGAAACTGTTTCAAAAACAGTGATCGTGACCTCGGATCGCCTCACTGACGTAGCCCCGCAGAGCTATCGTGCCCAGCGTTCCAGCTTGGCCAGCAAACAGCCGGTGTCGTTTCTGGAAGAAGCCCGCACGGTGGAAACCGTCACCGCCCAGGTGATGACCGATCATAATATCGACAGCCTCACTGAAGCGATGGCGATGGTCGCAGGGGTGACCGAAGGCAACAATATGGGTGGCACCGAAGACGGCTTTATCAAACGCGGTTTTGGGAGCAATAGTGATGGCTCGACGTTGATCGACGGCATTCGCCAGCCCCGCGGCACTTTCTCCATGGCGACGGTGGATCATGTCGAGGTGCTCAAGGGGCCAGCCTCGCTCTTTCAAGGCCAGCAGGATCCTGGCGGGGTGATCAACCTGGTGACCAAACGCCCAGAGTACCAGTGGCAACGCGAGATCAGCGCCGAAGCCACCTCCCTGGGAGGCGGCAATGCCAGCGTGGATGTCACCGGCCCGCTTGCCGATACCGGGCTGGCCTTCCGGTTTATCGTTCACCATGAAGATGAGGACTCCTTTCGTGCTTTCGGTAATAACCGACGCACGATCGTTGCCCCTTCACTGCGCTGGGAAGGCAGCGATAGCCGTGCACAGATCTCCTATGAGTATCGCGACTATGACTTGGATCTGGATCGCGGCACGGTGATGATCGACGGCGAGCCCGCCAAGGTGCCCAACGACCGCCGTTTCGACGAATCCTGGTCACGGGTATTCGGTCACGACGAAGCCGTCACCGCCTGGTGGGAGCAGGATATCAACAACGACTGGTCGACACGATTAACCTACGGCTGGAATCGCCGCCAGTACAGCGATGGTCAACCGCGGGTACTGCGCGTAAATGAAGACACCGGCGCGCTAACCCGCCGTGCCGATGCCAACTATGGCTTTGACCGCCGCGTGCAATATACCGCCTGGGATACTACCGGCACCGCCACCCTGGCAGGGATGCGCCACGACCTCACAATCGGTGTGGATCATGAGCGTCAGCGGGATTATCTGGCCGAGGTGTATCGCGGCACGGCGGTGACAGATCAAAATATTTACGACATAAGCTACGGCGGCCTGAACCTGGATAGCGATAGCCTTAACACTTCGCGCAGCAACCGCCTGGATGAGATCAATACCACGGGCGTCTACTTGAATGACCGTTGGCACTTCAACGACCGCTGGACGCTGGGGCTAGGCGGGCGCTACACCCACTACGAGCAGTTTGGCGGCCGTAGTCAGGATTTTGTCACTGAAACCGATATCAGCGACGATATTTTCCTACCGTCAGTCAGCCTGCTACATCGTTTGAGCCCGGAGACGTCCGTTTACGCCAGCTATAGCGAAGCCTTTGTGCCCAATGGGGCCGACAGCGATACCGGCAAAACACTGGATCCCGAACACAGCATGGGCAGCGAAATCGGCGTCAAACACCTGTGGAATGACCAACTCTCGTTGGCCGTTACACTGTTCGATATCCGCAAGGAGAATGTTGCTGTCTCTGACAACGGCGTGACCCGTACGGTAGGCGAAGCGGGCTCCCAGGGTGTCGAACTGACTGTTTCCGGCCAGTTGACCGATCAGTTATCGCTAATGGGGGCTTACGCCTACACCGATACCGAAGTACTCAAAGATACCGAAGGCACCCAGGGCAACGCGCTAACTAACGCCGCACGCCATACCGCCAGCCTCTACTTGGCGCACGACCTAACCACCGCGCCTGGGCTGGGCAACTGGCGTCTGGGTGGCGGGGTACGCTATGTGGGCGAGCGCGAAGGCGACGCTGACAACAGCTTCCGGCTAGACGCCTACACCGTCGCCGATGCCTTTATCGGCTGGGATACGCCTTGGCTGGGCGACAACCTGCACCTGCAGCTCAACGCCAAGAACCTGTTTGATACCACTTACTACCCCTCAAGCGGTGGCAGCACGCGGGTAGTGGTCGGCGACCCGCTGGAAGTTAGCTTGCAGGCGTCGGTTAAGTTTTGAACAGGGAATCCCCTTTATAGGCTTTAACCAAAGGCGACGGCTGCCAAAGTCGGGCGACTTGTAGCAAGGTGATATCGACGCCTCGAAGCAGTCAGATAAAATGGTGAAACTGTTCGCTTCTACGTTCATTCGCAGTTAGCCCTGGTAAATTCTGGCCTACGCAAAATTCGAAGCTGAACCACCAGCTACTTTAAACTAAGCAACGATTTTAAGGCTTTTTTCAAATCCCTGGAATCATGATAGTGATGAACACCGGTGCCAGTAACGTCAACAAGAACCCGCTAACCAGAGCCAATGGCACCGCATCGGGCGAACAGGCCTGCTTGATAATCGGCAACGTAGAGTCCAGTGCAGTTGCCCCGGCGCTGCCAATACCAACCTGCGGCTGATGCCGTCCCAAGGCGTAGAGCACCATAATAGCAAGCAGTTCACGAAGCAGGTCTGTCATGAGTGCCATCGTTCCATACACCTGCCCAAGCGCATCACCTATCATGACGCTAGAAAGCGTAAACCAACCGAAACCACTGGCAAGAGCTAAGGAGACCCGTAAGCTTTCACCAGTAATCCAGGCAGCCATAGCACCACCGACCAAGGATCCCAGAACGACAAATAGGGGAACGGCCAATATCGACCACGATAACCACCGCACATTAAGTTTGACCTGTGTTAGGTCGATCCCGACCAGTAGAATTAACAGTAGTAGCATGGCACCGCTTGACGGAAGCGCCAGCGCCTCCTCTAGAATACGATCCTGCAGAAGGTAAAGCGCACCGCCCAGCCCAACCATCACCAGAGCGATGAGGCACTCTTTAAGCGGCGGCCAGATATAGCTCAATCTGAATGGCTGACGCGCTTTGGCAGGGAGACTTTGCCGAGAATGAGCAGGCATGGAAACACCGTGGTGCAGACTGCAAAAACAAACGCTGCCTTCATCACGGTGCCTATTGAGCTTGCCGACAAAATCACCTCACCAAATTCGAATCCAATAAGGAATAGAAGCACCCAAACTAAAGGAGTTATCGAATGTAAAAGTGGCTTACGGAACTGGATGGGAAGCAGCCTTCCAATCGCATACCCCGCAAGTAGCGCAATCAGAATCGGTAGCAGAGAAAAAAGTATTTTCATATTTTTTGAACCATTGGTGAAAAATCGATAAGTATCATGCATCTATCGGCATCTTCTTCACCAACTCCAGATTTAACTATTGGCGACACATAATGGGAGACTCGTGGGTCATGAACAGCAAAGCTGGAATACCCATTCTTCAAAAGACTTTCTCTAATCATTGTCTACCTCTTTTTTTATGAGCTACCAGTTATTCCCTGCACAAGATTTGAGCACCCTTCTCATTGTGAAAAAGTGAACATCATTCCTCCAATCCCCCACAACAGACGCATCGAAAACGCGATGAGCAGCACTCCCATTAACCGCTCGAACCAGTGACCGATACGCAGAAAGCGCGCGCGAACAGGCGGGCTGGTGAACACAAGGCTGACCAACACAAACCAACCGGCATTGACCAGGCACATCCAGCCGCCATAAAGCATTTGGATACGCAATGGCGTCGAATCACTGACCACAGTCGTGAACACGGCCAGGAAAAACAGCGTCGCCTTGGGGTTGGTCGCATTGGTCAGAAACCCCAGCGCGAACGACTGGCGAAAGCTCCTTACCCCTGTCTCGGCTCCAGCATCCAGAGCCAGCCCGGTTGTGTGCTTACCTGCCTGCCGGATGAACGTGACGCCGAGATATAACAGGTAGGCTCCGCCCACCAACTCGGCCGCACTCAGTAACCAGGGGGTTGTGTGCATCAACGCGCCGACCCCCAGCAAGGTATAGATCACATGCACCGAGATACCGACACCAATGCCGACCGCCGTAGCGATGCCTACACGCCTCCCATAGAGCACGCTCTGGCGAATCGTGACGGCGAAATCCGGCCCCGGCGCCACGACTGCAAGAAAGTGGATGGCGGCCAGCGCAAGAAATTCCCCCAGATAATCCGGTGTCATATATCCGTTCCTCTCTCATCGACTATCAATTGTATTGATAAAGAGCGTCTGCGATAATCCAACGTAAATTCAAATACTCTTTGCCTCATGAGCACAAATCAGATGGTCGCCTTGTTGGGCGAAATGGCGGTCTTCGTCAAGGTGGTCGAAACCGGCAGCTTTTCAGAAACGGCACGCCAGCTGGGCGCAACGCCCTCGGCGATCAGCCGCTCGGTTGCCCGTCTGGAGAAGGCGTTGGGTACCCGGCTGCTCCAACGCACGACCCGCAAACTGCGGCTGAGCGAAAGCGGGCATGAGGTTCATAGACGTTGCGTGGACATGGTGAGCGCAGCGCAGGCCGTGATGGCCGTTTCCGGGCAGTTCGACCCAGAACCACAGGGCTTGATACGCGTCAGTGTGCCGAAGGCGGTAGGACGTTTCGTCATCCACCCCCACATTCCTGACTTCCTGACGCGTTATCCCAAAATCGACGTTCAGTTACAGCTCAAGGACAGCTATGTGGACTTGATTGATGATCAGGTGGATCTGGCAATCCGTATTACTGATCGCCCTTCACCAGGTCTTATGGGGCGAAAGCTCATTGACATCGACCATATGCTTTGCGCAACGCCGGACTATCTCAAGCGTCAAGGCACACCAGCGCACCCGCACGATCTGAAAGCGCACAATTGCATTTTTCTGGGTGAGGAACCCGGTGATTCCCGCTGGAAATTCCAGCTCGATGGCAAGAGCGTGAGCGTCAATGTGCGTGGCCGATATGCGGTCAATCACACCGGGGCAAGGCTTGATGCGGTGTTACAGCATCTTGGCATCGGCAGTTTGCCCTACTTCACCGCTCGCCATGCGTTGCAGCAGGGACATATCGTGCAAGTACTTCCGGAATGGCAATTCAAGACCCATTATTATTGCGGCGAGGCCTGGGTGCTTTATCCACCGACTCGATATCTGCCGCCGAAACTTAGTGCTTTTATCAGTTTCATGGCCGAGCGACTGGGCCAGGAACCCACGTTGTATAAAAAGCCGCCCCAGGAACCGGAACTATCAGCCCCTCCCTACGAATCGCCTGAGACGTCCTTTTAGTGGTCGGCGACCCGCTGGAAGTTAGCCTGCAGGCGTCGGTTAAGTTTTAAGTGTCAATTTCTCGGCGTGACAACTTGCTCTTAATTAGCCTTTGTGACAACTTTCATACATGAGAAAGATATCATGGACTTAACAGCAGGAACGCGCCGATGAAATGTACCGCATGCCAACAAGGGAACTTAGTCCCCAGCTTTATTGATGCTCTTTTTCGTAGTCATACTTGCGACAATTGCGGCGGCAATTGGATCTTGATTGAAGACTACATAAGCTGGAAAGAGCGTCACCCCGAGCACGTATTTGAGGATATTGGTGTCGAGAGCGTTGAAGCTGAAGATACCGTAGGCGCGCTTATTTGCCCGGTGACCGGCGGCATTATGAGTAAGTTCCGCATTACTAAAGATAATGCCCACCGAATCGACTATAGCGCCCGCGTCGGGGGCGTTTGGTTGAATAAAGGTGAGTGGGAAATGCTGGTTGCGGAAGGACTGGCAGGCAATTTGAACAGCATACTGACAGATCCCTGGCAAAAGCGGATACGCCAGGAAAAAACCAGTGAAACTTTTGAAAATCTTTATCACAGCAAATTTGGCGAGTCCGATTATCAAAAAGCCTGCGACGTTCGTGAGTGGCTACATAACCACGCTCAAAAAGCCGACTTACGCGCTTTCTTAATGGCAGAAAACCCTTTCTCCGCTATTGATTAAGTGCTTTAGGCTAGCGCTTTAGATAAATGATTAGTCAGCCGCTGATAACCAGCGGCTGTTTTATCTATGCTGCATCATTAATCAATAACGCATGATTAAACCTGGAGCGGCTTAGGGCGAGTCAAGATTGACCAAGTCACTGCAGACGATGCGTACCTGCTCATCGGGCGTATATTCATTGGAAAAGAGATCAAGTCGACGATAATAGTGAGCAGCGCTGCTGATACGTTCGAAGTTGTCCATAAACAGAACATGCGCGTCAATGGCGTCGATAATCCCCTCGAACGGCTCCATGGATACGAATTCGGCGGCGCTCTGCGGCCAGTTATCCATCCCGCTGAGGTATTTGGCCGAGTGCTCCATCAGCATAGCCTGTTTATAGCGATTCGTTTCTTCACGATCACGAAAACGGTGCTTTTCCGCGTTCAGCGACACCGCATCGAGCAGCGCTTGTTGCTCTGCGCTAGGCGCTTGGATCGCGTAAACGCGAGCCAGTTGTGATGCAATACACTGCTCTACCTCGGAGGTGAACAACAGGGCAAAGTTACGAACGAAATAGGAAGCGTTAGATGCCTGTTCAAGACTCATCGGCTGCCATATTGTTGCAACGTCGTCATCGCGAGTCATCGTCCACGCATCGCCCTGTGGCTGAATATTGAGACCATCAACAACCAACAGCTCGAACATTTCGCGAAAAATGGGGAACTTTAAGTAGGTCGAATCGTCGCGAGGGTGTAGGAGAGTTTGATATTGTTCAAGCCGCGACATCTCAGGATCATTCAGACGTTACGTCATCGAATCGGAAACATTGGGTAAGCAATCATGATCACCTGATTGACAAGTCGGCGTTTGATTCATTGGATGGCGGATAAGGTGCAGTACAACGGTGACCTGATCCCCATCCTGTTTGAACTGTCCATGCACGAGACGCTGGATTTCGAGGCCCGTCCTAACGGCTGTTAGCTGCGGGGCGACCATGACCATTTCCTCAGGAAGGCGAGGCGTCACCGACTCAGCCCAGCTTGCCTGCCCAACCGATAAACCAATCAACAAATACCAGAAAAAGTGTTTCACCTGTAACCCCTCAAACTTTGATTTATAAGGCGATGGAGCTTGAATTGCCCTTATGGGCAGCAGTCCACATCGCATGGTTTTATTGGTTAAATACATTCCTGCAGCGCTTGCCCCCGGCGCAGCTCTTTAGCTGTCAGCCCTGCACTATCGCTTGATCAATAATCTGACAAAGCCTATACCTCCATTAATGGTGCATAACAACACCGCCGGGATCGCGAAGAGAAACAGGGACGCAAACAGCCACCCTAAAAATACAGAAGCGATGGCCCCATACTGGTAATCGCAGTAAGACATGTCGCTTGAATATGCGCAAAATTCTCCTTGAGGGTTATGATCAAGCGCCACATAAGTCATGAGTGACGCAATAATCAAGGCAAGCGCAATCGAAACAAGTAGGTATATCACGTTGATCCGCTTTTTATTCACCTTCGCCTTCCCACAGCGCTTGGTCGTCATCCGTAGCTATTACCACGATGTTTGGTTTTTTGTTACCGCCTTCATTAATACCCTCACAAAGCACCAGGTTAATGTTGGAATAAATGCCCATCTTGCGATAAATAAAAACGATCCAGTGAAAAGTTTGCCTATCTCAAAGTACCGATAATGGCAGTCGGTTTGGTTGTAATAGATGCAGTACTCTTGATTGAAGTTATGACTGACGCCAGCGCTGGTCACAAAAGCTGAAAAAGCCACGCAGGAAAGCAGGGCAATGGCCGTATAAATCACTATCCCACGGGGCTTTTCCATCTCAGTTCCACACCTTACGCCAGACCCATCTTACTACCACGTATACCGGCGCAAAGAAGAGTCCAAAGATGCTCGCAACAACCGAAATTACGAAAAAGCCTGAGAAGAACATTTTGATAACAAGGCTGTAATTAAGCCGACAGTTATCCTTATTGTAATAGACGCAGTAGGCTTCCTGATGATTGAGGCTGACTTCTGCCATGGTACCAAAGGCAGCGATGCCTATGGCGATCAAAAGGGCCACTATTATGTATATCTGCAGCACCGAAGGCTTTCTCATCTTTCCCAAGGCCTTGTGTCGTAGAAGTGTTGAGCCTGGGGGCGAGATGCAATCCATTGATTAAACGAAGCCAACACTACAAACGCTCCGGCAAGCTGTTGGTATCATCCAGGCGAGGCTCCTGCTCCAGTAGCTTAGTACGCCACGCAGGCATCTCTTGCTCGTCAACATCCAGGCGTTTCAACCACTGGTCGGCCGCCCAACCGGTCAAACGCAGCTCACCGTGACGCGAGCCACCGTGTAAATCCCCAACCGTTTCGTAACGGATACCTTTGAGCAGATGGTTCAACAGCACGTAGGGGGCTGGTTTAGGGTCTTCAGCATCGCCAGCAATATAAGCGTAAGCCCCCGACTGAATAACCACACTAGGGCCTAAATCATACAAAGCAAAATGGCTGCGAGGCAGCTGCGCTTGCAGGGAATCCAGCCCCCCGACTAGTTGCAAACGCTCCTGGTTGAGTAGCGTCAACCAACTGACGGTTTTGATCTTGGTGGGTTTGAACTGGGGTCGGTTAGCCAATAAGCCCGCCGTCCCCGCATCCAAACCGGGCATGCGGTCAGCCATAAAGGCCTCTGTCGGCTCGTTCTCGCTCCGATTTGTCACGGAAAGGTTGAAGGCATGCCCCGCATAACCCTGCTCCGGGTTTAGCAACCGCGCGAAATCCAGGAATAAACGCAGAAAGCTTAACGGATGCTGCTCCTGATAGAGCAACGGAATGGAGAACTCCAATACGCTAAGGTCACGCCCAATTTTTGCTTGCCAAGCTGCTCGTCCAGATATTCTAAAATACCAAGCACTCGCATCATTGGATTGCTCGCCGCTGGTGTAATAAAAGCTCAGCGGGTAATTCTCGTCCATGCGGGAGAGCATGTCGCGCAAAGGTCTGGCCTCAGGATAGGGGGTTAGCGGACTGCCTTCCGGCGGCTCCTCGCACCACAGCCAAGTGAGGTGTGGCTCAGCCAGACGTTTAAATGCGTCGAAGCACTGGCATAGCGCCTCACGTACCGAGGGCGTATGCGCCTCCTTGAAGTAGAGCGTGCCCCGTAGGCAAAGCACGGCCCCAATATAGTCCTCGGGGCCGCCTCTCATTAAAAGATTGCCGGGCATCTCCAGCATATGTGGTTGCTTAGCTAACGCTTCAGCCAGATCAAATGGCGATTCCACGGTGCTTCTCCATCTCATTTCCGCACCTTACGCCAGATCCATCTTACTACCACGTATACCGGCGCAAGGAAGAGCCCAACAATGCTTGCAATAGCGGAATTTACCAAAAAGGCAAAGAGGATCAGCTTGGTAACAACGCCGTAATTAAGCCGACAGTTATCCTTATCGTAATAGACGCAGTAGGCTTCCTGGTGGTTGAGACTGACTTCTGCCATGGTAGCCAAAACAGCAATACCCATGGCAATCAGGAGAGACACTATTATGTATATCTGCAGCACCGAAGGCTTTCTCATCTTTCCCAAGGCCTTGTGTCGTAGAGGCGTTGCACCCGTGCACCGTAATCGTTTGTGTTTTCTCGGCCCAAGGTAACGTAAATGCTGGCGACTTTTTCTACCGTCGGATTCGGCACCCTGTCACGAATCCGCTTCAAAAGCTCGGCACCCACTCTTATGTTGGCTCGTGGGTCGGATATTACATCCTCTTTCATATATTCAAGCTCTTCCAACAACGGTGCCCAGTAGTCAGGATTCACGTTCATTGGACGGAATGTCTTCTGAGCAATCCCAGTCCCTTTGAGTGCCCAGTCGTCAAAACCAGCACCACCTAGAACAAATTCATCGACAGAGTTCGCTGCATCATAAGCCCGGTCATACCAGCCACGGGTTGTCTCCATGTAGGCGATTGCCATCACTAAATTTGCATCAATACCAACCTCCCTAGCGACCTCGCGATACATGCTCTCGTTCCCCCTGACGTCATTCATGCGGTCTATCTCACGTGGTATTTTTCCTGATTTTGCGTTCGGATCTTCGGCAATCTGAAATATCGCTGGTGTATCGTTGACAATGCTCTCCCACCTATCCTCTGCCATATTAATGATAGGTGGTTCCTGCTCGTCTCCCAAACCTTGCTCACTAGAGCTATCGTTGCCATTAACCAAGGATTGTGGCGATGACTGAGGAGGAGCCGCATGGTTTGTTTCTTTGCCCAGTGCGTCGGCTCGGCTAGCATTTGATTCCGCCTCATGATTAACCTCGGATCCAATGCCTTTGTCATCCGTGGTTAATGTTCTCATCGGAGATCCGCCACCGATAGCAACGTCACCAATAATGACCGTTCCCGAGCCGCTGATAACGGTATTGCCGTGGGCACCGATGCTGCCCAGAGTCGCGGCGGGTTTGCCGTTGACAAATACCGTGGATGAAACCGCTTGGGTAATCGGGCTGCCACAAGCAGATTTGTCGCCTAACCTTGCGGCGGACAAACTGTCGTAAAAAACATCCGGCGAGCCATCTACCAATGGGTTTGTGCCGTGTCCTGGCACAGGGCACGCAGTAGGATCAGTAATACGTGCTGCTGGTTTTCCACTCATATTAGAACTCCTTACTCGAACGCCTTTTATTGATCGACAAACCGAACAGATAAGAGTGAAGACTGCTCTTCAGACGACATTAACTCTCCTCCGGCCTTACCTTCCCCCATTGCCCAACGCCTTCCGCAATCAAGCTTAATTGGCGTACCACTAGGGCACCGGTCTCTTCATTGCCCCCGGTGAGTTGCCGGCGCTGGAACTCTCGTTTGATATCTTCCCAGCGCTGCTTTTCCGCTTCGCTTAAGGTGCCTCTCAGCTCTTTCAGCTTGAGTAGGTTCTCTTCGGCGCCCTGGGTTAACAGCTGCGCTTCGCCGACGTAGTGATCATCAATGATCGCTTCAAGCTCGTCATCGCTGAGGATCGGCGACATCTTCTCCGCCAAGCGATTCATGTTGCGGTAACTACCCTGCAACCGGAAAGAGGGCTCGGTGCGGTACTCATCGGCCTGGGCGCTGGAGGCGATATACTGCTGATTAACGCGCAGTACCACTTCACGGGCTTTGAACATATTTTTCAGCACCGCGACGATCTCTTCGCGCTCTGCGGCGCTATAGTCGTGTTCAAAGTCGGTGCTCGGCACCTCCCGGCCCATGGCGATATCCACAAAGCGGTAGACGTCGTCCATACCGCGCGTTGCCAAAGAGGCAAGCACCGTATTGGCGCTCATGGCGTTCTCGATGTAGGAGAGCGCAAACACCTCCTCCATGCCACTCAACACATCGCCGAGGTTATAAACATCGGCGCGGTTGGCCAGCATATCAGGCACTTTGAACACGTCGCCGCTTTCGGTGTAGGGGTTACCCGCCATGGCGATACAGAAACGCTTACCGCGCATATCGTAGGTCTTGGTACGTCCGTTCCAGATGCCGTCAACCCGCCGACTGCCGTCACATAGCGAGATAAACTTCTGCAAAAACTCCGGGTGAGTATGCTGAATATCATCCAGATAGAGCATCACGTTGTTGCCCATCTCAAAGGCGAGGTTGAGCTTGATCAGCTCGGCCCGGGCGGTGGAGTGGGTAGCCGCGTCAGGATCCAGCGAGGTCACATCATGGCCGAGGCTGGGGCAGTTAATCTTCATAAAGATCAGCCCCAGGCGGTTCGCCACATACTCCATCAGGGTGGTTTTACCGTAGCCGGGGGGCGAGATCATCATCAGCAAACCGCTATTATCCGTTCGCCGCGTGTCGCCTACCGTGCCCATCTGCTTAGCCAGGTTATCGCCAATAATGGGCAGGTAGCTTTCGGTAATCAGCTTGTTGCGTACAAAGGAGTTCAGCGGTTTGGGCAGATACTCTTCGAGCCTCAACCGCTCCCGTTGCTCGCGTAAAATCAGTTGGCGACGCTCTTGCAGTGCCGTCCAGTCGCGTATCACGACCTGCTCATGGTGGCGCAACCGCTCCTGAAAGTCGTCGAGTTGAAGCGTGAGCTCCTGCTGCCCAAGCCGCCCGTGCTGGCCCAGTAAGCCGGTAATGGTGAAGGCGAGTTCGACATTATGGGGCGCGGTGGCTAACCGATCCGCCGTATTGAGCATGGCAATCGCTTCAGGCAGGTAGTGCAGCAACGCTTCTTGCTTGGCTTGCCCGGCGTGAGCCTGGAGCCAGTGGGAAGTGATCACCCAGCGGGCGCCGGGGTTACCCGCCACCACGGCCAAGGCCTCTTGGAAGTGCGAGTAGTGGCCCTGCTGCTGCATGGAGGTGGTAAAGCTCTCCACCAGGCTGGCGGCGTACTGGGTGACCGGAAAACGCTCGCCCTCTTCAGCCAACTGGCGTACCAGAAAATCAGTGGCACTGCTTATCTCACTCACCGAGCAGTTGATCTGCTGGGCCGATACAAAGGCGCCGAGCTGCGGCTGTACTTCCTGGATCAAGGCGTTGAGCAGATCCTCGTTATTCATAATACGGCACAGAATACCCGCTGACAGACAGCGGGCGCGCAGATTGCGGGTCGCCTCTTCATCATGAATACGGTCGGCCCAGAACAGCATCGCCAGCGCCCGGGGTAGCGGCCCAAAACCTAGCAAACCAGCACTTTGGCGAGCCGGCCACAGGGTGCGTACGATTAACGCAGCATCGTGGTCGTGGATGCCTTTTTCGTAGCTTTCGCGATAACGCGGCGAGGCAAAATTGGCTATCTGACGCTGCAGTTCGCTGAAATCTTCCACATTAATGGGCTTGGCACCGGGCTGCGCCAGCTCACCCATAAAGCGATAGGCGAGGTACTCGGCGCGATAAACGGCGGGGCTTTCGGAAGGCAGCAGCATCCCCCAGTAGTCTTGCAACTCGGTCAGCCGCTCGTCTTCCAACGGCTCGTAATACTGGGTGCCCGTCAGGTGCAGCATGATACGCTCCTGGCGCGGCACCAGGGTTAAATCGAGATGCTGCTGGTTGACGCTGAAGCGGTGGCGCGGCCCTAAGCGAATGACATCGCCACCGGATTCATAGATATCGGAACGGTCGCGCACGCTACGCATGGCGGCGTCTTGAGAGGAGCGCAGGCGCCCGGCGATATCGTCCGCCTCAAGGTTGCCGCCCATTGCGCGCAGCTCTCCGATCATGCTGCGCACTTTGCCCACCATGGCATCCGCCGCGAAGAAGCTATGCAGCTCTTCCAGGGTTTCAAAGCGTTCCGTGCGCCGCTCCACATTGGCCAGAATCCGCTGGCTGGCGTCCGTCAACGTGGAGACACGCCGTTGACGCTCGTCCTGCAGCTGCTGGCGGCGTGCTTCGATGCTTTCGTGGGCGCTTTCACGCTGTTCGAGAATGGTGGTCAAGAATTCGTCGAATTCCCCGAACTGACTCTCCAGCTCCTGGAGTTGGTCGAGGATGCGGGTCATTAGCTGATCGCAGTCGTCGGGCTCTCGCAGCGCGCCGACACCGTTGGCCAGGCTCTGCTCAAACAGGCGGATCTGCGCTGCAAACTGCGCCTGGGCCTCGGCGCTTCCCTGTTCTCGTAAACGAATCTCCGCTTCGGAGCGCTGCTGATTAATCGCGGCGTAGATACTCGAGATGTTCTCGGTAATCCGCGTCTGCTCGATGGCATCACCCCCGGACATCGACGACAGCAGCCCTTGGATCATATCCAGGCCCGCGGTCAACTCGCGGTAACGCCCTACGCACTCTGCCAACTGCTGACGATTTTCCGCCTCACCTACCTGCTCTTTTAACGCCGCCAGGGTTTCCCGGTAGCCATCCAAGGCCTCAGGCTGGGCAAGAAAGCTGAAGGTCTGCTGGGTCAGTCCCTGCTCGGCTTTATCCAGCGCCTGCTCTAACGCCTGCAAGCGCTCTTCATCCAGGTAGCGGCGCTCGCGCAGCGCCATCAGCCGGCCACGGTGGTCACGCAGGTGTTTCAGGTAGGTGACGAATAGATCGGGGGTTTTCCAACTGCTGGGCTTTAACTCCCGCAGCAGCGAGGCCTGCTGTTTTTCAACGTCATCGAGCGCCTGGGCAGTCTGGGCACGAATCGCCTGAACTTTTTCATACTCATCGAGCATCAGTTCAGCGGTGTGCTTCAGCTGCTCAAGGGCGGCGTGAATGGTTTGAAAGTCAGCTTCGCCAATCCAGTGGAACTGGTTCAGCGTGCGGTCAACCCGGCGAATAATGGCGTTAAAGTGCCGCTCGGACGCCTGCTGCTCGTTAGCGAGCTGCACAATGCTATTGAGTTCGGCAATGCCGCGCACCAGGTCAGGATTGCCGATTCGGCCTAGGGGGGTGTCGTTACGCACCGCGTCCTGGGCATGAAAGCGCTCCGACATAAAGGGCGTCGCCCATACCTGGATGGGGTGAACCAGGGTTGGCTCATCTTCGGCATAAAAAATTGCCAGTTGGCCGTTTTCAAGTATCGCCGCCCCATGCCCCACCATGGGGGTATCGACCTGCTTGCGGATCAAGTTGTAGCGGTAAAGCACCACCTGCCCGGTTTGTGGCGCGTAGAAGACATACAGAACATCTTCGCCATTCGGGGAACGCACCATTCTCTTGAAGCGCAGATCCTCTTCAGGCACTTCGTAGGTGGTCAGCTCCCCGGTATTCAAATAGTAGCCCGTGGGAAATATCAGGCCGTGGTTTTCCGGCAGTTCAACCACCGAACCCGCCATGGCATCGACACGTTTAACGTGTTGTTCAGCGCGATTGAAAAGGTAATAGCGCCACTGCTGCTCATTAAAAGGCAGGATACGAATCAGGACGACAGCACCAAGGTCGGCGTATTCAAAGGTGGCATCGTCCAGCGACTGGGAGTCTGACGCCACCGGGTCGGCGAATACACCCTCGCCGCTGCTGGTGTTGTTCTCGATCTTGAAGGTAATGTTACCGCGCAGGTTATCGACAAAGACGGTATCAAGAATATTCAGATGCGGCGCGCGGCCCTGCTCCTGCATATCCCGACCCGCTGTCTGCCAGGAGAAGGCGAAGCGGTCGGGAAACACCAGGTCGCGCTCACCGCGGTTATCGATATAGCGGCTCACCTCACCGCTCGCGGCCAATTCCCAGCGGAAGACGCGCAGGTCGCTAAGCTTTTCACCTATTTGAAAAGCAATCAGCAGTTTGTTGTTCAGGGTGACCAGTTGAACCAGCGTAGCGTGACTGTAGTATTTCTGGAGCTCTTTGAAATCCTGAACAAAGCGGCTCTCGGTGAGGAAGCTATCCGCCATCGGCGCTTCGCTTAACTCCAGCCCCTCTTCATCGTCTTTGAGGTAGTAGAGCGCAAAGATATCGCTCGCCTCAAGCTCTTTGCGCAGCCCCAACTGCACATTAAAGCCAAACAGGATTTGCTCGCCAATACGCACCATATCGCGGGCAATGGCGTTATTTTCGGTGCGTACCCGGGCTCTGCCCAACAGCGACATGCTGCTGCTACCGAAAACGTCAGCGCGGGCTTCGTTCAGCTTACCGATCGAAGCGCCCAGCTCGCCGCCCTGGGTTCTCAACCGCCGCTGGATCGTCTCGAATGCGGTGCTTTCTCTGACGATGTTTTCAACCGAAGAGTGCTCCTTCGACATAGTATTCATCCTGAAAAAGTGCTCACTAGAAATAGCAAAGACCGCAATGGGGTGACGATTGCGGTCTTAGAAAGGTGCCACTGGCCGCTTGGAACGATGTAGCCGAGACTCTCTGCATAGGTGGGAAGGCGACTCTCTGCATAGAGAGCCGCCCTGCCCTTTAGGCAGATTCGGAGGCTTTGCCAGCGTCAGCGTTCAAGGCACGGTTTGCCAAGCCCGCCAGCGTGGCTTGTAGCGCTGGCGACTTATCGAGCACGCCTTGTACTGCTTTACCGTAGCCCAGGCCGGCGGTGAGTTTTTCAAACACATCGCTGTCGCCACCAATCAGTTCAAACTTGGCATTGTTCATCGCGGCAGCCATCACCTTGCCATTCTCCAGCATGCCGATGCGCTGGGCTTCGATTTGCGCCATGACTTCTTTTTCGTGCACTTCCAGGTTCATACGGAACTCTTCGAAGTGGCGAGCTTCTTCGGACATATTGTCGTAAGCGCGTAGCTTCTCCACCAACCCATTGGCTTCGGCTTTGGCCATCGCTTCTCTGGACTGTGCTTTCGCAGTGCCCAATTTTTCTTCGCCCATGGCCTCAGCTTCAAGGCGCTGCTCAAGAATACGCACTTCCGCCAGGCCGGCATCCTCATCGGCTTTCGCATTGGCCGTTTTAACCTCGGCAAGGGCAAAGCCTTCGCTACGCTGGGCGTGGGCACGCGCTTCGAGCACTTGCGCTTCGGCAAGGCCGTCTGCGGCGGCAAGCGCCTGGTGACCGCGCGCCTGCTTCTCTTCTGCGGCGGATTTCTTCTCGGCGGCGTCCAGATCGGCTTGAGCGCGAATAACCGCCTCTTCCGCTTCCAGCTTCGAGCGCTCGAACACAGCTTCCGCGGCACGGACTTCTTTAAGCTTGAGCTCCTCTGCCTCGGCTTGGGCAGCAGTCAGGCGAGTGACCTTCTGACGCTCGGCTTCGGCGCGATTGCGCACATCGTTAATGTTCTCTTCTTCTTCCGCCACGCTGCGTTCAACCGCAATACGCTGGCTGGTAATCTCGGCGATCTCTTTGCGCTCCTCTTCCAGCGCTTTCTCCATACCGATTCGTTCAATTTCGACCGCGCGCTCGCGGGTCACATCCTCAAGCTCTTTGGCCTGGCGAATGCGCACCTCTTCTACCTGGACTGCACGCTCGCGGGCCTTGGTGGCCATTTCGATCTGACGCTGCTTGTTCTCTTCAGCAATCGCCAGCTCTTCATCGGTTTTAATCCGGGCCGCTTCGCTTTTCGCACGCTCCTGCTGAAGCACCTGCTCGGCTTCGGACTGCTCACGAGACTGGAGGCTTTCGATTTCACGCCGCTGACGCGCCTCGGCATCCGCCTGTGTCCGCTCAAGTTCTAACGCAGCTTCACGCGCGGAGACATTCTTGCGCTGAATCTCCAGCTCTTGGTCACGCTCCAGGCGGTTGGTTTCAACATTGTGCCGGGCAGTAATCTCGGTAATACACTTGATACCCTCTGAATCCAGAATATTGTTCGGATCCAGCGAGCTTTTCGGTGTCTGCTCTAAATAATCAATGGCCACGTCTTCGAGAATATAGCCATTGAGATCCTGGCCAATGGTCTCAACGATGGCGTCGCGGAACTGCTGACGCTCTTCGAAGAGCTGCATGAAGTCCATCTTTTTACCGACGGTCTTCAATGCTTCGCTGAACTTGGCGTTAAACAGCTCATTAACGGCATCACGATCGGAGGCACGGCCTACGCCAACGGATTTGGCAACCCGCAAGACATCTTCGGCAGTCGCATTGACACGCAGGTAAAACGCTACGCTGATGTCGGCACGAAGGTTGTCGCGGCAGATCAGCCCCTCTTTCCCGGTACGGTTCAGCTCCAGGGTGATCACCGAGATCTTCATGGTTTCCGAACGGTGAACAACGGGCAGCACCATGGCGCCGGTAAAGTAAACCTTGGGAGTCGTGGAAAGGTCATTGACGATCAATGCCTGCCCTTGGTCGATCTTCCGATAAAAGGCTTTAAACAGTGACAGTATTACAAGCAGTGCAATAACAAGCACACAGACACTAACCAGTAGTGGCATAATCCACGACAAATCCATCTTCATCTCCTGCACCAAGGCAATTAATCGGCTAAGCCGGCTTCAAAATCTTTCTCAGATACCACCCAGTACGCATCTTCATTAACCAAGTACTGAATGATGATGGCTCGCTCACCCCGCACCAACGCTGAGTCGCTTCGCACTTGTAAAATAAGATGGTCACCATCGATATGTGCATCGGCGCGGCCTTTCTCTTTGTTCACTTCTGCCGAGCGAACGGTGCATTGCTTACCTGTCAGTCGCTGCTCAATTGGCAGGTGTTGAGCGGGGCGAAAGAGGGGCCGCAAAGGACGAATTAGTAAGGAAGTTATGATAGTGGCAACTACAAAACCTAGAACCAGCACAACGCCATTAAACAGCCACAGTAACAAGCCTGGGTTAAGGTACGTTCCCAAGAGCAGCGTAGCGAAGTAGCTAAACAGCCATCCGGTTAATGCCACCAGTGTGATCACCAATGGCAGGGGAACGCCGTGCAAACCCAGCGTTGCCAGTAAGCCACCCAACGCCAGCGAACTTCCATCGCCAACATCACCCTCTATGACATCGCTATCGGCCAACCCCGATAGCGAAAGTAACCAGTAAACAACAGCCACACATAGGAGTACCGTAAAAATCACGGTAGGAAAGGTAGTGATAATCGAAATAAATAGAGGCATGCGCCTGAAGTCCAGTAAGGCTAAATACAAGCGTCATCGATACCGAATGCCGCCATGAGTGATCGCCCTTTTCATTCTTGATGAGAAAGGGCGCTTCTACGAACAGTAGTATTAAGCTGACGCCAATTACCGATTAGGCTTTGAGCTCGGATTAGATAGGGCTTTGCACTTTTGACAACGCCCCTTAAGTGCGAAGAAAAACTACAGCATCCACTAATAAAATCAATTCGGTCATCGATTTTTAAGAGATATCTTACAAAACCAATGGCGAATGTCTTACAAAATCTATAGCGAATGTCTTACAAAACTGGGTGCTCCCCACTGAAATGCTGACGATCTCGAGCAAATCGAAGCGGACTTGAGAGCATGCCGACATTGTAGAACCAGGCGTGTGATGTGCTCGCAACCTGAAAGAAGAGCCACTGCCAAAAGAGATATTAGAGGCGTGCAGAGCAGCTTGCTAATTCACAGACTCTCTAAAATGCAACTTTGAGTCGCCGACACGGGGGTTATCCATTAGGATTAACGGAATGAGACATTTCAACCTCATCAGGAGATGCGCCCATGCTGCTTTCCACTTGGCTGCTTTTTGTTGCCGTGGCCATGGTCAGTATTGCTAGCCCTGGCCCCGCGTTTCTGGTCGCAGTACGCAATGGCATGACAGGCGGCACCAAGCGCGTCGCGCTATCATCGCTGGGCAATATTACAGGCTTACTCATACTGGCGAGTACGGCTGTATTGGGGCTAGGCGTAGTACTTAATGCCTCAGAGGTGTTGTTTAGCCTGCTTAAACTGGGCGGCGCGGCTTATTTGATCTATCTGGGTATTCGTCAGTGGCGTAGCCGAACCTCTCTTGCAATCTCTACTATCGCGGCTAAACCAACCCCTAGGTGGCGCACCTTTAGTGAAGGCGCACTGGTAGCTGTGAGTAACCCTAAAGCGATTCTGTTCTTTACCGCCCTGTTTCCACAGTTTTTGGATACACAGCGAGCCTTGCTCCCCCAGTTTTCGCTTATGGTGGGCACCTTTATGGCGCTCTCCTTCGCCGTTTTAATGATCTATGGCGGGCTCGCGAAACACCTCTCCCGTTGGCTGAGCAGTGCCTCACGGGTGAAGTGGGTTAATCGTATGATGGGTAGTGCTTTTATCGGATTGGGCATCTCTATTTTGCGTTTACGGCAGCCGGTGTAAAGGCTATTTATTACTCACTTCGGTTGCAGGCCAGCGGGCAATTATCGCAACAACCACAACGGCAAACAACAGCCGTGCCCACAAGATGCCCGCCACGTCGGCCCCGAGCATTAAGATCAACAGCGTATCCTCTATAACGCTATGGCAGAGGCCGAGAAAGCATAGCGCAAGCGTGCTATCGCGCTTGCTAAGCACACCATTTTGCACGTCTCGGATCAGCAGCCCGGCGCCATAACTTAATCCCAACGTAAAACCAATCACCGTCACATTAGCGGCCGAACGGCCAATGCCTAATAGCTTGAGTAGCGGTAGTAAAACAAGATGAATCCATCGCTCCAGGCCAAGTTTTCTCAGAAGTTTTAACAGCACGATCAGCGCTAAAATAATCACAAAAATAAGCGCTAAGGTTTCAAGCTGAGCAACGGCCCAACCGCTTAGCGTTGGCTCCGATGAAAGGCTTGGCTGCCATATCAGCTCAACCGGTGCCTGCAGCAAACCAAACGTTGAATAAAAGCAGTGTAACAACCAAGCAAACAGCAAAGCCCCGCCGACACGCAAGGCTAAGGTGGCCCACCAGGGCACCCCCGCCCGCTTGGCAACCGCTCCCTCCACAGGAATCGAGTGTCCTACCAGCATCAACGCCCCTAACACCGTTACTTGCTCGACACTCAAGGACATATCACCGGCTACTTGAAAAAACACTGCAATGGCCGTGTACAAGTTGGTAAAGAGCGCCGCCGCCCATACAACGCCCAACTGCTCAGGCAGGCCAAGTACGTTCATTAAGGGGGCCAGTAATGTTCCCAACCAATCGACAACACCCAACAACTCTAACCCTTTGACGATGAGCAACGCCGGAATCAGGATTTTGAGTAGCGTTACGTATACACGCAGCGCGTCTTTGAGAACGCTACATAAACCATCCAATAGGTGATAAGTGCTCATAGGCCTCTAGCTCTCCATTGCCATCGTCTGAATAATCGTTATGGTAAAGGAGGCAATGCAGAATCTTCCTTTCAATACTGCATTAACAATCACTATTCATTCTTTATAAGCACAGGAAGAGCATTTTATTTCATGGACGCCATTGATCGACGAATCCTTGACCAGCTCCAGCGTGACGCCAGCCTAACCAATCAAGCGCTGGCAGATGAGATAGGGCTCTCTCCCTCTGCCTGTTTAAAGCGGGTAAAGCGGTTGCACGACGCGGGAACCATCGAACGGGAGGTGGCACTGCTCAATCCTGACGCCCTTGGGCAGTGCCTGCATATGGTGGTGGAGGTGACGATGGAGCGGGATAATAAATTGCTCTATCAGCGCTTTTTGAAATCTGCACTGAGCGCACCGGAAGTTAAGCAGTGTTACCAAGTGACCGGCGAATGTGATTTTGTATTGATTGTGACGGTGGCTGATTTGGATGAATACGACCGTTTCTGCGATCGCGTTTTGTATGGCGATGACAACCTGCGCAAGTTCCGCACGTTACTGTCGCGTAAGCGGCATAAGTTTGAGACGTTGGTACCGATGGAAAGCATACTCTCTACATAGCGAGATTTACTCTGCTAGGGCAATGGGATACGTCTGCCAACCGGTGGGCGATTCATCTCCCAGCCAGTGGGCTAGTACCGCCTGGCTTGCCGGAAATAGCGGAGCAGGCAGAGCGCCGGGACTGAACCAACGCCATTCAGTAAATACTTCCGGCTCAAGTACTAATGCTTCAGCATCCTGCTCCACGTTGGCGAGTACGGCCCCTGTCACTATAGAGACTGCACTATTCAAGTTCTGGGTAATCGCCAGCAACTTTGGACGCTGCAGCTCGGAAATACCCGTTTCTTCAGCAATTTCGCGAACAGCCGTCGTCTTAAATGACTCTCCCGCATCAACATGTCCACCCGGCAAACACCAGCTTGGCGACTCGCCGGGTTTATCGCGGTAGCCAAGCAGCACAGTTCCATCAGGCCGGACAAGAATAGCGCCAACACCGATTACAGGCTGTCCGATATTGTCCATCATTAATCCCTTTTGCAGATCAGTTAGAGCACTTAGTTCACTTAAGCCGTCAGCCCAATCCCGCGCAAAATCACCGAGGTGACCGACTGCACGGCTTTTTCGAACTGCAGGTCGTCCAGCGGTTGGTCGTCGTTTAGCAGGCAGATCTGGTAGTCGAAATCAGCGTAGTGCTGGGTGGAGGCCCAGATCATATAGAGCAGGTAGGAGGGCTCGACGGGGTTGATCTGCCCAGACTCCACCCATTCGCGAATTTTTGATTCTTTGAGCTTGGCCCATTCGTAGAGGTTGTCGCGTAGGCGCTCTTTCAGAATCGGGGCGCCCTGCATCACCTCGGCCGCCCATACCTTTGAGCCGTGGGCGCGATTGCGGGAGTGGTTCATCTTGGCGCGAATGTAGGTGGAGAGCACCACGCGGGGGTCATCGTAGAGCTCGAAGCAGAGCGCGTCCTGCTTCCAGACCTCTAGAAGCTCCAGCAATACGTCCTGGTACAGGGCCTTTTTGGTCGAAAAGTAATAGTGCACGTTGGACTTGGGAATATCGGCCATCTGGGCGATTTCCCCCATGGAGGCACCGGCGTAGCCTTTTTCGGCAAATAGCTGCTCCGCCGCTAAGAGAATCTTCTTAACGTTGGTCTGGCGAATTTCGTCCTGGGTTCTTGCCACGCTGCATTCGTCCCTTACATCGAAGATAGGATCGAGTAGGAAGGGGAGTCGCCTCCCCTGTCCTCTCACACCACCGGGCATACGGTTCCGTACCACGGCGGTTCATGAAGAACGCTTGAGCCATCTTACCGCGTCCAGTATCGAGATCAGTCCC
>NZ_JAUAMB010000052.1 GCF_031010175.1 Halomonas sp. SpR1
GGGAAGTGTGTCTGAACGACGGAAAAGGGGTAAACAGTAGGCTATTTAAGGCGTGCCAATAGGTGTTTTACGGTATTACAGCCTGAGTGCGGTACTGGCAGAGGCGCTATGAGAAATCCGGGCTAGGCCGAATTAAAAATCCTTTTGGATTTTATAACCAAACTCGCGATGTGGCATTTACCCGTCCAAGTATCTTACTACCTCAGTCTATTTATTTTGACCGGACGCGCTCTTTAGCTCTTACAGGGGATGGACTAACGCTATATCTTGAAGAGCGATTGGATAGCGGAGTAATAAGGGGGCAGCTTGGTTTAGGAGAGCCTCAGGCTGGTGATGATTTAAGTCAAACGCTTCAGCTGGATCGTATTGCGGGCACTTTCGATCCTCAGCAATCAGCCATTGCACAGGTTCGCTATGAGCATGACGGGGGACGCGTCGTTGCAGCGGTGAGCAATGCCAAAGTGAAAGCCCGAATAGAGTCACATCACCCGGGAGTAAGCGACGGAGATTTTTACTTTACACCTTGGATATTTTCACTCCAATACAATCAAGAACTTTGGAGTTTAACGGCTGAATACGCGCTACGCCGCTCAGGTATAAAAAACTTCAATCAGTCCTCTTTAAATTTTGATACGACAGGTGAGAGTTGGTATTTACAATATACAAGACGCTTTTATGACGATTGGCAGTGGCTAATCCGATATGACAGTTTAGTCAGTAATCGTAATGATGCCTCAGGCAAAGCGTATGAGGCTAATGGTCAGGGACCTGCACATACCCAATTTGCAGATGACCTAACCTTTGGACTGCAGTGGACGCCGCACCCACAAGTTATGCTGGCAGGTGAATATCACCGTGTAGATGGTACCGGTTGGCTGCCTATCCAGGATAACCCAGATTCATCAGCAACCAGCCGAAGATGGAGCATGTGGCTATTCCAGCTATCGCTGCGCTTTTAAGTCTCACCTCACTCCTGGCTAGGACGTTACCGCAATGAAAACACCTACCCTTTTGCGAGCGCCTCAACGCCTTAGCCTAACCTGGCGAGTTATTGTGTTAAGTAGCCTGCTGCTTTTAGCGCTGGTATCGCTTTTTACCTGGCTAGGCCACGACAACTTAACTCGCCAGTTTCAGGAAAGTCGAGCTCAGCACCATGAACGCCAGCAGCGAGAAATCCGCTTAGCGCTACTCCGCTCATCGGAAAATTTACGCCAGTTAGCCGGTTTAACTGCCGCTTCTGCGGGCCTCGGGCTGCCCTTACAAGCCGGTAGCTCATACGATGTCGAGCAAGTTCTGGGCTCCCAGTGGCCCGCTCTACAGCTTGAGGCGGGGATTGATGAAGTCCTCATCATTAATATTCGCGGACAAGTCTTGGGCAGTTGGGGCACCGGGAATTCGCAAGCCCAGCTTCCCATATTGAACTGGGTAAGACGTGTTATAAATACCGAACGACCACTTTCAGCGCTTCGCTGTTCGACTAGTTGCCAGCAGTTTGCTGCCGTGCCAGTGCTAGAGGAGGGAGAAAGTGTCGGTATGGTCGTGCTGTCCCGTTCGTTAGCCGACGTCACTCGGCAAGCCAAAGAAGTGTCTGGCAGCGAAGTCGCGCTACTCGTTACCGGGCCCGCTGAAGACAGTCAGGTAACTGCAACACGACAGCTGCAAGCGTGGAATGGCCAATTGCTGGCACTCACCAGCGAAGAACAAAGCTTGATACCTTTACAGCGAGCGTCAGATACAGGCCCTGTGCGCCGCTTGATGGAAGCACCTCTCAGTCTTGAGTATGGCGGCAGGCATTTAGAGCTCAGCGCAGTGCGCATGGAAGAGGATAACGAAAGTAGCAATATCGGGTACTTCCTGCTGATATCAGACATTACCGAGCAAATTAAGGCGATTAATCAGGATACCCGCATGCTACTGTTCGTAGGTGTGCTCGGCTGGATTGCCGCTGAACTACTGTTATTAGTCATATTACTAGGCCCAATGGCTAGGCTACGAAGAGTCGCAGGATTGCTTCCAGCCCTGGCCGACGGCAAGTTCAACGACATACACTCCGCCATTCCCAGCCGCCGCCGTCGTATCCCCGATGAAATTGATGTGCTTGAGAGCAGCACGCTCGAGCTATCGCAGCAACTTGAGTTGTTAGAAAGCGAGGTTCAGGAGCGCGGCCATCAACTCGCCGAGCGAATTGAAGAGTTAGCTGAAGAGCGTGATTTCATCAGTGGCCTGCTGGATACAGCGCAAGTACTTATCATTGCCCAAGACTGCACTGGACGGATCAGCCTAGCCAATGAGTATGCGCAGTTGATGTTGGGGTTAAATGAGGCCTCATTACTCGGAAGGCATTTTGTTGATGTCTTCGAGGCGGGAGTCCCTACCACGGTGCATACGTTTTCTCATTCCCAGCAAGAGGAAAAAACGCTACGTACGCCCGATCACCGACTCCATACTATTGCTTGGTACCATGCACCGTTACAAACAGGTAGTGAGGGGAAAGTATCTCGCATATCGGTAGGTCTAGATATTACCGAGCGTAAGGCTGCCGAAGCACGTTTAACCTGGCTGGCCGAACGCGATCCGCTGACGGAGCTATACAACCGACGCTATTTCCAGCATGCGCTGCAAATAGCTCTTGAACGCCCCTCGAAAACAAGCGGGGCAGTACTGCTGCTGGATTTAGACCAATTCAAAGAAGTTAACGAGCTGAGCGGTCACCATGTGGGCGACAAATTATTAAGCGAAGTTGCCGACACACTCCTCCACAACCTTGGCCGTCGTGGCGTTATTGCACGCCTTGGTGGCGACGAGTTTTCCCTGCTATTAGAAGATACCAACGCCGATCAAGCCGTGAGCGTGGCGCAATATATAGTCCAATTACTGGATAGTATCGGCTTCGTTGTCGGTGAGCGTCGGCACCGTGTAACTGCCAGTATCGGTATTGCCCTATTCCCAACCCATGGCAATACACCTGCGGATCTTATGGCTAGTGCTGATGTGGCTATGTACAAAGCCAAGGAAAGTGGTCTCCACCACTGGCATCTTCTTTCCAAATCAGAGAATGCCAAAGATGAACTACAAGAACGAGTTTACTGGGTTGATCGCATACGCAATGCACTTGAAGAGGATAGTTTCGAGCTAATGGTGCAGCCCATCATGCGCCTGGAAGACAATGACGTTAAACACCACGAAGTGCTACTGCGAATGCGCGATGTAGATGGGGGGCTCATTTCACCCGCCCACTTTATTCCTATTGCTGAACAGAGCGGACAAATCATCTTAATCGACCGTTGGGTATTACGGCATAGTTTAAAAGCACTTAGCCAATTGCAGGATCAAGGTATCACCCTAGCAGTGAATCTTTCCGGGCAATCCCTTCACGATGGAGGGTTAAAGCAGTATTTGGCAGACGAGCTGACTGCCAGCGGTGCTGACCCTCACCATCTAATATTAGAAGTCACAGAAACAGCGGCGGTTACTGATTTCTCTACCGCACGCGGCGTACTACAAGCAGTACGCGACCTGGGGTGCCGCACCGCGTTGGATGACTTTGGGGTTGGCTTCAGCAGTTTCCACTACCTAGGACAACTGCCCGTCGATTATATAAAGATTGATGGTTCCTTTATTCGCAGCTTGCTAATTAGCCCTGATAGCCGTGTTATTGTTCGTGCTATTGCAGACATTGCTAAGGGTTTTGGTAAGCAAACGATTGCTGAATTTGTTGACCAGGAAGCGCTATTACCAATACTAAAGTCCTACGGAATAACTTATGGCCAAGGGTTCCATCTAGGAAGGCCAATAAAAATTTCGGCAGCGTTTGGTAGAATAAGCAACCGATCTTAAATTTCACTCTGGATTAAAATAGGGATAGCGCATGAAGCCTTTAAAACACAAAGTTAACAACAGACATGCACCAGAGGTATTAATTGAGAGATTTATAAAAGAGTTCAAGTTCAAAATTTGTATAGATGAACATGAGAAAGAACTGGTTTATCGCCTAAGGCATGATATTTATTGCGAAGAACTTCAATATGAAAAAGCCAGCGATCCCATAAAAAAACTCGAGTTTGATATCTACGACCAAAACTCTATCCACTGTTTGATTGAACATCGCAGAACCGGGCTAGTAGCAGGCTGCGTTCGGGTTGTTGTTCCAACTCCCTCTAGTCCCTATCCGCTTAACCAGCTCCCTTTACAGTCTTATGGTGGCCAAAGCCTGACACACACCGAACTTCATCCCGACAGATTGGATCCAGAGAGCTTCTATGAAATTTCTCGGCTAGCTGTAAATCGTCTTTTCAGAACAAAGCCTAAGGAAGACATTATGTCTGCCACTTCAATTGCCAAGCGTAACACTCCTTTTTTTTCTACCGAGGAGAGGAAACTCTTTCCTTTACTAGCGACCAGCCTATTTATTACCGGCTATGTTTTAGGCAGGCAGCTAGGGAAAAATCAGGTTTTTGCAATGATGGAGCCTAGTTTACCTCGACTTCTCGCTCTTACTGGCTTTCACTTCACCAAAGTAGGCGAAACTATCGACTTCCATGGTCGGAGGAGCGCCTACTACATCAATAAGCAACAAGCAGAAAACGGATTAAAACTAACACTATTACCACTATATCTACATATACAACAAACACTAACTCTCCAATTAAGAGAAGTGCCGATTAAAGAAGCTAGCACCTCTCTCATAACTTGAGCCTTGTCTTTACATTTCTACGGTGGCCCCTCCACGTTGATCCAACGACGTTGAACGGCTAAAATCATTAACCGTTACGCTAGTAAATTTTTCCAAGAAAAACACTAGCGTTTCGGGGTATTGGAAACGCTCTTCAAAGCGCTCTTGACCCTCTTGCGAGCGCCGCGTCACGCTTGCTTTATAGCCTTCATTCGATTTAGACACTTTCACGCTATTCTCATGGGTGCCGTCACGTTTGATCGCTGTGATGGGGGAGTTCTCGCTTAGCAACACGTCTAGCTGTCGAGCAGCAGTACGCTCTTCATCAGATGCCCAAAGAGGTTGATCCCGATCGCCATAACGGTAAAGCATAATCACCAGCAAGACGGAGAATATGCTACTGGTCATCATCCAGGTTAACAAAACGCTCGAAAGCGATGATGTCAGCATGATGAACAGCTGAACCACAATACCCACCGCTAGCACACCGGCCAAGGGCCTCCACATACGAGGGTTCATAAACCCACGTTTGAGGATATATCCCCATAGCCCAATCACCGCTAATGCGCCCAACAACAAATGAATGGGAGCAAACAGCGTTCCCCCTCCAGCCAGTATGGCAATCACACCAATGATGACCATAAAACTGTAGAAAGCAGCTAACAGGTAGTAAGCACGATCAAGGGTCATATACAGTCTCCATGCGGGTTAACCGATAGCTCATGGCGCCATCGGCTTTATTGTTATAGGCATGCGGATAAAGCCTTGAATTGTAGTATAGATGATCACAACAATTCTTCACTAGTGCCGTGGCAATCAGCAGAGCTATCGGCGTTCCGGGTTACAGGCCTTGAGCACCCCGACGCAGCCAGTCGTGGACAAAGGCAAGCTTACGGCGAGCCGCCTCTGATAGCACAAACGGATACAGATCCGGCAGCCCCATCGAGCGGTTTACATGATTAACCCCGACGGTTAGCGCTGCTGCCACGTATATTAAACGCTCGGCATCTGGCTCTGCATAAGGATCCCACTGGGGGCTTGGCAGCTCAGGCGAAGAGAGATCTGATGCCGCAAAGCTATCGGCAATATCGGTTAAATGCAGCAGATGCGCAGCAGTTTCAGCCCAATCTTCGTGGGGGTGTGCTGAGGCGTAGGTGGTTAAATAGCGCTCTTTCCAATCGGGCGGTGGGCCATCTTGGTAGTGACGTTGGAGCGCGGCCTGATAATCCTGCCGCTCGTCGCCAAACATCTCGCGAAAAGCATCTAGAAAATCCTCACGCAAGCTGAGCCGCCACCATAGCATATGCGAAATTTCGTGACGCATGTGCCCGATCATCGTGCGATAGGGCTCTTCAAGCGCTTCTCGACGGGTCGTGACTAACACAGGGTCAACTTCGGCCACGCTAATGGTCACTACCCCTTCTATGTGCCCCATGGGAACAGGCGACCGCCCTTCCGCCAACAGATGGAAAACCGGCGGCGCGCCTGGATCTTCCGGGCGGAACCAGTGCCAACGGCCCAGGTTATCTAGAACCCAGCGTTTGGCTGCTTCCGTCTTTGCCCAATTTGGCATCGCATTAGGCAGGCTGGGGTCTGGCGCTAACGCCGTCATGGCACAAGCGCGACAAAAAGCACCTTCTTTAGGGGCAATCCAGTTGCAGCCAATAATGTCGCGATTGATACAGAAAGGCGGCATTGGCACAAAAGCACGGGCCTGGGGGTCATAGGCAACGGGGATACCGTCTGCGGTGGCAAGATTGTCGAACCATAGAGAGCCGGAACCGACGGGATTTGAAAATACGCGCATACGGTAAAGCTCCTGAAAGCGAGGAGAAGAGAACCTCCGTCGACTGACTAAAGCTCTCTTCTCCAAAAGTCCTGTAAAAAGTGTGCTGCGCCCCTTACTTCATCTCAAAGCTATTTCACTTCAAAGCTATTTCATTTCAAAACCGCGTTCGATCAAAAAATCACGCATATGAGGACGCAACTTGTTATCGAACAATGGTTTAAGATTGCGGGACCAGTCGGTATCTTTATTACTGCTGCTGCGAGCCTGATAATAAGCCTGCATCGTGGTGTCGAAGGCCTCTACCTGCTTGTCGTCTTTAGTGTAGTAGTCTTCTTTGAGAACCGCCTCTACGGGTAGGCGTGGTTTCACTTCAGGCTCTTGGTCTGGATAGCCAAGGCACATACCAAACACCGGGTAAACGTGTTTGGGTAGGCGTAGCAGATCGCTAATTTGTTGGGGATTATTGCGGATACCGCCGATATAGCAAATTCCTAGCCCTTCAGACTCAGCTGCCACCGCCACATTTTGTGCCATCAACGCTGTATCTACTGTCGCCACCAACAGTTGCTCAGTCATTCCCCGAACAACGTTCGCGCCGGTGCGCTCCGAAGCTTCAGTAGGACGCTTCATATCGGCGCAGAAAACCAGAAAGTCTGCACAGGTGGCAATATAACCTTGTCCCCCGGCCAGCTCTGCGATCTGCTCACGGTTCGCCTGGTTTTTTACATGGATAACGGTATATGCCTGAACATGGCTGGATGTAGCTGCACCCTGTCCGGCTTGAATAAGTTCCAGCAGCAACTCCCGCGGAATTGGCCGGTCGCTAAATTTGCGGATCGAACGGTGGGATTTTAGTAACTCAATAACGTCGTTCATGGAACCTCGCTTTTCTGGCTAACGCTTACCTGAAGTAACTACCCGATAGGGTAACAGATTTGTACAACATGACAGGATTGGCTGATTGTTTTAAAACTGACTACAGCAAATGCATGATCGCGCCGCGCACACCACGTTGATCTATCCATAATTTGCCTATCGTAATAGGCAACTTGAATCGGCGCTTTCCTGCCGCACCTGGGTTGAAGAGCAGCTTTCCTTCCTGATGTTCGTTGCGGGGCTTGTGGGAGTGGCCATGCAGAACAGCCGCACAGGAAGTATTAGGGTCGAAATCCTCTAAGCGGTGAACAAGGTGCAAATGGTGTTTATTAACAATAATATCCTGATGCATCGGCAAATTCGTCGCCCACGCTGCCCTATCGATATTGCCCTTCACGCAGTGCACTGGCGCCATTGTCTCCAATCGCTGCAAGATCATTTTATCCGTCTCTTTGCTGCCCACATCTCCCAAGTGCAGAATGAGCTCACACCCCTCCAGGAGGCAAAGAGCTTCATCACGTAGCAACCCGTGGGTATCGGCGATCACTCCGACGGGAGAATTAACGCTATAGCACGGTATAGATGGGCACATTCACAACCTCTTTCCGCAGAGAAATCCCATAATTCTAGCTTTTTTTGCTAGAACGCTATCAAAAGTTGCTTACCAAGGCCGATATCTAAGTTATCAAATAGCTAACGATGACAAGTCATTTATTGTGATTTTCATTGTCTATCTAATAAGTTAGGCGTCAGCAAGCTATACTGCTAAGGCTACACGTTGATAACTGACACTTGATGGAATAACAACGACGCCAGGAAGCCGATATGACCAATACCCCTCAAAATGCACCCGGGCAAGAGTGGAATGCCGGCGACTACGCCCAGAATGCTAATTTTGTACCTAAGCTAGGCAGCGAAGTGGTCAAGCTGTTAGCGCCTCAGCCCGGCGAACGTATTTTGGATCTTGGCTGTGGCGATGGCTCATTGACAGAGCGCCTTATGCAACTGGGCGCTGACGTTCTCGGTGTAGACGCTTCAGAAGAGATGGTGAACGCCGCACGCCAACGCGGAATTACCGCGCGCGTCGTTGATGGTCATCAACTGCCTTTCGACCATGAATTCGATGCCGTATTTAGCAATGCGTCGCTACACTGGATGCTTGACCCCCAGGCCGTATTGGCAGGCGTTAAGCGTTCATTGAAACCAGGAGGCCGGTTTGTGGCCGAGTTCGGCGGACATGGCAACGTTGCCGCTATTTGCACGGCGTTGATTGCCGCCCTGCAGTTTCGGGGCATTAGTGCCCGAGGCCGCCACCCCTGGTACTTCCCGACGACACACGAGTACGGCCACCTGCTGGAGACAGTCGGTTTCAAAGTGGAAAGCATTGAGCTGATCCCACGTCCTACTCCACTGCCTACCGGCATGATTGGATGGCTTGAAACCTTTGCCAGCCCGTTTTTACATGGGCTCGACGAGGATGTGCGCGAAGCTGTGCTTGAAAACACCTTAACGCTGCTGGGCCACAGCCTTCGGGATGAGCAAGGCAACTGGACGGCTGACTATGTGCGCCTGCGCGTTTCCGCTCGCGCATAAGCTGTCGCTGTTTTGTAGGTGTAAAAAAACCGCCGACGATAAGTGTGCTTATCGTCGGCGGTTTTTTAATTAAGGCTTAGAATTCATCCCAGTCATCGGCGGTCTCTTTTTTACTTTGCTTCGCCTGTTGGCGCGGCGTCGACTCAATGCGTGAATCATTTTCTTGCGTGCTTCCCTTGTGTGTCAGTGCAACAGTGCTCACAGCACTCTCATCAATGCGGAAGGTTGCCATCAAATCAGCCAGCTCGCGGGCCTGCTCCTCTAAGGAACTAGCAGCGGTGCTGGTTTGTTGCACAAGCGCAGCATTTTGCTGCGTCACCGAGTCCATTTCGGTAAGGGCAGCATTAATCTGCTCAATGCCACTATTTTGCTCCTTCGTCGCGGTTGAAATTTCCCCCATCAGGGTTGTGACCTGACGAATCGCCTCCACCGTTTGGTGAATCGTCTGCCCACTGCGCTCCGCTTGTTCAGCGCCACCGTTAATTTTCGAGGTGGTCTGCTCAATCAGGTTACGAATTTCTTTAGCAGAGTCAGCGCTTCGCGTCGCTAATGTACGCACCTCGCTGGCCACGACGGCAAAGCCACGGCCCTGCTCACCGGCACGAGCGGCTTCAACCGAGGCATTGAGTGCCAGGATATTGGTTTGGAAGGCAATGGAATCGATAACGCCGATAATATTGTTTACTTGGTTCGCACTGGCCGCAATCTCACGCATGAGCTGCACCGTGCGCTCCACCTCTTCGCCCCCTGACTCCGCCGATTGTGACGCCGCGACCGAAAGCTGATCCGCCTCTTGGGCTGTTTCAGCATTTTTACTTACCGTCGTCGACATCTCCTCCATGCTGGAGGCGGTTTGCTGAAGCGCCGAGGCCTGCTGCTCGGTTCGTGAAGAGAGATCCTGACTTCCCGCAGAGATATCACCAGCCCCGCTGAAAACCCGCTCACTACTGCCTCTCAACGCCATCACCAGTTGTTTTAACTTCTCCTGCATAGCCGAGAGCCCGCTGAACAACTGACCAATTTCGTTACTGCCATAGTCTTCAATCCTGCCAGTCAAATCGCCATCCGCAATTTGAGAAAAATGTTCACTGGCACGCCGAAGCGGCCTGACAACACCCCGCATCATGCCCCATCTGATTACCACCACGGCTAGCAGTGACATGGCTAAAAGGGAAATCGCAGTCACACCAATTAACGTGGCCAGTTGGTTTACCTCCTGCAGGACACTAGCACCACGCTCCTCGGTGTAAGCCACAAAGTCACTCATTGCCGCGTCAAACTCAACGCTTAATGCACCCAACGCCTCTTGCTTGCGTTGGATTTGAAACGGCGCAGCCTCAAGTAACGGTGTAATTCCCTCCGTCACAAAGTCATCATAGGCGTTAATAATAGCCTCTCGCTGGAGAGCAAGCGTACTGCCAGCATCAACAGGTATGCGACGAAACTCATTAATACGAGCCTCTGCTGTGGCAACCGCCTCTGCTGCCATGGCAAGACTCTCTTGCCCTTTTTCTGGATTACCTTGGGTACTAAAGCTCGCGTAGCGATCTAAAAAAGTTTGCGCTCTAAGAGCGTTCACCTGTGTCCGATTGGCAAGATTCGTAAGCCTGGCATTGGTGGCTGTCAGCTCTTCAAGCGCCTCGGCGCTACTATGATTAGCATAAAACCCAAGCCCACTGATCAACCCAATCATCAGTACCAGCAAGGCTAACGCAGCAGTCAGGCTCCATTTAATAGAGAGGTGCTTCATCCTGTTCATTCCTTAATATTTATAGTTTATTCAATATGATATCGGCCAATATAAAAAAATCTAAAACGCCATAGGATGAATTTAGATGCCGTCTTAAAATGACCTTTATCTAATATTGGGTGTGATAAGTGACCGCACACGGTCTTTAAGACACCATGGCAACCCTTTGGCGGCTGGCAGACTGCGCCACGTCTACCTGAAGCCAAGCCCCCGCCATACACTCCAAGCGAGGAGCGTCGACTACCCCCTGTAAGTGCGCCCGCGATAGCAGCGTGGCCTTGGTATTGGCTTTAAGCGTGCCCACCATGTGGCCATCAATATCGACACAACTCCCCTCAATATAGGATGCTACATGGCCAGAGGCAGCCACAGAGACAGGGTGATTGGGCGCGATGAGCGTACCCTCTAAACGGCCTTTAATGAGTACAGGCTCATCGGCAATCACTTTACCTAGAATACGGGTGGCTGACCCAATGCGGCTGCCACCCTCTATGCTGGGAGGCGTCACAGTAGAGGCATTTGCTTGGGATGGGGGCATCGCTTCAACGGGTTGATTGGAGATGGGCGCAGCCTCCACTGCATGTTTTTTTTGTGCTAGACCAGCCGCACTTGCCGCACTTAAGGAGCGCTGTTTTAGCTTACGGCGCTTGCCATCCCATACGATCAGCGTCATTACTCCAACGCCCAGTACAATAAACCATACTTGAATGCCCATACCCTTCCTGCCGCTCTAGATGTAGTTGCCCCAGCTAACGTTATACTCGATCTGTTATATTGCGGCGGCGTGAATAAGCCCATTCACTTGGCTTAACTCCAGGCTTTAAGACGCCCACAAGCCGATTAAGGTATTTAATGCTTATTACCATGCACCCCAAAGGCGCTCCGGCGTCCTTGACTAGGAGTTACCCTATGTTTAACAAAGCCAAGAGTGCCCCACCTGAAAATAAGGCCGCGACGCTAGCACCACCTGATACACGCTCTTCAGCAGCGCCAAGCACAGCCACCAGCAGTTCGCGCCCAAGCCTCTCCGTGATTGGGGGGCATACACAAGTGGAGGGGGATATTAATAGCGATGAAGACTTGACGGTAGAGGGGCGCGTCAGCGGCATTATCACCTGTAAACAGCATACCGTTACCCTAGGTGCCAACGGCTATATCAATGGCGATGTATTCGCCCACACCCTACATGTATCCGGTGAAGTCATTGGCAACTTAGTAGTACTTCACCGCGCGACGATACACAAAGGTGCCCAGGTCTCAGGCACCATTGTTGCCCCTTGTCTGGTGTTGGAAGATGGCAGCGTTTTCCATGGCAGTATCGATATGGATCCCGACAACGAAATGCTGAAAAGAGCTTTTAGCGATGCCACCGGCCACGCAACTAACACTTCGGCAATAAACAGCGGCGCAATGGCTAACTCGCATAAAGCCACCGTTGATAAACATGCAACCGCTAGCGCAAACGCCCCGGAGCACGAAGAAACAGAAGCAAAAGCTAACGATTAAGGCGCTAGCCGCTGAGCACACACTGGGCAAGCGGGATCCCGGGGTACTTGAAAGCGCCGCCACTGCCCGCTTAAGCCATCAAACGTAGACAGCCCCTGATGGGCAGAACCTGCGCCACTCAGCAGTTTAAAGGCTTCTACTGCTTGAAAGCAGCCGATTAAGCCCACCAGTGGCGCCATTACCCCACTTTCTGCGCAGCTAAGCGCTTCATCCCCGCTGTCATCGGGTGGATAGAGGCAAGCGTAGCAGGGGCAAGCCTCGTCGCGGGGGTCAAACACGGCCAGTTGGCCTGAAAAGCGAATGGCTGCTCCAGATACCAGCGGCACACCCGCTTTTTGTGAGGCGGCATTAACCGCATAGCGGCTTGAGAAACGATCGGTACAATCCAGCACCACATCCGCCGATGCAACTAACCGCTCAAGCGGCTCGCCTGCCACATGCTGATCCAACGCAACCACTTGGCAGTGCGGATTGAGTGCCTGCATGCTGGTCTGGGCAGAGTGCGCTTTATTTAAACCAATACTGGCGTGCTGGTGGGCAATTTGACGTTGAAGATTGGAAAGCTCGACCTGATCGGCATCAGCGATGGTGATGCGCCCGACCCCAGCGGCAGCTAAATAGAGCGCTGCAGGAGAGCCCAAACCGCCTGCCCCAATAATCACAGCATGGGCAGATAGCAGACGCTCCTGGCCCTCGATATCCACTTCGGGCAGCATGATCTGGCGGCTATAGCGCAGTAGCGCCTGGTCATCCATCATCGGCTTACTTATCCTCAAATTCCTCGAAGGCGGGGATGTGTAAATTGAAGCTCTCTTTCACCTCTTCCATCACCACGTAGCTTTTTGACTCTTTTACGCCCGGTAGCGTTAACACCACATCGCCCAATAGCTGGCGGTAGGCGGCCATTTCGGGAATGCGGCACTTCAGGATGTAGTCGAACTGCCCCGAGACAAGGTGGCACTCCTGTATTTGCGGCAGCTTCTCGACAGCACGACGAAACTCATCAAATACCGCTGGCGATTGCGTTTCCAAGCTGATTTCGACAAAAACTAATAAATTGGCTTTTAAAGCCCGCGGATCAAGAATAGCTTGGTAACCACGAATAATACCCGCTTTTTCCAAACGCTTAACGCGCTCAAGGCAAGGGGTTGTGGATAAGCCCACTTCAGCGGCTAAATCGACGTAAGAGATACGCGCATTTTCCTGCAAACAGCGCAGGATTTTGAGGTCGATGCGGTCCAGCGTTCTATTTTTTGGTTTCATGGCAGGATCCAATACTGATGAATCAGGCAGTTATTTAAAGGTGCCCCAGAGTAACCCGTTCATGCCCTCCCAGGTCACGAATACTTTCAACGCTTTGATAGCCAGCGCTTTTAAGCGCCGTGCGAACCTTATCAGCTTGGCGGTAGCCATGCTCAAGCAACAGCCAGCCTGACGCGGTTAAATAGTGAGGCGCAGAGTGCACCAGATGCAGCAGATCGGCCATGCCTTCGGCATCAGCAACCAGCGCTGAGCGAGGTTCAAAACGCACATCGCCTTCGCTTAAATGGGAGTCATCGGCGGCAATATAAGGCGGGTTACTAACGATAATATCGAAACGTTTATCTGCCTCATCAAACGTTTCCAAAGCGCTGAACCAATCGCTTTGCAAAAACTGGGCATTGATGATCGCCAGCGCCTGCGCATTACGGGTTGCCAATGCCACCGCCTCAAAGCGCAGATCCACACCAACGACGCTCCAGCCGGGCCGCTCACTGGCAAACGCCAGAGCAATGGCGCCAGTGCCCGTGCCCAGATCGAGCATCCGGCCTGTGGGCTGGATCACACGGCCTAACGCAAGCTCTACGAGGGTTTCGGTATCGGGCCGGGGGATCAAGGTGTCGGGCGAAGTCGCTAGGGGCAGCCCCCAAAATTCGCGTTCGCCGGTGAGGTAGGCAACCGGCGTACCTTGAGCACGGACAGCCACTAGCGCATCAAAACGGGCCTGCTCCCACAAAGGGCACGCTGTATCCCCCCAGGTGTAGAGCCAGGTGCGGTCGCGTCCGAGTACGTGACATAACAGCACTTCAGCGTCGATACGTGGCGAGCTGGAACCCGCCTTCTGCAAGCGCTGGGCAGCTTGTTTGAGCAGCGCATCAAAGGTCATTAAACGTCCTGAAGGGCTGAAAGTTGCTCCGCTTGATACTCATGAATCAACGGGCTAATGACGTCATCCAACTGCTCACCGCTGACCACCTCATTGAGCTTATAAAGTGTCAAATTGATGCGGTGGTCGGTAATCCGCCCCTGGGGGAAATTATAGGTGCGGATGCGCTCACTGCGATCCCCGGAGCCCACTAGCGAACGGCGTGCGTCCGCTTGGTTCTGGCGCTGGCTATCGACGGCGTTACGCTTCAACTTCGCGGCCAACAGCGACATCGCTTTGGCACGGTTTTTATGCTGGCTGCGCTCTTCCTGACACTCCACCACCACACCGGTGGGCAGGTGGGTAATGCGGATGGCAGAATCGGTGGTGTTAACGTGCTGACCGCCAGCGCCACTGGAGCGGTAGGTATCAACACGCAGATCCGAAGGATTGATATCGATATCGCCCACGTCATCCACTTCAGGCATTACCGCCACGGTGCAGGCTGAGGTGTGAATGCGGCCCTGGGATTCGGTCGCGGGGACACGCTGCACACGGTGAGCACCGGATTCAAATTTGAGCTGGGCGTAAACGCCATCGCCTTTAACACGGGAAATAATCTCTTTGTAGCCACCCTGCTCGCCATGGCTGGCGCTCACCACCTCGACCCGCCAACCGCGCTTTTCGGCATAGCGTGAGTACATGCGGAACAGGTCACCGGCAAAAATTGCCGCCTCGTCGCCGCCTGTGCCCGCACGTACTTCCAGAAACACCCCGCGGCCATCGTCAGGGTCTTTCGGCACCAGCAGGCGTTTCAGTTCGAGATCCAGCTCGGCTAACCGTTCGCGCCCTTCGCTTAGCTCCATCTCCGCCAACTCGCGCATATCAGCGTCGCTATCACGGCTGAGCTGCTCGGCTTCGTCCATATTGGTTTCAATATCACGATAACGCTGCCAAGCCGCCACCAGTTCTTCTAGCTCGGCATATTCACGTGAGTAGTCACGAAAGCGTTGCTGATTATTGATCACTTCAGGATCCGATAGCAGCATCGCCAGCTCTTCAAAGCGTTCGGTAAAGCTGTCTAAGCGTTGGCGCAAAGTCTCTTTCATGCGGGCGTATCATCCTTCTGGCGGTTAGCCGTGGGCGCAGGCGTGGTGTCAAAGGCTGGTTTGGTGGGTAACAGCAGGCGCGGGGCAGCATTCAACAAGTCGTGGTGCTCCTCGGAGGCCGCATCGCGTATGGCTTGAGTGGGCTGATGGAGCAAACGGTTGGTCAGTTGGTGGGCCAAGCGTTCAATGACCTTAGCAGGGTCTTCACCCCGCGCCAGCCGTTCCAGGGCTTGGTCACGGGAAAGGTCGCGCAGCGCTTCGCCATGCTGGCGGTAGTCGCGGATCAGTTCGCCGCCATTACGAATACGCCGCTCGTGCTGCCAGCTCCCCACCCCGTGCTCTATCAACGACTCGGCCTGATCAGCAGCCACCTGACGGTGACGACGATTTTCCTGGATTACCTCCTCCAAATCGTCCACGGTGTAGAGAAACACATCCGCCAATTCGCCCACTTCGGGCTCAATATCCCGAGGCACTGCGATATCGACCATAAATACCGGGCGATGGCGACGCTTTTTAAGTGCGCGCTCAACCATACCTTTGCCAAGTATGGGTAAAGGCGAGGCGGTGGAAGATATCACAATATCGGCGTGCTCAAGGGCGTCAGGGATCTCTTGCAGGGTAATCGCCGTTCCCTCTAAGGGGCCTGCCACCAGCTCAGCTCGTTCACGAGTTCGGTTGGCGACGGTGAGCTGACGAACGCCCGCTTCGTGCAAATGGCGAGCGACCAATTCGATGGTTTCACCGGCACCGATTAAGAGCGCGCGTGAACGGCTAAAATCATCAAAAATGCGGCTGGCCATACTGACCGCAGCGTAGGCCACTGAAACGGGGTTTTTACCGATGCCTGTTTCGGTACGCACTTGCTTGGCCACCGCGAAGGTATGTTGAAACAGACGTTCGAGCTCGCCGCCCAACCCCTTGGATTGACGCGCCTGCTGATAGGCATCCTTCAACTGACCCAGTATTTGCGGCTCGCCCAGCACCATAGAGTCCAGGCCAACCGCTACGCGCATTAAATGGCGCGCTGCATCGTTGTCCAAATAGTGGTAGGCACAGCGCGTCAGCTCATCGACGCGTAAGTTATGAAAGCGTCCGAGCCAATTGAGTACCGCCTGTTCCCCAGCCGCATCCGTGACACAGTAAAGCTCCGTGCGGTTGCAGGTAGAGAGCACCGCCGCTTCACTAACTTGTGGCAGGTTGCGCAATTCAGCCAACGCCGTTTCAAGCTGCGTTGGCGTAAAAGCCACCTGCTCACGCACGGCCACGCTGGCGGTACGATGATTTATTCCCAAGGCAAGAAGCGTCATGCGTTATGCGTCTTCGCTAGTGTGTCGGACTTTTGTCAGCCACCATTCAATAAGCGGCTGCACCATCAGTTAGGGCTTGCTAAAACAAGTCTTTTGCGTGGTTCAAGCGCTGCCTACAATAACCTGTCGTAAGTAGGCATAAAGTTTGCTGACCACGTTTTCAAGGAGGAACATTCTATCACAGCAGGCTATCATCTGGCCCACACCACTTTGCCGCAGGCAGGCAAGCCGCTATGCTGGGCATTCGGCCACTTAATCGAGAGACGCATGCGACCTCGCTTTTCATTATCGGGCCCTGTATTAATGGGCTCTACCAGTTCGGGCTTCTCATTAGTGAGCGCTATGTTACGGCATTCAATATTACTACCCGCGGCTGCTTCTGCGGCTCTACTGCTGAGTGGCTGCCAATCAACGCCTGGCCCACAGGATGGCCCTCTCGGCACCTGGGACGACGACCCGATGCGCAATGCGCCGCCGATCACCCGTGGGCTTGATGCTAGTGGGCTAAGTACGCTACTCGGCGCCGAGCTTGCTGGCCAGCGTGGTGACTATCGATACGCAAGCCAAGGCTACCTGGAAGCGGCTAAGCGCTACCGCGAGCCAGCGCTTGCTGAGCGTGCCACCTTTGCGGCTCGCTTTAGCAATGAAGCCGGGTTAATAGAGGCTTCTGCTCTGCGCTGGCGAGAGCTTGCCCCCCAGGCAGAAGCGCCTAATCGTCTGCTGGCGGCCTTTTCACTACAGCGTGGCGATTGGTTAGATAGCCTCGAACAGCGCCTTGATATAGTTGAAGCAGGCGGCCACGGTGATATCACCGCCTTTGCCGAGATTGCCGTGGCTGAAGAAGAGGCGCCACTGAGGTTAATTGCCCAGCAACTGCGCGAGCATTTAGCCCGTCCTAACGCTGACCAATTGCCACACCATAGCGATGTGCTGCTGGGCACGGCTTTAATCGAGGCTACTCTTGGCGACACCGCACCGGCTCAGCGGCGGCTTGATCAAGTCGAAATACTCGACCCTGAATCCGCTGCATTATGGTTAGTGAAAGCACGCTTGGCACTGGAAGTTGAGGACTACCCAACCGCACAACGCGCTGCCCAGCAGGGCCTGGATCTCGCGCCTGACGATGTGCGCTTCATCCTGTTGCTGGCCCAGGCGGAAATTCGCCTTAACAATATTAGTGCTGCAGAAGTGCAGACCAATGCCCTGCTGGAAAGCCATGGTGGCAATGAAAATCTGCGCTTATCGCTAGCCCAACTCTACCTTGAGGAAGGCCACCCCGAACCCGCACAACGCTTGCTACAGCCGCTTATCGGCCAGCCTGAGGTGCCGGATTTAGCCTACTACCTACTTGGCGCTATTACCCAAGAGCAAGGCGATACCGATAATGCGCTGCTTTATTATCGTCAAGTTAGCGAGGGCAATGAATTCTTGCCTGCTCGCGCGGCGGCAGCGCAGATGCTGATTGAAGACGATCGCTTGCTTGATGCTCGTGCCTTCCTGCGCATTGAGCGGATGCGTTTCGATAGCTATTTTTCTGAGCTGGTGATGCTCGAAGTCCAGTTGCTGGACGAAATAAATCAGCCTGCGGACGCCGATGCGCTATTAGACCGCGAAATCAGCCGTACGCCTGATGATGCATCGCTGCTTTATATGCGTGCCATGCGGCGCTGGGAAGCAGGCAATATTGCGGGTATGGAGCAGGATTTACGTCAGATACTGCGCACCGACCCCAACAATGCCGAAGCGCTCAATGCGCTGGGCTACACATTGGCCGACCTTAACTTGCCTGGGCGGTTACAAGAGGCATTTGAACTGATTGAACGCGCCTACGAAGCCGACCCGAACAACCCTGCCGTACTCGACAGCATGGGCTGGGTCTACTTCCGCCTTGGACAGCCTGAAGAAGCGCTGCCCTGGCTTGAAAGTGCCTACACGCAGCTACCTGACCAGGAAGTCGCCGCACATTTAGCCGAAGTGCTAAAAGCGTTGGGACGCGAGGAAGAGGCACGCCGACTGGTTCAGCAAATCATACAGCGAACGGATCGACATCCGCTGATTGACGAGCTGCTTGAGCGTTATCCGGAGCTAAGCCCTTAAATAAGCCCCGAACTAACGCCGCCAGAGACACCCTAAACCCTGCGAATCAACGAATCAGGCGCACCAATCATGTTACCCTTGCGCCATAATCATCTGACATGGAGCCTGTTTATGTTGACACTGACGTCCCCTTCGCCCCGCTGGCCATTAACACGCCACACTTCGCGCCTCTGGCTTGCCGGTTTCACACTACTCTTACTCGCCGGGTGTGCCTCCCAGGCGCCTATGGATGAAAGTGGCCGCCAGGCAGGCCAGTGGGAACGCCAGCAGGCTGAGGTAGAGGCATTCGATACCTGGACACTGGTCGGTAAAGCCGGATTACGCACACCAGAAGAGAATGTCAGCGCCAACCTGGATTGGAATCAAACTCCTTACTATTTCCGCATGCTGATTAGCGGCCCGTTTGGCGGCGGGCGCAACGTGCTTGAGGGCCGCGAAGGGCGTTTCTCACTCTCCAATAGCGACGGTCGTTTTGAAGCAGAGACCCCAGAAGCTTTAATGGAAGAGCAATTAGGCTGGTCGCTACCCGTCACCGCCATGCCCAACTGGGTTCGCGGACTGCCCGGTGATTCTGATAACACCAGCAGCTATCAGCTAGAAACCGACGAACTGGGCTTCCCAAGCCACCTTGAACAGGACGGCTGGGAAATTGACTACCGCGACTGGGAGCAGGTCAACGACTTGTGGCTACCCCGCCGCATGGTCATGCATTACGATGATGTGCGCATTACGCTGGTCGTTAATCAGTGGCAAGCTAGCGAGTAAAGGTAGCCTTTTATATGAACGCGCCGTTAACTCTCCCGGCTCCGGCCAAGTTAAACCGCATGCTGCATATCGTGGGGCGTCGTGATGACGGTTACCACTCGCTGCAAACGCTTTTCCAGTTTATTGACCTATGCGATTACCTTACGCTAACTCCCCGCAGTGACGGGGAGATTCAATTGACTGGTGAGGTTAGCGGCGTTAGCCACGACGACAATTTGGTCGTGCGCGCTGCACGGTTATTGCAAACCCATAGCGGCACACCATTGGGGGCTACACTTAAGATTGAAAAGCAACTGCCTATGGGAGGCGGTCTCGGGGGCGGTAGCTCCAACGCAGCCACCACACTAGTGGGGCTTAACTGCCTTTGGCAGCTCAACCTACCGCTCGACGAATTAGCCCGCCTGGGGCTTCAGCTTGGAGCTGATGTCCCGGTCTTTGTCCACGGCCATAGCGCCTGGGCCGAAGGGGTCGGCGAACAGCTCACTAAGGTAATGCTCGATACCCCATGGTTTGTGGTTATTCACCCTGGGATAAGTGTCTCAACCCCTAGCGTCTTCCAAGACCCGCAATTGACACGTGACAGTCGCCCCATTACTATGGCGCGCGCACTGCAGGGGGGAGCGCCGGAGTGGCGCAACGACTGTGAAGCCGTCGTAAAGGAACGCTATCCGCCAATTGCGGAAGCCCTTAACTGGCTCGCACAGCACGCACCTAGTCGGTTGACCGGCACGGGCGCTTGTTTGTTTGCTACCTTTGAAACACAGCAAACAGCACAGGCAACCGCGCAATTAGCGGAACAACACTGGCCGACATGGGTTGCACGCGGACTCAACACCTCTCCTCTACATGATGCACTGGGCTCTTATTGATAGAACCTCTATGAGCAGTTTATAGAACCGCTCTGGGCAGTTGAAAACGCCCGGCTATCGAAAGGCCATTGTTGGGGTATCGCCAAGTGGTAAGGCACCGGTTTTTGGTATCGGCATTCCCAGGTTCGAATCCTGGTACCCCAGCCAATTCAATTTTCACATATGGCCTAAGTATGATCTGCGTTTTCTCCCCTGATCCCCAACACTGCAAAGGTGGCTGCGCGTGTCAAAATTGATGGTTTTCGCCGGGAATGCCAATCCCGCACTCGCTCAAAAAATTGCCGAAAGCTTAGACAGCCGTATGGGTAATGCTACGGTGGGTCAATTCAGCGACGGCGAAATCGCAGTCGAGATCAATGAGAACGTGCGCGGTAAGGATGTTTTCATCCTGCAATCCACCTGTGCACCGACGAATGACAATTTGATGGAGTTGATTCTGATGGTGGACGCCCTGCGTCGTGCCTCGGCAACTCGCATTACGGCAGTACTGCCCTACTTTGGCTATGCCCGCCAGGATCGCCGCGTGCGCTCCGCTCGGGTACCCATTTCTGCCAAAGTAGTGGCGGATATGATGGTTAAGGCAGGCGTAGACCGCGTGATGACCATGGATCTGCACGCCGATCAGATCCAAGGCTTCTTTGATGTACCGGTCGACAACGTCTACGGCTCACCCATTCTGCTGGATGATATCGAACGTCAGAATTATAGCGACCTTGTCGTGGTTTCTCCTGATGTAGGCGGCGTTGTGCGTGCCCGCGCTATTGCCAAACAGCTGAACGCCGACCTCGCCATTATCGATAAGCGCCGCCCCCAGGCCAACCAAGCCCAGGTGATGCACATTATTGGTGAGATTGAAGGCCGCACCTGTGTCGTGGTCGACGACATGATCGATACCGCTGGCACCTTGTGCAAAGCCGGTGAAGCGCTAAAAGAGCACGGCGCCAAGCGCGTAGTGGCCTATGCAACTCACCCGATTTTATCCGGCCCGGCGGTCGACAATATTACCAACTCCGTACTGGATGAAGTGGTGGTGACCGACACCATCCCGCTATCTGACGTTGCCCGTCGTAGCGGCAAAATTCGCCAGTTGAGCGTTGCTGGCCTGATTGCAGAAGCGATTCGCCGGGTCAGTAACGAAGAATCTGTCAGCGCGATGTTCCACTAATCTGCTGACGATGCAGCCCCCTTTTGGGGCCACGGAAACGTCGTCGTCTGGTCGCGGTCGGCGGCGTCTTCCTTACTTAAACTAAGAGGCAATTCCATGTCTGATTTTATCCTGAAAGCCAGCGTTCGTAACGACCTGGGGAAAGGTGCGAGCCGCCGCCTGCGTCGTGCGAACCAGCAAGTGCCTGCCGTTGTATACGGTGGCGAGAAAGGCGCGCAGTCTATCTCAGTCGAAAAAACCGCTTTCTACAAAGCGATTGAAGACGAGTCCTTCTTCTCCTCGGTCATCAAACTAGTCATCGAAGGCAAAGAAGAGCAAGTAGTTGTTCGTGATCTGCAGCGTCACCCCTTCAAGCCGTTGCTGACCCACGCCGACTTCCTGCGCGTTGATGCGACGCACGAAATCACCATGAACGTGCCGCTGCACGTGACCGGCGAAGAGAAGTGTGTCGGCATCAAAGACCAAGGTGGTGAACTGCACGTACTGGCCAACGAAGTTGCGATCAGTTGCTTGCCGAAAGACCTGCCTGACTATCTGGAAGTCGATATCAGCGCATTAGAACTCGGCACTACGCTGCACTTGTCTGACCTTACCCTACCGGCTGGCGTCACCTCGGTTGACCTGTCCCACGGTGAAGAGCACGACAATGCGATACTTAGCATCACCAAAGTAAAAGTGCGTGTTAAAGAAGATGAAGATGGAGAAAGCGAAGGCGAAGAAGACACCAGCGCCGAGTAAGCCTCCATCAAGCACTCCTGCCGGGGCTATGTCTGCATAGCCCTGGTGGTACTGACATGATGTTAGAATCAAGCGCCTCGGCGCTTGATTTTTTTTGGGGCCATCGCTGGCGCGGCTTCAACCATGTCTTCTGGATAATTTTGCTCTTCTGGATATTTTTATGAGGTGGGAAGATGAGCCAGGTAACAGCCATTATTGGATTAGGTAACCCCGGGGCAGAGTATGCTGCCACGCGCCATAACGCCGGCTTCTGGCTGGTAGAGGCTATTGCGCAAAGCGCCAATACCGAGCTGCGACCGGAAAAGAAATTTTTCGGTCACTACACCAAGGTGCGCCTAGGCGACCATGAGCTGCACCTGCTCAACCCCGCCACCTTTATGAACCGTAGCGGTGCCGCGGTAGCAGCCTTGAGCCAATTTTTCAAACTTTCACCTGAAAATCTGCTGGTTGCTCACGACGAACTCGACCTTCCTCCCGGCCAAGCGCGCTACAAAACCGGCGGTGGGCACGGTGGCCATAACGGCCTGCGCGATATAATTAGCGCACTCGGTGATCAAAAACAGTTTCACCGCCTGCGCATTGGCATTGGCCACCCCGGCGAAGCACGTCAGGTGACTAATTATGTACTGGGGCGGCCCGGCAAGAGCGAACACGAAGCCATCGTTCGCGCCCTCAATGAGTGCGTCACTACGCTACCCTTAGCGCTAGCGGGCGACTGGGCCAAAGCGATGAACCAGTTACACAGCCTTAAGCCAGAATAGCGTCCGTCGATAACGGGCTAGTGTCGTCGGTAGCTGACGGCTAGCACATCTCGTAGAATGGCGGTTATTTCACGCCCTACCACCTTATTTTCAGGAACATTTTATGGGTTTCAATTGCGGCATCGTCGGCCTGCCTAACGTCGGCAAGTCCACACTATTCAATGCCCTGACCAAGTCAGGCATCGATGCAGAGAACTTCCCCTTCTGCACCATTGAGCCGAACGTGGGTATCGTACCGATGCCGGATCCGCGCCTTGATAAGCTCGCAGAGATCGTCAAGCCGCAAAAAGTACTGCCGACGACGATGGAGTTCGTCGACATTGCGGGCTTGGTCGCAGGGGCCTCCAAAGGAGAGGGCTTGGGCAATAAGTTCTTGGCCAATATTCGTGAAACTCAAGCGATTGCCCATGTGGTTCGCTGCTTCGATAACGATAATGTCATCCACGTGGCCAACCAGGTAGACCCCCGTGCCGATATCGAAACGATCAATTTAGAGTTAGCGCTGGCCGACCTGGATACTGTCGAAAAAGCTAGTCAGCGCCTGGTTCGCTCGGTGAAAGGTGGCGACAAAGATGCTATTGCCACCAAGGCGATTCTTGACCGCATCCAGCCCCACGTGGCAGAAGGCCTGCCCCTGCGCAGCTTTGGCTTAAGCGAAGAAGAGCAGCGCCAGGTGAAGAGCTTCGGCTTTTTGACCCTCAAGCCAACCATGTACATCGCCAACGTCAATGAAGATGGCTTCGAGAACAATCCCTACCTGGATATTGTTCACGAAATCGCCGCCGAGGAAGGCGCGCTGGTGGTTCCCGTATGCAATCAGTTGGAAGCTGAGATTGCTGAGCTGGATGATGAAGAGCGCTCGATGTTCTTAAGCGAGATGGGCATGGATGAGCCTGGCCTTGATCGCGTTATTCGCGCAGGCTACTCGCTACTTGGACTGCAAACTTACTTCACTGCGGGTGTCAAAGAAGTGCGTGCCTGGACGGTGAAAGAGGGCGCCACGGCCCCAGAAGCCGCAGGCGTTATCCACACCGACTTTCAAAAAGGCTTTATCCGCGCTGAAGTGGTGGCCTACGAGGACTTCGTGTCGCTAGGCGGCGAGCAGGCAGCCAAAGACGCTGGCAAGTGGCGCCTGGAAGGCAAAGAGTACATTGTCAAAGATGGCGATGTAGTGCACTTCCGCTTTAATGTGTAAGCGGCAGCCAGCCGACCTACGATAATAAAAGATTGACGAAAGACGGGGTTACCAGTATCATTCGCCCCCGTTGAAAGGCTACGTAGCTCAGCTGGTTAGAGCACATCACTCATAATGATGGGGTCCCCTGTTCAAATCAGGGCGTAGCCACCAAACAACGTAATCAAAAAATCGAGTAGGAGGGGGAGTTACCTCCCCCGTCCTCTCACACCACCGTACGTACGGTTCCGTATACGGCGGTTCATGTAGAACGTTTGAGCCATCTTACCGCGTCCAGTATCGAGATCAGCCCCTG
>NZ_JAUAMB010000053.1 GCF_031010175.1 Halomonas sp. SpR1
TGGGCTTCCTGCCGCCATCGGGTTTGGCGTTGCAGCTCTTGATAGGCGGCGGTGTCGAGTGAGAACACGAACATGCCGTAAATCATCATCATCTGTCAGTACCTCAATCAAGTGCTCTTTAATCAATATCGTGGAAGGCGCTGCGGTGGCTTGCTTGTGCACGGCGTTCGGCATCGCGCAAGGCGCGCTGTACTTCGGCGTTTACCAGCCGTGCCAGGGCTTGCTCATCCATACCCGGGGCGGCGTGAATCTCGATGTTGATGCCGCCGTGAATCACCAGCCCGCCTTCATTGGGTTGGCTGGCGTGGCTTTGCAGCGGTGGCCGGGCGTCGATGTGTACGCCGCTGGTGTCTATTTGCAGTGGGTCGAATTGCGGCAGCTCTGGCCACTCGAACCCCAGCGCATCCAGTGTGGGCATTTCCGGCAACGTGGGCCGCTGGATATCTAACGCGCCTAGCTCTGGCAGCGTGGGAAGTTCAGGCAACGCGGGGCGCTGGATCTCTAACGCGCCTAGCTCTGGCAACGCGGGCAGTGTTGGCCGTTCGATGCGTAGCGCGTCCAGCGTGGGCGTTTCGGGCTTGGGTACGTCGGGCGTTGCCACCTCGCTATAGAGCGTGGGCATGGCTGGCAACGTGGGGCGCTGGATCTCTAAGGTGCCCAGCTCGGGTAACGCGGGCAGCGTTGGCTGTTCGATGCGTAGTGCATCTAGCGTGGGCGTTTCTGGCTTGGGTATGTGGGGAGTGACTACCTCGCTATAGAGCGTGGGTATTTCTGGCAATGCGGGCCGCTGGATCTCTAACGCGCCTAACTCTGGCAACGCGGGTAGCGTTGGCCGCTCAATGTGTAGCGCGTCGAGCGTGGGCGCTTCTGGCTTGGGTACGTTAGGCGTGGCCACCTCGCTCTCCAGCGTGGGTAGCGGGGGCGGGGTGGGTGTTTGAAACTCTAACGCGAGGGCGGGCGAGGCGACCCCGGCGCCCAGCATTAGCCCGGCGGCGGCGCTTCGTAGGCGATCCGTCAGGCTGCGCACTTGCTTAACGGGGCCATCGGCATCGGCTTTGATGCCGTCGCGTAAGCCACTGACCACGTCCAGGCCTATACTTTTAAACACACGGCTAGGGGAGTGGGTGTCGAGGCCGTCGCGGGCATCATCCTCCATGCCCCCGGTAATGAGACTCATGGCGTTGCTGAGCGCACTTTTCCCCTTCTCTAGCCCGTTGGCCATACCTTGGACGGTGTCGCGGCCAATATCCACGGCCGCGCTACCTACCTCGCGCACGGCGTTACCGGCGGCGCGGGCACCTCCTGCGATACCGTCACCCACGGCACGGGCACCGTTAGCAATACCACTGCCTATCCCGGCGGCAATCTCGCTGCCAGCCTCCCAGGCGTTGCCAATGGCGTCGCTCATCCATCCGGCGATATCACTGGCTAGCCCGGTGACGTGGTCGCGCAGCGCGCCCACCATGCCAGTGATGCCGTTGATCATGCCTTCGACGATATTGACGCCAAAGCCTTCAAATACGCGGCTGGGGGAGTGAATGCCAAGTACGTCGCAAAACCAGTCTTTTATGCTGTTTGCTAACTGATTGATGGCTTCCCGGAGTGCCGCCCAGCCATTGGTAATGCCGCCAATGAGGCCATCGACCACATAGGTGCCAACGTCCTTAAAGAGGTCGGGCACTTCAATCCCCAGGCTCTCGGCGACACTGACGAGGCCTCGCCAGATTAGGCCGACTGGCGACCAGTTCAATAGCAGCTTGGCAACACCGCCGATGCCGTCGCCAAAGGCGTCTTTCACCTGCTGCCATAGGCCCAGGAAAAAGCCTTTGATGGGCTCCCAGTATTTGTAAATGAGATAGGCGGCCCCTGCGACGGCGGCAATGCCTGCGATGATCCAACCAATAGGCGTGGCGGCCAAGGCTAGCGATAGCACTCTTACGGCGGCAGCCACTTTGGGAATCGTCATTGCGAAGGTGGCGATGGCCGACCCGGCTTGGGCGAGCCCGACCCCGAACGAGATGACGCTGAGCAGCGCCTTGCCTGCGAACAGCGAGCCCGCAATGATGGCCAGGTTGTCAAAGCCACCCACGGTGGCGGCAGCTTGGGTGGTCAGCTCGCCAAGCTTGACGGCGAAGGTCGCTACGCCCCGGCCCAACGACAGAATCGCAGGCACGGCACTTTTGAGCTTTTCGCCAAACTCGCGGGCGAAGGCTTGCACCTGGTCGCGGTTTTCGCGCATCCAGCGGGAGAGGTTGCGCATTAGGTCGGTGATGGCGGGCATCAGTTCGGCGCCGATGGTGTTCTTCATGCCAGCCATGCCGAGTTCGGCGTCGAGCATGGCGTCCTTGAAGACTTCGGCATCGCGGGCGGCTTCGTCACTGAGTACGTAGCCGGTCGCACGGGCATCCGCGCGCAGCTGGTCAAGCCCGGCACTCCCGTCTTTGAGCATGTTGACCATGGCGACGCCTTCGCGGCCGAAGAACTGGGCGGCAAGGGCGACTTTGTCGGTGTGGTTTTCCACCTGGGCGAGCCTGTCGGCCACCACGCCCAAGGCGGCATCGGGGGTAAGCTCGGCGAGCTGGCTGGCATTGAGGCCAAGCTGTTCGTAGGCCTTGGCGGCCGCGCCACCCCCTTGTCGTGCTTCACCCAGGCGCTTAACGAAGCGCTCGGTTGAGCTGTCCAGCTTTTGGGTGCTCACGCCGGAACGTTCAGCGGCATAGCGAAGCTCTTGTAGGGCATTGGTACTGATCCCCATCTTGTCGGCACTTTTGGCAACGTTGTCGCCTAGATTAGCCGTTGAATTGGCGATACCGAAGAGACCGGCCGCCGCAGCACCACCCGCGAACAGGGTGCGCCGCCCCAGGCGGCTTATCTCGCCGGTCATCGCATTAAAACGGCCGCTGATATTGGCGTCACCTAATCGCCGGAGTGCATCTTTCTGGCGTTCCAGGCGGCGATTGGTCTCAGCGATTTGCGTGGCGAGGGCGTCTTGCTGCTGTTTAAAGCCCCGTGCACCTTCGGCACCGGCGGGCAGCTCGCGGGCAAGCTCCCTGACACGGTCGCGGTTCTGGCGGTATTCGCCGCTAAGCTTTTCAACCTCACGCTGGGCACGTTCTTGTTGCTGGGTGAGTCTTCGCGTTGGCCCTTCGGTGCTTTCCAACTGGCTAGTAATTTTCCGAAGCTCTTCGCGCTTGTCTCTTAGTGCGTTGCGGGTTGCATGGCTTTGGCGCGACATGTCGCGGAAGGCGGTTAACTTTTTTTGCTGATCCTGCAGGCCGCGGAGCTGGTCTCGGGTTTCTCGCATGGCTCTACCCACGCCACCCGCGCCTTCCATTATTTGCCGCAATGGCCCGGTGGCTTTGTTTATCGCGCTGAGCGTGACGCTTAGGTTGAGGTTGTTGGCCATGCGGCCTCCTAAAGCAAAATGCCCCAATAAGGGGCATTTGGTGGTTATCGCCCGCGCTTTTTAGGCGTGTTGCGCTCGCGGGCTTTTTCCCGCCAGCGGGCTAGCTCTTCTAGCTCCATGCCATCCATGGCAGTGGGCGGCCAGTGAAAGACGAAGGCGATATCGGCCATGGCGTCTTCCACATCGTTGGGAATATTGGCGCTTACCCCTCGGCCCGCTTGCCCAACAAAAAATTTGAGACGGCGGTGCCTAGCTGCAGCAAATCGGCGGGGTCTAGGTCACGGCAGTCGGCCTCTGTGAGTGCTGGTTCGGTAATGCGCGGCAGTACTTTTTGCAGGCTGCGCGTATCCATGTTGAGCAGATCGACCAGGGCCACACCGCGCAACGCGCCGCTTAGTGGCTTTCGCACAGTGATTTCAGTCACGGCGTTTTTGCCACGCTGAATAGGTGTATCTAGTTCGATGGCTTTGGTGGGTACACCGGTGGCGGTGGTTTGCTCAACGGCTGGGGTGTCGATGGCTTGGGTTGGGGCTTGTTCTGGGGTTTGGGTCTTATCGGTCATGGTGCGTTCCTAAGTGTTGGGTATGGCCACCGGGGTGGCCGTGGGTGGGGAGTAGCCGGGCTGTTTACACCCCAAGGGCGGCGCGGCGCTCTGCCAAGCGATCCTTGCCGCGTACCTTGAAGATGAAGCCAGGTACGTCGCGCTCGATGACCTCTTCGCCATCGACCATTAACTTGAAGTAGCTCAGGGTGGTGGTGACGCTGATTTGGTTGTTGTCGCCTTTGCTGGCGTCGCCCATGGCGATGGTTTTGTGGCGGCCGCGCATGACGATCTCGACCGGGATAATGTTGCCGTCTTCGTCGGATTCGTAAGAGCCGGTCATACGCAGCATGGCGGCGTCGTGGATGGGGCTGCCGTAGCTTTCGTAGATATCGACAATCATGCCGCCTGCGACCCATTCGAAGGTTTGCAGCTCGTTGCCTTGATCGACTTCAATCGGGCCTTCCATGCCGCCGCCTTCGTACTCGACCATGCGGCGGGCGAGTTCCGGCAGTGTGAGTTCGGGGATCTGGCCCTGCCAGTTGTTGCCGTCTCCGAACAAATTAAAGTCTTTGAGGATGTGGGGTAGCATTTTTGCTTGCTCCTGTTAGGCGTTGATGCGGTCGGCAAAATCGACAAGGTATTGGTCGGTAATGCGCTGCTGCAGCATGAGGTTTTCCAGCGGCGGCACGGGGGTGTAGTTGTAGTCGATGTAGAGCTTGCCGCTTTTCAGCACTTCCTTGCTGTTCAGCTCGGGGTCGAACCACGCTTCACCGCCCAGGATGTAGCCTTTACGGGTGAGCTCTCGGAACTTGGCGTTGATGCCTTCGATAATGTCGCGCACCAGGCTTGGGTGCATGGGCTTGTCCACCGCCCAAAGGTGGGCTTCGGCGATGGTGTCGGCGAGCACCTGGGCTGTGCGGGTGTAGGACTCAAACGCGAATAGCGGGTCTTCGGTGCAGGTGCGGGAGCCCCAGAAACGAAAGCCGCTTTTGTTGATTAGCGTGGTGACTTCAGCGGCGTTGAGGTAACCGGCATCGGTGGCGGGATCCTGTAGATCCCAAAACACGTCGTGGGTAATGCCGGTGACGCTGTTGACCGGCATGTTCGAGATGGTTTTGTGCCAGCCGATTTCGTTATCCAGCCGGGCGCGGTGGCCAAGAGCTTTGGCGACGGCGGAGAGGGGGCGTGACTCTTCGGCGGCAACGTCAAACGCTTGCCAATTGGGCCAAATGACCATTGCCTCGCGCGCCCCGAATTTTTCCCGGTACATACGAGCGTCTTCTTTGGTCTCGCACCCGTAGGCTGACACGTAGGCGAACCCACGCAGCTTCTGGGCGATGCTGACCAGGGCGGTGGCAACGCTTTCGTTATCCAGCTCCGGCACGCCGAAGATGCGCGGCTTAACGCCAAAGCGCTGTTCGGCGGCGAGCAGTGCCTGAATGCCGGTTTTCTGGCCTGTGGGCGTGACCGTGCCAATGATGTTGGCGGTGGTTTCGCTTTCGTCTTGGCCTTCTTCGACACGCACCACGACGCACAAGGCGCGGGTTTCTTCGACGATAGCCCGAAGCGAACGGCCAAGGGTGCCGTTGGTACCGGCATCGCCAATGGCACGGTAAATATCGGTGATCAGTACAGGCGTATTGAGGGGGAAGGGTTCGTCAACGCCGCCGGTAAGGGCGACTCGATTGGCGGTGGCGGCGATGCCTTGGCCATCACCTTCCGTTGCCACAGTGACCAGCGCGGCGGCAGCGGCTTCTGCAGCGACGGCGGTGGCGACTTCCTCGGCAGTGCTGAGGATTTCGCCTTCGGCATCGGTGGCTAGACTGACGGTGATGTGCTTTTCATCGACTGTCACGTTGATGGCGGCGGAGGCTTCGCCGGGGTTTAAGTGAGTAACGCGAACCGCGTTGCCTTTGATACCCACGCTGGCGGCGGTATAGGTGAGATTGCCGGTTGCGTGGATGCCGCTGATTAACGCGGCGGCGCGCGCGCCCAGGTTGGCGTTTGGTGCGGTGGCGACCATCCCGATAATTGCGGTGGCAATGGTACGGATGGGTCGCGTGCCTTCGTTAATTTCAACGACGCGGACGCCGTGATGATAGTCAGACATTGGGGCTTGTCTCCTGCGCAGGTTCAAGCGGGGTTAGTTGGCGGTTCTAGTGTTGCCATGGTGTGGGGCTTACGCGCGGGAGGGTAGCGGCGGGCGTTGTGCGGGGAGTGGGGGACAGAAAAGGGTAGCGGGCAGGCAGTAAAAAGCCCGCCGGGTTGGCGGGCCTGAGTGGGTTATTGAGAGAGGGCGAATTTGATTCGCACTCGCTGTTCGGGCTTTAAACCGTCAGGATCCTCAAGCCAGTGCATCAACTTCATTCGCGATTCGTCGCGGCGTGCTGGGTTTCGATGATCATCGAGCGAAGCGATGAGTTGATCGATGGTTTTGTCGTCTGTCGTCGTCATGTTCATGGTTAACCTCCTGTTTATGACAACGTCAGGTTCTCGTCACGACAGTCTCGGCGTCTAGTTCAGCAGCGGGATGAAACGCGAGAATAATGCCACCAGCAAACAGGCCGCGAGGGGCGAGAGCACATCTAACGCCGACTTTATCGTCCAGCCACGCCAAGCGCCCTCATACCAATTAACCGGCGGCACTTGGCCCCACGTCCAGCCTCGCCGGTGTGCCACTCGGTATTCGTTCTGGGCAATTTCACGGCCCAGAAACAGCGCCACGGCAACACTACCGGCTATCCACATACCCATGAACGGGAACAATGCGATCTGGATCAACACCGCAATCAGAGCGTGTTCAAGCTGGGATTTGTTCATAGTGAGCTCTCTGGCGGACGAATGGCGTTGAGCGCTGCGACCGCTTCTTTGGCAGCCTGCTCAGCGGCTTCGATGGTTTCAGCACGACTAACCGCTGCCTTACCACCAAGACGAACGCTTCGAATAGCCCCGAGCGCTTGCTCCCATTGTTCGGCGGTGGCGACGATCTCCTGGGCGGCGGCTTCGGCGCTGACTCCAAACATATCGATGTGATCCTGCACGCTGGATGGAATCGCCGTTTCATCCTTACCACCCGCTAACCACTCGCTGGCTTCCTGCTTGGCCAGCAGGTACTCCTGGTCGATATAGCTGCCGGGGCTGACGAAGGCGGCGCGGGCGTTGCCTGCGACGGTGTCGATATCACGGCCGAGTTCGTTATTAAGGGCCGAGATGATTACTTCGTTCGGGATACCCTTTGCAGCCGCTTGCTCAAAACTCAGGCCGTAGTGCTCATTGCCTGCATAGCTTATAACTCTGATCATAATTGACTTCCTATTGTTTAAAGGGCAGTGCCATCGAGGTTGGTGAGAATGTTTGAGTTATCGGCTTTGATCGGTAGTAGATCTCGCCATTTCAGTTGCCCAAGGAGGCTCGTTGCGTTGACGCTCAGTCGCATTTGAATACTCAAGCTTGTATTGCCACGGTTATAAACCAACATGCCGTGACCGTTGTCGTTGGCGGTAACACTGACACTTGAAGTATTAAAGTGAAGATCCGTTGCGTCATACCCCGCATAAGCGGTGACCAGCGGGGCATTATTCAGGGCAACATGTGAGCCACGAATAAAAATATCCAGCTTGCCAAGATTTGACTGGACTAGCCCTGCCTGGCTGGTTAGCTCTGCACCGTTGTCCCTATTAGATATATTCATATCCACTTGGACGAATGTGACATTACCCTGAGTCAGGAGAATGCCGCTGTTCTTATTAACCCCTGCATCAGGGTCAAAATCTGGCTGCCATTTCAAGACTGGATTAGGCCCATCCAAAGCACGAGCTCGAATAAGCACCGAGTTATTGGTTCCGGCGAGTAAACGCCCACTTTCTTCAAATGTTTGTCCATTGGCTAAGTAGATATTAACCGAGGTGCCCGGAACAATGAGTTTGTTGACCGCTGCTATAGTCTTTAGCGGGCTTCCAGAGGTGCCATTGTTAGTATCACTACCGGTTTCAGTATCTACAAAAATATGCGCCGTCGCGTTATCACGAATGGCTTTAGGGACAGAAGCAACCGCTTCATCGACCTTCCGATCAATCCCCTTCATCTTATTAGCGACTTCGCTGGTCAGCTTATTGGCGGCGCTCACCAGCGCGGTGATTTGGCTTTCTAGGCTCATGTGGCCTCCTGGTCTGTGGTGGTGCTGTTTTGGATAGTGGCGGCGCCTTGGGTGAAGGCGTCAGTTAAAGCGGTGAGGGCTTCGCCGAACTGGGTTTCGATGTCGCCCACCTGGGCCTTGGTGGCCTTCTTGGCCAGCTCCTCACTAATGGTGGTGGCGAAGTTGGGGTTGTTGCCCAGCGCTTCGGCCAGCTCGGCGAGGGTGTCCAGGGTTTCCGGGGCACTGCCGATCAGCGTGTGTATGCGCTGGTCGATTTGCGCCGTGGTGGGCACGTCGGCTTTATTCGCCTTGTTGCGCAGCTTGCCGTCGATCACGCCCAGGGTGTGGGTGACGGCCTGGCGTAGCGCGATGAGGTTTTCATCAAAGCTCATGGGGTGGCGTCCTCCTGGGCGGCGATCATGCCGCCGTGGTGGCTAATGGCGTCGGTGAGCGCGGCCATCATGCTGCCGAGCTTCTGGGTGGCGTGGCGGGCTTCATCCACTTGGGCAAGGATCTCCGGCGAGAGGGTGCCGGGTGGGCCTTGCGTGCCGTGGCTGAGCACTTGGAAACGCTGCGGCGCGGGCAGGTGAACCGTGACCGAGCGCGCGGGCATATGGACGGTTAAGCGAGTGGCGTTACTCATGAAGTACCCCCGGCGTTAGCTGGAAGTGGCCGCGTAGCAGGCTGTACACATCACCAGAGGGGAACGTGACGCGCAGCTCGTAACGGGCACCCGACCACTCCGGCGATATGGCGCCTGCTGTTTGCTCGGGGCGGATATGCACGCTAATGCCGCCTTCGCTGGGTACCAGCTCGATACCGTTGCCGGTTTCGCAGCTGAGCAGCGGCGCGCCCTGAGTCGTGGCCACCACGAACACAGCTTCGCAGCCGGTAAGGTCAATCGGCGTGGCGGCTGGCTCTTCGTTGGCCCATGCCGCGCTGAACCGGTACGTGGTACCGGCCACCATGCTGATCGTGGGGGCCTGGGTGCTCATGGGCGTTTCTCTAACTCATTCACGCGGAACAGCAGATCCACCTGGCGGGCCATGTTGTCGACGATGGCCGCCGCGTTGGCGGTGTACTGTTCGCCCCAGGCGGCCAGCGACAGGTTCGCGCCGGTGCCTTCCACGGTGACGGATTCAGCGGGCAGGGCGTCCAGGCGTAAATCGAACGCCAGCAGCAGCGGTACCGCGTTGGAGATGTAGGCCAGCGGCTGCGAGTCTGACCAGACGGCGAGCAGGGTGCCGTCTTCCAGAAAGAACCCCACCTCATGCACCCAGAATTCGGGGCCATCGCCATCGACCACGCCGGTGAGGTGGATTTGGTGGGCGCTGACGCGTTGGCCATCGGCGATGCTGACCCGCCTGCGTTCGTTGACCAGCTTGAATTCGTTCTTGCTGGGATTGCGGGCGTTGTCGCCGATGGCGATATGGGTAATACGTGCGGCTAGGCCATCGCTCTCGGCATTGAATACGGCGGCGAGGCCCGCCGTGGTAATCACGGGTACCAGCGCTGTCATGTGGTGCTCTCCATGGTGTGATGAGTAACGGCAAATCCGCGACAGGCACCGGCGACGAGCAACGATGCTGCCGGGAGGTTGGCCTGGGCTACAGAATCGGGCAGGACGGTATCGGGTGCGTTGGCCATAAGCCGACGAGTGACGGCAAGCCCGCGATAGGCACCGGCGACTAACAGCGATGCCGCCGGGAGGTTTGCTTGGGCCACAGCATCAGGCAGGTCGGTATCGGGTGCGTTAGCCATGAGCCGACGAGTGACGGCCAGCCCGCGGTAGGCACTGATAATGGCGAGCCACGCCGGTGAAAGCGTGGCGTCAGCCGTTGCCTGTGCCGCGCGGCGAGTCAATCCACCGGCCTGATGAATTGACGTCACGGCCACGTCGGCGGCGATCTCAAGTGGCGGTTGGGTCGGGCGGGCATCGTTGCGGGCTAAACCGGCGGCACGCTGGGCGCTGGCCACGCCAACACGGCCAGGGCCGAAGTCAGCGGAAAGATCGAACATATAGTGGCTGCGCAGGTTCTTGGCGCTTTGAATGGCGTGGTGAATCTGCTGGTAAAAGCTGCCGCTGAGCTGGTCGGCCACTTCGCGGTTGTCGTTCAGGTGCAGCCGGGCGCGGAAGGTGCCGGGCCGGGTGGTGGGCTGTTGCTCAAACCATTCAGTGAGCGTGACCTTAATGCCCATGGCGGCCAGGGCTTTTTCCACCGCTAAGCGGGTGCCTTTGATGCGGTGCACGGCAAAGCTTTCGGCGATCACGGCGCGCTTGGTGGCCTCGGGCCAATCGGCTTCCCATACGTCCACCGAAAATGCCCAGGCCAGAAACGGCAGCAGTTCCGCCGGGCAGGTGGCCGGGTTCCACAGCATGCGCAGCGGTACCGGCAGGGCCAGCGGGTGCGAGGCGGCAACGCGGGCTTCCAGTGGGCTGCGATTGGGCGGTAACAGGTGAATCATGGCAGCCGCTCCGTGGTGATGTGAATCGCGGTGCAGCGGGGCGCCTGGTGCGGTTGGCTGCGTAGATCCTGCCAGTTGCGCAGGGTGACGTTTTCCACGCCCTGCACGGTGAGCGCGGCGCCAATGCCGGAACGGGTCACCCAGGTGCCCAGCTTGTAGCGGGCATCGGTGTAGGTGTTTAGCTCCCGGCGCGCTTCTTCAATCACCAGCTCTGCATCCGGGCCGGGGCGCAGGGTTAGCGTGGCGTTGATGGTGTAGTCGACCCGGTCGGCGGGCTGCAGGGTGAGCCGGTCTGTCAGCGGCCGGAAGGGTTCTAGGTAGTCGCGCACGGTGTTGAGCAGTTCAGGTGTGGCGATGCCGTCGTTTTTGCGCGATAGCACAGTCAGCACCACATCCACCGGCTCGGGGCTTTCCACCGCCACATCGCGCACATCTGGATGCGCGGCCGCGGCGTGGAATTGGTAGGCGCCTACCGGCCCGGCAACGGATAGCCCCTCAAACGCCAGCTGGATACGGGCGCGAAAGTCGCGGTCGTGCTCAAACGTGGGCGGTACCGGCGGCACGGCGTTGGGGTCGCCGGGGTCGAGCATCAAGCGGGTGACCTGAAAATTAGCGCCCATCTGGTCAAGGTCACCACCGGCAGCGTAGGCCAGCATCACCGCGCGGGCGGCGTCGTTGATGCGCTCGCGCAGCAGCAGTTCACGGTAGGCGTTTTCTTGCAGCAGCTTGGTGAGCGGTTCGCTTTCAAGGGCCAGGGTGTTGGCCAGTTCTTCCCGTTCGTCGCTGGGGGTGAGCTCGATCAAGCGCGCTTTGCGCTCGCTAAGCAGCGCTTCAAAATCCAGCGGTTCGATCACATCCGGCGGGGTGATCTGGGAGAGGTCGATGGGGGTGCTCATGACAACGGTACCTCGACATGGAAGCGCTGGCCGTCGTGGGTTTGGGCGTCGATTTCCAGCCAGGCGCGGCCGTGCTGGCTGGCATCTAACTGGCGGTTGACGCGTAGCACGCGCACGCGGGGCTCCCAGCGGGTAATGGCCATCACGCTGGCGGCGTAGGCTTGCAGCAAGGTGGTGTCGTTAAGCGGCTGGTCGATCAGTTCCGGCAGCAAGGAGCCGTACTCCCGACGCATCACGCGGGTGCCGATGGGGGTGGTGAGAATGTCGCGGATGCTTTGCTGGATATGGGCCAGTCCGCTGACCAAGTGGCCATTTGATGTGCGCATGCCTGCCATGGTTAGCCCCCTACAAACACATTGGGCGAGCCGGTGGCCACCAGCGAACCGCAAGCGACCGGGTCGCCGACGCGGCCCTTGGGGCGGCCGTTGACGAATACTGTTTTGGAGCCCGCTGCTAAGACGGATTCATGGGAACAGTGACGCGCCCAGGCATCGGCCACCCGGTGGCTGGGGATGCGGTTTACAAACACATTGGGCGATCCTGACACCGACGGCCTTGGGGAGCATGAGCCGTGGCCTGTGCAGATGTCGCCGACTCGGGTAGCAGCGGGCATGGTGTTCTCCTATAGCGGCGTGGGGGCCGCCATTTCCTGGCGCACGTTATCGAGTTGGTCTGACTGTTTGAGCGCGTTAATCATCGCGGCGCGGCTTAGGCCGCCATCGCCTTTCGTGATGGGGCGGGTGAAGATGCCCAGCTGCTCTTGGCTGGCCCGTTGGCGGAGGTGCTCAAGGGCTAAGGCGATGGCGTGTTGGCTGGTGGCCAGCGAATCGCCGTCGGCTTGCTTTCCGGCATACAGCGCTTCACGAATCAGCGTGAGTTCGTCGCGGATCTGCTCACCGACGGCGATCATTTGCGCAAAGTCGTCGGTGTAGTCGATAACGTTTGCATCGCTGGTTTTAACGCCCATGTGATTGCTCCTCAGTTTTCATAAATATTGCGTCCCTTGAGGTGCATATCGCCGCTGGCGGTAATGCGGATCTCGCCGGTGGCGTTGATGGTGATATCGCCGGGGATATCGACCATCAAATGATGCTCAACGTGGTGGTAGTCGATCACCGCGCCGTCGGGCATCACGGCGTGGAAGTGGTCGCCGTTGTCGCTGGGGGCGGGGTGTAGGCCACGAAACAGGCCGGTAAGTACCACGCCTGCATTGAGATCCCCACCGGGTGAAATAACGATGGCCTGCTCATCGACCGTGGGTGGGCACCAGGTGCGTGTGGTACCCGCGCGGCTTTCGATCCAGTGCAGCCAGCCGGTGGTGATCTCGCCAATATCGACCCGCACGCGGGGCGGTACCGGCGGCACGGCATCGGGATTGCCGTAATCCACCTCGGCGATGGTGCCGATGCGAATCAGGTTGGCGATAAGGCGTTTAAGTTCGGCGACGTTGTTCATGCCGCCAATGGTGGAAGCGTTACGCGCGGATGGGTAGCGGCGAGCGTTGTGCGGGGTGGCTAGGACAAGTGACGGTGTTTAGGTGGGCGCTGTTAGGTGGTTGAGCACGCTGTCGGCGATGCGTTCGCTGTCGGCCGGTGTAATGCCCACCAGCTCCCGGCGGGCGTATTGGTGTTGTGGGCCGCCTTTCTCGACGCGGTCGCGCAGGCCGTAGTGGTGTACGCGGGCAATGCGGTTGATGTGGCCAAGGAAACCCACTTCAGCAGCGTCTGCTGTGGTTTTGATCTTGAGGTATTTAGCGGTTCTTAGCTTGGTGAACATCGCTTTGCGGCGGATGGCTCCGCTGCGGCCGCGTAATTGGGTGCGGGGTTCATAAGGCGTCCCGTCGGGGTTGGTTTGGGCCTTGATGCGGTTGCGGTTGGCGATGCGTAGATCCCGCGCGACTTCCCTTGCCAGCACCCGGCGCTCTTTGGGGCTGAGCTTTTCAATCAGCGGCGTTAGCCAGCTTTCCAGCTGCTGGAGGTCGTCACTCATTCGCCGCCGCCTGGGCTTCGCCATTCGCTTTTGAGCTGGTGTTCCGAATCGCTAGGGCCTTTGACGTATAGCTGCCAGCTTTTTGCTGGGCAGGCATCCACCGGGTATTCGGGCATGCGGTGTTCGGCGTTGATGCTGCCGGTTTCACAATTGACTTTGGCGACGACGCGCTCGGTAAGTCGCACGGTTAAGGCGAGATCCCAGTGGGTGTTGTTGAGGATCTCGGCCTCAATCTGGACGGCTTCGTCTTCGACTAAATCGGGCTGGTAGCTGTTAAGCCACTGCAGCAGGGGAATCATCACCGTGTCTAGGCTGCCGCTGTAGTCGGTGATGATGATTTGGGCATCGACCGTGTACTGGTGGCTAAGGTTGGTACCGCGCGCGAACTTGATCTTGCCGTCATTGACGAAGGTGTGAAGCTGCTCGGGGTTACGTGCTAATTCAGGAACACTAGCGAGTATATGCGCCCTTAGGTGCTGTAATTTGATCATTGTAGTGTTTCCACTAGTCCGTTGTGGCGGGCTGCGCATGCGTGGTACTCCGCTGCCCAGGCGCTCATTTTTAGTGTGACATCGCCACCGGTGCCGTCTGTGAGGTACGGCAGTGTTTCAGGGCAGCGCTGCATTAGGTTCTGTTGTATCGGGCGCTGTTCCGGCTGCGGCGTGGTTGAGCAGGCGGATAGCGTCAGGCTCAAGGCACACGCGCTGATAAATGGGCTTCTGGATTTCACGGATGATTCCCCGATCAATGACACGTTCGTTTGCGGTTAGCTCGCTTAGGCGCTGTTCGACGTGGGCGGCGATCTTGGATTCGCGTTGCATGCTTGCGTCGATGGCTTTTTGGGCGGCGCGTTCGGCTGTGAGCTGGGCGCTTTCGTTTTGCCACTGGGAAACTTGCCAACCAGCGGCGAAGGTGGCCGCCAGGGCGGCGGCGCTGACTAGGAGGGTGAGTTTGTTCATGCCGCCAACCTCATTCCTTCGGAGTGGCGGCGGTAGGCGGCGGCGAGCTTGGTGTCGTAGTCGTTGGCGGCGTAATTGGGGCCGTTGTAGCGGCTGGCGAAGCCTGCCCAATCGTGGCGACGTAGCGCGGCGTGGATGCCTTTGTCTTTTTCAATGAAACGGACGAAAGCACCAAGCTGGTTGGCTTCATTGATGGCCATGTCGGCGGCGTAGCTTTCCGCTGACTGATAACCCAGGCGCTTCCAGTGGAAGCCCATTATTTGAAATAGCCCCCAGCTGGCTGACTCGATTGAGGCGGCGGTATGGATCTTTCCCGCACGCTCGCGCCGGTCGTGTTCTCTGTGGCCACCAATGTAGCCGCCGGGGCTGGCGTTGACGATGTCGGGCTGGGCGCGCTGATACTGCAGCGGGTTAATGCCGTGGTGCTGTAATTGTCGTCGCATAATGTGACGTTCAAACAGAATAACCGGCGCGCCATTGTGTGGGCCACCGAAGTGGAAGCCACTGCCGCGGCTTTCTACTTCGTTGACCGCCATGACGGCAGCTAGCTCTACGCCTAATCTGTCGGCGGCGTCTACTAGATCAATCTGTCGAAGTAGCCGTTCGTTTTTCTGGCCATGGAGCAGGGCGCGGGTTTTTGGGCCTGCAATGCCGTCGGTGACTAAGCCTTGTTTGCGCTGGTAGCTGCGCACAGCTCGCATGGTTTCATTACCAAAATTGCCGTCGACACCTATGTCATAACCGACGGCGTTAAGCTCGCGTTGCAGGGCGGTAACACTTGGGCCTATAGAGCCTTGGCGTAGCAGCATTATTGCCTCCGAAGGGGGCGGATGAGGTGAGCGACGTTGCCGTCGGTGCGGATGACACCCACGGCCAGGGCGACCATTGCGGTGGCGATGAGCCAGCGGGCTAACTCTGGCACCGATGGGCCGTACACGGCGGCCACTGGCATTGCCACAATGATTAGCCACGCGGTAAGTGCCACGCCTGGGCGGTAGCGCCCCGCGCGGCGGCGAAAGGTAATTAGCCGAGCAATGACAATCAATGTGGCGGCTGCAGTGATGATGTAGGCGATGCTCATTAGCGACCCCCTAGCCATTTTTTGATGTCGAGCGTTTTTACTCCCTCAATTGCTCGTAGCCCTGCGGTTACGGATACGGCGGAGGCAATGAAGGCGGCCACGGCGGTGTGCTCGAGCATGCCGCCGAACGTTGCCGGGCCGCCTAGGTAGCCGATCCAGAATGAAATAAACAAGTAGGCCAGACGCTCTATGATGCCCAGCTCTTTTGCGCTGATGACGAAAAGCGTGGCGCCGCAAAATGCGCCCACCACTGCGTTGGCGTCTATGCCGGGTAGCATGCCGATCACCACGGCGGCGAGGCTTGCTGTTCCGGCGGCTGCCATGGTGCTTGGTTCGGCCATGTAATCTCCTGCCTTCTGCTCAGCTCCAAAGCTGAATGGGTTGTTTCATCGTTTCGCGGGCTTCCGGTGGGGGCGGCAGCGTGACCGGTGTTCCCTCTTTTAGTACCGGCCCTTGCTCTACGAGGTGCGGGTTTAGCTTTAGCGCCTTCTCAGTAATTTCGGCAGTTTTGCCGTAAACGCGGTAAAGCAAGGCATCTAGCGTTTCGCCCTGGTGGGCGTGGGCCACGCGCTTCATATCAGCTCGACCGTTGTGTGGTTACGGCCGGTAAGTTCAGCGATAGCCCAGCGGGCGTCGGCTCGGTAGTCGTCGGCGGCGAGGTCTTTAGCTTCACCGCGTTCGTCGCCTTCGCCGGTAGCGGAGGCGTCTCGGTAGCGTTCGAGTAGATCCGCTTGGGCTTGGGCATACACGGCGCGCATGTAAAGCAACTGAATATCGCCGGGTGTTTGCCAGGGCTCGGGCGGAATGGCATCGCAGGCCATGCGGCCCGCCTGCTGGTGGGCGTGCTGGTAGTCCGCTAGTTGGCGGTTGATATCGGCCGTGGCGGCACGTAGTGCATGGCGGATACGCGGTGGCGTGACTTTGAATACACGCTCTTCTTCAATGAATTGGTTAGGGTCGATATCTGGCCAGAAGCCGTTATTGATAATGACTTCTAGCGCTTGACTGGCTTGGCTGGCTTGGTTGGTGCCGTTGAATATCATGCTGGCCACCTGTTTTTCCGATCGGTTAAAGAAGGGGGTGGATCACTTCGCGCGAGGCTGAAAGCCCTTGCTTAGCGATGCCCCCTTGCCGTCGGGGTGCGACTCGGTTGGCGGTCAGGCGTTGGCCTGGTCGCCCTGTTTTTTGATTGCGCTTTCTAGGCGCTGGATATCTTGCTTGACGCCAATTTTGTCGTTCAGCTCTAACGCGCGTTTGAGCTGGGCCAGGGCGCCTTCGTTGTCTTCGGCGGCGCGGAGGGCGTAGCCGTATGACTTGTGCACTTTGGCTTTGATTTGGTCGTGCATGTCTGCATCGCCGACGATGGCAATGCAGCGGGCCATGACGTTAGCGAGGGCGTCAGCGTCGGCATCTTCTTTTTCAAGCGATGCTTTGACGCCTTCGGCGATCTCTTCGGCCAGGATGCTGACGGTGTCGCGGTCGTATTGGTCGGGCGTATCTAGGTTGTGTTTCACCGCGTAGGCTCCAATTTCCATGGCTTTTTCGTAATCGCCTATGTCGATACACCAGACCATCAGGGTCATTAGCACATCATCTTTTGCGCCTTTGCCTTCGGCTAACACGCCGTTGATGTAGGGCATGAATTCGGGCAGCAATTCACGCTTTTTCTCGATCTTGGCTTCAATCGACCGGATTGCTTTTAGCGTGCGGCGGGCTTCGTAGAGCGCGCGGGCGTGGAGTTCGTATTGCTCGCCTTGTTGCTGCTCGCCTGGGGTGGCGGCGCCCGCCGCTTTCGCGGCGGTCACTCGCTGGAAGTGTTTACGGGCAGGGCTAATCATTGGCTACTCCTTTAAACAGACCAGTCGCCGAATTTGATGTTTTCGACCAGGCAGCCAAAGCCGTAATCCTCAATGACGTATGCGTCATTGCTGGATTCGAAGTTTTCAATGCGACTGCGCTTAGGGTTCTCTACAAGATGGCGACGACGACTACCGTTTTGCCAATACATAGAAAGGTTTTCCGGCGGCGTGATCAGTAGTGTGCCATCGGGCATGAAGGGCACTCGGGCGGCTTGCTGGCCACCCATGCGCTTCTGACTCAGGATCATATCCAGGGCGCGCTGCTCGGTAGGCGCTTGGCTTTGATTGATCAGCGGGAAATACTTATCAGCGAGAATCTTGCGACCACAGATTGCACGGATATCGGTGCTTTCTCGGAACCAGGGGTCAAGCATTTCGTTTACTACGTCATAGACCAGCGCATCTAAGTTTTCATAGTCGCCGTTCGGCCCTACACGCACTTCACCAACATTGGCGCCCTCACTGAGCACACGCCCCGGCGCATGAATGCGGTATTGCTGCAGCCAACCAATGTTGACGTCTTGCAACAAAGGATTGGCTACGCGGTCGGTATCCGTGGCCGCCGTAGTTCCGTTTAGGCCAATCATGATTCGATCCAGCGCTTGCTGACGAACTATTGCATTACGCACGCGGGTCTGGAAATCCGGAAACTTGGCCCAAGCGTCCAGCTTTGCCCAGGTGATGTGTGTGTCGAACTCAGTGGAATAACACTCGTAATCGTGCGCTTCAAGAGAAGCCACGTCGCTGGTGGTACGGTCGTTTTGAGTGGTGTCTGTGCGGCTGGCGATCGGCCCGGTGACACCTAGACCTAGCTTCTGCCCTTTGAGCTCATCCACGCCAACGATGTTGATAGAACTCAGGAACTCGCTTGATTCCTGAATTTTGGTTTCCAGCGTCTGCTGCACCGATGGTTCGATGGCGAATTGTTCTTTTGCGCTGGGCACGCCTGAGAGTTGAGCGATTCGTTCTAGCAGACGGTTATAAGCAATACGGGTATCTTTGCGCATTTTAATTCCCTTGAAATTAGTGCTCTGGCTAGCGGCTATTGGTTAGCGGTGCTTAGCAGTCGGTTTCAACTTCACCGCCGCCGCCAGTGGCCGGGGCGCGGTATGAGGTGTCAGGTTCGTTGTCGAGCTTGGCGTACAGCTCATCGAAGCTTTTTTTCAGCGCGTCGTGTTCGGTTTGTAGCTTGCTGAATTGCTCGGCTGTGGGGCGCTTTTCCAGCTCTGCATGCATGGCGTCGTGACGCTTGGCGAACTCTTCGAACGCGCCTTTGATATCCGCGCCGAAGGCTTCAAAGCCTTTGTTGGTTTTGGCGTCTTGACGGCTGAACAGGCTTTTTACAAATTCGCCGATGCTGGGCTTGGGCGTTTCCTCTTCAAAATCGAAGTCGACTTCCTCTGCAGCAGTGAAGAGGTTTTCAGCGTGTTGCTTGCGACTCGCCAGCGGCGATTTATCGCCCGCTTCGCGGCTGAACTTGATCATTTCGGTGCCGAGCGAGGCGGGGGAGTCGGTGACCGCCAGGCCTTCCAAATAGGCTTCGCCGGTATCGCCGAACTTGGGATTGACTTCAATCGAGCTGTAAACCTTTTGGCGCTTTTTGTTCAGCGCTTTGAGTTCGTCGGTGGGGTCGATTTCGGCGAACAGGGCTAGCTTGCCGCCGTCCACTTCTTTGGCTTCTAGCGATAGGACGTCGCCCATTGCACCAAATGCGCTATCTGGGCCAATGCCTCGAATGTGCTCTACCCATATGCGGGCCCCGTAGGTTTTCGGGTCGTAATTGGCGGCCATTTGCTCGATCCATTCACGTTGGATCTCGCGGCCGTCGGTGGTTGCGCCTTCGGTGGCGACGCGGAATGACTTGGGCATGTTGGGCTTCCTGGGCTGATTTGCGATTGATAGCGCCAAGGTTCCGCGCGTAAGCCTTCCGGCTCAACGGGTGCGCGTTGTGCGGGATATTTTGGACAAGTCGGGGCAGGCGTGAGCATCGCGCGCGGCGGGTACGCTGGCGGCATGACGACGACAGCCCCCTCCCCGATTTTGAGCGCCGATGAATCGCCGCGTATGACCGCCCGCCATTTGTACTGGCAGGGGTGGCGAGTCGCGCGTATTGCTGAGGTGATTAACGAGAAACCCGCGACGGTGCATAGCTGGAAAGCCCGCGACCGCTGGGAGGATGCCACTCCCACCGAACGTGTAGAGCTCTCACTTGAAGCGCGGATGGTTCAGCTCATAGCGCTGCCAAAAAAGGAAGGTCACCACGTCAGGGAGATTGATCTACTAGGGCGACAAATGGAGCGGTTGGCAAGAATTCGCCGGTACCACGAAACGGGTAGCGAAGCGGATCTTAATCCCAACATCGAAGCTCGCAACGCTGGGCCTAAGAAGAAGCCTAGGCGCAATGCGTTGGATGAAGAGCTGATGGAGGCGTTGGAAGTCGCGTTCCTAAATTCGCTGTTTGAATATCAGAAGGTTTGGCTTGATGCGGGTCATAAGCATCGCATCCGTAATATTCTCAAAAGTCGCCAGATTGGCGCAACGTGGTTTTTCGCCCGCGAGGCCATCGTCGATGCGTTCAAAACTGGGCGTAACAAGATATTTCTTTCTGCTAGCCGCGCCCAGGCGCATATCTTCCGCAATTACATTATTCAGTTCGTCAAAGAGGTTTGTGATGTCGAGCTGAAAGGTGACCCTATCGTTTTGGATAACGGCGCCGAGCTGCATTTCCTGGGTACCAACTCCAAAACCGCTCAGGGCTATCACGGTGATGTGTATCTGGATGAGTATTTCTGGATTCACCGCTTTGCCGAGTTCCGCAAGGTCACCAGCGGCATGGCCATGCACAAGAAGTGGCGGCAGACGTACTTTTCTACGCCGTCGAGTGTTGGCCATGAGGGTTACCCATTCTGGAACGGTGACCTGTTCAATAAGCGGCGCAAAAAATCCGAGCGTGAAGAGTTTGATATTTCTCATGATGCGCTGAAAGACGGGAAGTTATGCCCTGATGGCCATTGGCGGCAGATCGTCACCGTGATGGACGCTATCGCGGGCGGCTGCGACCTGTTCGACCTTGATCAATTGCGGCTTGAATACTCTGCTGACGAATTCGACAACCTGCTTATGTGCGGCTTTGTCGATGATAGCCAAAGCGCCTTCCCGCTGACCGTGATGAAGAGCTGCATGGTCGACAGCTGGGAGGTTTGGGACGACTACCGGCCATTTGCCCCGCGCCCCGTTGGTGATCGGGAAGTGTGGATCGGTTACGACCCGACCGGCACCGGTGAGGATGGCGACGGCGCCGGGCTGGTGGTGGTATTGCCTGCGCGTACCCGGGATGAAAAGCACCGGGTATTGGAGCGGCACCGGCTCAAGGGGCAGGACTACGAAGACCAAGCCGCGTTTATCGAAGCGTTCCGCGACAAATACAACATTGGGCATATCGGCATTGACGTTACCGGCATTGGCGGTGCGGTAGCAGAGTATGTTGAGAAGTGGTTCCCGACTGTCACTAGATACCGCTATGACGTCGCGCTAAAAGCTCAAATGGTGCTGCAGGCTCAGCAGATTATCAGCAAAGGTCGCTTGGAGTTTGATGCTGGATGGTCGGATCTCGCCGCGGCGTTTATGTCGATTAAGAAAGTGCTTACCAAAGGTGGCCAGCAATTCACTTACATAAGCGGCCGTAACAAGTCGACTGGCCACGGAGACTTGGCGTGGGCGACTATGCACGCACTTAAATTTGAACCAGTTGACGGCCCCGCCGAAGAAGGCGTGGGCAAATCACTTATGGAGATGTACGAATGACGACTACCGCTGCGGCCAAGCCGCGCCACCGGGTTTATGCGTATGAGACTGAGAATGCCGCGCCGGTGGAGGCCACCGGCGGCGGGCGAATAGAGGCGTTTAGCTTTGGTGATCCGGAGCCGGTCACCAGCATGCGTGATATCTGGTATGAGGGGGTTTGGCTCACACCTGATGAGTGGTACGAGCCGCCGATCCCGCTAAGCGTTCTGGCTAAGAGCTACCGGGCCACGCCTCACCATGGCAGCGCAATGCAGGTTAAGCGGAATATTTTGCTTAAGACGTTCGTGCCTCATCCGATGCTAAGCCGTCGCGATTTCAGCGCGCTGGCTCTGGATTATTTAGTGTTTGGCAATGCGTACCTTGAGGAAGTTAAAGGCCGTTTGGGTCGGCGGTTGGCGTTGAAGCATCGCGCGGCTAAGTACATTCGCAGGGGTGATGATGACCGCTATTGGTGGGTACCCAACTACATGGAGCGCATCGAGATACCGGAAGGGCGCACCATTCACTTATTGGAGCCCGACATTGATCAAAGCATTTATGGTGTTCCTGACTATATCGGCAGTTTGCAAAGCGCCTGGTTGAATGAAAGCGCGACGCTGTTCCGCCGCCGGTATTATCTGAATGGCTCACATGCGGGTTTTATTATGTATGTGAACGACCCCGCCCACGATCAAAAAGACATCGACGATATGCGCAAGGCGCTGAAGGAGAGCAAGGGGCCGGGCAACTTCCGCAACCTGTTCTTATACTCCCCCAGGGGTAAGAAGGATGGCGTTCAGATTATCCCGGTTAGCGAGGTGGCGGCTAAAGACGAGTTCTACAACATCAAGAACATCACCCGGGACGATCAACTGGCAGGGCATCGGATACCACCCCAGCTAATGGGCATCATTCCACAGAATACCGGCGGCTTTGGTGACATCGAGAAAGCCGCGCGCGTGTTTGTGGCCAACGAGCTTGAACCGCTTCAAGCGACGATGCGGGAGATAAACGAGCATGTTAGTGAAGAGGTTGTGAGGTTTGACCCGTACACGCTGGCAGATCCCAACGAAGAGTAAAACAGCCATCCAATCGCAGCCGCCCACCTGGGCGGCTTTTTTGTGCGCACACACGAAGCCAAAATTTAAACGAGACGCATTAGCCCTTTTATTAGCTCTACGATTCGTTTTAAGCGCTCCTGTCCTGACCCTATCCCGACCACTCGCAAAATCAGAACGCGCCCTGTGCGCGTTGTGTGGCCCGTCTAGGTGCCAATACTAGCGACCACAACCTGCGCCGCGCCGTCCCCCCCACGCCCGCGGCTTTCGCTAAATATATATGTTTTCATGCACCGGTAAAAAGGCTGCGAAACCCAGTATCTGGGCGGCTTAGCGCGTTTTTGTGGTGGTTTTTTTTATGCGTTTTCATGCGCTTTTATGCACTTTTTGCAGTGTTCAGTGAAAAGGCGTGAGGTAGTCAGCGGCGAGCATCGCTAGGATGGTTTTACGATTACCCTCCCAGGTTCGTTCATCGACAAAATCGGCGATGACGGTGGGCATTTCGGCGCAGGTAATCCATAGCTCTTCGGTATCGGCAGGGAGTAGGTGAAGCGGGTTAGCTTTGGCGATAGATTATGCATTAGACACTTTCTCCCTAATTATTCCGCTTGGAACCTATTTGGAACCTGAAAAAGATAACAGCAAGAAGGCAGTCTCTTTGTTTTTTTTATAAGTTATTGTTTTAAATTTAGTTTTGTTGTTATTGGAAAAGGTGTTAGAGCTTGTTGTCTCTGCCTTCCCCAGGCATCTCTGCGCAGTATCCCCCATGCTGTGCAGACTCCCATCAGTTTGGCCGATCCAGTGGATCGGCTTTTTTTATTGTGCGCCAGGCATGGCGCGCAGCGCCTTGACTGGCGCTGTTCCTGGGGGTGGTGCCTCAGGATGACTTGGGGGTGAAAGTCCCCTGCACGCCCGGCAAGGGGAAGTGCTAGCCGACGGCAAGGGTGT
>NZ_JAUAMB010000054.1 GCF_031010175.1 Halomonas sp. SpR1
CAGGGACTGATCTCGATACTGGACGCGGTAAGATGGCTCAAGCGTTCTTCATGAACCGCCGTGGTACGGAACCGTATGCCCGGTGGTGTGAGAGGACAGGGGAGGCGACTCCCCTTCCTACTCGATGCTTCTTGCGACCTTTGTTGCGTTTGGACTGATCGGAGGTTGACAGGCTGAGGGCGCTAATGGAATCTTGTCGGTTCCTGATTTGCGGGCGCGGACTCAACGGGCAACCCCTAATTACCGCGTGAAGGGTAGGCGAAAGCCTCTACCCGCCGAAGGACTTCCGGGCTTGGGCTAACCGCCCAACCTGGCCAACGCCCCGACACGGCGAACTGCCGTGAAAGGGAGCGGGTGATTTATGTCGACATAATTCACTCGCTTCCGATAAGAGTGCAGGCCCTAACCGGGCCTCCTGCCAGGGTTTGGCATCAGGTGTCGGCTAGGGCCGACAGCGGCATACCGCCGCACTCGACACCGTGCCCAGTTGGGTACGGCTCGCACTCGAGACCTCCAGGGGAGAAATACAGTGGAACTGCTTTCCGGCGCAGATATGATCGCCCGCTTCTTGCAAGATGAGGGCATCGAATACATTTATGGTTACCCCGGCGGTGCAGCGCTGCATATTTACGATGCACTCTTCCGCCAGGACAAAGTGAAGCACATTCTGGTGCGTCACGAGCAAGCGGCTACCCACGCTGCCGACGGCTATGCCCGCGCTTCGGGTAAGCCCGGCTGCGTACTGGTCACCTCAGGCCCTGGTGCCACCAACGCCGTCACCGGCATTGCTACCGCTTACATGGACTCGATTCCCATGGTCGTGCTGTGTGGCCAAGTGGCGAGCCATCTGATCGGTGAAGACGCCTTCCAGGAAACCGATATCGTCGGTGTGACACGCCCGATTGTGAAGCATAGCTTCTCGATTCGTCACCCGGCTGAAATCCCGGAAGTGCTCAAAAAGGCCTTCTATTTAGCGGCGACTGGGCGTCCTGGCCCGGTGGTGGTCGATATTCCTAAAGATATGACCGCACCCACCGAGCGTTACGAGTACGTCTATCCGAAAAAGGTCAAGATGCGCTCGTACAACCCGGTCACGCGTGGCCACACGGGACAGATTAAAAAAGCCGTTGAGATGATACTCAAAGCCAAGCGTCCGGTATTCTATACCGGTGGCGGCGTGGTCACGGGCAAAGCCAGCGAAGGTCTGACCGATCTGGTCAAACAGCTGGGTTACCCGATTACCACCACGCTGATGGGCATCGGCGCGTATCCGCAAAGTGACCGCCAGTGTTTGGGTTGGCTGGGTATGCACGGCTCCTATGAATCCAACATGGCCATGCACCACGCCGACTTGATTATTGCCATCGGGGCACGTTTTGACGACCGCGTGACCAACAGCACGTCGAAGTTCTGCCCGACCGCCAAGATCATCCATGTAGACGTTGACCCCAGCTCGATCTCTAAAACGGTGCGTGCCGATGTACCGATTGTTGGCCCGGCCTCCAGCGTTATCAACGAGATGATCAGCTTGGTGCAGGGGCATAAAATTGCCCATCCTGAAGCGCTAACCGAGTGGTGGGAGAAGATCGATGGCTGGCGCGCCGACCGAGAAGGTAAACTTTATGAACCTTCCAAGCAGGGTGAGGTGCTCAAGCCCCAGGAAGTGATCGAAGCGCTATGTCGTGTCACGCGGGGCGAAGCTTATGTGACCACTGACGTAGGGCAGCACCAGATGTTTGCTGCCCAGTACTACAAGTTTGATAAACCCAACCGGCTGATTACCTCCGGTGGTTTGGGCACCATGGGCTTTGGCTTCCCTGCTGCCATGGGGATCAAACAGAACTTCCCGGATGATGACGTGGTATGTGTCACCGGTGAAGGCAGCTTCCAGATGATGATGCAGGAGCTCTCCACCTGTAAGCAGTACGGGGTAGGCGTTAAGATCGTCAATCTTAACAATGCGTCGCTGGGTATGGTGCGCCAGTGGCAGGACTTGAACTATAAGTCGCGCCACGCGCACTCCTATATGGAGTCGCTGCCGGACTTTCATATGCTGATCGAGGCGTATGGATTTACCGCGATTACCGTCAATACCCTTGACGAGTTAGAGCCTGCGCTGGAGCGTGCCTTCGCCAATAAGCACGAGCTGGTGTTCCTTGACGTGAAGGTCGACCCCCATGAGCACGTCTATCCGATGCAGGTGCCGTTAGGCGCCATGCGCGACATGCTGCTGTCTAAAACGGAGCGTACCTGATGCGTCATATCATCTCGATTCTGTTAGAAAACGAACCGGGTGCGCTGTCACGTGTAGTCGGGCTGTTTTCCCAGCGTAACTTCAACATCGAAACGCTTAACGTAGCGCCTACAGAAGACCCGTCGCTGTCGCGCTTAACGGTGACTACCGTGGGCGATGACCGGGTGATTGAGCAGATCACCAAGCACCTCAATAAGCTGATCGATGTAGTCAAACTGGTGGATCTCACCGAAGGCAATCATATCGAGCGCGAACTGATGCTGGTGAAAGTGAAGGCATTGGGTGCAGCCCGCGATGAAGTGAAGCGCACGGTGGATATTTTCCGTGCGCAGATCGTCGACGTAACACCCAGCCTGTATACCGTGCAGATCACCGGCGATGCGGGCAAGCTGGATGCCTTCCTTCAGGCCATGGCGCCGGTGGGCATTCTTGAGGTCGCCCGTACCGGGGTCTCGGGGATTGCTCGGGGCGATAAGGTGTTGTCGCTTTAGTGGGAAACGTTTTTTTCCAGTAAACAAATGCCGGTCAGCGAGTGCTGATCGGCATTTTTTTATTGCCTGATAGAAGTATTAACGTCAGCCAACGCTAATGCGTTGTTAAATTGCGTTAATTGAGTATCGAAAATTAGGTGATTTATCCTTCCGCCATGCACTCTTGGTGTACCTTTTCTTGAAAATCTTCGACCGAGCCGTTGCTTATGTCGTAAGTATAGGTCTGTTCAATAACGTCATTGAGCACAAGTTCTGCTTTGTCTTTTGAATCAGGATCTCGCCCCCTCTCTGCATCAGCTCTCGAGGTTCCATTTAAACGATTTTCCATAATATTTTTTGCCAACGATGATTTGACGACACAATCAGCAGCGTGTTGAGCAGAGTTTTCATTGGCACTAGCGGCGCCATTAACCATCAAAAAAAATGCTAAAGCGGTAAGCTTAAGTGTGGTACGCATAAATCCTCTAACCTGTCAGTTATCGTGGTATGTGTCGGACTAAAGTGCCGAAGATGTTTCGCTTCGTCAAATATGGATTGCAATAACCCAACTTTAGTTCCTTGTGTTATCCATTGAATAGGGCTGAGCGAATTGCAGAATACAGACTTCAACCAAGGATCACGAGGGCGCTTCGGCCCTCTTACTGTAAAGGCGGCGACGTCGGCGTCAGCGAATATTTTTGTCTTCAAAATGTCGAATCGTAACTAATTGTTTTTTATGGTAAAAAGATAAAGCCTAATTTTGAATAGCTTCGGATGCCCAGATTTGTAAGATATTTCTTACAAAAATTTAATCCATATCTTACAAAATCGTGCTCAGTCCTCCCAATTCTTCCTAACATGGTTTCTGTGGAGGGTGTACTTGATTTTGTTTTTTTTATTCTTTTAAATCAATTATTTATAGAAAATTTTTGTGAAGAGAGAGGAGGGGGAAGGGTTGTTACGTGTTACTGCGAATGGCTAGCTCTAATTTGCCAATCTGATGGGGCTATTGTAGCTTTGCCACCGACATGAGTTTTGCGATACATCAAAGATTAGTGCGGCTGTTATTCTTCATTAGTGAGGTGTAAGAAAACAGTTAGCACTGTCGGTGCTTATTCCGATGATGACACCAAGCAAAAGGAGAGAACCATGAAAAAGATTACGTACCAAGAAAAATTGGCGCCCAAGAAAAACCAGCTTGGCCAAGGTATGGTCGAGTACATCATTATTGTCGCGCTGATTGCGCTCGCGGCAATCGGTGCCTTTACGTTTTTCGGCGATACTATCAGGGGGCAAACTGCCCAGATGGCTAACCAAGTAGCAGGCGAAAATAACACCACTGGCTCTGAGGCCGCGAAGGATGGTGCTGATAGTGCAAATACCGAGGCTGGGGCTGATTACAATCTGAGCAATTTTGACGAGGCTGACGGACAAGGCGGTGGGGGAGAATAAGTAAGTCTCAGCTATTAGCTTGATCGCTGCTAATAACCCAGCGCTACCGCTATCCCTCTGCATCGTGTTTTTAAGAGGGTAGTGAGTAATGTGAAATGCCCTAACAAGATGGTAGGTAAACTGATATGCAGTTTAAGCTCTCTTACTATCTAGCTAAGAAATTTTGTGCTGGGTTAATGGCGTTCTGCGTAGCCTTTCCAGTATGGGCGTTGCCCTCTTCTCAGGTGCCTGCGCCCTATCTCTATATCGCCATGTTGTCACAGGTCCCTTTTTCGGCTGATGTCGAGACAAGTGTTACGGGGGGTATTGGGCCTTACATTAAGCACGAAAAGCTTCAAGTTAGCCGTCAACGGATGCGCCGCGAACTGATGGGGCTAAATGACCCTAGGGCAACGGATATATTAATTAGTGATTTTGAGCACCGGGAGGATTACGGCTCCTACGGGCTTAGTCAATCTCTAGAAATCTATTGGGCAATAGAGCGGCCTACTTCCGAAGGCAGGTCGTTAACGGCTGCCGATATTGACTCGGTGATGGACCGTTTCCGTTGGCGTGATAGCGACTGGGAGCGTTTAGGCAATGAACGAGTCGGCGGCCTACAAGCGATACGTTACCGCAAAGTGGGTGGGCAGCAGAGTGACACTCGATTAGACGCCTGGTTTACGGCTAACGAAGGCGTGCTATGCCAAATAGAAGTTGTTGACTCGAATGGATCGGCAATGACTCGTTTGACAAATATTGTCGTTGGCCCGCAGCCAGATTCTGCTTTTGAAATGCCCGAAAGCTTTGCAAAAGTATCACCTCAAGCGTACCTAAGTTGGCTGATGGCTCATCCTCTAAGTGAATCGTATCAGTCCACAAAAGGGCGTGATGCAGCCGAGGCTATCGAAAGCATGGGGGTGGAGTAATGGTGCAGCGGCTAAGCAATGGCGGTGGGGGCAAACGGCAAACAGGGCAGGTAATGCCGATGACCGCAATTTTAATTGTGGCGGTGCTGTTATCCCTATGGGCAATGTATGACTCAGGTCAATTGATGACCGAGCGTATGAAGCTGCAAAACACCGCCGATAACGTCGCCTATAGCGGTTCGGCGCTAGTGGCGCGAGACTTAAATTATACCGCCTATACCAATCGAGCTATGGTGGCCAACCAAGTTGCAATTGGCCAGATGGTAGGTCTGAGTTCTTGGGCAGCGATGATGGAGCAGCTTGGCACTAATATAGGCATTGTGGGTAAGGTGGCCACAGTCGTACCTTATGTGGGTCCATTAATTAATGCGCTTGCCCAGACGTTTGAAAAAGCTACCGAGGCTTTGGCCAGTACCGTTGATGCCGCAGTGAAAATAGCTATTCCGCTTAACGATGGGATTATCAGGGCTCTGTCGGCTAGCCAGAATATCTTTCATGTGGGTATGTCTGCGGCTCTAATGAATTTTAGTGAAGATATAGCGCAGGCTAATGATCCTGATGTTGAGCAGGTTCTGACGAGTGCTGCTGGTTCTGTTCAGGCGTTTGTTGAATGGCAGGAGCAGATAGGGCGCTTTAGTAAACCCAATATTAAAACTCCTAACTCAACGACTAATCAGCGGTTCGATGATTTCGCCGAGGTGGTTGGCGACTCAAGAGACCCATTTACAGCGCGGCGCTCCTACGAAATGGGGCCTCCCATGAGTGGTTTTTTTTGGGATACGCAAAAAAGAGGTGGCTCGGACTTAAAGCGTTCAACAGGTATTGGTGGTGTCTATCAGTGGGATTGGACGGCTATGGATACAGTTGGTTTTGAAGCAAAGTTTAAGGTATTCGGTAAGTGTATTGTCTGTGTCAATGTCCCTCTTGGCTGGGGGGCTGCCCATGCCCTTCAGGGTAGTGGCTCTTATTACAATTACTCAAGCGGTAGTGGCTGGGGTGGTGCTTGGGATAACAGTACTGCTGCTTTATATGCTAGTGGGTCTCATGCTGGTCATAATCTAAGAAATACCAGTGGTCTTCAGCCCTTTTATGCTTTTAGAGATGACGGCGCACCAAATAGCGGTGGCCCTGGCCTGCTTTACCTTTTCCGGAAAGATAACAGCTCAATGCCGCTGACAGCTGACCTTGGAGCCCAAGGGGATAACCCGCTAAACACAGAGGCAGGTGAAGGTTTTATAACCGCCGCTGCCAAGGGGCAACCTCACTACTCACGCCCAACCGATATAGAGCAGTTCGCGCGCCATGACGGCAACTTTGAGTACGGTAATTTATACAATCCATTTTGGCAGCCTCGAATCGTCAAGCTAAATAACACTGAAAGAGCCCTTCTGCTTACCGGGGCTGTCGCGCTAGGTAATTGAAAATAAAGGATTTTATCATGATAAATAGATTGGTGTTAGGAGTGCTATTGTTTGCTAGCTTCCCGCTATTGGCGCAAACGGAATCCGGTAACCCCTTGTTTGAGGATGACTGGGAAGCTGCCAATTGCCCTGGAGCTCTACCGGCAGATGAACCACCCTATGCAAGCCGTATTGAGTATTATGCAAGAGCAGGAGATGATTCTAAGTATGATGAGGTGGTGGCGAAGCATTATAGGTATTCGGATTGTGTTACAGCCATTACAACAGGAGGCTGGCAACCTATCGGAGCGTTTAATTCATATCAGCGTGCTATGGAAATGGGGGATGTCAAATCAGCTGAAGAGCTCTTTACTCTTGACGCAGCTTTAGAGCGAGCAGCAGAGACATATGACCCTCGGGGGGCCATTTATCCAATACTTAGAGAACTCTACGAGCATGCTTATTCGCAAGAAATGTCCGATATGGCAGAGGCTGACCTTGATGCTGCTCGCGAATTATTGACCAGAGAATACCTCTGCAATTGTCTAACTCGTCCTCTAGTAGAGTTTGATATCCCAGGATACCCTAGTAATGCTGCTGATTAACTAATGTTAGTTAAAAGTTGGTTTAGCAGGCTTTGTATTTAAAATTTGGAATAAAAATGAAAAGAGCGCCATTATACTCTTTAATCAATAGTGAAGCTAAAGTTTTAAGCGCTGCTGAATTCCTTGCTGACAGTAGTGTAACGCCTGCTCGCCAGCGCGGGGCGGGCTCAGTCGAGTACATGTTGATTACCGGTGTTATGGTGGCGGCATTGTTAACCCCTTTTTCAACAGGTCAAAATGCTGAAAGTGCCAGTGTGCTGCAGCGACTAATGGATGCTATCTCTGGTCAGCAAAAGGCTTATAACTACTCCACCCAGTATCCCTCTACGCTAAACATACAGGATATTGCTGATTCGCTAGGAGATATCTCCCAAGACGGTGGAGGTGGGGATGGTGGTAATGCTAATGGTGGTGGTGGCAGCCCGAACGGAGGGGGGGGCAGCGGTAGCGGATCGGGTGAAAGTGACTCCTCTAATGGAGAAGGTGAAGGAGCTGGCAACGGGCAAGGCGACGATACTAATGGCGGCGATGATGCTGCCAATGACGGCGACGGCGCGAGCGGAGACGGCGGTACGAGTGGTAGCGAAGATGGAAATGCTGGCGAAAATGACGGAGATGTAAATGTCGGCGGTGCGGGTAGCGGCATCGATATCTCATGGGAGGCTTTAGCCGCGACGGCTATGGCTATGTGTTTAGCAAAGCCAGATGAAAACCCTATCTGGACAGAAGATGATTTAATTGCTTTTAAGGCTGCAAACGATGCCTATGGCACTACGTTTGAAGAAGATAAAAAGAGCTTTGAAAAACATGGCATACGGTATCCTATTCAAGACAAGGCCGATGCCAATGGTTTTTCTGCGACGCTCTCGCGTACAGAGAGTGGCCAATGGGTGCTGGCGTTTCGCGGTTCCGATGGCCTGAACTATGAGGACTGGATTGATAATAATATTAAGCAAGCAGTGTTCGGTCAGTCTAGTCAATATGATAATGCGGTGAAGATTGCAGCAGATGTAAAGGCTGTTTTAGGAGATGATGTTTTAATTGCTGGACACTCCCTAGGAGGAGGGTTGGCTACCGCAGCTGCTTATGAGACAGGGCTCGATGCAATTACTTTTAATGCGGCAGGCTTGCGTGATAGCTACAAGCGGGAGACCATCAGGAACGTAAGGCAAGATGAGATTATAGTTACTAAAGAACCCGGCGCACTTAGGAATCACTATATCGCGGGTGATTTTTTGACAACTCTTCAGACGTTGCCGGATGCGCTTCTTCCATCCGCAGATGGGAAACAGATTGGCCACTCAGCCGGCTGTAGTAATGGTCCTCTTGATCGACATGGCCTAGGTGCATTTAGTCCGCCGGAGAAACCAGGTAGGGAGCGCCCTAATGAATATGAAGATGAACAACGTGACGCCGCTTAAACGAAACAATGGAGGTTTTATGCAGATATTTAAAGTATTGGTAACGCTGTTGATTTCGGCAATAGCACTACCTGCATGTGCGTCATACTCACAGCAGCCCAGCGGTTACTTTTCTGATCCCGCGCAGCTAGCGCTGGTGGAAGCGTCAGACAGCGGCGACATCAATGCCATGCAGCGGGCGCTTGATCAAGGGGCGGATCCCAACGCCGTGGGAAAGGATGGTATGACGCCGCTATTTTGGTCGGTCACCATGAACGCTAATCTTGAAGCTTTCCGCTACATGCTGGCCCATGGTGGAGATCCTAATCTGGTGGTTGTTGATGAGAGTAAGCCTGGGGTGAGTACCGTTTACCTGCTGTATCAAGCCTATAAAAATCCCGATCCTGCGTTTATCGAGGCAGCCTTAGAGGCAGGAGCGGATCCAAACACTCTAGTTCATGAAGAGAGCACCTTGTTGTTTGAGTCGATGTCCGATGAGTATATAGAACAAATAAGAATCCTGATTGCGCATGGTGCAGATGTTAATTTTAGGAGTAAGTTTGGTTATACACCTTTGCTTAATGCTGTGATAGGTAGTGAGTATAAAACTGCCTTAGCGCTGTTAGAGGCCGGAGCAGATCCAGAGCTCCTAGATACACACGAGCGCTCCGTAATTGATCAGGTGAAATCAATGCATGATAGGCAGAGCGGGGACGATTATAGAGTGTTCATCAGTGCCCTTAAGGAAAAAGGGTATTTGGATCCTTCGTATTAATGAAATCCAACATATGAAAAGACACTCTGAGCAAGGTCAGGCACTAACGGAATTTATGGTGGTTAGCACTTTTCTGCTGGTGCCCCTCTTTCTGATCGTTCCCGTTTTAGCGAAAGTGATTTCGCAAAAGCAGGATGTGGAGCTGGGTGCCCGCTACGCTGCCTGGGAGCGTACGGTATGGTACGAAGATGCGCCTGGCAGTGGTCTTGATGGTTATCAGGGAGCAGAGTTGGGATTTAAGAGTGATGCAAACGTGGCCAGAGAGATTGATGCGCGAATATTTGCCAAGGATACCCAGCGTATTAGCTCATCCGGGGGAGAAGAAGCTTTGCAATTAGACCCCTTCGCGCATCGACAAAATGGAGGCATGGCGCCCATTTTGGCGCAGGCAGACGAAGGGAGTAGCGGATATGCTACATCGTCGTCCACTAATAGCGAGCCAGAGGGGATAGTCGCCTGGGTTGATGCCTTTGGTGAGCTTGCCGGTAAATTCACTCGGTTTGATATGCCCTCCAACGGAGTGGTCAATGCTGAGGCAAGCGTCAAACTTGCTGACCTCAGCGGGGTATTTGGTTCAGGCCTAGGGGTGGACGCGCTAAGTTTGAGTGCAAACAATGCGTTATATACTGAGTCCTGGGAGTCGGGGGGGCGTGCGCACGCTGAGTATCGTATTCAAGGCCTGATGCCACAACAATATTTGGATAATAGCGTGATAGGTACTATTCAAGACATAGCGGGCAAGATACCTCTAATGGAGGAACTGGCATCGGACTGTCTTATTTTTGCGCATACCACTATTGAACCGCTGCCGGAGCACCGGTTAGTCGAATTCGATGGTGTTAAAGGCGGTGGAGGAACTTCATGCTCCATGTAAAGCGTCGAGTTTGGAATTGGTGGGTGAGGCTTTTAAGCCTCGCTGTGATGTTTATATCGGGTGGCGTGACTATCGCGCAGGCAACGAACTTTCCTGATATTCGTTTGCCTGACTCGCTCTCATTGGAGGTGGTAGCGGATGAAATGCAAATAGGCGGATTAAATACCCGCGTATTTGCGTTTACTACTAATGATTCTCCGGATGACTTAGCAAACTACTTTAATCGGCAGTGGCGTGAAGTTGCCAGGGTTGAAGCTGAACCATGGGATATTCTTTCGCGCCGTGAGGGTGGATTTCTCATCACCATTCAAAGCCGTACGGATATGGGCCCGCAAACACGAGGCTTTATCGCTATAAGCGATATGTTTGATGCGCTTGATGAAGAGCGTCGAGCACCAAGCGTTGACCTCCCAATGTTATCGGGTACGGAAGTAGTCCAGGATGTTCATTCGGAAGACGCCGGACGTGAGAGTCGCACGTTAGTATTAAAAAGCTCCCGATCAGTGATCGAAAATCTTGATTACTATCGAAATCACTTCCGTCAATCAGGGTATGAACCGATTAGTCAGGGAGCTCTTTCGAGGGGAGATGGAGCTGGTGTGATGATATTAAATCGAGGAAATGAAGAGTTGAATCTGGTGGCAACTCAGTCTGAGGTAGGGACAGTTGTCACTATTGTGAAAGTAACAAAGTGAATGACGAAAGCAGTATTTCTTGAGTAGAAAGTCTCAAAATAATTGAGGGGGCACCTTGAAAAGAGAATGGACTGGCTGGTTGCTGCTAGCTGGCGCATTGGTCGTGGGTTTTTTGGCCTTCTGGCTGGTTGGTTACTACCTTGACTCTCGTGAGCAGGAGATGCGGCTAGATCTCCTGAGTGGTCAGGCCTCTAAGGGTCGCGTGGTAGTGGCTAGCGCTAATTTATCCCCCGGTGATGTGGTATCTCAATCGAGTGTCGCCGTGGCTGAAATGCCGATTTCTCATATACCGTCTATGGCGATAAAACCGGAGGAGTTTGGTCGCATCGAAGGTCGGGTAATCAATCGCGCTATGTCACAAGGGGAAATGCTGCAGGCTGATTTTATTACGGGCCTCGTGGTCAATAGGTTCTCGGGCTTACTCGATGAAGGTGAACGGGCGATCAGTGTTGAGGTGTCGTCGCTAAAATCTTATTCGGGCATGCTATTGCCGGGGGATTATATTGATCTGTATGTACTCCTTAAAGACGATGCGAGTGGTCAGAAGCCTAGGCTTGTGCCAATTCTTGAGCGGGTAAAAGTACTCGCAGCGGGAGCCCAGCCGCTTCGCAATGCTGATCAATCTTTTCAGCGCTTAGATGCCAACACCGCGCAATACAATATGATCACGGTAGGCTTGCCGCGTGAAGAGGCCGAACGCTTAGCGTTAGCGCGCGAGGCGGGGGAAATTGCCTTTTTAATGCGTAATGCTGATGATCAGCAGATAGGAGTGGCTGATCAGAGCTATGCGCTATTTGGCGATGATCACATGTCCCAGGGGGGCTATTGGTATGTATCCTCCGGCGTGCCGGAAGGAGAAGTGCGACTGCCTGGCCAGGCGACAGCCAGTCGTGAAGCAGGGGCGGCTACACCGGTATCTTCTTCGTTAACACCTTTCTCTCAGAATATTAATTCGGCAACGCCAGCGCCAAGTGCGGGTGCTGATGATAATACGTCCAACGACCAAAATATGAGCGGCAGTGCAATGCCCACTAATCGTATGCCTCAGGAGTCGCAATGATAATGCAGGGAACAAAATACTTACCGGCTACTATGCTTTTGGCGGTGCTATATGTCATTACTATAGTGCCTGCTGCAGCTGGGGCATCGCCAAGTGAGCTATACCCTGTTAGTAGCGAGAATAGCCAAAGCGGCTATTCCCAACAGGATGCCTATGCCCAGCAGGATATAGAGGTTTATGTTGGCTCAGTTACTACGCTTAACCAAGATTCCATTAAGCGTATTGCGGTGGGAAACGATGCAATACTCCAAGCATCCGTAATAGATGAAAATAAATTGCTGCTACTTGGCCGTGCAGCAGGTGTGTCAGAGTTGGTGGCTTGGGACGACAATGATGTAATGACCCAATACAAGGTGCGTGTCTACGACAGCCCTGTGTCTGATAATATCAATATCATTAGAAATATCTTACGTCCTTTCCCGGATGTGACGGTAAGTGAGCATTTGGGACAAGCGGTACTTAACGGAACCGTGGTTGATAATGACTTCGAGCGCTTTCAAAGCGTTGTCAGTCATTTCCCGTCCGTATTATCACTTGTTGAACCCGAGAGAAATGTAGAGATTGAAGAATCCATTGCATTCGATGTGACAATACTCGAAATGAGCCGTAATTATCAGCATTCGCTGGGCATTCGCTGGCAGGATACCGCCGCTGGGCCAGCGTTAGGGCTAGTTGGTAATATCATCCCCAATGATAGCTTTGGAGTAACTTCGCCTGGCGAGGTGGGGAATTTGCTAGATATTGTTGGTTCAGGCACTAGCCGCTTGGATGGATATTTGGGGATAACTTCTATACTTGGCTCGCAAATTCAGCTTCTGCAAGAAGAGGGAGTTGCTAAAGTTTTAGCCGAGCCAAGCCTATCAACCGTGAGGGATGAGAAAGCTACGTTCCTGGCAGGCGGCGAGTTCCCCGTTGCTGTTCTCAATGAGTTTGGTCAGCCAGTAGTAGAGTTTCAACAATATGGCATACAGCTAGAGATTGAGCCTACGATGGATCAAAACCATAATATTCGCTCACGTATCCGGACTGAAGTCAGTGATGTTGATTTCTCTGTTCAGGTCAACGGTGTGCCTGGTTTGCGTCGTCGTGAGGCCGTATCCACTATTACGGCCCGCCCAGGGCAAACCATCATAATTTCCGGTTTGCTAAGTACGAGTGATTCCAGAACACGCGATAAGTTACCACTACTTGGAGATATACCTCTGCTTGGCGCGTTGTTTCGGTCTAGCGACTGGCAGCAAGGACGAACAGAGTTGGTCATCATGGTAACCCCAAGGATACAGGCGCCTAACACACCGCTTAGCGATGAGATGCAGGATAACCTTCAGAAAGCACGTGGTGTCCTTGAAGGTAGCGATGCACTTGATGCGGCACTACTGCAGTAATTTAAAGGGTTGAGCAGGAGAAAAGTATGTTCCAAGTGCGTGTCGATACAGCTAAAGGAATGCATGTAGGCAATTTTTACATCACCGATAAAAAATGCGTGATTGGCAAAAAAGCTGATAACGACATAGTGCTTCATGGTTGGCGTTTGTCATCTGAACATGCTTGTTTGAATGCGCATGAAGATGGAATCTATATAGAAAATTTTTCAACTAAAATAGGCACTCGCGTTAATGGTGCGCGAATTGATGACTATGGGCCGCTTAGCGTTGATGATGTTATTGAAATTCATGACTATCGCATTCGAGTTACAAACAGGAATCCTGCTGTTGCTAAAACCCGAGGAGTAAATAAAGGCTCCAACCAAGAGCCTCGCGTTCATAGTGATACTGATCTTTCGGCTGAAACGGTTGAAAACTCTTCCCAGTCGGTATCCGATGAAACGCAAGAGGTGGTAGCTGAAAAGAATGTTCCACCTGAGCCTTCACAGGCTAAACCTCAGGTTAGCGGTGCTTTTGAACCGACTATACAGCCTGAAGCTAGCGTTACCAAGGAGCCAGCTGCACAAGAGCGAGTAAGTAGCAGAATAGCAAAAGAGCCTGAAACAGCGTTACCTGAAGGTGCCATTGAGCAGTCTAAAGCGCTTTCACAGCTTGCAAAAGATATGCACACTTGGCGCCTCCATCTTCGTAAAACCTTGCATGAACAGATGGATTTGCGTCGCATCAACGTAAGCACCATGTCTGAGGACGAACTGCGTCAGCTAGCATCGTCACTTACAGGTAAAGCTATAGCCGAAATAAAGCATCAGATCCCAGATCATATCGACCAAGAGGCGCTTCTTGAGCAAGTTGTCGCTGAAGCTGTTGGCCTGGGGCCTCTTGAGCCTTTGCTGGCTAGAGATGATGTAAGTGAAATTATGGTCAATTCCTGTCAGGAGGTGTTTTTTGAGACCGGCGGTAAAATGTATAAGTCAGATGTGACATTTACCGATGATCAAGCTGTTCAATCGACGATTGAACGTATTGTAACCCCGGTGGGACGTCGTATTGATGAAAGCTCACCTATGGTCGATGCCCGATTAAAAGATGGTTCTCGCGTTAATGCGATCATTCCGCCATTAGCGCTTAAAGGGTCTTGCCTGACTATTCGTAAGTTTATGAAGCGACGGCTCGGGGGGGATGACTTAATTGCTTTTGGATCAGTAGATCAAGCTATTATCGACTTTCTACAAGTTGCGGTAATGCATAAGCGCAATATTCTTGTATCAGGTGGTACTGGGTCAGGTAAAACGACACTTTTAAATGTGTTATCAAATTTTATTCCGGATGCAGAGCGTATTGTCACTATCGAAGATTCAGCTGAGCTTCAGCTTTACCAGCCTAACTTGGTTCAGTTGGAAGCCAGGCCTGCTAACCAAGAGGGCCGTGGCGGTGTCAGTATTAGGGATCTGGTTAAAAACTCATTAAGGATGCGTCCGGATAGAATTGTGGTAGGGGAGTGTCGCGGTAGTGAAGCGTTGGATATGTTGCAAGCCATGAATACTGGGCATGATGGCTCGCTCACCACCGCTCACGCAAATAGTGCTAGAGACTGCATTTCACGCCTAGAGGTTATGGTGATGATGGCGGGTATGGATCTGCCAGCTATTGCAATACGTGAGCAGGTAGCTTCTGCCGTACAGTTAATTGTTCAGCAAACTCGATTCTCTTGCGGCTCCCGTAAAATTACTGGTATCTCAGAAATCGTTGGGGTTGAAAATGGCCGCATTCAGTTAGCTGAGGTTTTTCGATATAACCCTACTGGGTATGACGAGAATGGGCGGGTCACTGGGCATTTTACAGCCACTGGTTTAGTGCCAGAGTTTTATGAGGGGCTTAAAAACAGAGGGGTTGGTTTAGATCTGAGTATCTTTGAACCTCGAGAAGGGGTAGCTTGACAATGGCCATTCTTCTCTCTTTTTTGGTAGCTCTTATCGCGGCATTTGGAGCTTATATCGCTGGCAAGACGTTGATGACGTCTGCCACTAAATACCAGCAGACATTTAAAGATTCTGCCGAGCATAATTTGGCGGAAATGTTTCTTTTTATTGAGCCTCAAAAGCTTTTCTTTATAAATATTGTCTTTCTAATTCTAGTCTTTATTCTGGTGCTTCTTTCCGGTGCTGGTGTCGGAATAGCATTGTTAGTTGCTGCGGCGCTTGGAGCATCACCTCCATTAGTATATCGTTATTTACGCAAGCGTAGACGTTTTAAGGCAGTGCACCAGCTCCCCGATGCGCTAACTGCGATTGCCAATAATATGAGTTCAGGGTTGAGCCTCACTCAAGCACTAGAAACGACTATTGCATTTGAGCATCCTCCATTGTCGCAAGAGCTTGGCCTGGTGCTTAGAGAGCTTAGAATAGGTGTACCTTTTGAAGAAACAATGAATAATCTTTATCAGCGCTTACCTGAAACGGAAGTTCAGTTGGTTACATCTGCGATGACTGTGTCACGAGAGATTGGTGGTAATTTATCTGAAACACTGTTGCAAATAGCGAGTACATTAAGAAAACGGCTACAAATGGAAGGGAAAATACGTAGCCTTACAGCACAAGGGAAGCTACAAGGTCTTGTAATGACAGGCTTGCCAATATTTTTGGTGATTGCCTTAAACTACATGCAGCCTGAGGCAATGTCATACTTGTTTACAGAGTGGTACGGATGGGCCACGGTTGGTGTGATTGTTGTGTTGGAGGCGATTGGCTATCATATTATCTATAAAATTGTGAGTATCGATGTTTGAGTCTCTTCTGAATATTTTTATAGGACTGATGCTAATAGCTGCTTTTCTGCTATTAGCAGCGGCGATTATTTCCTTTAGACGCCATATTGAAATGCCCGAAAGGGACTTTATGGATCCCCTTTCGTGGCGTGTGAAAATTGTATGGCCTTTGATTATTTTTATATCCCACTATTTTGGGCGTTTTTTAACAACTGAGTATATTCAGCGGACTAGAGTGTTGCTAGAGAGGTCTGGCCTTTCCTTTAGCTTGAACCCTGAGCAGTTTTTCGCAATCAAGATTATTTCTATGATTATCGTTATAGTTTTTTTACATTTACTTAGTCTGGTGGCCGGTTTTTCTGTTAATATTTTGCTGATAGTCGTTGCTGGTGGGCTGGGTTACTTCTTGCCTAACTTAAAGGTAAATGAGTTTAGGAAAAGGCGAGAGAGGGATATCATCCGAATGCTCCCGACATACCTTGACTTTATTACCATGGCTGTTGAGGCAGGACTTAGCTTAGCTGCTGCGTTAGTAAAGGCAACGACGAGCGGTCCGGATGGACTGCTTCGCCATGAATTAGAACGTGTAAATCGAGATATACGTGCAGGGGCTGGGCGCATTGAGTCACTCGAGGCGATGGCGAAGCGGCTTGATCTTAGAGAAATCACTCAGGTAGTTTCTGCGTTGGCTCAAGCTGAAAAAACAGGCAGTAGTGTCGGGGCGACGATGCGTATCCAGGCAGAACAGCAGCGTATAGAGCGTTTTCAAAGAGCTGAGAAAAAAGCGATGGAAGCACCTGTGAAATTAATATTTCCTCTTGTCGCCTTTATTTTTCCTACTACTTTTATCGTATTAGGTTTTCCTATCGTTATGCGGCTTATACATGGGATATAAATCAGGTAGAATTTATAATCTAAATAGTAATGAGGTGCTGTTTTCTCAAAGTGTCTCCCCCGAGGGTTTCTTTGCTCGCTTCCGAGGGCTTCAATGGCGTGCGGAGCTAAATGAGGAACAGGCGTGGTGGTTTAGACGCTGCAATTCAGTTCATACGTTTGGTATGAAATTCAGTATAGACGTGATTCATCTTTCGGATAACGGTATGATCGTCAAAATTGATGAGTATATCAAAAAAAACCGGGTTTCCTTTTTCAGCAAAGGGAGCGCCGTTGTTGAGATTAAAGCAGGCCTTGCAGCATCTAAAGGTCTTAAATGTGGTATTTTTTTAGGGTGGTCTAATGAGTAGAATTATTGTTGTTTTTTTTACTGCTTGGGTGTTGACTGGTTGTGCAGCAACACATACACAGCAAACGCAACAGCAAGGTGATGGCAAACTAAGAATGCAGCTTGAAAAGGCAAATACAGCTTTGCAAGAAGCCCGTTTGATGGATGCTGAGGTATTGTATAGCAACATATCTTCCGGTCATCCCGAATTGCCGGATGTATGGTTGAAATTAGGTAATATTTATGCACGGCAAGGGCGTAACGCAGCTGCTATAAGAACATATAACGAAGGGCTTAAGTATCAACCAAATGATGGTAAAATTTGGTATAACCTAGCAGTTATACAGACAAAGGTTGCTATTGAAACATTAGAAGATGCAAGTAATGTTTTGGAGGCTGATAATACCTATTTGCCTCGTATACAGCTTCTACATGAGTCGCTTCTCGATGTCAGTCGGCCTACTAGGCCAAGCCAGTGATACTAGCTTTAAACAAGCGATTTGAGTTACTCTGATGAAACGGCAGTCTGGGCAAGGTACAGTCGAATTCGTTGTGATTATGCTGCTGTTTTTAGCATTTCTTGGCGGCATTTTTGAGATGACTCGTATATTTCGTGCTAAGCATACTTTGAATGAATCCACCTTTTTGGCAGCTCGTGAAGGTGCCCTTAATCATGCCCAGCTTGATTCTATGGTTGGACGCTTAGGAGAGGGGATGGCAGATCTTTTTATAGTAGAAAGTTCTTTGTCTTCCCTCACTGAAGCAAGTTTAAAATCTAGTGCCCTTGCCTATGCTACCCAAGCAGTTGGGGGCGGTGTAGAAATCGTTAGTCCGACAAAAGCTGTATTTGATCAACTAAGCAAAGAATTATATATCCCCTTTGATGGTAGTTTAGAGCCAGCTACGGTAAGGGTGATTCCTAATGATAATTTGCGCTGGCGCCCGAATGATGTAGCAAGTTTAGATGATGGGGAAAGCGTTAATTTGAAAGATGCAAATCTGCTTAAAATAAGAACTACTTGGTGCCAGAAATTGGTTGTTCCCGGTCTGGATTATCTTATTTATCTGGTGGCCGATGCCGCAGACAGTTCTGGTCGTCAAAGTCCTTGTCAAAAGATCAGTATAGGCGCTCAACTGACAGATATTGAGCGTGGTTGGTATATAGCCGTTACTTCTGATGCGACTGTGAGAATGCAAACGCCTGTTTTAGGTGATGATTTGCCATAGTGCATAATATCGCAATTGAAGTGCTTGTTCTAGGCTGTAAAAAAAGTGCATGCGGGAGCTTAGTGCAATCGCAATATTGGTGGTGTCTGCCGTGCTCGCGCTATCCTTTCTGTCTGTGCACCGTTGTGGAGCTTTGACTCAATACCAGGGTAGCGAAGTGCGATAATCACTCAGCAGCTATCTGCCAAGATGTTCGTCAGCGAAGGTAACAGTAACTATTCTTCAATCACAGCGCCCCCTGTTTCGGTTATGGCTATTGTATAGAGGCGCTTGCACCGCTTGTTTGCCTATCTCCAGGTGCAATTGGCTGGCTGAGTGGCACTCACCGTGTAGAATGAAAGCGACTACTGTTCTCGTGACTTTACTTTTAATGGATGAAACCTATGACACAGGACGCTCGCGATCAAGAGCACTCAGGCTCAAATCAGGCAAATTCAGATCAGGCAAGACCAAGCTCTATAGGCGCTGAGCAGCCAAACGACACTGATCGGCCAGAAGTAGGCGGCAACGAGGACTTGGCTACTGCCTTCTTGCGTGAAACGGAAGTGGTTGAGGAAACCGTGGAGGATGGTAAAAAGATTCGCCGTCGAGGTATCTACTTGCTCCCCAACTTATTTACCACCTCGGCGCTTTTTGCAGGTTTCTTTGCGGTGGTTGCTGGTATCAATGGTGAGTTCACCTCGGCCGCCGTCGCGATCTTTATTGCCATGGTGCTGGATGGCTTAGATGGCCGTGTCGCACGTATGACCAATACGCAGAGTGAATTCGGCGCTGAGTACGACAGCTTGGCTGACATGATCTCCTTTGGTATGGCGCCTGCTTTAGTTGCCTTTACCTGGATTCTGCAAGATATAGGCAAAACGGGGTGGGTAGTGGCCTTTCTGTACGTGGCCTGCGCAGCACTGCGCCTTGCGCGCTTCAATGTTCAGATCGGTAGTGTCGATAAGAAGTGGTTTATCGGCTTGCCAAGCCCTTCTGCAGCAGCGCTAGTGGCGGCCAGTGTGTGGACTTTTCATAGTTTTGACGCCGATGCTTTTGGTTTTAAACTGCTGATGCTGGTCGTCGTGGCAGCGGCAGGTGTACTGATGGTGAGTAATATCCGCTACTACAGCTTCAAAGATTTCGACTTTAAAAAGCCGGTGCCTTTTGTTGTGCTGCTGGCCATCGTTCTGGCTTTCGTAATGATCTCGGTTGAACCCTCTGTAATGCTGCTACTGTTGTTTGGAGCCTATGTGGCTTCAGGCCCTGTTTTAGCCGTTATGCGTAAGGCAAAACCCAAGAGCTAAAATTTTTACCACTATTTCTTCAAAAGCCCTTGCCAACCCAGCAGCGAATCCGTAAAGTACGCATCCGCTGCCGGGGACGTCAAGCGTTGCCAGCGGTGCATAAGGTGTAAAAGCCTTGGTTTGTCAGGAGGTTAGAGCAGTCTGTATCGCTCGCTTCACTCGCTAAATAAAACAGCGATTGACAAACACCAGGAATGGCGTAGAATACGCCTTCCTCGCTGAGGCAAGCCAGTTCAACGGTTTGCAGGATGGTTTTAATAGCCGCCGCAGCGAAACAGCTCTTTAACAATTTGATCAGGTAATTCATGTGGGCGCTTGCTGACGTTGGTGACAAAT
>NZ_JAUAMB010000055.1 GCF_031010175.1 Halomonas sp. SpR1
CCATTGAGCGCGAACGCAGCAAGCTGATCGGCGGCATCGCCCAGCATAACCGCCGCCTGCGCCTGGGGCTGTTGCCGCCCCCGCTCAACCTGAAAACACCCAAGGCGCGCACCCTTTCCGGCCAAGCGCGGGAAGTCGCCCTGCAAATTGCCGACTCCCGCAATCCGTTAAGCCCGCCCCTGGGCGTCATTCCATTGATGGCAGTGTTCAACTGGCACCGCGCGCCGGTGATGAGCCTCTCCGTCGTCAATGAAATGGCGCTCGAAAAGGCCCGCCACCGGGCGCGCCTGCACGGCATCAACCCACCCAGCCTCAAACTGAAAAGCGCGGTGCAGCTGGCCAAGCTCACCGACCCCACATGGTGGCGGCGGCAGCTGCGCCGCCTGGGCGGCCGCCGGTTGGAACAGGTACAGCGTGAAGCCCACCGGGTACACAAGCGCGCGGGCATCTACTGCAGCAACGTCACGCTGGAGCGCCGCCGCGCCCAGAAGAACCGCAACCGCGCCTTGCTGGAAGCGCTGGAAGCCATTAACCAGGAAGGTCAGGTTTACACCCTGGCCGAACTGGCCGAGTTGGGGCTCTCGAACCCCGACCACCGCCGGGCAGAGTTGATGCTGCGCATTAGCGATACCGAGGCAGAGTCCCGCCGCCTGGGCCACGTAGGCATGTTCTACACCATCACCGCGCCCAGCCGTTTCCACCCGGTGATCTCTGAAAACAGCGTGCGCAACCCGAAGTACAACGGCACCACCCCACGCGAAGCTCAGGCCCACCTGCAGCAAGTGTGGGCACGCGCCCGCGCTGCGCTGGCACGCGAGAACCTGGGTATTTACGGCATCCGCGTGGTGGAGCCTCACCACGACGGAACGCCCCACTGGCACCTGTTGATCTGGATGAAGCAAGAGGACGCCAAACGCATTAACGAGATCCTGCGCAGCCACGCCGAGGCGGACACCCCCGAAGAGCTGTTCGACCGTTACGGCCGGAAAACTACCGCCCGCTTCAAGGTAAAAGAGATCGACTACCAGCGTGGTACTGCGGCGGGCTACGTGGCCAAGTACATCTCGAAAAACATCAACGGCGAGCAGTTCACCCGCGATGCCGTGAAGGACGACCACAAAGACCGCTATGGCCACGAACTCAACAGCGTGGCCCCGCGTATTGAGTCCTGGGCGGCGGTGTGGGGCATTCGCCAGTTTCAGTTCGTCGGCCTGCCCAGCGTCACCGTGTGGCGCGAAGTGCGCCGCCTGAACGAAAAGCACATCGATGAGCTGGAAAGCTGGGAACAAGCCACCCGGCCAGACCAGCGCATCGCCGGTCGCCTGGCGGCAATTCGCAAGGTGGCCAACGCCGGTCAGTGGGATCAGTTCTTACGTTTGATGGGCGGCCCCAACCTGCCCCGCAAACAGCGCCCGGTTAAACCTTGGACGATGCCCCGCGTGGATCTTGAAAGGGCTGAATTCAGCCACGCCACCGGCGAGGTGCGCGAAGGCATCGAGGCCAAAGGCCGCCACGGCGAAAGCAAGCTGGGCACCTTCGGCATCGTCGTCTCCGACGGCCGGGGCAACGAACACGAATACCTGACCCGCTTTTACAAGTGGGAAGTGCGCAGCCGCGCAAGCACCGCACGTTATCAAGAGCAGGGGTGTTCGGGAGGCGGCGAAGCCGCGTCCCCTTGGACTCGTGTCACTAACTGTACGCAGGGGCCAGATATCCAGCCCCGCGAGCCTTCCCCCGAAGAGCAAAACGCCCAGCGCGAACGTCTCGAAGAGTGGAAGCGCTCAGAAATTTATCGAGCCGAAGCGGAAGACGCCTTCCGCGAAGGCCAGGAAGCCATAGAAGCGGCGCGAAAACTCTTCGCGCCGTCCAAACCTACCCCGCAGGAAGAGTACTTCCCGCCCGAACTGTGTTAACCGAAGGAACCACGATGGCCGATAACGCCGACCGCGCCGCGGTCACCATCCAACAAAGCCTGGAAGCCGTGCTGGCAAGCCGCGCCGCGCTCGCCACCCAGGCCACCAACAGCGAGTGCGACGACTGCGGCTACGAGATCCCAGCCGCCCGCCGCGAAGCCGCACCCTGGGCCACCACCTGCATCGAGTGCCAGGGCATTCGTGAACTGAAAAACAAGCAAGGACGGTAAGCGATGAAAAACCCGATACCTGCCAACCACCGTTTTGCCATTACCTTGCTCGCCGCAGGTTTTGGCCTGGGCGCCGCCTTCCAGTTAGGCGTCAGCACCGTTAGCCACTTCAAGCCCCGCGTTGAGGTGATCGAGATCCGCACCCAAGCCAAAGCGTCGCCCAAGGGCATCGCGCAACGGCTTGAATTTTAGGAGTCCGCATGGAAAACAATCACGCACTACCCAAAGGCGGCAACGTGGCAAGGCAGGCGGCCATGCTCTGCCAGGATCGCGCCTTCCAGCTCTACCTGGATCGCCGCCGCCGCGCCAAGTTTGGCATCGAACCCAGCGCTTTGCCCGACGGCACCCACAACGAACAGGACGCCCGCGATTGGTTAATCGCCGCCTGCAAAATCAACAGTCGCGCCGAGCTGGACAGCAACCCAGCCGCGCGCCAAACGTTTCGCATCATTCGCAACCGCTTCAACCGCTGGCGGGCAGGGGGCAAGCAATGAGTCTACAAAAAGTAATAGACTGCGATGAGCTAAAAGCCATCACTGGCTATCAGCGCGCCGCTGACGCAGCTCGCTGCTTACGCGACCAAGGAGTGGTCGTTTTTAACGGTCGACGTGGCCCATGGACAACGATCGATCTCATCAACAAAGCGGGCGGTATAGAAACCGTTCCCGGAAAAGAACTAAGCCCTAGCGACATACTATGAAAACACGCCCGCGCAAACACAGCCCCGACATACCTGGTCACATTAACCAATCAAAGCTTCCTAACGGTGTTTATTACGATAAGCGCGGCCGTGGCCGTTGGTATGTTCAATATCGTGATGAAGCGGGCAAGCTGAAAACTGAGCGGATCGCCGGGGCCGATGCGACGCTGTCAGAATTGCATCGAATCATTGAGCAGCGCAGCGGCATAGACAGGCGCACTCTGCGTTACTTGGCCAAGCAGTTTCATGAGTCAGCACAACTAAAAGAGCTGGCCATAAAAACGCAGAAAGACTACGAATACTGCCGGGCCATAGTGCTGGAAATACCTACCAAGCTGGGTAAGCCGCTGGGAGATTTGCCTACAGCGCAATTCTCCCCGGCTCTGGTGCAACGATTAATAGATAAGATCGCTGCCGAAGGCACTCCATCAAAAGCCAATCACCTATTGAGATACCTAGGCCGTCTTTTTCGCTGGGGGATTAACCGCGGTTACTGCGAAACTAATCCCGCTCAGGGCGTTGAGTCCGCTAAAGAGCGAAAGCAACGCCGTCTGCCAGAGCTAACCACGATTGCACGTCTAACCGAGTTTGCCCGAGACCGTGGCCAGATGGCCCGCAGCCAGAAAGGGGCTTGCGCGACACACCTTTGGATAGTCATGGAACTCGCCTATATCTGCAGGTTGCGCGGCATTGAAGTGATAACCCTCAGCGATGCCAACAGCACAGTCGATGGCGTGATGACTAACCGCAGAAAGGGCTCCCGGGATAATGTCGTTCGCTGGTACCCACGCCTAACGGCCGCCTGGAATGCCGCCACAGAACGCCGCGCGGCGATATGGAAAGCAAGAGGAACACCAATATCCATGCACCCAGAAAGCCGCCCGTTGATAGTCGCAACGGATGGCGGTTCCCTTCGCAAGTCAGGCCTAGACACGGCTTGGCAGCGGCTAATGAGATTGGCAATAGAAGAGGGAATTATCACCAAAGAAGAGCGTTTCGGTCTACATGACCTAAAGCGGCGCGGCATTACTGACACCAAAGGTACCCGCCACGAAAAGCAGGAAGCCAGCGGCCACCGCTCGGCATCAATGATGGACACTTATGATTTAAGCGTTCCTATTGTGCGGTGGCCCGGGAGTGATGAGTGATTAGACTCAGCGATATGTTACTTTAAGATTATGCTCATAATCTTCAACTAATTCCCAGTTCCAAGTGACCCTAAGAATTTTGATGATTATGTCATTACGAATCTCTAGGGTCATTTCAACACGTTCATCATCCTCGTCGTATACGAAGAGATAGACGTCATCATCTCCACCCTCTTCCCAAGAGAAATCCTCACCGTCACAGGTAAGTTCTGCGCCCATCAGCCGAAGCGTAATGCTTCCTTTGAGACCTAGCATCATTTCTATTCTCCCAGTTGAATAAGCCAACCATAGCCACAGCTTTATTGCTGAGCAGAAACAAAAGGGTGGGGGCGTGACTCACAAAAACCAAGCAGAAAAGCAATTAAATCTATGTAAAGAACTACGGAAACGAAAAAGCCGCCCCGAAGGACGGCTTGATCTAATTCTCTAACATGTTGCTTTTAACCACTTTTCAGTGGTGCCGACACCAGGAGTCGAACCCGGGACCTACTGATTACAAGTCAGTTGCTCTACCAACTGAGCTATGTCGGCGCTTCACGTTTTCTTGAGAACATGATTGCTTTGCTGTTAGGCTTTGCAATCAACAAGAAATCTTGTTGGCAATGGCTGGGGTACCAGGATTCGAACCTGGGAATGCCGATACCAAAAACCGGTGCCTTACCACTTGGCGATACCCCAGCAGTGTGGTGGCCAGAGACGGAATCGAACCGCCGACACGGGGATTTTCAATCCCCTGCTCTACCAACTGAGCTATCTGGCCGCTGCCAACGGTGCGTATTAAACTAAAAACGCCGCTTTTCGTCAACACCTTTGTGAAACTTTCTTGCGATACCGATGCTTAGGGGTCTTTTTTCCTACGCCACCGTTAGTTCGGCCTGCCTTGTTCACTTGCTGAGAGCCACTGATGACAAGTCAGTTGCTCGATCAGGCCACCGGCCCCTCGTCCTCTCTTCATGTCTACTATTTATGGCTGCGTAGGCGGTACATAGCCTTCGGCTTGGTCGGTTTCCTGGTTATCCAGGAAGCGCTGCATCTGCTCTATAAGGTAGGCACGGGATTCAGGGTCGAGCATGTTGAGATGTTTCTCATTGATCAGTCGGGTCTGCAGCGCCTGCCAGGCCTCCCAGGCGGGCTTGGAAACAGTGGCCTGAATCTCCTGGCCCTGCTTACCCGGCAAGGGCGGGAATGGCAGCGCCTCTAGCTCTTTTTGGTACTTGCGGCAAAAAACGGTATTACTCATAACGTACTCCTGGTTCTGGGATTTGATGCAATGATCTCAACCCACTCAGCTAGCAAACGCTTAAGCGTACCCCGGTGTTGGATTGAGACTAAAGGGCGTTAGCTGACTGAGCAGCGCTTTAACGGGGGCAGCAAGGCCCAGTGCGGGCGGATGATTAACGTCGTACCATACGCCACTTTCGCGAACACCGCCCAGCCTATCGCAGCTCACCGGCTGCGGGGTAATCTCTAAGCGAAAATGGCTGAAAGTATGGTAAAAACTGGGCGACGTCGTATCCCGCTTAGGGTTAACGACGTTGACTTCAAGCCAGTCGTTGAGTTCGCTGTGACTGTCAAACTGCGGCAAACTCCATAGCCCGCCCCATAAGCCGCTAGGAGGGCGCTGTTCCAGCCATACCCGGCCTTCCGGGTCGCGCAGCATCAGCATAATCGTTTGCCGTGAGGGCAACGCCTTTTTTGGCTTGGATTCTGGGTAGCGCTTTGGCTCGCCTTGGGCGTAGGCCAAACAGACATCGTTAAACGGGCAGCTAAGGCAGTCCGGCTTGCTGCGCTTACATAGCGTGGCGCCAAAATCCATCATTGCCTGGGTGTAATCGGCCAGTCGCTCTGCCGGAGTGAAGTACTCCGCCAACGCCCACAGTTTTCGTTCCACGGTTGGCTTTCCCGGCCAGCCTGGCAGGGCATGCAGGCGAGTGAGCGAGCGCTTTACATTGCCATCTAAAATAGCGGCCCGCTGACCTGTACTTTGCGCGATGATAGCGCCAGCGGTGGAGCGGCCAATACCGGGCAAGGCGACTAAAGCGTCGATACTCTCCGTTGGCAGCTCACCATTGTGTTCCGCTAACGCAACCTGGGCAGCCTTATGCAGGTTACGTGCGCGGGCATAGTAGCCAAGCCCCGTCCAGAGATGTAGCACTTCATCCTGGGGTGCCTTGGCGAGGCTTTCCAGGGTAGGAAAGCGCGCCATAAAACGCTCAAAGTAGGCAATGACAGTGGCGACCTGGGTTTGCTGTAGCATGATTTCCGACACCCACACACGGTAGGCGCTACGCGGTGACTGCCACGGCAAATCATGGCGACCATAACGGTCAAACCAGACCAATAGACGCCGTTGAAATTCGCTTGCCGCCAGCCGCGGCGTGGGCATATCGTCCATGCACGCTCCTTAAAAGAAATGGGTATATGAAACAGAAATGGGCAAACACTCGTGCCAATAAAAAAGCGCCAGCGTTTAGGCCGGCGCAGCACTTATTGTTTCAATGAATGCGTTACTTCACATCCTAGACGAATGCTTAGTTAAACAGACTGCGTAGGCCATCGCGGAGTTCTTTGGCAGCGCCTTCGCCAATGCGTTCGTCGAGCTTATCTAAAGAGTCGCCTAGGCGCTCTTCCAGCTCTTCATTTACACGATCCCCGGCTTCATTACGCAGCAGGTCAACAACAGCGGTTTGGAACATCTCACGGTCAAAACGGCACCACTCGGTGCGCTCGTCGCCGAAATTACCTTCACAGCGCACGGGCAGCGGCAACTGCTCCAGGCGCGGATTGACCTCACAGGCTGCATCGGCGGTGTCGACCAAACGAGCATTCGCGCGGGTATCAAAGTTCAAGCTGGCGAGGTTGAGCTCGCCCTCTCCACGCACATCGATACCGGGCAGGGTGATTAGCAGGTCGTCACTTTTCACTAAGCCGTTGCTGATTTGGAAGGTAGCATCAAACCGCTCAAAGCGAGTATCGGTGTGCCAGTCCCGCAAAGTGCCCTCACCCTCTAACTGGGCCACCAGTTCGCACATTTGCTTGGAAATGTTGGTATTTAAAATAGCGCCATCGTTTAGACGAGCATTAAGCTCGCCATTGAGGTTGCCGATGAGAGCCTCGCGGGTATTGCCCTGGCTGGTAAGGTCGCCTGATAGATTTAAGCGGCCACGCAGTGGTGACGCCTCTTCCTCTTCGCTGATCGCTTCAATCAACGGCGCCATCTGAACGTTATTAATGGTTGGCGATAGCGACCACTCAAGGATGGAATCCCTCGCATCAACCTGGCCGGTAGCGCTGAGTTCACCTGCGTAGAAACCAGACTCAAATGCCGTTAGCCGATGAACGCCGTCGTCGCCACGCAGCTGCAAGCGTGGTTTGTTGAAGGTAAGGCCTGCAAAAATAAGCGTATCGACACTCAGGTCGCCCTCTAGCGCCAGCCCGCTGAGAAGCGATTGCGGCAGCAAGGTGTTGGATTCCTGGGCAAAGGCTTTACGTAACAAGCCGCGGCTGGCCTGCTCGGCGGTGGCAGCGCCAGGTAGATAACGATCCAGGTCTAGTTGATCACCGGCTAAATCGAACGCCAGGCGTGAGCCATCCAGCGCGGCTGCCAGCTCACCGGTAAAGGTGCTGTCATCGACAACTAACGAGAGACTAGGCAGAGAGAGCTGTTCAGCATCACCTTCCACAGGGCTGGTCATGGCGACATCGCTGAGCGCAGCCTCACCCGCGGTGGTGAGTGTAACACCAGCGCGGGCAAGCCAGGGGCGTAGCGTAAACGGAGCAGCGGTTAGCTGGCCCCGATACTGGGGGGCATCACGTAGCTGCTCAATATTAAGATGCCCACTCACTCTGAGGCCATCCGGCCCGGTTAGCTGCAGCTCCTTGAGCTGGGCCGTTTGTGCCTGCCAATCCCCCTCCAGGCCAAAGGCAAGCGCCAGCGCCAGGCTGCCTTGCCAGTTATCTGCATTGCGCAGCCCTGTCTCTAGCAGCCCCTCTTTGATGGTGAGCTGCTGCTCGCCCATACGAGCGACGAGTTCGGCAGCCTTTAAACTAAGCTGCTGAGGCTCGCCCTCGGCACCTTTAGTCGTTCGGGTGCTCAACGTCATATTTTCCAGGGCGAAAAGCTTATCCGCCAAGCCAAGCCGCACGCGGGTTTCGAGATTAATCTCGCTGGTAAGATCGGGGGTGCGCTCCAATACCTCGGCATCAAGTCGGTTATGCTTGGTTAGGGTAAACATGGCCTTCAATGGGAAGGCGCGCATTGGGTTAACATTGCTGCCTGAGATATTCAGTTGCTGCATACGCCACAGCGCTTGGGTTTGCGCATCGCGAAAGCGAATATCGGCGTTTTTCACTTCAACGCTGGCGATGCTCAACACTACCGCCAAGCTGCCAGCATCTGCATGGGGGCCTGCACTGGCGGGTGCCAGCACCGTTTCAGCCGCACTCTCATTATGCTCGGAGAGGCGCTCTAACAAGGGCTCCCAGTTACCTTCACCTTGGGCATCGCGTTCCAGGTTAAGGCGCATACCGTCCAACGTAAGGCCGTCAACAGCAATCTCCCCACGCAGTAGCGGGCCGAATGCCACGCTCACCTCTGCGCGGTCAATCGCGGCAAAGGCGGCGCTCTCTTCCGCCTGTTCAGGCAGCCAGGCACGGGCCTTCTCTACGCTTACGCCGATACGCGGGTAGAATGACCAGGTAATCGGGCCTTCCAGCGCTAAATTGAGACCGGTTTGCTCCTCCACGACGGCGGTTAAACGGGGCTTGAAGTCTTCTGGATCCAGAAAAGTGGTCACATAAACCACGGCGGCGACCGCAACGATGGCAAGAATGCCAACCGCTGCCAGCAAAATACGTAATAGCTGTTTCATTACCCTTTCCCTTGTGGGTCTAACTCAACAAAATCGCTGGTGGCGGGCATACCCGCTGTCGGCGTTTCTGGATTGGCCATTGGCCGGTAACCTAGCTTGGAGAGCAGCACGCGGTCGGCCAGTGGTAAAGTGGAGGTTTCAATGCGCAGTACGCGGCCTTCCTGCTTGGCTTGCTCGCCAAGTAGTGCCATCAGGCGCGAGCCGACACCGCGGCGGCGGGTGGTTTTGCGCACGCAGAGTTCAGACAGCCACCACGCTCGGTCTTGGCCCTCCTGAACAGCGACCGCCCCCAGCAGACGATCATTAAAAAGGGCGCAGGCAAAAAAGTGCTGGCCTGCAAAATGTTGTTCAATAAATGGCTCAACCGTTGGGGTGGGCATACGCTCTTGGGGCGCATCCTGGTAGATGCGCACTAGGTCAAGGCGCACCTGCTCATCGGCTTCCCAACGGGCCTGATCGACATGGTGCAGTGTCACCGGCATGGTGAAATCCTCTTCGCCAAAGCAGCCTGGCTGCTATTTCTGCCGCAATTGATTGCGGCTACATTTCGCGCATTGTAGCGGATGAGGGCGCCGATTCACTATAATGGTCGCTTCGCCACAGGCTGCTCAAACAGTGGTAAGTTGATAAGAGCCACCAGCCGTCCCTCAGAGTGCGCTTCAGCGCAGGAGATGCAACATGTCAGCGCGTATTGCCACGGTTAGCCGTGACACCAACGAAACGCAGATCAAGGTCAGCGTCAACCTCGACGGCGAAGGCCGCCTTAGCTGCCAAACCGGTGTTCCGTTTCTGGATCATATGCTTGATCAAGTTGCCCGCCACGGGATGATTGATCTCGATATCAATGCCACTGGCGACCTGCATATAGATGACCACCATACCGTAGAAGACCTGGGAATTACCCTAGGCCAAGCTTTTTTTAAAGCCATTGGCGATAAGCGCGGCATTTACCGCTATGGTCACGCCTATGTGCCTCTTGATGAAGCGCTCTCTCGTGTGGTGATCGATTTTTCCGGTCGACCGGGCCTTTATATGAACGTCGAGTTCACCCGCGATACCATTGGTAGCCTGGACACCCAGCTGTTCTGGGAGTTTTTCCAGGGCTTCGTCAATCACGCTCGGGTAACTCTGCATATCGACAACATTAAAGGCTTTAATGCTCACCACCAGGCGGAAACGATTTTTAAAGCCTTTGGCCGGGCGCTTCGTATGGCCGTGGCAGAAGACCCCCGCATGGCAGGCCAAATGCCCTCCACCAAGGGGAGTTTGTAATGCTACTCTCCGTTAGCCCGAATTCGAGCACCGCACCAAGTACTGCCTTAAGATATATCTTAACAACTATTCCAAGGAGCGCTTCATGACCATTGCTGTGATCGACTACGGAATGGGCAATCTTCATTCTGTAGCCAAAGCGCTGGAGCATGTGACCCATGAGAATGTTGTCATTACCCGGGATCCGCGCCGCATCCTTGGCGCCACACGTTTAGTGCTGCCGGGCCAAGGGGCCATTCGCGACTGTGTTGGCGAACTTGAACGCACCGAGTTACGCGGGCTAGTGGACGATATTTTAACCCGCCAGGCCAAACCACTGCTGGGGATTTGCGTGGGCCAACAGATGTTGCTGGAGCGCAGCGAAGAGAACGGCGGCGTGGAGTGCCTGGGCTTCTTTAAAGGCAGCGTGGATCGCTTTCCTGACGATATGCGCGACGCCCACGAGCAGCGTTTGAAAGTACCGCATATGGGCTGGAACGTGGTCGAACAGCACCATGAACACCCGCTCTGGGCAGGTATTGATAACCGCGAACACTTCTACTTTGTGCATAGCTACTACGTTAATGCCGCGGAAGATGCCCAGGTGTTTGGCACGACCCAATACGGTAAGGTAAGCGCCCACGTGGCCATTGGCCGTGATTCGACCTTCGCGGTGCAGTTTCATCCGGAAAAGAGCTCGCGCGCGGGCCTCCGCCTGCTTGAAAATTTTGTTACCTGGACGCCCTGAGAGGATTTTGTATGTTGGTAATTCCCGCTATTGATCTCAAAGACGGCCAGTGTGTCCGGTTAAAGCAGGGCCGCATGGAAGACGCGACCTCTTACGGCGATGACCCAGTCGCGATGGCAGCCCGCTGGGTAGAGGCAGGGGCCCGGCGCCTTCACTTAGTCGACTTGAACGGCGCCTTTGAAGGCAAACCGGTGAATGGCGATGCTGTCACGGCGATTGCCCGCGCCTACCCCAACCTGCCGATTCAAATTGGTGGTGGTATCCGCAGTGCGGAAACCATTGAGCATTATTTAAGTGCCGGTGTCTCTTACGTCATTATCGGCACCAAAGCGGTAAAAGAGCCTGCATTTGTGGGCGAGATGTGCCGCGCCTTTCCCGGCCATGTGATCGTTGGTCTCGATGCCAAAGATGGCTATGTCGCCACCGACGGCTGGGCCGAAGTCTCTACGGTTAAGGCTACTGAATTGGCCAAGCGTTTCGCCAACGATGGCGTTTCCAGCATCGTCTACACCGACATTGCCCGCGACGGCATGATGCAGGGCGTCAACGTGGAAGCCACCGCGCAACTGGCCCGAGAAGGCGGTTTACCGGTGATTGCCTCGGGTGGTGTGACCAATTTGGACGACATCAAAGCCCTCTGCAAGGTGGCTGATAGCGGCATCCTGGGCGCTATTACTGGCCGGGCGATTTATGAAGGCAGCTTGGACGTCGCCGAGGCCCAGCGATTGAGCGACCAACTAACGGGAGGCGGCTCATGAGCCTTACCAAACGCATTATCCCCTGCCTGGATGTAGACGCCGGACGGGTGGTCAAAGGTGTCAATTTTGTTGGCATTCGCGATGCCGGTGATCCGGTGGAGATTGCCCAGCGCTATAACCAGCAAGGCGCCGACGAGATCACCTTTCTCGATATTACCGCCAGCCACGAAGACCGCGACACTACGGTGGAAATGGTCGAACGCATCGCCGGGGAAGTATTTATCCCGTTGACTGTCGGTGGCGGCATTCGTAGCTGTGACGACATTCGCACCATGTTGAACGCCGGGGCAGACAAAGTCTCGATCAACACCGCGGCGGTCACCAATCCTGAGTTTGTGCGCGAAGCCGCCGAACGCTTTGGCAGCCAGTGCATTGTGGTGGCGATCGACGCCAAAAGGGTCTCTGAAGAGGGTGAGACACCCCGCTGGGAAATTTTTACCCATGGCGGCCGTCGCCCAACGGGTCTGGATGCCGTTGAGTGGGCGAAGAAGATGGTGGAATTCGGCGCGGGAGAACTACTGCTGACCAGCATGGATCGCGACGGTACCAAGATTGGTTTTGACCTGGGCGTGACCCATGCAATTTCCGAAGCAGTGAGCGTGCCAGTCATTGCCTCAGGCGGTGTGGGTAACCTGGATCACCTGGTGGATGGCGTGCTCAAGGGCGGCGCCGATGCGGTGTTGGCCGCGAGTATCTTCCACTTTGGCGAGTACACCATTCCTGAAGCTAAACGTTATATGGCCGAACGCGGTATCGAAATGCGGCTTTAAAATGCCCTTTATCAACCAGGAACATCGAATGTATCGCTTACATCCATGGATGGGATGGCTAGCAGGTCTGCTGATTAGCATGCCTGCTACTGCATTCTCGCTACCTGATTGGACACCGGCGTTGGAGTGGGATCACACTCTGGTGCAAACCAGCCTTTATACCCGCCACTTCAGCCCCGATCCAGACCATACCAACCAGCAAGACCTGATTAGCATCGAACTGCATAATCCGAATCGCTGGTTAGCGGGCGCGGCTTGGTTCAAAAATTCCTTTGATCAACCTTCTTGGTACTTCTATGCAGGGCGGGAATTTCCTCTGTGGCAAACCGATCAGGGTTTAAACGTGCGCGCCAAACTAACCGCCGGTCTCCTGCGCGGCTACCAGGGTGAGTATCGCGACAAAATTCCGCTCAATCACTTGGAAATCGCCCCGGCAGCACTCCCCAGTATCGGTGTGCAGTGGGGCCGATTTGAATCTGACCTGATTGTATTTGGCGCTGCTGGCATGATGGTAACCGCGGGGGTGCGTTTTTAGCCGCTACTCCTCAACCTCGTCCAGCGTTAAACCCAGGTTGCTGATACCACCATTGCGACCTAGTTCGCGCACCGCTTTCATCGCCGCTTTATCCAGTGGTTCACTAACGGCTTCCAGCACGGCGTCCTGGAAGTCATTTTCGTCGGCCATTAGCGGATGATCACGAATAATCAGCGCCAACGCCTGCGAGTCAACCTCACCCTCGGTGAGCTCTATAAAGGCGCGTACGCCCGCTCGGGAGGTACGGCTCACATCCAGCACGGCCTCTGGAGAGTCGCCTTGCAGGGTGTCCAGCAGCGCCGAGACCGACACTACCGCATCCAGGGCGCGCCGAGCACCAAAGCTGTCATCCTCTTCCGGCGGCTCACACTCGGCGAGCTTTTCCGCTTGGCGGGCAAAGTCGATACTGGCGTTGGGCACATTAAGCCGTTCCCAGACCAAACTCAGCACAGTACGCAGCGTATGGCTATCACCCTGGCCGGTGGTTTGCTCATAAAGCATATAGTTAGGCAGCAAACGCTCACACAGCGCCGCCATAAAGGCTTGCTGGGCAGGGAGAGGGAGTTCTTGCAGCCGTTGGTAAAAGCCCTGGGGTTTCGACACCATACTGATTTCCTGGATCGCTTGACGTGGGATATTGGTGAAAAGTAGTGGGTACGTTATCGTCTCTATACGCTTGGGGCGATCCCCCAGCGCTTCGATGATTGTACGGCCGGCGAGGAGATTACCATGCATATTCATCTGCTACAGCACGGCCCTGACCATGGCCCCGCCCGTTTAACCGACTGGCTAACCAGTATGGGCCATAGTTACACCGTTTTTCATCTCTACGCAGGCGAGCTGACACCCCGCCCAAACGAATCTGATGCGCTGATTGTCCTCGATGGCACAGAGGCACTACTCAGCCAACCCCCGGCGTGGTTTAAAGCAGAAGACAAACTGATCAACCGCTACCTGGACGGCCAAAAACCGCTGTTAGGCATAGGCCTGGGCGCACACTGGATTGCCCAGGCGCTGGGCTCAGTAGTGGCGCCTGGTACTTATATGGAAACAGGTTGGCATACGGTCACCCTGGCGCCGGAAAGCTCGCTCGATTTACCTGAAACCTTCACCGCTTTTATGTGGCATCGCTACGTCTTTAGCCTTCCCGACGATGCGCTTCCCCTCGGTGGTAGCGAAGCCGCACCGCTGCAGGGGTTTGCCTGGGACAAAGGTCGTGTCCTCGGTCTGCTGTGCCATCTAGAAGCCACCGCGGCTAGCGTAAAACAGCTGTTAGGCAGCGCCGAGTGGCCCAGCGCACCGCTCACCGCCGCCCGCTACGTTCAGGATGACACGCAGATCCTTGAAGCCCCCAACCGCTTTATTAATTTAGCGCCACTACTGGATCGCGTCATGACTCAGTGGCTTAAAGCGGCGTAACCGTAGCAAGAATATGGCCGTCAGCGGTTCCACTGCCTGGCGGCCGCTAGGCAACTATCCCAATCACCCACATGAATTTCTGGCGGAACGGCGTCGCGCTGCTTCTCTAAGTGGTAACGGTAGAGTGGGTCGTAGTATTCGGTAAGTAGCGGCGCAAGCCAGGCTTCGTGGGCTTGGGGGTTGCCTTGGGCATGCTCCTTAAAGGCCAGCGCCTGCAGCCGCTGTAAGCGCTGCAGGCGCGCGTTGCCTAAGCGTTTGCCTAAACGAATAAGCGCGTTGCTTAACTGTGCCTGCATTAATTGCCAGCCTTGATAGTCGCCATGGCGAGCGGCATAGGCCTGCTCCAGATCGATAATATAGTCCTGCTGGATCTGAGCTAGGCGCCAGTCCAATGGCATTTCGATACGCACCCGTGGCGCTTGCTGCAGTGCCCGCCAAAAGCTCAGCGGAATATTGGCATTACCAATCTGGCGGGACTCATCTTCAATGACCAGCCCTTCCGTCAGCCCAATTAGCCGCTTGGCCAGCGCATGCTCAAAGTTGATTTGCGTGGCAGGCTGTTCGGGCCTGCGCCCAAAGGCGGAGCCTTTATGATGCGCGTAAGCCTCCAGGTCGACGCCGTTATCAAGCTGGTTAATCAGCGTTGTTTTTGCACATCCGGTCAGCCCCGCGACAACCAGCATGGGTTGAAGAGCGGCGGTCTCGATGCGCTCACACAGCGCTTGACGCATGGCTTTCCAACCACCCTCCAGGCGCGGCCTTGAGATACCGGCTTCTTCTAGCCACTGCTGAGCAATTTTTGAACGTAGCCCGCCGCGAAAGCAGTAAATCAGTGCGTCGGGATAATCGGCTAAATACGCCTGCCACGCCGCGATCCGCGCCTGCTTGACCTCGCCGCTGACCAAGCGTTCGCCTAACTCAATCGCCGCGGCTTGGCCGTGCTTTTTATAAGCAATGCCCACCTGATGGCGCTCATCATCGACCATTAAAGGCAGATTGACGGCACCGGGCAGCGCGCCCTGGGCAAACTCCACCGGGGCGCGCACATCTATTAGCGGACGCTCTTCTCTGATTAAACTCAGAACCACTGGCGTCGTTGCTGACATCGCGGCTAGTGTCACCCGACCACCTCAATGGAGGCGTTGCCTTGACGCGCTTTCATTACTCCAAATGCGTGTAACGACAGGCCGAATTCGCGGCCGATGCGCTCAACGTCGTCTTCCCAGGCGGGGTCGACGCTGAGCAGCAGGCCGCCGGAGGTTTGTGGGTCGCATAACCACTGCCAGTGGGCTTCGTCCATAACGGGCAGGCTGTCACCTAGCGCATCGCGATTACGCAGCGTACCGCCAGGCACAGCGCCCTGGCGACGATAGGACTCCGCCTCAGCGAGACGTGGCAGCTTACGAAAATCAATCTGTGCCATCACATTGCTGGCTTGGCACATTTCCGCAAGGTGGCCTGCCAAACCAAAACCGGTGACATCGGTCATGGCGTTCACCCCTTTCACATCGGCAAGCTTCACACCAATGCTATTGGGCTTAAGCATGGTTTCACGGGCAAGCCCATGGTGACCCATTTCCAGCAAACCGCGTTTCTCTGCCGTGGTGAGCATGCCGACGCCTAACGGTTTGGTTAAGAACAGTAGATCACCGGGCTTGGCGGTGCTGTTTAGCTTCAGCTTGTCCAGGTCGATCAAGCCGTTTACAGCGAGCCCGAAAATTGGCTCAGGCGCATCGATAGAGTGACCGCCCGCTAGGGCAACGCCTAATTCGCGACATACCGCCTGGGCACCGGCCATGACATCACCCGCCACTTCAGCGCTAAGCTTGTCCAGTGGCCAACCCAGAATGCCTAACGCCATCACCGGCGTCCCCCCCATGGCGAAAACATCACTGATGGCATTGGTTGCCGCGATACGCCCAAAATCGAAGGGGTCATCGACAATGGGCATAAAGAAGTCCGTGGTGGCAATCATGCCGCGGCCATCGCCCAGATCGTAAACGGCGGCATCTTCGCGCCCTTGATTGCCGACGATAAGCTGCTTATGGCCCGCCGCGGGCCCCGCCTTGGCAAGAATGCCATCCAGCACATCTGGGGCGATTTTGCAGCCGCAGCCCGCACCGTGGCTATATTGAGTCAAGCGAATCGAACTCATCGTGTCTCTCCTTGGCACTTGGGGAATATCATCAGTTTAGCCCAGCATGGCGCAGACTAAAGGGCGTCCAACGCGTCACTGAGTTTATCCACGGCAATCACCTCCATGCCTTTGGGCGCCTGCTTCGGGGCATTAGCGCGCGGTACAATGGCACGTAGAAAACCGTGTTTGGCGGCTTCGGCAATACGCTCCTGGCCGCTGGGTACCGGACGTATTTCGCCGGAAAGCCCAACCTCACCAAATACCACTAGCTCTTTGGGTAGTGCCCGGTTTTGCAGGCTAGAGACCACCGCCAAAAGTACTGCCAAATCGGCGCTGGTTTCCAACACTTTGACACCGCCGACGACATTTAAAAACACATCCTGGTCGCCGGTAAATAGGCCGCCGTGGCGATTAAGTACCGCCAGCAGCATGGCCAAACGGTTTTGATCCACGCCGACGGCGACTCGACGTGGATTGCCCAGCGCAGACTCATCCACCAGCGCTTGCACCTCGACCAAAATCGGCCGCGTGCCTTCCCAGACCACCATCACAAGACTGCCGGGCGCTTGCACCTCTTGGCGGGAAAGAAAGATTGCACTAGGGTTTTTAACCTCTTTAAGCCCCTGTTCAAGCATAGCGAAAACGCCTAGCTCGTTAACGGCGCCAAAGCGGTTTTTCTGACCACGTAGGGTGCGAAAGCGTGAGTCTGCGCCGCCTTCCAGTAACAGTGAGGCATCAATCATATGCTCAAGCACTTTAGGGCCAGCCAGTGAACCGTCTTTGGTGACGTGTCCCACCAGTAATAGGACAGTATTGGTCTTCTTGGCGAAGCGCGTCAGCGCGGCGGCCGACTCGCGCACCTGGGCAACGCCACCCGGCGCCGAGGCGATATCTTCCAGGTGCATGGTTTGAATAGAGTCGATCACCAGAATCTCTGGTTTCTCCCGCTCAGCCACCGCCAGAATAGTTTCCACGCTGGTCTCGGCCAGCATCTTCAAACCGTTGGTAGGCAATTGTAGGCGATGAGCGCGCATGGCAACCTGGGAGAGTGACTCCTCTCCGGTCACATAGAGAATGCGCCGCTGCTGGGCCAGCTTGCAGGCTGTTTGCAGCAACAGCGTCGATTTACCTGCGCCAGGATTGCCCCCCAGTAGCACTGCCGAGCCAGGCACAAGCCCGCCGCCCAGCACACGGTCGAACTCCGCGAACGTAGAACTCATACGCGGCACTTCGCTGAGATCCACATTACCCAGGTCGATCACTTCCCGGGATAGATCCCCCGCATAGCCTGATCGACCAGGAGCTGCTCCGCCACCGGGGCGGGCGCTCGCCAAATGCACTTCACTGAGCGTATTCCACTCTTGGCAACTGCTGCACTGCCCCTGCCATTTTCGATATTCGGCGCCACACTCGGTACATACAAAGGCGCTTTTGGCTTTGGCCACTGCCATGACACTCCTACGGTTGCTGTCACTAATCGTTTGCGTCAAACGCGTACTTTACAATCGTTAGAGCCAGCAAACACAAAAGGCGGCCAGTGGCCGCCTTTTGTACTGCTGGCTAACGCGTTATTGACGCTTTAGCTGCAGCATTTCACCATTTTCAAAGCGGCGACGCTCTGGGTCAATCAACTCCAGCGTGCTCTCATCAATACGCATAAAGTAGTAGATCTGACCATCACCATTCGGCGTTAGCTCGTAAACCGTAGCATCTGGATCAGAAGGCGTACCGGTCAGCACTTCCCAATTACCCGCGTAGTTTTCATCCGGGGGTGTTTGAGGGTGGTTCCGGTAAGAAGCGTTCAGCGTGAAGGTGCGTTCTTCAGCAGCGCTCATCTCTTCACCCACCATCGTGACATCCAGATCGATACCATCGCAATTACGGCAAGGCAGTGAACCTTGGTAATTTTGCTGTGCGGCAGCCGCCTCTTCTTGCTGCTGTTCCATGGGGCTGCTTGCACAACCAGCCAGCAGTGCCAACATAGCCGAACCGGCCAGCAAACTCTTAAGTTGCATAGAGTGTCTCCTTAATCTCGTGTTGGACATCACATTTATTTACGCGCACTTATGACAGCATAACCGCTACAAGGTGCGACGCACACCCCCTGCGATGCGAATGCTTGCGCTTAGGTAGCCTTCAAGCGACCATGGTGTACCTTGCTAGGATAATCAGGTTACCCACATGAGCCAATACTGGAGTCCGGCCGTTCGCGAACTTACGCCCTACGTGCCAGGCGAACAACCCCGCGAGCAGCTTGTTAAGCTCAATACCAATGAAAACCCTTACCCACCTGCGCCAGGCGTCGGTGAGGCGCTTCGCGGTTACGCAACAGACCATCTGCGCCTCTATCCTGACCCAACCTCTGCAGCGCTGCGTGAAGCGTTAGCGGAGTCATTTAAGGTAGCAAGTAGCCAAGTATTTGTGGGTAATGGTTCCGATGAGGTGCTGGCGTTTGCTTTCCAAGCATTTTTCCGCCATAACGCGCCACTCGACGTACCCACGATCACCTATAGCTTCTATCCCGTTTACGCCAATCTTTATAGCGTTGAGTTGCGTAAGCATCCGCTCACTGAGCAGTGGGAAGTCGATATTGATGCACTTGCAGCGGATACTAACCGCAGCGGCGTCATCTTTGCTAACCCGAATGCACCGACGGGCCACGCGCACCCTCTTTCGGCGATTGAGGCGTTGTTAAAGCGCGTCACAGATCGCGTGGTACTGGTGGATGAGGCTTATGTGGATTTCGGCGCAGAGAGTGCTATAGCGCTAATTGATCGCTATCCTAACCTGCTAGTCACCGGTACGTTTTCCAAATCACGTAGCCTGGCAGGTTTGCGGCTGGGCTATGCGGTGGGCCCTCAGGAGTTGATTGATGGCCTGCTGCGAGTAAAAGACTCCTTTAACTCTTACCCTGTCGATAGTTTGGCAAGCTTAGTCGGCATTGCCGCACTGAAAGATGTCGAGCATTTTGAAGCTTGCCGCGAACATGTGATTACCACGCGGGAGCGTACCCGTCAGCGCCTTGAAGCGCTGGGATTTGAGGTGTTGCCCTCTAAGGCGAACTTTGTGCTTGCTCAACACCCTGACTACCCAGGCGCGCAGCTTTTTGCTGGCCTGCGCGAACGAGGCATTCTGGTGCGCCATTTTAATACAGCAGACCTCAACAACTTCCTACGTATCACCATCGGCACCGATGATGAGATGGATAGTCTGATTGAAGCGCTAGAGACGCTTCTTTAGTAAAGGGTGAGGTGTGAGGTGTGAGTGGTGAGTGGTGAGTGGTGTAAGGTTTTTCTACTCACGATTCACAACTCACCATTCACACTACCACGCAAAAAAAATCCCCCAAGGCGTAAGCCCTGGGGGATTTTTCATAATAAGTGCCTGACGATGACCTACTCTCGCATGGGGAGACCCCACACTACCATCGGCGCTAAGCGGTTTCACTTCTGAGTTCGGCA
>NZ_JAUAMB010000056.1 GCF_031010175.1 Halomonas sp. SpR1
CCGTCGGCTAGCACTTCCCCTTGCCGGGCGTGCAGGGGACTTTCACCCCCAAGTCATCCTGAGGCACCACCCCCAGGAACAGCGCCAGTCAAGGCGCTGCGCGCCATGCCTGGCGCACCATAAAAAACTATCGTTGGGTAACGACGTTTGATAACTACGTTTTCGGTTAGTGATGTGATGCGGCATGTCACGTCCTTACATTTACACGAGCTAGCAAAATGGCCGTTCAAACGCTGATTTAAACACTTATTAAGCCTGCCCTCGCCGCTCGGCACTTTAGCTTCTCAATGGACTGGTGGTGCGATTGCTTATGAGCATGTGTGGATGCCGCTCACTGCCCAAAGCTGATACCCAGCCGCAATGCTTGTAAGGCGTCAAATTCGATACTGACTTCGTCAGAGAATAGCGGATGCCCCTGAACCGCGAAATCTAGCGTCGCTTGAGCGCCGCGGTAGGTTACGGTGACGGCTAACTCCGCAGAGCTGCTAACGGGCGCCAGCACACCATACTCGACGTTATCAACGCTAACCGAGGAAAGGCCGCGACTATCCAGTTGCTCTTGGATTTCGCGCTCAACGACAACGCCGTAATAGAAGTAAATACCGGCATAGCCCAGCGCTACCAGTACGATCAGTGAAAAAAGCTTTCCCATGCAAACTCCTTGGTGGTGATCGCTATCGATAGACAATCATCGCACAGTCGATGAGCAATTATGTACAAGCATCCTTGGCGCTGCCGACATAAGCTAAGACTGTACTTCATCAAGTTAGATTTTATCAGGGGAGGTCGGCATGAGCAGCGCCAGCCGGTTTGAGTTCTTCAAAAGTCATCATGTGCCAACACTGACGGTGCTGAAGGCGGCTATTGAGGATTTCAGCTACGACCCGCATGCCCACGAGGAGTATGCCTTTGGCGTCACGCTGGCCGGTCGTCAGGACTTTTTCAGCGGTGGGCAATTTCATCGCAGCCCGCCGGGCAACGTGATTTTGTTCAACCCGGAGGAAGTCCACGACGGGCATTCGGGCGGCGCACAAGCGCTGGACTACCTGATGGTGTATGCCCACCCCGAACAGGTGATGCCGCTGTTCGCCGAGGTACTTGGCCGTGAAAGCGCCGCAGGTTTCCGTTCCGATCAAACGCTGATTCAGGATGCGCCCCTGCGCCTCGCCATTCTGGAACTGGCTCGTTTGGTGAGCACTCACGCCGGAAGCTGCATTGACCAGGAGAATGCGCTTTATCAGGTAGTTGAGCGAACCGTTCAGCTAGGCGGCCGTGTTCAACCCAGCCGCGTCACGCAACGCCCGGATGCCCTGCTGAACCTTGCCAAGGCGTATATCCACGCCCACCTGGAAACGGATATGTCGCTGGATGACATCAGCCGGGCCGCGCATTTATCCAAGTACCACTTTTTGCGGCTGTTTCGGCAGCACTACGGCATGACACCTCACCAGTACGTGATTAATTGCCGGATCAACGCGGCCCGTGCGGCACTGGACCAGGGTGCGCCGCTGAATGAGGTGGCATTGCGGTTTGGGTTTGCCGATCTTAGCCATTTCAATCGCCGCTTTAAGCGTATCTATGGCATGACGCCCCACCAATACCAGCGCGATATCGCGCGGTAGTCCTACCAAACATAGAGGTTTCACCATGTTAGCAATCGTCGCCTATGCCCTGGGCGTCATGTACACGCCTGGGCCTGTCAATCTGCTCGGTCTGAACGTGGGCATCAATGGCCAGGCCAAACAGTCAGTCGGGTTTTGCCTGGGTGTGGGAACGGCAATGCTTGTTTACTTGCTGGTGTTGGGCTGGGCGGGAGCTGCCTGGATCAGTGGTAGCGCCCTGATCCTGGTGAGTGCGCTGGGCTGTAGCTACATTGTGTACCTTGCCGTCAAAGTTGCCCGCGCCAACGCGGATTTGGGTGAGCCTGACCATGCACCGCGCCTGCTGAACTTTCGCGATGGGCTGGTGATGCAGCTGCTCAACCCGAAGGCCATCGTCGCGACCCTGCCCATTGCCACCCTTCAGTTTCCGGCGGCGGGTATTCAGGGCGTCAGCTTGGTGGTGTGGGCGGTGGGACTATCCGCCATGGCGGCGGGCGCCCCCGGCAGCTATGTGGTCATCGGCAGTCTGGTGGGTGATCGTATTAAAAGCACGCGGGTTGTGAAGGGCTTCAACTGGCTGATGGCGGGGCTACTGGTCGCTGTGGCAATGTCGATTGGTGTCGAGCATGTGTGGCTGCCGCTCGCTGGCTAACGCTTAAACCCAGGTCGAGTTTGGCCCACATTACATACGACGTTTAAGTGACGCATAGACCTTGCCTTTATCGCGTTTGTCAACGGCAATGACATAAACGAACAGCTCGTCGTCAACGACTTCATAGACCAGGCGATAGCCAGCGCTGCGAAGCTTGATTTTGTAGCACGCATCAAAGCCGCTTAATTTATCAGTGGCTACTTTGGGTGATTCCAGCCTTTCCGCAAGCTTCTTTTTAAACTGGCTTTTGACCGGCCCGCCGAGCTTTTCCCATTCTTTAAGCGCTGCTGGCAGAAAGCGAAGCTTATAGGTCATCTAACGTAACCGTTACTGCCTTATCTTTATCAGCTCGGCGTTCATTCACTAATTTGGCCAGCTCATAGTCTTCCAGCATTTCCATCATGGCTTCATAGGTTTCGGCGGGGATTAAATAGGCGACTGGCTTGTTATGATTCAGCACGGCAATAGGGGAGCCGCTAGCCCTGGCAAGCAGCGAAGATGGATTTTTCTTTAGCTCAGAGATACTTACAGAAAAATCTGCTAATACCTGGTGCATGTAGGCCTCCTGAAAACTCTATATAAAGCACTTAATATAGGGTTGATATTAGCTCTTTTTTTATTCATTCGCTATGTAGAGTCACCATTATTGGCAGTGACCTACCTCCGGCACCCCCTGACGCTTTCCGCCAGTTCACTGACCAATCCGTGTACCCGCTCCACGGCGTCGTCGGACGTAGTGGCGTGTTCGATGCAGTCCACTAGCGTGGAGCCAACCACCACGGCATCACTATAACGGCCGATGGTCGCCGCCTGCTCGGCGGTGCGGATGCCGAAGCCGACGGCGATGGGTAGCTCGGTATGTTCGAACAGTTGGGCGACTAAATTGCTCGAGCAGCACTGGCGTGGGGGCACAGCCACCTGTGTTACTGGTCTTTGTACTCTTGAAGCACGTCATGTGCTTCTGCCTCGATAGCGTCCAGCACCTCTTCAGGCACTTGGTAACGGAACTGCTTACGCCGGCTGTTGGAGAAGTGCCCCTCACTTTCCTTCTCCATAGACATGATCCGTGTGACAGGACGTACCCGTGCAGGGTAAACGGGTGGCATACCCCCAGCGCCAAATGCTCGTGCAGGAACGCATAACCTACTGGCGTCATCACAAAATGCTTCAAATCAAAATATTTTATTCACTTCAACAAGAAAATGTTCAGTAATGAATAAAAATGCGATTTTTTATTAACCTACTGCAACGCAAATAGATGGCATCGTCTCCCTCATCCGCGATTAAGAGCTAAATGATCGAGACATCGGAGGGTTAGCTTGACGCATTATTCAGTGCCAACATCAGCTGTTCGCGTATCCAGCGGTGACCTGGTGCCCCTGAGTGACGAACGTGATGAAGCATACGCAGCGCATAGCGAGGTGCCTCGAAAGGTACGTCATGGACGATAAACGGCAACGTGTTGACCCATTGCAGAGCGGCCCGACGCGGCAACGTAAAAAGATAATTCGACTGAGCGACGATATAGGGCGCGGCCATGAGGCTTGGCAACTGCACGGCCACATCTCGCTGTCGCCCCAGCTTTGCCAGAGCGCCGTCGATCACGCTACTTGCATCTTCCCAGGGCCGAGCGGCGATATGCCGCTCGGCTAGGTACAGTTCGAGCGATAAGTAATCGCCGATCCGTTCATGGCCTTTGCGTGCAATCACTACGTAGTCATCGCTCAGGCAATCACGCGCCTCTAGACCCTCCGGCAGCGTCGCCTGTCCATGCGAAACGCCCAGCGCAAAATGGATTCGCCCCTCGCGCAGCTCATCCAGCGAGTCGCGGTGGGTAGCATAGATCACCTTGAGATGCAGATGCGGCGCCAGACGCTCCAGTCGAGCTACCAGCAGCGGCAATACTGCGTAGGCAGTGTAATCGGTGGCCGCGAAGACGAAGGTTTGTGCGCTGGTAGCGGGCGAAAATGGAGACTTATCAATGAGCCGGTCTGACAAAATGTGCAGTGCGTCTGAAACACCATCAGCCATCAGTTCGGCCTGCGCCGTGGGTTGCATGGCGTTGCCCGTGCGGACGAACAGCTCGTCAGCGAGGGCGTCGCGCAAACGTGATAGGGCGTGGCTGCACGCCGAAGGGCTCATCGCCAATTCGTCGGCCGCCATGATCACACTGCGATGACGGAATAGCGCATCGAAAACCAAAAGCAGGTTGAGATCAAGGCGGCGCAGAGTGGCGTGCATAAGCTGCATAAATACCTGAATAGAATGCAAGGCATACATCTTTGGTTTTCTTTATCATTCTGTCAACGAATTGCTACCCAACCCGCCGACTAGCAGAAAAGGAGCCTGCACCATGAACGAACCTACCTTCCGAAACGCTATACCGGCCGATACCATGCGCTGCTACCGAATCGAGGCATCCGCCTATGAAGGCAATGAAGGGGCCACCCAGGAAAAGATCGCCACACGCATTGAGCAGTACCCGCAAGGCTTTCGTGTCTTGGAACTGGACAAAGAAGTGATCGGTTTCATCAACAGCGGGTGCGCGCATGAAGTGGTGATGTCCGACGAATCGTTCAAGGAACTTGAGGGCCATGATGCCAAGGCGCCCAACGTGGTCATCATGTCGGTGGTGATAGACCCCGCGTACCAGGGTATGGGCTACGCATCAAAGATGATGCGAGCCTTCGTCGAGCACATGAAAGCGCTGGGCAAACAGACGATTCATTTGATGTGTAAGGAGCGTCACGTCGAACTATACAAACGCATGGGTTATCGCTACGTGAAACCTTCAGACTCCGATCATGGCGGTATGGCATGGCACGAGATGATCATGGATCTATAAAGCCTCGCGCCACCGAAATGACCTATTCCCGACACCCCCTGACGCTTTCCGCCAGCGCGCTGACCAAGCCATGTACCCGCTCCACGGCTTCATCTGGCGTATTGGCGTGTTCGATGCAGTCGACCAGTGCCGAACCAACCACCACCGCATCGCTATAGCGGCCGATGGTCGCCGCCTGCTCGGCGGTGCGGATGCCAAAGCCGACGGCGATGGGTAGCTCGGTATGTTCACGCAGGTGGGCAACCGAGCTTTCCAGCCTTTCCGGCGTGGGGGCATTGCCCCCGGTCACGCCCGCTACGGAGACGTAGTAGATAAACCCGGAGGCATTCGCCAGCACCCTGGGCAGGCGCTTGGCGTCGGTGGTCGGGGTGGCCAGGCGGATAAAGTCGATACCGTGCTGAAACGCTGGCTGGCAGAGCTCTTCGTCATGTTCTGGAGGCAGGTCCACCACAATCAGGCCGTCTACCCCGGCGCGGGCGGCATCGGTCAAGAAGCGCTCAACGCCGTAGCAGTAAATGGGGTTGTAGTAGCCCATCAGTACAATCGGCGTGGCGATGTCTTTTTCGCGGAAGCTGCGCACCATTTCCAGCGTTTTGGCCTGGGTTTGGCCATTTTTCAGGGCTCGCTGCGCGGCTTTTTGAATCGCGGGACCATCAGCCATGGGGTCGCTGAACGGCATGCCGAGTTCGATGATATCTACCCCGGCCGCGGGCAGCCCCTGCAGCAAGCGGCGAGAGGTATCGGCATCCGGGTCGCCAGCGGTTAAGTAGCTGACCAGCGCCGGGCGGTTTTGCTGCTTGAGGGCGTTAAAGCAGTGTTCAAGACGAGTGGATTTAGTCATTTTAGTCTCCTGATTCGCGCTCATTGAACGGTCTCGCCTAGATGATGGGCAACGCTCATCATGTCCTTGTCACCACGGCCGCTCAGGTTGATCACCATCAGGTGCTCGCGGGGCAGCTGGGGCGCGCGCTTGGCGACTTCGGCCAGAGCATGGGCGGTTTCCAGGGCGGGGATAATGCCTTCCTTGCGGCAGCAAACCTGGAAGGCTTCCAACGCTTCGTCGTCGGTGGCGGAGACGTACTCAACGCGCTTCTGCTCATGCAACCATGCGTGTTCTGGCCCGATGCCGGGGTAGTCCAGCCCCGCTGAAATCGAGTGGGCGTCGGTAATCTGGCCGTCTTCGTCTTGCAGCAGGTAGGTGCGGTTGCCGTGCAGGACCCCGGGGGTGCCGCCGTTCAGGCTGGCTGCGTGCAGGCCGCTTTTCACGCCCTTTCCGCCCGCTTCCACGCCGATCATTTGGACGTCCGGGTCATCAAGGAACGGGTAAAACAGCCCAATGGCGTTTGAGCCGCCACCCACACAGGCCACCAGCGAATCCGGCAGACGGCCCTGCTTTTCGAGCATCTGGGTGCGGGTTTCATGGCCGATGACGGCCTGGAAGTCACGCACCATGGCGGGGTACGGGTGCGGCCCGGCGACGGTGCCGATGATGTAGAAGGTGTCGTCGACATTGGTGACCCAGTCGCGCAGCGCCTCGTTCATGGCGTCTTTGAGCGTGCCGGTGCCGGAGGTAACGGGAACGATCTCCGCACCCAGCAGCTTCATGCGGAACACGTTGGTCTGCTGGCGTTCGATATCGGTGGTACCCATGTAGATCACACAGGGCAGACCAAAACGCGCCGCCACGGTGGCGGTCGCCACGCCGTGCATGCCCGCGCCGGTTTCGGCGATGATGCGCTTCTTGCCCATCTGCTTGGCCAACAGCACCTGGCCGATGCAGTTGTTAATCTTGTGGGCGCCGGTGTGGTTGAGCTCCTCACGCTTGAAATAAATGCTCGCCCCGCCAAAGTGCTCGGTCAGCCGTTCGGCGAAATAAAGCGGGCTTGGCCGCCCCACGTAGTCGCCCTGGAAGTAGGCCAGTTGGCGCTGGAATTCCGGGTCGTTCTTGGCGGTGGTGTATTCGTCTTGCAACTCTAAAATCAGCGGCATCAGAGTTTCGGCGACAAAGCGGCCGCCGAAGCTGCCAAACAGCCCGTTGGCATCGGGCAGGCTCTTGGATACGTCTATAGGTTGATTCATCACGACCTCGTCATGTGAGTTGAGTATGTGATGACGTTAAGGCAAGCGCGCGCAGATAAAAATCGATAAGATGTCAGCCATATGTGAGCTGGAGTCACGCATTCATGCACAAAAGCATGCCACCGCTTAGCGCATTGCGCGCTTTTGAAGCCACTGCCCGGTTAGGCAGTGTGACCGCCGCTGCCGAGGAGCTAAGCGTCACCCACGGTGCCGTCAGCCGCCAACTGAAGAGTCTGGATGAGCATTTTGGCGTGGCCCTGTTTAGCAAAGCGGGCCGTGGCATTGTGCTTACCCCGCACGGCGAGAAACTGCAAAGCGGTCTAAGCGAGGCGTTTAGCAAGCTGCGCGATAGTTGCGCCGCGCTCAAACGTGACGTGGAGGAAGCGCCCTTCTCCCTCGCCTGCCCTGGCAGCCTGTTGGCCCGCTGGTTGATTCCCAGGCTGGACCGCCTGCACCGCGAGCTGCCCGAACTGAAGCTAAAAGTGGTGGTGAGTGACACCGAGCAGCCTGGCAAGCAAACGGACGCCAGCGCCACCCTGGCGTTTTCCGAGCCACCCTGGCCCGCGGATGTAGACGTCGTTGAGCTTATCCCGGAGCAGATTTGCCCGGTGGCCAGCCCACAACTGGCAGCGCAGCTTGATCCGGCAGATCCAGACACGCTCTTCTCTACCAAACTCTTATACACCGCCTCCCGTCCCCAGGCATGGCCGCAGTGGGCCCGTGCGCAAGGGCTTGAGCAGGCACAGCTTGAAGCGGCGCTAAACCAGGGCCAGGGGTTTGAGCATCTTTACTACTTGATGGAAGCGGCAGTGGCGGGGCTGGGTGTCGCGATTGCGCCAACGCTACTGGTGGAAGACGACCTAAAGAGCGGGCGGCTGGTGGCGCCCTGGGGCAGCATCGAAACCCCCGCCCGGCTCTGCCTGTGGCTGCCCGGTCAAACCGACTTACTCACCCACTCCCGCCGAAGCGAGCCGCTGGCGGAATGGCTTAAGGGAGAGTTGAGGATGCTCAACGTAAAAGCCAGTGACAAAGAAACGCTGCAAGTTCTTCAAAACCAGGATCTGATGCAACAAATCGCGGTTTCCTTGGATACGCACAACCAGAGTTAAGGCTGTCAATTTATTGACCACAAGACAGACTGATCTATCGGTTTGATGACCACGCTATTTATATTCTTGCCATCGGCGGTCACTACGATCAATCCTGATACTCTTTATTTTAGAGCAGCATGAAAACGTCGTGGCTATCGGCCACTCAAGCGCTCACGGTTATTGGCCACCAGCTCAGTCAGAAAATCCGCCACAGCCCGAATACGACCTGATTGGGTAAGATCGGTCTGGATAACGAGATAAATGGGCTGATCCACGCCAATATCCTCAGCAACGCAGATCAGACCAGCTTCCCTGGCCAGAAAATGTGGCAATACCGCGATCCCCAGCCCCGCTTTGGTCGCCGCTAGCTGGGTCGCCAATGATGTGGTGGTCAGCGCCGGTTCGCGACCTCGTAGCATCCGCTCAACCCACTGGGCGGCGGGCAAGTGCGCTTGCGTGTCGCCCCAGGTGATAAAGGCATCCGTGTCGAAATCGCCCCCATCATGGTGAGAATCGCGCTGCTCTGCATAGCCGGGGCTCGCGTAAAGCCCGAAACCCAGCATACCCAAGCGTCGAAGGGTGACGTTGCCCCGCTCGGGTTTGACCATTCTAAGCGCTAAATCGGCGTCGCGACGGTGCAGGTTGACGGTGGTGATATCGGTCACCAGCTCAAGCGTGATGCCGGGGTACTGCGCATAAAATTGCGGCAATGCGGGCAGAATCAACGCCGTGGCGAGGTTTTCAGCGGTAGCTAAACGCACTCTACCGCTCAGTTGCGTCGCACTGGAAACACCGCTGGAAAAGGCCGCCGCGGCAGCCTCCAAAGCTTCAGCTTTCTCGATTAGCCCTGCCCCCTCCTCGGTAAGCCTATAGCCCGATTGCTGGCGTACAAACAGCGGCAGCTTTAAAGCGTGTTCCAGCCGTTCGATACGCCGGGAGAGCGTGGCGATGCCCAGGTTCAGTTCGGCGGCGGCACCACTCAACGTGCCATGACGGGCCACCGCCAGGAAGGTGCGCGTGTCGTCCCATACCCAGCCATGCGGCATTTGTTTTTCAAAACCGGAAACCGGCTTATCGATATCGTTCATTTTTTCCATTATCGGATAGTGCCACGCTGTTACGGCGCCACTCAAGAACGAGTCACTTCTGGAGAAACATCATGCAAAAACGAACGTTGGGCAGCGATCTAACCATTTCCGCTATCGGTTTAGGTTGCATGGGGATGAGCGAATTCTATGGCCCCCGAGACGATAGCGAGTCGCTAAGAGTATTAGCACGGGCGGTAGAGCTGGGTATCGACTTTTTCGACACGGCGGATATGTACGGGCCGCACCATAATGAGGAATTGATTGGCCGCTTTCTCGCCAGTCATAAGCCCAAGGCACGTATCGCCACCAAGTTTGGCATTGTGCGCAACCCCGGTGAGTATCAACGCAGCCTGGACAGCAGCGCCCGCTATGCCCAACAAGCCTGCGAGGCATCGCTGCGGCGGCTGGGCATCGAACAGATCGATCTCTACTACGTCCACCGCGTTAACCCGGACATACCCATCGAAGAGACCATGGAGGGCTTGGCGCAATTGGTGCAGGACGGCAAAATTGCCCACATCGGCCTCTGCGAAGTCAGCGCTGACACCTTGCGCCGTGCCCACGCGGTGCACCCGGTGACGGCAGTGCAAACCGAGTATTCGCTCTGGACGCGGGACGTTGAGCAAGCGGTGCTGCCCACCTGCCAGGAACTCGGCATCGGCTTTGTGCCCTACTCACCCCTGGGTCGAGGCTTCTTGACGGGAAGGTTCCAAGCAACTGAGGATTTTGAGGAAGGCGATTTCCGTTCCAACCTGCCGCGTTTTTCTGAACAGGCTATGGTCACTAACCGCCGAATCGCCGAGGTAATTAGTGACATGGCGGCACTCAAAGAGTGCACCCCGGCGCAACTATCGCTGGCTTGGCTGCTATCCAAAGGGGGCAACATTGTGCCGATTCCAGGCACTAAGCGACTGCGCTACCTTGAAGAGAATGCGGCAGCAGCGTCCATCACCCTGACGGCTGATGAGCAGCAACAGCTTGAAGCGGCCACTGCATGCCTTCCGGTTCTCGGTGAGCGCTACACGCCGGAAGGTATGAAGGGAGTGAATGCGTAAGTGAACTATCGTCTATCGTTGCACCCAGCCAATGGCGCGGCTAATGCAGCTTTAAACCAGTACGCCAAACGTGAGGCGAAAAACCTGGACTACTTTCGACCTGCTGCTGCCAAAGCCGCCTTTGAAGGATAAAACTTCATTCCTTCACTGCATGCGTCGCTAAAGATTCAGTTTCTGCAATTTCGATTAGGCGGCGTACTGCTGGCAGCCCCGAGTCTCGCCGCCAAACCAGCATCAGGGGCAAAGTCAGATTGAGGTCTTCTAAGCGATGGCTCACTACGCCTTCTGGCGCTCCAGCCATGGTCATTGCCGGTAGGATACTGCAACCCATACCTGCAGCCACCAAGCACAGCATCGTCGCATTGTCGGTTCCCTCTTGCACCACATGTGGCGTGAAGCCCTCTCGCTGAAAGGCATGAATTAGCTTGTCGTGATAGACCGGGGTAGCACTGCGGTCAAACCAAATAAAATTTTCGTCGTTAAGCTCAGCAAGAAACTTCGGAGGGTGATGCGCTAGGTGTGAGGTGGCACTGGTGACCAGTACGAGATGATCTTCATAAAGGCAATGACAACACAGGCTACTATCGTCCTCTGGCGGAAAAAACAGCATGCCTGCATCAAGTCGACCGCGCCGAATGGCTTCAACCTGAGGCCCGGAAAGCAATGATTCTACCTTCAGTGTGACTTCTGGATAACCCTCGCGAAAGCGATTGAGTAAGCCGATGATCTGCGGCACCCATAAATGCATGACGGTTACCCCCAGTCGCAGTTGACCGAACTGGCCATCTGCTATGCGGCGCGCATTACGTTTAGCCTGTTCGAACTCGTCCAACAAGCGCCGGGTATCACGGTAGAACGCCTCACCAGCGGCGGTCAGCCGAATACCATGCCGCGAACGGATCAGCAATGTCGTACCGACTTCGTCTTCAAGCAACTGCAATTGACGCGATAGTGCCGGCTGAGCAAGTGGAACCCGCCGGGCCGCCGATGATATGGCGCCTTCCTCCACAACTACTTGAAAATATTTTAAACGCTTGAAGTCCATCTGGTGCCCCCAGCCATAATATCTAGCCGTAATCCATCCAATATTAGTATGGAAAGTTAATAAAAAAACTATTTTCTCTATGCTATCGAAACAACCAAGATGAAAAGACCATTCACAACCATGTGCATTGACTATGACAAAACTCATCGATCCAAACTTCTTCGAGCGCCACCACGCCGAACTGACCCAGATACGACATGAGTTACATCGCCACCCGGAGCTAGGGTTTCAGGAATACGAAACGGCTAAGCTCATCGCGACAGAACTAGAACGTCTCGGCTTGCCCTTTGAAGCCGGCATTGGTAAAACCGGCATCGTTGCGACCGTGAAGGGTGAGCGACCTGACAACGGACGACATATTGGCCTACGTGCTGATATGGACGCACTGCCTATCCAAGAGCTAAGCGAACATAGCTATACCTCAACAGTGCCCGGCCGGATGCATGCTTGCGGTCATGACGGTCACACTACTCTGCTACTCGGCGTGGCCCGCTACCTAGCCGAACATCGTGGCTTCGCGGGTACTCTTCATCTCGTCTTCCAGCCAGCCGAAGAGGGCCTGGGGGGCGGCCGAGCAATGGTTGAAGAGGGCCTATTTGAGCGCTTTCCTATGCAGGCAATTTATGCCCTACATAACTGGCCTTCGCTACCTGCAGGCCAAGTGGCTATTCGACCCGGCGCGATAATGGCAGCCACCGACCGTCTAGATATCCGAGTACGCGGCAAGGGAGGCCACGGCGGCGTCAACCCCCACCTGTCGACGGATCCTGTCCGCATGGCGGGCGCCCTTATTCAGAACCTGCACTCCGTGGTCGCACGTGATATCAATCCACTCTCGCCCGCCGCCTTGAGTCTATGCGGTTTGCAGGGCGGCGACCTGGACGGCTTCGCCATCATTCCCGATGAAGTGCGCATCAGCGGAACAGCCAGAAGCCTAGATGCTGATACCCAGGATCGTATGGAGCATGCGGTTCGCCGCGTCTGTGAAGGAGTGGCAATAGCCCATGGCGGTGACATTGAGATCGATTACCAGCGCATATTTCCAGCGACGATCAATACCGAGGCGGAAACCCGTCATGTGGAAGCCTGCATTGTGCAAACACTCGGTGAGTCGGCCCTAGTACGCGACGTGGATCCCAGCCTCGGCGGTGAGGACTTTTCCTTCATGCTGCAACGCTGCCCAGGGGCCTACTTCTTTCTCGGCACAGCGAAGGGCGACATCACATCGCCACTTCATAACGCCCGTTATGACTTTAACGACGACATCATTCCCACTGGCTGCCGGTTGCTTTTAGCGGTCGGCCTTAACGCGCTTGTTACGAACTGACTAAGGCTAACGCCACTCCTTATAACTCTACAAAAGCACCACGAAATAACCGTACAACTCCATAAAAACGAGGTATGCACATGAAATCTCGACCCTCGCTCCCTTCTAGGGGAATGCTGATTTACTTTACTGTCTGTGCCCTGGCCATGATCTGGCCCGGTGCACTGGTAGCGAATCGTATTGAACCGATGATAATCGGTTTGCCCTTTTTCCTGTTCTGGTATGTAGCCTGGGTGTTTGCCCTGTTCGTGGGATTGGTCATTGCCTATCGCCATGATGCCGCACAGGAGGTGGACGATGAGTGATTCACTGCTGATCACCACCATTACCCTGGCCTACCTACTGATTGTGCTAACAGTGGGACTAAGCGCACGCCACAATCAAAACTCCTCTCTGGAAGGGTATGTGGCCGGTGGCCGACACATGGGCTTACTGGTGCTGTTCTTTATTCTCGGTGCAGAGATATTCTCTGCCTTCGCCTTCCTTGGCGCCCCTGGGTGGGCCTACAGCAAGGGAGCTCCAGCACTCTATATCATCGCCTACCTGGCACTGGCCGTAATCGTGTGGTGGTTGATCGCCCCCTACATCTCACGACTCGGCCGCCTCCATGGCTTCCTGACTCAAGCAGAGTTCCTCTCCGCGTGTTACCCAACCCGTGGCAACTTGCTGGGCCTATTCATCGGCGTAGTCAGCGTGTTAGCAATGATTCCCTATTTGACCATTCAGATCGCCGGTGCAGGACTGCTCTTCGAGGCGGCTACCTCTGGCACTATTCCCTTCTGGCTCGGCAGTTTACTCGCCTGTGGCGTGGTAGCGGCCTATGTCTATGCAAGCGGCTTACAAGGCATCGGTTGGACCAACCTACTTCAGGGCGTGATGATGGTGGGCGTGGCGTGGTTCCTGGGCTTGGCTACGGCTGACCAATTCTTTGGTGGAGTCGGCGAGATGTTCCGCGAACTACAGCGAGAAGCCCCAGAATACCTAACCATGCCCGGCGCAGGCGGCATGGGCTGGGGCGCTTTCTCCACGGCTATTCTGGTAAGTGCTCTAGGCTGCGTAATGTGGCCGCACATTTTCATGAAGTTCTATAGTGCCCGCAATGAACGAACCCTAAAGCGGGTGTTCGTACTCTACCCTCTTTACAGCTATCTGTTGGTACCATTGCTGATTATTGGTTTTGCTGGGGTTCTACTGCTGGAGGATAGCCCGCTTGACTCCGCTGATCGAGTATTGTTGACGCTGGTAGTCGAACTAGCTGACTTCCCGGCTTGGCTAATCGGCGTGGCCCTCTCCGGTGCCCTGGCCGCGGCTATGTCTACTGCTGCCAATCTAGCCCATACCTCCGCTACTATTCTGGTACGCGACGTTGGCCAGCACTTACCAGCGCTGCGCGACATGCCCGACGATAAGGCGCTCAAACTGACTCGCTACGGCGTGGTGCTAATCTCACTTGCGGCCTACCTGCTTGCCCTAGTCAATCCCGGCTCATTGGTTGACCTGCTACTCGGCGCCTATGGCATCGTGGTGCAGTTACTCCCCATGCTGCTCGGCGCATTGTTCTGGCGCCGTGCTTCCCGTACTGGCGCTTTCGCTGGCTTGGCAATAGGTGCTGCATTGACCCTATTATTTCAATTTGGTGTTAGCACCCCATTCGGCTGGCATGCTGGCTTCTGCGGCTTGGTAGCCAATACAGCCGTATTCATTAGCGTGAGTTTAGCAATGCGAAGCGCATCATCGTGTTCGCCAGCCCAGGCTCTCGGCACCAATACCTGATTTGTGAAATATCAGTATCAAAAGGTGGCAACAGCCACCTCTTGATACTTCCTGCTTAATTGCAGCGAGGGCCAACATGCGTGCAGATATACATTGAGTAGCGCCCCCCCCACGCCAATTACTGAATGATGTCGCCAATCGAGCGTTTCCCATCCAGCAGTAGATACTCCTGATTGACCAAATCGGGCTTTTGCACAGCATGAAGTAGCGCAAGGGCGACGTTAGCCCGGGAGATTTGGTTGTCGCCGGCTTCATCCAGCGAACTAGCAAACCGCTGGCTGGCTGTTTCGTCGGTCAAACGCCCTGGCTTGAGAATGATGTAGGGAACACCGCTATTGCGAAGGTGGGCATCGGCGGCAAATTTCGCGGTCATATAGGGGCGCATTTTCTCGGGCGCGTCCAACGGCTGCTCTGCTCGCATGGCGCTAATCATGATGTAGCGGGAGAGGCCTTTTTGCTTGGCAATATCGGCGGTACGAATGGCGCCGAAAAGGTCAATCATCAAGGTTTTATCCGGCCCGGTGTGCGGGCCTGATCCCGCCGTGAAGACCACTTGGTCACAGCAGTCAAAGGCGTGCTCAAACTCACCTTCTAAATCGGCAACCACGGTATCAATGCCGCGCTTTTTGAACCAAGCTGCCTGCTCTTCACTGCGAATCATCGCCTTGATAGGCGTGCCCGCTTTTTGGGCCAGTTCGCAAAACTGCTTGCCAATCTGTCCATTCGCGCCAATCACTAACGTTGTCATAACGACTCCTTGTGAATTGCTTACCCTTCTATGAGTGCTGGCACTTAGCTGGAATTCAACCCTGCCGTAAGCTGCCCGACGTTTAAGCCATCACTCCAAACGCATGCCCAATGGCGGCTGTTAACGCCATGGCGAGCGTACCCCAGCACATTACTCTTGCCGCCGCTTTCAGGATCGGTGCTCCGCCCACTCGGGCAGCGATAGCGCCCAGAAAGGCTAAAAAGAGCAGTGAGAACAACGCGACCAGAGGAATAAGCAGCGCGGGAGGCGCCCACCAAGCCACCAGTAGCGGTAGCAGCGCGCCGATGGTGAACGTCGCGGCTGAAGAGAGCGCTGCTTGGAGAGGGCGAGCTTGGCTGGTGTCGGTGATGCCGATCTCATCTCGCGCATGCGCGCCCAGGGCGTCGTTGGTCATCAGTTGCTCAGCGACCTGCTGTGCCAGCTCAGGCGTCAAGCCGCGGGTTTCATAGATAGCCGCAAGCTCTTCCTGTTCTAGTTCGTAATGCTCATCCAGTGCTTTGCGTTCGATCTCAAGATCAGCGTTTTCGGTGTCCGATTGTGAGCTTACCGAAACATACTCGCCAGCGGCCATCGACATGGCACCGGCTACCAAGCCCGCAATACCCGCCAGCATAATATCACTTTGAGTGGTACTGGCCGCGGCAACGCCCAGTATCAAACTGCTCGTAGAAACGATGCCATCGTTAGCGCCCATCACAGCGGCACGCAGCCAACCGTTACGGTGAGATCGATGATGCTCTGAATGGATCATAGGTCGATTACCCTAGTGGTTGCGTCTCAGCGTTGACGTTTAAATACGCTTAGCACCTTACAAGCCTAACTGATCACTGACATTGATGATGGGTGTCAGTTGCCCACTGACTGATCAGTTTATAAGATGCTTCGCCACCTAAAGAGAACTCACCATGAAAATAAATGTGGTCAGCACGAGTGGCAGTGGCAAGAGTACCCTTGCAAGGCAGCTCGCAGATACTTTGCCCCCCCTGGTGAAGATCAAGGTCGGCGCTTAACTCTAAACCACTAGATGGCCGCGCTAGTATTCGCTTAACGGCTGCCCTATTCGGCTCTCGTTCTTCCCCTGGAACAGTTTCAGCCCTTTGGCTTTAAGGCTTCAGGGCAGGTGTGCTTATTGCACAAAGGCTTAGTGTTAATCGAGCCCAAGCTGTTCCAGTGCCTGCTCTACTCTTCTGCGATTATCCCCTTGCAGCGTTTGTAGTGGCTGGGGCAAGCATGACTGGCTCACTCTGCCAGTGACTTCTGCAATAGTAGCCGCCACTCGTAGGCTGCCCCCGTATTCACGGTATAGCGACCACAGTGGCTCTAGCTGTTCTGAAAACTGCTGAGCCGTTTGGGCATCCCCTGCCTGAGCAGCTCGGGTTAGCGCCAACGCTAGGTGGGGGTATAGGCCGCCAATAACCGAGTACCAGGCATCGCACCCCGCGTTTAGACCGGTGGCTGCTGCCGCGTCACCGCTGATACCGATGGTGACCTCAGAAGGAATCAGCTTACGCAGCCGTGCAACTCGCTCCGTTGCCGCTTGAATATCGCTGTTTACCGGGGGAATTTTGATAGAGCGAACCTGGGGCAGATGGGCAATCCGACCATGCAGCTCATCGCTGAATTCAAAATGGGTAGTGCCGGGGTTGTCATAAACGCAAAGCGGTACACTCAGCGATTGGGAAACCGTAGCGTAGAGGTCGAAAACCTCGTCGTTGGTAAGCCTTTGGTAGGAAACCGGCGCTAGCAATACACCGCTGGCGCCTGCCTGCTGAGCTCTCTCTGCATTGGCTAGCACATCACGTGTACGTAACGCACCAATGCCCGCGACAACCGGCACGCCAGCTGCATTTTCAACGCTAAGTTTCACAACACGGGCACGCTCATCAGGGTTCAAATAGGCGTAGTTCCCCGTCGAGCCCAACACGCCAATGGAGTCCACCTCAGCCTCAGCTAAATGCTCAACCAAGCGGGCAAACTCATACTCTTTAATGCCCTGCTCGCTCATAGGGGTTAGCGGAAATGCACTGAGGCCAGTGAACATAATGGATGCTCCTTTTAAGATAGATGCCAATCTCAGTGTCGCACAGGCGATTTGCTATTATGTACAAACATACGGTAATGGAATAGCCACAACTTATCCTCGCTGTTCGTTGACATAACATCCTGTTATTTTTCTTGAATTGATGTAGTGTTTGCGTATGTGACGTATCGATACGGCACAGTTGTGTTTAGATGCGTATCTTTCAGTCATACCAGAAGAGCTGAGTATAAACACAGTTCCATTAGTGCTGCGAGGGAGAACACGTCATCAATTCATACACCGTTAATGTGCAGAGCAGAACTGCATCGTGCGTGAAGCTGGCGTTCATCAATCAACCAGTAAGTCGCCATCAATGTCATCACCCGTTATAAGCGGTTCTTCATTACGACTGGCCTTACTGGCAGTGACCACCCTTTTTTTGCTGGTGGGACTCACTTTCGCAGCAACGAATGCCATCGCTCGTGAGGCCCCCCTGTATTTAGTGGCTCATCCTGATGTCGCCACCCAATGGCTGAATCGGGATACCACCCGCGCAATTTTTGCCATGCGCCAACGCTCATGGCCGGATGGCCAAGCGGTTAGGGTATTCGTTTTAAGTAACAACAACCCCGTTCATGCTCGCTTTACCAAAGAGCAGTTGGCTGTTTACCCACACCAACTTCAGTTAGCCTGGGATCGCATGGTCTTTTCAGGCACCGGGCAAGCCCCCGACCGAGTAAACGATCAGGAAGAGATGCGCGAGCGCGTAGCCTCGACACCGGGGGCTATTGGGTATCTTGAAAGGGAGTATCTGGATGATAGCGTCCAAGTCATTTCGATGGAATGAATGCCGAGCCATTGCCATGCTGCTGGGCACCGTTGTGATGGGCTTATCTGCCCATGCCCAAAGCGATGAGCACGTTCTGGATACTCTGCAGGTGCATGGTTTTCTTAGCCAGGCGCTAGTTATTACCGACGATAACAATTTTTTTGGCCACAGCAGCCGAGATGAAGGCAGCTTAGAATTCACAGAAGTCGGCCTCAACGTCTCCTTACGCCCCCATCAGGATGTGCTTGTTGCTGCTCAAGTGCTAAGCCGCCGAGCTGGAGGTGATGGCAGCGATTCTGAACCTAAGCTGGATTACGGTCTAATTGATTACCAAATGGTCTCTAATCAACAACGTACCTTTGGTATACAGCTAGCCCGAATTTCTCACGAGGCATAAAAGGAAGCGGCTGAAAGTGTTAAAGTTTCAGGGCCTTACACCAAAAACCAACACCAACAGCCGCTTCCAAAATGGTACCTGAAAAACTGACCTTCTCGCC
>NZ_JAUAMB010000057.1 GCF_031010175.1 Halomonas sp. SpR1
CCTGGGTCAGTTGTCGGTATCCCATGCTCTGCTTCACTTTGGTCGGTAAAGTCGAGAGGGTACCGGCGCTGGCCCTCCTTCCTCTACTGTGTGATCCAAAGTGCTGCGGTTATTCTATGAATCCAGGATTGAAGAGTTTGATAATCACACCTTGATTATTTATCGCGGTATCTCCTCTTTCGATGCTGAGCTGAACTATTTGCCGCAACAGGTTTGCTTTTTTGTGGGCGAGCGCTTTTTGGTCACCCTCCACCCCGGCCAGGCGCTCTCTATTGAGAACCTTTTCAATGATCAGGGTAAAGCGCTACTGGCCCACTCTCCAGAGCATGTTGCGCTGCGGGTAATGTATATTTCAGCAGGCTTTTACATTGACAGTTTGCTCGAATTTGAAACGGCGTTGAGCGATCTTGAAGACGAACTGCTGGAAAATGGTAATGATGTGGTAATGCGCAAGATCATCACTTACCGTTCCCGGCTGGTTAAAATGCGCCGCATCTTTAGCTACCACCAGGGGATAACCCAGGAACTCACTACTTACGACTATGATCACTTGCCGCGGGAAGAGAGTGAGACCCTGCACGCGATCAACGATGTAGCGGATCGTTTCGAGCGTCTCTATACCTTGACCCAAATGTACTACGACATTTGCGGTGATTTGGTCGATGGCTATATCTCTATTTCTTCCCACCAGTTAAATATCACCATGCGGGTGCTCACGGTGATTACTGCGATCTTTGTACCTCTTACGTTTATCGCCGGAATTTACGGCATGAACTTCGAAAACATGCCCGAGCTGCGCTATCAGTACGGCTACTTTTTTGTATGGGGCGCTATGCTGGGCATCGGTGGGATAATGATTTGGTTATTTAAGCGCAAGCATTGGTTTTAGCCCGTGAGCGAAAAGTTGACGCATGCATAGGTGGTCGGTGGCTGAGTGTGGCATCCTCTGCAGCGACCGAGACTATAAGGCATAAAGCCGTCGACTAGCGTTTTCACTGGGAGTTGTTCCATGACAATTATGATTATCGGGCTGTTGATTTTTTTAGGCAGCCACTCTGTACGCATCTTTGCTGAAAAGTGGCGTCAGCAGCAGATTGCGAAACACGGCGAGACTACCTGGAAAGTCGCCTATTCGGCGATCTCCATCGTTGGCCTGGTCATCGCTATTTACGGTTTTGGCCAGATGCGCCTCGACCCCCTCTATATCTGGTACCCCCCCATGGGGATGCGCCATGCGGTAGCGCTGCTGATGGTGCCCGCCTTTGTTATGCTGGTAGCGGCCTACATTCCGCATAACGCGATTAAGGCCAAGCTTGGCCATCCCATGATGCTGGCGGTAAAAATCTGGTCATTTGCCCATCTGCTGGCCAATGGACGCTTAGGCGACATTATCTTTTTTGCTGCCTTTCTTATCTGGGCTATCCTGGCGTTTAAAGCCGCCAAAAAGCGCGACCGCCTAACACCGCCTGCGCCCGTCAGTACTCATAAAATGGCCACCATTGCTACCGTACTCGTCGGCTTGATAGCGTATGTGGTGTTCGCCTTTTACTTGCACACAGTGCTGATTGGCGTTCCTGTTTTTAGCTAATCGAGCGTTAGCCCAACTTAGGAGTCACTCCATGGCCGAGACAACACACACGGTGCCCGCGACAATGGCTGCCATGCTATTGACCGGGCATGGTGGTATCGAAAAACTTGAATACCATCAGAGTGTCGCCACGCCGCAGCCCAAGGCGGGCGAGGTACTGGTACAGGTGACCGCTACGGCGAAGAACAACACTGACCGCAAGGCGCGTGAAGGCCTGTACCCGACCAAAGACAAAGGTGATGTGACTTCCTTTGCCATGGGCGGCACCCCAACCTTAACCTTCCCGCGGATTCAAGGCGCCGATGTCGCTGGCCGAATAGTGGCGGTTGGCGAAGGCGTTGACGCCGAGCGCATTGGCCAGCGCGGACTGCTTGATTTTAATATTTACGCCGATGAACGCCGTGATATTAACCTAACCCCTGATTACTATGGCCACGGGGCCGACGGCGGTTTTGCTGAGTATATCGCTGTGCCTGCTGATCAGTTTTATCACGTGCCCAACCCTGAGCTGCACGACGCCGAGCTGGCCTCAATGGGCATGTGCTCGTATCAAACCGCTTACCATATGATGACCGCCGCCAAGGTGAGTGCCGGAGAGCGTGTTTTGGTCAGCGGTGCCAGCGGCGGTGTTGGAACTGCGCTAATTCAACTCTGCCGGATTGTGGGGGCCATACCCTATGCAGTTAGCCAGTTAGACAAAGCCGAGGCGCTCACCGCACTAGGGGCGGAAGCGGTGATTGATCGAGGCGATCTGCCCACCTTTGTAGAGCGGGTGCTGAAAACCACTGACGGCAAACCGATCGATACAGTGATGGATTTGGTCGGCGGTGAGATGACCAACCTGTTTATCGACACCATGATTGTCGATATGCAGGGGCGTAAGAGCTACCCGCGCCTCTCCATTGCCGGTGCCAGCGGTGGCAACCTAAGCGAAATGATGTGGACCCGCATCTATCTTTACCAAGTACAGATATTTGGCGTTTCCCACGGCACCCGTGAAGAGGCCGAACAACTAGTGGCATGGATTCGCAGCGGTGACTTAAAACCGGTGCTGCATGCCGCCTTTAAGCTCTCTGATCTGCACGCTGCCGAGCGTTATTTTGTCAACCGGGATAGCAACTACCTGGGTAAAATTGTGCTTGTCCCCGATGCTCAGTGGGCCTCTCACGGTGAGCCGTTCGCTCTCGAAAATTCCTCTTCCGTCGTTCAGGAGCGTCACTAGTGCATAAACTGCATACCATTCAGCTAATGGACACCCATGCCGGAGGCGATGTTAGTCGTATCGTCACGGGGGGGATTGATGTATTGCCTGGTGCTACCGTGCGCGAGCAGATGGAGTATTTGCGCGATGACGCCGACGGATTGCGGCGCCTGCTGCTGGAAGAACCCTATGGCATTCCTGAAATGTCGGTTGATTTGCTGGTGCCCGCCACGCACCCAGACGCAGTGGCGGGTTACATCATTATGGAGGTGATGGGGTACCCCATCTACTCCGGCTCAAACACACTGTGTACCGCTACAGCAGTGCTGGAGAGCGGGATTGTGCCTAAGCAGGAAGGCATACAGCGCTTTAAACTCGAAGCGCCGGCAGGGTTAGTACAAATCGAAGCGAAAGTGCACAACGGTGTGGTGGAATCGGTGACCTGTGGCGGCTTGCCCAGCTATATCGATACCTATCGCGATAAGATTCAGGTTCCTGGGATTGGTGAAGTTACCTATTCCATAGCCTATAGTGGTGGCTTTTACGCTTTGGTAGATGCCACAGAGCTTGGCTTTAAGCTTTCGCGTGATGAGGAGCGTGCGCTTTCGGAGTGCGCCTACAAAATTGTCGAAGCGATAAAAGCGCAGCGGGGTTTTTCCCACTACACCTTGGGCGATGTGGGGCCGCTGCCATTTTTGCACTTTATGGGGCCTGAAGAGCAGATAGGGGAGGGCTATATACGGTCACGGTCAACGACGTACGTCCATCCTGGCGTTATTTGCCGCAGCACCACGGGCACCGGTACATCAGCGCGCTTGGCGCTGATGAACTACGAAAAGCGGCTAAAACTGGGTGATAAACTAGAGACGGTATCACTTCGGGAGACAGGCTTTATTGGCACCTTTATCGGTACCCATCAGGAGGGCGCTTACCAGGTAGTGGAGAACACCATTACCGGCCGTAGCTATGTACTGGCTCACTCGGATATTGTTATCAACTGTGACGACCCGATGGTAGCCTGCGGTGAGCTGCACCATATATTGAGCGACCGTCACCCGCCGGAAGCACTGCTTTTGGCAACATAGCTTTCAGAAACATAGCCTTCGCTCTCCAGACGTTCCCATACCGGGGCTTTTTCGGCCTCGGTCATTCCTCCCCAGCTCGCGATTTCATCCAGCGTTCGGCCACAGCCGTGGCACACGGATGTTGTAGGCTCAATCTGGCAGATCTGTACGCAGGGCGAGAGGGGGCGCTTAGAGCGTGATCCGGAGTGTTGAGTCATTAAGATGCCGACACCTTACCGCGCAGCGATTTAATTTTGCCCTTACGGGTTTTATGATCGACGCGGCGGCGCTGGGAGCCTTTAGTTGGCTTGGTGGCTCGGCGTACTTTTTGCTCTTTGTTGGCGCTCTGTATCAGCTCTTTTAAACGCGCCAGCGCATCCTCTTTATTCAGCTCAAGCTTACGGTGGCTCTGAGCTTTAATGATCACCACACCCTCTTTGCTGATGCGCTGATCGGAGAGCGCCATTAAGCGCTGTTTGTACAGCGGTGGCAGCGTGGAGCTAAGAATATCGAAGCGCAGATGTACCGCTGAGGCGACTTTATTGACGTTCTGGCCGCCCGCCCCTTGGGCGCGAATCTGGCTAATGTCAATTTCCCAGTCAGCCAAGGTAACGTTGCTAGAAATGGTGAGCATTAATGGCCTCTGTGTTACTCGTGAACCTATTAGGCTAGCACAATTGGCACAGAGGTGGCGGTCGCCGCGCTCGTTAGCGCGCTCAATCAACTGGCTAGATTGTTGACGGGCTGATCATCGATATACGCCAGTAGGTTGCTAAACGCATCGCCAAAATAGAGCTCGTAGCTATCTTTTTCCACATAGCCAAGGTGGGGGGTAGCGACGAGATTGGGCAATGCCAGCAATGAGTCTTCGAACACAGGTTCAGTATCAAATACGTCTACTGCTGCCTGACCAGGGCGGCCGGCTTTCAGAGCCTGCTCTAGCGCACCGGGAGCCACTAACTGAGAGCGGCTGGTGTTTACCAGCAGCGACGTGGGCTTCATTTGAGCCAGCGATTCAGCGCTGACGATACCCCGGGTATCGTCATTCAATCGGAGGTGCAGGCTTAGTACATCTGAACGCTGAAACAAGTCAGCCTGGCTTGCGGCCACTTCGAACCTGGCCTCAGTAGCCCGTTGTCGAGTACCCTCACGGCCCCACACTAACACTTTCATTTCAAATGCCTGGCCATAGCGCGCGACTAAGCTGCCGATTTTTCCGTAACCAAAAATACCCAGTGTGCGCCCTTTAAGACCGGTGCCTAATGTGCGCTGCCAGCGGCCCGCTTTCAGGTTCTCAACCTCTGCCGGTATGTTCCGCATTGCCGAAAGCACCAAGCCCCAGGTTAACTCTGCAGCGGCGTAGGGAGAGCCGGTGCCCGTCATTACGGTGATACCATGACGGCGGCAGGCCTCTATATCCACATGCGCCGCGCCACCACCTGTTTGGCTAATGACTTTCAGATTGGGCAAACGCTCAAGTAGGGCGGCAGTAATCGGTGTACGTTCGCGAATAAGCACTAACGCCTCGGCCTCCTGGAAACGTGCACTTAGCGCGTCCAAGTCGGTAAGGGTGTCGTGATAAACCGTTACATCATGGCCTTCGAGCTGTTTGAAGGCGTCTAAATGACGCACGCAGTCTTGGTAGTCATCAGAGATAACAATCTTCATTAAAAGGGATCCTTAAACTGTCCGCACCGATAATGGCAAAACAGAGCGTCGTGGGCTTTGCTGTTATAAAGTGATACTAACCTGAAACCTCGTCACCAAGGAGCCACAATGAGTGATTACCTATTAGATGATGCACCGCTAAGCCCGGGGGTTATATACCGGCTGCTATCTGGCAGTGTTTGCCCACGGCCGATTGCCTGGGTATCTACCCAGGATAAGCAGGGAAATGCCAATTTGGCGCCATTTTCCTTTTTTAACGTGGCTAGCGTAAACCCTCCAGTGCTGGCGTTTTCGCCGCTACTTAATGGTAGCGGTGAACTTAAAGATACGGTGCGCAATTTAAAGGAAGTGCCGGAGTGTGTCGTGCACGTGGGAAGTGAAGGGCTCATTGACGCGCTGAATACCACCAGCGCCAGTTTGCCGCCAGGAGAGGATGAGTTTGCCCTGGCAGAGCTTGAAAAAGCTGAAATGGCTGGCGTTAGTGTGCCGCGGATTGCCAACGCTCCCGTGGCGTTTGGTTGCAAACTGTTCGATATGATCCGGTTTGGCGACCAGCCTTTGGCTGGAACCTTAGTGCTGGCGCAAGTTGTCTCTATCCATATTGACGATTCGCTGTGGGACGGCCGCCATGTGGATATGGATTTACTCAAACCTGTTGGGCGCCTAGCAGGCAGTGATTACATTCGAATTAGCGACCGTTTCGCTATCGAAAGGCCTGCTTAGCAAGCGCTTAATATTTTAAGAGCATGATTTTTAGAATAATTTGGCTTGCTTCTTTATCTTGTGAGTGAGTGTTACAGAGGGGGTAAAAATTGTTACCTATTAATTAACGATAATTAATCTTTAGTCGTATATTCTCCTGCCGATAGTAATAGATAAAAGCTCGGTAATGTGGCGAAGGTGTGAGGGGAGCACTACACGCCTTCGTTCATGCTATTTACAAGGGGAAGTGATCTAGCTATGAAGGAGCAGATCAATGCGACGATTGGGAACTTGGTTGTTAAGAAAAGTCTTATTAAAAAAGTTTTTACTAAGCATAGCTTTATTAGGCGGGGTGTTTGCTCCATTACTCGCGCAGGCAGAACTGACCTTTGGGATTGTTGCTCCTTCCAGCGGAGGGGCTGCACCACTTGGGTTGGGCATGCAAAAAGGTATCGAGACCTACTTTGCTGAGGTCAATGCGGCGGGCGGGGTTAATGGCGAGAATTTGTCACTGATTGCACGAGATGATCAGTACAAACCGCTGCAAGCTGCCAGCAATACCCGACAACTGATTCAGGATGACGATGTACTGGCGGCGATCGGCAACGTCGGCACTCCCACCGCTACGGTGACCATTCCCATCCATAATGAATATAAAACCTTGCTTTACGGGGCATTTACCGGCGCCGGGGTTCTGCGCAAATCGCCGCCTGATCGCTATGTGATCAACTATCGGGCCAGCTACGTACAAGAAACTGCCGCGATGGTGGATGGGTTGCTGGAAGCAGGTGTTTTGCCCGAGGAAATTGCCTTCTTTACTCAAAACGATAGCTTTGGTGATGCGGGATACAATGGTGCCGCCCAGGCATTAACTGCCCATGGCGTCGACAATATCGCGGCACTCGCCCATGGACGTTTTACACGTGGCACGCGCAATATTCACCAGGGGCTAGCGACTATTCTGGAAGCGCCAGTGACGCCTCGCGCCATTATCATTGTCGGTACTTACGGCCCTGCTGCTGATTTTATTCGTGAAGCGAAGAATGATTTACCTGATGCGGTATTTTTGAACGTCTCTTTTGTGGGCAGCCAGGCGCTTATGGATGAACTTGGTGATTTGGCTGAAGGCGTCATTATCACTCAGGTGGTGCCTCCCCTGGATGCCGACTTGCCCGCCGTAGAAGCCTACCGTGAAGCGTTGGACGCCCATGCCAGTGGTAGTGAACCTGACTTTATCTCACTCGAAGGTTATTTAGCCGCTAAGCTCTTTGTTGAGGGGGTGAAAGCCGCCGGCGCTAATCCAGACCGTGACGCCATTGTGGATGGTTTACTCGGTTTGGGATCGATTGATATTGGACTGGAAGAGCCGGTTAGCTTGGGGCCGAATGACCATCAGGCCAGCGATGCGGTGTGGCCAACCATTATCACCAATGGCCGTTTCGAGTCGGTGGAATGGGCGAGCTTGTTGCCTTAAAGCTGTCATTCACACAGCTTACGTTACCTGTAAGACCCTGACACGAGTGAAAACAGATAATGAAAAAAACCTTAAGTATTAGAGCGATGCTGATCAGCCTGTTCTTGGCTGCGGTGTTGGGAGCCATAGTGCTGGCAGCAACGGGCTGGGTGACCAACCAACGGCTCATTGACTCGCAGCGTTATATTATCGGTGAGGTGCTGCCGCTGGAAGATGCCAGCCGGGGCATGGTGCTGACTATGGGAGCATTTGGCCAACGTCATGCGGATTTGCTTGCGGCAGAGAGCGTAGCAGCCCTTGATGAGACCACCAATCAGAGCGAATTAGATGAACGCTTTCGCGCAGCACAGCAAGCATTGAGTGGAATTGATATAGCTGAAGGTCTGAGTGCATTAGAGAGTCATTATCAAGCGTTGTTGGAAGGTGATACTGCGCTTGAAACGGTGCGGCGTGAGGAGTTGAGTCTCCAAATACAAATGGCTGAGCGTATTAGCGCTATGCAAGCGCTCATTTCTCAAGTAATGCTGAGTGCTGAAGATATTGCTGGGCGTGCTGCATTGGCGCAGGTTCGCAGTCGCCAGGAGCAGCGCGTATTGATAGAAGCTTGGCGCGAAGATGGCATGACCACACTGCCCACGCAGCTGTTGGACAACATGTTTGCTACACAAGCTGATATCGGTCGTTTGAGCGGTAACGCGCGCATGGCATTGGCGCAGCTATCCGACCTTGGCCGTCAGATGATGCAAACAGGCAGTGCCGATGCATTGGTCAACCTGCGTTACAATGAAATTGCCCAACAAGTGGGGCTGGCCCGTCAATCATTGGCGGCGATCGCAGAAGCACCCAGCACCGAAGTAGAGCAGCGCGCGCTGATTCTTGACTTAGACGATGTCATTGTTGAGCTGGAAGGGCTGATGGTATCCGATGACGACGCTGTGTATGAGCTACGTTTGCAACAGCTTGCGCTACACGAACAGGTACAAGCTGCGCTTGCCAGTGTGGCTCAAGCCATGGATCAAATGCGCGATGCTTTGAGTGATGTTGAAACGTATACCGTGGGACAAGCCCAAAGCGCCTCTACCCAGGCCGAAACGTTAGCCAACGCTGGTCGCTCGTTACTGATTATGGTCACTCTAGCGGTTATCGTGTTACTTGCGATTTTTGGCTGGCGTACCATGGTGCGGGTGCTGGGGCCGCTAGTGGCGATGCGCCATCAAATGGAAAACATCAGCGGCGCCGCAGGCGAAAATGCTGACCTGTCTAAGCGTCTTGAACTTAAACGCAACGATGAAGTGGGCCAAACTGCCCAAGCGTTTAATAACATGATGGATACCTTTGAAGGCATGGTGGCGCAAATTCGCGAGAGCGCCGAATCCATTGCAGCCAGCAGCCGTCAAATTGCCGCGGGTAATGAGAACCTCTCCCAGCGTACCGACCAGCAGGCGGCGTCGTTGGCGGAAACGGCCTCAAGCCTTGAAGAGATTACTGCCACGGTGAAACAAACCGCTGAGTACGCTGATCAGGCCAAAGATGCCAGCGGTAATGTTGACCAGCGCGCCCGTGCCGCAGGCGATGTGTCAATACGCACGACGGCGGCGATGGGGGATATCCGTGAGGCGAGCGAGAAAATTACCTCGATCATTAAAGCCATTGACGATATCGCCTTTCAAACCAACTTGCTGGCGCTCAACGCATCTGTTGAAGCGGCGCGAGCGGGCGAGCAGGGGCGAGGGTTTGCCGTGGTGGCTCAGGAAGTTCGCAAATTAGCCGGGCGCAGCGCCGAAGAAGCCGCCCAAATTCGCCATTTGGTAGACGACAGTGTCGCCAAGGTGAGTGAAGGCGAGCAGCTTGTGAACGCCTCTAGTAAGCACCTGCAGGAAATCATTGATAGCCTGAGTGAGGTGACGCGCTATGTCACCGAGATTGCGGGGGCGACCCATGAGCAATCGGCTGGGATCGATCAGATCAACCAGGCCATTTCGCAGTTGGATCAGGTAACCCACCAGAATGCCCGGTTGGTGCAGGAAGCGACCACTGCCAGCCATACCCTGGATGATCGTGCCGGTGATATGCATTCGCTGGTAGGACGTTTCCGTGTTAGCGATCATGCCGGACAACGTCAACTGACGCTGCCGCCGCAGAAGGAAGTTTCACTGTAGTATTGACCTACTACCCAATGGTAGGGAGCGCTTGCTAGTCTCATCTAACACGCCCCGCGTGTGCTCAAACACTCGATCAATAACCATAAGATAGATAAGAGGAGCACTGAGATGAGCAGCAAGCGTATTTTAATGATCACCGGTGATTTCACTGAAGATTATGAAACCATGGTGCCATTTCAGGCACTCATGGCAGTCGGCCACCGTGTCGATGCTGTCTGCCCAGGGAAAGCTTCAGGCGATACTGTGGCGACCGCAATTCATGACTTCGAAGGTGATCAAACTTACTCTGAAAAGCCCGGCCACCGCTTTGCCCTGAATGCTGATTTTGCCAGCATTAACCCCGCCGATTACGATGCCTTGGTGGTGCCTGGTGGCCGCGCCCCTGAATATCTTCGTTTGAACAAAGAGGTGCTAACCATGGTTCAGCACTTTTTTGAGACCAACAAGCCTGTGGCGGCGATTTGCCACGGCGCTCAGCTATTAGCCGCTGCCAAAGTACTGGAAGGGAAGCAGTGTTCCGCTTACCCGGCCTGTCAGCCCGAGGTGGAGCTTGCCGGTGGTCACTTTGCCAACCTGGAAGTGACCGACGCGGTAACCGATGGCAACTTGGTTACCGCCCCCGCATGGCCTGCACACCCGGCCTGGCTTGCGCAATTTATGGCGCTACTGAATAAGTGAGATTGGTCGCAGTAACCTAACGAGGCTTGCGCCCGGCAGTTGCCAGGCGCTCTTGTTTGCGGTGCCTATAAATGCCGCTATGCTAAGTGTGAATACGGATACACGAGAGACGATGCCTACCAAGGGAGTACGCCCATGTGTAAACTCTTTATTCAAGCCGACCCGGCACTTTGGCGCAGCGAGACGCACTCGCTGCGCATTGATGGCATGGTGACCAGTGTGCGCATGGAAAATTACTTCTGGCACATTCTTGAAGAGATTGCCCAGCGGGATGGAATGAATACTGCGCAAATGATTACCCGCCTGTATCACGAATCCATCGACGCTGGGCACGATTTGGGTAACTTCACTTCGTTTTTACGCGTTTGCGCCCTGCGTTATCAAGCGCTTCAATTGAGCGGGGATATCCCAACCCATCATCAGGTGCCTATCGCCACGCTGGATGCTGAGCAAATTTTAGCGCGTGAAGGTGGCAATAAGCGTGATCAGATACATTAACGAAAAAGAACTATTTAAGCCGCGCTTCCAACGCCGTTAAAAACGCTTCGATACGTGCCGCGTTGGTGCCCACATCACTGGCGCCCAGGCGTGATGCCGAGCGCATATCCACCTGCACTCCGTCTTCAATCTCGGTCAAGCGAATGACCACGTCATCCTCAAAGCCAAACCAGCGGGTGGTTGCGGTGGCTTCTATTTGATTTTCGGTGATTCGGGCGATCCGCCAGCCAGCCTCTTCGGCCTCAGCCTGCGCGGCAGCCAGCACCGTTTGTGGTGCTTCGGCCAAGACCAGCGGTTTGATATAAGGGTAAGCAGCTTGCTGCTGCTGAGCGGTGGTATCACCGGGGTAGTCAACCGCGTTAGGCGCCGCTACCCGTGCCTCGGCCAAGGCTTCAAAAGCTGGCGGGTTCTGTGTATCGGTAGTGATATCATGAATCGCGGGCACCTGTTGTGCTCGCTGCCAATGTTGCCAGGGCACGTAAAGCAGCGCTACAGCGGCGACGATCACCAGAGTGGCTATTAATGCAGGCCTGGAGCGACGCACCAGCATGCTGAACAGCAGCGTAATAACGCTTACCGCGACGGCTCCTCCGGCGGCGTAAATGCCGTTGCGGAGTAAGTTAAACGCCTCACCTAAGCTGATAAGCTCACCACGATAAGCAGGCCCTGCGCTTGCTATCATTAGGGCTGCCACCGCAATCAGCAGAATGGATAAGCCTGCCAGCACGCCTGGCAAGCGGCCACCGCGAGGGCGCGCCGCTGTTAGTCGCGTTACCATGTGTTCTCCTTTTCACCGCGTATTTCGCTATTCTTAGCACACCTACTTATTAACACAAACACTGCGCCAAAGGGCAGTGTGAACGTTTTAAACCCTGACGATAGGATAGATATGACCGATAACGTAGCCGCACTTCGCCAGCTACTTCTCAATGCACCGTGTGATGCCCTGCCAATGACGTATCAGCAAGTGGCTAGTGCACTTGCACTCACACCACCGCGAACAATCGCTCAAGTCACCCAGGCATTAGAGCAGTTAATGCGCGAAGACGCTGCCCAGCAGAAGCCTTTTACTGCGGCACTTGTCGTTAGCCGCCGAGGCGATGGCCTACCCGCGGCTGGCTTTTTTGAACTGGCGGTCGACTTAGGACGTTTTCCTGCTGATACCGCGCAGCATGAGGAGGCTTACCGTGCTGAATTTCAGCGTGCTCTGAACGCGCGTTAGAGCGTTGATAAAAACGCAAAGCCTAGCTGTCGCCACGTTGACTAGGCGTTTTACGCAGTGGATCAAGCAGCGGGCCTAGCCCATTGTGGTCAATTTCATGCATCAAATGCAGCAACTGGCCAATTTCCCCTGAGGGAAACCCTTCGCGAGCAAACCAGTTTAAATAAGCGCCAGGGAGGTCGGCAATAAGACGGCCCTCATACTTGCCAAAAGGCATAGTGCGAGTCACTAACTTTTCCAGATCCTCTGGTTTCATAGCTTAAATTCCATTCGCTCTCATTTAAGTAAAATTGCATATTTCCGGATAGGCGTATTTTTGTTAGACTTTAGTCGACAAATAATACCCCCTCGATGCCGGAGACTTAGTATTCCGGTGCGTCCTTTCTGTATCGTCTGGGACATGACATGCAAAAACGTTTTAGTCTATTACTCTGTTCTCCGCTGTTGGCGCTGGCAGCCATGCCCCTTGCCGCCGATGAGCCTGTTGATGTGGTATTGATTGGTGGCGGCATTATGAGCGCCACGCTGGGCACTTATCTGCAAGAGCTCGAGCCTGAGTGGAATATCCATCTTTATGAGCGCTTGGATCAAGTTGCCGAAGAGAGCTCTAACGCCTGGAATAACGCAGGTAGCGGGCACTCGGCCTTCATGGAACTAAATTACACTCCAGAGGTTGAGGGTCAAGTTCAAATTGAGCGTGCCACTAAGGTAACTGAACAGTTCGAAGTCTCCCGTCAGTTTTGGGCACACCAGGTAGAAGCTGGCATTCTGGGTGAGCCTGATTCGTTTATCCAAACTGTGCCGCACATTGCAGTGGTTTGGGGAGAGGACGACGTCGACTTCTTGGGTAAGCGCTATCAGGCGATGACGCAAAACCCCCTTTATGCGGGTATGGAGTACTCTGAGGATCGCGCGGAACTGGCCGATTGGATGCCGCTAGTGATGGCTGGGCGTGAAGATAGCGATACGCCCGTGGCAGCAACGCGCATGCAGATGGGCACCGAAGTTAACTATGGTGCGCAAACGCGCCAAATGGTTGAGTCGCTGGCGCAAAGCGACCACTTTACGCTGGGGCTTAGCAGTGAAGTGCGCGGTCTGGAGCGCAATGATGACGATACCTGGAAGGTCACTGTAGCGGATCTCGCCAACGGTGGGGAAACCACCGTGGATTCCCGCTACGTCTTTATCGGTGCGGGTGGTGCTGCGTTATTGTTGCTGCAGGAATCTGGCATTCCTGAAGCCGAAGCTTACGCAGGCTTCCCAGTAAGTGGTCAGTTCCTTTACACCACTAATCCAGACGTGGTGGCCCAGCACGACGTAAAAGCCTATGGCAAAGCAGGCGAAGGTTCTCCGCCCATGTCCGTGCCGCACTTGGATCGGCGCAACCTGGACGGTGAGCCCGCGCTATTTTTTGGCCCCTTTGCGGCGGTCTCCACCAAATTCCTGAAAGAAGGTTCCTGGACTGATCTGTTCAGCTCGTTGACGCTGCATAACACTTGGCCGGTGGCTGAAGTTGGGATGGATAACTTTAATCTGGTGCGTTACTTGGTTGGCCAGGTACTGATGTCCGACGATGATCGCTTTGAAGCACTACAGAAGTACTACCCTGAAGCAAACCAAGATGACTGGACGCTGTGGACAGCAGGTCAGCGGGTACAAATTATTAAAGAAAATCCTGAAAAGGGTGGTGTGTTGCAGTTCGGTACCGAAGTCGTAACGTCGCAAGATGGCACCATGTCGGCACTGCTGGGCGCATCGCCGGGGGCCTCGACAGCGCCTTCCATCATGCTAAACCTGCTTGACCGCGTTTTCCCTGAACAGGTGGCTAGCGCAGAGTGGCAGGAAAAGCTGACCGACATCGTGCCATCTTATGGGCAGCTCTTAGCGGAGAATCCTGAATTGCTCCGTGAAATACGTGCCTTTACCGCGCAAACCTTGCAGCTAGATGAGCCCATGAACCTTGCTACCGATAGCGACGCAGAGCAGGCGAGCAAGGAGAGTGACGCGCAAGACGAGCAGAGCGAAGAGGCCGCAAGCGATTCTCCAGCAAACGAGATGCAGGAAGAAGCTGTCACCGACGAATAACATTTTGTTGGCCGCACTTTAACCTCGATAGCTAAAACGCTACCTCTGTTGTTTGAGGTAGCGTTTTTTTATTGCCTGGCTGATGATAGCTATTAAAGGCCCGCTCACTGGGCTATTGCGCTAATCAGTTGGGCAAGCGCCCGGGCGGGTTCACTCAAGTGGCCACTGGTTGGATGAATCAGCCCTATGTCGCGGTGAAAGGTGCGCTCGCCTAAATCAATCGCCCGCACTCCCGTTGGCCAGCGCTGCTGTGCTATCGCCTGGGGCACCAGGGCAACGCCCACCCCTTTGGCGACCAGTTTAACGATGGCTTCCAGTTCATCGACTTCGCATACTTCGCGCACGTTGCAGTGATTGTGGCGAAGGAAGCGATCTACCTGGCGTCCCCCAAAGGAGGCGCGGTCATAGCGGACAAACGGCTGTTGGCTGATGAGTTCCTGCCAGTTGTCGCCGTCAATATGGTGCGGCACGATTAATCGAAAAGGCTCATGGGCAAGGGGCGTCCAGCGCAAATCGCTATGCAGCGAAAAGGGTGGGCGAATAATCACGGCCATGTCCAGCTCACCAGCATCGACTTGATTCACCAATTCCATGGAGAGCCCAGGCACCACTCGGGTTCGACATTCGCTATAGGTGTTATGAAAGCGCGCCAGCACATCGGGCAGTAGCGAGCGCTGTATCGAAGCGATGGCCCCAATGTTGACTCGTTGAGTGACTGGTTGGCCCGCTGTCGTATCACCCAGTGTGCTGTAAAGAGTGAGCAGGGCATGAGCTTGCTTTAACGTCTCCTGGCCACGCTGGGTCAATATAGCGGCCCGCCCTTTACGCTCAAACAGTGGTATACCCAACTCTTCTTCAAGACGTTTCATCTGTGCGCTTACCGCTGCTTGAGTCAGGCCGATTTTGTTGCCTGCTGCGGCGAAGGTGCCTTCCTGTGCGACCGCAATCAGCGTTTTTAGCTCGCGGATCATTGATAAATCCTTTTTGTGAATCAGCTAAATAGTTATTGATTTTATTTTCCCATGCGCAGCCATAAGATGAATACAGCGTGGTGGCATAAAAGTGTCCGCCAGTTGATAAAACTAAATAAGCAGGAGACTTGCATGAGCCTTTCACCTTTCCATCTGGCTATTCCCGTCTACGACGTAGCGCTGGCGCGGGCGTTTTATAATGATGTGTTTGGTCTGGAAGAGGGGCGTTCCAGCGAACAGTGGGTCGACTTTAATTTCTTCGGTCACCAGTTGGTCATTCATGAGCAGCCCAAAACGCCAGGGCAAGAGAGCGCACACACCAATCCGGTAGATGGGCACAATGTACCGGTGCCGCACTTTGGCGTAATCTTGGAGTGGGATGAATGGGGAGCCTTGGCCGAGCGCTTGAAAGCACGGGATATCCAGTTTGTGATTGAGCCGTATATTCGTTTTAAAGGCGAAGTCGGTGAGCAGGCCACCATGTTTCTGCTCGACCCATGCGGTAATGCCCTGGAATTCAAGGCGTTTAAAGATATGAGTCAGGTCTTTGCAAAATAAATAGTATTCGCTAGCCGCAACGCCTCAAGCCCGTAACGCTTGCTCCTGGCGGCGATGTTGAAGCGGAGACTCACCAAAGTAGCGTTTATAGTCGCGGCTAAACTGAGGCACGCTGCGGTAACCCACTGCCGCAGCGGCCTGGTTGACGTTGTGATTATCCTGCAGCAACAACTGCTGCGCTTTGATTAAGCGCAGGCGTTTTAAGTACTGGGCCGGTGACGAGCGGGTAATCTGCCTAAAGTGCTGGTGAAACGTCGATGGGCTCATATGGGCCTGTGCTGCCAACTGTTCCACGCTAAAGTCGTCGGCAAAATGTCTGTGAAGCTTAGACAGCACCTGCACGATACGTGAATAGTTTCCGTGGCCCAGTACCAGTGCCCGTAAAGCAGGGCACTGTTCGCCCTTTAGGGCTTCAAAGACCACATCGCGAATGCGCGCCGTGCCCATGGTGCTACACTCCACCGCCTCATTTAGCGTGCGCGCCAAGCGCAGTACGGCGTCCTGCATGCCTTCTGTCATCGCCACCGAGGCCATCGGCAGCGGTACCTGAGAGTGGCCACCGGTATCACCCATTGCCGTGACCATTTCACTTAACAGTGCGGGATCCAGACGTACCGATATACCCAGCAACGGGGCTTCCGGTGAGCCGTGGGTTTCGCACTCAAAGGGGAGTGGCAGCGTTTGCACTAAGTAGTGCCCGGGGTCGTAGTGGATTTCGCGATCGCCGAGATAACCCATTTTGCGCCCCTGGGCAATGATGGTAAGACTCGGCTCATAGAGCAGCGGCGTACGTACCTGGTGGCGGCTTAAACAGAGTAGCGATACGCCAGGTAGCGGCGTGGCGTTGATACCGTCGCCTTTAACGAGAGGCGCGATAACGGTAGTCAGCGCATTGCCAGCCTGAGCGGTAGAGGCCATGGTGGTGTCTCTCTGGTTTATGGTGGCTTTTGTATGATCATAACGATTTATAGCGTTTTTTTGTTATTTTATTACGTGATATCGGAGTAATTGGCAAAAATGGCGTAGCTTCGTTCATCGCTATCATCACTGAATAGGCCAATACTATTGGCACGCCCCGCATCCGGGGAAATGCCTGCTGATTGATACGGCAGTGTTTTGATGATAAGGAGTTTCACTGATGAGCCAAGCATTATCTTATGCGGCATTTGCTAACGATAAGCCCTTAGCACCGTTTACGTTTGAACGTCGCCAGCCGCGTCCCGATGACGTCGCCATCGAAATTCTCTACTGCGGTGTTTGCCACAGCGACCTGCACTTTGCCCGCAATGACTGGGGAATGAGCCAGTATCCTGTTGTGCCTGGCCATGAGATTGTCGGCCGCGTGACCTCTGTCGGCGGTAAAGTGACGCGTTTTAAAACCGGTGATCTGGTGGGTGTCGGTTGCATGGTGGATTCCTGCCGTACCTGTGCCGCCTGTAAAGACGGTGTAGAGCAGTACTGTCTGGAAGGTTTCACCATGACCTACGGTAGCGAAGACCGCCAGGATGGCACTATGACCCAGGGCGGCTACTCTGACTCTATCGTGGTAAGCGAGCACTTTGTGCTGCAAATGCCCGATGGTATCGACCTGGCCTCAGCAGCGCCGATTCTCTGTGCAGGTGTGACAACCTATTCGCCGCTCAAGCACCACGGCGTGGGTAAAGGCCATAAAGTCGGTGTGATCGGCATGGGTGGTTTAGGCCATATGGGCGTTAAACTGGCGAAAGCATTAGGTGCTGAAGTAACGGTTTTCACCCGCTCCGACGCCAAAGTTGAAGAAGCCAAGCGCAACGGCGCTGACCACGTAGTCGTTTCTAGCGACCAGGCACAGATGGACACCGTGGCGGAAACCTTCGACTTTATGCTCGACACCGTGCCCGTTCAGCACGATCTTAACCCCTATCTAGCGTCGCTGAAGTACGACGGTACCCACATCATTGTCGGTCTGCTTGAGCCCATTGAGCCCGCCATTGAAGCATTCAATTTGGTCTTTAAGCGTCGCGTTGTGGCCGGTTCGCTGATTGGCGGCATCGCTGAAACCGAAGAGCTGCTTAAGCTGTGTGCGGATCAAGGCATTACTTGCGATATTGAAATGCTCGATATCAACAAGATTAACGAAGGCTTTGAGCGGATGGAAAAAGGCGATGTGCGCTATCGTTTTGTGATTGATATGGCGACGCTTAAAAACAGCGCCGCTTAAATTGCCGAACAGCCTGCCTAGTAAAGGCAGGCGTGTTTGGTTGAGCATTGAATAAAACAAATGGCCCGCGTCCTGAATAGGACGCGGGCCATTTTTCATAGTGCGCCAGGCATGGCGCGCAGCGCCTTGACTGGCGCTGTTCCTGGGGGTGGTGCCTCAGGATGACTTGGGGGTGAAAGTCCCCTGCACGCCCGGCAAGGGGAAGTGCTAGCCGACGGCAAGGG
>NZ_JAUAMB010000058.1 GCF_031010175.1 Halomonas sp. SpR1
CCTGGGTCAGTTGTCGGTATCCCATGCTCTGCTTCACTTTGGTCGGTAAAGTCGAGAGGGTACCGGCGCTGGCCCTCCTTCCTCTACTGTGTGATCCAAAGTGCTGCGGTTATTCTATGAATCCAGGCTCTAACTGGCGTAGATGCTGTTCCATATCCGGAGACTCCCGCCATCATGATGCGGCTTTAAAAAAGCCCAACCGGCAAAGGTTTGGGCTCTGGATCAATAAAACTAAAGGTAACGGTATGATTGAGGTGCTGCACCATTGGATACTACTTGATTAAGCTCAAATGGTTCGTGGTAACGTACAGGATTTTTCACTTTAATAGCGAACCCCTTATCCCGGCCAGTAAAATAGGATTCAAAGAAGCTGAGGCTAATACCTGCATGATGCTTCGTTTCTTCCCATAGTTCACTTGGTTCAAGTGATAGCACACCATCAATATCAAATTCACCAATGACCTTACCCACCGGTTTAGTGGCGTAAATAACCACTTTCTCTATATCTTCACGTTTAAATATAGACTTACGAAACTCAAAATGCTTGCTTCCATCAAGAATAGAATTCGCATATTCCGGTTTAATCGATAATAAGACTTTCATCAACACCACCATTTATCAAGATACTTTTTGCAACCCAAGGAACTAAAGGCACTATACTCCAACGATCCTTTGGTCGCATGCCATATTCATCAATTAAATTGCCGCGTGTAATTCTCTTCTTCATAGCAACATTATAGCTGAATTTAATGATAAATGGGTACCGCTTAGTTGCATAAAAATTTTCAAGCTCTCTTAGATCAAATACACTATAAGATTCACAATAACGGCGAAAATCAGTAAAATTAGAAAACTCATGAATATTCCTAACTTCTTCCACAACGCAAGCAGAAGTCACAACAGATCTATAGTGCGCAGGCCCCTTATAATCGTTCGTGCGGTATATTAAAAGTACATCACCTCGTGTAAAAGAGGCTACCCCCTGCATAGCGGCTAAATATATTTTATGGATACTATTCGTATGAGATACGTCCTGAATTACATCAAAACTTTCATTTTTAAGTATAGAGTCTGGCAGCATTCTGGTATGAAATTCTGGATAAATAGCAAGCAAAAAGCATCTATTCGACTTCATATCCAGCATAGGGTAATTTAATAATGAGTCGCTATGAAAAGCTCCAATTCTCTTAACAAACACCAATTCAATACCGTTTGGCGTACTCTTATTGCCATAAACATCAAAACCATAACGACGCAATAGTGCAATCAAGCCTTCATGCTTTTCGAACGCAGTTACGTAAATTTCTTTTAGATTATGCTCTACAGCATGATCAAAAATTTTCTTAATAAAACGCTCACCAAGCCTAGTGCCATGGGCATTTATTTTTAGCGTACCAACTTTCAACCGTGGATAAGGTGGCAAATTGGGGTAGACATCTAAAACGGCTTCGTCTTCTCTCTTCAAATAAAGAAAGCCATCCACAAGACCTAACTGATTATAGAAAACATATGCCCCATCGCCTTGGGCGGCTTTTCTATTAAACCAGTCAGGAAACTCCTTATAATCATCCTTTAAAGAATCAAAGAAAACATCGCTTAAATTGACATCAGAAAACCTCTCATAAATTAACGTCATACCCTATATCCTCATTAGTTGTTATAAAAAAGAAGAATCTCATTATCTCCTTTTAGCATACATAGCTTCCACAAAAGCCGGCCCAGAGTCAATCAAGCCACTTCCATCATTATTTTTGACGTCAGCCTTTTCACCGAAAATAACACGCCCTTCGCCAATTTCTTCCTTCAACCTCACTATTTCTGAACCTATACCTTTACGCAAGAATCTGTCACCAAGCTCATTTAGGAACATGGAAGTAACTTTATAATAGCGAACTTCTTCTGAACCTTCCTCCTCAATTCTAGGTGAAAATATAAAACCACCTATTTTTCCAAGTACTTCATGCCTTATGCTTGGTTTATCAATCAAATATACATAAGCATCATCGCCCACCTCGATAAGAATATATTCATTTCCTAACTGATAAATCACACTTTCACACTCATCAAACAAGTCTAGTATTTCTTTAATTTTTAAATTAGTCATCTTTTAAACCACCCGCCCAATCCGAATCTCACAGCGCCCCAAAATCTCCACATCATGCATATCCTGCGTATTGATCATCTCAGGCTGGTAGTGATCGTTGTCGCTGATTAAGTACAACGCGCCGCCCGCCAGACGCTGCACCCGCTTAATCCGCCGTTCCCCGCTAACCAACAGCAAAAAAACACCTTCCTGCTTAGGGTCGCGGTTGCTGCGTTCCACCAACACCCAATCACCATCAGCCAAGGTGCCATCCATCGAATCGCCACGCACTTTGATGCCCACCACCTGCGCAGGGTATAGGCCCTGTTCCGCCAATTCTGCGCTGGAAAAGTAGAGCGTGGTTTTAATCGGTTCACCTTCAAAGCTGCGCCCAGCCCCGGCCGCAGCTTCGATGTCGTACATCTTCAGTGATGAGAGATCCGGGCCTGGCTCCCTTCCCTCCCGTAGCCTTTCCCCCAATGAAACCATTCAGGCTTCACAACACACCGCAAGGGAGCCACTGCCATGGCCACATTTGCTACTCACAAAATCATTACTACCCAACTTAACAGCAGCTAGCAGCTGCGTTAACTCAACCCTTTAAAAGTCCTTTAATTCATTAAGGAAGCCTAGCCCATGGTCACCACTAACACCATTGCCCCAAAGTCGATTTATGCTCAAAGGGTGTAACTCGCCAACCATGACTTGCCTCACCGAAGCCGAGCACGGCACCCTGGAACGCATTACCTAGTTGGAAATGCGTTCGATGTCGGCGACCGCTCGCAGGCTCATGCTGCGCAACATCGCCCAGTACGACCAAGAAACCCTCTCTGCCCATTAACCCGTTGTTCGTGCTTCTGCATAAAGAACGCCGTCATGCACCAAGACACCCGTCGAATCCGTCAACGCTATGAACCTGCGTAAAACCTCCCAAGCTAAAGGGGTATAAGAAAGCCACTGAGTAACGCATATACAAACATAACCCCCGGCCATCCAATGGCCGAGGGTTTTTGGTATCCGTCTCCTTACAGAAAAGCTGGTTCCTTCCAGCTCGCGCATCCAAGCGTCATAGGCAGCATGGCAGATGAATGGCCCCGTTTATGTAAGACATTGCCGACAAGATTTGTAAGAAATCTCTTACATCGTCATGACCTGGATTCACTTCAAAGCCACCCTTCCGTCCAGTAAACGGGGTTATCAGGGTTATATTAATTGCCCATTTTCAAATACAGGGTTATAGTAACCCCGCGATTAACAGAACAGCTAATCAGCACAGGTTCAGGAGGTGGATAGCAGAGCGCTGATAAAGGAGCTGAAGAAAGACGGTTGGGAGTTGGTCAGAGTCAACGGCAGCCACCACCACTTCAGGCACCCTACCAAGCCCGGCGCGGTCACCGTGCCACATCCTAAAAAGGATTTGAAAATGGGATTGGTAAGAGCAATCAGAAAAAGCGCCGACCTCTTATGAGGCTGGCCACTACTGCCCCCCATAAAGGAGATCAACGTATGTTGTTTCCCATTGCAATTGAACGTGGCGACGAACAACACGCCTATGGGGTCGTAGTGCCCGACCTTCACGGCTGCTTTTCAGCGGGTGACACCTTTGAAGAGGCGTTAGCTAATGTGAAAGAAGCGATCGAAGGATGGCTGGAAGTCGCCGTGGACTATGGCGACCCCATTCCCGAAGCAACGTCCATCGAGCACCACATGGACAACCCTGATTACGCTGGTTGGATCTGGGCGGTGGTGGATATTGACCTGACCCCCTACCTGGGCAAAAGCCACAAGATCAACGTTACCCTGCCTGATCTACTGGTTAAGCAGATTGATGACTTTGTGGCCAGCCACCCCGGCGACAAAACCCGCTCCGGCTTTCTCTCCCGCGTCGCCATGGCCGAACTGGCCAGAGCACGCAAAGGCGAATAATCCAGCCCCCGGCCACTCCACATCGCCGGGGGAGTTATGTTTGGTCAGGGCCACCCTGCAGGCCATTGATGCGGTCACGCCCGCTACGTTTAGCCTCATAGAGCGCATCGTCGGCGTCCTTGAGCAGCGATGCAAAGCTTTCTGAATCTATGATTTCCCGACTAGCAAGGCCCATGCTCAGGGTAACCAGACCAGAGCCTGTCGCTGGGTGGGGAATGGCACTTCTACGCACACCATTTCTGATTCTCTGGGCTACCTGCTGAGCGAGAGCGAGTGGTGCGCCTAGCATCAGTACCAGGAATTCATCACCCCCTAATCTTATCGGGTAAGCCTCGCCCACCCTAAGGGTGCTTCGAATTACCCGAGCCACCTGCTGCAAGCATATGTCACCTTGCAAATGCCCGAGCGTGTCGTTGTAGGGTTTGAACTGATCGATGTCGATCATCAAAGCAGTCACCTGAAAATGTCGTCCCTTACTCATTAGAATCTTACGCAAACGCTCTAGGGCGCGGCGATTTCCCATATCAGTGAGCAAGTCGGTCTCGGCTTTAACCAACGCATTCTGATACTCCTGCTTTAAAGCCGTCGTCATGTTCTTTGCCTGAGTGATGTCCACACCGATATCCAGCAGGCCTCCGCCGGGAATCAGCGTTTCCGTCATCAGCAGCCAGCGGCCATCCCATGCGTCAACTTCAAACTGGCGGTAATTTTGCGTGCGCCGCTTTGCTAGCGCTGTTTGAATCCACAACTCAATATCATCTGTCTCAACAATCAGCCCCTGCCTCTTGGCATAGTTGTCACGCACGATTTCCGGCCAAGTTGGGTGCGAACCCCGCGTATGGCAGATGAGGCTATAATATTGGTCGTTGCCATAAAGCAGCCGATCCTGATCATCGAACAGGGAAACCGCTGTGCCGCTGTTATTAAACAGGTGGGCCGTCACCGGCAAGATATCCGCCAGTTGGCCTGTACTATCATTGGACGAAAACGCCACGTTAACTGCCCCTGCTGATGTGCTCTCTCACTTTTAGCTATAACAGATAGACGCCAACAAACCTATTAGATAAACGGTGATGTGGGCATCTTCAAACGCCTAGAATTCGTTGCCAGCATGAAACATGGTTACTTTCTTCACCCCACGAGAGGCTAGTCTTAGTCTCTCGGCAAGTCGTTCGCACCAGGCAATAACTAGCCTGCTAAATAAATGCTACTATTCGTGCTAGTGATGTAAGCCATTCTCTTTACATTTGATGTGGAAGCCGACCCATTAGCCATTTAGCTCATATTAAGGCCGTTCTCCTTTTTGCCAGCACCATGACCGTGATGTCGGGGGCGATTATAGCGCCTGCGCTGCCGGGAATTAGCCGCCACTTTCCTGATCAGCCGCAGGTGCTGATCCAACTCATCCTGACTATTCCTGCGCTGATGATCACGCTGTTTAGCCCGCTGATGGGCTATTTGGCTGACCGGTTTGGGCGCAAAAAACTGCTGCTGATGATGCTGGGTATCTATGGTTTTGCCGGGGTCTCAGGCTTTTTCATCGACCGAGTGGATCTGCTGCTAAGCTCGCGGGCACTGATGGGAATAGCGGTGGCGGGCATTCTTAGCATCAGCACCACGCTGGTGGGGGATTATTTCGATAGCACCGAACGCGCTCGCTTTTTGGGATTGCAGAGCAGTTGCATGGCCTTGGGCGGGGTTATCTTTATTAACCTCGGCGGGATACTTTCCGACTGGAGCTGGCGCGGCCCGTTTCTACTCTACCTGACCGGCGTGCTGTTACTGCCCTATGCGTGGGCGATTCTTCAAGAACCCAAATCCAGCGGTAGCGTAAGTGCTGATACAAACGGTGCGCCGGTGAAGGTGGATATCGGGCGCACTGGCCTTGCTTATCTCATCGCCATGCTCAGTATGGCAATGTTTTATATGTTTCCCGCCCAACTGCCCTTTTTACTCTCTCAGCAGGGTCAGATCAGTGGTATGGCGATCGGCATTGCGCTTTCCATGGCGGCGCTAACGGCCAGTATCGTGGCGTTTTGCTACGGCTACTACAAACCATTTCTTTCGGTGATGACGATCTATGTATTGGGGTTCCTGCTGGCGGCCGCTGGCTTTTTGATCGTTGGGTTCACCCAAAGTTACGCCATGGCCATCGTCGGGGCGGCCATCTCGGGATTTGGCCTGGGTGCCTTTATGCCCAACACCACCACCTGGCTGATGCGCATCACCCCTCAGCGGGTGCGTGGCCGGGTATTTGGCGGCTTTACCTCGACCTTCTTTTTCGGCCAGTTTATCTCCCCAGTGGTGGTCTCCCCGGCGGTGATTTGGCTGGACTCGCTGCGCAATGTGTTTACCGCCATGGCGGTCGTGTGCGGAGTGCTGGCGATCATACTGATCATTCTGGGCAAAACAACGCTACAAGCAGACAGTAAGCTTTAAAGGTAGCGCCCCACTAGCCGGGTGGATGAAGCAACCCTACCACGCTGACCAACATCAGCACTGCACCCAGCACCCGGAAGAACAGCCCGGTATCCGCTTTGAGCATATAGCGGTGGGCTTTCTCGCCTACCAAATGGCCAATAAAGGCACAGGGCAGCAGCCATAACTGGTGGATTAGCTGTAGATCCACGCCCGCGATCAGGAACGAAACCATCTTGATCACTACCAGGATAAACCACAGCACAAACATGGTATCCCGGAGCTGCTCTTTGGCGACATGCGTAGCGAACACCGCCACGATCAGCGGCGCGCCAATTAGCGAGGTGCCGCTGACATAGCCGCCCAGCGCCAGCAGCACGTAATCCACGTACTTATTCTTGCTCTTGAATGGCCGGTTCAGCACATAGCCAATGGCATAGATGAACACAATGCCGAAAATGATGCTGGTCATGACCTGGGCGGGAAGCGTTAACAGCCCCACCACCCCAATCAGCTTGGGGATAATCATGATTTTCAGGGCTTTGCGTAAATATACCCAATCAATATTGCTCTCCGCAGGGCGTGTGGCACTGCTCTCTTTCTGCAGTTGGCGATGCCCGTTCCAAGCAATCCAACTGGAGAAAATTAGCAGATGGATAGCAATAATCGGCAAGAACACCAGGGGTTGATTGGTCACCAAGAGTAAAAATGGCAGCGCCAGCACGGCACCGCCAAACCCCAGGCTGGTGCGTACGAAACCGCTCCAGGCAAAAATCAAACCGATTAGCGCATACTGGTACCAGAGTAGGTCTGTCATTAGGTCACTTGGTTTCGTCGTTATGAATAGTTATTGGCTGTCATCACCGGCTAATAACGTTTTATAAAGTTTCACGTAATCCTCGGCCATGCGGGATGCGGTAAAACGTTCAAGAAACACCTCGCGAACACGGTGTCGCTCAAGCGCTGGCAGGCGTTTAACCGCCTCCACTGCTTCTGCGTGGGAGTCGACGATAAAGCCGCTGACGCCCTCTTCAATAATCTCTTCCACCGAGCCATTTCGCCAGGCAATGACCGGCGTGCCACAGGCCATGGCCTCGATCATCACCAGCCCGAAGGGTTCCGGCCAATCAATGGGGAACAGTAGCGCGGCCGCCTCGCCCAGAAATGCCTGCTTTTGTTGATCATTGACCACACCCACATGCTGAATGCGCTCATCAAGCTCGGGCGCCACGTGGCGGTCGAACCAGCCAGGGTTGCCCACATCGATGCCACCCGCCAGGCGCAGCGGATAGCCCGTAGCGCGCGCCACCGCGATGGCCCGGTCGGGGCGTTTCTGGTCGGTCATGCGGCCGATAAAGGCCAAATATTCTCCTGAACCTTTACCTATATTAAAGCGCCGAGCATCAAGGCCATGGTAAACCGTACCCAGGTGATTGTTTTCAGGCAGTGCGGCGCCCTGGGCTTTTGAGATGGAGGCTACCGGCAAATCGGGAAATCCTTCGAAAAAAAGCTGTCGATCCAGCTCATCAACGCGCCAGTGCACGGTCGTTACGCTATGGCGGCGGCGCTCGCCCAGCACCGCCGCGTGGCAGAACTCACCATGGCAGTGGATGATATCGAACTCATCCAAATGCTGGCGCAAGCGTTCCAGCGCCAGCGCCTCAAGAACGCCCGGCACGCCTGGCGGCACGTTATCACGTAACTGCTGCCAGCGGCTGAGGCTTGGCGAGGTTGCCAAGTGGCGCGCCGATGTCTGGCTGTCAGAAGGGGCTATCAGTGTGACCTCATGGCCCATGGTCACCAGCGCTTCGGTTAGGTCGTAGACAATGCGCTCGGTGCCTCCGTTATCCACCGGCGGGGTTGGAAAGATAACGGGGGCGACCTGGGCAATGCGTAAACGCTGTTTCTGAAGCATAGATTGGGTACACCCCATCAGGTGAAAAGGAATTCACGACATGCATATTGTACATTTGGCACTACAGGGCTGCCTGCGCGGCAGCGATATCGAATATGGTATTACGGCCGATACCGGCGGCCATATCCGCTACCTGCTGGAGCTGGTCGAGGCTTCCGAACAGGATCCAGCCATCGAGCGTATTACGCTGGTGACCCGCGCCTTCGCCAGTGAGTTTAGTCGGGTAGATTATACCTGCCCAGTGGAGGTGATCAGCCCGAAAATTAACCTGGTGCGCCTGCCTACCACGTGCGCCAATTACCTGCCCAAGGAAGACCTCTGGCAGGAACTGCCTTCGTTTATTGCCGCCTTTGAAGAGTGGCTGGCAAGCCTACCCAAACCGCCTGACGTTCTGCACGCCCACTACGCCGATGCCGGCGAAGTGGCCGCTGAAATCGGCGCTCGCCACGCGATTCCGTTTGTGTTCACCGCCCACTCGCTGGGGCGATGCAAGCTGAAATGCCTTGCCACTGGCCAGCCTAGCCTTGATACACAAACACAGCAGACACTACAGCGCCGCATCGCCTTTGAGGAGCGCGCCATTCGCGATGCCACCCTGATCATCGCCAGCTCCCGTGATGAGGCTGAGGTTCAGTACGCCGATTACCTGCACTATGATACCGGCCGCATCCGCGTTATCCCGCCCGGCAGCCATCTGGATGATTTTACTGGCGCCTCTTCAACGCCGGCTATTGAAGCGATGATGCAACCCTTTCTGACCGATCCCAGTAAGCCCGTGCTGCTGGCTATTGCCCGTCCCGTTACCCGTAAAAACCTGGCGGCGCTAGTATCGGCCTATGGGCAGAGCAAAGCGCTGCAACAGCGTGCCAATCTGGTGATTGTGGCAGGCGTACGCGAACATATTGATGCGCTAGAGCCCGAGCTTGCCGATAACCTCCATGAGATTTTAACGCTAATTGATGACTACAATCTCTATGGTCACGTGGCCTACCCCAAGCATCACTCCCCCGAAGATATCCCTGCGCTGTACGCCTGGGCACGTGAGCGGTGCGGCATATTCATCAACCCGGCGCTCAACGAGCCGTTTGGACTGACCCTGCTCGAAGCCTCGGCGGCGGGCCTACCGCTGATTGCCACCGACAGCGGCGGCCCCAGCGACATTATTGAACAGTGTAACAACGGCGTACTCATCAACCCCCGACACAATGATGAGATCATCCGCCAGGCACTTGACCTGCTCCAGAATTCCGAACGCTGGCAGCGCATGGCTGACAACGGCCAGGAGGCTGTCAAGTGCTACGACTGGCAACGCCACACTCAGTGCTACCACGACCTGCTCGCCCGCTTAATCCAGCCGACCCTCGGCCCGGCGCAACCCAAGGCGCTGCTGATCTGCGATATCGATAATACTCTTACCGGCTCGCCCGACGGCATACGCGCCTTTATCCAGTGGTACGAAACACAGCCCACACTGGGGTTTGGCGTTGCCACCGGACGCAGCTTTCACAGCGCGCTGTCGATTCTCGAACAGGCCGGCATCCCCGCCCCTCTGGTGATCATTTCGTCGGTGGGCTCGGAGATTTACTACCGCAACCCTAACGGCGTGACTTACCAGCAAGACGCGGAGTGGTCAGCGCGGATTGACCGGCGCTGGCAGCAGGAAGCATTAGAGCAGGCTTTGAGAGATATGCCTGAGCTGACGCCCCAAGGATCGCTTGAACAGCGCCGTCATAAACTCAGCTACTTCAGCGATGGTGACCCAACATTGATTGCACGTATCCAGGCACATCTCAAAAAGCGCGGCCTAGCGGGCACGGTTATTCAAAGCCATAGCCGCTATGTGGATATCCTGCCTGTTGAAGCGTCCAAGGGGCAGGCCGTCGAGCACGTGCGCAAACGTCTGCATATTGATTCCCAGTCGCTTTATGTTGCAGGCGACTCGGGTAATGACCTGGATATGCTGCGCTCGGTGCCCTGCTCCATCGCGGTGGCCAACCACTGCGATGGACTATTGGACGGGCCCGAAGTGGCCCACGTCTATACTGCCCGCGCACACCACGCCTTGGGGGTTATTGAGGGCGTTCAGCACTTTCAACGCCGACAAAAAATGGGGGGCTCGGCATGAAGGTAAGCGCTCTGACGCTGGTTAGAAACCGCCGCGAACATCTGGTCAACCTCATGCTGAGCCTGGAAGCCCAGACGCAGCGACCGGACGAGCTGGTAATTGCCTGGATGCAGCCAGAAGCCGAAACAGACCTACCCAAAACGCATTTCCCGGTACGTCACGTTATGGTTGAAGGTGATGCCCTGCCGCTGGCCAAGGCGCGTAACGCAGCGGTAAACGCCGCTGCTTTTGATGGGCTGATATTTCTGGATGTTGACTGCATCGCATCACCCACGCTGGTTGCGCGCTACCGCGAGGCGCTTGCCCACCAAGCGGCGCTCTATATTGGCGAAGTGCACTACCTGCCCGCCGACGCCGTGCGCCAACGCGCCGATGGGACATTGGACCTTACCCACCTTGCCACCTTAGGTGAGCGCCACCCGGCACGCCCAACCATTGAAGACGATGAAATACGGCGTGAGCCTGACCACGGCAACCTTTGGGGGCTCTCCTTTGCCCTGATGCGTCAGGATCACCAGCGAGCAGGCGGCATGGATGAAGGTTACAGGGGCTACGGCGGCGAGGAGACCGACTACGCCTGGCGGCTGGCAGCGGCCGACGTACCGCTTTACTGGGTGGGCGGCGCGCTTGCCTGGCACCAGCACCACGCGATGTACGCGCCACCCTGGCCGCACTTCGAGGCGATCATTGTCAACGCGCGGCGCTTTTACTCACGCTGGGGGCAGTGGTGCATGGAGTACTGGCTAAACCAGTTTCATGAAGCCGACGCCATTCGCTGGTCGCCGGTAGCAGAGGTCATCGAGATCGTTAGACGCCCCACCCAGGAGGAAATTGCCGCCGCACGCCTGCCTGCTAGCGCCCGTTACGGCTGAGTTTCAGACGCCATGGCCCAGGGCGTAAACTCGGCGCCCAGGTGCTTCTCAGCAGTAACGCCGGAAGCGGTCTGTGCGGTAGGCGCCCCTGACCAGAGCCGGTCAACGCAAGCTTCCAGCCACTCGGCCGCACACCGGGCGGCATCCTCGCTATACAGCTCGGCCAGCGCACTGACATCCAGCCCCCGGGCTTTTTCTAACACGGTCTGCCAGCCGGCATAGTCACTAGGCCAGACGGCCATGTTGACCGCCGCGCCCAACTCCGCCAGCCGTTCGGCTTTGCGGGTCTGCTCGCCAAAGTAGCGCCACTCAGGCGCCACGATATAAGGGCGTTTCAGCATGGCGATTTCATGCACGGTATTGTCACCAGCGGACGCCAGCACGATGTCGCTAGCCGCTAGGTAATCCACCACGTTCTCGACCCAGCCAGCATTCCTTAGATTGGCAAAATCGGTCTCGTGGCCCTCCCGATGAAGCGGGCCAATCGTCGCGAACAGCGTATTGGGCGCGGCGCGTGCCGCCACGGTAAGCGGCGCGTAGGGCGTGCCCGAACCGCCGCCACCGGTCAGTACCAGGACGATTTCACGGTTGGGATCAAGCCCCAGTCGGCGGCGCGCTTCGGCGCGTTCAGGTATCTCGGCGGCGGTGGTACACAACCCCCCAGTGTAAAACGTCTTTTGATGCAGGCGGCTAGGGTAGTCTTCCTGCTCGAGGCGCTCATCATAGGGCGCCAACATGCCTACGCACGCCTCATAAGCGCCCAGATGCCCAGGGTCGTTACGGTCACCGTGCATGCGAACCTTGACCGCTGGAATACTCGCGATACGCGACAGCAGCGCCAGCTCCGCGGAAACATCGATCACGAACAGCCCGGCATCACTATCGTCCAGATGATCCAGAATGCGCCGCATGGTCTGGCGCATCTCGACCACCCCCATGGGCACACAGTGCATGACCGAAGGGGTGGGTTGGTCATACAGCGCCTGGGTGGGAACGTCCGCACCGATCATGTCAGGCAGCGGTACAAGCTCAATCTCGCGTTCGAAACCGTCAAACAGCGAAGGATCCGCCGTCATCACACTGACTGGGCGGTCGGCCGAAAACTGGCGGATAATCGCCATGGTACGCCGCGCATGGCCGCGCCCCTGGTGGTGAACAAAAAAGCTGATGGGCTTCTTCATGACATAACACTCCCTTGTGTTGAACGGTGCCCAGCCTGGCTGGCTACCGTGGCCGCTTCCGTGGCCTGATGGTCGTTTAGCATCGTCCCTTAAACATCGTCCCTTAAGCATAGCCGCCAGAACGAAAAACACCCGCCCCGTTTAATATGCTCAGCCCAGCGACCACCAGCTTGGCAATAGCGCACGCACGCTGGTCTGGGCGAAACGATCATCCATTAATACCACAACGCCTTCGTCTTCTGGACTGCGAATCACCCGGCCGGCAGCCTGCACCACTTTGATCATGCCAGGAATGCGGTAGGTATAGTCGTCACCCTGGCCAAAGCGCGCGCCCAGGCGCGCTTTCAGCGCTTCATTGAAGTCGTTAAACGGCGGCAGCCCAAGAGTGGCGATAAAGGCGCCGATTAGCCGGTCGCCGGGCAGATCGATACCCTCTGCGAAGGCACCGCCCAGCACCGCAAAGCCGATACCTTTTCCACCGGGGATAAAGCGCGCCAGAAACGCCTCACGTTCGGCCTCCGGCATACCGCGTGTTTGGCTGAACACGGGCACCTCCGGGTGCGACTCACGAAACCGCGCCAGCGCCGCCGCCAGGTAGGCAAAGCTGCTGAAGAACGCCAGGTAGTGGCCCGGTCTGCCCTGATACTGCTGCGCCATGGTAGCGACAATAGGCTCGATTGAGGCGTCCCGATCACGAAAACGGGTGGAAATATCGCGCCTAATGCGTACCTCAAGCTGGCGGGCGGCAAATGGCGAAGCTACTTCGCGCCAGACGGTCTTTTCCGGCAAGCCGAGCAGATCCCGATAGTAGTGACCAGGCGTAAGCGTTGCCGAGAACAGCACCACCGTGTGCGCGGCGTTAAAGCGCGGGGCCAAAAAATCAGCGGGAATCAGGTTGCGGAGTCCCAGCACCGCCCGCCCCCGCCCGTAACGGGTAAGGTCGCACAGCGAATGCTCGCCAAAACGCTCGGCGAGGCGGCAGAACGCCAGCGCTTCGAACAGCAGTTCCTGGAGTTCCAGACTGGCGTCTTCAGGGTGCTCGCCCAGGTGATCGGTCAGCGACGCCCCCACCTGCTGAGCGGCGGCCACCAGCTTGTCGGGCAGCGTCGTGAGCAGCCGATAGACGGGCTTACCCGGTTCGCCTACCTCATCCAGCCCCGCGTCTTTAAGCGACGTGTCATTAAAGAACGTGTCTTTAAACAATGCCTGCCACTGGCGGGCTAAACGGTTCAAAGGCCGTGAAAGCGCTGGCGGCGCGCCACGGCGCGCCCGGTTAAGGCGCTGCTGGCCGAGCTCGGCGCTGTACATGCCGCGGGCGCGCTCCACCAGGTTATGCGCTTCGTCGACCAGCACGCCCGTTCGCCAGTCGTTGGCCTGGGCCAGGCCGTGCAGCAGCGCGTGGCTGTCGAACCAGTGGTTAACGTCGCCGACGACCACATCCGTCCAGCGCGCCAGTTCCTGGCCCAGGTAATACGGGCACACGTCATGAGCCAGCGCCACTTCCCGCAGCGCGTCGCGATCCAGCCAGGCTTGCTCTACTGCCGCTTGCCGGGCGGCTGGCAGGCGGTCGTAAAAGCCTCCCGCCAACGGACACGACTCGCCGTGGCAGGCGCGGTCAGGGTATTCGCAGGCTTTGTCGCGGGCCACCAGTTCCAGTACCCGCAGCGGCTGGGCTTCCTCGCCCGGGCTAGCGCGCAGCGTGGCGAGCGCATCCAGCGCCAAACGGCGGCCGGGGGTCTTCATGGTGAGAAAGGCGATACGGTCGAGTTGCTGGCGCGGCATGGCCGAGAGCATGGGGAACAGCGTCGCCACCGTTTTGCCAATGCCCGTGGGCGCCTGGGCGAGCAGGCAGCGCCCGGTACTGGTGGCTTTATAGACGTCTTCAGCGAGCTCGCGTTGGCCGGGGCGAAACGTGCTATGAGGAAAACGTAGCGTTTGCAGGCGGCTGTCGCGGCGCTGGCGATGGTCGGCCTCCTGCTCCGCCCAGGCGAGAAAGCGTTGGCACTGGTCGGTAAAAAAAGCCTGCAACTCGGTAGCGGACGCCTCCTGACTAAGCAAGGTCTCCTTGCCACTGGCGATCTCCAGGTACACAAGCGTCAAAGTGATGTGTTCCAGGCTGCGCTGGGCACACAGCAGCGCGCCGTAGACTTTCACCTGCGCCCAGTGCAGCGCGCGCTGGTTATCGGCCATGCGCTCCAGGCTGCCGCGGTGGGTTTTGACTTCTTCCAGACGGTTGGCCGCTGGGTCAAAACCATCGGCCCGCCCCGTCACCGTCAGCCCCTCAAAGGTGCCTGACAGCGGCAGTTCGGCCATATAGTCTGCCCCGCGGCGGCTGGCCACCAGCGTATGCCCTTGTATGCCTTCCTGGGCACTGGGCGCAGGGGTAAAGCGGTGGTCGAGATCGCCTTCGCGGGCGGTGAAATCGCACAGCGCCCGCACCGCCACCCGATAAGTCGCGCTCATGGCATTGGCTCGGCGCTATCCGCCCAGCGGACGTAGCATACCGCGACGGGGATCTCATGACGGTGAAAGAACGTTAGCCAGCGGCGCTGGTTATCCTGTAGCCGATCGCCAGGGCCTTTAACTTCAATCATCCGGTAGCGCGGCGTGCCCGCGGGGGCATCGGGCAATAACTGAATCAGATCCGGCAGCCCGGCGCGGTTGGCCTTGAGATCCCCCAGCAGCCGCTCAAAACAGGCCCGTAAATGTTCAGCGGGGATACAAGTCAGCGCCAGCTCGACAAGCGCCTCATCGACAATTGGCCAGTGGACAAAGGGTGATACAAGACCAAACTTCTCTTGCCAGATCGCCTGAATCACCTCGCGGTAGCTGCCGTCTTCCAGCCGCGCCAGGCAGGCATCGAAGATGTCACGCCGCCGCGCCACGAAATCGTCGCGGTATAAATCCGCGGGGCCATGATGAAAGGGATGGAAGAAAGCACCGGGCAACGGCGCAAATATCGCGGGCCAGCAGAGCAGGCCAAACAGCCCGGTGATCAGGCTGTTTTCCACATAGTAGACCGGCGCGTGCGGCTCACTAAGGGCTTCCACCACAGCCCGCTCGACAAATTGCGCCCCCGGCAGGGTGAGATCCCAACGCTCATGGGCCGGCTCAATGTCGCTCGGCACAGCAGGCAGCTTAAGCCGCCGCCGCAGACGGGGCAGCATCCGCGCCAGCGCCTGGCGCTCGGTTTCGTTGGGGCTGCTCTCAAGAGCTTGGGTGGCCAGCTCAAACGCCGTTTGGTGCTCGCCCAACCGCTCCAGCACCCGCAGTTGGCGAATGCGCGCCTCACTACTGCCCGCATCGCCATAGAGCGTCAGCGCGAGCGCCGATTCGCCACTACGCTCCGCCTCGCGGCCCAGCTGCAGCAGCAGCCGTGCGCGCCGCGTGGCCAGCCAGTGGTTATCCGCAGGCGGCGGTACTTCAGGATGAAGCTCGGCGGGAAGCTCGCCCTCATCGAGACGTTGGCGCAAATAATGGAGCGCCAGGTAGGTATCGACTTCCTGACGCGACTGGAAAGCGCGGGATTGCGGCGTAAAGGGAACCGCTTCGAATCGCTGCAGGCCTAATTCGGTTAAAACGAATTCCGCCCAGTCCTGGCGCAGGTTGCCAAAGAACATCAGGCGCAGCCGGTCGCAAATATTCATCACAGTGAGGCGCACCACCCGGTCAGGCGCGTTGGGCCACCATACCTTTAGAGGAACAGCTTGCGTAAACCTGCTTGCCAGCGTGTCGTAAAGCACCGTTTTAGCGCTCGACGCGTTTAACCCAGAGGCGCGTATCTCGTCGGCTAAAATGTGGCGAAGTTCAGCCAGACGCAGCTGATTAAACAGCTCGTCAATGCTAAGTGCTGGCTGATCATCGACCCACCCCAACGCGATCAAGGGCGCTATCGCCGTCGCGCTGTCGCCAATCTCGGCATAGCTGAGTTTGCTAAGCCTAAACAACTCACCTTTGCGCATCACCATGCGCACCAGCAGGGCTTGGGAGGCGCGCGGCAATATATTGAATTGAGATAGGAAATCGCGCTCTTCTGCCGAAAGCAGATCAGCATGGCGCTCCCCCACCCAATCCAGAACGAAGCGAAAGTTCGTCAGGTAGTAGAAGGGATCATCAAGGGAGGCGGTAGGTGTCGCGAAAGCACTGTTCATTTATCCATTGTAACAGTGCGACGCCATTGTGACAGTCTTGCCGTCATGAAGATTAAACAGAACTATTTCACAGTGGTCAGTCTGTACATCCTAGTGCCGAGGACAGGTTTCCGCGAGGGCGCTGTAAACCCGTATATGGTCTCCTCCCTGCTTGCAAGGCTTCGGTCATCGATGCAGGAACAGGTTGCTGCCATATATCCGGCCTGTGCATGAGGCGTCGTCTCCTGGCGCCTCTGGC
>NZ_JAUAMB010000059.1 GCF_031010175.1 Halomonas sp. SpR1
TCGGCTAGCACTTCCCCTTGCCGGGCGTGCAGGGGACTTTCACCCCCAAGTCATCCTGAGGCACCACCCCCAGGAACAGCGCCAGTCAAGGCGCTGCGCGCCATGCCTGGCGCACTACGAAAAAGCCCGGATCAATGATCCGGGCTTTTTTAGAATTCGTTCGGCTAATGCCGACTAGTTGCTAACGATAAAATGGCTAACAACCCAAATGCTTAATGGCGGACCGGACGAGACTCGAACTCGCGACCTCCGGCGTGACAGGCCGGCATTCTAACCGACTGAACTACCGATCCACTTAAAAGCACTTCTACAACAACCATCAAGGCTAACATTTATAAGCGGTTCAGAGGCGCTTCTAAAGGTAGGTGATGGTGGGTGGTACTGGGTTCGAACCAGTGACCCCCAGCTTGTAAGGCTGGTGCTCTCCCAACTGAGCTAACCACCCATCTATTAACAAATGCCTGCTGGCGCTTGCCAATCTAGCTTAGCAGTTATCGTGGCGGACCGGACGAGACTCGAACTCGCGACCTCCGGCGTGACAGGCCGGCATTCTAACCGACTGAACTACCGGTCCGAATAGCGATAACGACTATTAGCACACTGTGATTTGATGATGGCGGACCGGACGAGACTCGAACTCGCGACCTCCGGCGTGACAGGCCGGCATTCTAACCGACTGAACTACCGGTCCGTTATGCACATCAAATACAGGTCTTACTAGGTACTGCTTTTACATTTCCAGACCATCTTTCAACAGCTTAAGATGGTGGGTGGTACTGGGTTCGAACCAGTGACCCCCAGCTTGTAAGGCTGGTGCTCTCCCAACTGAGCTAACCACCCGCTGGTCACGTGGCGCTGCATTCTACAGAAGGCTTACTCAATGTCAACATGCCGTGTTTAAAAACTGATTTAAAACCGTTTTCTAAACTAACACGTTGCCCACTTCCGCAAGGCCAGAGCCATGAGCGCGGACGAAGGATGCCGCAACTTGGGTAGCCTCGTCAATCAAAACCGTTTGCGTCAGGCCAGAAAGGCGCCGCGGTTTAAAGTCGTGGTCGCCATCTTTTAGCCAGGCGAGCTGAGCGTTTGGCGGCAATGTATAGCCAGCCACCTCCGCCCGGGTACCAAAGGGGTCACGTTCGCCTTGTAATATCAGTATGGGGCAGGCAATCGCAGGCCAGTGTTCCAGGCGTAACTTGTTAGGCGCTTTAGTAGGATGAAATGGGTAGCCTGCTACCACTACACCCGGCACCGGGTTGCTGTATAGCTGCTCACTGGCTGACTGTTGAGTAGTTGGCTGTTTACTGGCAAGCAGGGTCGCTACGCGCCCGCCCATCGACTTCCCGCCAACCCACAGCGGCTGATCACACAAAGGATCCAGTAGCGCGTACCACTGGGCAAACTGGTCAAGGGTCTGGCCGATAGGAGGCGGTGGCCGGCGTTTGCCGGTTTCCTGCATTTGTTGCATATAGGGGAAATCAATACATAAAACCTGTATCCCTTGATCCGCCAAAGAGGTGACAAATTGACGCATGAAAGGCGACTGCTGCCCTGCCCCTGCGCCATGGGCAAACAGCAAGCGGCCTATCTTGGCTTGACCATAGACAGCCAACGGCCCCATGCCCTGCACCAGGAAAGCGCCATTTGGCTGGCGTTTAAGCGCCTCTTTTAAGGTCTGAGGAAGTACCTCGATATATCCAGACAAAGCGTAATGTGACACCCAGCGCTCCTGATAATTCAGTCTTTAATCAATTGGTGTGTTCAGGTTAAGCCTCTGCTGCGCTAGAATCTTGCTCGGATCTTGACCTGCATCATCAAGCGGGTGGCCGCACCCGTGCAAAATGCCACGGGTTACCCCCTAACCGCGTTCGATGGGAACATGACATGAGCACAGCATTTGAACACCCGACCTACAACTACAAGGTAGTTCGGCAGTTCGCGATTATGACCGTTGTGTGGGGCATTGTGGGAATGACTGTTGGTGTCATCCTCGCCTCGCAACTGGTTTGGCCGCAACTGAACCTCGGCATACCTTGGACTAGCTTTGGGCGCCTGCGTCCGTTACACACTAATGCCGTCATTTTCGCCTTTGGCGGTTCGGCGCTCTTTGCCACGTCGTACTACGTTGTCCAGCGTACCTGTCAGACACGGCTTTTCTCTGACAAGTTAGCGGCCTTTACGTTCTGGGGCTGGCAAGCGGTTATCCTCTCGGCCGTGGTGTCACTGCCGCTGGGGCATACCACCACCAAGGAGTACGCTGAGCTGGAGTGGCCGATCAACATTTTGATCGCGGTCGTATGGATCAGCTATGCCATCGTGTTCCTAATGACGATCAAAAAACGCACTACATCGCATATTTATGTGGCGAACTGGTTCTTTGCGGCGTTTATTTTGACCGTTGCGGTGCTGCACATCGTCAACAACGCGGCCATCCCGGTGACTCCCATGTACTCCACCTCGATCTACGCCGGTGCGGTAGATGCCATGGTGCAGTGGTGGTATGGACACAACGCGGTGGGCTTCTTCCTGACCGCAGGCTTCCTGGGCATGATGTACTACTTCGTGCCAAAGCAGGCTGAACGCCCGATCTACTCCTACCGTCTCTCAATCGTCCACTTCTGGGCATTGATCATGATCTATATGTGGGCAGGCCCTCACCACCTGCACTACACAGCTCTACCCAACTGGGCACAGTCGCTGGGTATGATTATGTCCATCATTCTGCTGGCACCCTCCTGGGGCGGCATGATCAACGGCATGATGACTCTTTCAGGGGCCTGGCATAAGCTTCGCACGGATCCGACACTACGCTTTTTGGTGGTAGCACTATCGTTCTACGGCATGTCCACCTTTGAAGGCCCGATGATGGCGATTAAGACCGTCAACGCGCTGTCGCACTACACTGACTGGACCATTGGCCACGTTCACTCCGGCGCGCTTGGCTGGGTAGCAATGATCACCATCGGCTCGATGTATCACCTGATCCCACGCGTCTTTGGTCGCACGGAAATGTACTCGGTCAACCTGATTGCCGTGCACTTCTGGCTGGCCACTATTGGCACCGTGCTGTACATCGCCTCCATGTGGGTTAACGGTATTCTGCAAGGCCTTATGTGGCGTGCGATTAACCCTGACGGCACTTTGATGTACACCTTCGTTGAATCCGTTGAAGCCAGCGCACCGGGCTACTTTGTTCGCTTAATCGGCGGCCTATTCTGGGTCACAGGCATGCTGATCATGGCGTTCAATGTGTACATGACCGTTAAGCGTCGTGAGGCCGTCAGCCATTCAGCGCCACAAGCTGCCTAAACCGGGGAAGTTGAGACCAATGAAACACGAGATTGTCGAAAAGAACGTTGGCCTGCTTGCCGTGTTGATCCTTGTCGTGATCAGTTTCGGCGGCTTGGCTGAGGTCGTCCCACTCTTTTTCCAGAAGCAGACAACCGAGCCAGTCGAAGGCCTGGAGCCCCTGTCAGCACTGGAACTCGAAGGCCGAGACATCTATCGCCGCGAAGGCTGCGTGGGCTGTCACTCTCAAATGGTGCGTCCATTCCGTGCTGAAACCGAACGCTACGGCCACTATAACGTGGCAGGTGAGCAGGTTTACGAGCATAACTTCCTGTGGGGCTCCAAGCGCACCGGTCCAGATCTGGCGCGTGTCGGCGGCCGCTATAGCGATGACTGGCACCGCGCTCACCTCTACAATCCCCGCGACGTAGTGCCCGAGTCGATCATGCCGGCTTACCCCTGGCTGTTTGAAAACACCCTCGATGGTGATGCCACTCCCCAAAAGATGCGTACGCTGCGTCAACTGGGCGTGCCGTATACCGACGAAGATATTGCCAACGCTACTGCAGAGGTTCGCGGCACCCAGGAAATTACCGCCCTGGTCGCGTATCTCCAGCAGCTCGGAACCGTGCTCGAGGGCACTCGTTAAGTTATGGATACGGGAACTTTTCGCGGTCTCATCACGCTGATCTTGATTTTCGCGTTTATCGGTATTGCCCTCTGGGCGTACTCCAAGCGACGCAAGCCAGATTTCGACGAAGCGGCTAATTTGCCCTTTGCCGACGACGATGAGCTACCGACCAGTGACAAGCACGCTTCGCGTGAACGCGACAGCGAAGCGCGTTCCCGCGACGACAGGGGAGATAAGAAGTTATGAATAATTTATGGGGTGACTCCCTATCCGGCTTTTGGAGCGCCTGGATCATTATCATTACGCTGGGCACGATAGCGCTGAGCGTATGGATACTGCTGGCCAACCGCCGCACCGATAAGACGCCTGATGCGGACGGTAACGTAGAAACCACTGGCCACGCCGCCGATGGCATCGAAGAGTATGACAATCCACTACCAAAGTGGTGGTTCCAGCTATTCGTTTTAACGGTGGTCTTTGCACTGGGCTATCTGGTGTTTTACCCCGGCCTGGGCAACTACGCAGGGCTATTAGGTTGGTCGCAGGAGGGTCAATGGGAAGAGGAAGTCGCTCAGGCCGAAGAGCGCTTCACGCCGATTTTTTCCCAGTACCAGGAAGTACCCATTCCGGAGCTTGCCGAAGACCCCGAAGCGATGCAGGTGGCTGAACGTATCTACCAAAACAACTGCGCAGTGTGCCACGGCTCCAACGCTCAGGGTGGTTATGGCTTCCCCAACCTGACCGACGACGACTGGCTATACGGTGGTGAGCCAGAAAACATTCTGACTACGCTGAACAACGGCCGTAACGGACTAATGCCCTCCTGGCAGCAGCTGGGGCAGAACAATATCGAGAACCTGACGCAATACGTTCTGTCTCTGTCTAATGAAGAGCATGATGAAGCGCAAGCTGAACAGGGCGAAAGCACCTTTATGGCGGTGTGTGCGGCCTGCCACGGCCCAAGCGGAACTGGCAACATGGCCCTTGGTGCGCCTAACTTGACCGATGACATCTGGCTTTACCTGGCACCTGGCCAAGAGGTGGGTGACTCTATCCGCCAAACGCTGCGTAACGGTCGTAACGGCCATATGCCTGCGCAAGCGGCCTATATTGGTGAAGAGCGCGTTCACCTGGTCGCGGCTTACGTATATAGCCTGCGCCTAGCGGACTAATTGATCGCTGACAGATAGCGACAACCGTCAGTAACGCTAACCAAGCAAGGGTGCGGCCCCAAACCGCACCCTTTCTTTATACCCAACCCGATACAATATTGGCGAAACACCTAAGACCGACTAAGCATCAAAATTAACTAAGCACCAAAATTTTACCTAGCACCTCGTTTAACTGAGCAATTCATTTAATGGAAGGGTGCCATCTCTCCTGCCTTCTGAGCCGGGAAATATCGCCATGGAAAAGATACCAAGCCAAGACGTCACGCCGAACCCGGTGGGGCATCATACCCCCTCTGAAACGGTTACCCAGGAAATGTACGCCAAGCGTCGCCACATTTACGTGCGCGAAATTAAGGGTGTCTTCCAAAAGCTACGGCGCAGTGCCAACTGGGCGTTAATGCTGGCATTTTTTCTCTTACCCTGGATTAACATCGGGGGTCGGCCGCTAATACTATTCGACCTGCCTAACCGTGAATTCCATATTTTTAGCGCCACCTTCTACCCCCAGGAATTCATCCTGCTGTCGTGGCTATTGATTATCTGTGCCTTTGGGCTGTTTTTTATTACCGTTTTTGCTGGCCGAGTATGGTGTGGCTATACCTGCCCGCAAAGCGTTTGGACTTTCCTGTTTATCTGGCTTGAGCACCGTATTGAAGGCTCGCGCAACCGGCGCATTAAACTCGACAGCCAGCCAATGAACGCTGAGAAAGCCTGGCGCAAAACGGCTAAGCATAGCGCCTGGCTGCTCATTGCCCTCGCCACCGGCGTCACCTTTGTGGGTTACTTCACCCCGATTCGCGAATTGGTGGCGGAACTGCCCACCTTAGAGGCCCACGGCTGGTCTTACTTCTGGGTCGGCTTTTTCTTAGTGTTTACCTACCTCAACGCAGGTTGGCTGCGCGAGCAGGTGTGCATCTATATGTGCCCCTATGCACGCTTTCAATCGGTTATGTTTGACCGCGATACGCTGATCGTCTCCTACGACGAAACACGTGGCGAACCCCGCGGGCACCGTAAGAAAAGTCTCAGTCATCTGGAAGCCCGCGAGGCGGGCTATGGCGACTGTATCGACTGCGAACTTTGCGTACAGGTCTGCCCCACCGGTATCGATATCCGTGACGGGCTACAGTACGAGTGCATCACCTGCGCCGCCTGTATTGATGCCTGCGACAGTGTGATGGATAAAATGGGCTACCCGCGAGGGTTGGTGCGCTACACCACCGAAAACGCCCTGGAGGGTAAAAAGAGCCATATCATGCGTCCGCGCCTGCTAGGCTACTTCTCTGCACTAGTGCTGATGGTGGGGACTTTTGCCTGGGCCATCAATGACCGCACGCCACTCAATTTCGACGCTGAGCGCGAACGTACCCAGCTCTACCAGGTGACCCGCGACGGTCAAATTAGCAATGTGTTTAGCCTGACTATCCGCAACCTGGATGATCAAGACCACACCTACCAGCTAAGCGTTGCCGGTTTGCCCAGCTTAGCCCTGGATAGTACTTCAATTAGCGTGCCCGCGGGGGAGTCGCGCTTTGAAGCCGTCACCGTGACCGCCGATCCCGACGATTTACAGCAACCCAGCCACGCCATTGTATTCACGCTGCAGGCTCAACAGGATGCGGATATTCGCCTTGAGCGCGAGACCACCTTCCTGGGCAATATTAGGAGATAGAAGATTATGCCATCCCCCTCGGTAACACCGTGGTATAAGCAGTTCTGGCCGTGGTTTTTAATCGGCATACTGATGTCATCCATTCTGTTCAGTATTACCTATGCGATCTTATCCATTAAAAGCTTCGACGGCATGGTTGTTCAGGAAGATTATTACGAGCACGGCAAAGCCATCAATATGGTGCTGGCCAAGCAGGAGCAAGCACGGGCACTCAACCTAAGTGCCGAGCTGCGCCTTGATCCGCTGACCAGCGATATTGTGGTTGATTTAACTGGCGATGCGCGTCCCGACGCGCTCTATCTGGATCTAATCTTCCCTACTGAGAATGACCGCGACCAGTCGTTTGTGCTCGAGCATGTCCGCGACGGCCGCTATATTACCCAAGGCCCCGACAATCTGCGCTACCGCTGGTATCTGCAGATCCAGCCTACGCTAGAAGATGCCGACTGGCGCCTTACCGGTGAGGCCACGTTCCCCAATGAAAACAGCGTCACGCTACTGCCGGGAGGACGCAAAGCAAGCGAATGAGCGACGCAACGCCTGCCACCCCCTGCTATCACTGCGGTAACCCGGTGCCCGCTGGAGCACCCTGGTCGATTACCCTGGATGAGGCTACCCACCCGCTTTGCTGCCCCGGCTGCGAGGCGGTGGCCCATGCCATCGTCGACGGTGGTCTGGAGAGCTACTACCGCTACCGTACCGAGCTTCCCGAGCGCCCGGATGAGCGTCAGGCAGCCAAGGCCGACACCTGGTCGGTGTTTGACGACCCCGGCCTGCAGGCGCAGTTTGTCCACCCTGATGGCGATGAGGGCAATGTTAAAGCCACCCTCACCATTGAAGGCATTACCTGCGCCGCCTGTGCGTGGCTGATTGAGCACCGTTTGAACGCCTTAACGGGGATTGCCTCCAGCGCGGTGAATTTAACCCACCACCGTCTACGGGTGAGCTGGAACCCCCAGCAGTTGAAGCTCTCGCAACTGCTGGCGGAACTGGCAGCTATTGGCTACGACGCCCAGCCCTACGAGCCCGATCAAGCCCAGGCGCGTCTGCAGCACGAAGAGCGCATGAACGTGCGCCGGCTGATTATTGCCGCCGTCGGCATGATGCAGGTGATGATGTTCTCGATCCCGATTTATGTCTCTGGCCCCGGTGAGATCAGTGACGACTTCTACGCGCTTTTTCACTGGCTCTCCTTTGCGCTGGCCACGCCGGTGGTGTTTTTCTCGGCGCAACCTTTTTTCCGTAACGCCCTGCGCGACCTGCGCACCGGGGTTCTCGGCATGGATGTACCGGTCTCACTGGCGATTGGCGGCGCTTATCTTGCCAGCAGCTACGCGGTGCTGTTCAACGTCGGCGAGGTCTATTTCGACTCGGTGACCATGTTCACCTTCTTTTTGCTGTTTGGCCGCTACGTGGAGGGCCGCGCCAGGCGCCGCAGTGGCCATAGCGGCAACGCACTCAGCGGCGTGCTGCCGATTTCGGCCACGCGCCTGGAAAACGACGGCAGCGAGCGCATCCTGCCCGCCAGCGAACTTGCTCCCGGTGATCGCGTATTGATCAAACCCGGCCATGGCGTGCCCGCCGATGGCATTATCGAGGAGGGCGAATCGAGCCTGGATGAGTCGATGCTGACCGGTGAATACCTGCCAGTAACCCGCCGGGTGGGCGACCCTATTACCGGCGGTAGTCAAAACATGGAAAACCCACTGGTGATTAGGGTGACCCACGCCGGGCGCGATGCCCGTGTGGCAGGTATCGTCGATCTTACCGACCGGGCTTTTGCCAGCCGCCCCAGGCTTGCCCAGATGGCGGCCCGCATGGCCCACCTCTTTGTACTACGCCTGCTAATAGTAACGGCGTGCGTGACGATTGCCTGGTGGTTTATCGACCCCTCGCGGATGCTCTGGGTACTGCTCTCGGTGCTGGTGGTAACCTGCCCCTGTGCATTAGCCCTGGCCACCCCCGCGGCCCTCACCGCAGGCCATGGCCAACTGCGTAAGCGCGGCGTTTTAATCACCCGCGCCGATGCCATGGAGACGCTCTCCAACGTTACCCGGGTAATTTTCGATAAAACCGGCACCCTGACCCGTGGCGAAATGCACCTGACCCAAACCCAGCCTCTTGGCGAACTCACCGCCGAGCGCGCACGGGCAGTTGCCGCCGCCCTTGAGGCTCATTCAGAGCACCCCATCGCCCGCGCCTTTCGACCATTCCGCGATGCCACACTGCAAGCCAAAGAGGTTCACAGCCACACCGGGCAAGGGCTTGAAGGCAGCTTAAACGGCGCTCGCTGGCGGTTGGGTAAGCCCGAATTTGCAGTGGATAAGGCCGTGAGTGGCGCCGGGGAGAGCGTGGTGGCGGCGCCTGCCAAGGGCCAATGGCTGCTGCTTAGCGAAAACGGCGAACCCCGCGCCTGGTTTGGCCTGCACGACGGCGTTCGCGATGACGCAGCGGCGACGATCGCGGCCCTCCAGGCCCAGGGGTTAAACGTGGAGCTGCTTTCTGGGGATACCCAGGATGCGGTGGAAAGCCTGGCCGACCAGCTCAATATCGCCACCTGGCACGCAGGGGTCAGTCCCGAGGGCAAGCTGGCGCGGATGAAAAAGCTTCAAGCCGCAGGCGAAACCGTGGTGATGATAGGCGATGGCATCAACGACGTGCCGGTGTTAGCCGGTGCCGATGTAGCGATTGCCATGAATGGAGCGACGGATTTAGCCCGAACCCGTGCCGATGCGGTGCTGCTCAGCCCCCGTCTGATGCGCATTTTTGAAGCCATCGAGATTTCCCGGGCGACGAGGCGTATCATGCGCCAGAACATGATTTGGTCAGTGTGCTACAACTTTTCGGCGCTACCGCTGGCGGCGATGGGGCTGGTGCCGCCCTGGCTAGCCGCCATTGGTATGTCGCTTAGCTCACTGGTAGTGGTGGGTAACGCCCTGCGGCTGTCACGCTGGCGTCCCAAGCCGGTACCAACGCTTGGCACTTCAACACCGGTAACCGCATGACGATTCTGTATCTGCTTATTCCGCTTTCGCTAATCCTACTCGGCCTCGCCGTCTGGGCCTTTTTCTGGGCGGTGAAGAATGACCAGTTCGACGACCTGGAAGGCCCAGCGCACCGTATACTGTTTGATGAAGATGAGAACGATCTGAGCCCTGAACAGCGCCGCCAACGTCAGCAGGCAAAGTCCCCTGAAACATCAGCAACAGACACACCCGACGACCAAGAGCCACGGCCATGAATCCGACGGGGCTTGATCTGCCGCCGCTAATGGCGGCGTTTGTGTTTGGCTTGATGGGCGGTGCCCACTGCATTGGCATGTGTGGCGGCATCATGAGCGCGCTCACCTTTGCAGTTCCCCCCAGCATGCGCCATCCGGCGCGCATGGGCGGCCTACTACTTAGCTACAATGCAGGCCGCATTATGAGCTATATGAGCGCAGGTGCGCTGGTTGCGCTGCTGGGCACGCTATTTTCGCTTTCTGCCCCGGCGCGACTATTGCTTCAAGTATTTGCCGCGCTGATGCTGATCCTGATGGCGCTGTATATCGCCAACTGGTGGAAAGGGCTACTCAAGGTGGAGGCCGTAGGACGCCGCCTCTGGCGCTTTATTGAGCCCGTGGGGCGGCGCTTAATGCCGGTGGTATATATGCCTCAAGCCTTCGCGCTGGGCGCCATTTGGGGCTGGCTGCCCTGTGGGCTGGTCTACTCCATGCTGGCCTGGAGCTTGGCGATTGCCGACCCGTTACAAGGCGCCCTACTCATGGGTGCCTTTGGGCTGGGCACCCTGCCTGCGCTGCTCGCCACTGGCCTCGCTGCGCGCCAGCTAAGCCACCTGATTCGTCACCCGGCGACGCGCAGCGTGGCAGCGCTAACGATTATTGCTTTTGCCCTGTGGCAGCTGTGGACGCTCACTGCGCATCATTAGCCCTAGCATGACATGGCTCAATTTTTACGTTTTCATTACGGGTTAGGCTAGCGGCATTTCCTAACGTCGGAGCGCCCCTTCATGCCCGTTCATGCCCCTGCGGTTTCACCTCTTGCCTCGTCTGTGGCGGTAGCGCCCACGCAGCCGGTGTGGGATGAAGCCCTGCTGCGCCGCTACGACACCAGTGGCCCACGCTACACCTCTTACCCTACGGCGCTGTCGTTTCACGACCAATTTACCCCCAGCGACCTGACCCAGGCGCTTGAGCGGAGCAATACCAGCAAGCGACCGCTGTCTCTGTATGTTCACGTGCCTTTTTGCCGCAAGATTTGCTTCTACTGCGCATGCAATAAAATCGCGACCAAGAACACCGCCCTGGCCGAGCCCTATATAACGAGGCTTGACCGTGAGATGGTGCTGACCGCACGCCATCTGGATACATCACGGCCGGTGGAACAGCTGCATTGGGGCGGTGGTACGCCAACGTTTCTTAGCTTGAACCAGATGGGCGACCTGATTGATCGTCTGGATGCCCGTTTTGGCCTCTCCTCGTCGGCGGATCGCGATTACGCCATTGAAATAGATCCTCGCGAAGCGGATGTATTTACTCTACGCCACCTCGAATCCCTGGGGTTTAATCGCATCAGCCTGGGGGTGCAGGACTTAAGCCCGCTGGTGCAGAAAGCAATTAACCGCATTCAGCCTCGAGTACTTACCGAAACGCTAATGGAGGAGGCCCACCGCCTGGGCTTTCGCTCGCTTAATCTCGACCTCATTTACGGTTTGCCCTTCCAGACTGAAAAGAGTTTTGCCGACACCCTGCGCCAGGTGATTGAGCTAAACCCGGCGCGCCTTTCGGTATTTAATTACGCCCATATGCCCGAGCGCTTTGCCCCCCAGCGGCGTATCAATGTCGATGACTTGCCCGGTGGCGAAGAGAAGCTGGCGATTCTGCGCACCACCATTGAGATGCTGACCGCAGCAGGCTATGTGCATATCGGTATGGATCACTTTGCCCGCCCCGACGATAGCCTTGCCGTTGCCCAGCGAGAAGGCTCGCTACAGCGCAACTTTCAAGGCTACTCCAGCCACGCGCAGTGCGACTTAATTGGGCTTGGCGTTTCGGCGATTTCGCGCATTGATGATGTTTATGCGCAGAACCCAAGCGATCTGGCACGCTATGAAGCGGCGCTGGATCAGGGCCAACTTGCAACCGTACGCGGCGTGCGGCTGAGCGATGACGACCTCATCCGTCGGGACGTGATTGAACGGCTGATGTGCGATATGGGCATTGACCTGTCTGCGGTCAGCCAGCGCTGGAACATCGATGCTCCCCGCTATTTCGCACCCGCTCTGGAACGTTTACAGAGCGCCGAGCAAGATGGCCTACTGACGCGTAGTGGTGATCAACTTAATGCCACGTCCATGGGGCGGCTGCTGATTCGCCATTTAGCCATGGCCTTTGATGCCCATCTTTCTGGGCAAACGGGGCAGCGCTACTCTAAGATTGTCTAATCACCTTTAGGCAGACATGCTAAAGCGACTATAATAAGTAAGGATTTTCTAATTGATAAGCATGACCCACTCAAGGAGCAACGCATGCTGGAACCCATGAGCCGTCGGCGCTCGCTACTCCACGAAGCGCGCTGCCAAACCTGCAGTTTGAGCTCGCTGTGCCTGCCGCTTGCCCTTGAGTTGGACGATATGGGGCAGTTCGATGCGATTATTCGCCGCCGTGCGCCGCTTAAAAAAGGCGAACCGCTGTTTCGCCAGGGTGACACCTTTACCAGTGTTTATGCAGTACGTTCGGGCAGTTTGAAGCAGATCACCGCCGAGGGTAACGGCAGCGAGCAGTTGACCAATTTCTACCTACCGAGTGAGCTGGTGGGGCTGGATGGCATTGACGAAGAGCACTACCCCGGTAGCGTAATCGCCCTGGAAACCACCACCATCTGCGAGATTCCCTTTGACCGCCTGGATCTGCTCTCAGAAGAGATCCCCGAGCTACGCGGTCAGTTGTATCGCAGCATGAGCAAAGAGTTGCGCGATGACCGACGCATGATGCGCCTCCTATCGCGTAAAACCGCCGACCAGCGGCTGGCGAGCTTTTTGATCACGCTCTCGGATCGCTTTCGTCGTCGGGGCTACTCGCCCTACAGCTTTCGCCTCTCAATGCCCAGAGCCGATATCGGCAACTACCTGGGCTTAGCGGTGGAAACCGTCAGCCGCATTTTAAGCCGCTTTCAGCAGCAGAGCGTGGTGGCGGTTTCCGGGCGAGAGGTCAATATTCTCGATATGCCGCGCTTGATTACCCTCGCCGAAGAGGAAGAGCAAACGGTTAGCTGACGTTAAAGGCCTGGATGCGCCCCGCCAGCAGCTCCGCCTGTTTAGCTTCCAAGCCTTCAAAATCAAACAGGTTGCGGTCTGCCAGCTGGGATGGGGAAACATTGGTCACCGCTTTGAACATGCTTTCCAGGCGTCCGGGAAACTTCTTGTCCCACTCGGCGAGCATCTCTTTGACCACCTGGCGCTGCATATTGGGCTGGGAGCCGCAGAGGTTGCAGGGGATAATCGGGAATTCCATCAGCCGCGAGAATTCGGCGATATCTGCCTCTTTGCAGTAGGCCAACGGCCGAATAACGATATTCTTACCATCATCGGATAGCAGCTTGGGTGGCATCGCTTTCAGGTTGCCGCCGAAGAACATATTCAGAAACAGGGTTTCGAGGATATCTTCCCGATGATGGCCAAGAGCAATTTTGTTGGCGCCAATCTCTTCGGCAAAGCCATACAGCGAGCCGCGGCGCAGCCGTGAACAGAGCGCGCAAGTTGTTTTCCCCTCCGGAGTTTTCTCCTTCACCACCGAGTAGGTATCACGCTCGACAATGTGATACTCCACGCCCTGCTTATCCAGATAGGCAGGCAGCACGTGCTCGGGAAACCCAGGCTGCTTTTGATCCAGGTTGACCGCCACCAGTGAAAAATTGACCGGGGCGTTGCGCTGCAAGTTGCGCAAAATCTCCAGCATGGTGTAGCTGTCTTTGCCGCCGGAGAGGCACACCATCACGCGATCGCCTTCATTGATCATTTGGTAATCAATAATCGCATTGCCCACTTCCCGGCGCAGACGCTTTTGCAGCTTGTTAAATTCGCGCTTCTGCTTCGCATCAACCAGCTCTGGCTGGTCGTGCTCAGCGTTAGCCGGTTCGGCTATAACGTTGTCATAGTGAGCAGGGTCAAAGTGATCAAGAGATTGCATGGTATAAGCACTGCCGAGGGTAGAAGGCGTGAGAGAAAAAGTAGTAGCTATTCTAACAACACTCACCGCCCGACCCAACTAATCAGACGTAACCATATACGATACCTCAATTGAAAATGACTATTTTGACCGCTGCTCCATAACTCGGTGCGAGGGCAGGTTGGAGCGAGGGTCTTTTGTCATGGCCGGAAAATATTCCAGACAATTCCGGCATTTCCGCCATCCATGGCGGTCAGATGACAAAAGTAGCGCCCAGGGATGATGAGATGGTCTCCTCCCCCCCATTGTCGGCGTCAAAATGCGCCAGAATGAAAGTGTCACTTCATTCAAGACGGGAGAAGACCATGAACAAGTATAGGGTGATTGGCG
>NZ_JAUAMB010000005.1 GCF_031010175.1 Halomonas sp. SpR1
GACTCCTATAACCCAGCTGTCCTTCTGTGTAACGCTGTACGACTAACAGTTTGAACTCTTCATTATGTTTCGCCATGAAAAACACCCCAATCGTTGGAGGAGTGTCCAACTTTTGGGGTGCAGTTCAGTTAGGCACCGGGCTTTTTGGCCGAAGTCATATAAGTTGCTATATTAGCAAAACAAAATTAGCAAAAATGACCTCGGTATCTTTCAGCAGTATGACTTACGACTGGTTAGCCATTTCCTGCACGCGCTGCATCATTTCTGGGTCTTGTTGAATGGATTGACCAATAGCGTTGAAGGTATCAACATCTAGGCCGCTGTCTTCAACCACTTCGATCATGCGGTCGTTAGCTTCGGTGCGCACTTCCTGTTGCGCTGATTCATCTTCCGCTTCCTGCAGACGCTGGGTATATTCCTGAGAAATAACCGCAATTTCTTGAGAAGCATCGGCAAACTGCTGGAGCTGGTCGTCAGAGAAATCCTGGGCAGGTGCTTGCTGGGTTGCCATTGGATCTTGTGCAGCGCCTTGCTCTTCCTGGGCGTGGGCAGTAGCCGTCATCAGGCCGGTCGCGAGCAGGGCAGCGGAGAACAGAGCAGTCATACGTTGCATAAAAGAAACCTCAGTATTGCGTTGTGGATGTGCCCATTGTGACGCGCCATATTCAACCAGGTTCAATTTTTTATGTAAAAGGCAGTAACAAAAAGAACAAAATGTATCAAACAAGTGAATTACGCACGCCACCACGGAAAAAACATGTCTAGCACATTCAATAAGTTACGCCCCAAAGACCTCCCTTCGGCGGGGCTTGCCGCCATGCCAGCAATTTTTGTTCTGCTCTGGAGTACCGGCTTTATCGGTGCCAAATTCGGGCTGCCGTACGCAGAACCCTTCACATTTCTGTTTATTCGCTTTGTACTCACGCTACTGCTGCTGATTCCACTGGTCTTAGTGATGCGAATCCCCTGGCCTTCATCACCCAGGTTATGGACACATATCGCTATATCGGGCTTTCTAGTCCATGGCGCCTACTTAGGAGGTGTCTTCTATGGCATTTACCTGGGTATGCCCGCCGGTTTAGCGGCACTACTGGTCGGGCTTCAACCACTGCTGACCGCGGCCTTTGCCGGGCCGTTATTAGGTGAGCGGCTCTCTTGGCGTCAGTGGTTAGGGCTAGGACTGGGCCTGATAGGTATCAGTTTAGTGCTGGGTAGTAAGCTTGAGGTGGGCGAGTCGCTGTTTGACGGTTTCGGGATTAGCGCTCTGCTGTGTGTCACCGCCGCTTTGATGGGGATTTCGCTGGGCACTCTCTATCAGAAAAGGTACTGCACCAGTATGCCGCTACTTTCGGGGGCTGTGATCCAGTACTTGGCTGCGGGCGCTCTGCTCGGGATAGGCGCATTATTATTTGAGAGCCGCCAAGTGGAGTGGAGCAGCACCTTTGTGCTTACATTGGGATGGCTGGTGTTGATTCTCTCAATTGCCGCTATCCTGTTACTCATGGCCTTGATTAAAAAGGGAGAGGCCTCGCGTGTGGCGAGTCTTTTTTATCTTGTGCCTCCGGTCACGGCGCTGCAGGCGTGGTGGCTATTTGACGAACGTCTTCCCTTGCTGGGGCTTGTGGGGATGTTGGTCGCCATCACTGGGGTGGTGATGGCGATTAGACGATAACGCGTTTTTATAATTAACGTGGTTATTATAATTACCGATAGTTGTAGACCAGAGCTTGGATAAATATGTCAGCACACCACCACTGTGCCAGGGTGAACGGACACTGTAACCGGTGCGATTCGCCGGTACCGTTTGCCTTTACCATGGCATTTCAACCGATCGTCAATGTCAGTCAGCGACAAATCATTTACTACGAGGCGTTGGTACGCGGCCCGAATGGTGAGTCCGCTTTTTCCATACTTGGCCAGGTGACCGACGAGTTGATGTACCGCTTTGACCAAGCATGCCGTATCAAAGCGATTGAGTTGGCCAGCGAACTGGGCATGCAGGAACGGCTCTCTATTAACTTTCTGCCTAATGCAGTTTATGAGCCTCAGGCGTGCATTCAAGCAACTCTCGAAGCAGCGCACCGCGTTGGCTGGCCCACCGAGCGGCTCAATTTCGAAATTATCGAAACCGAGCGGGTCAAAGACCGCCACCATATGCGCACCATCATTGAGAGTTACCGCGAGATGGGCTTTACCACCTCGCTTGATGATTTTGGTAACGGTTACGCCAATCTCGACTTATTGACCGATCTGCGCCCCGACACCTTGAAAATCGATCGCGATATCGTGATGGCGTGCGACAGCAGCAAGCGCCGTCAGGCCATACTCAGTAGTCTGGTGACGTTAGCAGAAACATTAGCAATACAGCTCATTGCGGAGGGCGTGGAAACCCGCGAGGAGTCACGCTGCCTGCTGGCACTGGGCATTCCTATGCAGCAAGGCTACTACTTCTCCCGCCCGAACTTGGAAGCACTGGCGGAAATTGACGACGCCAAATATGACTAGAGGCACGCTAGGCTAGAGGTGCTCTAAATAGCCCGCTCCACCTAAATTGCGCATTTGCTGGCGGATCCACTGGCTTCGCCGCTCAACCTGAGCATCGGGACGTGCGGCGCTGCGTGTCAACGGGCTGGGCAAAATAGCCGCAAGCAGGCTTGCCTGACGTTCAGTTAACGAACTGGAAGATACGCCAAAATAGTGCTGAGCAGCGGCTTCTAAACCAAATACGCCGCGATCCCACTCGGCGACATTGAGATAGACCTCCAGGATGCGCTGCTTACTCCAGAGTATCTCGATCAGTAGCGTAAACCACGCTTCCATCCCCTTCCGCGTCCAGCTGCGACCTGTCCATAGAAAAACGTTTTTCGCCGTTTGCTGGCTCAAAGTGCTGGCACCGCGTAATCGCCCACCGTCTTGGCTGGCCTGCAACGCGCGACGCAATTCGACAAGGTCAAACCCCTGGTGGTGCGGAAAACGCTGATCCTCTGCCGCAATTACTGCCAGCTTGGCGTTAACGGGAAGCGAATCCCAGCCTCGCCACTCGCGTTGTATACGAATCGGCTCGCTGTTGATCCAACTCTCTATTTTGCGCTCGACCATCACCATCGACCCCGGTGGCGGAACGACCCGAAACAGTAGTACCAGCGCGACTGACAGCAGCACAAACGCTAACACGCCGCGCCAAACAATCCGCCATAGCAGACGCATAAATCGGCGCAGCGAGCGATTGAGCATTCCGTTATCCTTAACGCTTCATGAGGTGGTCTGCATGATAGCGCAGATGATCCTCAATGAACGAGGCTATGAAGAAGTAACTGTGATCGTATCCCGGCTGGCGGCGTAGCGTTAAGGGGTGATCGTGCTCTTCGCAAACGGCTTCTAAACGCTCTGGCTGAAGCTGCTCTTCCAGAAATTGATCCGCTTCGCCCTGGTCGATAAACAGCCGCTGGCGTGATGCGCCGTTAGCCACCAGTTCGCAGGCATCATACTGGCGCCAGCGGGACTGATCGTCACCCAAATAGGCGCTAAACGCCTGCTGCCCCCAAGGGCAGTTCATCGGATTGACCACGGGTGAGAAGGCCGACACGGAACGGAAACGTCCGGGGTGACGCAGCGCCAAAATCAATGCCCCGTGCCCCCCCATCGAGTGCCCACTAATAGATTCGCGGCCATTGACCGGGAAGTGCTGACGCACCACGGAAGGCAGCTCCTCAATCACATAATCGTACATGCGGTAGTGAGATTTCCACGGCGACTCGGTGGCATTAACGTAAAACCCGGCCCCGGAGCCCAAATCAAAGCTTTCGTGTTCGCCGGGCAAGTCGGTGCCCCGTGGACTGGTATCGGGGCAAACAATGGCCACGCCTAACTCAGCAGCGATACGGTGAGCGCCCGCTTTCTGCATAAAGTTCTCGTCGTTACAGGTCAAGCCCGACAACCACCAAAGCAGCGGTACACGCTCGTTTTCCGCCTGGGGCGGCAAGTAAACGGCGAAGATCATGTTGCAGTCCAGCGCACGGGAGTAGTGCCGGTAGCGTTTATGCCAGCCACCAAAACTACGGTTGGCAGACACCAGTTCTAGCGTTTCACTCATGCTCATGGGCAGGTTCCTTTAAATGCAGCAAACGCGGCAGGTCTACCCTACCGCGTTTTAGCGTTTCAAACGTGCTTTCTATACTACTTAATAATGCGGGGACTAGTAATGCAGCACGGTGCGAATGCTCTTGCCCGCATGCAGTAAATCGAACGCTTCGTTGATTTTCTCGAACGGCATATCGTGGGTAATGAAATCGTCGATATTGATCTCACCGTTCATGTAACGATCAACGTAGCCCGGCAGTTCGCTACGGCCTTTTACGCCGCCAAAAGCAGAGCCTTTCCAGACCCGCCCGGTGACCAGTTGGAACGGCCTTGTTGAGATCTCCTCGCCGGCACCGGCGACACCGATCACGATCGACTCGCCCCAGCCTTTATGGCAACACTCTAACGCCGAACGCATCACATTGACGTTGCCGATACACTCAAAGGAGTAGTCGACACCGCCGTCGGTCATATCGACAATCACCTGCTGGATCGGATCTGAGTGCTCTTTCGGGTTCACAAAATCGGTGGCACCAAACTGTTTAGCCAGCTCGAACTTATCAGCATTAACGTCGATAGCAATAATGCGTCCCGCCTTGGCCATCACCGCGCCTTGAATCACCGCCAAACCGATAGCACCGAGACCAAACACCGCCACCGTGGCGCCCGGCTCTACTTTTGCGGTATTCAGCACCGCACCGATACCGGTGGTCACGCCGCAGCCCAGCAGACAGATTTTATCCATGGGAGCTTCTTTGGAAACCACTGCCAGGGAGACTTCGGGCAATACGGTGTACTCGCTGAAAGTAGAAGTGCCCATGTAGTGATGGAGCATCTTGCCATCGAGTGAAAAACGCGACGTGCCATCGGGCATGACCCCTTTACCCTGGGTAGCGCGCACGCTGCCGCACAGGTTGGTTTTACCCGACAAACAGAATTTACACTTGCCGCACTCAGCGGTGTAAAGCGGTATGACATGGTCGCCCGGCTTAAGGCTAGTGACACCCTCACCCACTTCCTGCACAACCCCCGCGCCTTCATGGCCGAGAACCGCAGGGAAGTTACCTTCCGGATCAGCACCGGAGAGCGTGTAAGCATCGGTATGACAGACACTGGTGGCAGCCATTTTAACCAGTACTTCCCCCGCCTTCGGGCCTTCCACATCAATCTCAACCAGCTCTAGCGGCTTACCCGCTTCCAGTGCAACAGCTGCGCGTGACTTCATTTTGACTCCTAAATGCTCGTTACTTCAGAAAAACTAAGACGTTACTTATCAGTTGTTACCGGGCCAAATTCAATCGGCAGCCAGCGATATCCTTGGTCATCTTTGGTGATATGACCAATACCGGGAAATGGCATATGGGCACCAGCAATCCAGTGCTTATCTTCAACCGCGCTTTCGAGCACGCTTTCCCGGGTACGAACGGCCTGCTCGGGGTCAGAATCAAACTCAATGGCAACAGTAGGGTCAGCAAATTGAACGCCGTAGCTGTGCACCACGTCACCCCATACCAGCATGGCGTCATCATCGCTATTGAGCATAAAGCTAGAGTGCCCGGCGGTGTGGCCATGAGTATCTTGAACAACGATACCCATCAGCACTTCATCACCTGCCGTGAAAGGATTGAAACGACCAGCTTCTTGATAAGGCGCTACCGCCTCTTGGGCCATAGTAAAGAAGGCCTGGGCAGAATCAGGGGCCGCTGCAGCACGCTCCTCATCCAGCCAAAAGTCAGCATCTGCCTGGCTGGCACGCAGCTCAGCATTGGGGTAGACCGCTTCGCCATTCTCATCGGCCAAACCGCAAACGTGGTCAGGATGCAGGTGAGTCATCAACACCGTATCGACATCATCTGGCGAGTAGCCAGAAGCACGCAGGTTGCTCTCTACCTGGCCCAAGGAGGGGCCAAAGCAGGCGGCAGAACCGGCATCAACTAGCACTAGGTTCTCACCAGTGTGGATAAGAAAAGCGTTTACCGCGGTTTGCATACCGCTCTCTGCATCAATGAATAACGCATCCAGGTGGCGGAGAATCTCTTCTTGTTCCATGCCTTTTAGCAAGGAGGTATCAATAGCCGTATGACCGTCGTATAGAGCGGTCACCTCATACTCCCCGACCATCATACGAAACCAGCCCGGCGCTTGCTCCTGCTGCTGGGTGGGTAGCTCTGCTTGGGCAGTAACTGCCCAGCCAGCACTCACGGCCACTGCCAACGCACCACGCGACCATTGAGATAAGGATATAGACATAAGCAAAAGGCTCCATTTATAAGCTACCGATGGTAGCAGTGTAGGCCAGCTAGGCGCTCTTGATAAACCGGGATACACTCACAAGATTATTGCCACACAGCAACAATCGCAATTGACCCAGGGAGTTAGCATGCAGCACTGGAGCCGTATCGAAGCCTTTGTTGAGGTGGTGCGTTTAGGCACGTTCTCTGCTGCGGCCCGTCACCTGAAGGTGTCGACCTCGCATATCAGCCGTTTGGTTAGTCAGCTCGAAAACCAGTTAGGTGTACAACTGCTCTACCGCACCACCCGCCAGATCCGCTTAACCGATGCGGGCGCCACCTACGTGGAGCACTGCCGTCATCTATTTGACGGGCTGCGGGATGCCGAGCAGGCGCTTAGCGAACTCCAGGCCAAACCCAGCGGGCTACTTAAACTCACCTCGGCCACGACCTTTGGCGAGCGCTTTATCGCCCCGCTGGTGAATGACTTTCAGTGTTTGCATCCGCAACTGGATGTTCATATGCACTTCACTAACCGCCCCGTGGAGCTTATTGAAGAGGGCTATGATATTGCCATTCGGATGGGGGTATTAAAGGACTCCAGCCTGATCGCCAGACGTCTCTGCGACCGCCGCGAGTATATCGTCGGCTCGCAAAGCTACTTTCGCCAAGCACCGCGCCCTCACACCTTGTCAGAGCTTAGCCAACACCGTTGCCTGATTGGCTCACGGCCCAACTGGCTCTTTGAAGTCAACGGGCAACGCCGTGAAGTGCGTGTCGAGGGGTGCTGGTCGGGCAACTCCGGCCCAGCGCTGTTAGACGCGGCACGCAAAGGCCTCGGCCTTGCACAACTGCCGGACTACTACGTTGCTCCCTACTTGGCCAGCGGTGAGCTGGTGGCCGTGCTTGAGCCTTTTCAGCACCACGATACCGCCGTTTGGGCGGTCTACCCTCGCCACCGCCACCTGTCGCCCAAAATCCGTCAGTTGGTCGACTACCTCGTCGCTAATATAGATACCCTGCTACCCGGGAATCCGCTGGTCTAGCTCTTGATTAACTAGCACTCGATAGCATTGACGGCGAGCCCGCCTTTAGAGGTCTCTTTGTATTTATCCTGCATATCACGGCCGGTATCGCGCATGGTGCGGATCACTTTATCCAGCGATATAAAGTGTTCGCCATCGCCGTGCAGGGCCATGCGAGCGGCGTTGATCGCTTTGACGGAGGCTATCGCATTACGCTCGATACAGGGCACCTGAACAAGCCCACCGACCGGGTCGCAGGTCAACCCCAGGTTATGCTCCAAGCCAATCTCGGCGGCGTTCTCCACTTGCCCCGGCGTGCCGCCCAGCACTTCGGCAAGTCCGGCGGCCGCCATGGCACAAGCAGACCCCACTTCACCCTGGCAGCCGACTTCTGCTCCAGAAATGGAGGCGTTCTTTTTGCATAGAATGCCCACCGCTCCGGCGGTAAGCAGAAAATCCACGACATCGGCCTCGCTGGCGTCGGGTTCAAACTTTAGGTAGTACGCCAACACAGCAGGCACGATGCCTGCCGCGCCGTTGGTCGGCGCGGTGACCATGCGCCGCCCGGCGGCGTTCTCTTCATTCACCGCCAGCGCAAACACATTGACCCAATCCATTACGGTAAAGCTCGACACGATCAACCGCTGGTTTTCCGGCGGGTGAAGCAACTGCTGATGGAGTAGCTGTGCACGCCGACGTACATTCAATCCGCCGGGCAAGTGACCCGTCGCACGCAGGCCATTCTCGATGCTGTCGCTCATGGCGTGCCAAATGGTCAGCAGCTCTTCACGAATAGCTGTTTCACTGCGCCAGGCTTTCTCGTTTTCAAACATCAGTTGGCTAATACGCAGTTGATGCTGCCGACACAGCGCAAGCAGCTCTGCCGCCGTATCGAAGGGGTACGGCAGCTCGGTGGCATCTTCGCCAACCTCGCCTTGATCCGCTTTGGCTTGATCGACATAAAAACCGCCCCCAAGGGAATAGAAGGTATTGGTCGCCACCAGAGCGTTATCACAATAGGCGCTCAACACCATGGCGTTGGGGTGAAACGGCAGGCAGGTATCGTCCCACTCCACATCCACAGAGGGGGCAAAAGTAATCTGTTGCCCATTGGCCAACAACAGCGGTTCACCTTCAGCAAGTTGTTTTAAGCGCGACGCAATCGTATCCGGATCGATACTTTCTGGCGCTTCGCCCATTAGCCCCATGATCACTGCCTGATCAGTACCGTGCCCCACCCCAGTGGCGGCAAGTGACCCATGCAGCCTTACCACCAGCCGGGTAACGCGGGTATCGCCAAGCGCTAAGGCAAAGTCTCGCGCAGCGCGCATTGGCCCAACAGTGTGGGAGCTTGATGGCCCGATGCCGATTCGGAAAAGATCAAACACACTAATAGCCATGTCTATTTCGCCTCACAACGCTGTTATTACCTACGGTATCGTAATTGTGATGGTTTCACAGTTCGCTGGTCGAGCAAAATGTGAGCAAGCTATAACGTCTTAAAGGATTATTGTGTAGCCCTCTCAGGCAGAACGTCCATCTAAACGGAGGGATTCACAACTAGCTGAAAAAGTAAGCCAGGCTCCATCCTTTGGGCAAAAATTGTCCAATCATGAACATGTGCTATTTCCTGACATATAGACAAACCTAAACCTGCTCCAATATCCCGTCGGTGATCTCCTCGCCAAAAACGAGTAAATAAGAGTGGCAACTGGCTTTCGTCAATGCCACTCCCCCAATCTCTCACCTGAATTTTATTAGAATAAATCATTATAAGAATAGATGTACCAGCAGGTGCATGTTGTACAGAGTTTTCTAATAAATTTTTCAACAGAGTAAATAGTGCGCCTCTGTCGGCTCGCCACTGGCTTCCACTACTATAATCTTTTACGACAAAGCTAACTTTTGCAGCTTCAGCCATACGCTGCAAATAACATACTGCCTCATTAACAACATATTTTATATCGACAACGATAAAGTTATAGTTATTAAACTCACTTGTCTCAGCCAACAAAAGCAGTTGCTGAACCTGGCGAGACATGTAATTAGCGTCATTAAGCAACCAGTTACGCTCTTCTGTTTCTTCCATTAGCTCCAGCTGTGTGCGAATTAGCGTCAGCGGTGTCTTCAATTCATGAGCTGCTGTGGAAAGAAATTCTTGTTGTGTGCGGTAGCCATGCTCAAGCCTTTCAAGCGTATGGTTAAAACTGATGACTAAAGGAGCAATTTCTGTCGGCAAATTGTCATTTTCAAGCCGAGCCTGTAAAAATTTTGGAGAAATTAATGCAGCCGATTCAGATAGTTTACGTAACGGTTTAAGTGTATGCCGGACAATGAAATGAGCACAGAAAAAAAAGACCAAAAGAAGAACCAATGAAAATATTATCACCCCGCTCCTTACAAAGCGAAAACCAAATGTATCATGAGAAAAAAACATAAACCGTCGACTTACAGCAAGTTGAACAAACCAGCTTTGCCCGTCATTTTCTGCCTTTGCGGTGGCAGCATCCATTAAGACACCATCATGTTCAAACTTAAAATACCCAGTAGTTATTGGATGAGCAATATCAACGGAAGACCAAAATGAAGCGCCTGCTGCAGAATACAATACCACTTTCCCAGATTGATCAATGACTCTGTAAGCGGCTTCCTGCACTAAACTTTCAAACAGCCAGGGATATTCCAGCTCAAGTCCCATTTTTTCTGGGATACCCTCTTTATTGTATAGGATCTCTTGAGCAAAGTTCTTAGCAAAATCATTTACATCAGTTTCTGAAAAGATACTGTTCTTGAAAAAATATACGGCATCCAGCACGAAAACAATGAGACTAATACTCAGCACCATGCTAATAAAAAAAGCCAATAACGTTTTAACGCTGATGCTATTTAGTTGCTTTTCTATCCTGAAGCGCATAGCCTATGCCCCTTCTATTCACTATCCATTGCTGTGAACCAATGGCTAGCAATTTACGTCGAATCCGATGTAAAGCAACATCCAAAGCATTGGGTGTAACGGCTTCGCTTAACCCCCAACCAGCGGCTTCCAGTGCGCTGTGGCGTACCGACTCTTTATACCTACGCATCAGCAGTAACATTATTTGCATTTCAGCCTGGGCCAAAATTTCGCATTTATCTCCACAACAAATAAGGCTATCAGCCGGCCGTAACGTTAAATCGCCGCATTGTGGTTCCAGCGAACGGGCTTCTACAGGGCGGCGCAGCAGCGCTCGCACCCGTGCGACCATTTCTTCCATTGCAAATGGCTTGGTAAGATAATCATCCGCTCCGGCGTCTAGGCCCTCGACTCGATCATTCAATTCTGTGCGCGCTGTCAGCACCAAGCAGGGAATGGCATTGCCTGCCGCGCGTAAATGCTGCAACAACGATAAACCATCACCGTCTGGGACGCCTCGATCGATCACCAACGCCTGATAAGGCACTTGCCGCAAAGCAACCATCGCGTGATCAATGCGGCTGAACACATCAGCGACGATACCTGCCATGGCTAGCCCTTTGCATATCAACCGCGCCAAGCGCTCATGGTCTTCAAGCAGAAGTATACGATTCATCAGAAACGGTAGAGATAACCAAGCGCTATAGAACTCTCGGTTGAACTATCGACCAAGGGGCTGTTTTTAATCTCTGATGCCAGACTTGTGATGCCAACATCGAGAAGCACAAAATGTTTTTGCTCGAACACATAGCCTCCAAGTACGCCTATTTCTACATTGACACCGGCTTCACCATTGTAATAGCCACGACCAACGGTCACTTCATTTTTACGCACGCCATAGTAGTAGTCGATATAATGACTATCTAGCCAATTAGCAGCTAGACGAGGCGTCAACATAAAATTTTCTTTAAAATACCATGTTTTTTCTATAGCTAAATTAAAACTGCTGCCTTTGCTATCACCAGCGGCTTCGGTGGCGAATTTAGCACTAATATCAGCAAAGCTGTTTTGCCACTCCGTTTTAAAGCCTGCCCAAAAGCCACCATCACGATCTTCCATACCCTTCAGAATACGTGCATCTCCTTCTTCGTAGCCAAGGAAATCATACCTCCCGAAAATACTAAAATTAAACTCATTTGAATCACTAAGTTCATAACTGGGCAGCTTAACCGAAAGCTCAGGCACTGAAAGCTGAATATAGCTATTTTCGAATGCCACTATCGGCAATGGCATAATATCACTATCCATACCAGTATAAGCCTCTTGGCTACTGACGACCCCCAATCCGATCTCCCAGGATGAATCGCCATCTGCCTGCTTGCCAGTAGCGAGCGCTGTCAGAGGCAGGGCTAGGCCAATGATAGTTAGCATAGCAGTTGCACGATGGATAACTGCTGTATCGAAACAACGCGCTGATGAAAGTGATGACTGCATAAGGAGCCTCTTGGCTTTTTTTCTGTTTCCCAAAAAAGCAGTATTCATCACCTGACTTACCTGAAACTTACTGAAAAAACTCCTCATTTAGGCGAGCTCGTCGCCGCCAGCCATGTGCATTTTCATGCCAATGTGCCACATGCCCATTTTTTAGTCAGATGACGCAGGACGCAGAAATGACTGTGGCATCGATGATACCGCCTTCTTACAGCATCACGTCATTTTTCTCCAATTGCTCCTGGTAAGTCCCTGGCCTGTTTGACTTAGAACACGCGGAAATTTAAGCATAGGAATTTACCAGACGTAAGTTTCAGGTAAGTTTCAGGTAAGTGGCTGGTAAGTTTAGTGCTCTATTGTAAATAGTCTAACGCACTGATGAGAGAGCCACCTTGTATACCTTACCCCCCCAATCTAAAACTAATGGAAAAGGAATAAAGCGCATATTTCGCGCTTTTGTGAATGCTATTGACGGGCTCCACGCTTGTTGGAAAAGTGAAGCAGCGTTTAGGCAGGAGGTTGTCGTTAGCCTTTTTCTCTATCCTCTTATCTTTATCTTAGACACAACATCAGTTGAAAAGGCAATTCTATTTGCATCGCTGACATTAGTTTTTGTGGTTGAACTAATTAATTCTGCAGTTGAGACAACGGTGGATCGAATAAGTTTTGATCACCATCCTCTTAGCGGTCGCGCAAAAGACATCGGCTCTGCTGCCGTTTTATTAAGCATAATTTTAATGACAGGTGTTTGGTTTTGCGTGTTATTCGATTAAGAACACTAATAAATGATCAACATAACGCCAGCCATATGACTAAAAAAAGCTAATACAAGCTATTTAGTCGCACGTTATATCCAAATCACTTATTCATATTATGATTCACTAAAAAATGGTAGCAGACATCATGAATAGGAACATACTGTTTGGTTACAAATCTATCTACCGAGCTATAAGCTATCGTCCACGCATAAGTTCTGACTTGCTTACACTGCTGGTCACAATATCATTCACTCTGATATATAACAATTCCTTATGGAAAGAAGTTTTACATAGATACGATATAAGTGAAGCCAGTTCAATCGGAATAGTGATTCTTATGTTTTTAATTATCACCAGCCTTCACTTTGTTGTATTTTTATTATTTTCTTTTTATTGGTCTTCCAAGATTGTACTGACAATATTACTCCTTGTGGCTTCTTCCGTTAGTTACTTTACTAGCTCTTACGGGGTCTATTTTGATACGACCATGCTGGACAATGTGTTGCAGACAGATACCAGTGAAGCTCGGGAACTTTTAACGCTCGGTCTGCTTTTCCACTTATCGCTTTATTTTATTCTGCCTTCGATAGTGTTGTGGCGAGTCGACCTCAAGAAAACGACCTGGCCCAAAGCCATGTTACGTCGCCTTGCCTATTGGCTAGGCGGAGTGGCTGTACTCCTGCTTTCGACCATCCTATCTTATCAAGATGTGTCGTCACTAATGCGCAATAACAAGGAGCTTCGCTACCTAATAACACCAGGTAACTACCTGGTTTCCATGGTGAAAGTAATCACTAGCGAAGCGCCATCTGCTGATACTCCACGCTTGTCTGTTGGAGCGGATGCATTTATGGAACCAAACGAAGAAGCAAAACCCAAGCTTCTCGTCATTGTGGTGGGCGAAGCTGTGCGGGCCGCAAACTGGGGGCTTAATGATTATCAACGCCAAACAACACCTGAATTGACCAATCTGTCGTCTGTTATTAATTTTAAACAGGTAACGTCTTGCGGTACGAGTACAGCAGTTTCCTTACCTTGCATGTTTTCTCTGCCTGGTCGTCGCGAATACGATAAAGCTTATGCTCGACAGCATGAATCTTTGCTTGACGTGCTGAAGCGTGCTGGCCTGAATGTCATATGGATAGAAAACCAATCAGGTTGTAAAGGCGTCTGTGATCGTGTGGCAAATTGGAAGATAACGGCTGATGAGTATCCACAGCTTTGTCAAGAAGGACGCTGTTTAGATGAAGCACTTGTTTACGAACTTAGTCAGCAGATAAGTCAACCAAACCCACGTGACACGGTTATTATTCTGCACCAACTAGGTAATCATGGCCCAAGTTATTTTCAACGCTATCCCAGCAATTTCGAAAGGTTCATGCCCACATGTAAAACTGCCGACTTATCGCAGTGCTCTCAAGAAGAAATTACTAATAGCTACGATAACGCTATTCTTTATACAGATCATATTTTGAGCCAGACCATTGAAATGCTAGCCAATCAATCAAACTATGATGCCTCAATGATCTATCTATCTGACCACGGAGAATCGCTTGGTGAGAAAGGGCTTTATCTACATGGTATTCCTTATGCCATTGCACCGGATGAACAAACGCATATCCCCATGTTGTGGTGGCTTTCACCCACTTTTTCTCAACGCGAAAGTATAGATATTGAGTGCCTAAACGAAATTGCTGAAAACCCCGCTTCGCATGACAACTTATTCCACAGCGTACTGGGATTACTAAATGTATCAACAATGATTTACCAGGACGAATTGGATATCAGTAAGCCGTGTTCTGGCTAGGTCTGCAGTGTTTGGTTGTAGAGACGCCCCCTATGGGCACTTTGCAGCGCCGCCGAGCAATTAGCCACAGTATCGACGTGCGGTCATATAAGTGTGACGATATAATGAACATTCACCCATGCATGTTTGTATCTACGAACAGCGGCGCTGCTTACCCACAAAGGATGTTGGTATGTCTACTCCCCCTCCCTGGCCTATCGGCTTTCGCCCCCTCTTAGTGCGTGCGGTTCTCTACGTACTGTTTGTTGGTGCGATCACCCAAGGCGCCTATTTAGAAGCACTTTATCTGCCCTCAGTACGCTTTTCAGAGTGGGGCTATACCGAGTTTACCCAAACGCTGGTACTGGCCACTTGCTGCACCATGCTGATTTATATTCGCCAGGTACTTAAAGTCTGGCCCAACGTCACGCTGCTACTGTTAGCGTTTTTGGCCGCCTCACTAGTGCGTGAGCAGGATCACTTTTTAGATACCTATGTCGCTGACAACACCTGGAAGGTGCTGGTTGCGCTGATTATTCTCCCCACGCTTTTCTGGGTGGTTAAGCAGCGCCAACGCTTTTTGGAGGAGTTCACCCATTACAGCAATACCTTTGCCTTTGGTATGTTTACGGCTGGCGTTTTAACCACCTACATTTTCTCACGTTTATATGGACGGCAAGAATTCTGGCAAGCCATCCTTGAAGACAGCTACTCGGGTACCTTTAAGAGCGTCGCTGAAGAAGTTGTAGAGCTGCTCGGTTACAGCCTGATCTTGATCGCCACGCTGGAGCTACTGCTCCTGGCCCGGCGTGTTTATCGGGCTCGGCAAACATCGTCTTAACCCCCCTTACTTCTGCCCGCTGTAAGTCCCTCAAGTAATCACTAATAAACGCCGCCTTTGCTTGGCAAGGTGGCGTTTCATTTTTCGAATCTCGTTATGCAAAAAGCCGTTTGCGACCCGCTGCGCTTCAACGTAGTGTCGCTCGCTATGCTTCACAACCATATTTTTTACTAGAAACCCTTACATTGACGACATAAACCTTATGAATAAAACCAAGCATGATGAAAAAAACCTGCAGCGAGGCTTTTTCACCCGTTTTCTAGATAGTGTTGAGTGGCTGGGTAACCTACTTCCTCACCCCGTTACTCTGTTTGCAATACTGTGCGTATTAGTCGTTGTTGCAAGCGGGGTCGCGGCAGCTTTTGGGGTTTCCGTGGCTGACCCTCGGCCCGCCAATGAAGGCGAATGGATCGCCGTTAACTCTTTGCTTAATGCCGAAGGTTTACGCCGACTAGTCACTGAAATGGTGACCAATTTCACTAGCTTCGCCCCGCTTGGCACCGTGTTGGTGGCTATGCTAGGCGTAGGCGTTGCCGAGCATTCGGGACTGCTCTCCGCGACCATGCGCGCCTTAGTGCTCAACCGGTCACCCCGAATTGTTACTTACGCGGTAGTCTTTGCAGGCATTATGTCTAATATGGCCGCAGAGCTTGGCTATGTAGTACTGATTCCGCTTGCCGCTATGATATTCCACTCATTGGGCAGGCATCCCCTTGCGGGTCTAGCTGCTGCGTTCTGCGGTGTTTCTGGGGGGTATAGCGCTAACCTGCTAATCGGCACAGTTGACCCATTACTTTCAGGCATTACCCAGGAAGCGGCGCGACTTCTCGATCCTGCCTATATAGTGGGTGCAGAAGCTAATTGGTTCTTTATGTTCGTCAGTACCTTCTTTGTGACACTGATTGGTGGCTTAGTCACCGAGCGCATCGTAGAACCCAAGCTGGGTAAATTCGACTCTGATCAAGCCGATAGTGACATTAACCATCAAAGCATGGGCGGTCTCTCATCAACAGAAAAACGTGCCCTAAAAGGTACCGGCTTAGCCACACTGGTATTAGTTGCTCTGGTCGCCGGGATGGTAGTGCCGGAGAGTGGCATACTGCGCAACCCTGAAACGGGGCTAATAAGCGGCTCGCCTTTTTTACGCGGAATTGTTGTGATTGTAGCGGTGTCATTCACTCTATTGGGCTTTGTCTATGGCCGCTTGGCAGGCACCATGCACAATGACCGCGATGTGGTAGATGCCATGGCTAAAAGCATGAGCAGCCTGGGCTTATACATTGTTCTGGTGTTCTTCGCTGCTCAGTTCGTGGCACTGTTTAACTGGAGTAACTTTGGTACCGTGACCGCGATTGCTGGTGCGGATCTACTAGAATCTCTCGGACTACGCGGCCCAGGCCTGTTTGCTCTGTTCATTATTATGTGTGCGTTCGTCAACTTGTCGTTGGGCAGCGCCTCGGCACAGTGGGCGGTGACGGCTCCCATTTTTGTACCCATGTTAATGTTAATGGGCTACGCACCCGAGGTCATTCAAGCAGCCTATCGTATCGGTGATTCAGTCACTAATCTGATCACCCCGATGATGAGCTACTTTGGCCTGATTCTAGCCGTAGCAACTCGCTACCGGAAAGATATGGGCATTGGTACGCTGGTTGCTATTATGCTTCCCTATACGCTGTTTATGCTGATTGGATGGAGCCTGCTGTTCTTCGTTTGGGTTTTTGTGTTTGGCTTACCTGTTGGCCCTGGCTCCGCCACCTACTACACGCTGTAAGACCTTACATCCTTTAACGCAAAAAGCCCGCCGTTCAAAGAACGGCGGGCTTTTTGATCTTAGCGGTGGCTATTCACCACTCACTACTTACTGCATTCACTCGTCAAGGAACGAACGCAGTGGCTCCGAGCGGCTGGGGTGGCGCAGCTTGCGCAGCGCTTTGGCTTCAATCTGACGGATTCGCTCACGCGTTACGTCAAACTGCTTACCTACCTCTTCCAGCGTATGGTCGGTATTCATATCGATACCGAAACGCATGCGCAGCACTTTCGCTTCACGGGCGGTCAAGCCGCCTAGTACGTTGCGCGTGGCTTCGATAAGACCTTCACCGGTGGCCATATCAATGGGCAGTAGCATAGTGCCATCTTCGATAAAGTCGCCCAGGTGTGAATCGTCGTCGTCACCAATCGGCGTCTCCATGGAGATCGGCTCTTTGGCGATTTTGAGCACCTTGCGTACTTTATCTTCCGGCATTTCCAAACGCTCGCCGAGCTCTTCCGGCGTCGGCTCACGGCCCATTTCCTGCAGCATCTGGCGCGATACGCGATTGAGCTTGTTGATCGTCTCAATCATGTGCACCGGAATACGAATGGTGCGCGCCTGGTCGGCAATCGAGCGGGTGATTGCCTGACGAATCCACCAGGTAGCATAGGTCGAGAACTTATAGCCGCGGCGGTATTCGAACTTATCAACCGCTTTCATCAAGCCGATGTTGCCTTCCTGGATGAGATCCAGGAACTGCAAACCACGGTTGGTATACTTTTTGGCGATCGAGATCACCAAGCGCAGGTTAGCCTCAACCATCTCTTTCTTGGCGCGGCGAGCTTTCGCCTCACCAATCGAGAGCTTGCGGTTCACCTCTTTGAGATCGGCAACCGAGAGCTGCACCATATCTTCTTCAAAGGCGATCTTGCGCTGGGCTCGGGCAATATCGGCGCGCAGCGGCTCAAGGCGATCGGCGTACTTGCTCTGCGCCGCCTGGAATTCATCCAGCCATGTTTTGCTCGACTCGTTGCCAGGAAACGACTTGATGAACGTCTTGCGCGGCACCTTGGCTTTTTTGACGCACAGCTGCATGACCGCTTTCTCTTGGGCACGCACCTGTTCAACGCTGATACGCACCTGACCAACTAAGCGCTCAAAGTGCTTGGGTACCAGCTTGATGGGCGAGAAAAGTACCGCCAGACGGGCTTGCTCAGCCTTTAGCTCGGCACTGCCGCGGCCATACTTGGCAAACGCCGCTTCCACCAAGGCGTTCTGCTCTCGAATCTGCTCGAAACGCGCACGCGCTTCCTCAGGATCCGGGCCACCTTCACTGGCCGTAGAGTCCTCGTCCTCATCGTCGCCGTCGCTCTCAACGTCGTCGTCAATATCGGTTTCAGGCTCCGGCTCAGGCACCTCTGCTTCGGCGACGCCGGGGATGCCCTCATCGGGATCGATAAAGCCCGAAAACAGATCCGAAAGACGCCCTGGCGCTTCTTCATCCTGGGTGGCGTCATAGGCGTCCAGAATGGACGCGACGGCCCCCGGCAAATAGGCCAGAGACGACATCACTTCACGGGTACCCTCTTCGATCCGCTTGGCGATTTCGATTTCGCCTTCACGGGTCAGAAGTTCAACCGTGCCCATTTCACGCATGTACATGCGTACGGGGTCAGTGGTGCGACCTACATCGCTTTCCACGGCGGCAAGAGCCGCTACGGCCTCTTCCGCAGCGGACTCGTCCGTGGAGTGATCCGACATCATCAAAGTGTCTTCATCTGGCGCTTCTTCAGCGACACTTATACCCATGTCGTTGATCATGCCAATGATGTCTTCCACTTGATCCGGGTCGGCGATATCCTCGGGTAGATGGTCGTTGACCTCGGCATAGGTCAGGTAACCCTGTTCCTTGCCTCGAGCGATCAACTCCTTCAGACGCGACTGCTGCTGCGCATTTCCAGCCATAGAAACCCTATCTCGACGAAGAAGAATGAAACACCTGGAGCGCTGAATCGATTAAACTCAACAAGCCGTACAGTATAGCGTAAATAGCAGGAAATTTTCCAGCTCGACGTATTTGCGCGGTAATTCAGGTGTGTTAGTTTGTTCGGTTAGGCCAACGCTCGGTGGCTGACCCTATATCTGGTGCTGAAACGTTAGGAATTCAACCCCATCGCCCAAGACACCGCCTCATTGGCGCTGGGCAAGCTCCATTACCAAGCTTGCCAAACGCCGCCGCTGCTCCTTATCCAACTTCTGCCCGGCGCGCTCCTGCGCCAGCAACGCCGCGTACTCCTCTTGGGGAGAACGCTGACGCTGAACATACTGCAAATGTTCCACCAAGCCCTGCAGCTCTGCTTCCCGGTCTGCCTTGGGAATCAACAGCTCGCGTTTGGCGAAGGCCGCCAAGGCCTGCCCCTGCTGGCTGCCTTGAAAATGCGCCAACACCACTTGCGGGCTGCGATAGCGCCCTGCCTTGAGCAGTTCAATCAGCTCTCGGCATAGCGACGCATTCTCATCTTCCGGCAACCACTCCAGGCTCTCAGGCAGCGTGGCCACCAGATTGGGCTCGTGCAATAACAGCTGCACAATACGCCCAACCGGGGAGAGCGCCTGGGAACGTGAGCGCGCTGAGCGGTTTGGCGCTGCCAAAATAGCGCTGGGCATGGCGGATGAGGCCGAATCGGGCTCCACCTGCTCTGCCTGCTCCTGCGAAGCGTCACCTTTGGCGACGGATCGCTGCGATGCCTGGGCACGCTTTTCAAGCAGCACTTTCAACTGCTCTTGCGCCAACCCGCTACGCTTTGCCAATGACTCCAGCAGTAACGATTTGAGCATGCCTTCGGGCACTTTGTTCAATGCTTCGAGCACCTGACTGGCAAACCGCTCGCGCCCTTCCACAGTGTTCAAGTCGCGCCCCTGGGCCGCTTGCTCGAATAGAAACTCCGACAGCGGCATAGCACAGGTCACACGATCCTGAAATGCCTGGGTGCCTTCACGACGCACCAGGGTGTCAGGGTCATCACCTTCGGGCAGAAACAGAAAGCGCGCTTCACGGCCATCAATCATTTGTGGCAGCGCGGTTTCCAACGCCCGGCTGGCCGCCTGCCTTCCCGCCCGGTCACCGTCAAAACAGAACACCACGCGGCTCACCAGTCGAAAAAGGCGGGTCAAGTGGTCTTCCGTGGTGGCGGTACCCAGCGTCGCCACAGCGTTGTGAATTCCGTACTGCGCCAGTGCCACCACATCCATATAGCCTTCGACCATGACCAGCTGCTCAAGCTTGTTCGAGACTTGGCGCGCCTCATACAAGCCGTAAAGCTCGCGGCCTTTATGGAATACAGGTGTCTCCGGCGAGTTAAGGTATTTGGGCTGATCATCCCCCATCACCCTGCCGCCGAAAGCAATCGTACGCCCACGCAGGTCACGAATCGGGAACATGACCCGATCACGAAAGCGGTCGTAGGTACGCCCGGTATCTTCGCGATGAATCAGCAGGCCGTACTCGACCTGAACAGGCTCACCAATACCGCGCTCACTGAGGTGCTGTTTCAGTGCCTCCCAACCCGCTGGCGCGTATCCAATGCCATAGGTCTTGATCACCTCGTCCGAGAGCCCACGCCCCGACAGGTAGCGCTGGGCGGGCTGGCCCTCCTGCATCTTTAACCGCTCGCGATAAAAACTGGCGGCGAGCTCGAGCAGGTTTACGCCCTCTTTGCGCTTCTTTTCGCGCTGCTGGGCACGCGGGTCATCAGCGCCTTCCCTCGGCACTTCAATACCCAGGCGTCCAGCCAACTGCTCTACCGCTTCTGGAAACGGTAACTTGTCGTACTCCATCAAGAAGCGTAGTGCATTACCATTAGCTCCGCAGCCAAAGCAGTGATAAAACTGCTTATCAGCACTGACGGTAAACGATGGGGTTTTCTCTTGATGGAAGGGACACAGCCCTGAGTAGTTGCGGCCAGCCTTTTTAAGCTGCACGCGCTCACCAACCACCTCGACCACGTCAACGCGGCCTAACAGGTCATCAATGAAACGCTGTGGAATTTGGCCTGCCATGAACTACGGGCATCCTCGCGCAAAGCGCTAACTTTCTAGACTGTTTTTAAAACCTGTTTTCAGCAATCGTTCTTAAAAGCCTTTCTTAAAAGCCGTTCTTAAAAAAGGTTCTTAAAAACGGTTCTTAAAAACACTGCTTAAGCTCATCAGACCTATTACCCGATCAGATCACCATAAACAGCGACGGTTTTGCGAAACGACAGCCTTGAAAACGACAGTCAAAAACAAACGGCCACCTAGTGGCGGCCGCTTGGCATCCCTCTTGAGACGACCAGCTAACTGCTCCGGCCCCCTCGGGTACGGATCAATAGAGCCGTTCGAAACGCTTTTGCTCACGCTGAACTTTCTTAGCGTGGCGTTTTACGGCAGCGGCCGCTTTGCGCTTGCGCTCAGCAGTCGGCTTCTCATAGTGCTCGCGGCGGCGTACTTCAGAAAGAACACCGGCTTTTTCGCAAGAACGCTTGAAGCGACGCAGGGCGACGTCAAACGGCTCGTTATCACGTACTTTTACAGAAGGCATTAAGCACTCACCTACCTTAAGGAGTCTTGAGTTCGGATAGTACGTACACTGCGATATCGCGGTTAATATCGCGACTAACAAAGCGGTGTACGACCCAGTTTTACAGCGCACAGTAGTTTAGTCGTCGTTGACCATCATTGCAAATGCTTACGCTGACCTGCTGCGACAATGTTAGACTACTGCCCTTGTGTTTTTCACCTTTACATCTTTTGAATAGCCTTTGAGAGTCCCTCTTTATGCGTGTGCTGGGCATTGAAACATCCTGCGACGAAACGGGTGTCGCGCTTTACGACACCGCGTTAAGCGGCGGCAAGGGGCTGCTTGCCGACGCGCTGTATAGCCAAATCGCCATGCATGCAGAATTTGGCGGTGTGGTGCCCGAACTCGCTTCTCGCGATCATACCCGCAAGCTGCTGCCGCTGATTGAGCAGGTACTTAGTGACGCCAAGCTGACGCGCCGCGACCTGGATGGCATCACTTACACCGCAGGCCCGGGTTTGGTCGGCGCATTAATGGTGGGAGCCAGTACGGCTCACGGCATGGCGCGCGCTTTAAATATCCCCGTGCTCGGCGTACACCATATGGAAGGCCATTTGCTAGCACCGATGCTTGAGGACGAATCACCCGAGTTTCCCTTCGTGGCGCTGCTGGTCTCCGGCGGCCATACCCAACTGGTCGAAGTTCAGGGGCTGGGCCGCTATCAGCTGCTCGGCGAATCGGTGGACGATGCCGCAGGTGAAGCCTTTGACAAAGCTGCCAAAATGCTTGGGCTAGCCTACCCTGGTGGACCACAGGTCGCCAAGCTGGCGGAACAGGGTGACCCCAAACGTTTTCGCTTCCCGCGCCCCATGACCGACAGACCGGGGCTCGACTTCAGTTTCTCGGGCTTAAAAACCCACACCATGACAGCCATTCGCCAGTTGGAAACAGCCGGTGAACTCGACGCCCAGGCCCGCGCCGACGTCGCCCGCGCCTTTGAAGAGGCCGTGGTCGATACGCTGGTGATCAAGTGCCGTCGAGCGCTGGATCAAACCGGCTTGAAGCGCTTGGTGGTCGCAGGCGGGGTGAGCGCCAATCATCGTCTGCGCGAACGGTTGCAGGCTGAGTGTGAAAAACGTCAGGCCCGCGCCTACTATCCACGCGGGCGGTTCTGTACCGACAATGGCGCCATGATTGCTTATGTGGGTGCTCAACGCTTGGCGGCGGGCGAGTGCGACGCCCCCGGCATGATGCAGGCGACGCCCCGCTGGCCATTGGCTCAACTGGCGCCACCGACGATCTTTGGCCGCTAAGCAGCACACTCAAACGAGTCCCCTAGGAGCCGCGAAAAGGCGGCTCTTCACCGCTTCGAAGCCGGCGAATATTGAGCCCGTGGCGGGCCACCACCAACAGGCTGAAGCCCCCCACCACCATCACATACTCCGGCGCAAACCAGCCACAGGCCAACGGCGCTACTAGCGCGCTCACCAGCGAGGCCAGCGCCGCTGTTTTTAGTCGCCACGCCAGTAGCGCCCATACCGCTGCACTCAGTAGCGCCACCTGGGGCACCAGTACCAGCAGCACGCCAAAGGCACTGGCCACCGCTTTACCGCCGCGAAAGCCATACCACAGTGGAAAGCTGTGGCCTAGCAGTACAGCCAGCCCCACCACCCCCTGCAGCCAGACCGGATAGCTCATCAGCTTTGCACCCAGCACGGCGGGCATGGCTTTTAAGGCGTCTAACAACAGTGTCGCTGCCGCTAAGCGGGGGCCATATAGGCGCAGTACATTGGAAAAACCGGGATTACATGAGCCGTGTTGGCGAGGATCATCCACGCCAGCCAGGCGGCATACGCTCAGCGCTGCCAGCCAACTGCCGCTAAAATACCCCACCACTATCCAACCCATGGCTGTATGCTCGCTTTATAGACCGTCTCGATAGCCTGGCTTACTGTCGTTTAACCCCATCCTAACGTACAATCGCCCGCTTGTTACCGTAGGGGGAAGCTGGATGGATCGCATTTTGATTGAGGCGTTAAGCGTCGACACCGTCATTGGTGTCTACGATTGGGAGCGCTCGATTCAACAGTCGCTAAGCTTAGACTTGGTATTGGCGACCGATATTCGCTCGGCGGCAGCCACTGACGATTTACGTCTCACTCTGGATTACGCCGCTATCTGTCAGCGCATTCAGCGGTTTGCCGATGCCCACCAATTCGCGCTGGTAGAGACCTTCGCCGAACGCCTCGCAGAGTGTCTGCGTACGGAGTTTCCCATCACTTGGCTGCGCTTGACGGTACGTAAACCGGGGGCGGTTCCCAACGCGGCCAGCGTCGGCCTGGAAATTACTCGCGGCGCCCTGCCGGAGGCAGCCCAGGAGGTCAGCGCATGAACCTGGTGACGGTTAGCCTAGGCAGCAATATTCACCCCACTCGGCATATTCGCTGCTGTCTTGATGCGCTTGCCGATACCTTCGGGCCCCTGCAGATATCCCGGGTATTTGAAAGCGAGCCGGTCGGTTTCGCCGACAACCGTAATTTCTATAACCTGGTGGTGGCGTTTCACAGCGCTTGGACACCCGGCGAACTGCAGGCGTGGGGCAAACAGCTCGAAATTGAGCATGGCCGCTTGCCCAATATTGCCAAATTCAGCCCCCGCGCGCTGGATATCGACTTGCTCACTGTAGGCAACCTCTGCGGCACCGTTGACGATATTGCCCTGCCGCGCGTCGAAATTACCCATAATGCGTTTGTTTTGCAGCCGCTTGCAGAGCTGCTGCCCGAACAGCGCCATCCTCGCTGCGGCACCTCTTATGCCGCGCTATGGAGCGCCTTCGAGCTAGGCAGCCAGCGCCTCTGGGCGGTGGATTTCAGCTGGCGTGGCCGTTGGATCTCCCAAGCTGATGAACAGCCCCTTCTGGCGGCGGCACGCCGATAAGCTGCTAGGCCTGCTAGGTTAGCGCAGCTTCCACGGCCAGCCCCCGGCGCTCACGCAAGGCCTCCCCCAGCGCTGCCCCTTTATACCCTTCGGCTATCAGCGCCTGGGGGCTAACCTCTCGGGCAGCCTGCCAGGCGCTTTCAAGCTGACCAACCTGACCAGGCGCCAGCACCTTGACTAACGCCAGTTGCGCCTCGACCTGCTCGGGCTTACGCCAGCCATCCAGACGCTCCAGCCAGTGCAGCACCTTTGAGCCCTCCAACCCAGCGGCTAATAGCGCATGGGTAAGCGCGGTATGGCGAGCAAGCTGAGCCACGGCATTGGGTAGCTTGAGTCGCTCCGCCAGGACATCACGCTGCTCAGCGCTTAGCGGCGATACCAGCTGCGCATAGCGCCAATGGGCCAACGCCGGAGCACTGCTGGAAGGCGTTTGAGCTAATGCCTCCAGGCCCTCTTCTAGCGCCTCGCCCAGCAATTCTGGCCACCATACGGAGAGGGCGTCGCAGCGTTCAAGGGTGGTGAAATAGATCGCGGGGCTTGGCTCGCCTAGCGCTTTTTCGGTTTCGACCCACACCCGCTCGGCGGCCAGGTGCTCAAGTTCGCCACTCTGGCTCACTTGGCGCATCAGCGCCAGGGTTTCAGGGGCAATGGTGAAGCCCAGCGAGGCATAGCGGGCCAGAAAGCGTGCGGTACGCAGCACCCGCAGAGGGTCTTCGCTAAAGGCTGCTGAAATATGCCGAAGCACGCGCCGCTCAATATCGCCTTGACCATTAAACGGGTCGGTTAATTCGCCCTCCGGGCTCTGGGCAATAGCATTAATCGTCAGATCGCGACGCAGTAGATCCTCTTCCAGGCTAACATCGGGGCTGGCGTGTACTTCAAACCCGCCATAGCCGTGGCCAGACTTGCGCTCGGTGCGAGCCAGGGCGTACTCCTCGGCCGTGTCCGGGTGCAGAAATACCGGAAAGTCACGTCCTACAGGTTTAAAGCCGCGCTTGCGCATGGCATCTGGCGTAGCGCCCACCACGACCCAATCATTGTCGTAAACCGGCCAGCCCAGCAGCGCGTCGCGTACGGCACCGCCGACCCGATACACGTTCAGGCCCGCCAAGCGTGGATCACTGCTTGACTCACTCACTGTCGTTTTCCCCGCTGATGGCTAGATACACTGGTTCGCTCACCGCTGTCCAGATTGAGCGCGGTTAGCCGTCCACCCCAGACGCAGCCCGTATCCAGCGCTTCAACGGGCACCCGCGCCTGAGGGGTACGCCCCTCCAGCGCCGCCCAGTGACCGAAGAGCAGCCGGGTGTCATCGCCACGCGGGTATTGAAACCAGGGCAGAAAGCCCGCTGGGGCGCTATCCAGCCCTTCTTTGGCGGTAAAGTCCAGACGCCCCTGGGCGTCAATAAAGCGCATCCGGGTGAGTACATTGACAATCAGGCGCAGGCGATCCATGCCGTCCAGGTCGTCGCGCCAGGCATCCGGCTGGTTGCCAAACAGCTGGGTTAAAAACTCACCAGATGTTTCGCTGGCGAGCGCCGCCTGCACTTCACGCCCTAGAGACTCGGTTTGGGCCACGCTCCACTGGGGTAACAGCCCGGCATGGGTCATTAGCGTTCCGTTTTCACTTACGCTAAGCGGCTGGCACTGTAGCCAGTCCAGCAACGCTTCGCGATCAGGGGCGTCAAGGATATCGCTCAGGGTATCGTTTTTTCTCAGCTTGCCACCGCCACGCGCCACGACCAGCAAATGAAAGTCGTGGTTACCCAATACGCTGCGGGCGGCGCTACCCAGTGCGCGCACTTCGCGCAGGCACGCTAACGACCCTGGGCCTCGATTAATCAAATCGCCCACTAGCCATAGCGTATCCCGCTCGGGGTTGAAGTTGAGTTTCTCAAGTAGCGCTACAAATTCGGCGTGGCAGCCGTGCAGATCGCCGATCGCATAGGTGCTCATGCGTAAGGCCTTTTTAATAAAGTGAGTAGGCGAAATACTACCACCTCAGCGGCAACCTCCGCCTGCCATTGGCCGTTTATGATGATGATTAATACTGGTTAAAAGGGCTAACCTGGATCACTATAAAAAGTAAGCTTTGATGTTTTTAAGCCATTCGATAGCTTAGTCATTCGATAACTTCGCCTTTCGATAGCTGAGCCACTTGGTAATAACTGTTAAGGAAAACGATACGCCTATGACCATGGATCATTCTCGACGCGGGCTGCTGCGAGCGGCAACGCTAGCTGGCCTTGGCGCACTCACACTGCCTGGCACAGTGCTACTGCCTAGCGCGCGGGCCGCCACTCCCAAGCCCGCCCCGCCGCCCTCTGCGGTGACGGTCAATGGCTGGCTACTGCGCAGCAGTGACCGCTGATGTATATCGACTTTGAGGATATCAGCGAACACAGCAACACCTGGGATGCCTGCATTATTGGCGCAGGTGCAGCGGGTATTGCTATGGCGGTGACTTTGGCGGAGCGCGGGCACCGCATACTGCTCTGCGAAGGTGGCGATGCAGACTACAGCGAACGCTCCCAAGAGTGCTACCGAGGCGACGTTGTCGGCGATCCCTACATTCCCCTGTATGGCGCTCGGCTGCGCCATTTGGGCGGGTCGACCAACCACTGGGGCGGCATTTGCCGCCCCTTGGATCGCTACGACTTCAATGCCAAAGCAGCCGCCAGCGAAACGGCCTGGCCCATAGGCCGCAATGCACTAGCGCCTTACTACAGCGCGGCCATTGATATACTAGGACAAGAGCCTACGCCAGCCGATCATTTGATCCCTGAGGCGGGATTTAAGCGCATCTATTTTTCGCTGGGTCGCCCCACACGAATGAAGGAGAAGCATGCCGCTACGCTGAGCGATTCGACCACCCTTGAGTGCTGTCTAACGGCCAACTTGGTGGCGCTGGAAACCCACGACGGCACGGTTACCAGCGCTACTTTTAGAAATTATCGGGGCGACTATCGCAAGGTTCAGGCGCGCTACTTTGTGCTCGCCTGCGGCGGCATCGAAAACTCGCGCCTGCTGCTGTGGTGCAATCAGCAGTTGAATGGCCAGCTTATACCCCAAGCCGACACCCTGGGGCGCTACTGGATGGAGCACCCCCACGCCACGGTGGGCAAGGCACTGCTATTTGAGCCCGCAGCGCTGGGTTTGGACGACGAATACAATGTGTTCCTCTCCCCCACCGCTGTCGCCATCAACGCACGGCAAATTCTGAATTGCGGGCTGCGCTTGCACCGCATGAGCCCAGAGGCTACTCAGGAGCTGGTTGACGAGCTCGCCGATCAGGCGCCAACGCTGGCCGGCCGACTGCGTGTTTGGCAGGCCCAAGGCCGGGTAATCCACGGCGCAGTGCTAAGAGCCGCCTGGGAGCAGGAACCGCGCTATGACAACCGTATCGAGCTAGGCGAAGAGTTGGATAAACTGGGTATACCGCGCAGCCGCTTGGTGTGGCGGCAATCTGAGCTGGATCGCCGCACTATTCGCGAAAGCATGCTGTTGCTGGGGGAGTATCTGCGCGACAACGAGGTGGGCAGACTGCAAATGGAGCCCTGGCTCGCCGATACACCGGTGCAGCTGCCTACCGATGGCGAGCTTGCAGGGCGACACCATATGGGCGGCACGCGTATGAGCCTTAATGCCGAGGAAGGTATCGTTAACGCCGACTGCCGCCTGTTTGCCCAGGATAACTTCTACGTGGCGGGTTCCAGCGTTTTTGCTAGCGCGGGGCACGCCAACCCCACGTTAACCCTTGTGCAGTTGGCGCTGCGGCTTTGCGACCATCTGGAGGATAGACTAACGCAGAGTGCCTAATGCAGTTGCATTGGCACGGCCAACCTGAATGGTGTAATCGCCGCTTCAAAAACGCGCTGAGTGGAAGTATCCAGCAGCGTATAGGCACCCTCCATTACCCCCACGGGCGTCTGTAGGATGGCGCGGCTGGTGTAGCGAAAGCTTTGGCCAGGGCCGATCAGGGGCTGCTGGCCGACGACGCCTTTGCCGCGCACTTCTTGGTACTCGCCTCCGCCCTGGGTAATTTTCCAGTAGCGTGCCATCAGTTGAACGCTGTGGGGGCTTTGATTGTGCACGGTTACGGTGTAGCTAAACACGTAGCGCGACTCGCCGTCGTTAGACTCATCGGCACGGTAGCTAGGGACAACGCTTATATTGATCGCCAAGTCACTCACGTTTGGCTGCCCCGCTCACCGCTTGCCTGCTCGTTGGCGGCGACACGGTTGGCAATGGTCACGTACTCCGCCACGGTCAAGGTTTGCGGACGGCGAATGGGGTCAATGCCCAGGTCTTCCAGGGTATCGGCACTTACCCGCCCTTTGAAGTTATTGCGTAGCGTTTTACGCCGCTGTCCAAAGGCGAGCTTTACCAGTTCAAACAACAGCGCTGGGTCATCCGCCGTATGGGGCAGCGTTTCATGGGGAGTTAAGCGCACGATGGCCGAGTCGACCTTGGGGCGTGGCACAAAGGCTTCCGGCGGTACGATAAACAGCTGTTCGACCTGGCAGTAGTACTGGGCCATTACCGATAGGCGCCCCCAATCGGTGCCGCCGGGCTCTGCCGCTAAGCGCTCAACGACCTCTTTTTGCAGCATAAAGTGCATATCTTCTATGGCACTGCCTGCCGCTAGCAAATGCACAATCAGCGGTGTGGAGATGTTATAGGGCAGGTTGCCCACCACGCGTAGCGCAGGCCCATCACCTCTCAGCGCGGCAAAATCAAACTTCAGCGCATCGCCTTCATGAATTACAAAGTCAGGGTAGTTGAAAAACTGTACTCGCAGGCCTGGAATCAGGTCGCGGTCGAGTTCAATCACTTCTAAATGCCCCGCGGCTTCCAGCAGCGGCTCGGTCAACGCTCCCTGGCCTGGGCCGATTTCGACGAGACGATCCGTCGAGCGCGGGCCAACGGCGCGAACGATCCGCGAGATAATGCCGAGGTCACGTAGAAAGTTCTGACCAAAGCGTTTACGAGCGCGGTGTTGGGGCACAGTAGACATCAAACGGTGTTCCTTGGAGTGCGGATTCAATCGGGAGATCTTACAGACAACCGCTGGGCGGCTAGACGACGGGCAAGAGTGATAGCAACTTTTAGGCTGCCGGGGTCTGCCACGCCTTTACCGGCTAGATCCAGCGCGGTGCCATGGTCGACTGAGGTGCGAACCAATGGCAAGCCCAGGGTAATGTTAGCTGCCTGACCAAAGCCCGCGTATTTTAACACCGCCAGGCCCTGGTCATGATACATCGCCAGTACCGCATCGACACCTGCCAGGTGTCTGGGGGTAAACAGCGTATCTGCGGGCAACGGGCCAAGGATATCCATACCCTCCGCGCGTAGCGCATCAAGGGCGGGAATAATCACATCCAGCTCCTCGCGCCCCAAATGGCCATCTTCACCGGCGTGAGGGTTTAAACCGCACACTGCGATGCGTGGTTTGGCAACCCCAAACTGGCGCTGCAAATCGGCCGCCAGCAGTCGGCTGATACGGGTTACCCGTTCAAAGGTGATGGCATCGGCAACATTGCGTAGCGCCAAGTGGGTGGTCACCAGCGCCACACGCAGATCGCCACTGCCTTGCCAGCTTGATGACGCCGCATGCAGTGCCGCATCGGTGGCGAGCATCATGACTACCTCATCAACGCCGCAGGCATCGCGCAGCCACTCGGTGTGGCCGGTAAAGCCTGGATGACCACCTTCGATGATCACACCTTTGTGCAGCGGTGCCGTCACCATGGCGGCAGCCTGGCCTTTCTGGCAGGCATCCACAGCCAGCGCCAGAGTAGCCAGCACATAATCGGCATTGGCCGGATTGAGCACGCCTGGCGTAGCAGGCTCATTTAGTGCGACAGGCCAAACTAACAACCCCTTGGCGCCACTTGGGCTCTCGCCGGGTGAACACACATTAATGGTGATATTGAGCCCCAGCGCGGCTGCGCGCTGGCGCAGCATAGCCGGGTCGCCAATCGCCACCGTATTCGCTGGAAGCTTGCCTTGAGCCGCCAGCATGAGTGTCAGCTCTGGGCCGATACCTGCTGGTTCGCCAGTGGTCACGACCACCGGCAACGCGCTATCAGGTGATAAAGTGCTTGCTACCATTAGAGACGAATATCAACAAAGGCCTGGGAGCGAACCTCTTGCTGCCAGGTTTCTAGCTCTTCGTTAGCGCGGCGCTGGAAGATCGCCTGGCGCACCTGTTCACGCCGACTCTCTTGGGTAACATTCTGGCGACGGCGCTCCTCTACCTCAATTATGTGGTAGCCAAACTGAGAGCGAACAGGTTGGGATACCTGGTTAACGTCCAGTTCACGCATCGCTTCTTCAAAGGCGGGTACGGTTTGTCCTGGGCGAACCCAGCCCAGTTCACCGCCATTGAGGGCCGTGCCGCTGTCGTCACTCATCTCACGTGCCACCGAGGCAAAATCCTCCCCCTGTGCCAAACGCTGACGCACCTCTTCCGCTCGTGCACGGGCTTGGTTTTCATCGCGATTAGGGGTCAGTGCAATCAGCACGTGGCGGGCACGGGTTTCTTCAATAAAGTTCTGCTCGCTGGACTGGCCGGGCTGCTGGTTTAGAAAGCGCTCAACGTCGCGGTCACTGACTGATACGCGGTTACTGATTTGGCGCTGCTGCACCTGGCGCATCAACATTTCACGACGAATATCTTCACGCACGCTGGCCAGCGTCATACCGTCGGCTTCCACGGCATCGGCAAACTCATCCAGCGTCATGCCGTTGGATTCAGCAATCGAGCGAACCTGTCTGTTTAGCTCGGTGTCATCGATGCTCAAATTGGCATCTTTGGCCATTTGCAGCTGAATCTCTTCCATCACCATGCGCTCAAGCACCTGGCGCTCCAGCTGAGAACGCGGCGGAAGGTTACCGCCCTGGGCTTGCGCCTGCTGCTCGATTTGCGCCATACGGTCATTAAGCTCACTGCGCATAATCACATTATCGTTAACCACCGCCACCACACTGTCCAACGCCTGGCGCTGGGTGGATTGGAAGTTTTGCGCCTGAAGTGCAAGCGGGGCCAGCGCAAGGCCTGCACCTACACACAGAGCGAGCAGGCTTCCAGCAGAGAGCTGTTTCATACGGCCTAGCAGGGGCTTTCTCATTTTCATAACAAACGTCTCTTTCATTAGCCATTCGATGGAAGTCATTTACAGAGCAGTCGGACGATAGCCAGGAATGGTCTGTTCAAAATAGCTATCCGCATCCTGACCAACGCCGCCTAAGCCACGGAATACGAAGCGCAAAAATAGCCCACGATCATTAAAGTCGTCATTGATGCGGGCGGTGTCATTGTCATCTACCCATTCGCGCCACACCAACTGCAGACCGTAACAGCAGTTGTTCCACTGCACACCTGCCAACTGCTCCAGTGAGCGTTCATTGGTTTGATCGTGCAGGTAGCGGCCTATCAAATCAACGTTGGTGCTGGCCTTCCAGGCAAATGAGAGATCCCACTCTTCACGGCTGTAGTTGCGAAAGCCATCATCGCCCGGCAATACGCTGGGGTCGAACCCTTCGATCTCCCAACGATAGCCAAGGTTCACTACATGTCCTTCGGGATGCCGATAACCGACATCAACGCTGGAGCGTTCGGTGCGTTCCCGGTGATCATCGTAGAGCCATTCTGCTCCGCTGCTCCAGCGATCATTGATCTGCCAGTCCAGGCGGGACACCAGCGGCGAACGATCCCGGGTGGCCTGGTAGCGGCTTTCAGGGTTGACGTTAGGGTTGTCTTCCGGTCGAGCCGGCAGCGTATCGGCATCACCTTCGCTATCGATGCGGCGGTCGTCAAAGTAAACGCTCTGGCCTACCCCGAATGAGAGCCGATCACGACCAGACGCATCTTCCAATAAGCGCGACTGGACGCCGTAAGAGAGCCGGTTGAGGTCGCCCACTCGGTCGGTACCGGAAAAGCGCTGGGCTGACCAGAGCTGATCCCAGGAGAAAGCGCGCTCGCGGCTGTCGAAGTCTGGCAGCTCGCTTTGATCGGTGCGCGGCACGTAGGCGTAGTTCAAACGCGGCTCTAGCGTTTGGCGGTAATCGCGCCCACCGAGTGCCAGCTCACGCTCAAAGACCAGACCGCTGTCGATGGAGGTCAGCGCAACGCTGCGACTGGGTGAGTCGCTACGCTCTGTGTCGCGCTCGCCGTAATCCAGCTCATAGGCGGTGTTCCATAGCTCGGTGCGCGGTTCCAGGTAACCCCAGGGCCGCTCAAAGCGCCAGCCAACCGCAGGCATCAGGTGCAAACGGCTACCGGTGGCCGCTTCGCGCTCCGGCACGCGGCGCTCATCCACGTCGCGCCAAAAATAGGTCGCGTTCGATCGCCACTGGGTATAAAGCCCGTTGTCGAACTGCCAGTTGGCATTCGCGCTCAGGCTCGGCAGTTGGTAAAAGGGTTTATCGCTATCGCTAAGCGGGTCTTCCAGGCGCTGGAAGCCCTGGGCACGGGCATCCAACTGCCAGCGCTGGCCGCGGTAATCGACCTGGGCCAATCGCTCCATACTGGTGCGATCACTCTCGCCAAACTCGCCACCAAAATCATCAAAGTAGCGCCCGTCGCTGGCCGCCCCGTAGCGTAGCCGATAATTACTGCGCTCGTTTACCCTCCCTGCATGACGGGCATCCACATACCAGCGATCATCACCCTCAAAGCGATTTTCTCCGCCGCCAGAGCCACCGTCATCACTGTTTAAATAGCCACCTTCAACGATGCCCGCTCCCTCCTCAAACAGGTAGCGGTACTCGCCATTCATCAACAGCCCGCGGTCGCTCATCCAGCGCGGCGTGATCGTCGCATCGTGGTTAGCGGCGATATTCCAGTAAAACGGCTGGGCGTAGTCGAAACCATCCGTGGAAAAGCCGATCGACGGAGACAGCAGGCCCGTATGACGACGATCGTCAATGGGAAAGCGCAGCCATGGCCAGTAAAAAATCGGTACATCTTTTACCTCAAGGCGCGCATGACGGGCAGTACCAAAGCCTGAGGCTTGATCCAAACGAATATCGCTGCTGACTAGCTGCCAGCTATTGGCGCCCGGATCGCAGGTGGTAAAGCTTGCATCTTGCAGGCGGTACTCGTTTTCCCCCGTCTGCTCCAGCTCGCTGGCTTGGCCGCGCAAACGCTGCTCGTACAGCACATAGTGGCTGTTGCCCAGGGTGGCCCTGTCTTCGTTTAGCCGGAGCATCGCCTGCTCGCCACGCACTAAAGCGCGCCCGTCACGTATGGCGATATTGCCTTCAGCATCGACCTGCTGGCGGTCGGCGGGTAAGAACACTCGCTCCGCCTGGACTTCCTCATTGCCGCGTCGCAGTACTACATCCCCGCGTAGCAACGCCTCGCCGTTGGCGGCGTAATCAACGTTACTGGCCTCCAGCGAGAGGGTTTCCGGGTTATCCGTCGCTGGCAAACGGTAGCTGGGCATGACGTAGCGTCCACGGCACAATTGATTAGCCGCTTCTTCTTTCCCCCAGGGTTGCCAATCCAGCGCTTCAGCGGACATGGTTTGACCCTGAGCCACCGCCGTAAACGAGGCGCCAGCAAGCAAACTGCCCATTAGCGTATGCGCAACCGGCAAGGTGCGCGAAAATCGCTTGCCCATGTTCGTTATCCTTGGCATCCAGAATCGGTATTATACAGCCCGCATGATGCCCGACCAGCAAGGAGCTTGCATGTCCTCATATCGGATTAACGCCCTCACCATGTGGGCAGCCCAACAAAATGGCCTATCCCAGGCCGATATTTCGCTTTCATCCGCCGTGGGCGATGCGAGTTTCCGGCGCTATTTTCGCCTCACGCTACCCGACGGCACCACTCAGGTGGTCATGGATGCGCCCCCTGAGCAAGAGGACTCCCAGCCGTTTGTTAACATCGCCAGGCGCTGGCGCAGCGCCGGGCTGCCGGTACCCATGGTGCACGCAACCAACTTGGCGGATGGCTTTCTGCTGCTTGAAGACTTGGGCAATACGCCGCTGCAGCATCTATTTAGCGACGACGCTACCACACAGTCTTATCATACGCAGGCTCTCACGCTGATCGCCGCGCTGCAAAACCGCGCAGGCCCTGACGCACTGCCCGCTTATGATACGGCGCTGCTGGGCCGCGAGCTCGATCTGTTCCCCGAGTGGTGTCTCAGCGCTTGGTTAACGCTGCCGCCGCCAGAAAGTTGGCACGCAGTTCGCGAGCAGCTAATCCAGCACGCCTTAGCGCAGCCGGTGGTCACTGTGCATCGTGACTTTGATGCCATGAACCTCATGGTGCATAAACAGCAGCTGTTTATGATCGACTTTCAGGACGCTGTGGCGGGCCCGCTTAGCTATGATTTAATCTCGCTGTTGCGGGGACGCTACTGTCGCTTTAGCAACGAGCAGTTTGCCGACTTTGTCGATGCTTTTTATCACCAGGCCCGGAGCGATGGCCGTCTCCCCGGCAGCGTGGATTTTGCCACTTTTTTGACCCAATGCCACGCCATGGCCGCCCAGCGTTCGCTAAAAGTGTTAGGTATTTTCTGCCGCTTGACCCTGCGCGATCAAAGAAGTGGCTATCTCGAGCGCTTACCGCATTTTCTGGATCATCTGGAAGATAGCCTTTCGCAGCTGACCGAGCAGGCTGAGTTCGCCGAGTGGGTCAACCGCAGCTTACGGCCAGCCATCATGCAACGACTAGCGGAAGTGTTATGAAAGCGATGATTTTAGCCGCGGGCCTGGGCAAGCGCATGCGCCCGCTCACCGACCACTGCCCCAAGCCGCTGCTGCCCGTGGCGGGTAAGCCACTGATCGTGCACCACCTGGCGCGTCTTAGCGAGGCGGGTATTCATGAGGTGGTCATCAACGTCAGCTATCGTGCAGAGCAGATTATCGCGGCACTCGGTGATGGTGATGCCTATGGCCTGCGCATTCACTGGAGCCGGGAAGCAGTGCCACTGGAAACCGGCGGCGGCATTCAACAAGCACTGCCGCTGCTTGGCGAGGCACCGTTTCTGCTGGTTAACGGTGACGTTTGGTGCACAGCGATTCCCGGCCAACACGCGTTGCAAGGCGACGATCTGGCGCATCTGGTGCTGGTGGAAAACCCGCCACACCACGCGAATGGGGATTTTGGCCTAGTGGAAGGGCGCGTGAATCAAACCAGCACTGAGCGCTTGACCTACTCTGGTATCAGTGTGATTCACCCCGCCCTGTTAGCCGACCAGCCACAGGGCGCCTTTGCCTTGGCGCCACTGCTCAGAGCCGCCATTGATAACCAACGGGTAAGCGGTGAGCGGTACGTAGGGCCCTGGGTCGACGTGGGCACCCCTGAACGACTGGCCGCACTGGAAAACCAGCTAATGGGCGAAAGAGGTTAGCCAATGCATCCGTGCTATTTATGCGAAGCAATCGCTGACACGCCGCGGGTGGCGGTCTATGGCACGCTGAAACAAGGCTTCAACAATGCCCACTGGCTAAACGGTGCCACACTGCTGGGGAGCGATGTCACCTCAACGCTCACGCTCTACGATATTGGCCCCTACCCCGGAGCTAAATGGCAACCGTCAAAAGGGATCATGATAGAGGTCTATGAGATAAACATTGACCACCTGGCCCAGTTAGACCGGTTAGAGGATTACCGCGCCGATGCGCCAACCGCGGGTGAATACGACCGCCAGCAGATAACCACCTGTTTTGGTCTCGCCTGGGTGTATCTTTACAATCCCAGCGTGGCGGGTAAACCAGCCATTTATGAGGGTGGCTGGCGCTTGCCGGAGATTAACAATGTTCAACAACAGCGTTGAGGAGAGGCGCGCAGGCCAAGAAATGTTATGCTGCGCGACTTACCTTTCGTCGCCTAGATGAGGAGAGCCGCGTGAAAGCACGGGTAAAATGGACAGAAGGCCGCCAATTCGTGGCGGAATCCGGTAGCGGGCACAGCGTTGTGATCGACGGCCCGCCCTATCACGGCGGCCGCAACACAGGGCCTCGCCCAATGGAAATGCTGCTGATGGGCATGGGCAGCTGCACCGCTTTTGATATCTTGAATATTCTTGATAAAGCACGTGCCGATGTAACCGACTGCGTCGCTGAGCTAGATGCCGAACGCGCCGATGAAGTGCCCGCCGTATTTACCAAGATCCACGTCCATTTCGTGGTAACCGGACGCGCGTTGAAAGAGAAGCAGGTTGCTCGCGCGGTTGAACTCTCCGCTGAAAAGTACTGCAGTGCATCGATCATGCTGGTTAACGGCGGCGTTAAGATCACCCATTCCTTTGAGATTATTGAGGAGGCTCGGACGTGACAGACAATCTCCGGCTCCACGGGTTTAATAACCTGACCAGCTCGTTGAGCTTTAACATTTATGACATCTGTTATGCCAAAACCGAAGAGCAAACAGCGGCTTATATCGACTATATCGATGAGCTCTACAACGCTGAGCGTCTGACGCAGATTCTTAAAGATGTCACCAATATCATCGGCGCTCACGTACTCAATATCGCCCGTCAGGACTATGAACCCCACGGCGCCAGCGTGACGATTTTGATTGCCGAACATGAGCTTGACGAGGCGGCGCCTGAGCAAGTTAAGCCGGGCCCCGGCCCGCTACCGGAAACAGTGGTTGGGCACCTGGATAAAAGCCACGTCACTGTGCACAGCTACCCTGAATCGCACCCCGACAACGGTATTAGTACCTTCCGTCTGGATATCGATGTCTCCACCTGTGGCCATATCAGCCCGTTAAAAGCGTTGAACTACCTGATTCACAGTTTCGACTCCGACATCGTCACCATGGATTACCGGGTGCGCGGCTTTACCCGCGATGTGGATGGCAAAAAACTGTTTATCGATCACGGTATTACTTCCATTCAAGACTACCTTGCTGAAGACACCAAGCATGCGTACCAGATGATGGACGTCAACGTGTATCAGGAAAACATGTTCCACACCAAGATGCTGCTCAAAGACTTCGAACTGGATAACTACCTGTTCGGCACGTCGCGTCGCGATATTACCTTTGAAGAAGCCCGTGACATTGAGGGCCGTCTGCGTAAAGAGATGCTGGAGATTTTCTACTCCCGCAATCTGGACTAAGCCACCAACCCGGGGCTCGCCGCGGCTCCAGAACACCAAAAAGCCAGCTAGCGCTGGCTTTTTTTTTGACTATTTTTTGTGTAATCAATAAACGCTTGGCTCGCCTTCTGGGCGGGTTTTAAAGCGCCGGTGCAACCAGAGGTATTGCTCTGGGTGCTTGCGAATGGCCAGTTCAATAAACTGGTTGATTCGTGTGGCATCGGCTACTTCGTCGTTGCTGGGAAACCCATCCAGGGCAGGCAGGCTTTCAATCGTATACGTCGCATTATCCGGGTTGCGGTGAAACATCATCGGTACCACCGGGGATCCTGTCATTCGCGCAAGCTTGGCCGTCAAACGAATAGAGGCTGCCTGCTGCCCAAATAACGGTGCAAATACACTCACATCACGACCAAAATCCTGGTCTGGGGAATACCAAATCATGCGCCCCGCTTTTAGCTGTCGCACCACGCCGCGTAGGTCATGGCGGTCAATCGCCTGACCAAAAATGCGTCCACGGGCTCTGGTCATAAAACGCTCAAACAGCGGGTTGTTATGCGGGCGATAAACCACATCGGCAGAGAAAAACAGCGAATGGAGGGCGCCCCCCAAATCAAGCGTCGAAAAGTGAATACCGATAACAATCACCCCTTTCCCCTTAGCTTCGGCGCGGGCTATATGCTCTTCGCCAATATAAGTGACCCGGTGACGCAAGGGTTCGCTATCTCGACACCAACCCGTGGCGGTTTCAATCAAACCAATACCGTTGGCAATAAAGGTATCTTTGACCAGCTGTCGCTGCTGTTCAGGGCTCTTTTCGGGGAAACAGAGCGCTATATTGGTTTCGGTAATATGCCGACGACGCTTGGCAAAACGCCAGGCAAGTAAACCGAGGCCTTTGCCAATGGCCATTTTCAATCGCCAAGGCAGCCAGGCGGCAACATACATTGCACCAATAGAAAGCCATGTGGGCCAGTATCGCGGATGGGCGAATGAGCGCGGGTAGCGTGATTTCGACATGCAAACAACCGTTTAAACAGAACGCTCATGATAACGTCGCCGCGCCCGGGGCAGTACCCCTGTTAGCAGCGTATAGCTGATGGTATCGCAATAGCGGGCCACTTCATCCACCGATAGCACTTCGCCGTTGCTGGCTCTGCCCCAGAGAACAACCTCGCTACCAATCGCCACATCAGGCACATCCGTCACGTCAACGGTCAACATATCCATGGAGACTTTACCGGCAATAGCGCAGCGTTGGCCGTTGACCAGTACCGGCGTGCCATCGCGGGCATGGCGGTCATAGCCATCGCCATAACCGCAGGCGACCACGGCAATTCGTGAACGCCGCGGCGCACGCCAGCGGCCGCTGTAGCCCACTGGCTCACCCTCTTCCAGCTCGCGCAGGGCAATGATTTCCGAGCGTAGCGTCATCACCGGTTGCAACTGCTGGGTGATGTCGTTGGCCTCTTCCAGGGGATCGCTGCCGTAGAGCATGACCCCTGGTCGGTTCCAATCGCCGTGGGCCACGGGCCACGCCAGGGTGGCTGGTGAGTTGGCCAGGCACAGCGGCGCTGCTAGCTCACTGGCTAACCCTTGCAGCCGGTTCATTTGCTGCTTGAAGTAGCGGTCATCACGGGAGTCGGCGCTGGCAAAGTGACTCATAAGGTGTAGCGAAGCTACGCTAGGCGCGGCGCTAAGCTGACGCCAGATGGCGGCGGCCTCGTCGATAGCAAAACCGAGGCGGTGCATGCCGGAGTCAACTTTTAACCAGACGGGAATAGGCGCCTGCGGTGAGGCGGCCAACAGGACATCGACCTGCCATTGGCTGTGTACCGCAATCCAGAAGCCGTGGGTGTCCACCAGCGGCAGCTCGTCGGCGCTAAAGATGCCTTCCAGCAGGATAATGGGTTGGGTAATGCCGCCCTCGCGCAGGGTAAGGGCCTCTTCGATACAGGCAACGGCAAACGCCGGTGCTTGGCTCTCCAGCGCTTTAGCGCAGGACAGCGCGCCATGCCCATACCCATCGGCTTTGATCACTGCCACTGAGCGGCTTTGAGGCGCGCAGCGGCACGCCAATTGATAGTTGTGACGCAGCGCGTCCAGATCAATATCGGCCACAAGGGGGCGCATGAGGTGACTCACTTACAAAGTTTGTAGAGAAAAAACATCAAATAGGTGCCTAGCTAAGCCAGGGCTATAGTAGGTAGCATCGATGCTCAGGGGAGGTTTCCGCGAGGGCGCTGTGAACCCCTCCCTGGGCGCTACTTTTGTCATCCATGACAAAAGACCCTCGCTTCAACCTCCCCTTCGCCCGGATATTAGGCGGTTTCAACAGCCGTCATTTTCCAGACCTGTTTGTCACTCAGGTTTCAAACAGCGCTTCTAAAGAAAGGCCCTGTTTTTCCAATGCACGGCGAAGTTTCTTGAGTGCTTCGACCTGTATCTGGCGCACCCGCTCACGGGTTAAACCAATTTCGGCGCCCACTTCTTCGAGGGTGGCCGACTCATGGCCGCGTAAGCCGAAACGGCGCACCACCACTTCGCGCTGTTTTTCGCTCAGCTCGTCAAGCCACAGATCCACATGCTCTTTGACGTCACCATCCACCAGGCGTGCCTCAGGGCCCTGCACTTCATCGTCCGCCAGCGTATCGATCAGCGGCTTGTCGCTCTCGCCGCCCATGGGGTAGTCGACCGATGACACTCGCTCATTAAGGCCAAGCATCTTTTTGACCACATCGACCGGTTTATCGAGATGATCGGCGATCTCTTCGGCGGTAGCTTCGTGGTCAAATTTTTGAGTTAATTCCCGCGCCGCACGCAGGTAAATATTCAGCTCTTTAACTACATGGATGGGCAAGCGGATGGTTCGCGTTTGATTCATCAGCGCCCGTTCGATGGTCTGACGAATCCACCAAGTCGCATAGGTCGAAAAACGGAAGCCCCGCTCGGGGTCAAACTTCTCCACCGCGCGAATCAAGCCCAAATTGCCCTCTTCGATCAAGTCCAGCAGCGTCAAGCCACGGTTCAGGTAGCGGCGGGCAATCTTTACTACCAGCCGCAGGTTCGATTCAATCATCCGCGAGCGACCCAAAGGGTCACCCTTACGCGCCAAGCGGCCGTAATATACTTCTTCTTCTGGCGTCAATAGTGGCGAAAAGCCGATTTCGTTGAGGTAGATTTGCGTCGCATCCAAGCTTTGGGTCGATTGACGATCCTCGCGTCCTAGAGCCTTTTCGAAAGCGTCATCTTCTACCGTGACATCGTCAGTATCATCAAGCGCCTCCTCAGCAGCATCCAGGTCAACCTCCTGTAGATCTTTCTCCAACATACTCATGGCCTTACCCCTCGTTTGTCGCCTACCCGCCATTTAGAAAGTCAAAGGGGTGCGTTCAAGGACGCACACCATATTTTTATGTGACGATTGTTATATGACGCTCGAATGCAGCGATTCGGGCAACGTTCAAGTCATACGCTGACGGCTCAACCTCCCTGTGAGAGCATTAGCGGGAAGGCAGAAAGTCCATGGGATCTTGCGGCTGCCCATCACGGCGAACCTCAAAGTGTAATCTGACGTTCTCTGCATCGCTATCCCCCATTGTGGCAATCACCTCTCCGGCCTCGACCACATCATTTTCACTGACCCGTAAGCTGTCATTATGGGCATACGCACTCAGGAATTGATCGTTGTGCTTGAGTAGGATGAGATTGCCATACCCCCTGACACCACTGCCCGCATAGACAACGATACCGGGGCCTGCCGCTTTAACAGGTTGCCCCTTTTCACCGGCGATATCAATCCCAGCGGTGATGCTATTACCCTGACCAAACTCCCCGACCACATTGCCATCAGCAGGCCACTGCCAGGCGATATTTTCAGCGGGCGTATAGGTGCGCGAAGAGCGGTCTACGCTGGCGCTTTGTTTAGCCGGAGCAGCTTCGGGCTGCGGTTCAGGCTTCGGCTCGGGTTCCGATACTGGCTGCGGCTCTGGCTCTGGCGCTTGTTCGGGTTCTGATGATGGCTGAGGCGCGGGCTGTTGGGCGGGCTCAGGATCAGCCGCCGCGACCACTTCAGGCTGAGGCGTAGGAGACGACTCACCAGCTTTCTGCTCTGCAGCATTGCGTTCAGCCGTCAGGCGCTGATTGCGCTGAATCGCCGATTCATCGGGCAGTAGCCAATCCAACTCCTGGTCATCACTCGCCACCGACGCGGTCTGCGGGCTCAGCCCCCTCGCCACAGCGCCACTGCCACCTGAGGTGCTCGTAGCGGACTGGTTGCTGCTGGCCGCTGGTGCGGCGCCTTCGCGCAGGGCGATGGTTTGCCCTGGCCGGATTTGGTAAGGCGGATTAATGTTATTCATTGCCGCGAGCTGGCGATAATCCAAGTTGTGCTGCCACGCAATGCCATACAGGGTATCGCCTGCTTTGACCGTATATTGGGGCGAGCTTTCCACCGCTTGGCGTGCCTGACTTAAGTCACGCACCTGGGGGCTTCCGCCTTGCTGGCTGGCACAGCCAGCGATTGCCAGTGCCAGCGCTGACATCATCAGTACTTTAGGTAGATAACCTTTACGCATATAAACCTACTCCTTTTCAGCGCCAAGCTGGGTATCGATTGGCCGACGATCCGCATATCGGTTGAGTAACACGACAATAAGGGCACCTACGGCCATTAGCGAGACAACGCCGCCCACTTGTGCCGAAGCATCGGTCAATGCGGCATAGTCCGCGGGCAATAAATAGCGGTACTCCAGAGGAATCATTTGCCCCTCTGGCCCTATTTGGTAGCGTAACAGTTCACGCCATGGCCAGAGAACCGGTAGCGAACCGACAATAAACCCCAATAGCAGTTGCATAGTTGAGGTGTGATGACGCCGTAACAGCCAGGACAGCAGCCGTGAAAACAGCGCCAAGCCCACTATGCAGCCCATGCCGAACAGCACGATAATGCCCAGATCTAAACTGCGAATTGCGCCCATGATGGTGCCGTAGAGGCCCATGGTCAGCAATAGAAAGCTGCCTGACACGCCCGGCAATAGCATGGCGCTAATCGCGATGCAGCCTGCCACCATCACTACCAGTGCTTCATTACCAATTAATAACACCAGCGGCATCATGCCTGGCAACCCCTGGGCGAGCACTAACCCCACCAGCAGTGGTAATAAATACCACAGCTTCCAGCCTTTGCTCGCTTGCCATACCACCAATGCAGAGGCAGTGACCAGGCCGAAAAAGAACCCATCCAACAGTAGCGGGTGCGCTTCCATCAACCAGAGTGCTAAATGCGCCACGCTAAACAGGCTAACCGCGACCCCCGCCAGGAGAGGCACCAGAAAGGCCAGATTCAAATGATTGCTCAGAGCCTGCCAGCCGCCTCGGCGCCAAGCGCCAATGGCACTGGGGCCAAACTGTTTGATCGTGTTAATCAGCTCTTCATAAATACCGCTAATAAACGCAATCGTTCCCCCCGACACGCCGGGCACCGCGTCGGCTGCGCCCATCCCTGCGCCTCTTAAAAATATTCCCAAGGGTTGCCGCTTCAATCCACTACTCCTTGCAGTAAGGGTACAAAACGCACGGGCTCAAGCCGGCGTTTTTCAAAGGCACTGCCGATGCGCTTTACCTGAGTAAGCCACTGGCTGCCGTCGGGCTCTTCTAACGGGGCGATGAGTACACCGTCGCGACTCAACTGCTCGAGTAGCGCTGTCGGCACCGTCTGAGCACAGGCGGTGAGTAAAATAACGTCAAACGGCGCGGCATCAGGCCAACCAAAGCCACCGTCTGCCACCGCTAGGGTGGCAGGTGCCGCTAGTCGTCTTAAGCGCTCCGCCGCTCGCTCGTGTAGCGCGCTGATACGCTCGATGGAGTAAAGCTCTTCCACCAATCGCGACAGGATCAGGGTTTGATAGCCAGACCCTGTGCCCAGTTCCAATACCCGGCGTGGCCCAGCGCGCAGCACAAGCTCCGTCATCCGCGCGACAATAAATGGCTGCGACAGCGTTTGGCTGAAGCCAATCGGCAGCGCGGTATCCTCGTAAGCACGATGGGCCAGCGCTTCATCGACAAACAGATGACGCGGCTCGCTGGCCATTACCTCCAGCACCCGGGCATCGCTAATGCCTTGCTGCATTAGGCGTTCGACCATACGGTCACGGGTGCGCTGGGAGGTCATGCCGCGACCACGCAGCTCTCCGGGGGAGATATCAGGCAAAAACATCCAACCAATCCTGCACATCATTAAGCGCGGGGTGCCGCGTTAGGTCTGTTTGTAGAGGGGTAATCGACACATAGCCCGCCTCGACAGCAGCAAAATCGGTATCATCGCCGTCATCTGCATTGGCCGCTACCGGCGCAATCCAGTAGCGCGTGCGCCCACGCGGGTCTTTAACCGCCAACGGCTTCTCTGCCGGCCCACGATAGCCCAAGCGAGTCACTTTAACGCCTTTAATCTCCTCCCAGGGTACATCGGGCACATTGACATTCAGCAGTGTTCGCGGCGGGAGCGAGAGCTGATCCGCAGCACCAATCAAGGTGCCTGCCACCCTGGCAGCAGTCGCAAAATGGCGCTCGCCACACAGCGACATGGCAATCGCCGTCATACCCAAATTGCGCCCCTCCATGGCCGCCGCAACGGTGCCTGAGTAGAGCACATCGTCACCCAGGTTACTGCCATGATTGATGCCTGAGATAACTAAATCGGGTTTTTCGTCCCATACCCCATGCACGCCCAAATAGACACAGTCAGCGGGCGTACCATCGACGCTATAAAAGCCGTTATCCAATGCTGTCAGCGAGAGCGGCCGTGACAGAGTGAGCGAGTTACTGGCACCGCTACGGTCTCGGTCAGGCGCCACGACGCGAATATTGGCATGGGCCAACAGCGCCTCATGCAGCGCACGCAGTCCGGGCGCGTGCACACCATCATCATTGGAAAGCAGTAGTCGCCGCATGGCGGGTCTCCTTGATCATAAGCTGGTAAGGTGACGACTTATATCCATCACTTTTACTAACCTCAGTTAGCCAACATAAGCTCACCCAGCACGGCGGTGGCAAAACTCCCCCGCGGAAGCGCAAACGAAAGTCGGACAGCACCAGGCTCCCAGGTGAGCTGGGGATTCAGCAGCCGCATACGCAGTGCGCGGCGCGCCTGTTTTACCCCGCTGCGCTCTAGGCCACTGCATAGCCCTGGGTAGTGCTGCAGCAAACGCGCCTCGTAAACAGCAGCGTCGCCATCGCTGGCTTCACCAACGCCCCAAAGCACCCCGGTGGGGTGCACATCCAGTTCTGCGGCACGCCCCTGGAGCGTCGCATCGCAGGCGTCGATACGAAACACACTTTGTGTGCCGTCCAGCATCAGCGTATCGCCCGCCAGTGGCTGCGACCAGGTGCCATCTGCAATGCGGGCGCTGAGCAGTTCGTTAAACAAAAAACTGCGCGCCGTAGAGAGCATCATACCCTGGCGATCATCGCGTTTACGCCAACCTCGGTTAAGTAGTGCCTCCGCACGCTGAATATTACGTCCCTCAGGGCCAAATCGCTGGGGGCCAAAATAGTTGGGCACGCCACGCTGACAAAGGGCTTCCCAGCGGCCGATAAAATCGTCACCTTCGATGGCCTCACCGCTCAAGCGCAAAACAAACCGATTCGTTCGGTGAACACCACGCTTCAGTTTACGGGGGTGGCGCGCCTGCTCAACGACAGTGATGCCCAGCGCAGTAAGCGACTGCTCAAGCTCAGGCGGTGCGTCACGACCGGGCAGATGCACGCTCAGCCACTGGCGCGTGACGGCAATGCGGTCTTTCATGCCTGAGTAACCAATATCCCGGGGCGTTACGTCACAAAGCCGACTTAAGGTCTTAACGACATCTAACGTGGTTTGATTGCGCTTTTCAACTCGCAGCCACAGATGCTCCCCGTGTGTCTCGGGAGTGAAATCAAGCTGCTCATCAACCCAAAAGTCTTCCGGCTGGGCACGGTACTGGCCCGGTTTTGGCGCACCAAACTGAGCATCTAGACAGCGTTGCCATTCCGGCATATTAATCATTAAGCGCCTCAGCACGGTTAAGCAGCACCACCGCCTCCGCGGCGATGCCCTCACCGCGCCCGGTGAAACCTAATCGTTCCGTGGTGGTGGCTTTAACATTGACTTGACCAAGCGCGACCCCTAGGTCAGCGGCAATGACTTCCCGCATGGCCTCGATATGCGGCGCCATTTTAGGCGCTTGGGCCATCAGCGTGGCGTCGATATTGACCACCCCATAGCCTTGCCCCTGAATAAGTGTGACCACATGCCGTAGCAACTCGCGGCTATCAGCCCCTGCCCATGCCGGGTTGGTGTCAGGAAAGTGACGGCCAATATCGCCCAGCGCGCAGGCGCCCAACAGCGCATCGCTAATCGCATGAAGCAGCACGTCGCCATCGGAGTGGGCCACAAAGCCATGTTCAAACGGCAGCTTAACGCCGCCGATCATTAAATGATCGCCGGGGCCAAAGCGGTGTACATCGAATCCGTGGCCGATACGCATTATAAGCTCCTAATGATTAAAGCCTGCCTGGCGTGTTAGCAGCTTGTGCCGCCATAATCGCGGCGGCCAGCGCCAAGTCGTCTGGGTGGGTAATTTTCAGGTTGTCGCGCCGCCCACTAACCAACTGTGGGCACTCGCCCAAGGCTTCAACCGCCGAGGCCTCATCGGTCACCAGCGTTTGCTGCTGGCGGGCGGTTTCCAGGGCTCGTCGCAGCAGCGCATAGCGAAAGCCTTGGGGGGTTAGGGCGTGCCATAAACCATCCCGGGGTTCAGTACGCGCGCTTTGGCACTGGCCATCGGCGCGCTTCATGGTATCCGCTACCGGCATCGCCAACAGAGCGCCCGCGGGGTGGCTCGCAGCGGCTTGATAAAGCGCCAGAAGGTCGCTCACGGTAATGCAGGGGCGAGCCACATCATGCACCATCACCACGTCGTTATCATCGGCCGCCATGGCGTGCAGGGCATTTAATACGCTGTCCATTCGCTCGCTGCCACCCGTTACGCGCTGCCAATTAGCGAAAGGCACCCAGTGGGATGAAAACCAACTGTCATCGGCATCTAAGCAGAGCACCAGGCGAGCACTAGGAAAAGCACTATGAAGACGCGCCAGGGTATGCGCCAGCACCGGCTGCTCGTCGGCCAAGGTCAAATACTGTTTGGGTTTATCGGCCCCCATACGACGGCCTTGACCCGCCGCAGGAACAATTAGCCAGATTTGACTCACTGCGGCGGCTCCTGAGGAGCAACCAAACCCGCATTAATACCAATGAGCTCGTTTTGGATCGCCACTCCCGGCACCCAGAAGAACTGTTCGTCGGTGCGTACCATGCCCATATCGCTGCGGGCGCGCTCCTCAATTGCGTCTAAACCGGTTTTTAAATCCGTCACTTCTGCCGCCAGCCGCGCATTGCGCTCGCGCATGGGCACATTGGCCGCCTCTTGCACCGCCACCCGCTGCTCCACGTGCTGTAAATCGCGCCAGCCGCCGTTGCCTAACCACAGCTCGTATTGCAGCAGCGCGAAGACAGCGAGCAATGTCAACACTAGCCATTTACGCATTACTGCTCTCCGATAGCCTATCTATTACAGCCCAACTTTTAATAACTCTCGATTAAGCTGCAGGTAAAAATCACTTTTAAAACAGCAGTTGTATCAAACGGACGCGCTGATTGGCGCGCATTATGCCATCAAGGCGCAACACCAGCGAGCCGTGCCGCATTTAAATGGCAGCTTAAATAGCTACTTAAAGGGTAGCGCTTGATGGGCCGCCTCACGGTAGGCGCTCACATGTTCGCCCTCTTGATGACAAAATTGGGCAACCCCCGCGGCAAGCCCCGGGTGGCTAATATAGTGCAGCGAGCGGACGCGCTGGGGGGCAAAGCCGCGTATTAACTTGTGTTCGCCCTGGGTACCTGGATCAAATAGCGTTAACCCACGCTGTAAACAGTACTCGATCCCCTGGTAGTAGCAGGCCTCAAAATGCAGGCAGTCAGCCACCACTTCGCTTCCCCAGTAGCGACCATACAGCGTACTACTGCCGCGAAAGTAGAGCGCTGCCGCCACCGGACGCTCTTCAACACAAGCCTGTACCAGCACCAGCGCCTCGGGCATGGTTTGGCGCAGCCGCTCAAAAAAATCATGGTTTAAATAAGGTGGGCGTCCACGCTCATGGTAGGTAATCGCATAGCAGCGATAGAAATGCGCCATATCTCCTGGCGTAATCGCGTCGCCCTCCAAACGCGTTACCTGTAAGCCTTGATCGGCGACCAAGCGCCGCTCGCGCTTGATCATTTTGCGCCGTTTCGAGGTCAGGCTGACCAGAAAGCCCGCAAAGTCACCAAAGCCACGATCACGCCACTGAAACTGCACGCCTTCACGGCTGATCAACTCGGGGCACTGCGCCTGCCAGGCGGTGACATCCGCCTCATCGGCAAACAGCAAGTGCCAGCTAGACAGATCAAGGCTTTCGCACTGCTCCCGCCATGCTTTGGCCAGCACTGCGCGGATGGCTCTGGCATCGGCGTGCTTGGCGATTAGCGTGCGCTTGCCTGGCACCGGTGTAAACGGCACCGCGCTGAGGGCTTTAGGGTAGTAGCGTCCCCCGGCGCGCTCCAGCGCTTCCGCCCAGCCCCAATCAAACACATACTCGCCGTAGGAGTGATGCTTGCAATACATAGGCAGCGCCGCGACCAACTGCTCGTCTTGCCATACACTCAGGTGGCACGGTTCCCAGCCCGTGGCCACGCTGACAGATCCACTGACCTCCAGAGCGTGTAAAAACGCGTGACGCAAAAATGGCTGATCGTCATCTACCAGTGAATCCCACTGGCTTGCCGTAACGGCCTCAATGGTGGGTAGAATAGTGATCGACAGTGGGGGTAACGGCATAGCACCTTCCCGAACGTGTAGAGGCTAAAAGACCACTTTACACTAACCGTTTATATAAACCGTTTACACTAATCATCTATACCCACTGGCTAGATCAACGGGCTAAATTAAAGGGCTTAATCAACGGGCCAAATCCAAGGGCTATGCCAACGCAAGCAGATGCGGCGATTGAACTGCCGTACTAAACGTTAACGCCACGCCGATAACGGCATATAAGGAAAGGCCATGACGCGCGATTTAACGGGTGACTTCCAAACGCAGCGCCAGGCTGCCGATCAAATGCCCTACCCGACGCTAACGGAACGCCGCGACAGGCTGGCCCGCCTAGCGCGTATGACCAAGCATCACCAGCTTGAGATTATCCGTGCGATTCAGACGGATTTTGGCCAACGCAGCGATGTAGAAATACGCATGGCTGAAATCAGTGCGGTGCTTCTCGCTATTCGCCATTCCAGGCTACATCTATGGCGTTGGATGCGCCCTTGGTCAGTCAGTATGCCGTGGCGGTTAATGCCTGCCCGAGCACGCATTGCGCCACAGCCGTTGGGCGTTGTCGGGGTGATATCACCTTGGAATTACCCCTGGAGCCTGGCACTAATGCCGATAGTGGATGCGTTTGCAGCCGGTAATAGGGTAATGCTCAAACCCAGCGAGCACTCCCCCGCCACCAGCGCCCTGCTGCAACGGCTGGTGCCGCAATACTTCACCCCAGAAGAGCTCAAGGTAGTGGAAGGCGGTGTAGACGTGGCGCGTCAGTTTAGCGGCTTGCCGTTCGATCACCTGGTGTTCACCGGTTCCAGCTCGGTAGGGCGACAAGTGGCCCAAGCCGCCGCAGCAAACTTAACCCCCACGACACTTGAGCTAGGTGGTAAGTCGCCCGCTATCGTGGCAGGCGATGCGGATTTCGCTAAAGCGGCAGCGGACATTATTTTTGGTAAAGGCATGAACGGCGGGCAAACCTGCATCGCCCCCGACTACGTGCTGGTAGAAAGCCGCCATATTAGTGCCCTGGTTAAGGCGTTAAGCGAGGCGATTCAACAGCAGCGCCCCAATGACAACGCGGCTACCCATGCGATTAATGCGACCCACCAGCAGCGGCTGGATGCCATGCTGCAAGAAGCCCACGACCACGGCTGCAGAGTCATTGATCACGGCCCGCATGCTCCGGCGCTGATTATCGACCCCCACCAGGGGCTTCAGGTGATGCGCGACGAGATTTTTGGCCGTTGCCTACCGGTAATTGGTGTGAGCGATATGTCAGCGGCAATACGCTATGTGAATGCCCGTCCCCACCCTCTTGCGCTGTATGCCTTTACCCATAACAAGGGCTTACAGCAGCAGTTACTGCAAACGACACGCTCTGGTGCGCTAGTGTTTAATGCCACACTGCTCCACCACGCGGTGCCTTCTTTACCTTTTGGCGGCGTCGGCGAGAGCGGCACGGGGGCCTACCATGGTCGTCATGGCTTCGAGCGTTTTAGCCATTTGCGCGGCATCTTCTATCAAGCTAAACGCTCAGCTAGCAGAATGCTTTATCCACCTTACCGGCGCTGGTTAATAAAACTTATAGGTCTTGGCTAAAGCTGATAGATTAATAACCGATAGGTAATTACCTATTAAGCTAACGACCTTTTAGAATACTTTAATAATTCTCTACTTTGGAATGGCCATGCAAGCCCCAGACACTCCTCAAAATGAAATAGAGCGCCTGGCGACCTTGCATGCTTTAAAGATACTCGACACACCCAGTGACCAGGCGTTTGAGCGCATGACGCAACTCGCCCGCGACCTGTTCGATGTGCCTATCGCCTTAGTGTCGTTAATCGATCAAGAGCGGCAGTGGTTTAAATCACACCAGGGTCTTGATGTGTGCGAAACCAACCGAACCGTCTCATTCTGCGCCCATGCCATCGTCCTTGATGGGCCGCTGGTCATCGAAGACACTCATAAGGACGAGCGCTTTGCAGACAACCCACTGGTCACTGACTCGCCGCGCATCCGTTTTTACGCGGGGTTCCCCATACGCCCTCTCCAAGGCATAGCCATTGGTACCCTATGCATTATTGACCACCAGCCGCGCCAGTTCAGCGATCGTGAATTAAAGCTACTGGGCAGTTTAGCGGGTCAGGCTGAAGAGTTGTTTCGCCTACATATGCTGCAGTTGGAACTCACCCAGACCGCCAGCAGAATGCAAAAAGAGCAAAAGCTGCTCAAAATCCTCCATCAAGGTATTACCGACTATCAAGCACTCATGTCGGGAAAGCGTCTGTGGGTATTTCTAATGGAGGCGCTGCGCGAACTTACCGACAGTGACTACGCACTGATTGGCGAAGTATTGCCGACCAACGCCACCAACGCACTTAAAGTTCATGCGATTACCGAGCTATCATGGAACGAAGAGTCGCGTGACCTGATGGATCAGTTGCGTAATGGCAGTTTGACACTCACTAACCCTGACTCAATGTTAGGTCGTGTTTTCGCCTATGGTGAAGTGATCATTAGCGACGACATCGCTCCCCATATCAAACGCAGCGGTTTTCCCATCGCGGACACGCCGTTTCATAACTACCTGGGCGTGCCTATCTTCAGCGGCGAGCGGCTGATCGGCATGTACTGCATTGCCAACAGCAAGCAACCGTTAAATCAAGCACTGCTGGACTGGCTACAGCCGTTTACCAATACCTGTGCGCTGTTGATCAACCTTTACAGCCAAATGGCCGAGCGCGAACAGGTCATGGGCGATCTGGCTGCCGCCCGTGACCAGGCAGAAACTGCCAGCCGGGCGAAAAGCGAGTTCCTGTCGTCGATGAGCCACGAGCTACGCACCCCGCTCAATGCGATTATCGGTTTCTCGCAGATTTTGGCCAATAGCCGCCGCGAACCACTAAGCGTTAGGCAGCAACGCCAGGTCTCTCAAATCGAGAGGAGCGGTCAGCACCTGCTCAGCCTGATTAATGAGGTGCTGGATTTGGCTAAGATCGAAGCAGGCCATATGACGCTCTCCATCGAGCCGATTATTCTCGCCAACGTGTTTAACGACGCTTGCACCACCCTGGAAGCCAGCGCCGAGGCGGCAGGCATCCAGTTTCGCTACACCTCACCCAATGATCAATGGCAGGTAAACGCCGACTACACGCGCACCAAACAGATACTGTTAAACCTGCTATCCAATGCGATTAAGTACAACAGCCCCAACGGCTCAATCGATATTAGCGTGGCGCATTTAGTCGACCATGTGCGTATCAGCGTGACCGACACCGGCCCTGGTATTGCCCCGGAACGCCAGCACGAGCTATTTGAACCCTTTAACCGCCTTGATGCAGAAGGTGGCGGCATAGAAGGTTCAGGTATTGGTCTAGCGATTACCCGCGAGCTAATCGAGCGTATGAACGGCGAGATGGGGGTAGACAGCCAGCTCGGTCAAGGTGCCACCTTTTGGTTTACCTTACCCACCGCTAACCCAGATGCTACCGCCGATGCTGCTAATGTACCCCATTCGGTTCATGCCCAGCCCAGCAACGCCTTTACGCTGCTCTATATCGAGGATAACCCCGCCAATCAGCGGCTAATGGAAGATATCATTGAAGAAATGGGCGAGATAACGCTGCAGATTGCGCCCAGCGCTGAAATTGGCCTGGAAATAATGCGCCACTGCTCGCCTGCCCTGGTACTCATGGATGTCCACCTGCCAGGCATGAACGGCTACCAGGCATTGGAAGCGATGCGCCGCGACCCACAGCTGCAAGTCTTGCCGGTGGTTGCCCTCTCGGCCAATGCCATGCCCGGCGACATCAAGCGCGGCCTGGAAGCGGGCTTTAACGCCTACCTCACCAAACCACTCGAACTTGATAAACTAGAAGCTACCATTGCCCAGTTCATTCAGGCTGGGTCAGGAAAGAAACCATGAGCCTAACTGAAAAACACCTGCTCATAGTGGATGACAGCACGGTTAACATCGAGCTCATGTTTGATCTTCTCGACGAGTATGGGTTTGAAAATATCCACGGGATCAACGACCCCCGTGAGGTGCTTCTCCACTGCCAGCAGCAGTTGCCAGACCTACTGCTGTTGGATATCCGCATGCCGCACCTAGACGGCTACGCGGTCATTGAACAGCTCAAGGCGCACTTTGCCGAACAGATGCCGCCGATTATCGTGCTCACAGCACAAATTGATAACGCTACTCGCCAGCGCGCCCTGACTATGGGTGTACGCGATTTTATTACCAAGCCGTTCAGGCAGGATGAAGTCTTACAGCGCATACGCAATACCTTAAACATCGAGCACCGCTATCAAGTGCGAGATAAGGAAGCCGACACTCTTGAGCTGATGGTTGCCAAGCGTACCCAGGAGTTAGACCGCCAATCTCGTACTGATCCCATTATTCAGCTACCCAACCGGCGTGGATTAAGCCAAGCGCTGCACGCCGCTGCCCTACAGGCCTCGGGCACGGGAGTACTGTTTATCGCTATTGATAAGCTCGATGACGTGGTGCGGCTGCACGGCTACCGGGTTGCCGATCAACTACTGTGTTTGATTAGCCAGCGGCTGCGTCAACAGCTCGATGCTGAGTGCCTGCTCGGGTTATGGGGAGGAAGCGAGCTGCTGGTCATTACCCCTACGGCCAGCCCAACCAAGCTGCTGCGCCTGGCTGAGCAACTCCTCGAATGTTTCGAACAGGATCAGGCGCTGGAGGAGCTGTTGCTTCCCCTCAGTGCCCGTATCGGCATTAGCGCCGCAGCAGGCTACTTTGAGACAGAACGTTTGGTACATATGGCGGCGTTGGCGCTGCCGGCTGTAGAGTCGCTAAAGGTTCAACACTACACTCCCGCGCTGGAAGCCAAGCAGCGGCATCGGCTGCAACTTCAGCAGTCGATACGTGGCGCCACTGAGCGCGGTGAGATGTCGCTCGCCTTTCAGCCCAAACTATCCCTAGCCGACCATAAGATTCTAGGCGCGGAAGCGCTGCTACGTTGGCAGCACCCGGATTTAGGACTCATCTCTCCAGGCGAATTTATTCCGTTAGCAGAGGCCAGCGGTGATATTCTATCGATCGGCGACTGGGTGCTGGATGAAGCCATGCGCTATATCAGCACTTGGCGGGCACAGGGGCTGCTCAACGACGATTTCCATATCGCGGTGAATGTAGCCGCACGCCAATTGAGCCGCAAAGACTTTGCCCAACAGCTGCTTGCCCGACTTGAGCTGCGGCAAATACCGCAACGCTTCTTAGCCTTGGAAGTGACCGAATCGGGCCTGATGAGCGATATGAATCACGCTCGCCAGCAGCTTGCCCAATTGGCCGACATGAATATTGCCGTCGCCATTGACGATTTTGGCACCGGCCAATCGTCCCTGGCGTATATTAAAACGCTGCCCTTCTCGACACTTAAGATAGATCGTGCTTTTGTGATGGATCTGGAAACCAGCGCGATTGACCGTCAACTGGCGCATACCATTACCCAGTTGGCCCACAGTGTGGGCTGCGATGTGGTGGCGGAAGGCATTGAGACCTCTGGCCAAGCAGCCTATTTAAGCTCTATCGGCTGTGAAGCCGCGCAAGGATACTTCTACGCTCGTCCACTGCCTGCTGAGGCATTTGTGGCGTGGTGCAGCGAATGGAAACCGCTCTGCTCCACACCTCCACTTTCCCTATTCCCATACGGAGACCGTTAATGGCTCATGACTTACTTGACCGCTTACGCGAACGTTTAGAAGAACTCAACCGCTCGGAGCGTAAAGTCGCCAATGTAATTCTTGAAGACCCGACGGTCGCCACCAGTCTAAGTATTGCTAGCCTTGCCCAGGCGGCAAGCGTCAGCGAACCCACGGTCAACCGTTTTTGCCGCAACTTTGGCGCCAAAGGCTATCCTGATTTTAAAATCAAACTGGCCCAGAGCTTAGCCGGTGGTACGCCCTATGTGACCCGTGCGGTGGAGCCCGGCGACTCGGCCACCCAGTACACCCACAAAATTTTTGGCGCCACCATCGCCGCCCTAGATCAAGCCCAGCGCGAAATCGATATGGGCGCCGTCGAGCGAATGGTCGACTATCTCACCCAGGCCAAGCAGATCCACATTTTTGGCTTGGGCGCCTCCGGGGCAGTGGCCCAGGATGCCCAGCACAAGTTCTTCCGTTTCAACCTGCCGGTGATGGCCTACATCGATGTGTTGATGCAGCGCATGGTCGCCGCCGCTTGCCACACCGGGGATGTGGTGGTGATTATCTCCTACACCGGGCGCACCCGGGAGTTGGTGGATATCGCCCGCCTGGCAAGAGATGCCGGGGCCGTGGTACTCGGTATTACCGCACCCCACTCACCGCTGGCTAGCGAGTGTACCGCCACGCTTGAAGTCGCCACTCCCGAAGACACCGACCACTACATGCCGATGACGTCGCGAGTGATTCAGTTAACCCTGATTGATGCGCTAGCCACTGGAGTGACCTTGCGGCGTGGTGAAGACTTCTTACCTCACCTCAAGAAGATCAAAGACAGCCTGCGCGACACCCGCTTTCCGGTAGAAAAGTCCGGGAAGTGAGTATGATTGAATAGCTATTGGAAACATCTAGTTCTATTTACGCTCAGGAGCAGGTGCGAGAGCAGGTTGGAGCGAGGGTCTTTTGCCATGGTCGGAAAATGCTCCCTGCAGTTCCGACATTTCCGCCATCCATGGCGGTCAGATGGCAGAAGTAGCGCCCGTGGAAGGGTTCACAGCGCCCTCGCGGAAAGCTGCACTCGCACCGATAGAAACTCAAATAGTTAGCTCACTGCGGCGGTGACGGTGATTTCCACTTTAAGCTCATCAGCGGGCAGTGGCGCGCATACGCAGGTGCGCGCTGGGGCGTAGCCTTCTGGCACCCAGTTGTCCCACACCTCATTCATCGCGGCAAAGTCGCTGCCATCTTTCAGGTAAATAGTCGCGCTAAGCAGTTGCTCACGGCTTGAGCCGATCTCTTTCAGCAGCGCATCCACCCGCGCCAGCATGCTTTCGGTTTGGGCCGTGATATCACCGTCGCGGGCCTCGGGGCCAGCCACCTGGCCACACAGATAAGCCACGCCCTGGTGAATTACCGCACGACTCATGCGGGCTTTTGTATCGTGACGTTGAATGGTCATAGTGCAAACTCCTAACAAGTTGAAAAAAAGCAGTTTAAACTGCCAGGCTTAGCCTTGACCATGCCTGCTCTATCAAAGCCGATCCGTAGGCACCGGGCGATGCTCAAAAACCCGCCGCAGCACAAAGCTGGTATGCGCACCGGTAACGCCCTCGATGCGGTTAATCACATGCAGCAAAAGGTGCTGATAGTCGTCCATATCGCGCACCAGAATCTTAAGCTGAAAGTCAGCCGCCTGGCCGGTAATGATCAGGCACTCGATCACATTAGGTATGTCACGAATATGGCGTTCAAAATTATCAAAGCGCTCCGGCGTGTGCTGATCCATGGAAATATGCAGCAGCGCCATTAGCTGATAGCCCAGTTGGCGGGAATCGACCTCCGCGCGGTAGCTCAGGATTAAACCGTGCTCTTCCAAGGCCCGTACCCGGCGCAAACAGGGCGAAGGCGAAAGCCCGATACGATCAGCCAGTTCCTGGTTACTGATGCGCCCCTCCTGCTGGACAATATCCAAAATATGGCGATCAAAGCGATCCAACACCAGTGGCGACACCGACATAGAAGGCAGCTCCTGCTAAAAACTAAAATATTAAAGAAACTTCCTGCCAAATATTGCCTCATACCCCCTATCTTCGCAAGAACTTAGCGCAGCAAACCCTTTACACTGTACGAGTTGCCAAAAGCAGCCAATCACTCAGTACGGCCGCCACAAGCAGCCGCGATCCGTAAAACGGTTATTTCAGGAAGACCACTACTTCAGGAAGTTCACTATGTCTGCTTTCGATCATCGCAAATATCGTCCTGCGCCCCGCGTGCCTGCCTTCAACCGCCAATGGCCGGATCGTGACCTGGATCACGCCCCGATCTGGGTGAGCGAAGACCTACGCGATGGCAATCAGGCGCTGCTTGAGCCGATGACCGTTGAGCAGAAGCAGCGTTTCTGGCAGCAGATCGTTAAAGTGGGCATTAAAGAAGTCATGGTCGGCTTTCCTTCGGCCAGCCAGCCCGATTACGACTTCGTGCGCTGGCTGATCGAAGAGGATCAGATTCCTGACGATGTGACTATTGCGGTACTCGTGCAGTGCCGTGAACACCTGATCGAAAAGACCTTTGCCTCCTTGGTAGGCGCCAGGCGCGCTATTGTTCACCTATATAACTCCACCTCGACCATTCAGCGCGAACGCGTGTTCGAAATGGATCGCGCTGGAATTGTCGATATCGCTGTGCAAGGGGCCACCTGGGTCAAAACCTACGCCGACAAGTACCCCGACATTGAGTGGTGTTTCGAGTATACCCCAGAGAGTTTTTCCAGCACCGAGATCGATTTCTCGCTGGAGATCTGCGAAGCGGTGATGGATGTCTGGCAGCCAACGCCAGAGAACAAGTGCATTCTCAATCTACCCACCACCGTGGAAGTGGCCGGGCCGCACCACCACGCCGACCAGATTGAGTACTTCTGTCAGAACATCAGCCGCCGTGACAGCGTGATTATCTCGGTGCACACCCATAATGACCGGGGTGGCGCCGTCGCCTCCGCTGAGCTCGCCCTGCTGGCGGGAGCCGAACGGGTGGAAGGCACCCTGCTGGGCAACGGCGAGCGTACCGGCAATATGGATATCGTCACCCTGGCCATGAACCTTTATAGCCAAGGCATCGATCCGCAACTGGATCTCTCCAACCCCGATGAAATCATTCAGGTGGTTCACGAGTGCACCGGTATTACCATGCATCCCCGCCACCCCTGGGTGGGCGAAATGGTATATACCGCCTTCTCGGGCAGCCACCAGGATGCGATTCGTAAGTCCCTCAAGCATCAAAAGCCCGACGAGCCGTGGCAAGTGGCGTATCTGCCCATCGACCCCCACGACATCGGCCGCGACTACCAGGCGGTGATTCGCGTCAACAGTCAATCCGGCAAAGGCGGTATGGCCTTCCTGCTGGAGCGCGATTACGGCATTAATCTGCCCCGCTGGATGATGCTCGCCTTGGCGCCTTACGTGCAGCAGGAGAGCGAACGGCGCGCCAGCGAGCTCTCCAGCGAAATGATTCGTCAGGTGATGTTCAATCATTTCACTCAAGAGGCACCGCTCACGCTTATCGACTACCGGCTTTCCAAAGGTCAGCAGGAAGGCATTGAGGTCACACTGCAACGGGGTAACGAAACGCTGCGCCTCTCTGGCAAAGGTAACGGCGCCATGTCCGCGTTTACCGATGCATGGCAACGCCACTCCGGCACCAGCGTGGGAATTATCGATTACAGCGAGCACTCACTGGGAGCCAGCAGTGAAGCCAATGCCATCGCCTTCGTCCAGCTCAATATCGATGGCCAGAGGCTCTGCGCGGTGGCCGAAGATAGCGACACCGTAAGTGCGTCGCTCAAAGCGCTGCTGTCAGGCATTAACTCAACCCTAACAATGGAAAAACGTCAGCAAAAAGAAGCTGCTGCCGAAGCGTGAGCGTCGAAGATTAACAGCCTAATCAGCACACTCAATACACTTCAGCACTAACGGATCCCAGGTGAGGCGTTTGGCTCCAATCCACTCGCCGCACTCGATACACTCACCGAAGCTTTCACTCTCAATGCGCTGCAGGGCCGCGGCAATTTGCTTTAGCTTTAGCTGGCGGCGCTGCTCGCCTGCTTTGGCCATCGCCTGCCCCTGCATCGCATCCATGCGCGACAGCCGACCCACCGACGTTTGATCCAGCATCACCGTATCCCGGGAGTCTTCACTGCTGGCGCTCTCCTCCCGGAGCGTGGCATCAAGGGTCAGCAATTTCTCACGGATAACGGCTATATCCACCTCTGGGTGATTCATCTGCGCCTCCAGTTAGCCTACAATCGTTAACCTACTAATTTGTTTGATCGCGTAAGGGACTATTCGATGGGCTATCGCACCCTGCTGCGCGATCACCGCAGCGTACTTAGTATCGCTTTTCTAGCGATGTTTAGCTCAAGCCTCGGGCAGAGCTACTTTATTGGCCTTTTTCAAGCGCCTCTTTCAGACAGTCTCGGGCTCAGCGTTGGCCAGTTCGGCACTGCCTATGCCGTGGTTACCCTAATAGCGGGGTTCTGCATGCTGCGCTTTGGGCCTACCATTGACTGGATTAACCCCCGGCGCTTTGCGGCCATCGTTTTGACGCTGCTATTAACCGGCGTTGTGCTGCTTACCTTATCGCCCTGGTGGTGGCTGGGGATAGTCGGCCTTGGGATAGTGCGGCTATGTGGCCAGGGTATGTTGACCCATTTAGGTAACACCCTCGCTGCCCGAGAGTTTTCCACCATGCGCGGCCGTGCCATTGGGCTGGCGAACCTGGGAATTCCGCTGGGTGAAGCGCTGCTGCCCCCCTTGGTGGCTGCTGCGCTCATCTGGAGCAGCTGGCAAACATTCTGGTGGCTGATGTGTGGCATCATCGCCCTGCCTTGGCTGTGGCTGCTGCTCAAAGCGCCATGGCCCAGCGCACCGGGCATTAAACCGACCAAACAAACGCCCCACGGCCCTCGCCCCTTTCGTGAAAAACGCTTTTGGCTGCTCATGCCACTGCTCATGGCGCTCCCCATTACCATGACGGGCCTGTTTATTTATCAAGCCCAGTTAACCGACGCCCTTGATAGTTCGTTGGCCGTGTATGCCCTGGCGCTGACCGGCATGGGAATCGCCAAACTACCCGGCGCCCTCCTTGGAGGACGCTGGGTAGATAAACTGGGGCCCGTGAAGCTCGCACGTCTGTACCTGTTGCCCTACGCCATCGCTATGCTAATGGCGCTAACCATCGGCGGTAATATCAGTATTTGGGCGCTGATGGTAGGCGGTGGGTTGGCCATGGGCGCACAGGAGCTAATTGCCTCTGGCCTGTTGATTAAGCTATGGGGGGCTGAGCATCTGGGTCGGGTACGTTCCGCGCTTAGCGCTGCCATGGTGTTCTCCACCGGCATCGCGCCTGCGGTGCTGGGGTTAGCCATCAGCGCAGGCGCTCCGTTTCATGCACTTCTATTGGGCATGCTAGGGTTTATCATCGCCGGTTGGCTGCTGGCCCAGCGCGTACTGCGGGAAGCATCCAACATCACCGCTGAGCAGTAAATGCCTCCGTCAGCGCAAAATCAACACCGGTAACTGCGCTTTACGCAACATCGTGGTGGTGGTACTGCCGACTAACAGGTGGCGAATCCGCGAGTGGCCATAGGCCCCCATCACCAGCATATCGATATCGTGCTCTTGCTTATAGGTACGCAGCGTCTCTTCCACCTCGCCTGCGCGTATGGCCCCTTCCGCAGTGTGCCCCGCTTCACGCAGGGTTTCCAGTGCCCAGGTTAGCTGCGAGCGGTTTTCAGCGGTTTCCGCGCCGACAATCACCACGTGGCAGGTGGCTCCCTCAAACAGGGGGCTTTTGGCCAGCATTTCGACGCCTTTTCGGGCCGTGTTACTGCCGTCGAACGCCATCATCACGTTGTGCGGTTGAGTAAACTGTTTGGGCACCATAAGAATCGGTCGGTGCATTTCCCGCACCACGCGCTCAAGGTTGGAACCTAAATGGCCGCTGGCCTGGTGCGCCGTCTCACCACGCTTGCCTACCACCAAAAGCCGTACGTCTTTTTCGTTCTCGACCAGGGTTTCTACCAGGGTGCCATTGCGTTGCAAGCATAGAGGGTCAGCAATACCAGCGTTGACCGCACGCTCCTTGGCGGCATCCAACAGCAGGCGGCCGCGTTCACGGGAAACCTTGGCATGCTGCTCTTCAATGCCGGAGAGTTTTTCCAGCAGATGTTCCCGGGTTCCTAAGCCTAAATTACCGGTTAAATCGGGTTCGGCCACCTGGGCGTGGTTATCCACGGTATGAATATAACTGAGCGGTGCATCCAGTGCTTTGGCAGCCCATACTGCGTAATCACACACACCTTCTGAAAACTGAGAACTATCGATAGCTGCCAACACGCGATCTGACATGGGTTACTTCTCCTTGAGCGGGTGCATCAACGTTATTGTTATTCTCTTCCTTTTCTACACGAACTCATTGACCAGCGACAGCCTAAAACGTTCTTTCATGCAATTCTGACGCGATAAAATGTGCATGCTAGACTTAGCAGCCTATTTAAGTAAGCACCAATGGGGGACGCATGGGGTATGGTCTAACAAGCGTGCTGTTAGTCGCGCTTGGTGGTGCGCTAGGTGGCATGGGGCGGTTTGCAATCTCCAATCTAATGGCCCGTCATTTTGGCAAGGCTTTCCCCTGGGGCACCTTGGCAGTTAACGCCAGCGGCGCCTTTTTTGCCGGGTGGCTGCTCGGCAGTCAAGGGCTAGCCAGCCTCCCCTCGCCTTTATGGCTCTTCACCGTGGCTGGCCTGCTGGGCGGCTATACCACCGTTTCCTCTTTTAGCTTACAAACCCTTGAGCTTTGGCAGGGCGGTCAGGCACTTCGTGCTGCGATTAACGTAGGTGCCACACTGCTATTGGGCTTGGCGATGGTCGCTTTGGGCTGGATGGTATCGGGGGGCTCGCTATGAGTGCATGGAAAGCCTATTTAGCTGTAGGGTTAGGTAGTGGACTGGGCAGCGTGCTGCGCTATAGCGTTTCACTGCTCTCCCAGGCGGCGCTGGGGGGGTATTTTCCCTGGGGTACACTCATCGTCAACGTACTGGGCTCCTGCCTGATTGGCTGGCTGGCCGCGACTATCTCGCGCTTCCCACACGGCCAGTTGGCGCCGTTACAGCCATTACTGGTCGCTGGCTTTTGCGGCGGTTTTACCACCTTTTCACTGTTTAGCTTAGAGACATTACATCTGGTGCAGTTAGGCCAACCATGGATAGCGCTGGTTTATATTGTGGTTAGCCTGCCCCTTTGGTTGGGCGCCGCCGTGGTGGGTGAGCGCATAGCGCTTTATCGCTAGCAAGCCAGTATGAATACACAACAGTCTTAATAGATAACCGTCGGCCACAGGATTAGCCAGATGCGCGATCAAATGGAAAAGCATCAGTCTTGGCTCTACCTACTATTCATTGGTTTGGGGTTGGCGCTAGGCGTCGAGGCGCCGATATTTGCTGGGCAGCTCGAACGGCTGCTTTGGCCACTGCTCGGCCTACTGCTCTACGCTACCTTTACCCAGATCCCACTGCTACGTATTGCCAGTAGCTTTAAAGACACACGCTTTATGGCAGCGCTAATGGTCGGTAACTTTATCGCCATTCCCGCCTTTTTAGCGCTTTTGGTTCTTTGGCTGCCGCTCTCTCCTGCAGTATTGGCTGGCGTTTTACTGGTACTGCTGGTGCCCTGTACCGATTGGTTTATTACTTTCACGCACTTAGGTAAAGGGGATACTGCCCGGGCCGTTGCCGCCGCTCCGTTACTGCTGCTGGTTCAGATGGTCGCGTTACCGATTTATCTGTGGCTGTTTTTAGGCAGTGAGTGGTTTCAGCTGACACTTTCGACCGAGCTGCTCAGCGCTTTTGCGGGGCTTATCCTTACGCCCTTAGCGCTAGCCTGGTTAACCGAATACACCGCCCAACGACATAAAGTAGTTGAACGTAGCGTACATAACCTGGGGTTACTGCCGGTACCTTTATTGGCGTTAGTGGTGTTCATCATCGCTGCTTCGCAAATTAATACGGTGCTGGGACTTAGCCAGGTATTAGTTCAGGTAGTGTTTATTTTTATCGGCTTTTTACTCTTTGCAGCGCTGTTGGGTAAGGGGCTTGGCAAACTATTCAAACTGCCAACCGCTAGCGCCCGAACCCTGGCGTTTAGTTTTGGTACGCGTAACTCTTTTGTGATGCTGCCCATTGCCCTGACACTGCCTAACGCCTGGCAGGCAGCGGTCGTGGTGGTGGTGTTTCAATCTCTGGTAGAGCTATTTGGCATGGTGGCGTTCTTACGCTGGGTGCCTAGCAAGCTATTGCCAGCGCATACATAGTTATTCTCTATAGCGTCTATGGCCCAGTGGCTCCAGGGTGCCAATAGATCTTTAATCTGCTAACATTACGGATGCGATTCCTGGCTACTAGACTTCTCTATTGAAGGCTTTCGCTGTCGATTGAACTCATCAACAGGATCATAAACCATGCCACACCAACTCTCAGGGTTGATGACTCCACCCTAGCTCTTTGCCTGACATTTATGCACACCGTCTGATTGCTTCTCATGCCTAAACACATGAAAAACAATCGGCTACTCATTGGCAAATGCAATAAGTGCTGGCAACGATGACTACTGACCCACCCTGAGCTTTGTTTGAATAGCAGACAGAAAGTGCTTACCCCTTGATCGGTAAGTTTTTTTTAATCTTCAAACAGGGCTACTGCATTGCAAAATTTCCCCCTCCCCCATACGGCATTCTTCGACGAAACCTCCTCCTCCCAGCGATTTGTGGCTAGCCTGCTTGAAAAAGCAGATATTCAGATCAATGGTGATCGTCCCTGGGATATACAGCTAAATGCCCATGGGGTAATAGAAGACGCCTTAGCAAGAGGCAATCTCGGCCTCGGCGAGCGTTATATGGACGGTGATTGGGACGCTGAACACCTCGATGAGTTCTTTTTCAAACTGATGCGTGCACGGCTGCCAGATCAGGTCAATCACAGCAAGTTGGTATTTCACCACCTAAAAACACGCTTAGTTAACTTACAAACCGCTAAGCGTGCGTTTCAGGTAGGCGAAGCGCATTATGACCTTGGCAACGATTTTTACGCGGCCATGCTAGATAAGCGTATGACCTACACCTGCGGCTACTGGAAAGATGCCCAAACCCTGGACGAAGCGCAGGAAGCAAAGCTGGATCTTATCTGCCGCAAGCTTGAGCTAAAACCCGGCATGCGCGTGCTGGATATCGGCTGCGGTTGGGGTAGTTTTATGGCCTACGCCGCCGAATATTACGGCGTTGAGTGCGTAGGATTGACCATCTCCAAAGAGCAAACCGAGTACGGCAAGCAGCTAATGCAGAGCGGGCTACCGGTTGAGTTCCGGCTAAAAGATTACCGCGATGAGACCGAGCAGTTTGATCGCATTGTGAGCGTTGGCATGTTCGAGCATGTTGGCCGCAAGAACTATCGCGAGTATATGAAGGTAGCCAATCGCTGTTTAAAAGATGACGGCCTCTTCTTGCTGCATACCATTGGCAAAAATGTACGTAATACTTCCCCAGACCCCTGGATCGATAAATATATTTTCCCCAATGGTGAATTGCCTGCGCTTGCCCAAGTGACCAACGCGGCAGAATCGCTGTTTGTGGTAGAGGATGTGCATAACTTTGGGGCGGATTACGATCGTACGCTGATGGCTTGGCACAAAAATTTTGAAGACCGCTGGCCCCAATTTAAAGATCAGTTCAGCGAGCGCTTTTATCGTATGTGGCGCTACTACCTACTGAGCTGCGCCGGTGCTTTCCGCGCGCGTGACATACAGCTTTGGCAATTCGTACTCAGTAAAAAGGGTGTTACCGGTGGCTACGAGCGCGTCAGCTAAATTGTTATCGATGCTTACGCTCAAAAATTCGCCACGACTCATATTTCGATAATTGGACTACATTAATGCATAACACCTTCACCCTATTTACATCCGAATCCGTTTCAGAGGGACATCCCGACAAAATTGCCGATCAAATATCCGATGCTGTATTAGATGCCATTATCGCCCGTGACAAGCAGGCAAGGGTGGCTTGTGAAACCATGGTTAAAACCGGGGTCGCAATTATCGCTGGTGAAATCACCACCTCGGCATGGGTCGATCTTGAAATGATCGTCCGCGACGTAATCACCAACATTGGCTATAACTCTTCTGACGTTGGTTTTGATGGCGCCACCTGCGGAGTCGTGAATCTTATCGGCAAACAGAGCGTGGATATTGCCCAGGGCGTTGATCGCAGCAAGCCCGAAGATCAAGGTGCTGGCGACCAAGGGTTAATGTTTGGTTATGCCACCAACGAAACCGAGTCGTTTATGCCTGCGCCGATCCACTATTCACACCGTTTGGTCGAGCGTCAGGCAGAGCTCAGACAACATGGCTTATTGCCGTGGCTTCGTCCCGATGCCAAAAGCCAGGTTACCTTCCGCTACAACGCAAAGGGCATGCCCTGTGGCGTTGATGCCGTGGTGCTATCCACGCAGCACGACCCCAGCATTGATCAGGAGGAGCTTCGCAGCATTATTAAACACGAAGTCATTGAGCAAGTGCTGCCCGCCGAGTGGCTGGATGAAAATACCCAATACCATATTAACCCCACAGGTAAATTTGTGATTGGCGGCCCGGTAGGTGATTGCGGCCTTACCGGCCGAAAAATCATCGTTGATACCTACGGCGGCATGGCCCGCCACGGCGGTGGTGCATTCTCAGGCAAAGACCCCTCAAAGGTTGACCGCAGTGCTGCTTACGCGGGCCGCTATGTCGCTAAAAATATTGTCGCCGCAGGGTTAGCCGATAAGTGTGAAATACAAATTTCGTACGCAATCGGTGTCGCAGAACCGACGTCTGTGGCCATTGACACCTTTGGTACCGGCACCATCGACGATGCCAGGATTGTAAGCCTTGTTCGGAAGCATTTTGACCTTAGACCCTTTGCCATTACCACGATGCTCGATTTGCTACACCCCATGTATCAGCTCACCGCTGCCTACGGTCATTTTGGGCGCGAACCGTTTGAGCATAGCTACCATTGGGTCGACGATAAAGGCGAAGCACAGGTGGAAACATTCACCGCTTTCCCTTGGGAAAGAATAGATAAAGCCGATGCACTGCGCCAAGCAGCCCAGCTTTAACGATAATTCACTCTATAAAGGTGCCGTAGGCTGAGCTTTATTGATCAATCTGCCTATAAGCCACAGCCTACGCACCTATTAGCCACAGGATATCCACAGATGACTGAACAGAAAATGAACGTCGAGAGTTTCAACTTGGATCACACCAAGGTTAAAGCTCCCTATGTGCGCCTAGCCGATATTAAAGAAGGTCAGAACGGCGACCGTATTCATAAATATGACTTACGCATTTGCCAACCCAACCAAGCCCACATGGAAATGCCTGCGCTGCACTCACTGGAACACCTAATGGCTGAACTTTCGCGTAATCATACCGATAAGGTCGTTGATATCAGTCCGATGGGGTGTCAAACCGGTTTCTATATCGCGATGATCAATCATGATGATTACGACGATGTCCTCAGCATTATCGAGCAAACGTTGGAAGATGTCTTAATAGCCACCGAAGTCCCGGCTTGCAACGAAATGCAGTGCGGCTGGGCTGCTAGCCATAGTTTAAAAGGCGCGCAAGCGCTTGCTAGTGAGTTGCTTGAAAAGCGCAGTGAATGGACACAGGTCTTCGCCTAAAACGTGGCTGCATTTAGCGTCACAAGGTAAACCCGTTTATTGATCCCTTATGCTGGGTATGGCCCAAGCGCTTGACGAATTCACATCACAGCGCTTGGCCTACTCTTGCGGTAAAAACATCCTACGGAACATCAAACCTGACTAGCGGTCAATCGTAGTAAGATTTCGCTTCAACCTACCCCAGATACCTTTGCTTAAGGTCGCTGGTAACTGCATGAGGCAACTCAATGGCACGGTTACACAACAGCTTCTGCCCTACCCCACCCTAGCGCTACTCCACCCAGACGACCCGATGCATTTATTGCGTTTAGTAACGCAATAAACTTGCCGACACCTACCTGTGAGTGGAGTAACCATGCAAGTACAAAATACCTTTCTCCCCAACATCGACGAGCTAACGACGTCCACCGACTGGACTAGTGTGCACAGCTATTTACCCACCAATGACAAAGCCCCACTGCTAGTGGTTTATCGCGATATCCATGGTGCTGGCGTAACATCGGCTATTTTAGAGCGCGGTCGGTTTTTGAGCGTTACCAACCGCGCCTTGGTGCGCGGCGTGCAGGCTTGGCGTTACATGGATGAATAAGCTTTTCTAACGGCCTTTTCAGTCCGATACAACATCACTATTTTCTTACTTAACAGGCACCATGGATACTAAAACTGAGACCTCCCAACGAGACGCTGAACACCGCCAATTAATGCACACCCTTGAACGCATTGACATGAACATAGAGGAGATAAATCAGCGCTTAGCGGCTTATGCAGAGGATATACAGGCCCAGAAAGAGTATTTATGGACAAGCCGGGATGAGATGGATCACATTGAGAAAATCTCCGCCCGCGAGTCAATTGAGCAGGCGGTGATGACCGGCGATAATGCGCTGGCACGCCGCCATAAGCTCGAAAAACTCAGACATTCCCCCTACTTTGGGCGTTTCGATTTTACCCACCAAGGCTCCCCTGAAGCATCCCCCGTACCGATTTATATCGGCATTCACCACTTTTATGACGACTTAGCCGGTCAAAGCCGTGTACACGACTGGCGGGCACCCATTGCATCACTATTTTACGATTACGAAACCGGACCAGCCAGCTACCAAAGCCCGAAGGGCGAAATTAGCGGTCATATCACCCTTAAGCGTCAATTCAGAATCAAAAAAGCCAACATCGAGCTGATGATCGATAGCGATGTGCATGTGGTCGATGACGTGCTTCAAGATACGCTGAGTCAAGCGTCTGACGACACGATGAAAAACATCGTCGCCACCATTCAGCGTGATCAAAATGCGATTATCCGTAACGACGAAGCCCATACTTTGATTATTCAGGGAGTGGCAGGCTCCGGAAAAACCTCGATTGCGCTACACCGAATTGCTTTTCTGCTTTATCGATTTAAAGACACGCTTAGCTCAGAAGATATCTTGATTATCTCCCCCAACCAGGTGTTTTCCGACTACATCGCCAACGTACTGCCCGAACTGGGTGAAGAGACCGTAAATCAGGTGGGAATGGAGACCCTTGCCGATGAATTGCTCAACAGTCAGTATCGTTTCGAGACATTTTTTGAACAGACCACGGCGCTACTGGAAAAAAATGACGAGGCCATGAAAGCGCGCTTGCATTTCAAAGCCTCGCCAGAATTCCTTAAAGAGCTCGATCGTTATGCAGCCGAAGTTGAGGCAAAGCGTTTCACGGCTGAAGATATTTGGATTGCCCGGCGCTTAGTGCCTGGCTGGTTACTGGAGGAGGTATTTAAAAAACATCGCAACTTACCCACCAATGAACGCCTAGGGCAGGTGAGCTGGGAAATAGAGCGTAAAATTGGCAATCAATATAACTATGATTTAGAGCCCGACGAGCGCAAGACGCTAAAAGCCACCATTAAGGGCATGCTAAAACAGAAAACCCTGCGCGAGACCTACAAGGAGTTTTACACTTGGCTGGGTAAACCCGAACTGTTCAAAACGGCTTCCCGGGGGCGCCTTGAGTATGCCGATGTATTCCCCCTGATCTACCTAAAGATGCGCTTAGAGGGCGTGCACTCCCGCTGGCGGAATGCCAAACATCTGTTAATCGATGAAATGCAGGACTATACGCCAGTCCAGTACGCGGTGATTGGTCAGCTGTTTCGTTGCAAAAAAACCGTGCTAGGCGATAGCTACCAATCGGTTAACCCCTATAGCGCCTCGAAAGCCGAGCAGATACGCCAGGTGCTGCGTCAGTCCATGTACGTGACGCTGAATAAAAGCTACCGCTCGAGTATCGAGATCTCTCGCTTCGCCCAGCATATCGCCTATAACCCCGATCTGGAGCCGATCGAGCGTCATGGTAAGCCGCCTGCTATTCACCGCTGCAACTCACGTAAGCAATCGCATACAGCCATTCAGCAACTAGCCCATGACTTTACAGCCTCAACGCATAACACCTTGGGGATTGTGTGCAAAACCCAAAAGCAGGCCAGTCTCGTTTTTAAAGCGTTAGAAGGACAGTTCGATAAGCTACAGTTACTCACTGAGCAAAGCACCGCTTTTGGACAGGGCATTATTATCTGTACTGCCCATATGGCGAAGGGCTTGGAATTTGACCGCGTCATTGTGCCCGAGGTAACGGCCGCCCATTATGCGACGGATATGGAGCGCAACTTACTCTACGTGGCCTGCACACGGGCGATGCACCAGCTTGATCTTACTTATCATGACGCACCCTCGACGTTTATCGCAAAGCTGGAAAGCCATCAGTTTCAAGCAGCGTGATGCTCAAAAAAATAGATCACAACGACGATTTGAATAACGACCATACGCTCTCTTCATCGGAAACATAAAGGTGTAAGTGGTGCAGGTGTTTCGCGTGTTGCAGCTGATCACTCAAAGCCAAGACAGCTTCCCGAACAGCCTCTATACCGCCTGGAACATGAGAATTGACGCCAGGCAAAGGAATAGAAAGCGTAGCAAGTTCTTCGCGTTCGGCCACCATAATAATTTTACGGTAGCCCTTGGCCCATAAAGCCAGCGTTTTAGTATCACTATTACTGCTTTGGGGCGGTGCAAATTTAATTACCGCTGCCCCCTCCTCCTGAAATGGTTGCGAGAGCATCCAGGCCTCACCAATAACGCTGCTGCCCAAGGCGTTTATTTGCTCTTGTTTAGCAGGCACTACGCATGCATTTTCTAGCGAAACATCGATATCCGCTTGATTTATTATGATGTGTGTTTTATTGAGCTGCCAAGTTTTCATTAGCGTCTCCTTAGAACAAAAAAGCCGGCACGCTCAATAAGTGAGGGCCGGCTGCGGGGTAAACTACGCAATGCGAGCGAACTTTTTTGCGCTATTTTCAGTGCGCTTTAGCGCAGAATCAGCACCGGTATGCGGCTCCCGCGTAGCATCGCCGTAGTGGTACTGCCAACCAGCAGGTGACGAATACGCGAGTGCCCGTAGGCGCCCATCACCAGCAGATCAATGCTGTGCTCTTTTTCGTAAGCCTGTAGTGCTTCGTCTACTTCACCTGCACGAATAGCGCCTTCGGCTTGATGGCCGCCGTCACGCAACGTATTTAACGCCCACTCTAGCTCTGAGCGGCGTTCAGCCGTCTCTGCACCCACGATGAGCACGTGGCATTCGGTGCCTGTAAATAGCGGTGACCGCGCCAGCATTTCAACGCCCTTGCGGGCCGTTTTGCTACCATCAAACGCTACCAGAATCTTTTCTGGACGCTTGAATGTTTGTGGCACCATCAGGATCGGGCGGTGCATTTCACGCACTACCCGCTCAAGGTTAGAACCGAGGTGGCCACTGGCCTGGTGGGCAGTTTCTCCGCGCTTACCCAACACCAGCAACCGTACGTCTTTTTCAAGTTCTACTAGCGTTTCAACCAGGGTACCGTTGAGCTGGCGGGTAATAGGATCACTGATGCCATCTTCCAAAGCTCGCGTTTTGGCCGCTTCCAGCATTAGCTTGCCCTGTTCGCGATTGACCTTAGCGCGCTGCTCATCAAGCTCAGAAAGCTCTTTCATCAGCCGTTCGCGGGCCCCGAAACGCAGGTTGCCGGACAGGTTCTGCTCTTCGGGTACTTCTGAGTGGTTGTCGACCACATGCACAAAGGCTAACGCTGCATCCATGGCCAAGCTTGCCCAGGCGGCGTAATCGCACACACCTTCGGAAAACTGGGAGCCGTCAATGGCGGCTAATACCTGTTCTGACATATCGCTCTCCTTGTCTTAATTAGTGGCCGCCCATCAACTTTTCAACTGCTTCGGGGTCATTGTGTACCGCGTAGCGATCCACGATTGTCGCACTGGCTTCGCTCAAGCCCACCATCTCTACTTCGGTACCTTCACGGCGGAATTTAATCACTACGCGATCCAGTGCCTGTACAGCGGTAATATCCCAGAAGTGCGCGCGAGAGAGGTTGATAGTAACTTTATCGATACTCTCTTTGAAGTCAAAGGCAGCTATAAAGCGCTCTGATGAGGCAAAGAACACCTGACCCACCACTTCGTATTCACGCTCTTTACCGGCCTCAACTTCTTTGGAACCGATATACATGATGTTGCCGACTTTGTTGGCAAAAAACATTGCGGCGAGAAGTACCCCAACGAACACACCAATCGCCAGGTTGTGAGTACCGACTGTCACAAGAACCGTTGCCACCATGACAAAGTTGGTGCTCATGGGATGCTTTTTCAGATCGCGGATCGACTCCCAGCTAAAGGTACCGATTGCCACCATAATCATTACCGCTACCAGCGCCGCCATGGGGATCTGAGAAACCCAGTCCGCCAGGAAGACCACCATTAATAATAGCGCGATACCAGCGATGAGCGAGGAGGTACGGCGACGACCACCGGATTTGATATTAATGATGGATTGACCAATCATGGCGCAACCCGCCATACCACCAATGAGCCCCGAGCCGATGTTGGCGATACCTTGGCCCTTACACTCGCGATTTTTGTTGCTTTTGGTATCGGTTAAGTCATCAATGATCGTTGCGGTCATCATTGATTCCAGTAGCCCTACGACCATCAACATAATTGAATAGGGCAATACAATCATCAGCGTTTCTAGGTTCAGCGGCACATCGGGCCACAAAAATACTGGCAGGGTGTCAGGAAGTTCACCCATATCTCCTACGCTGCGAATATCCATACCAGTCATCATATAAATGACGGTCAACACAACGATACAAATCAGCGGGGATGGGATCGCTTTACCGATGACGGGCACATAAGGGAAGCCGTAAATAATCACCAGGCCAGCAACCGTCATAGCGTAAACATGCCACGATACATCCGTCAGCTCAGGTAACTGCGACATAAAAATCAGAATAGCCAGGGCGTTCACAAACCCAGTCACCACCGAACGCGATACAAAGCGCATTAGTTCGGCGAGCTTTAAGTAGCCCGCAATAATCTGCAGCACCCCGGTCAGCAGGGTAGCCACCAGCAGGTACTCCAGACCGTGATCCTTGACGAGCGTGATCATCAGCAGTGCCATTGCGCCTGTTGCGCCGGAAATCATCCCAGAACGGCCACCAGCAAAGGCAATGACAACACAGATAGCAAACGAGGCGTAGAGACCGACTTTAGGGTCAACGCCTGCGATGATCGAGAACGCAATGGCCTCGGGTATCAGCGCCAGCGCCACGACAATCCCCGCAAGGGTGTCGCCCTTGAGGTTAGAGAGCCAAGATTGTTTAAACTTTTCGTACATGCGAGGGGTCCACGGTTTTAGGTTAACGACAGGCCAAAGGCAGTCTAACAGCGCCGCCAACAAGGGAGAGCACTGCCATCGATTGGCACGCTGAGATCATCAATTTTTATTATAAAAAGGGTGGGCTAGCGTTGGATACCGCTAAATTCAATACCACAAGGCGATGACAGCACGATGAATGAGCTTCAGCGCCTCAGAAAAAGAGGGGACTAGGGCGGGGTCATCAGCCCTAAAAAGCAATATGTGAATGTAGTCATTGGTAAGGATTCTTTTACAGAACGATTTACAGAACACAACACGGGGTGCGACAAAGTGGCGTATGTTACCAGCAATCCTGCTGCATTGCACCTAACGTCTAACGGCAGCAGCTAAACGCCCATTGAGGTAGCCGCGACTTTAGACAGAGTGACCTTAGCCCCGCTTTTGACGTATCATTGCGCCGTTAAAAGAGACGTTGATTGCCAACTATTCACGTTGAAGCGGCACGGTTTTTCCGCCGATTAGTCGATTAAAGAGGAGCAGTACATGAGCCAATCTATTGCAGTCATCAAGGGCGACGGCATCGGCCCCGAGATTATGGACGCCACGCTGCGAGTACTCGACGCGTTAGATTGCGGCTTAACCTACCAGCATATTGACGCTGGCTTAGGTGCGCTTGAAAAGCATGGCACGCTGATTCCACAAGAGTCGCTAGATGCCATCGAACAGTTGGGTATTGCACTGAAAGGCCCACTGACCACGCCGATTGGCAAAGGTTTTTCCTCAATTAACGTGCAGCTACGCCGTCACTTTGATCTTTACGCTAATGTGCGCCCTGCTATTAGCTTCCCTGGCACTAAATCGCGCTACGACGATATCGATATGATCACCGTGCGTGAAAACACCGAAGGCGCCTATCTATCTGACGGCCAGGAGATGATTGACGGCGGCGATACCGGCATTTCAGTGATCAAAGTCACCCGCAAGGGCTCCGAGCGTATTGTGCGTTACGCCTTTGAGTTGGCTAAAAACAACGGCCGCAAAAAAGTCACCGCGGTACATAAAGCCAATATCATCAAAACCAGCTCGGGGCTGTTCTTGGACGTGGCGCGCGACATCGCCAAAGAGTATCCCGAGATCGAATTCCAAGAGATGATCGTCGATAACGCCTGCATGCAGCTGGTAATGAACCCGCATCAGTTTGATGTGGTGGTCACCACCAACCTGTTTGGCGATATTCTCTCTGACCTATGTGCCGGGCTTGTCGGCGGCTTGGGCTTGGCGCCAGGCGCGAACATCGGCGAGAAGGCAGCGATCTTTGAGGCCGTACACGGCTCAGCACCGGATATCGAAGGCCAAAACATCGCCAACCCCTGCGCCTTGCTGCTGGCCGCTGCCCAGATGCTTGATCACCTGGGCATGGCGGAGAAAGGCACCGCCATCCGCCAGGGTATTCGCACCGTGCTGGAAACCCGCCGCGATATGGTCACCCCCGATATGGGCGGCACCGGCTCTACCGACTCCTTCGCCCAGGCGCTGGTGGAATACGTTCAGGGCTAAGGCGTACAGAGCAACTAGTCCGCCTCTTTCTAGCCGATCACTGATCGTTTTCTAGCTAATATCGTTAAAGCGGTAACGCAATAGGTACAACGCATTGAGGGTGACCAACACGGTCGCCCCAGTGTCAGCCATTACTGCGACCCACATTCCGGTGATTCCCAGCGCCGTAGAGGCCAGAAACAGCGCTTTAAAGCCCAGCGCCAACGCTACGTTGGTTTTTACGTTGCGCATGGTCGCCCGGGAGAGCGCGATCATTTCGGCTATCCCCTCCACGCGGTTTTTAAGCAGCGCCGCATCGGCGGTTTCAAGTGCCACATCGGTACCGCTGCCCATGGCGATGCCCACTTCTGCCGCGGCAAGCGCTGGTGCATCGTTAATACCATCGCCTACTTTGCCTACCGGCCCCAGCCCCTGAGCCTGCCATTCATGCACGCGCTGAGCTTTGTCTTCGGGCATTAACTCGCCTTCTGCTTCAATACCCAACTGGTGACCAATAGCGGTCACGGTGCGGGCATTGTCTCCGCTGAGCATAACGGCTTGAACACCCAAGCGCGCTAACGCTTGAAGACCCTTTTGAGCATCTTCGCGAGGCTCATCACGCAGGGCGATCAGCCCAATAGGCCGCTCGTTTTCTACCAATACCGCGAGGCTTTTACCTTGAGTTTCCAATGCCTCAATACGTGCGTCCCATTCATTTGCAAAATGATCGAAGCGTTGTAAGTAGCGTGGACTAACGAGCATCAGCTCACGCCCTTCCACCTGCCCGGCTACACCCTGCCCCGCGAGCGCCCGCCCGCCGTCTACTTTGGGCAACATAGCTTCTGGCTGCTGGGCGCCATTATTCTGAAAACAGACCTTATGAAAATAGTCACTAATAGCGACGGCAAGGGGGTGGCTTGACCCCTGCTCCAGGGCGGCGGCCAGGCGCACTATTTCATCGCTACTGTTTTTAACGGTAAGGCCGCCATTAAAGCTCTCTACATCCGTTACCATGGGCTTGCCTGCAGTCAGTGTGCCGGTTTTATCCAGCGCAACCCGTTTAAGCTTGCCTAGCTGCTCTAACACCGCACCACCTTTCATCAACAGGCCGTTGCGAGCCCCCACTGATAGCCCCGCCGCAATCGCCGCGGGCGTCGAAATCACCAGCGCACAGGGGCAGGCAATCAGCAGCAGCGCTAAGGCGCGGTAGATGGATTCTGACCACAGCATCGACGACACCAGCGGCGGGACGATAGCGACCAGTAGCGCCACACCCACCACCGCAGGCATATAGTAAAACGCAAAACGGTCAATGAAGCGGGCCACCGGCGCTTTCGCTGCCTGGGCCTCTTCCACTAGCTTTATCACCCGGGCGATAGTGTTGTTTTCGGCGCTACGGGTCACCTCGACCTCTAATACGCCATCCAGATTGACGGTGCCAGCAAACACCGTTTCACCTACTTCCCGCTCTCGCGGTACCGATTCGCCGTTGACCGGCGATTCATCGATCGAGGAGTGACCGGCGATAATTTGCCCATCGCAGGGCAGTCGATCGCCGGGACGTATCTGCACCCGTTGCCCCGGCTGGAGCGAGGCGGCAGCTATCTCGCGCACTTCGCCCTGCTCCAGTAACCGAGCGGTGGAGGGCGTCAGTTTGGAAAGTGCCGAAATACTGCGGCGCGCCTGGGCAGCGGCAACACCCTCCAGCAGCTCACCCACGGCGAACAGAAACACCACCACCGCCGCTTCGGCGGCGGCGTTTATGGCCAGCGCACCAAGTGCGGCGATGCTCATCAGCATTTCAATGGTGAACGGGTTGCCCAATTTGAGGGCTTGCCAGGCATGCTGAATAATCGGTACTAAACCAACTAGCGTCGCCGCAATAAAGGGCCAACTGCCCAGCGCAGGCCAGGCAAATTTAAGCCCCCAGGCAAGCGCCAGCAATGCGCCACTAACGATCACTAATCGCCCTTTTGGCAATTGCCACCAAGAAGGCGCTTTTTTTGATTCGGCCTTGTCCGCCGACTCATCTAACACCTGGTAACCGAGAGCGCTAATCGTCGCCTCAATCTCAGCGCGTGCCAGCGATTGCCCTGGCGATGGGGTGAGTTGTACCGACCCCGCCAGTGAACTCGCGGAGACTTGATCAACGTGGTTTAAGCGCTTTAGCGCTGATTCGACTTTACGTTCACAGCCGCCGCAGTCCATGCCCTGCACACGCAGGGTGGTCGTCGTAACGGATTTTGAGTTACTCATCGCACGGTGCTCCAAGTTCGTCTATCTTAGGAACAGCGTAATACCTGTAGTTACTAGAGGTTCAAGTAATGAAAGAGCAAAAACCAGCGCCATCCACTACTGAGCGCTATATTGGCATCGGCGAACTGGCACGGGAATCCGGCTGTAAGCCCGAAACGGTACGCTACTACGAACAGATTGGGCTGCTGCCTTCAGCACCGCGCAATGAAGGTAACCAGCGGCGCTACACCACAGCCGCTATCCGTCGACTGACGTTTATTCGCCATGCGCGGGATTTTGGCTTTTCAGTGGAGGCGGTAAGGGAATTGCTGGAAATGGCCGACCACCCAGCGATGCCTTGCCAGGAGGTGGATACGCTGGCGAAGCGTCACCTTGCCGAAGTCGAGGCACGTCTTGCGCGACTCACCGCGGTGCGCGATGAGCTCCAACGCATGATCAATCAGTGCGCAGGGGGCAGTGTTGGCCAGTGCCATATCATTGACGTGCTCAGCGACCACCGGCTGTGCCTTCAAGTGGAGCCTCACGGTGGCGCGGATGTCATCGGCTAGGGGTGGGTTAAACTGGGTTAACCCAGCCACACATCTAAAAACAGCATAATCACCAGCCCCATCGCCAAACCGAAGGTGGCTTTTTTCTGGTGCCCGCAGCGGTGGGTTTCGGGGATGATTTCGTGGCTGATGACATACAGCATGGCGCCGGCGGCAAACGCCAAGCCCCACGGCAGCAGTATCTGGGAAACGCTGACAATACTGGCGCCAAACAGCCCTCCGATGGGCTCGATTAGGCCAGTTAGAGCAGCAATCGACCAAGAACGCCATTTCGAGTAGCCCTCTCCCATCAAAGCGACCGCTACGGCCAGCCCTTCCGGCATGTTCTGTAGCCCAATACCGATCGCCAGCGGCATGCCGCCTTCTAAACCATTGGCGCCAAAGCCGACCCCCACTGCCATTCCTTCCGGCAGGTTGTGGATAGTAATGGCAAATACAAACAGCCAGACACGGCGCAATGAGGCAGCCTCAGGGCCCTCACGGCCTTGAGCGAAATGTTCATGGGGAAGATACTCGTTGAGCAACGCAATGGCGCCCATGCCCATCAAAATAGCCGCACAAACAATCCCGGCAGGCACAGGGCCACCAGCATAGTAGATTTCTGCAGCGTCCAGTGCGGGGATAATCAGTGAGAAAAATGACGCCGCCAGCATCACACCCGCCGCAAAGCCTAACGCTAAATCACGAAAGCCCCGGCTAGGCGTTTTGCCTAACAGCACCGGTAGTGCGCCAACAGCAGTCAGAAGGCCAGCGACCAAGCTACCTAAAAATCCTAATAACAGCGTATTTTCCATTATTGAGCCTAGAGAAACTTCCTGCTGAATATGCCCTTTGGCTCAGCGCAATCCACGCAAAATATTTTCCACCAATTGTTCGGCCTGCTGCTGAGTAGCACCGCTTTTCAGCAGCATGCGCAGACCCGATATTGAAAGGGTTAAGAAATATGCTGAGCTCTGTACATCACGCTCTTGGCAAATACTTCCCTCTTGCTGCGCCTGTTCAATAACCTTCATAAAAAAGTGTGTAATAGCCTGCACACTTTGTACGGCGGCATCCGACACTTGCGAGCCGCTATTGCCTAGTTCAGTAGCTGAATTAAAAATCAGACAGCCTAGCGCTGCTTGTTCGCTCTCGGCCTGTTGCGCCATGCGTTGCAGCAAGTGCTCAATGAACTGCCATGCGCTAGCTTCTTGGCCAAAAGACATATCCAGAGAGGCAAGCAGCTCTTCTCTATAACGTGTTAACGCCAGTAAAAAAAGCGCCTCTTTATTGCCGTAGGCTTGATACAAGCTGCTGCGGGATAGCTCCATCGCCTCAAGCAAATCACGCATTGACGTATGGTGATAGCCCGAGCGCCAAAAGGCGTAAACAGCGGCTTTCAGCGCCGTCTCTGGATGGTGCTGTAAAGGTCTGCCGAGGCTCATTACGAAATTCCAAAAAAGGTAGCATATTACGAGATAGCGTTAGCCGACGCAAAGCATCCACCAACTGCTTCGCTGAAGGATAACTACACTGCTGGTTAGCCAAGTTAATTAAGCAGCTCCCTGACTTGTTTAATACCTTCACGGGCGAGCTGCACCGGGCGAGAATCGCTGATGGTCCAGGCGGCCATTGAGCCATCGTACATAGCGATATTTTCGAAACCCGCTACTTCACTCAACACGAACCAATCGGTCGCAGCCCAGTGGCCAGTGTTACAGAAGGCGATCGTCCGCACGCTACTATCCAGTTCAGTTGCATTAATACGTGACTGCAGACCATCAACATCCAGATAGTAAGCGCCGTTCTGATCATTCAGATGCGACTGGTGAGGCAGGTTCCGCGCGCCCGGAATCGTCCCAGCCACCCGCGCCGCCGAGGATTTTTTATCACCAGTAAAATAGTCGGTGGGACGAGCATCGACTAACTGTGCCTGGCTTTCCCGTGCGGCCTCGACATCTTCGGTGGAGGCTACTAACGCCTCGCGCAGGGTGGCATCAAACTCGGCGGCATCGTAACGATCAGGCTCGCCGCTTACTATCTCAAACCCCTGCTGCTGCCAGCCCGCAAAGCCGCCGTTGAGGATGGCTACCTCGTCGTGACCGAGAACTTTAAACGTCCAGTAAACTCGCGCCGCACTGCCAAAATCGGTCGCGCCAGTACCGGCAGGTACAATCACTACCGCGCTATCTTTATCGATCCCTAAGTTGCCAATTAGCGTTTCCAACTCACTCACTTCGGGCATCAATCCCGCTACGTTGTCGCGGGTTTCACGCCAACCATCATCGGTATAACTGGAATAGCGGCTACCAGGGATTCGTGCTTCGGCAAAGCTCTCAGCATCCCCGCCATTATCAATAGCAGAACGCACATCTAATACCACCAATTCATCTTGGTCGAGATGGTCATTTAACCACTGCGCATCCACAAGCGGCGTAGTTTCAAATTGTGTGGTTTCAAGCGCTAGTGCTTGGGTAGAAAACCCCAGCGCGCCAATCAAGGCGAATAGTAAACGAGACATAAAACCTCCTAGAGGGCTTTTTCGTGTTGGGGATTGAGCATCGTTGTTCATAGCAGCAAGACAAGGAACGATTGGTACATTAATCTCATAATGAGTGATACTGCCTCACTATTAAAGTGATTTTTCAACACGACTAGATAGCAAAGCGTCCCAACGTTTGTGAAATCAGTGCAAGGCAGCCTGTTAACGATCACTAAAAATAGTGTAAGCAATCGCGTTGATCTGTCACTCACCATTAATGACCCGATAAGGAGCCTACGATGAGCGCGCATTCACCACTACGCTTTTGGCTAAGCGGCAAACGCCATGCCGAGCAAGATCATTTTTTCCGCCAAACGCTGGAAGCTCAGGGATGGCAAGAAGGTGATGAACAACACTGGGAAGCCGCCTGGGTGACCGGCATGCCGCCCAAGGCAGCGTTCAAGGTAACCTCACCAGGCCGCGTGATGAACCATATTCCAGGGAACGCAGCGCTCACGGTAAAAAGCCGCCTTCACTCGGGTCTCAGCGCGCTGCGCGAACGAACCCAGCGCCACTACGGTGCCAGCCACCCCCATACCCAGCGGCTTAACTTCTTCCCTCTCGCTTATGAGATGCCTCATGACTATCCGGCGCTACTTGAAGACGCAGCAGCGCATCCTGAAAAACGCTGGATATTAAAGCCCACCAATGCCTCCAAAGGTCAGGGGGTGCAGGTGCTGCGCGACCCGACGACCGCGCCACTAGTTCCTAACTGGCTGGTGCAAGAGTACATTGCCAACCCCCATACCATCCGCGGGCACAAATACGTGCTGCGGCTTTATATGCTAATTGCCAGCATCGACCCGCTACGGGTGTATCTCTACGACCAAGGCTTTGCCAAGCTGGCCTCAGCGCCGTGGAGCCCCGATGACATCGACAACCCCTTCAGCCAATTGACCAACCCCGACATCAACGCGCTCAATCTGGACGCCGAGGTTCCGGTCGAATTTATCGACCTTGACCGCTACCGCCACTGGTTACGGGAGCAGGGTCACGACGACCAGGCACTGTTTAACCAGTTGCGGGATCTTGCCACGCTGACCGCTCTTTCCGGGGCCGAAGCGATGCGTGCACGCTCTCAGAAAGATGGGGCCGACCCGCGCGGCTGTTACGAGCTAATCGGCCTGGACTGCCTAGTCGACGATCAGCTCAAAGCGTGGATATTGGAGTGCAACCTAAGCCCATCGCTAGGCATTTGCGCCAAGCCGGAGCACGGCGGCGTGGTTGAGGAAGCCGTCAAAGGTGCACTGGTAAGAGATATGATTACTTTGACCGGTCTGGATCAGCCGTCCCGCGACGCATGCCTCTTCAATCCTGCCTCGCTGGCTGCCGAGCGTGAGCGTGCCGGTGGATTTGTACCGCTCTACCCAAGCCAGGAGACTGACCGCTACCTGCCCTTCATTGGTCTACCCAGCTTAGCGGATTACCGCTTGGCGACAGAGATCGCTCCACTGACCCTCTCTTTTCATTCTCATGGCGTTAGCGAGCTGATCGAAGGCGAGCGCTTAGCGCTGTATCACCACGTGAGCGGAAGCTATTTTCAACTTAACGATAGCGCCGCAATGATCTGGCTACTGCTCAGTGAAGGTGAGTCAGTTGAGGCCATTCTTGAACACCTGCAAGCAGCAAGCGGTGGCCAGGTTGAGCTCTCAACGCTTACCAACGACCTATGGGCGACCCTTTCCTTATGGTGGCAACATGGACTATTAGCCCCAGAGGGTCGCGACATATCAGCGTCCAGCACTGCTCAATCATTCCGCAAACAACCAGGCACTTGGCGTAGCACGCTGCTGTTTGATCACTGTTACTGGTCAATCAGTTCTCCCCAAGGCCCTGTAGCAGATATGATCGAAACATCGTTGGCACCGCTACTGGAAACAAGCGACAAAGCCCACGAAGCCTCCCTACATATACTGGAAAGCGCCAACGGCTACTGCATAACCAACGACAGTAGGGTGATCAGTTCGCGCCTTCATCTCGATGAGATAGTCCCTGCCATCACGCAATTCTGCTTGTCTAGCGCCGCGCTTGACCAACACCTGGTTTTGGATATTGCTCTACTAAGTGGGCAGGAAGAGCATATTGCCTGCGTTCTTCCTGCTCGGCAATCAGCGCAAACGTTAACGAAACTTAAGGCGCTTGCCAGGCAGCATGGACTCACCCTGACACGCGGCGCACGTCTTTCACTGGATAAGCCCGACATTTTGGAACCACTTAACCTCCCCCTCGAAGGTACTGCGTTTTTATTCCAGGAGCGCAGTCACTGTAGCGGGCTTTTATGGCTTGACGGGCATCATCCCGAAAGCACGGAGCCACCGTCGTCGCTGGCAGTATTAGGCGCGCTGCTGCCCTTCGCAATGGAAGGGGGTGATGGGCTAAGCCATTCAGGGTTAAGCGCGCTGCAGCATTTAAGTCAACGTACTCGGCTTGCCAGTGCTGAGGATGGAACCATTAACCAATGGCTTAACCAGACACTACTTTTATCCTCTTCCCACGCCGCGGTATAGCGGCAGGAAGTCGCGCCATCTGGCGCATTTGCTTGTGACACTTTAAGGAGAAACATCATGTCTCAACATGAAGCTAAACGTCGTTTGCTGAGCCGCTTAAGCCGCCAGTTCGGCTATACCGCCCCCGCCCTCGCGCTGGTGGCCAGTGGTCTCGCCTTTCAGGCTCAGGCCGACGAACCCACCCAAGGCTACACCAATATGCAAGAAGCGCCACTAATGCTGGCCGAAGCCCACAATGCTGAAGGCGGAGCAGAGAGTGAAGGCGAAGAAGAGATGGAAGGCGAGGGTGAAGGTGAAGGTGAAGGTGAAGGCAGCGCCGAAGCCGGTTAGCGCCAGGTATTAACGCTAACGTCAATACCACTGTGCCGGTGTACGCACCGGCACATTTTAACGGGAGGCCAACTTATATGTCGGCATCATTAATACCGCCCTTGATCGACGAAAACGTGCAAACATTGAACCAGCTTAATCAATTGTTAGGCAGCGTCTCTACTCAAGACTATCAACGCCCACTCGGCGCAAAAGCTACGCAAACGCTGGGTAAACACGTTCGCCATATCATTGAACACTATCAAACCTTGCTGGATGCCTGCGCTGAGTCATCCAATCCAATAACATTTGACTATGAACAACGCCAGCGAGAAATGGCACTAGAAACCCAACCTAGCGGCGCTCGGAACCGTGTTGAAGCACTACAGGCTGGGCTGAATGCACTGGCAACACTGCCGTACGATAGGCCCCTGACGCTCAGCTATCCGGTTGAGATAGGTGTTGAAATAGCTGTTGGGACAGGTGAAATAAATGACGCGCTACCGCTACCCACTTCCCTCGGCCGCGAACTGGCGTTTTTAACTAGCCATAGCATCCACCATATGGCGCTGCTGAGCCTTCTTTGTGAACAGCTTGGTATCGTACTACCAACCCATTTTGGCGTTCATCCGTCGACGCTTCGTTATTGGGAACAGCATACTGATATAAAGCTCAGCAAGTTCGGATAACAACGTGCCATAAAAAAAGTAGCTCCATACTTTCGTTAAGGCTCAAGCCAAACCGTTGCAGCGCTTTCAAGATACTGTCTATCACTATCGGCGGAACTATAACGCCGAATACCGTCGAAATGTCGTTCAGGATGAGGCAACAGGCCTCTCTATTGGCAATAGAGAACTGTCTACATGTTTGCACTTGCCGCTAACCAAGCTATTAATTATCAGTTTTTTAACTCTCTATGAATGCTCCATGACTTAAAAATTATTAAGTTAAGTAACTCTGCATAAATTACCAAGATTTTAAGACACGCTAGTCGATGTTTAGCGGAATTAAACCTGAGTGCGGTACTTAGTGCGGGACTGACTGAGGTGCTATGAGAAATCCAGGCTAGTTTTAATGTGTCGTTATAAAACACAGACTATTGCGTTGGTTTTTTTTATTTTTTACTCATTTTTTTATAAAAAGATGTAATGATTCTTCCTGCCATATCACTATTAACTGCGAGACATATTGCCACTGCATAAAACACCTTGATGGTGGATTTTAAGTTAGTGGTATCCATTAAGAAAAGGAGACAGTCATGTTGACCCAGACAACGTTTAAAAAAGTAAGTGCGCTTGGCGCTTTAATGGCAATCTTAGCTAGTCCCGTTGCGATAGCGCATACATCTATTGAACTCAACCAGGATCGGGATGTGATCGTGAAAGCGAGTTCGGTTCCTAGTTATGACGCAAGGGAGTACACACAAAGTGATTTTCTTTATGATAAGGGGGATCGTCAGTCCGATAATGATTATTTAAAAGAGACGGATTCTAAAATAAGAATGATTGATGACTATGCGCGCAAGGATTTAATGCGAGAAGGTGGACGAAACAATAGCTGATGAAATTTTGCAGTTATAAGAACTGGGCTGCATGGTTAATTCTGTGTAGCCGGATTTAAGACATGCTAATCGGTGTTTAGCGAAATTACACCTGGGTGCGGTACTGGCTTAGGTGCCATGATAAATCCAGGATAATTTCAATGTGTCGTTATAAAAGCCAGCCATCGCGCTGGCTTTTTTTACTCATTTTTTAATAAAAGATGTAATGATTCTTCCTGCCAGATCACTATTAACTGTGAGACACATTGCCACTGCATAAAACATCTTGACGATGGGCTTTGAGCTAGTGACATCCATTAAGAAAAGGAGACAGACATGTTGACCCAGACAACGTTTAAAAAAGTAAGTGTGCTTGGCACTTTAATGGCAATCTTAGCTAGTCCAGTTGCGATAGCGCATACATCTATTGAACTCAACCAGGATCGGGATGTGATCGTGAGAGCGAATTCGGTTCCTAGTTATGATGCAAGGGAATACACACAAAGTGATTTTCTTTATGATAAGGGGGATCGTCAGTCAGACAGTAATTATTTAAAAGAAACTGATTCTAATATCAGAATGATTGATGACTATGCGCGCAAGGATTTAATGCGAGAAGGAGGGCGTAATAATAGCTGATGAAATTTTGCAGTTATAAGTACTGGGCTGCATGGTTAATTCTGTGCAGCCTAAGGAAACTCTGACAAGGTTTCTAACATCAGCGATAACATTGTCTGATGTTAGGCTGGGTGATCCATTCTTATAATTGGCATCGTTTACAGTGTGGTTTTTATCTGATCAATCACAAATTGCCAACACGAAGCCTGATTTTTAAAAGCTTGGCGTGGTTGGTTAGCTGATCGGCAATGATATTGCTCCTATTGCCAATGGTGAGTGCAGGGCTGTTTGGCATGAAGACGGGGCTTATAGCGCCTATGATAACGCTTGTCTTGAACGCCATTTTGGTACTGTTATGGGTTTTGTCTATAGCAAATTGCCTTGAGCTAATACGGGTAAAGTCTTCTGTGCAGATGTTGGTTGCTGCTGCGGTCGGTTGATCTACAGCACTAGTAAACAATAGATAACAAGGTTAACTTCATGGTCTTCCGCAATGTTTTCATTCTCTCGGGGCTGGTTTTAAGTCTGACATTGATCCTTGCCAGTTATGCATGGTCAGGCGTCAACTGGGCCTGGCTGATTACCGGACCGCTGCTTTTGCTCGGTATTTATGATCTGATTCAGAACAAACATACCTTGCTAAAGATCTACCCAGTGGTCGGCCATTTTCGCTACCTGTTTGAATCTGTTCGTCGGGAATTGCAGCAGTATTTTGTAGAATCCGATATTGATGGCGCTCCCATCAGCCGGGAATTTCGCAGTTTGGCTTACCAGCGCGCCAAGAAGGACGATGATACTCGCGCTTTTGGTACCATTTTTGACGTTTACCGCAATGGTTATGAGTGGGTTAATCATTCCATGGCACCTAAAGGGTGTATTCCGGCTAATCTTCGTATTCGCTTTGGCGGGCCGGACTGCACTAGGCCTTACGAGGCCTCCCCCCTGAATATTTCCGCCATGAGCTATGGCGCTCTAAGCCGCAATGCCGTAATGGCACTCAATCGTGGGGCAAAATTCGGAAATTTTGCCCATAACACTGGCGAAGGCGGGATCAGCGAATGGCACCTTAAATATGAAGGTGACTTGATCTGGCAAATTGGTACTGGCTATTTTGGCTGCCGCACACCAGAGGGCAAATTTGATTCCGCTCTTTTTGCGGAGCAGGCAGCGCGGGATGTGATCAAGATGATTGAGATCAAGTTGTCTCAAGGCGCTAAGCCCGGGCATGGTGGTCTGCTTCCCGCCGCCAAGCTTACTGAAGAAATTGCCCGTATCCGCATGGTACCCATGGGCGAGGACGTCTTATCACCACCCAGGCACTCGGCCTTCTCCAGTCCTGTAGAGCTGCTGCAATTCGTCGCCGAACTTCGAAAACTGTCGGGAGGGAAACCTGTGGGGTTCAAATTGTGCCCTGGCAACCGAAAGGAGTTTCTAGGTGTCTGCAAGGCCATGCTGGAAACCGGCCTACTGCCGGATTTCATTACCGTGGACGGCGGTGAAGGCGGCACTGGAGCCGCGCCAGTAGAACTAACAAACTCAGTGGGCATGCCGCTACGCGATGGCCTGCATTTTGTAAACAATGCGCTGAGGGGCATCGGCGTACGCGACAAAATCAGAATCATTGCTTCAGGCAAGTCTTTTTCGGCTTTTCACATGCTGAGAATGATGGCTCTGGGGGCGGATACCGTGAACTCAGCCCGCGGCATGATGCTGGCACTGGGCTGCATCCAGTCCCGCAGCTGCAACACAGACAAGTGCCCCACCGGCATCACCACTCAGAACCCCGCCCGCTACAAACAACTGGATGTCACCGACAAGGGCGTAAGGGTTGCGAATTTCCACCATTCTTCCATTGAGGCCCTGGCTGAACTGCTCAGCATTCTTGGCAAGGAACGATTAGAGGATCTGGAACCAGCAGATATACAGCGGCGGGTCAGCCAAAACAGCGTTTTAAACTACGCCGAACTTTACCCCTGCATTGATGAGGGCTGTCTTTTGCATACGGACTGCGCCCCGGATGCTTGGGCTAGTGACTGGCGCCAGGCGACAACCGACCGATGGCGATAACGTTTATAGCTACCATGTTGGCGGCATGCCGTTCACGATATGCAAATCGAAAAAATGCTGGTGTGGAATGCTAAGGGCTGAGATCCATTGGTCAGCCGCGTCTACTGAACGGCGACCTGGCGGGCCTGACTGCTAGTGATATCCAGCCGGTTCGATCTCCTACTTCTCGACCCGGCTACCGGCAAAACTCACGGCCCACACCGTTGCGATTGCTCATCGTTTCTGGCGGCAAAAGAGAGGTTGAATGGCACTGAGAATCACTATTTTGCTGGTGGTAACCATCGCGCTTGCGGGCGCCTGGTGGTTGTTACAGCTACTGGGCATGCCCTCAGGGTTCAGCCCAGACATCCTTGCGCAATGGCTGAGGGGTCAGGGGGCGATTGGGCCACTGCTACTTATGCTGCTGATGATCATTGCCGTTGTGGTTGGCCCGATACCGACACTACCGGTCAGCGCGACTGCAGGACTCGCCTTCGGGATTCTTCCTGGCACCGCCATCGCCGCCACCGGCGCATTGCTGGGTGCCATGGCGGCGTTCTGGATCGCCCGATGCCTAGGGCGCTAGGTGGTCTACAAACGCTTCCCAGACAACCCCTTGCTGGCGAGCGACGGATCTCAACGCTTTCTGGCCCTTGCCATCCTGCTGACTCGGCTAATACCGGTCTTCTCCTTTGCTCTTATCAGCTATGCCGCTGGCGTCACCGCCATTTACGCCTGGCGCTTTGCCCTTGCCACATTTATCGGCATGCTGCCCATGACGGTTGTGTTTGCGGGACTAGGAAATACCTTCACGCTGAACCCGGTACTAACGGTCGTCGCCGGGCTAGCTATCCTGGCGGTTATGGTGTGGTTGCCCTGGTTTATCAGCCGCCGCCCCAAGTCCCGGCTGGCTCGCTGGCTGAACCTTCACCAATAATAACCAGGATTTCACATGCGCTGCCCCCAAAAAAGCGTACACCATGCCTTGGTTTATCCCCATCCTGAAAATATATAAAGGAAGATGCCATGAAACGATCCAAAGTTGAGTTCACTAACACACAGGGGCAGAAACTGGCTGGTTTGCTGGAGCTTCCTGACCAAGGTAAACCGAGGGCCATGGCCTTGTTCGCCCATTGCTTTACCTGCGGTAAGGACATTGCCGCCGCGTCTCGCATCGCGCGGGCGCTCGCCAGACATGGCATTGGCGTGCTGCGTTTTGATTTTACCGGCCTGGGTAACAGCGACGGGGACTTCGCCAATACCAGCTTTTCATCCAACCTTGACGATCTTGTTGCCGCCAGTGAATTTCTTGGGAAGCATCATCAGGCTCCCCGCATCCTGGTCGGTCACAGCCTGGGTGGGGCCGCCGTGCTGGCCGTGGCCCATCGCATGGAATCGGTTGAAGCGATTGCTACCATCAGCGCACCGGCTACCGCCCAGCATGTGCGGCACCTGTTTGATGACAAGGCCGACGAAATCCAGGAGTCGGGCGAGGCCGAGGTAACCCTTGCCGGGCGAAAGTTCCGCGTAAAGCAGCAGATGCTGGCGGACCTGGAGCAATGGAATACCCCGGATCATATCGGCAACCTGCACAAGGCACTGGTTATTTTTCATTCCCCGGTGGATCAGGTCGTGGATATAAGTGAAGCGGCCAGCATCTTTCAGGCTGCCAGGCACCCGAAGAGCTTTATCTCCCTGGACAACGCCGATCACCTGCTTTCCAAGACAGTCGATGCTGACTATGTGGCGGAAATGCTGGTGGCCTGGTCGAGCCGCTATTTGTGAGTCAGTTGCGTTGCCCGGGGTTGTTGTTTTCCGGTCATATCTCCGCGCTATTATCCACAATGTTGGTTTTACCCTGTAGTGAATGAATCATCGGGCATCGCTGCGGGTCGTCACTGCACCGGCAACGCTCAACCAGGTCTGTAAGCGTCGCCTCCATCTGCAGCAGACCGGCTATTCTGCCCCGCACATCAAGCAGTTTGTGCTCGGCCAGCGACCGAGCCTGGTCACAATGGGTGCCGTCTTCCAGTTTCAGCAATTCACCAACCTCCTTCAGGCTGAACCCCAGCCACTGGGCCGAGCGGATGAAATGCAGCCGGACAATGGCATTTTCATTATAGCGCCGGATACCGCCCAAAGGTTTCTGCGGAACCGGTAGCAGCCCCCTCCGCTGGTAATAGCGGATGGTTTCCACATGGGTTCCGGCTTTTTTTGCCAGAGTGCCAATGGTCATGGTCGTTGTGGACATGATCGTTGCGGACATGGTTGCTGTCGTCATGGCTGTTGACTCCGTAGTCAGGTACGGAAGTAAGGTTAACCTTTCTACCCGAACACTGACACGGAGTGAATATGCAAAAACCCAAAACCCTCTTGCGAGTGAGCGTGATCGGCACCGTGCTGGTCGCGCTTTGCTGTTTTACACCGATATTAGTGGTTTTGCTTGCAGCAGTAGGCTTGGCAGCGCTGACCGGCTACCTGGATTATGTGCTGCTGCCTGCTCTGGCCTTCTTCATCGTCCTGACCTGCTATGCGATTTGGCGCAAGAAACGATACGACGACGGCTATAACACCGACTCAACTCACTCCAGGGGCTCGTCCAATGACCAATGAAAAGAACGTACATATTGCCATCATTGGCAGCGGTGGCGCGGCCATGGCCGCTGCCCTGGAAGCAGCTGAACGCGGTGCCAGAATCACCCTGATCGAGCGCGGCACCATCGGGGGCACCTGTGTGAATATCGGTTGTGTGCCTTCAAAGATTCTGATCCGCGCCGCGCACATTGCCCATCTGCGTAAGGAGAGCCCCTTCGACGTCGGCCTAAGCGCCCAGGCGCCTGTGGTGGATCGGGCGGCGCTGCTCACGCAGCAGCAGGCACGTGTCGACGAACTGAGGGAAGCTAAGTACGAGGGAATTCTGCGCGGCCATCCGAACGTCACGGTGCTGTACGGTGAGGCCCGGTTTGCCGATGCCCAGTACCTGACTGTTACCATGAATGACGGCGCCGAACAGACCATTCACTTCGATCGCGCCTTTATCGGCACCGGCGCTCGGCCGACGCAGCCGCCCATACCCGGGCTAGCGGACACGCCTTATCTGACCTCTACTACCGCGCTGACACTGGCGACCGTGCCTGAACGGATGATGGTGATCGGGGCCGGATTTGTGGCGCTGGAGCTGGCCCAGGGCTTTGCCCGGCTGGGCAGCCAGGTGACGGTGCTGGCCCGTAGCCGACTGCTATCGAGCGAAGATCCGGCGATTGGCGAAGCGGTGGAAGCTGCATTTCGCCGCGAAGGCATCGAGGTGCTCAACCAGACCCAGGCGAGCCGGGTGGACTACACTAATAGTGAATTCGTGCTGGAGACCAATACCGGAACCCTGCGTGCCGATCAGCTATTGGTAGCCACCGGGCGTACGCCCAACACCGAGGCCCTGAACCTTAATGACATCGGCGTAGAAACCGTCCAGGGCGCGGTTCAGGTGGATAAACACCTGCAAACAACAGTACCGGGCATCTATGCCGCCGGCGACTGTACTGATCAGCCACAGTTTGTGTATGTCGCCGCCGCAGGGGGCAACCGGGCCGCCATCAACATGACCGGCGGCGAAGCTACCCTGGATCTCAGTGCCATGCCGGGCGTGATGTTTACCGAACCCCAGGTGGCAACCGTGGGCCTGACCGAAGCCGAGGCGATTAAGCAAGGCTTCAGCGTTGATACCCGCGTCCTCGACCTAGGAAACGTGCCCCGGGCGCTGGTCAACTTCGATACCCATGGTTTTATCAAGATGGTGGCCGACCGCGATTCGGGTCGGCTACTGGGCGTGCAGGCGGTGACGGCTGAGGCGGGTGAGCTGATCCAGACCGCCGTGATGGCGATCAGGGCCAGGATGACCGTGCAGGAAGTGAGTGGCGAGCTGTTTCCCTATCTGACCATGGTGGAAGGCCTAAAGCTCTGTGCCCAGACCTTCTTCAAGGATGTGGAGCAACTTTCGTGCTGTGCGGGATGAGCGATTTAAATCTGATGTCATCTCAACGTAACAATGGTTTAGGTTCCAGCGTCAAAGCTGCCAGTCTTTCCAGTTCGTTGAACGTAACATTTGTCGAATAACTATTTTAGAGATGATGAAATGACTAAAAGAGAAGTGGACATTGCCATAATAGGTGCAGGTACAGCGGGTCTTGCTGCCTATAACGCCGCGCGAAAGCACACTGACAACGTGGTGATAATCGAGGGCGGCCAATACGGGACGACATGCGCCCGGGTGGGTTGTATGCCGAGCAAACTGCTGATAGCAGCCGCCGAAAGTGCCCACGATGCCAGAAAAGCAGGACTTTTTGGCATTCACGTTGGGGATGTCATGATCAACGGTGAGAGGGTGCTTGCGCGCGTGCGCAAGGAGAGGGACAAATTTGTCGGATCGGTACTAACGTCAATCGACGCTATCCCCTCTCAACATAAGGTGGTGGGTTATGCACGTTTTCTCGCACCGGGCATGCTGGCGGTCGGGAAGGAAATGGAGATTGAAGCGGATCGAATCGTTATTGCCACCGGGTCGAGCCCTAATATTCCTGAGATGTTTCAGGGTTTAGGTGAACGGCTGCTGGTGAATGACAGTCTGTTCGAATTGCCTTCCTTGCCTGAGTCTGTGGCAGTATTTGGTTCCGGCGTAGTAGGCTTGGAATTAGGGCAGGCACTGAGCCACCTGGGTGTTCGCGTGCGCATGTTTGGTCGAAGTGGTTCTCTTGGCGGCATTGCTGACGAGGAAATACGCAATTATGCTGAACATTGTTTCAACGAAGAGTTCTATCTGGACACTCGTTCAGAAGTAATCGATGTTTCCCTGGTCAAGGGCGGTGTTTCCATCAGCTTTATTCATCGCGACAAGGGCGCGCTGACGGAGCTATTTGACTATACCCTGGTGGCGACCGGTCGGTCACCCAATCTTGAGGGTTTGGCTCTACACAACAGCGGGCTGACACTGGATGAAAACGGGATGCCGTTGACCGAGCCATCAACACTTCAATGCGACAACAGCGCGGTTTTCTTGGTAGGTGACGCCAATCAACAAGCACCCGTCCTCCACGAAGCGGCTTATGAAGGAAGAATCGCCGGGGATAATGCAGGTCGATATCCAAATGTAATGCCCGGAGAAAGGATGACGCCTTTTTCGGTGGTGTTCTCCAGTCCGCAAATTGCGAGTGTTGGCGTCCCGGTTGGAGGCATGTCAGTGGCTGAACGTGATAGCTACGCTGTTGGCAGAAGCTTGTTTGAAGATCAGGGACGCAGCAAGGTAATCGGAAAAAATCGTGGAATATTGAAAGTCTATGCCGAGTGCAATAGCGGTATATTTGTGGGCGCAGAGATGTTTGGCCCCGCCGCCGAACATATCGGCCACCTCTTGGCCTGGGCGGCGCAGCAACGCATGACAGTCTCTGCGATGCTGGCGATGCCGTTCTATCACCCGGTGATTGAGGAAGGAGTACGTACGGCTCTCAGGAATCTGCACGAAAAATTGATAAAGACCGACCTCGAAGTCAATCCCTGCATGGAATGCGGACCTGGTAGTTGATGTTTCTATGTGTAGCAATGTAACTACAATACACATTGTTGGTGAACCGGAATCTTCCTTGTAACCAATTGTCTATTCACCGTACTTATTAAAATTAATCTATCAATATCTCGTTCGCAAAAAAGGAATAACATCATGTCAACACTGACTAAGATCGACGCACCCTTCCCGGCTATTCCTTTAAAGACCCTAAGTGGCGAGAAGTTGATACTCGGACAGCCACCGCGTGGGCAATGGCAAATGCTGGTCATGTACCGGGGTCTTCACTGCCCCATTTGCAAAAAATACCTCGGCCAAATCAATGATATGAAAGCCGACTTCGACAATATGAACGTGCAGATAATCGCTGTTTCCACAGACTCTGAAGAAAAAGCCAAAAAATTCGCAGATGAATTAGGCTTAAATTTCGAAGTCGCTTATGGCCTTAGTATTGAACAAGCGCGGGACTTAGGGCTGTATATCTCCACCCCTTTGGATAGTGCGGAGACTGATCATCCTTTTGCCGAACCAGGACTATTTTTCATTCGCCCTGATGGCGGGCTACATTTTGGAGAAGTCTCTAGCGCTCCTTTTTGTCGTCCTGATCTTGAGATGATCAAAATGGGGATAGCGACTGTCCAGGACAAGGATTATCCTCCTCGTGGTATCGGCTGACTTGAAAACCTTGTGTTACGCCGACTAGTATCTGTTGACGAGGCACCTATCGGCCGGATTTCGAATGGTAAACGACAAGACACTACTAGTTCAGAGCACTAACTGAAAAAGCGCTCTATTGAATTCGGTAATGCTGAGCTCAACAGCGGCCTGTTTTCTCTCTTAAGATGGTGCGTGCCGCGGTGAGCAGCACTTTAACCATAGCGACAGGCCAAGGTTAACCGACTCCATACTCACTGAAGCCTTTAAACTGCCAGATACACTGCATCTACTAGGTTGGTAACCTGTCCCATCAACTTCGCGGCAGCGGCAAAACCTGCCAAGCCTGCATGTCGGTAAAGATCCTGCTGGAACTTACCGAGCGCGAGCAGACTACCTTTTCGCAGGTCGAGGATCGGCTTGCAAGGATGGAGTATCGATTCATCGAACACCTAACCATGACCCAGGCAGCGGGGGAAATTTCCGCCAATGCTGACACCAGTGTCTCGGCCAACGCCTGCAGGCGGATGAGTTCGGCTTGCGCACGTATGCGCAGCGCAAAGTCGATAACTGCGCTGTTCACGAACTCGCCGAGGACATCGCCCGCGACTGGGAGCGGCTAAAGCAGTCGAGCTATTAGCCGGGCGCTGAACAACATATAACTGCAGCGCCGTTGCAAAAAATTAGTGCGAACCATGTAAGGCTATGCCTACGATCACCACGAAACAAAAGGATCACAAAGTAATGCCATAAACCGAGAAACCTCCCATGCTTATTCGCTCTAAATTATTATCTAATAAACTGCCTTGCCCTTCACTCTCGTTTTTAGGTGTAAAGCATCAATTAGCACCCCTTCTCAGCATGGCTATGCTGCTCAGCTTTTCGCTGACGTCGAAGGCTGATCAGCCTATCAACTGGCCACAGCAAGGCTGGAACGTGATGGTCACTGAGAAACCCTATGCCGATCTTGTGGATGACTTGCGCAGCGCCGTCTCAGAGGCCGACATGATCGTCGTTACCGAAGCTAGCCCTACTCATGCAGCGGCTCAGCGCGGCGAAATCATTCCCGGTAATCGCGTCATTGGCGTCTTCCGCAACGATTTTGCCGTGACCATTATTCGTGAGAGCGTGCCTGCCATGATCGAAGCGCCCTTGCGGTTTTATGTCACCGAGGATGATGCAGAAAGCGCAACGCTTTCATGGAAGAACCCTAGGGATGTTTTTGCCCCTTATATCACTGAACACACCCCCGACTTAGCCAATGCAGCGCAAGAGCTAGACGTTATTTTTCAACAGATTGGTGATAACGCTGTTGCACCTTAAGTAGTCGTGAGAGAGGCCATCTTACCGGCATGCTACAAAAGGAGATGATGCAGTTATCTTGCTGTGCGGGGTAAACAAAGCACCGACTGAATACAAGGCCACCACGACGTCATGTATTTATTCAACTGGCGGCGCTGATGATACCGCTTTGAGGCACTCGCCTACTTGCGAGCTTGGCATGGGCCTTGCCAGCAAAAATCCTTGAAATTCGTCTACCCCAAGCGCTTTAAGCAGCGCATATTCGTCTTCCCGTTCAACGCCTTCGGCTAGCACGGTCATTCCCATGGCATGCCCCAGAGTGATAACAGCACGACAGATCGCCTGATTGTTGGACTGATGGGGTAAGTCGGTGATAAATTCTCTATCAAGCTTAAGCCGTTGAGCGGGTAAATCGCGTAAGTAAGCCAACGAGGTATGGCCTGTGCCAAAGTCATCCAAGGCAATCTCAATGCCGATCTCTCTTAAGCGTTGTAACTGCTGGCGGCCTTGGCTGATATTTTTCATCAGGCTGCTTTCGGTCACCTCAATTTCGAGATCACGGGCAGGCAACTGATAGCGAGCCAAAAGTTCCTCTATCAACTCAGGCAGCTCTGGGTCGTGAATGTGCTCGGCCCCGAGGTTGACCGCCACCCGAAGGGGATAACCGCTTTGTCGCCACTTGGCAGCTTGCGCACAGGCGTGGGTTAGCGCTAACCGACCAATGGGCACAATCAAGCCACTCTCTTCTGCCAGAGGAATAAACTCACCCGGCGATACCATGCTGCCATCCGGTTGCGGCCAGCGAATCAAAGCCTCAGCGCCCACCGCCACGCCAAACGCATCAAACTGAAGCTGGTAATGCATCAAGAGAACATCGTTGTGTATGGCGTCTTTTAAAGCGGTTAAGCGCTGATGACGTCGGTGCAGATGAGTGTTGAGTTCATTGACAAAAAAGTGGTAACGCTGCTGGCTTTGCCGTGCTCGGTGGGCCGCTAAATGGGCATGACGTAACAGCTCCCGCGCGTCCTCTCCATCTTGCGGGCCTAACGCAATACCCGCCGCCATTTGACACTCAATTCGCTCGCCATCAATGTCAAGCGGTTTGCCTAGTTCACTCAGCCAGCCCTCTACACTTGTCGCCAAAAGGGAGAGCGAAACCTTAAACGGCAGTAGCACTGCAAAGGTATCGCCGTCCAAACGGGCCAGTGTGACGGCCTTATCCACCTGCTGGCGTAAACGCACTGCCAGGGCAACAAGCACTTGATCACCCCCTTGATGACCCAGCAAGCTGTTCACTAAGCGAAAGTTTTCCAGATCCAGCACGATAAGTGCAAACCCGCGCTGGTTATTAGCACTGAGATAAACTTGATCCACACGGTCATAGAGTACATGCCGGTTAATTAAGCCCGTCAGCTCGTCATAGCGATTACGCTGCTCTAACGCCTTCTCATAGGCTTTGCGGTCAGTGATATCGGTGCCATAAAGATTGACGTAGTTGCCGTCAATAAGGGGGGTAAGCGTTACTAACAACCAACGCTGCCCCAGGTAGTACTCCTCCTCAACCAACTCCCCGCTTTTCAGGGCACTATCAATGCGTGTTTGCCAAGCGAGGGGCACTTGCAATTGCCGGGGGGCGTCATCACCTGGCGCATCGCAATGCCAATGGTTAAGTAACGGCCGGGCAGCACTATTGGCAAAAAGCACCTCTCCGCGGTGGTCGATACGCAACACCGGCTGACGATTCTCTTCAGGGAACCGAGCCAAGCTCTCGACAAGTGCCTGCGCTTCACGACGTTCGGCAATTTCCTGACGCAGCCGTTGGTTTATATCTTGCAGTGCTTGGGAACAGTTGACCACGTGTCGAGAAATATCAAACCAGTTACGCCACGCCATTTTGAGCTTCCGATTTAGAGAGGGCCGTTACAGATTTAGGCGCAAGCGGCATCTCATGATTGGCTACACGCCTGAGTTCCAAGGCAAGCTGGTGGTTATTCGCTGAGCGCTCAATCGCTTGTTGAGTATCATCCAGCACCTGGGCTAAATCGTGTATAACGACCTGGGTCGTTTTCACTTGCCGTTGGGCATGGCCTGCCGCTTCATCGGCCGCTATGGTGGCGTGATCAATCCCCGTGGTTACCGTAGCTACTATGCGCTGGCCCGCCTGACTTTCGGCTTCGAGTACTTCGATTTGCGACTGCAGCGCGTGCATTTTCTGCTTAACGTCGGTAGTGGTGCCGGAAAGCGCCTCTAACCGCTGATGAATATCACTTGCCGCTTTGGCAGCGCTGTCAGCGAGTTTATTGACCTCCATCGCCACGACGGCAAAGCCTCGCCCAGCGTTACCTGCCCGGGCCGCTTCCACACGCGCATTAACCGCAAGCAAATTCGTTTGGGTGGCTATATGTTGAATGCTGGCTGCCATGCCTTGAATATCGTCAAACTGCTGGCTAAATGTATCCACCGCTTCAGCCGTTTGCTGAGTAAGCACACGACCTTTTGACATGCCATCCGCGACATATTGAATACGTGAATTCACATCAGTGGCGCCATGATTCGCTTGGCGCAGCGTTTTACAGCTCTGCTCAGCGGTCAACTGCAGATGCTCGGCCTCTTGACCCGCCTGACGGCTATGGGTCAGCACCTGCTCAAGGAATGCATAACGCTTTTGTGAAGCGTCATTCACCTGAGAGGCGTTCCCGCTAATTTCGTCTGCAAGCATAATGATGCTATCAAAACGATTCACGTGCACTCGGTTAGTATGGTCGTAGTGCTGTTTTGCGCCAGCGGCCCCTAGCCAGGACACGCCAAACGGCACCAACATCGTTAACGCAAATTGCCAGAAGCTGAAGTCGCTGCGTTGCCAAAACGCCTCAAATTGGTTGATCACCGTTAGCAATGGCCCAACAATTAGCGCCGTTTTTAAGGCTCTAGGCCATAAAGGTGGGTGGCTGGCACTTTGGGATTTTTGATCACCCGCCTGCCTTGTGTCTGCTATTGCCATTCGTTTCCCTTACATTAGTTTTATATCTTCGATTGAAGCTCAAAATAGCTATTTTCTATACATTTAGAGCGTTTTTACTTGAGTGCGCCTTTTTTGATCAAACTTACATATTAATGATGATTACCTTCTTAAGACATCTATCGGTTGTCGCGTCCAAGATGAAATTCTGGCGCAACCTAAGCCGGTGATCCCGCATTTCCCACAGTGATGCGGCTTTCGTAGTGTCGATGCATAAAAATCGTTGCGGATCTGTAAGGCAATTCCTGCCACTACCACCAAATCTCGGTGCCCGTTTACTCGGTCATTGAAGTGCCCATAAATCACCGATGATCATTCGTATAGCGCTGCCCTGTCATGGAAAACACCACACTCTTCACTTGCTACGAACAGGGTGACGATAATGAATACAGTCATAGTGGCGGTGAGCTAGGTGATTTTTTTAGCCCAAATTTTCAATAACGTAATCGATACAAAGGATAATTTTCATGAAAGCACTAACACTGCTGTTTCTGCGCATCTCGCTTTCAGGCCTGATGTTATTTTGGGGTGCTAACAAGCTTCTGAATACTGAAGGGAGCGTGGCGATCAGTGAGAAATACTATCTTTCGTTTATGTCCGCAGAAGGACTTTTGACCTTTTTCGGCGTGGTACAAATCGTGATTGGGGTATTAATACTGGTCGGCTTTCTACGCCGCTGGGTGCTTCCTCTGCAGTTAGTGATTAACGGAGCCTCGTTGGTGGCCGTTTTCCCCTCGATTATTGACCCGCTGGGCTGGTATCTGGAAGACACTAACTTACTTTTTTATCCTTCGCTGATTATCTTTGCCAGCAGCATGCTATTAATCGCTTTTCAGAAGGAAGACTCCTTTTCGATTGATGCTTCAATCGTTAAGAAACCCAGAACGTGGAAAGCTCGCAAAATGTGTTCACGCGACCCACACCCAAATTAAGCCTTTATGTGGAACACCTTCATGACAAGGCACTGTCATGAAGGCGTTATAGTCAGTTTTAGCTGCTAAAAGGCATCAAGCAATTAGCAACAGCTTTAAGTTGAAGGCGTCTGCGTTATCATTTGATAAATATCCATTCTCGCTGCTTCAGCTTCACTCTCATTCGGTAATTGAGTAAGTGACGATAACGCGACTATTTGATCATCCGGCTGATCGAAGAGCGCCTGTAGACGGTTATCATCCAGCTCAGCGAGATCATCCTCAGACGCCGACAACTGCAAACGCAGCATCGCTTTCAAGGCGTCAACGCCTACCTTATCGCTATCAACCGTTTTAAAGACCTGCACATAGGCATCTCCCTCTTCACTAACGCCCACCTTGACAGGCTGGTCGATGATATTGACCTGCGTACCACTGGGCACGTTATCAAATATGGAGGCAATATCCTCTGGATACATGCGTATGCAGCCCCGGCTAGCGCGCATGCCAATACCATCGGGCTGGTTGGTGCCATGAATTAAGTAGCCAGGGATATCCAATAAAATCGCATGCTCACCTAATGGATTGTCAGGGCCGGGAGGCACCACTGCCGGCGCGGGGTCTCCGCGTTCAGCGGCTTCCTGACGCATAGAGCTCGGCGGATACCATGCTGGATTCTCTAAGCGAATCGTTGTCTTGGTAATACCCAGTGGTGTGTTATAGCCTTCACGGCCAATCCCAATGGGGTAGGTTTCAACCCGTGGTGTTTCACCCGACTTGACCTCCGGGTAGTAATATAGCCTTAGCTCAGCGACGTTAATCACAATCCCCTTACGCGCTTCGTTAGGCAAAATATAGCGCCTTGGGATGGTAACGGCAGTTCCCTTACCTGGCACCCACACACTGACCTCAGGGTTAGCAGAAAGAATCTCTTCATAACCCACGTTGTGCACACGGGCGATATCAATAAGCGTATCTTCTTGGCTGGTCATTACCTGGTAATCTTGACCGATCATATTGCCCTTTTCAGGGGTAGGGAAATGATTGTTATCAGGCACTTCCTTCTCATCGCCAGAAACCAATAAAGGCCAAACCGACGTGCTAACAGCGGCCATACCAGAGACAGCGAGAACGCTCTTTTTTAAAAATATACGGCGCGTACTGGTGGTGTTCATTAAGTTCATTATTAGGCTCCTTTAAACGCTAGCAACAGGCTGGGAACGCGACCACAAGATCAAGGCAACGCCACCTAATAACATGGGTAGTGTCAGCAAATGACCCATGGTGACCCAATCAAAGGCGATGAACCCAATATGGGCATCTGGCAGTCGCACAAACTCCACCGCAAAGCGGAAAACGCCATAACCAAATAAGAAAACACCGGATAGCAGGCCTCTTCGGCGTGGTCGGCGCGACAGCCAGAAAAGCACAACAAACAGCACAGCCCCTTCCAGGAACATCTCGTATAGCGCTGAAGGGTGGCGTGGCTCAGGCCCTACCTGCGGGTATATCAGCGCCCACGGCACATCGGTGATACGACCAGGCAGCTCTTGATTAATAAAGTTACCCAACCGACCAGCGCCTAAGCCAATAGGCGCGAGAGGAGCAATAAAGTCCGCCATATCCATAAAAGCGATACGCTTTTTGCGTGCGAAAAAGAGCGTTGCAGCAATGACACCCACCAAACCACCGTGAAAGCTCATGCCTCCATCCCATACCTGAAAGACCCACAACGGGTTACTTAACCACTGCTCCATGCCATAGAAAATGGCATAGCCCAACCGGCCGCCAACAATGACGCCAACGGCGCTATAAAAAATAAGGTCACTGATGTCTTCTTTATTGAGGCCCAGGTAGTCAGCACGCCAACGCCCCAACAGCCAGGCGGATAAAAAGCCCACCACATACATTAATCCGTACCAATGAATCACCAGTGGCCCAATCGCCACAGCAATAGGTTCAATCGCAGGGTATTCCATTGCTTTCTCCGTTTATGTCTTACAGACATACCGTCAACTCATGAGGTGCACTCATGATTCAGAAGCGGTATGAAAACGCGTGTAGGTCTTCAGAAATGCAATGAAAGGCGGGGAGGTTTTTCTAAACGCTCAGGGTGTGACTGGGGATAAGGCACCTTCATCAACCATTGGGGCGAAGACGTCAAAATAGCGCCTGATATGGCGTTAGCCGCGGCAGGTGCGTAGGGCGAGCAAGAAGCATCTGCATGCTCTCCGGCTTGCTCTAACAGCGAGGGAGTGAGGCAATGGCTATCCATGCTAACAGTCGCCGAGACAGGCGCATCAACTAGGCAGCTTCCTTTGACGGCACTACTAAAGCCAGCGCCTGAAAGCGTCACCAAAACCACCAGCAACATAACAGTCAGTTGCTTGGCAATTACGCTATGCATTTTTTGCCATGTCAGCAAACATTCAGGATCCTTTTCATTTATCAGCAAGCGAGAGCGTTTTACCACAAAAAGAACAATCAGTCCAAAAGGCAGCTTTTAGTTCAATGCTAAAAGCCGCCCCACTTTTTAAATCCTGCTGGTCTACATATTACAGTGGCCGTCCGCTTCCCCTACAAAGCGCTGACGGGCATTGACCACGTACGCCGCGAGGGCTGCTAAATCAGCAGACTCCCAATCCAGCGGTTCAGCCGCCATGGGCGATACCATGCAGAGTTGTACCATTTCGTCGGCATGGACGGTTTCCATACCAAACATGTTGGTGCCCATAGCAACCGGATGAGGATATGGATGGTTGAAGGTTGCCTGATATCCCTGCTGGCCGTCACTGCCATGACAGCTCGCGCAGGAGAGACCATTGGTACTAAGCGATGTGTCGTTGAACAAGGCTTCACCACGTTCAATCAAAGACTTAGGGTTGTCGCCATTTTCATCGTAACCGGGCACATAACCATCGGGTCGAGATACCAGCTGCGTGCGCTCATTAGGCTGCATGCCTCCGCCTGCTGCACCCTCAGTCTGAGCCTCACCTTCCGCTTCGCCCTCGGCTTCTGCCTCACCTTCTCCCTCTGCCTCTGCTTCGCCCTCAGCACTAGCCTCGCCTTCAGGTTGTGCCTCTTCCTCCGCATGATTGCTTGCCAGCATGAGTCCACTTATAGCGGATTGGTCGTTGGCAAATACGTTTTGCTCATTGGCCGAAACGCCCAGTGCGACGCCACCTGCTACCAGCACCAAAGCAGGTGCGGAGTAACGCACCTGGCGACGAAGTTTATTCAGCAAATCACTGCGGGTTTGTTTAGTGAGCGACATGGGGTCACCTCTCGAAGTCAGCCTTATTGTGAAGGGCCGCGCCTTGGCAGGTCTCAGCCCAGCACTTGCCTAGTTGTTTGATTTTTTAGTACTACAATCAATCAGTGAGCGAACGCGCGACTTCCTTACACGCCAGGATCACAATGAAGGTGAATCTATCGGTTCCCGCCAGTGCAACTGATGGGCATCGAACCCGCCCATCAACCTGGGCTTCACGATTTCAAAGTAAGGCGACAAATCAAAATCACGCGGCGTGAATAATGAGTAGTGGCGTTGGGTCAGTAAAAGATCACTGTTTGCCATGAAATCAGCACTTGTGGCTGTCGTATCATCCGCGATAGGCAATATAGGGTAGTAAATCGACTGGAAGGCTTGGGCGATCAGGGTTGAGCATATTGCTCGCGTGGGGTCACCGCTGCCTAACGTCAAGAAGCGCTTACGCCAGCGCTGCGGAACGGGGGGTAATGGGAAAAAGTAACGCGCTAAATCAATGACATTATGCAAGTCATACCGATGCCCAAGGCGGCTGCCAACAAACTGAATTAACGCCTCGACCTCTTTCGCCCGAAGGCCCACAGGCCGACATATCCGTAAATGGCAGCCGTTAAATTCATTCAGCCCCACCAAACGCACCCCCTCTGCCACATCGGCTTCGATAAAACACTCTCCGTGTTGAGCACCAAAATGTCGGGCGTTATCTCTCCCCACGTGTAACGCAGCATGAGACCAGGACGACTGGGTTAAATATTTAATAACCACACTGAACCGCGATGAGCCCTCTACCAACAACACATCGCCGGGTTCTAAAAACGTGGCAATGTGATCCTCTAGCGGCCCGGCACTGATCTGTGCATGTCGAGGGCAAGACAACCAGCAACTCATCATGTAGCCCATTTTCTGCAGCACGTTTTTCATATCGCCCCCCCCCTACTTAGCACTCGTAAAGATTGGTGCTCAATCGCCCATTATCTTTACAGTGTGATCATCTAAGCAGCAGCCACACCCTTTATTTTGGTTATTTTTGGCATCACCATTGTCAATTATGAACCATTTGTTCCATAATCATTCAGGCCAGTTGAATGTAACCCGTAAACGGTCATCCGTTGATCAGAAGGAGTTTGAAATGACTGATTTTCCTTTGCATACCGCAGAAAGCGCGCCTAAAGAGGCGCAAGCTAACCTTCAAGCTGCTGAAAAGAAGATGGGCTTTCTGCCTAATATTTTCGCCAAAATGGCGGAAGCACCGACGCTACTCGAAGCTTATCTAACACTTGACGGCATTTATGCCAAAACCAGCCTTAGCCCTGTTGAACAGCAGGCAGCCTTGCTGGCCATCAGCGCGGATAACCGCTGTGAATTTTGCGTGGCAGCCCATAGCGGCGGAATCAAGAAAGCCGGTGCCGATGACGAGATCATCAAAGATCTACGCGCACGCAACACGCCTAACGACGCCAAGCTGGCGGCCGTTACGCGTTTCGCCCGTCATTTAAATGCGCAGCGCGGCTGGGCAGAGCAAACCGAGCTGGACGCTTTTTTTGAAGCAGGTTTTACCCACCAGCAGGTGCTTGAATTGGTGATTGCCTGTGCGTTGAAAACACTTTCCAACTATACCAACCATGTTGCGGGTACACCGCTGAATGAAGAGCTTAAGCCGTTAGCTTGGGAAGCGCCTGCGTCATAACGCATAACGTAAGAGTTACCTGTGGTCGCCGTAGCGGCCACAGGCGTATTTCATCAGGAGACAGTTATGATCGACGTCATGGTCGCTTACCCCAATTCTGATACATTGGCATTTGACGATGTGTATTACATTGAAAAACATTCGCCGCTAGTGAATTCATTGCTTGCCGAGCATGGGCTGCGCTATCTTCGCGTACACCGCTGTATCGACTCTCAAGCCACTTACCACTTGGTAGCACACCTAGGCTTTGAATCCGCCCAACGCTTTGAATCCGCGTTTGAAGCGATTGGTGATCAACTGCTTGCCGATATTGCCAACTTCACTAACGTTGAGCCCGTCATGCAGGTGAATGAAGTGATTGATACACCTGCATAGGTTGCTCTATAACTATAAATAGACACATTACTGCTAACCCACTTTACCCATGAGGACTGCCGTGTCGACCGCCACGCAATCTACTGAAGAGCACATCGCTACGCTGCGGCCTAAGCTTGTTGCCTTTGCACTCTTACAGTTACGCGACAACGCCGCTGCCGAAGATATTGTGCAGGATACGTTAGTCACCGCTTTGGAAAAACATTCGTCTTTCTCAGGGCGTTCGGCTTTTGAAACATGGGTGTTTGGCATTTTAAAAAATAAGATACTTGAGCGGTTTCGTTATGAGCGGCGCTATCTCTCTTGGCAGGACGATGAACTCAGCGATGAGGACTCGTTTGAAAATCTGTTTAAAGAGAACGGTCGCTGGCAAGCCGCCAGCAAACCTACTCCCTGGGGAGAACCCGACCAGGTATTAGAAAACGCGGCGTTTTGGCGTTTGCTCGACACTTGTTTAATGGTGCTACCGGATAATATTGCGCGGGTTTTTACTATGCGCGAACTCATGGGGCTAACCACTCAGGAAATTTGTGAAGCATTATCACTTAGTGATGCAAACTGCTGGGTAATTTTGCACCGTGCCCGTTTGCGGCTGCGTGACTGTATTGAAAAAGGCTGGTTAACGTCATGAAGAAACATCAAAAAACGCCCTCTCCACAGCGAAAAAAAGCACCAAGCCCCCCCGCTAAAAAAATGATGAGCCTCGTTAAAAAAGCGCTCATTGTACTGGCGTTTCTGGCCGTTCCGATTGCATGGCTAATTGCTAATGAACATACCGCACGTGAAGCGTCAGATCTTAGCGTTATTGGCAGCGGAACGCCGGTCGCCGTGCAAATTCATGACCATAGCTGCCCTCTTTGCCAACGGTTAAAAGCCAATGCAGAAGATGCCTTAGCCCAAATGGATACTCCACCAGCTTGGCGTATCGCAGATATTAACACCACCAAAGGCGCCGACTTCGCCAGTCAGCACGGTGTAGGCCATGTCACGATATTGCTATTTGATGCCCAAGGAAATCGCCAGGAAACAATCGAAGGTGTGACAAGTGCTAATTCGCTACGCGACGCCTTTGAAAAATTGTTGGCCGCTCAGCGTTAGTCAGTCAGCATTGGATTGCTTTACCCCTTGGCGTTGCATCTCAAACTGCGACGTCAACTCTATGATTGAACACAGCACCCTCTCCAAAAGGCTGCCCCTGCTTTATACGGCGCCAGCCTCCCTGTCTCCTTAAAATTCAAAAACAACTGTAAAGTTTTGCGCAGTCCGACCACAGAGCTGATGTAAAAGCTGTACCGGCAAGAGCAAAATAAATATCACTTCTGACATAACGGTTGTCATCAAACGACAAGGGAGCACTGACATGCATACCGAAACCACCCAACCTTCAGATGCTTTTCCTATAGCGCAACATGCTCACTGGTTATTACGCCTGAGCCTTGCAAGTGTCTTCATTTACATGGGAATCGACAAATTTATGGGCGCAGGCGTCACTGCGTTTTCTACCATGATGAACCTGCCAGTCATACTAGGCGCTCTTGTCGCATTAGGTGAGATTGGCACCGGGTTGTTTATCCTATTGGGTGGGCTAATAAAGGGTCGCTTAGGCGACGCAGTAACACGCCTGGGAGCATTTGGCATGGTGCCCATCCTACTCGGCGCCATCTTAATGGTGCACTGGGGACAGTGGCACTTCATGTCTACCACTTCTCACCCGCTGGGAGGCATGATGTTTCAGGTGACGCTAGCGATGATGGCCATCTATTTGCTTGCTAAAGGCAATAAAGCTTAACAACCTACCCCAACAAACCGATATCTTTGCAAAGGAGGCTTTATGTCAGATAACAAACGACAAACATTACTGGATAGCCTAACGAAGGGATTTACCTATGCGGTTCCCGTCTTGGCCCTGGTCGTTGGTGGTTCAGCCCTTCATGCTGTCTACTCTGACGTTTCTACTGAAACCGGCTACTACATGATGGCCGTGGCCGAGGGTGGAGCCGAAGCCGAGGGTGAAGCAGAAGCCGTCTTATAAATAGTAAGCCCACCCCCTATCCATTTTTATCATGCTAGTTGTGCCAATTAAGGAATTAACTATGATTATGTGCCGTGAAGCCACGCGCTTGATGTCGCTAAAGCAGGATAGAGCGCTCAACTTCCGGGAGAAAACAGCCCTTCGTTTTCACCTGTCCATGTGTGGTGCCTGCCGTGCATGCGCGCGTCAGTTCGATCTGCTGCACGCTATTGGTGAGCGCCATCCTGCCGCGCTGAAAACCCGATCGACATCCGATGACTAGGAGTCGCGCTATGCACCCACTACATGACATGGTGGTTATCACTGGCTCGCTGATGTTCAGTTGCGCGGCAATGGCCGACATCTTGTTGACGCCCAACCAGATTATGACTTGGCCAACCCGCAGTTTTGACGGTGAAACCCACTACGCAATTGTCGAAAAAGATGGTGTCAAAGTGCTGCAAGCCCAGTCACGCGGCCAGGCATCGGCTCGCTACCTGGAGCGCGAAATCAATCTAAATGAAACGCCCTACTTGCACTGGTGTTGGCAAGTCAGTAACACCTACCCAGGCTTGAACGAAACCACCAAAGCTGGCGATGATTACCCCGCTCGCATTTATGTCGCTCGTAAAACAGGACTTTTTCCTTGGCAGGTGGAGTCGGTCAACTATGTCTGGGCTTCTACCCAACCGCAGGGCGCTACTTGGCCCAATGCATTTACTCAGCGAGCGCAGCTCATTGCTCTGCAAAGCGGTGAAAATCGTGTTGGTGATTGGGTAGCTGAAGTCCGCGATGTACGTTCTGACTTTGCTGCACTCTTCGGAAGCGCGCCTAGCCATATCGATGGCATTGCTTTAATGAGCGATGGTGATAATGCAGAAGGTAACGCAACGGCTTGGTTTACCCATCTAGGTCTTTCAAGTACAAATGACGCCCCGGCCTGCCCGCAGTAAATGTCAATTGACTATCACAAATACTGAGTTAACCGCTGACTCACACCTGCTCACTGCTTAATTCTCCCCCCGACGAGTAGCCCCTTCAGCTAGGGCTGTAAACCACTCCCCAGCTCCGACGCTTCCCAGCAGTAAGTTGTTTCGGAGGGAAAAAATTTATACAAAAATTATACTTTAGAGTGCTTCCTCTTAGCTTTTCTCCTACAATGTTTTTATACAAACATTGTACGAAGAAAAATAGTAGTTACTTTTTAGCCACTGTCCTTTCTTCAACCTACAGAAGAGACAACGTTGCAGTTGCAGTGAGCTATGAGTAACGATCAGGCGGTTGCAGGGTCATTAGCAAACATCACTAAAAAACACCGAACCCCTCACAAATGCAACATTTTGTGTCATCTGGATACAAAGTGATGCTTACGATCCGGGACTGCTCTAACCTTATACACATGGCTTGAATAGACCCGTCGATAGGATTAACAACAATGCTCACACTTCTCGCTCCTCATGGTTTACACAGTGCGCTGTATCAACACACCGCTTGTATCTCTTTTACACCTGAAGGGGTTATCAAGAAGGCAAGTGAGCAATTCCTAAACGTCGTCGGTTACCCCCTTGACCAAGTGAAGGGGCAACACCACCGGATTTTCTGCTTTCCAGAAGAGAGCAGTAGCCTCGAGTACCGCTCTTTTTGGGAAACGCTGGCGGCTGGGCATAGCCAACAAGGCCGCTTTCGGCGTTCTAATGCCCAGGGCGAGGAAATTTGGTTAGAGGCCACCTACTTACCGATCAGTAATCGGCGGGGCAAGGTTATCGAGGTACTCAAAATTGCCAATGACATTACAGTTGCCCACCAAGAGGCGGAGCGCAAAAACGCCGTCTTGGATGCACTAAACAGCTCCATGGCGGTAATTGAATTTACGCCTAGCGGTGAGATTCTCAATGCCAACTCAAATTTTGAGCAGGCAATGGGGTATCGAAATGATGAACTAGTGGGTGCACACCACCGGATGTTTTGTCCCGCCAATTTTTCTCAAACCAACCCCCGCTTCTGGGAGCGGCTGGCTCAGGGCGAATACATGCAGGGTAAGTTCGAGCGTTTGGATTCTCGTGGCACCAGCGTATGGCTAGAGGCGACTTATAACCCAATTCAAGATAGCAATGGAAACGTAGTAAAAGTGGTCAAGTTCGCCACCGATATTACCCGTTCCGTTCAGGCAGCTGAATCCGCCACTCGCGCCGTCACTGCCGCCCAAAGCACCTCTTCGCAAACAGAGCAGATCGCCCAAAACGGTCTTAGCCACCTACAGCGGGTGGTACGTGACTCTGAGCAGGCGGCGCTAACCTTGGCAGAAGCGCAGCAGCTAATCGCTGCGCTTAACAAGCAGGCACAGAGTATCAATAGCATTACCGAGTCAATTGCCAAAATCGCCAATCAAACCAACCTACTATCACTCAATGCAGCGATAGAAGCCGCACGTGCAGGCGAGCAGGGTCGCGGGTTTGCAGTGGTAGCTAACGAAGTACGCCGCTTGGCCAAAGGGTCGAGTGAAGCGGTGGAGGATATTACTCGGGTACTGAAAGAGAACAGCGCCTTAGTGGAACGCACTACCCAGGCCATGCAGCAGGTAGTGGAACAAGGCAAATCGAGCCAAGTCAGCGTTGGTGAAATTGAAATTATCGTCAATGAGATACTCACCGGGGCGCGTAGTGTTTCGACCTCGATTGAGCAGTTGGCTCTCGAATCCGCTTGATGGCGCAACGCAAAAGCCAGCGCATAGGCGCTGGCTTTTCGCTTTTCATACCACTCTTGATTAACGCAGTGTCGTCTTACGCAGGTAGGGCAGCACAGTTTCGTATTCGCCGTACTTCTGCTTGGCATCTGCGTCAGAAACGCTAGGTGGAATAATCACGTCCTGGCCAATTGTCCAATCAGCTGGGGTAGCAACGCCGTGTTTCGACGTGGTTTGCAGCGCATCCAGGGCGCGTAGGATTTCCGCAAAGTTGCGCCCTACGGTCATCGGATAGGTCATGGAAAGCTTCAGCTGCTTATCGGGCCCGATAATAAATACCGAGCGCACCGTGGCGCTGTCTGCCGGTGTACGCCCATCGGGCAGGTAGGCATCTTCCGGCAGCATGTCATAAAGCTTTGACACTGTTAGGCCGTCGTCGGCGATGATCGGAAAATCGACCTCGCTGCCGCTGACGGTTTGGATATCATTGCCCCAGCGTTTGTGGTCTTCAACGCCATCCACGGAAACACCAATCACTTTGGTACCGCGTTTCTTCCACTCGGCACTCAGCTGCGCAACGGCACCGAATTCCGTCGTGCAAACCGGGGTGAAGTCTTTAGGATGTGAAAACAGGATCGCCCAGCTATCGCCAATCCAGTCGTGAAAACGAATCGGCCCTTGGCTCGTTTCCGCTTCGAAATCGGGCACGACTGCATTAATACGTAATGACATGCTTTCCTCCTTAATGGGCATTGGGTGCCCTAATAGCTTATTTGACTTACAGCACCTTCACTATAGATCATTTAGCGCTAAGACAGCGAGTTCCAAGACAGTGTTCATATTCACTCTCGTATCAATACACCATCCTAGAATAGTACGGGAAGTGGCTGCTACCTTAACCATCTAGCCAAGAAAACGCCTCCATGCAGGAGGCGTTTGGCTGGTGCTTTACGTTTCCTTCAAGCAAGTATCAAGCAAATACTTCAGTCCACTCGCTGCGCTTGGCGAGCAGGTTACGGGCCAGTTCCTGGGCGCCTTCCAAGCTGTGACTGGCGGCCCAACCGCACTGCATTTCATTGCAGGCAGGTACTTCGGTGGCTTCTAGCACATCGTTCAGAGTTTGTTCGATGATGGTGATCACGCCGTCGTAGTCGTCGTGGTTGATCATCGCGATATAGAAGCCGGTTTGGCAGCCCATGGGGCTTATATCAACCACTTTATCGGTGTGATTGCGCGACAGTTCAGCCATTAAGTGCTCAAGGGAGTGCAGCGCGGGCATATCCATATGCGCTTTGTTGGGCTGGCAGATACGCAGGTCGTATTTATGGATACGATCGCCATTCTGGCCTTCCTTGATATCGGCTAACCGTACGTACGGGGCTTTTACCTTAGTGTGATCCAGGTTAAAGCTCTCAACGTTCATCTTTTTATCGGTCATGTTAGCTCCTTCTTAGCTTATACCTTGGGCGCGTCAAAATTCCATGGCTCATCGGTGTAAACGCACACATTGGCGTCTTCGATATCGCCATCCGGTGCTTCCACGTGTTTGGCAAAGAAGTCTTGAATCTCTTTGCGCTGGCAGTGCGCTTCAAACTCTTCACGACTGGCCCAGATTTCATGAAAAACAATCGGGTAACTGGTGCCCTGGGCGAAGGGATTATCGATCTGCCGGGTCACAGTGTAGTGAATGCACGCGTCTTCACGGTGGGTATTCGGCTCTAACGACTGAAGCGCTTTGAATACCGCTTCTTCTTTACCCGGTTTGGGTTTAAAACCGGCAACACAGTAAATTTTTTCTGACATGCTCATCTCCTAAGTCGTTAAGCGTGCGTCATTATGCGGCTTGTCGACGTAGGTTAACAACCTAGCGGATGATGCGTTCCGCCAATGTCTCTAGATCGGTAGCCGTCATATCCGGCTCGACTCCCCATGGGTCAAAGGGGGCATCTGAGCTGCGGCGTATCCAGGCACTCCGTAACCCTGCATGGGCGGCGCCAATCACATCAAAGGAGTTACTGGACACTAGCCATGTGTGCTCTGGGCGCGTCTCTAAGCGACTACGCAGATGAGAGTAAACCGCTGGGTCTGGCTTAAAGCGTTTTACCTCATCGGCGCTGATCACATCGTCCATATGGCTCTCAACGCCCGCACGCGTTAATAACTTTGACACGGCATCGGCAGTACCGTTCGAAAACGCCACGCAGCGTATGCCTGCATCGCGAAGCTGATCAAGCGCAGGTACTACATCGTCAAAAGCAGGTAGCTCAGCATAAACCGCCATCAGGTGGTCGTGGTCGTTATCTGAGAGACCGGTTTGCAGTGCGCGGTCAATAAACACCAGCGCTTCGCGGGTACACTCCGAAAACGGCACGTATGCCCCCATCAAGCCATGGCGAAAGCTGTATTCCAGCTGTTTATCGCGCCAGCGTCGGGCGAACTCACCTGCTTTGGAAGCATCCGTTAGGCGTCGCTCCAGCTCCACCGTAACGCCTTGGGTATCAATCAGCGTACCGTATACATCGAAGGCTAATACCGGTTGCATCGGTGGCTACTCCTTAACTATCAAATGACTTATAAAACTATCAAATGGCTTATAACGCTTGCTAGCATACTGCTATTAAGCATAGCTGCCCCCTTTCAAAAACAGACACGCCGCTGCACAGGCAGCGGCGCTCTTAAGGCGACAAGTGTCTCTTAAACAGTAAATGCCGCCTCTTGTTCACCGGTTTTTAGATCGCCAGAGCGCACCAGTTCATCGGTAACGCGATCAATGGCGCGTTTGGCACGGCCAATCATCTCGTCCACTTCTTCACGGTTGATGGTCAGCGGCGGTGCGAAACCGAGAATATCGCCCTGGGGCATGGCGCGGGCAATCAAGTTCTCTTCCATGGCAGCAGCGGCAACACGGGGGCCGACTTTGAGTGCCGGGTCGAAATGCAGGCGCTGCTTGGCATCCGGTGAGAATTCCAGTGCAGCCATTAGGCCAACGCCGCGAACATCGCCCAGCAGCGGATGGCCTTCGAAGTGGGCCTTAAGCTGCTGCTGGAAGTAAGCACCGGTTTCTGCAGCGTTACCCACCAGGTTTTCACGTTCGATAATATCCAGGTTAGCAAGGCCCGCCGCGCAGCCCAAGGCGTGACCGGAGTAGGTCCAGCCGTGGCCGATGGGGCCATATTCACCGGTGCCCTGTTCGAGTACCTGCCAGACTTTCTCACCGACAATCACGCCAGACAGCGGCTGATAGGCGCTGGTGAGGCCTTTGGCGATAGTGACCAGATCAGGCTTCATATTGTAGTGGTGGCTGCCGAAATCAGAGCCAGTACGGCCAAAACCACACACCACTTCATCGGCAATTAGCAGCACGTCGTACTTCGCCAGCACGGCTTGGATCGCATCCCAGTAGCCTTCCGGCGGCGGTACGATACCGCCAGTACCCAGCACCGGCTCGCCGATAAAGGCGGCGACGGTATCTGGGCCCTCTTCCAAAATCATCGCTTCTAGCTTATTGGCACAGAACGCGGAGAACTCAAGCTCGGTCATACCGTGCTGCTCGGCGGCACGCAGGTAGTAGTGCGGTGCTTCGGTATGACGAATGGTATCAATCGGCAGATCGAAGTGGTCGTGGAACGCTTTTAGGCCGGTTAACGAACCCGAGGCGATACCGGAACCGTGGTAACCGCGCATGCGTGAGATGACCTTTTTCTTCTGCGGGCGACCCAGCACGTTGTTGTAGTAGCGCACTATTTTGAGCTGAGTTTCGTTGGCATCCGAGCCAGACATACCGTAGTAGACCTTGGACATATTCATCCCGGCGATTTTCAGGATGCGCTCGGAAAGCTCGATCTGCGGCTCGTTAGAGTGGCCCACATAGGTGTGGTAGTAAGAGAGTTCCAACGCTTGCTTGTAGATTGCCTCGGCGACTTCGGTGCGCCCGTAGCCGATATTAACGCAGTAAAGCCCGGCGAAGCCGTCGATAAATTCGCGGCCATCTTTATCCACGATATTGATGCCTTTACCGCCGGTAATTACGCGGCCCGGCGAATCGCCATGGGCGAAATCACGCAGGTGGGTAGAGGCGTGAAAAGTGACTTTACGGTCGCGTTCGATTAAATCCTGATGCAAGCTCATAGCGTTCTCTCTATACAGTAAACCTCCCCAATGTTTGGGGAGGGCATTTTAAAGGTTTGCTTACGGCTGGGAATAAAAGCGCCGCTAGCTACCGGAGACGGAACCCAGCGCGCCCAGGCAGTAATACTTCGTTTCCAGATACTCATCGATGCCGGTAGCGCCGCCTTCACGGCCAAGGCCAGACTGCTTTACGCCGCCAAACGGCACTGGCGGGCCGGTCATCTTAACGGAGTTGACGCTGACCATGCCGTATTCCAGCGCGCGCATTAGCTTCCAGATGCGGCGGATATCGTGGGTGTAGATGTACGCAGCGAGGCCGTACTCGGTGTCGTTGGCCATTTCAATCACTTCGTCATCAGTGCTGTAAGCGGTGATACCAGCCACAGGTGCGAAGTTCTCTTCCCGCCATACCTTCATTTTTGGCGTTACGCCGGTCAGCATCACCGGCATAAAGAAGTTCTCACCGGGCGCCTGGCTTTGATCACCACCGATCATAGTGGCACCCTTGGAAACAGCGTCATCGACAATCGCGGCCGCTTTTTCCACCGCCTGGCGGTGAATCAGCGGGCCAAGATCAATCTCACTCTGCAACCCGTTGCCCAAGGTTAGCGCCAGCATACGCTCGCTAAAATACTCGACAAATTCATCATGGATGGATTCGTGAACCAGAATACGGTTGGCGGCCAAGCAGTCCTGCCCCGCGGTTTGGAACTTGGCGTCGATTGCCGCGAAGGCCGCCTCTTTAGGATCCATATCTGGCCCCACTATAAAGGGCGCGTTGCCACCTAATTCCAGGGAGAGCCGCTTGACGGTGTTGGCGCTCTGCTCAATGAGCAGGCGACCGACTCGGGTGGAACCGGTGAATGACAACGCCCGAATGCGCGATTCAGCGCAGAGAATCTTCGAGACTTCCGCCGGGTCGCCCAGCACCACGTTGAAAATCCCCGCTGGAATCCCCGCACGCTCGGCCAACTCCGCCAGCGCCAACGCAGAGTATGGCGTTTCATTGGCGGGTTTGACGATCACCGGGCAGCCCGCCGCCAGCGCTGCTGCGGCTTTACGGGTAATCATTGCCAGCGGGAAGTTCCACGGCGTAATCATTGCCGCGATGCCGACCGGCTCTTTAATGGTACCGAGTGAGGCGTTGGGGATATGGCTGGGGATGGTTTCACCGTAGGTGCGTTTGCCCTCTTCAGCGAACCAGCGCACAAAGCTGGCACCGTACTGCACCTCACCGCGGGCATCGGGCAGCGGCTTGCCCTGCTCCAGCGTCATGATGGTAGCCAAATCTTCGCGGTTAGCTTGAATCAAGTCGTACCACGCTAACAGTTTCTCGCAGCGCTCATCCGCACGCAGTGCCCGCCACTGTACAAATGCGTCTTCCGCGGCATCAACCGCAGCGGTAATCTGCTCGGCTTCCAATAGCGGGATATGGCCAATGGCTTCATTGGTGGCAGGGTCATAAACGGCTTCTTCGCGACCGCCTTCCCCGTGGGTCCACTTGCCGTTCACGTAGGCGTACTGCCGGAACAGACGCGGATCTTCCAGGCGCTTGGCGAGCGTGGTCGAAAGTGTGGTCATGGGAACCTCCCCTTAAATGCAGTCTGGCTAACCTAGCGCTGCAGAAACTGTGTGGCATTGCTAGCAAGCGCTCATTAGCCTTGCTGTGGAATGCCTACAGGTTAACGGAGAGTGGCCACGAAGTGTTTTTGAAAACCGCGCCTTATAGCGCGACTTTTTTTGTCAGTGGGCGTTTGGCAGTGGTTTTTTTTGGTGAAGCGCTAACATCACCAACCAAAATGCTTAGCGTAAAATCAACATGGCACACTGTGACTTGAGCAGCACATTAGTCGTGGTACTGCCAACTAGCCACTGACGCAGCCGCGTATGACCGTAAGCCCCCATTGCCAGCAGGCCTATATCATGCGATTGAATATGGTCAATTAGTGCATCACTGATATGCGCATCATTTTTAAGCAAAAACGATTCAGCAGGAATATCATTTTCTTGCAGCAGATTAACGGCCCACTGCAGCTGTTCTTTATGTTCATCGGTGTGCCCGCCCACCATCACAACATCACAGGGAATGCCAGAGAAGAGCGGGCTTTCCGCAATCAGCCTTACCCCTTTCACGGTACTCACCCTGCCATCAAACGCCAACATAACGCGCTTGGGTACTTCAAATGCTTCCTGGACGACCAAAAGAGGCCGATGCACCACTCGAATCGTTTTTTCCAGATGGCTACCCAAATGGCTTTTGAGCGAGCTGTGACCATTTTTCCCCACAATGACCAATCGGATTTCATCATCAAGATCATCGAGCGCTTCGACTAACCCTCCCTCCTCAATATACTGAGAAGCAGGCTCAACATCATGACTTTTAATCCTTTCTGTGGCTTTTTTCATTATTTCCTTTGCATGTTCATGCTGTAATTCAGCACGTTGCAAATCAAGTTTTTCCATTTTATCCTGGAGTTCACTATTTTGCGATGCGTCCTGATTAGCTTCATTTCGTTCAATTACATTTAATAAAGCCAACGGGGTTGCCAACCGCTTACTTGTCCAAGCTGCCATATCGCACACAGCCGATGTCGTCGGGGAACCATCAACACAGGCTACAATATATTTTGCCATCACTTTCACCTCATATATCAAATTAATTATTAGAATTAGAAGAGTAGTCGCCACTTGTATTATAACGATCTAATTTCTTTAAAATTTTAAGTTGTTCTCGGTTGTCTCGCACCTGTTGAGCTTGAATATCTTCAATCTGTTGAGACAGCATATCGACACGCTCCTGTAGCTCAACATTTATTTTCTTTACTTCAATCAATGCATGATTATAACTGCTACGAGACAGCCATTTTTTAATGCCAGTAAAGTGCAGCGTACGTTCCGCTATTAACAGGATCGCCACAAATACCAGTGCCAGTGCCATCACTACATAAGAGAAGTAAACGCTACCATCACCAAACCAATGCGAAATCTCACCTAAAGTAAGCGGCGAAATAAACTGACCAAGGTAAATACTACTAACCAACAATGCTGTTGCCATTGCACGACCAGTGCCAGAAGTAATCTTAGTAGCACTGTCGAAGATAACAGGAACTGTACTGCCATACCCAAAACCGAGTATTAAAACCCCTAACCCTAAAAACACGATATATTGGTTTAAGAAGGCAATCATTGAGAAGCCAATAGCCATATAAACCACTTGCAAGGGCACAAAAAATGATTTTAATAACCGACGAAAGAAGGCAACGGACATACCACCAAAGAAACCACCTACCGAACACACAGCTATAATAACGCCATTGACGACAGTATTAGTGATGTCCAGCTCGCTTAGGAAAAGCGCCATATTCGAGGGAATGCCGTAGAAAACAACGAAGGTCAGAATCATATAAATAGTCAGTAGGAAAACCCGACCATCAAAACTGCTTGCTTCTTCATTACCATTACCTTGCGCTTGTTGCGGTGACTTTTTAGGTAGGAAGAAAATCACCATAAACAGTGCCAGAAACGCGATAGCGTAGGCGAGGAAGGAATAGCGCCAGCTTATCATTGCTAAAACGCCTGACACTACAATAGCAATAATACCGCCCAGGTTAGTCGCAGCGCTCTGCAGGCCTAACGTCTTAGTTCTTTCCTCTCCTTCATAGTAATCGGAAATCAGGGTAATCGACAAAGGAATCATTAAACCAATAGCAATCCCTAGTATTACGCGAGTCACCAACATGAACTCCATACTAGGCGATAAAAAACCTCCTATACCGCCGACAAGGTACATAATTAGAGACACAATAAGTATCGACTTTTTGGCAAATCGCTTTGTCAGATATCCCGATACAAATGAGAAAGGAACCACTAAACCGGCATGTAGCGAGGTGAGAAGATTAATCTCGAAGTTAGTAGCATCAGGAAAGGCGAGACCAATCTTGGCAACCGCGGGTGCAATCATCGCGCCTGCCATCACGGTAATCAAGGATATTGAAAGTATCGAAAGTTTTAATATCACGTAGGGCTTCTCCGTTTATCAGTCAATCAAATTGCTTGCTAGCAACTTAATAAATCAAGATAAGCAAAGATAAGACCCGGAAGATTTCAGGGGAGTATCTGTACCACACCAGTACATGACTGCTACGGCTTAACCAGCGTTGCACTGGCTTTAACGAAACCGCAACAATTACAGATTCATTGTACTATTTCCAGTGTGAGAGAGCAATCTCCCGACCCTAAGATTTATGTTGAACGAAAGAGTGGCCGGTGAAAGCACTATCATTAGGCGCTTAGCCCCGGCTAAACTGAATCAATATCATCCATTGATAAGCCTAGCTCTGGAGATTTGACACTTTTAGTCACGATATAGGTGAAGTAGCGCTCAATGCCGGCGTCTGAGACCAGCCACTTATCTATCAATCGTTGGTAGCTATCGATGGTGCGCGCTTCAAACTTCACCAGGTAATCCACCCCACCCCCCACCGCCACGCACTCAGTGACTTCCGGAGTTTGCATCACCAGGGCCTCAAAGCGGGTGAAGCTCTCGGCGTTGTGCTGTTTAAGCTCGATCTGCACCCAAACAGAATTACGCGGCACCAATACCTCGCTATTGATGCGCGCACTGTAGCCCTGAATCACACCAGCTTTTTCCAGCCTTTTTACCCGCTCCCAACAGGGGCTGACCGAGAGGTTGATTGCTTCGGCCAGCTTAGATTTGGTGATCCGCCCATCACGGGAGAGAATATCGAGAATTTTGAGATCGTAACGGTCAAGTTTCATCATGCCGAGGTCTACGCCTCCAGGCGTTCAACAACATCGGCAATCACCGCCAGGGTGTCCCCCATATTGATCAGCGAGGGCGCGCGGCGGGCCATCAGAATACCATCACGCTCTGCTTTGTAAGCCACCGGCTCGGTGCCGCTACGGGTCATGTCGTACACGTAGGCAATGGTTTGACCTTTTTTGACCTCGTCACCCAGCGCTACCAACAGCTCTAATACGCCAGAGTGCTGGCTCTGCACGTAGCAACTGGCGTCGGGCATATCGAGATATATCTGCCCACCAGCGGGCATTTCCACTTCGCCTTCTACTAGGCCATAGTGAATCAGGAAATTGCGCACGCCGCGCTCTGCAATGGCAATGCTTTGCGGCGTGGACGTACCGCCACCGCCCAGTTCAGTGGCCACAAATACCTTGCCCTGGCGCTCGCAGGCGGTGTCGAAGAGTTTTTCCGCGTCCAGCTCAAACATCACCATGGCGTAGGGGGCGCCAAACGCTTTGGCACCTTCCAGAGCGGACTGCTGCTGCGCTTTGTTATCCAGCACGTGAGAGGCGCCGAAAGGCAGAATGTCCAGCGTGCGGCCGCCGGAGTGCAAATCAAGCACCACATCCGCCATGGGTACCAGCACACGGGTGAAGTAGTCGGCAATTTGCGGCGTCACGCTGCCGTTAGGGTCACCTGGGAAGCTGCGATTCAGGTTGCCTTTATCCATCGGCGAGGTGCGCTTGCCTGCCATCACCGCTGGGGTATTCATGCACGGTACGATAATCACTCGGCCCGTGACATCCTCTGCTTTCAGCGTTGAGGAGAGCTTCAGCAGCGAGGTGATGCCTTCGTACTCATCGCCGTGGTTGCCGCCAGTGAGCAGCGCCGTGGGGCCGTCGCCATTCTTAACCACGGTCACGGGGATCATCACCGCCCCCCAGGCCGACTCATCGGTGGAGATAGGCAGCTTTAAAAAACCGTGCTGCACGCCATCGGCTTCAAAATCTACAGTGGCGGAAATCGGACTAGGTCGCATCGTCATGAAAAAATTCCTTTATTTAACCGCTACTATTTAGCCACTATTCCACACATTAGCCACTACTTCACAAACAGCTGGCGGGGAAAGTTGGCCAGGGTTTCGCAGCCAGTATCAGTAATCAAAATACTCTCGGTAATTTCCAGGCCCCAATTCTCTTCCCATAGCCCCGGCATGAAGTGGAACGTCATGCCAGGCTGTAAGACAGTGTCATCCGAGGGGCGCAGACTCATGGTGCGCTCACCCCAGTCGGGCGGGTACGAAATACCGATGGGATAACCACAGCGAGCACCGCCCCGGTCAAACCCGTATTTATCCATCGACGCGCCCAGCGCCATGGCAATATCCGCCGTTCGATTCCCAGGTTTGGCCACTGCCAGGCCGTTTTCAATGCCTTCAAGCAGGGCCGATTCAGCGCGGATAAAATCCGTCGGCGGTGTGCCCAGAAATACCGTGCGCGACATCGGCGCGTGGTAACGCTTGAACACCCCGGCAATCTCAAAGAAGGTGCCCTCGCCTTTGCGAAACGGCGTGTCGTCCCAGGTCAGGTGCGGTGCGGCAGCGTCTTTGCCGGTGGGCAGCATGGGTACAATGGCGGGATAGTCGCCGCCAAATACCTTGCCGTTCTCATCCACAAAGCCTTCGATACCCACGCGATAAATTTCTGACACCAGCTTGCTCTTGGGCAAACCCGGCTCAATGACTTCCAGAATGCGCGTGTGCATGCCTTCCACAATTTTGGCGGCAATGCGCATGTACTCGACTTCCTGGGGCGACTTTATCGCCCGACACCAGTTCACCAGCGCATTGGCATCCATAAAGCGCGCATGGGGCAGCTCGCGCAGCAGGCTTAAATAGGCCTTGGCGGAGAAGTAGTAGTTATCCATCTCCATGCCCACCACGCCCAGATGCCAGCCGCGATCAGGCATGATCGACTGCGCCAGATACTCCATCGGGTGCATGTCCGGATTCTGTACATAGTAATCCGGGTAGTAGGTAATATTATCGGGGTCGATCCAGCAGGTGCGCAGGGCACCATTGGCATCCATGCGCCGTCCGAACCATACCGGCTCGCCTTCAAGGCCCACCAGCACACACTGATGCACATAAAACGACCAACCGTCGTAGCCGGTCAGCCAAGCCATATTGGACGGGTCACTGACGATCAATACGTCAATGCCACGACTGGCCATTTCAGCACGCACTTTCCACAGGCGGGTAGCGTACTCTTCGCGCGTGAAAGGTAGGGAAACCTGAGTCATCGGCCAACTCGCCATTAAAGATCACCAAGAACCAGCGCACTGCCCACTATAGGCACGCAACGCTGGGCCACAGGATCGACCTGGCCACCACCGATCAGGCGTCGGGGTTGCATCTGCTGCCGTTGCAGCAGGCCCGCCAATGTCGTCTTAAGCCGATACTAGCACCGACCCTTGGTCAACGGTCAAAGGCTTTATGACAAAAAGTGCATACGGCATCGTTATTTGCACTAAGCAAGCTTGCAACCGCCTTTAGCGCTCACCATGATAACCTGCAGTGATAACACGTTTAGCAAGAGGGGAACGGGATGAAAATTGTCGTGCATATTGATGAAGCTGCGCAGTGGCAAGCGGCGCTTGCGGAAGCATTGCCCCAAGCCACCGTACTGACCAGCGAGGCGCCAGCGGATGAGCGTAAAGGGGCTGACTATCTCGCTATCTGGAAGGCCCCCGCACACTTACTGCAAGAGCAGAACCAGCTCAAAGGCATCATTAATTTAGGCGCAGGGGTGGATTACCTCCTCAAAACCCCTGGCCTGCCTGAAGACGTACCCATCGTAAAGTTACGCGATGCGGGTATGGGCGAGCTAATGGCCGATTACGTCCTCTATGGCGTGCTGCACTTCTACCGCAGCATGGATCGTTACGCGGAACAGCAGCATAGCGCCACTTGGCAACCGCAAGAGGTGGTGGAAAAATCTCAGTGGCCGGTGGGTGTATTAGGCCTGGGGGCTATTGGCAGCTCTGTCGCCAGCGCCTTGCAGCAAGCGGGCTTCCCGGTGCTGGGCTGGAGCCGCTCACCCAAGCAGATCAGCGGAGTGCGCTGTTTTCACGGCGACGACGGGCTAACAGAACTGCTCGGCCAGGTGCAAAGCCTTGTCACTATTCTCCCCGACACGGCCGCCACTCAACACATTCTTAACGCTGAGCGGCTGGCCCAGCTGCCCAAAGGCGCTAGTGTGATTAACCCTGGTAGGGGTAGCTTGATTGATGAGCAGGCGCTGCTGGACGCGCTGGGAAGCGCCGGTCAGCCTGGCCACTTACGCGGTGCACTGCTGGATGTATTCCATGAAGAGCCGCTGCCTACTGACAATCCGCTATGGAAACATCCCAGGGTCGTTGTCACACCGCATATGGCGGCGCCTACCCCACTTAACGATGCCATCGACCAAGTGATCTCTTACTTGCATGCTTTTGAATCGGGAGAAAAGCTCTCCACGATCAACCCGGAGGCAGGTTACTGACGACGCCCTCACCCGCTATACTGGCGCGCTGGGAACCAAGTGCAGCCTAAAGGCTCTTAGGAAGATACGTTTTTATGGAGGAAAGGCTCTTGGTCAATGTTCTCGCACGACTGCCTGGCCGCGCGCTAGCAGGGTTGGGGATGAGTTTTGCCGTCTTATGTTCTAGCGACATGGCGTTAGCAGCAGACACACTCAAAGACCCGCAGCTCTTTGAAGCCCCCAGGCCTTTTGAAGCACAGTACCGGCTTGAGGTTCGCGGTTGGCCGGGAGCGACTATCACCCATCGCCTCTCTAACGAAGGAAATCACTGGTTAAGCGATATGCGCTTTTCGGTCGCCGTGGCGCGCGGCCAGGAGTTCAGCCGTTTTTCGCTGAATGAGCATGATACCCATGCGTTGCTCTATAGCAGTAGCTATTCGTTGCTCGGCGTCGGTGACAGCTATCAATTGAGCGAACGGGATATACCCACCTTAGACCGCCAGACGGCGCTCTTTGACCTATCGCGCCGAGCAGGGCACGAAAGCTGTACAGAGCGCACCCCCTGCGACATTGAGTTTGTCGATCACAAAGGGCGTGATGAGCACTTCCAATACTATGTTGATAAACAACGGATAACTGATCCCGGCAGCATTGGCATGCCTGGCGACGAGTTCGAAGCGCTAAACGTTTCGCTCATCGATGTTGAAAAGCCTAACCGTCTTCTCCAGATCCGTTTTCACCCTGACTGGCCCGGCCTGATTCTATCGGTGGTGTACCAAAAAGAGGGCCGCCGTGAAACCCAGCTCACACTGACTAACTTCCAACCAAACGGGGGCGTGTCGCCCTAAATGCTATCGGGTTTATTGATTGTTCTACTACCGCTTTTACTCGGCTATTTGGTTCGCATTCGTTCCACGCAGCTCCAGAACCTAATCAACAGCGCAGTTAATAGCTCGGTCTATCTGATCCTACTGTTCATGGGAATAAGCCTTGCTGGCCTTGAAAATCTCTCTAGTCAGCTTTCACGCTTGGGCGGCAACGCCTTGCTGTTATTTAGCATTACCACGCTTTTTAACTTAGCAGCGCTATGGTGGCTATCGCGGCGTTTAACGCTTAAGGCAGGCAACTCACCGGTGATCAAAGACGCCCCCACCAGCAAGCTGGCGGCCATGCAGGGGTCGCTGTTATTGGTCGCCGTGGTGGCTGGAGGCGTTATCACTGGCCTGTTGCTGGGGCCACACCTGGGTGAAAAGCTTTTCAACACCGCAGATGTATTGGCCGAGTGGGTACTCTATGTCTTACTAGCGTTGATCGGCTGCCAATTGCGTAACTCCGGCATGCCGCTCAAACAGATTTTGCTCAACCGCATGGGGCTGGCGATTGCGGTGACGCTGGCAATAAGTTCGCTGCTGGCAGGTTTGGCCGCCGCCCCGCTGCTCTCGCTGAGCTGGAACGAAGGCCTGGCGATGGCGTCTGGCTTTGGTTGGTATTCACTTTCCGCCATCTTGATCGGCGACCAGTTGGGCCCTTTAATGGGCGGTGTGGCGTTTTTTAACGATCTCACCCGTGAATTGCTGGCGTTTATCCTGATCCCGCTGGTCATCCACCGCCACACCGCGCTGGCGATTGGCTACGGCGGCGCCACCTCCATGGACTTCACCCTACCCGTTATTCAGCAGCACGGCGGCGTAGCCTGCGTACCTATTGCGGTAGTCAGCGGGTTTATTCTCTCGCTACTCTCACCGCCACTGATTCTGTTTTTTCTTTCGCTGTCGGGTTAGCTGTTTAAGCAATAGAGCAAGCGTGCGCGCTCTAAGTGCTTACGCATCTCCTCTACAGCTGCCTCTTTGTCGCCCTGCTCAATACAGTCAATAATTTTGGCATGCTCCAGCAGGGTAATATCTTCATTTCCCTCCCAGTGCAGCAAGCTCGCGTGAAAACGCGCCAGCCAGCCCAGCATGGCTTGGCTAGTTGCCATAAAAATGGGATTGCGGGTTATCCCGGCAATGGCGGTATGAAATGCCATATCGACCTCAATAAAGGCCTGAGCATCGCCATTTAAATGCCCGCGCTGTTGCCCTAACAGCTCTCTCAAATGAGCAATGTCTGCCTCAGAGGCCTGCCCTGTCGCCTTCTCCACCATACCCAGTTCAAAGAATGTGCGTGCTTCTTTGAGTTGCTCAAGCGACTGTGACGAGCTAGCTAGCATATGACGAGCGGTTAAATCGATCTGCGACATCAACCCCACCGCCGTCGGCTGCAGTACTTTAGGTCGCTGGCCATGATTTATTTCAACCAGCCCGATACGTTCGAGTGTTTGCATCGCCTCTCGAATGGCCGGCCTTCCCACACCATAGCTATCCATCAGCTCGCGCTCAGAAGGCAGTGTATCTCCAGGCTTGTACTGGCCCGCCTCAATCATTTCATACAAACGATCAAACACCTCATCTGACAGCTTGCGCCGAGTAATTTTAGGGGCTGGTTGCACGGCTATTTCTCCTCGCAAGCCAAATAGCGGCTTGGTTATCCATTAAGCATCAGCAGTCTAGCGCTGCAGTTCAATAAATTGGGCAAATTTTACTTAAATACGACCAAAGCAGCATTTGACAGACTGCTATAGATATTATGTCATCATACCAGTTGCCAGGTAAACAACCTTCCTATTTTCTCTTTCGGCAACCACATGGCTAACGCCATACAACATATTCACTGGAGTCTGCTATGACCAATATTGCCCTTATCGGCGCTGGCGGAAAAATGGGTTACCGCCTGTCGAGCAACTTAAAACAATCGGATTACATCGTTAGACACGTCGAGTTGAGTAACGCAGGCCGCCAACGTCTATCAGAAGGCCTTGGGATAAGCTGCGTAGATGCCAAGCAGGCGGTGCCTGACGCTCAAGTGGTGATACTCGCGGTTCCCGATACCTTAGTGGGGCGGGTCGCTGAAGAGCTATCACCACTGATGGCCAGCGGCACCATGGTAATCACACTGGATGCCGCGGCGCCTTTTGCTGGCCACCTGCCCAACCGTGACGACTTGGTCTACTTCGTGACGCACCCTTGTCACCCACCGATCTTCAATGATGAAACAGATCTAGATGCCAAGCGCGACTACTTTGGCGGCGCCAAGGCAAAGCAGCACATCGTCAATGCCCTGATGCAGGGGCCTGAAGAGCTTTATGCATTAGGCGAAGCAATCGCTAAAACCATTTATGCGCCGGTGGTTCGTTCGCATCGAGTATCGGTTGAGCAGATGGCACTGCTAGAGCCGGGTCTTTCTGAAACCGTATGCGCCACGCTGCTGGTAGTTATGCGCGAAGCGATGGATGAAGTCGTCGCCCGCGGCGTTGACCAAGAGTGCGCGCGCGACTTTTTGCTTGGCCATATGAATATTCTGGCGGCAGTCATTTTCGATGAGCAACCCGGCGTATTCTCTGATGCTTGCAACAAAGCCATTGAGAATGGCAAACCACAATTGATGCGCGATGACTGGAAACGCGTATTTGAACCTGAAGAAATTGCCGAAAGCATTCGGCGTATTACCTAGCACTGCTGTGTCACAAACATCGTCATAAAAACCTAAGCTCTACCGCTAATTACAATAAACTGGAGTAGAACATGACCACTTACAAGCTCAACAAAATCTCGACCAGCATTGCGGCTACCTTCGCCTCCGCCCTTGCACTGGCCGCCAGTACCTCAGCGTTTGCCGTTCAAGAGATGAACCTAGCGTTCACGCCACCGCTCAACTCCCACTATGGTGAGGCTGGCCAAGCGTTTGCCGAAGAGATTGATCGGCTTAGCGATGGTGAGTTTAAAATCAACCTGCGCCCTGCTAGTGCATTAGGTGGCGAGCGCGACGTGCTTGAAGGGTTACAAATCGGTTCAGTGGAGCTGACGCTAACCTCAACCGGTCCTATCGGTAATTTCGTCCCCTCGGTTTACGCTCTCGATTTCCCATTTTTGTTCCGCGACTACGATCACGCCCATAAAGTGCTGGATGGCGAGATTGGTCAATCGCTACTGGAGGAATTCGAAGATGAAGGCTTAATTGGTTTGGCCTGGGCGGAAAACGGTTTTCGACACTTAACCAATAGCGTGCGTCCTGTTGAAACGCCCGAAGACATGCAAGGCATGAAGATTCGCACCATGGAAAACCAAGTGCATCTGGAAACCTTCAAAGCCTTGGGCGCCGCGCCAACGCCCATTTCTTGGACAGAAGTCATTACCGCCCTACAGCAAGGCACCATCGACGGCCAAGAAAACCCGATACCCATTTTGACCGTTAACAATATGTGGGAGATCCAGGATTACCTGACACTGACTGGCCACGTTTACTCCCCCACGGCTCTAGTGATGTCCAAGATCTATTGGGATGATCTGAGTGAAGAGCAGCAGGGCTGGTTCCGAGAAGCCGCCCAGGTAGCCGCTCAAACCTCGCGCGATGCCGTTCAGCGTATTGAAGAAGAAGGCGTAGAACTGCTGCGTAGTAACGGTATGGAAGTGGTGACCGAGATCGATTACGAGCAGTTCCGTGCCGCCGCCGAGCCTGCCTACGAGCGCTACGCAGATCAGTATGGCAGTGAGCTACTAGAGCGTATCCGCGCAACCGAGTGAGTCATTCTCTGCTGCATGCCTCCCTCTCGGGAGGCACTTTCTCCCCGACGATGAGGTTTACGCTTATGTTGTCGCTTCTCAATAGCTTGGCCCAGGCGCTTATCAAGCTCACTCATAACCTTGCTGCAATACTTCTCGCCATTGCGGTCGCTTTAGTCTCCTTCCAAGTCTTTACCCGTTTCATTCTCGGCGACCCCGCAGCCTGGTCAGAAATCCTAGCGCGAGGATTAATTATCTGGAGCGTTTTTTTAGTCAGTGCTGCGGCTTTCTGGTACGGCGCCATGATTTCCATTGACCTTTTCCTTGATCGCTTGCCACCGCGCTTACGCATCTATGGCCAGCGGTTGGTGTGCACCGCCGTATTAACACTGCTCACTATTCTTGTCTGGCAAGGGTACCTGATATCACTGCGCGTATCAGGCCAGCAAATCGCCATGCTCGAAATCCCCATGTCATGGTTTTATGCCTCTATACCCACTGGCTGCGCCGTCGCCATCGTCGCAGTAGTCGCACGCCAGCTCTGCGCCGAATATCAGCATCATCAGAACCAACACCGCACAAACCCTATTCGTACTGATATAGGAGAAACGCTATGAATCTGGCGATCGGCTCAGCGTTGATCGCGTTGTTTGCCTTGTCGATACCCATTGCGGTTGCCATCGCCTTAACCGCGGTGATTGGTCTTTATTTCTTCAGCAGCGTTCCGCTCATGGTCGTCCCACAGCGCATGTTCGTGGGGTTGGATAGTTTTCCGCTGATGGCGGTGCCGTTCTTTATTTTAGCCGGCCATATCATGAGCAACGGCGGCATAGCCACACGCATGGTTGAATTTGCCCGCTCACTGGTAGGTGGAATTCAGGGCGGCTTAGCCTGTACCTGCGTAGTGACATGCATGATGTTTGCCGCTATCTCAGGCTCCAGCGTGGCCACGACCTTTGCCATCGGCGCCATCTTGATTCCTGCCATGGTAGCCCGTGGCTACCCGCCACCGATGGCCGCCTCTATCCAGGCCTCCTCAGCGGAACTGGGTATTATCATTCCCCCTTCTGTGCCATTGATTCTCTACGGTGTCAGCACAGAAACCTCCATTACCCAGCTGTTTCTCGCTGGCTTCGGCCCCGGCCTAATGATCGGGTTAGCCCTGATTGTGATGGTCATTATTTGGTGTCGCTTAAAAGGCTATGGCACACAGGATGGTGATTTACGCTCACCGATTTGGCCCGCCTTTCGCAGTGCCTTTCTCGCTCTGTTAATGCCAGTCATTATTATCGGTGGGATTTACGGCGGCATTTTTACCCCCACCGAAGCCTCCGCGGTGGCTGTGTTGTATGGGCTGTTTTTAGGCATGGTGGTTTATCGCACCATAAAACTGAGTGATCTGCCGCGTATTTTCCGCGAGAGCGCCCTATCAGCAGGTTCGATTATGCTGATTATTGCTGCGGCCTCCATCCTAAGTTTTGTCATTGGACGTTCAGGCTTGGCCAGTGATATTGGCGTCTGGGCCCAAAGCACCTTTGATAATCGCTACACCTTCCTACTAGCCATCAACATGCTGCTACTGGTGGTCGGCATGTTTATCGAGACCTCCGCCGCCATTTTGATTCTTGCCCCCATCTTGGCCCCCATTGCGATTGGGTTCGGCATTGACCCAGTGCATTTCGGCATCGTGATCGTCGTGAATTTAGCGTTGGGTATGTTTACCCCGCCTCTAGGGGTGAATCTTTTTGCCGCCGCGCAAGTAGCCAAGCTACCCGTTGAACAGCTATTTCGCTTTTTGCTGCCGCCGGTACTCACCATCATCACCTGCCTGATGCTGATTACCTATGTGCCGATGATCTCGCTGTTTCTACGCGATCTTCTTTTTTGAACTGTCGGAGTCGAATTGATGAGCACACGTATTCACGCCCGCTACCTGATTGAGACGCCCTACCCGGTCGAACATGCGGCTCAAGTCATGGCTGGTGAGCAGTCGTCCGGCACGTTTACGCGCTTAGCCAATGAAACCGACGCCCTGCGGGAAGCCCACGGTGCGGTCGTCGAAAACATTGAGACACTGGACGCGGCTGAGACACCTTCGCTGCCCATGCGCGCTGATCTGGCGCCGCAAGGCTACACTCTGTTTCAGCGCGCACTAGTCGAGCTCTCCTGGCCGCTGGAAAACATGGGCCCCTCTCTGCCGAATCTAGTGTCTACCGTTGCGGGCAACCTGTTTGAGCTCAAAGAGTTTTCCGCACTCAAGTTACTGGATATCGACTTACCCAGCGCTTTTGCCAACGCCTACCCTGGCCCCCAGTTTGGCACCACTGGCACGCGCCAACTAACCGGCATTACCAGCGGCCCGCTGATTGGTACCATTATCAAGCCCAGCGTGGGTTTATCTCCGGCTGAAACCGCTGACATGGTGGCTCAACTCGTGGCAGGAGGTATTGATTTTATTAAAGACGACGAGCTGCAGGCCAACGGCCCTCATAACCCACTGAGAGCGCGCGTCGATGCCATTATGCCGATCATCAATGCCCATGCAGAGCGCACCGGTAAAAAGGTCATGTACGCCTTTAATATCAGCGGTGATATCGACGAAATGCGCGCACAGCATGACTACGTGGTGGCCGCTGGCGGCACCTGCGTCATGGTCGCTATCAACAGCGTGGGCTTAGCAGGAGTAGCGCACTTGCGCCGCCACTGCCAGGTCGCGCTGCACGGCCACCGTGCTGGCTGGGGCATGTTGAGCCGCTCACCTCACTTGGGGATGGCGTTTGACGCTTACCATAAATTGTGGCGGCTAGCAGGCGTGGATCATATTCACGTTAATGGCCTGCGCAATAAATTCAGCGAAGAGGACGCTAGCGTAATCAATAGCGCTCGAGCCTGCCAAACAGCGATGTTTGAGGCACCTGCAGAGGGTTATCAGATTATGCCGGTCTTCTCTTCGGGGCAAAGCGCCGCCCAAGTGGCTGATACCTATCAGGCACTTGGCAATAGCGATCTGATTTACTGCTGTGGCGGCGGCATCATGGCTCACCCTGGTGGTATTGCCGGTGGGGTAGCAAGCCTACGCCAGGGGTGGCAAGCAGCCATGTCGGGCATCCCGTTGGCAACCTATGCCCGAGAGCACCGAGAGCTTGCCCAGGCAATGGAGACCTTTAGCGTATGAACACGCCTCTTCTTCTCTCCTATTACGGCGATGACCTCACTGGTTCGACCGATGTCATGGAAGCGTTAAGCCTCCACGGGGTAAAAACAGTGCTTTTCCTGGCCCCACCTAATGAAGACCAGTTAGCCCCGTTTGCCGATTTTCCAGCGATTGGCCTTGCGGGTACCAGCCGCAGCGAATCACCTGAATGGATGGAAACACACCTCACCAACGCCCTGGCATGGCTGCAATCCCTTAACGCTTCACTGTGTCACTATAAGGTATGTTCCACCTTCGATAGCGCACCGGATATTGGCAATATCGGCAAAGCGCTGGAAATAGGCAAAGCCCTGTTCGCGCAAAGCTGCGTGCCGCTAGTGGTCGGTGCCCCCCAGCTAAAGCGCTATACCGTATTTGGCCAACATTTTGCTGCCTTCGATGGCGAGGTTCACCGTATTGATCGTCACCCAGTAATGAGCCGCCATCCAGTAACGCCCATGGCAGAAGCCGATTTAAGGCTTCATTTGGCTAAACAAACCCTACTCTCCATCGGTTTAGCCGACGTACTGTGCATCGAATCAGCCGATACCGATTCCCTGGTTGACCAACTAAGCCGCTCGAATGACGTATTGCTCTACGACACGCTGAACCGCAACCATCAGGCAAAAGTGGGCGCACAGCTATGGCGAACGCGCTTATCCGAGGGCAGCTACGTAGTGGGTTCATCCGCTGTAGAGTATGCGTTAGTAGATATTTGGCGAGAGCAGGCCCTCATTCCCCTAAGCCCACCTGTGTTCTCCTCTCCTGGAGCGGTTGAACAAATTGCTGTGGTCTCAGGAAGTTGCTCTGAAGTAACTGCCCGGCAAATTCGATACGCGGAAACCAACAAATTTCGCGCTATTGCCATTGATGTCGTCAAACTTATCGACGATCAGGCGCATACCGACACCATGAACAAGGCATTGAAAGAGGCTATCGAGGCACTCAATCAGGGCGAAAGCGTCATTGTGTACACTGCCATGGGGCCAAACAGTGATGCAGATGCAGTGCATCGGGGCGGGGAAAAGGCACGCCACCTTATTGGTCGCTCGTTAGGTCAGTTATTACGCCAGATGGTAGAAGCCCATGGGCTTAAGCGCATAGTGATCGCTGGGGGCGACACTTCCAGCCATGCGCTTAGCCAACTTGGCGTACATGCCCTAACCACGCGCCTACCGCTGCCGGAAACACCGGGATCGCCGCTCTGCATCGCCTATAGCGACCAGCCAGCCTTTGATGGTTTGGAAGTCGCCTTAAAAGGCGGACAGATCGGGAGTGAAAGCTACTTTCTCAGCATTCGTGACGGCATCGCCTAGGCTTGTTAACCCGACTAGTGTTGTAGCGACCTGAATTCGGTAGGATTAGCATCATCGCTCGTTTCACCGCCCAGGATGACCGCCCTTCATGCTCAACGGAATTTGGTTAAGCTTCTTTATCGCGGCCTTTGCGGCTTCGCTTTGGCAGTGGTTAGTGGGCGGCGACAGCGAGGTATTTGCCCGCTTGGTGCAGTCGCTGTTCGATATGGCGAAAGTGAGCGTCGATATTATCCTGGTGCTGCTGGGCACCATGACGCTGTGGCTGGGGTTTCTTTCGATTGCCGAAAAAGCGGGCTTGATTCGCTTGCTGGGGCGGGTGCTCGATCCGTTGTTCTGCCGCTTAATGCCTGAGGTTCCCCGCGGCCACCCTGCTATGGGGCTGATCAGTATGAACTTCGCGGCTAATATCCTGGGCCTGGATAACGCCGCCACGCCGATTGGTATCAAGGCGATGCACTCGCTGCAGAGCCTTAACCCCAGCAACGAGACCGCCAGCAACGCGCAAATTCTGTTTCTGGTGCTCAATACCTCATCGCTCACGCTATTGCCGGTAACCATTTTTATGTACCGCGCTCAGCAAGGTGCTGCCGATCCCACGCTGGTGTTTTTACCTATTCTTTTAGCCACAACCGCCTCTAGCCTCGCAGGGCTGCTAGCTGTCTCGGTAATACAGCGCTTAAAGCTATGGCAGCCCATTGTGCTTGCCTACTTACTCGCCGCTGCACTTGCCTTGGGGCTTTTAATTACCACACTAGCGGGGATGTCCGCTCAAGCGCTGGCCGCAGCCTCTACACTGGTCGGCAACCTGACGCTATTTAGCATTGTGATGATGTTTCTGGTAGTCGGCGCGCTGCGTGGAGTTAGGGTGTATGACGCTTTTATCGAAGGCGCCAAGGAGGGGCTGAGCTTTACCATTACGCTATTGCCTTACTTGATTGCCATGCTGGTGGCGGTCGGCGTACTGCGCGCCAGCGGCGTGCTAGACGCGGGCCTTAGCGGCATCCGCTGGCTGGTAGAGGGCTTTGGCTGGGACACCCGCTTTGTAGATGCCCTACCCACCGCCTTTGTGAAACCGCTTTCCGGCAGCGGTTCCCGCGCCATGATGATCGAAACCATGGACACCTTCGGCGTCGATAGCTTTCCAGGCCTGCTTGCGGCCACTATGCAAGGCAGTACCGAAACCACCTTTTATGTGCTGGCGGTTTACTTCGGCGCTGTGGGCATCTCCCGTATTCGTCACGGTTTGGGTTGCGCCTTAGTGGCAGACGCTGCGGGCATCATCACAGCCATTTTAGTGTGCTACTGGTTCTTTGGCTGAACTGTGAACCAGTAGCTTTCGCTCATGGCATACAGCGTCTACTTTATAGGTGAGTGTCGAAAGGTCTGCAGGCAGCAGATCAGGAGCCCTGCTAAGCAAAGGATATGCGTTTAAACAGCCGTCGCTCCCGGATGTTAACCGCTCAAGGATGAAAGGTGAAATTATGGCAGGCGCCAGCACTATGTTGATTGCGCTCGCAGCTTTTTTCTGGGGAATTTCCGGAGGAATCGCGGGCATTTTGTTAGACGACGGCTGGGATGCAGCCGTCGTGTCGTTTTATCGGGGGTTTGTAGGGCTTCTCTTCGCACTTGGCTGGCTGCTGCTTCAACGTCGGCATAGTGGCCTGAACAACAGACGGCTTTGGCTCTGGTCTGTGGTGGCTGGCCTGGGTGTGGCAGGCAACTTTACGTTCTATTTTCTGAGCATTGAGTATGGCAACGTTGCAGTCGCTGCCACCTTGATGTACTGCGCTCCGGTGTTTGTCTATCTCGTCTCCTTTGCCTTGAAGCTCGAGCGGCCCACCGCTGCCAAGTGGCTCGCCATCGCGCTGGTTATGGTGGGTATTGTGCTGTTAACCAAGCTCTATGCAATAGGCGCAAGCGGCCTCTCGCTCATTGGCGTAGGCACGGGACTACTTGCCGGGCTCTCCTATGCTGTGTTCATTTTTGGTTTTAAATACGCGGCGCCCCATGGCAGCCCCCAGGCAATACTTTCGGTTGCCTTCAGCGTACTGGCCATCGCCCTGCTGTTGCCAACGGACATTAACCAGGCTGTCAGCGTCATTAGCGCACCGGAGCTGCCACTATTTTTAGCGCTAGGCATTCTCGGCGCGGGGCTATCATTTCTGCTGTACGTGGTAGGTATCAAACATGCGGCACCTGCGCTGGCTTCCATGATCGCCATGGTCGAGCCGGTCACTGCTACCCTGTTTGGGGTAGCAGTGTTAAACGAGAGCCTGGGGGTTATTCAAATGCTAGGTATGGGGATCATCTTGGTAACTGTATCCGCGCTGAGTGTTACCTCCCGTTAATGGGTTTAACGACTAGACTCACCGCGCCTGGATGCACCCAGTGCCTTGCGCAGCGCTGGCCCCACAAGCCCTTGCCCAGTTAACACGGTGAGCTTCGCGATGGCGGCTTCCAGGGTGATATCGCCTCCAGGAATAACGCCCGCTTGATTAAGCTCGGCGCCGGTGGCGTAAGCCCCCTGTACCACTTCGCCTTGAGCACACTGGGTCACATTGAGCAGCGCTACGCCTCGCTCGCTGGCCGCCTTCAATGCGTTAAGCAGCTCGCCTTCAAAACTAGGCGGGTTGCCAACCCCGTAGCTATGCAGCACCAGTCCTTTTAGCGTTTCATCTTCCAGCAGCTTTTTCGCGCGGCGCAGCGACATCCCTGGATACAGCGGCAGTACCGCAACTGCCTCGTCGTCCACCTCAATAGGCGCAAAATTGGGTAGACCGCTCAGGAGTGCCGAGGGCTGGGGGAAGCTTACACCAATGCCCAGCTCGGCAAGCCAGGGGAAGTTGGGTGAGTCGAAGGCATCCAAGCCTTGAGTGCGCACCTTGCACGCCCGGTTACCGCGCAGCAGGCGGTCGTGAAATGCCAGGCTTACTTCGCAAGGCGTCACGGGGTGAGCCGCAAGCTGCAGCGCGCTGACCACATTATTCAGCGCATCGCTTCTTGGCTCACCCAGTGGAATTTGGGAGCCGGTGAAGATCACCGGCTTGTTAAGCGAGCCGAGCATAAACGAAAGTGCAGCGGCGCTGTAGGCCATGGTATCGGTGCCGTGCAGCACCACAAACGCATCATAATGCTGCCAGTGGCTTTCCAGCACCGCCACCAGGCGATTCCAGGCCTCGGGCATTAACTCGGCGCTATCAATCAGCGGCTGCATTTCCAGCACATCAAACGCTGGCAATCGATAAGGGTCACTCAGGGCCAAATGCGTTGATAGGCGTTCGGCCAGCCCCGCGCAGGGCACGTAGCCTTGTGGCGATGGCTGCATACCAATCGTTCCACCGGTATAGAGCATCAGTACGCGGGGCATGGGTACTCCTTTTCTCAATGATACAACCTAGATGACTCTTTACTTTGCCGGCGCGCCTTCCAGGCGCTGTTTTAGCGCTTCGGCCTCTTCAGGCTCTAGCTCCCAGGCTTTGGGATCCAGGTCGAGGTCTGGATGCTGGTTAGCGTCAAAAATCGGCTGTTTGATGCCCTGCCGACGCTGCACATCGAAGTCTTTCAAAATGCGCAGACCGCACTTGAACAGTAGAATCAGCGCAAACAGGTTAACGACCGCCAATAGCCCCATGGTGACATCCGCAAAACCGAACACGGTGCCCAAATCGGTGGTCGCGCCCCAGCACACCAGCAGCACGATAGCGACACGGAAGGCGTTAAACAGGTTCTGGTTGTCGCGACTGAAGAAGTTGAGGCTGTTCTCACCCAGGTAGTAGTTATAAAGAATCGTACTAAAGGCAAACAGCAGAAGTGCCAAGCTGACAAAGGTGCGGCCCCATTCGCCCACATGGTCGGCCAACGCTGCCTGAGTCAGGGCGATGCCCTCAACCCCAGCGCCCGCAGCGGGGTCGTATACACCACTGAGCAGGATCAAAAAAGCCGTGGCAGAACAGATAATTACGGTATCGATAAAGACTGAGAACGCCTGCACGATGCCTTGATTAGCTGGGTGTGGCACGTAGGCCACTGCCGCCACATTGGGCGCACTGCCCAGACCCGCTTCGTTTGAGAACAGGCCGCGTTTTAGGCCCATCATGATCGCTGCGCCAATACCACCACCAATCAGCGGCTCAAGACCGAAGGCACTCTTTACAATCAGCGCAATCACGCCTGGGATTTCACCGATGTTCATGGCGATCACCAGCAGCGCAATGGCGATATAGCTCACTGCCATAAAGGGCACCAAAAACTCGGAAATACGCGCAATACGCTTGATCCCGCCGAAAATAATCAGCCCGACCAGCATGGCCAGGCCAATGCCGCTATACAGCACCGGCACGCCGAAAGCGTCACCGAAAGAGGTCGCTACCGAATATGACTGTAGTGCGGTAAACGCAAAGCCAAAGGTCAATAGCAGCAATACCGAGTAGAACGCTGCCAGCCAACGCCACTGCTTACCTAGCCCTTTAACGATATAGTACGCTGGGCCACCACGGTAAGTGCCATCACCTTCGGCCTCTTTATAGGTCTGTGCCAGGGTACACTCCAAAAAGCTGGTGGCCATGCCCATCAAGCCGACCAGCCACATCCAAAAAATCGCCCCTGGGCCACCCAGCGTAATCGCCACTGCGACACCGGCGATGTTGCCGCCACCTACTCGCCCGGCCACCGAAAGCACCAGCGCCTGAAACGAGCTTAAGTGACCGTGCTGGTTGCGTTTAAAGGCTTGGCCGGAACCCAGGATACGAAACATCTCACCGAAATAGCGAAACTGCACAAAGCGGGATGCAACGGTAAAACCGATGCCAACGCCCACCAGCAGCACTAGCAGAACCTTCCCCCAAAGGAGGTCATTGAGCATATCGAGCATGTGATTCTCTCCGCGTTTTTGTATTAGCGTTATGTTGGAATTCGCGTCGCTTTTAAGATCGCGCGTATGGGATGCGCGCCGCGGAGAACGTTTTACCAAGCGTGGGGCAGGATTAAATTTGGCGCAGCGGTGCAGTTGTGTGCACTCACTGCATCAGCGGGTGCGCCAGAGTGCATCAGTCAGGCTATCAGATCTTCTCGGCGATGCGGTGGGCTAACTTATGGATAAAGGGGCCGCTGATAAAAGCGATGACACCCGCAGCAGGCCAAGCAAGGAGCCAGGCGTGTATCCAAATAGCCACAAAATCGGGATGAGCACCAATATTCATGTAAGTCACCCACGCCGACATAATCAGCGAGAGGGTGAAAGACATCAGGAGCGCGAAAATAATTCTGTGTTTCATGGGGCATCCTTAAGAGCATTATTTACCTGTGCCAAGGCTAGCAAATACCTATTACGGTAATATATGCCAATATATAAGAAACCATTTTACAGAATTGCAAAATGCGCAAACCGTCTTTGGATGATCTAAACATCTTTATCGTGGCTGCCAATCAGCACAGCCTTACCGCAGCGGCGGCAACGCTGAAGATGACTATTGCTACCGTGTCGCGGCGCATAAGTGCACTGGAAGCCACGCTGGGAGTAGAGCTACTCTATCGCTCAACCAAAGGGTTGACGTTAACGCCCCACGGCGAGTCATATTACCGCGAGTGCGAGGAACTGGTGCTCGCGCTTGACCAGCGTATTTTGGATCTGGATCAGGCACTGCATAGCCTAAGCGGGCCGTTGAAGATTATGGCGCCAGTCAATTTGGGCAGCGGGCCGCTAGACGCATTTTGGCGTCACTTTATACACCACTACCCTGACATTGCGTTGACGATCGAACTCGATAACAACGTGGTCGATATTCGCGACCATCAGGCTGATATTGCGCTTCGCTCCGGGCCTCAAAAAGATTCGACGCTGATCCAAAAACACCTCGGCTATATAGAGCCGATTTTGGTGGCTTCTCCGACCATGAAGCGCTCTCTTCCCCATACGGTTGAAGAATTGCAGGCGTGCCCCAGCGTGGCAGCAAAGATGTTTAGCGAGTGGCAGCTGTTCCACCAAACGGGTAGTCAGCACGCTTGTCATAAGAACCACTTTCACATCAGTAACGATATGAATATTGTGCTCAATCTCACTAAATCGGGCGCAGGCATCGCCTTAATGCCCGCCAGTATGGTGGCAAACAGTTTACAAGCGGGAGAGTTAATACGTGTGCTCCCTGAATGGCGGGGGCGCCACCGAGAGATCTTCTTGGTATGGCCCTACCGGCGTAGCCTTTCAGCGCGGGCCAAGCTGTTTCGAAGCGAGTTAATCGAATTCCTCAGCCACCAAAGCTGGTTCCACTCTGCTGGTTAGACCGTCTGTTCGGAGCAACCAAACAGAGCAAGCTCTGCTGGCGCCATAACGCCAGCAGAGATCTATCACCATGTTTGGATAATTTAGATAACTGCTCTCGCCGCTCGCGCTGCATGGAGCTTCTTATAGCTTTCGATCAAGCGCTGGTGGCGCTCCAGGCCTTCCAGCTGCATGTTGGTAGGCGTTAGACCATGGAAACGCACCTCACCACTTACCGAGCCCACCACCGCCGCCATGGTCGCTTCGCCGAACATGCGCTGGAAGTTGTGTAGGTAATCTTCAAGCTCCAGCTCATCATCCAGGACAATTTCCAGCACCGCGTTGACCGCTTGATAGAACAGGCCGCGCTCGACGGTGTTGTCGTTGTACTGCAGGAACATCTGCACGCAGTCCAGCGCCTCTTCATGACGCTCCAGCGCCAGGTAGACCAGCAGCTTGAGTTCCAGAATGGTCAGCTGGCCCCACACGGTGTTTTCATCAAACTCGATACCGATCAGCGTGATGATATCAGCATGGTCGTCCATCTGACTCTCTTCCAGCCGCTCGACTAGATCAGTCAGCTGGTCGTCATCCAGGCGGTGCAGGTTGAGAATATCCTCGCGGTAATCCAGCGCCTTATTGGTGTTGTCCCAGATCAGGTCTTCAATCGGATACACCTCTGAGTAGCCCGGTACCAGAATGCGGCACACCGGCGCGCCTAGGTCTTCATGCACGGCCATGTACACTTCCGCGCCCAGGTCTTCAAAGATACCAAACAGCGTCTCGGCTTCTTCCTCGTTGCTGCCGGAGAAGTCCCACTCGCTGAACTCAAAGTCGGGCTTGGCGCTAAAGAAGCGCCAGGAGACCACGCCTACCGAGTCGATAAAGTGCTCAACGAAGTTGTTCGGCTCGGCAACTGTCTGGGAGTTAAAAGTGGGAAGCGGCAGGTCGTTCAGACCCTCGAAGCTGCGACCCTGGAGCAATTCGGTCAGGCTGCGCTCCAGCGCCACTTCAAAGCTTGGATGAGCGCCAAAGGAGGCAAACACGCCACCGGTACGCGGGTTCATCAAGGTGACGCACATCACCGGGAACTGCCCGCCCATGGAGGCATCCTTAACTAGCACCGGGAACCCCTGGGCTTCCAAAGCGTTGATGCCTTCGACAATGCTGGGGTATTTCGCCAGCACCTCCTGCGGCACATCCGGCAGGGTCAACTCCTGCTCCAAGATTTCACGCTTTACCGCCCGCTCGAAGATTTCCGACAGGCACTGTACCTGGGCTTCTACCAGGGTATTGCCCGCACTCATGCCGTTGCTGAGGAACAGGTTTTCGATCAGGTTGGAAGGAAAGTAGACCGTCTCACCATCGGATTGACGCACATAAGGCAGCGAGACGATGCCCCGATCCTCGCGACCAGAGTTGGTATCAATCAGGTTGGAACCGCAAAGCTCGCCTTCCGGGTTATAGATCGCCAAGCAGTGCTCGTCGAGAATCTCATCGGGCAGTTCATCGTTTGGGCCCGGCTGGAACCACTTCTCATTGGGGTAGTGAACGAATTCGCTATTGGCAATCTCTTCGCCCAAAAACTGATCGTTATAGAAGAAGTTGCAGCTCAAGCGCTCGATAAACTCGCCCAATGCCGAACACAGCGCGCTCTCTTTGGTCGCGCCTTTGCCGTTGGTAAAACACATTGGCGAGGCCGCATCGCGAATATGCAGCGACCAGACGTGGGGCACGATATTGCGCCAGGAGGCGATCTCGATCTTCATGCCCAGATTCGCCAGAATCGCGCTCATGTTGGCAATGGTCTGCTCCAGCGGCAGGTCTTTGCCCTCAATATAGGTGCTGCTACCTTCTGGCGCGCCCATCAGCAGCGCCTGGGCGTCTTCGTCGATGTTCTCTACCGTCTCGATCTGGAAATCAGGGCCGGTTTGCACCACTTTCTTAACCGTGCAGCGATCAATGGAGCGCAGAATGCCCTGGCGATCCTTCTCGGAAATATCTTCTGGCAGCTCGACCTGGATTTTAAAAATCTGCTTATAGCGATCTTCCGGGTCGACGATGTTGTTCTGGGAAAGACGGATATTTTCGGTAGGGATATCCCGCGCGTTGCAGTACACCTTGACGAAGTAGGCGGCGCACATGGCCGATGAGGCCAGGAAGTAGTCAAACGGCCCTGGTGCCGAGCCGTCGCCCTTATAGCGAATTGGCTGGTCAGAGATGACCGTAAAATCGTCGAACTTGGCCTCCAGGCGGAGGTTGTCGAGATAGTTAACTTTGATTTCCATGAGCGGGCGTCCGGGGTAATGAGTGTGCCTGGGCCGTTAAATACTTAAGCCGGTAGGCGAATGGCAGCCATTATCCAGTTTTTTACCCGTTTCGTCTTGGGGAGTCTCTCGAATCGCCTACCCTAAGCTGGGTAAGAACAGCAGCGCTTGCTCTAAGGCATTTAAGAGATTATTTCAGTAGAGGCAGGAGTTACTGTGCTTGCATCATACGCTCTGCCTCAGCTTCGCTGACCCCGAGCATTAGTAAAATCTGGCGTTGTGTGGCTATCAACACCTGCTTTCGCTCTGCCTCCCCCGGCAAACTCTTGGCAATGGCGACAGCGCCTATCAAGGAGGCCAATATGACCCGGGATTTATCAGCAATCGCGTTGCGGTCAGTGGCAAAGGGGAGTTGTTTCAACTTGCTCAGCGCTATCAAGCGGGTTTCAAGCATCTTTTTCATACTCATATAAGACGCTTCAAACAGGGTGCGGATTTCTGCTTTTTCACTGCCTATTTCGTTGAACAGTACCGCTTCAGGCCCCGGCTTATGCTTAGCTTCCAACTCTTGAAGATTGCAGTAGTTGGCGACTAATTCGGTTAGGTGTTGTAACGAAAGCGGGCCTTTTACCAGTCTAGCCGCCCGGCTGTTATCAATAGTGAGGCGAACAGACTCATGGTAAAGAGCCTCTTTGGAAGCGAAATGGGCATAAAAGGCACCGTGGGTCATCTTCGCTAGTTTCATGATCTGGCCAATCGACACCTTTTGAAACCCATTACGACTGAATAGCTCCGTCGCCGAAGCCAAAATGCGCTCTTTGGTTTTCAATTTATGGCTCTTGGGATAAGGCATATCTACCTCGTCGTGCGTCAGCTAAATATTATCTTGATCATATACTGCCCATTGCTAGGGTGACCATATCAATAAATTAGGAGTCACTATGCACTCACCTATCGTGATTACCGGCATGGGCATGGTCAGCCCGCTAGGCAATAGCGTCAATACGAGTTGGCAGCGACTGGTTAACGGCCAGTCGGGCATCAGCACCATTGACCGCTTTGACACCAGCAATATCCCGATCAAAATTGCCGGGGTGGTGCCAAGCATTAGCCAAGACCCCAGCGGCGGTATTGACCTGAATGAGATAGCTGACCCCAAAGAGCAGCGCAAAATGGATCTGTTCAGCCTTTATGCGTTAGCGGCAGCCCACGAGGCATTGTCACAGGCCAATTGGTTCCCCGTTGAGCAAGCGCAAAAACGTCGAACGGCGACCATTATTGGCTCTGGCATTGGCGGTTTCCCTACCATTACTCAAGCGCAAAAAACCCTTGCCGAGCGCGGCCATCGCAAACTTTCCCCCTTCACGGTACCCGCCTTTCTGGCCAATTTGGCTGCTGGCAATCTGTCGATTCGTTATGGCTTTCAAGGCCCACTGGGGTGTCCAGTAACGGCTTGCGCAGCGGGGCTACAGGCGATTGGCGACGGTATGCGCATCATCCGCAATGGAGAAGCCGATGTTGCCCTGGTAGGCGGTGCCGAGGCGTGCATTGATCCTCTTTCGCTCGCCAGCTTTAACGCCTTAAAGGCCGTTTCCACAGAAGCGGACGCCCCTGAACGCGCGTCCAGGCCCTTTGATAAAGCCCGTAACGGTTTTGTAATGGGAGAAGGCGCTGGCGTTATGGTGATCGAAACCCTTGACCATGCCCTCGCGCGGGGTGCCACGCCGTTAGCGGTGATTAGCGGCTACGGTACCAGCGCCGATGCCTACCATCTAACGGCGGGCCCGAAGGATGGCGCTGGCGCAGCAGCAGCGATCCAAGCGGCGCTTGGCATGGCGGATCTTAGCATTGATGCTATTGATCATATCAATGCCCACGCCACCTCTACGCCCGTTGGCGACCGGGCTGAAATTGCGTCATTGCGTAATGTATTCGGTGAGCGCTTGCCCGCCATCCCGATTTCGGCAACGAAAGCCGCCACAGGCCATTTATTAGGTGCAGCGGGAGGCATAGAGAGTATTTTTTCAGTCTTGGCCGTCAATACTCAGCAGCTTCCACCCACCATTAATCTTGAGCAGTGCGATGATGATATGCAGGATTTAACCTTCGTCACGGCGACTGGTCAGAAGCACACCACCAAGCATGTCTTGTGCAATGGATTCGGTTTTGGTGGCGTCAATGCAGCGCTTATCGTTAGCAGTATTGAGCATTAAAGGCGAAGATAGGTGAACCGAACTGTCGTCGAGCTAAGTTCGATTCATCTACTTCCTCTTTTCATTCTTCCGTGCATAAAAACGGCAGCGCTTCCTCAAGCAATATTTCAGGGATTTCCTCGGCGATATAGTGACCGCAAGGGAGCGCTTTGCCATCAACTTGGGTGGCTACCTTGCGCCATTCAGCCAAGGCATCAAAGCAGGCTTCAATGGCACCTTCGGCGCCCCACATCACTTTTAACGGGCAGGTGAGTTTTACCCCCGCATCGATATCCGCCTGATCATGCGCCAAATCAATCGTGGCGCTGGCGCGGTAGTCGCCGCAAATACCGGTGGCAGTACCAGGGAGTGATAAGCAGCGCTCGTACTCAGCCAGCGCTTCTGGGGAGAAAGGAGCCATGCCGGCACTACGGGCCCCCATCACACTTTTAAGGTATTGAGCGGGGTCGCTCTTGATCAACATTTCCGGCAATGGCTGGGGACGAATCAGGAAGAACCAGTGCCAGTAACTGCGCGCAAAGGCCTCCGTGGTGCCGCGGTACATGGCAAGCGTCGGAGCAATATCAAGCAGCACCATGCGCTCAACCCGCGTCGCGTGGTCAACCCCTAAACGGTGGGCAACTCGCGCCCCGCGATCATGGGCCAGCACTTTAAAGCGCTCAAAACCCAGTGCGCTCATTAGCTCCGCCATATCGTTGGCCATAGCGCGTTTGGAATAATTGATGTGCTCAGGGTCATCGTCGGGTTTACTGCTGTCGCCGTAGCCGCGCAGATCCGCCGCTATCACCGTGAAGTGCTGGGCCAGCTCTTCCGCGACTTTGTGCCAAATTACATGGGTCTGGGGGTGGCCGTGAAGCAATAGTAACGCAGGCCCACTGCCGCCCTTGCGAAGCGCGATCTCGACGCCGTTAACCTGGCGCTGCAATTTTTCAAACCCATGAAACATGGCGTACTCCTGGTTTGCTGTAAAAGCTTTTGCTGTGCCTATTAGTAATGTAGCTATCTATTATATAGCATAGCTTTTTACGCCAGGGAGCCGCGACGGCAAGGGTGATCCGGCAAGTGGGAAAGCATTGCACTCTTTAGCACAAAGCATCACATTAGGCGGCCACGACACCAAGAGAAACGAGTCACTCCATGCATGACGATTTCGTGGCCAACCTGCGCCTGCTCTGCAGCTACTACCCGTCCATTGCTGAGGTCTGTCGTCGTTTAACGATTAACCGTGCTCAGTTTAACCGCTACCTGAGTGGGCGTTATCGCCCCAGCCACGCGGCGCGTCAGCGCATTTGCCACTTTTTTGGCGTTAGCGCGGAGGATATCGCGCTCCCCCATCACGATTTTCGTGCTCTGGTACAAACCGGCCAGCTCAATAGAGAAGCAACCCCTGCAACGCTGCCTTGGCCTAACGCGCTGGTTCAGCGCGGCAGCGAAGGCATGGAGCGCTATATAGGCCGCTACTTTGAGCTTTATCACTCCATGTCCCGGCCGGGGCAGTTAATGCGTACTTTGGTTTGCCTGGAACAGCGAGAGGGCGGCGTGGTTTATCAGCGCACCGAGCGGATGCAAACCACCCCCGGCGCCCGCTCATGCCATAATCGCTATGTGGGCACCGCGGTGAAACTTGCAGATCGGCTCTTTTTAATGGATCACGAAACCCTTAACGGTCATGAGATCACCCAGACGATTCTATTTCCGAGTTTTCAGAGCCAGGTAACGCGTTTAACCGGCCTGAAAATGGGCGTGGCAGATAACAGCGAGCGCATGCCCTGCTGTGTGCGGGTAGTGTATCAGCGCCTGGATGAACAGGTCAGCTTACGCGAAGCGCTGGCCCAGTGCGGTTTAATCGCTCTGGATGACCCTTCACTTGATGACGCCCTAAGAGCCGCAACCCGAAACGATGTGGCCGCTGAAGAGCATCACTTCCGTGCTCGCCACTAGAGCACAAGTGAGTTGCGAGAGAAGCGCTAAGCCGACGGCACCAGCACCTGCTGAAACAAGATCGTTTCAAAGTGCACCATGGGTTCGACGGACTTCAATGTCTTGGCGCGCAGAATAGCGCCCTCCCAACCGGTAAGGATGAAGCTGGCAAGCGCTTCTGGCGTAGTGCGAATAGCAATATATCCTTGCGTCTGGGCATCTTTCAGGCAGTGCACGAAGCGCTGCTCCCAGCGCTGAAAAACCAGATTGAGTGCATCACGGAAAGTGTCGCTCTGGCCCGAAAGCTCTTGGCCCAGGTTACCAATCAAACAGCCCGTGGCGTGATCGCACGCGTGCATATACTCACGACCTGCCGCGAAGTAACGCCTTAGGCGTTCGAGTGGCGGCGTGTCATTATCTTCCAGCAGCGCCACTAGCGTTTCATCATAGCTGGCGGCAAAGCGTTCAATCACCGCCAGCCCGAAATCTTCTTTGCTGGAGAAATAGTGATAGAACGAGCCTTTAGGCACACCGCAGGTTTTTAACACGGCATTAATGCCCGTAGCATTGTAGCCTTGCTGACTAATCAACTGGGCGCCGCTGTCGATGAGTTTGTCACGGGTTGCATTGTTTTTCATAATCTTAAAGTAGACCAGTCAGTCTATTGTTTTCAAGTGAGTGAACCAAGTGAATAAAAGCCAAGTTAAGCTAAAACCAAACCAGCGGATACCAAGCTAAGTGGCAATTGCATGTTGTTTGCACATTGTTTGACTAATGGCTGCTTAACGATGCGCGATGCTAGCATCATACGCTTATTTTTCTGGAATTTTCGCTCCCAATGGATGACGCGCGGTAATGACTCTTTCTCGCTATGACGTTACGCATCAATATGGCCGCATTCGTTTAGGTGCCGTGGGTGCATTATTGATTCTTGTTGCCACGTTGGCGCTGGCGTGGTGGATTATTACCCAACCGCCGCGCATTGAGCGTACCCCACCACCAGAGCCTCTGCCTAGTGTGGTCGATGTTGTCACGGTGAGCGCTAGTGCACAGGCGCCGAACCTATACGGTTTTGGCCGCGTTGAGGCAGAACAGGAAACCATGCTGGCCAGCCGAGTAGCGGGACAATTGGAGCGTTTTGCCGATGGCGTTGTGCCCGGCCAGGTAGTCGAGCAGCAAGCCCCTGTGGCCTATATTGACCAAGCCGATTTACAGCTAGCCCTGGAAGATGCCGAAGCGCAGCTAGCCAATGCCCAGGCGCAGCTCGCACTTGAGCAGGCAGAGCAGCAGCGGGCCCGTAGCGAGTACGAATCCTTTGGTCGCCAGCTCTCTGCCGAACGGCGGGCGCTGGTACTGCGCGAACCGCAGTTGCGCCAAGCTCAGTCTCAGGTCACCCAAGCGCGGGTGGCTCGCGACCAGGCCGCGCTCAATGTGCAGCGCGCCACCCTCACCGCGCCCTGGCGAGCCATGGTGCAAGAACGCTTGGTAGGCGCCGGCAGCCTGCTCAGCCAAGGTACCGAAGTCGTACACCTGGTGGGTGTCGAGCAATTTTGGGTGCGCGCTTCGCTGCCTGCAGAGTGGACTGAGTGGTTGGAAGCGGGCACTACAGTCACCTTAACCAGCCGCGGCTGGCCCGATGGCGCCACGCGCCAAGGAACGCTGGTCTCAATGCTGCCTAGCCTGGAAGAGAATGGCCTACAGGCGCAACTGTTGATCGCCGTTAACGACCCGCTCGCCCTGGAGAGTAGCGGCCCAGCCCTGCGCCTGGGCGATGTTCTGCGCGCCTCTTTCCAGCCGGCTGTTCAGGAGCAGCTTATTTCACTGCCTTCTGCGGCTCTGCGCCCAGGCGACGTGGCGTGGCGGGTAGATGAGGAAAATCGCCTACGCCGAACACCGGTCACCCTGGCTTTCCGCGGTGAAGATGACGCTTTGATTCGTAGCGGTTTGGAAGACGGCCAGCAGGTCGTCACCGCTGGCTTGGCCCAGCCCAGGGAAGGCCAGCTAGTGCGCATCCGCCGCCCCAACGACACCCCGGCTCAAGCGGGAGATGAACCGGGAGACGAATCATGAAGGTGCCACGCGGCCCGTTAGCTTGGATGGTCGATCACGGGGTAGCCCCCAACTTACTGATGGTGCTGTTTATCGTCGGCGGCCTAATGGCCTCGCTGGCGATTAAAAAAGAGGTGTTCCCCGAATTCGACACCGAAATCGTTCAAGTCACTATCAGCTACCCCGGCGCCACGCCGGAAGATGTGGAGCAGAGCCTGCTGCTACCGATGGAAGCCGCCATTGCCGATGTAGAAGGCATTGACGAGCTGACCGCTATAGCCAGCGAAGGCAGTGCCAGCGTCAACGCCACGCTAATTGATGGTGTGGATGTGATGCGCGCCTATCAGGATATCCAACAAGCGGTAAATGCCATCACCACCCTGCCCAGCGCTGCCGACCCGCCGCGCTTTACCTTGGCGGGGCGCTCCCGCAGCGTGTTGAGCCTGCAGGTATACGGCCCGGTCGGCCTGGAGGCACTCCACAACGCGGCCGAAGATGTACGCGGCGAACTCCAAGCCACTTCGGGCATTTCCCGTGCAGAGCTATCCGGCAACCGTGAGCGGGAGATACAAGTCCACCTGGACGAAGAGGCCATTGAGCGCTATGGCCTCGACCACCAGGAACTGGCTAGTCGCATTGCCGAAGAGGCGTTAGATCTTGCCAGCGGCCAGCTCACGACGGCCGAAGGGGAGTGGCTGATCCGCTACCAAGGGCGCCGCAACAGTGCCGAAGCCTTTGCCGAACTGCCGATTCTGACCAGCACCCAAGGAACGCCCATCACGCTTGGGGATATCGCCGTGGTCAGCGATGGCTTTGCCGAAACCGACCGCGAGGAGTTTTATAACGGCCAGCCCGGCCTCTCTGTGGACGTTTACCAGATTGGCGACCAAACCCCGACCAGTATCTCGGAAGCGGTCAACGGTGAGCTTGAGCGCCTGCGCGCGAACCTGCCCGAAGGCGTTAGTCTGGATATTTCCCGCGATAGCTCAGAAGTTTACGAAGACCGCCTCAGCCTGCTGTTAAAAAATGCTTGGATGGGGCTAGCGCTGGTATTGGTACTGATGGCGCTATTTTTGGAAGCGCGGTTGGCATTCTGGGTCACCCTGGGCATTCCAACGGCGTTTCTCGGTGCAATGCTGTTTCTGCCCTGGATCGGCGTCTCGCTCAATATGATGTCGATGTTCGCGTTTATTATCGCCCTGGGGATTGTCGTCGATGACGCCATTATCGTTGGCGAGAATATCTACAGCTACCGTGAAGAGGGCTATTCGCTGCGCGATGCGGCGGTCAAAGGCGCCAGCGAAATCGCCACCCCGCTCACCTTCGCGATTCTCTCCAATATCGTCGCCTTCCTGCCGCTACTGTTTTTACCCGGCTTTTTAGGGCTGATTTTTGCCACCGTGCCGGTGGTCGTTGTCACCGTCTTTTTAATCTCCTGGCTGGAAGCCCTGGTCATTCTGCCTGCTCACCTGGCACATAGCCGCAAACCCCGCCAAACCCCTGCGTGGCAGCGCCCCCTTGAAGCGCTGCGCCAGTGGCTTCAGGGCGGCTTGCACCACTTCACCTACCACCAGTTCGAGCCGTTCCTGCAGCGTGCCCTTAATCAACGCCTGCTGAGTGTTTCGCTGGGCATCGCGATTCTGCTCATCGCGCTCTCCTGGGCGATGAGCGGGCGGCTGGGCTTTTCGCTGATGCCACGGGTTGAATCGGATCAGGTACAGGCCACGGTCACCCTACCCATTGGCAGCAATATCAGTGTTAGCCGTGAGCTAAGCCAACAGCTGCTCGACGCCGCCGAGGCTCTTAGCGAGCGCGAAGAGACGCTCAGTTTTAGCAGTTCACGCAGCCGGCTTGACGGCGAAAGCCTGGAAGTACGCTTGGATATTGCCAGCGAGAGTCTGGAAGCTTGGCCACCCTCGCGGATTGCCCGCGAGTGGCGCGATCTCACCGGCGATCTGCTTGGCGCCCAGTCGGTTCGTTTTGAAGCCGACGTCGGCGGCCCTGGTAGTGGCGCGGCGCTCAGTCTGCGACTTTCGCATCCAGATACACAGGTGCTGGAAGCCGCTGCCGAACGGCTAGCAGAAACGCTGGGCGGCTACGGACTTACGGATATCGACAGCGGGCTGGGCGACGGCAAACCGCAGTTAGAGATGCGCCTTTCTGCCGAGGGCCGCGCCCTGGGACTCACAGGTAATAACCTGGCCCAGGCCCTGCGCGGCCCGCTCCAGGGTGCCACCGCGCTTGAACAATACGTAGGGCGCAGCGAAATCAGCGTTGAGGTGCGTTTGCCCAACGATAACCGCGACAGCCTGAACGAGCTTTACCGCATGCCGGTGCGCACCCCCGATGGGCTAAGCGTGCCGCTATCGCGGGTCGCTGACATTACCATCAGCCAAGCCTCCAGCAGCCTTGAACGCATTAACGGTCGGCGAATCATTACCGTCACCGCCGACTCGGAAAGTGATCTGGCCATCAATCAAGTGCTTGCCACGCTACAGGAACAGGAGTTCCCCAACCTGGAAGCAACCTGGCCGGGGCTGGAAGTCAGCATGGGCGGTCGTCAGCAGGACACCGCCGACAACCTGGCCACGCTAAAAACCTCTATGTGGTTAATGATTGCGGCGCTCTACGCCCTGCTCGCTATTCCCTTCAGAAGCTACCTGCAGCCGCTGCTGGTGCTGGCCGCGATCCCCTTTGGCATTGTCGGCGCCGTCGCTGGGCATATGATCATGGGCTTCGGGCTTTCGATTATCAGCCTGCTGGGGATGCTCGCGCTCTCCGGTGTGGTGATTAACGATGCACTAGTGCTGATCGACTACGCCAACCGCAAACGCCGCGAAGGCATGGCCGCCCGGGAAGCCATCGTAGCGGCGGCCACCCGCCGGTTACGACCGATTATGATGACTACGCTGACGACCTTTCTCGGCCTGGCGCCAATGATTTTGGAAACCTCGCGGCAGGCGCGCTTTATGATTCCCATGGCAATTTCACTAGGTTTTGGCATGCTGTTCGCCACGGTTATCCTGCTGGTTCTGGTGCCCTGCCTCTATCTGGGCATGGAGAATGTTCGCGAACGTCTCAGTGCGCCGCGCCAGCCCACACTGGATAAAAAAGAGGGAGTCTACTGATGGCCTTGCTTACAGCCATACGTCAATGGCGCCCCTCTCGGCTGGGGCTCAAGCTATTTGTGATTATTCTCAGCGTCAATGTGGCGATTTCAGCCAGTATGTTTCTGGCCGTCTCTTACAGTATTGACCGCGGCTTTCTCGACTACCTCAACCAGGCCCAGGAGCGCCGCGCTACACTGCTGGCCGATGGCCTTGTCACCCGCTGGGAAACCCAACAGAGCTGGGAGTGGCTGGAGCAGTCGCCGGAACGCTGGCCATTCATCGTTCGTTTTGAGCTAGGCCAGGAGCACCGCGACCGACCTTCCCCACTTGGCGAGGCGCGTGATTTCACCCTGCGCGCAGCGGATGGCCGTTTTGTAGTACCGCCCAGAAGTGGGCGGGAAGGCTCGGGCAGTTGGCATTGGCTGACACTGCATAGTGGTGATACCCATATCGGCTCGTTGGGTTTCCGACCTCCCCGAGAAATGATGGAGCGCATGGAGAGTCGCTTCCTGGAGCGCCAACAGCGCAATCTGGTGCTTATCGTGGTCTCACTCTGCGTTGCCTCACTGCTGTTGGCAGGCGGTCTCTCCTGGTGGCTGGGGCGGCGTACCCGAGCATTGGCGGGCGCTACGCTGCGCCTTACCGAGGGCGACTATCGCACCCGACTGCCGGAACGTGGCCGCGATGAGCTATCGCGCTTGGCGCGGGATTTTAATGTGCTTGCCGCCACCCTGGAAGCCAGCCGCGATGCCCGCGCCCGCTGGGTATCTGACACCGCTCACGAGCTACGCACGCCCCTGGCAGTGCTGCGCGGCGAGATCGAAGCCATGCAGGATGGCATTCGTCCGCTGAACCAGGAGAACCTAAGCTCCCTCGCCCAAGAAGTGGGCCAGCTAGAGCGCTTAGTGGCGGATTTGCGCCTACTATCGCAAAGCGACGCGGGCGCGCTGGATATCCAACTGGCGCCGATGGATCTTAGCGACTGCCTTGCTAGCCGCCTGGCCGACGCCGACCGCTGGTTAGTCGAAAGCGGGTTAACGCTGACCGAACAGATCGAACCTGGCATTATGATTCGTGGTGATGCCCAGCGCCTGCGCCAGCTGTGGAACAACCTGCTGGATAACAGCTGCGCCTATACCCAGCCGCCGGGGGAGCTGCGCATCACGCTTACCGCACAGCAGGGAATGGCCGTCGTCATCTGGGAAGACAGTACGCCGGGCGTGCCGGAGGGTGAATTAGCCTGCTTGACCGAGCGGCTCTATCGCGTCGAAGGCTCCCGTAGCCGTGCAAGTGGCGGCAGCGGTTTGGGACTCTCTATCGCCAGCGCCCTGGTTAATGCACACGGTGCAACGCTGACGCCCTCTGGCTCAACGCTAGGTGGGCTACGTTGGACGCTGCGTTTTCCGCTATTAAAAACAGATTAATGTTCCAAGAGTGCATATTAAAGAGCCGTTAAACCCTGCTTTTACGTTCACTGTTAAGCGAGTCTACCGTTATGTCCCATGCTGCCTCTGTACTGATTGTTGAGGATGAACCGAAGATTGCCCGCCTGATGGCGGACTACTTAACCACCCACGGCTTTGAAGTAACGACTCTGGGACACGGCGATGAGGTAATGCCCTGGCTGGCGCAGCACTCCCCGGCGTTGGTGCTACTCGATATCATGCTTCCGGGTAAAGATGGCCTCACCCTAAGCCGGGAAATACGCCAGCAGTGGCCAACCATTGCGATCATTATGGTCACCGCCAAGGTAGAAGAGGTTGACCGCTTGCTGGGGCTGGAGCTGGGTGCCGATGACTACATCTGCAAACCGTTCAGCCCCCGGGAAGTGGTCGCCAGAGTTAAGGCGGTACTTCGCCGCAGCCAAGCGGCGGTCGACGCCCCAGCCGAGGTGCAAAACGCACCGGTGGTACTAAACGAAGATGGCTGGCAGGCGCTCGCCCACGGGCAAGATTTAGGTCTGACGGCGGTTGAGTTCCAACTGCTGCGGGTGATGATGCAGGCGCCGGGCCGCATCTTCAGCCGTGAACAACTGATGGATCACATGTACCGCGACAACCGTATCGTCTCGGAGCGCACCGTGGACAGCCACATTAAAAAGCTGCGCAAAAAAATCCACGAAGCGCTCCCTGAACTGGAGATCATTCGCTCGGTATACGGTGTAGGCTATAAGTACCAGCCGGAGGGTTAGGGATTAACCTGCCGATTAAGAAACGCGATGCCCGCATCAATTGCGCCACCGCGCAGCAAAAAGCTTGTAATGTGGCCGCGCCATCGCTGCAGATACAGCTCGCTTTTGATGTTGTTGTCCTGAAGGGCTTGGTAGAAGTCAGTGGCATGATCTACAGGCACCAGTTGATCCCACTTGCCGTGGAATAGAAAAAACGGCGGCGCCTGCGCGGTAATTTGCCGTGCCGGTGAGGCTAGGCGATACGCTTCGTTCTCTTCAGCGCGGGTGCCACCGATAAAATTGACGACTAAAGGACCGTCATCAAACTTCAACAAATCACTGGGGAGCCCTCCAGCTAAAACCGCGGCTAAACGGCTCTGCTCACCGCCGTGGGGCTCAGCCAGCGGCCCTTCTACTCCCGCCACCGCCAACAAACTGACTAAATGCGCACCAGAAGAAAACCCCACACCTACAATGCGGTTTGTATCCACTTGCCAATCGTCGGCATGGGCGTGAATCCAGGCCATCGCCTGCTGCAAATCGTGCAGCTGGCTAGGAAAGCGATACGCCGGTGCAAAACGGTACTCAATATTCACCGCCACATAGCCCTGCCCGGCTAACTGCTCAGCAATGCCCTGCATATCTTCCGGTGTGCGGTTGCGCCAGCCGCCACCATGCACCACCAGGGCAGCAGGACGCAATGCATCGCCCGGGTCATCGGGTAGGTAAACATCAGCCATTAATGCCTGGGGCCACTCTTCGGGGGTATAGGTTCTAGGGGGCAAACGTGTAAAGGGCTGGGGGTCACGCAACGCACTGCTTTCAACAGCGGGCTCAGCTTGGCTAAAGTGTTGGGAAGCGCTACAGCCACTCAATAATAAGGCAACCGCCCCTAAGCCAGTAACACGGCGTAGGGTAGGCAGTACTCCATGCTGTTGCCACTCGCGAATTAGCTTGGTACGCGACATTATGCGTCTCCTGGATAAATAGGTGACCCCTCACCTACCACTAACAACTACTAACTACGACCTGCAGCAAGCCAATAAGATCATGATTGTTGCACACTATCTGCAAACGGTTTGCACGCCACCTGGTGATACTGGCATCGTCAACTCACCAGGAGAGAATTTATGAAAACTTCAAACGCCAGGAAAATTTCATTTCGTCAACTGTTTGCCCCAGCCCTGCTGGCGATGGCCATTATGCCATTAGCGTTTGCCGCACAGGCGCATAGCCACGGCGATCATGAAGGCCAAGGCCCTGATCATGAACGTATGGAAGAGCGCATGGAGGAGCGTCGCCAAGAGGTTTACGAGCGCGCTGATATCTCAGTAGAAAAGCAAGCTGAGCTCAATGAAGCACACGCCGAACATCGCGAAGCCATGCAGGCACTGCGTGAAGAGCATCACGCACGGGTAGCTGAAATACTCACAGAAGAAGAACAGGAAGCCCTGCGCAACGCCATGCAAGAAGCCCATGAGGAGTATCGTGCCAAGCATGGCAAAGGTGGCCCTCACGGTAATCATAAAGATGAGAATGCCGATAGCGAATAAACGCTGACAAATCGCCAAATTTAGAGCCGACGCCCGGTATCTCCGGGCGTTTTTACGTCTGCACGTTCGTCAGCGCATTACTAACTTCACGCTAATTCAACTCAAATAGGGGAGGTTAACTTGAAGGGGGGGCATCTAATCGCGTATTTTATTTGAACGTTCATTCAAAATAAAATCATCTTTCAACAACAGGAGTCCGCCTGCATGGCGAAAGACAACCCCATCCTCCCCTCCCGAGACCGCCTCAATCCCGTGGTTTTCCACGGCAGTGTGGCGGGTATTGTCATCTTCCTTGTGCTCACCATGCTGTTCACCGAGCAGGCTGGCGCTTTTTTTGATGCCGGCCTAGCTTGGGTAAGCAAAACCTTTGGCTGGTACTACATGCTCGCCATTGTGGCGTACCTGGTCTTTGTCATTGCCATTGGCATGTCGCGCTTCGGCAGTATTCGTCTGGGCCCCGACCACTCTCGCCCCGAGTTTTCGCTGCTCTCCTGGTCAGCCATGCTGTTTGCCGCAGGTATCGGTATCGACTTGCTGTTTTTCAGTGTGGCCGAGCCGGTTGCTCACTATTTGGCGCCGCCGGATTTAACCCCGGAAAGCCAGGCAGCGATGCGCAACGCCGTCGTTCAAACCTATCTGCACTGGGGGCTCTCCGGTTGGGGGCTGTACGTGTTGATGGGTATGGCGCTGGCCTACTTTAGCTACCGTCACCGCCTGCCGCTGGCGATTCGCAGCGCGCTCTACCCGATTCTGGGCAAGCGTATCCACGGCCCCATTGGTAACGCTGTCGACATTACAGCAGTGATCTCCACCGTGTTCGGCATTGCCACCAGCCTGGGCATTGGGGTGATGCAGCTCAATTACGGCCTCACCTATATGTTCGGCGTGCCGGAAACGCTCACCGTGCAGGTAATTTTGATTGTCTTGGTGGTGGTATTAGCGACGATTTCTGTGGTGACCGGGGTTGAAAAAGGCATTCGTCGCCTCTCTGAGTTCAACATGCTGTTGGCATTGGCGCTAATGCTGTTTGTACTCTTTTCAGGCGACACGCTGGTACTGTTGGATAAGGTGGTTAATAACGCCGGTGACTACTTTTCGGGCTTTGTCGGTGCGAGCTTTGACACCTACGCCTTTGCCGATGAGGGCGCCCAAGAGTGGAAGATGTGGTGGACGATCTTCTTCTGGGGCTGGTGGATTGCCTGGACACCGTTTGTGGGGCTGTTCCTGGCGCGTATCTCCCGCGGCCGCACCATTCGTGAATTTGTCGCAGGCGCCTTGTTTATTCCGCTCGCCTTTATGATGGTATGGATGTCGGTATTTGGTAACAGTGGTATTGAGCTGGTGGCCAACCAAGGGGCTGTCGAACTGGGTGTACAGGCCCTTAACACCCCGCAAACTACACTCTACACGCTGCTTGAGTACTACCCCTATGTAGGTCTTACCGCGGCAGTTGTTACCGTGCTGGGGATTGTGTTCTTTATCACTTCAGCGGACTCGGGCGCGCTGGTACTGGCGAATTTCACCTCTATCTTGAGCGACGTGAACCACGACGCGCCGGTAAAACTACGCATTTTCTGGTCGGCAGTCATCGGTTTGATCACCATTGCTCTGCTCATGGCCGGTGGTTTGAACGCGCTGCAGAGTGCCGTCGTTATCACGGCACTGCCCTTCTCAGTGGTGATTTTCGCGGTAATGGTAGGTATGTATAAAGCGCTGAAACTGGAAGGCAAAAAAGCCGATGCCCGCCGTATGATTGCTGGTGGCGCCCCCGGTGGCGACTGGCGTGAGCGCCTGGATCGGGCCCTGGACACCTCCACGCGAGCAGGTGCAGCGGCGACCCTTGAACACTCTATTCGCCCAGCGATGACCCAATTTGCCCAGGAACTTGAGAGCCGAGGCCAAACCGCCAACGTCACCGAAGAGCACGTTGAAGGCGAATCGCTACCTAACCTGATGCTCCAGGTCGACTTCGGCGAAGCGACCAGCTTTGTCTACCAGGTTTGCCCGCACCGTATGCGTACGCCAAGCTTTATCCCGGCGGATGATGACTTTTATGTACGTCTAGACGTCTATCTGGCAGAAGGTGGTCAGGATAAAGACCTTAACGGCTATACCCGTGGGCAGGTAATTGGTGATTTAGTGGCCGAGTATGAACGCCACCTGCACTTCCTCACCCTTGCCGGTGAGCAGATGGGCCATGTGCAGGCAATGCCCGGCACCATCGGCGAACCGCCGGAAGACTCGCAGATGTAAGCAAACGTCTGCTCATAGTCTAAAAAAAGATCCCGGCCACGTGCCGGGATCTTTTTTGTACGTGAATGACTCCGCGACTAACGCATTGTTGTGCAAATTTCATCGCAGGGGTAGCGTAATGGCTTGTTTTCCCTGTTCTTAGGAGACGGCCCCATGCCCCGCGCCCATCGCTCTTCGGGTTACGTGTTCCCGCTGCCTGGCAGTGCGCTAGTCAGCACTTGGCGTGAAGGATATACACTGGCCAAACTGAAGCGCGATGTGATGGCAGGGCTGACGATTGGCGTGGTGGCGGTACCGCTTTCCATGGCGCTGGCAATCGCCACTGGCGTGCCACCCCAGCACGGGCTTTACACCGCTATCGTGGCGGGCGCGGTGATCGCCTTAACCGGCGGTTCGCGGTTTAACATCTCCGGCCCCACCGCCGCTTTTGTGGTCATTCTATTCCCCATTGTGGCCAACCACGGCCTGGGCGGGCTGCTGATTGCCACGCTGATGGCGGGCGCTATTTTGGTTGCGCTGGGACTTTCTCGGTTGGGTAGCCTGATTCAGTACGTCCCTTACCCGGTAATTCTCGGCTTTACCGCAGGCATTGGTGTTGTCATTGCGTTACTGCAGTTACCTGACTTTCTGGGCCTGTCTGGAGTGGCGCTAGGTGACAGCACCCTGAATAACCTAATGTTGATTGGCCGAGCACTGCCCAGCCTTTCACTGGCTGAGATCAGCGTGGGGCTTGTGACCCTGGCAACGCTGCTGATCTGGCCCCGCCTCAACACGCCAATCCCTGCCCCGCTGGTTGGCTTGTCGCTGGGCACTCTGGCCTCCGCGCTGCTGCTGGTGGGGGGCGTTGAGGTCGACACCATCGCCTCACGATTTAGTTGGGAGGTTGAGGGTGCGAGCGGCAGCGGCATTCCGCCCTTCGCGCCTAATTTAACCGCACCGTGGCATTTCCCTGGCGCAGATGGCGCACCGCTTGAGATCAACTTCACACTGATTCAGGCCCTACTCGGGCCAGCGCTGGCAATTGCGCTACTGGCGGCGATTGAATCACTGCTATGCGCCGTGGTGGCGGATGGCCTGACCCGAACCCGCCATAACCCCAACGCTGAGCTGATGGGACAAGGCCTGGGCAATCTGGTGGTGCCCTTCTTCGGCGGCATTACCGCTACCGCGGCCCTGGCCCGCACCGCGACCAATATCAAAAGCGGTGCCTGCTCCCCTGTCGCCGCGGTGGTGCATTCGCTGGTGGTACTACTTGCCGTGGTCGCGCTGGCGGGTGTGCTGGGGTATGTGCCCATGGCCGCCTTAGCCGCCCTGCTGTTTATCATCGCCTGGAACATGAGTGAGGCGCGCCACTTTGTGCATACGCTGAAAAGCGCCCCCGCCAGCGATGTCTCAGTGCTGGTAATCTGCTTTGCCCTAACAGTGATTTTCGACATGGTAATTGCCGTGGCCGTGGGTATTGGCCTGGCAGCCGCGCTGTTTATCCGTCGCATGGCACAGCTAACTCATACTCAACGCTTGGCGGCACCCGATACCGGCGAGCACTTCCCGCCAGAAGTGGCACTTTATAAAATCAGCGGCCCGCTTTTTTTTGGCGCAGCCGAAAAGGCCATAGCCACACTAAGGGTGATTGATCACAGCGTACGGATTGTCGTGCTGGATATGCGCGATGTGCCTAGCCTGGACACCACCGCCATGGTGGCGCTGGACACCCTGCGCCAGGAACTGGGCGAACAAGGCGTAAGCGTTATATTCGTTGGGCTGCCGCCGCGTATGGCGCTGAAAATCAAACGCGCGGGCATTAAGCGCGAAGCGGGCAAGTTAGCGGTCGTCAGCAACCTTGCCCACGCCGAGCGCATGGCGCGACGTTGGTTGGGCTGGCGGAATAGCAGCGCGGTGACGGCGGCGATTTAATAGCGTCGGTGCCATGACAACGTCAGCAATAAAAAAAGGGGGAGTTGCCTCCCCCGTCTGCTCACATAACCCGTTATCAGCTCGCCATATCGAGCACGATTCGGCCCTCTATCTTGCCGTCGATCATGCGCTGGAAGACGTCGTTGATATTGTCCAGCGTGTCGGTCGCCACCGTCGCTTTGACCTTGCCTTCGGCAGCGAAGTCCAACGCTTCCTGCAGATCGCTACGCGTGCCGACGATCGAGCCGCGAATGGTGATACCGTTGAGCACCGTGCTGAAGATCGGCAGCGGGAAATCACCGGGCGGCAGGCCATTAAGTACCAACGTGCCACCGCGACGCAGCATGTTTTGTGCTTGATCGAACGCTTTCGGGGATACTGCGGTGACCAATGCTCCGTGGGCACCGCCAATGGCCTTCTTCAGGTAGGCAGCTGGGTCGGTTTTCATGGCGTTGACGGTTACCGTAGCGCCTAAGCGCTCGGCCAGGGCTAGCTTGCCATCATCGATATCCACCGCCGCCACGTTAAGCCCCATGGCTTTGGCGTACTGCACCGCCATGTGCCCCAAACCACCAATGCCCGAAATCACCACCCACTGGCCGGGCCGGGTGTCGGTCATTTTCAAGCCTTTATAAACCGTCACCCCTGCACACAGCACCGGGGCTATTTCGATAAAATCGACCGCATCTGGCAAACGCCCTACATAGCCCGCATCCGCCAAGGTATAGTCGGCAAAGCCGCCGTTAACGCTGTAGCCGGTATTTTGCTGAGACTCGCAAAGGGTTTCCCAACCGCCCAAGCAGTGCTCGCAGTAGCCGCAGGCCGAGTAGAGCCAGGGAACGCCTATGCGATCACCCTCTTTAACATGGGTAACCCCTTCACCCACCGCCACGATATGCCCAACGCCCTCATGGCCGGGAATAAACGGCGGCGAGGGTTTCACCGGCCAATCCCCATGGGCGGCGTGTAAATCAGTATGGCAAACCCCAGAGGCCGCCACTTTCATCAACACTTCGCCCTGCTTGGGGCGGGGCGCGTCAACTTCTTCTATGACCAACGGCTGGCCAAACTCATGAACCACCGCCGCGCGCATTGTGCTATCCATGATGCCACTCCTAATAGTTTTCGATACGGCCATTTAAGAACGGCTCTAATCGGTAGAGTCAGCGTCAGGGGGACTGACAAAACCGCCCGGCGTTGACCGGGCGGTATGGCTAGCAGAACGTTTAGAAGAAGCCCAGTGGGTTGATATCGTAGCTGACCAGCAGGTTCTTGGTCTGCTGGTAGTGCTCAAGGGCGACCTTGTGGGTCTCACGACCTACACCGGATTTCTTGTAGCCACCGAAGGCGGCGTGGGCTGGATACTGGTGATAGCAGTTAGTCCAGACGCGCCCGGCTTGAATGCCACGCCCCATGCGGAAAGCGACGTTAATGTCGCGACTCCACACACCGGCCCCCAGGCCAAACTCGGTGTCATTGGCAATCGCCAGCGCTTCTTCTTCATCTTTGAAGGTGGTAACCGCCACCACCGGGCCAAAGATCTCCTCCTGGAAGACGCGCATCTGGTTGTTGCCTTTCAACAGTGTCGGCTGAATGTAGTACCCATTATTGATACTGTCGTCCATGGTCTCTTTATTACCACCGGTGAGGAACTCCGCACCTTCATCCCGGGCGATATCCATGTACGACATGATCTTGTCGAACTGCTCTTGGGAGGCCTGAGCCCCTACCTGTACATCGGTATCCAATGGATTTCCGCGCTTGATGGTTTGCGTGCGCTCAATCACCTTGGCCATGAACTCGTCGTACATGCTCTCTTGAATCAACGCACGCGAGGGGCAGGTGCATACTTCGCCCTGGTTAAAGAACGCCAGCACCAGGCCTTCAACCGCTTTATCAATGAAGGTCGGCTCAGCGTTCATGATATCGGCGAAGTAGATATTGGGCGATTTACCGCCTAGCTCTACGGTAGAGGGGATAATATTCTCTGCGGCGCATTTCAGAATATGTGAGCCAACGGGGGTAGAGCCGGTGAAAGCAATTTTGGCAATGCGCTTGCTGCTCGCCAGCGCTTGCCCTGCTTCGGCACCAAAGCCGTTGACGATATTGAGTACACCGGGAGGCAGCAGGTCGCCGATCACTTCCATCACTTTCAAAATCGACGCGGGCGTCTGTTCTGCGGGTTTCAACACCACGCAGTTACCTGCCGCCAGGGCAGGCGCCAGCTTCCAGGCAGCCATGAGAATGGGGAAATTCCAGGGAATAATCTGCCCTACCACGCCCAGCGGCTCATGGAAGTGGTAGGAGACGGTATTGGCGTCGATATCCGCCGCTGTACCTTCCTGGGAACGCAAACAGCCAGCAAAGTAGCGGAAGTGGTCAACGGCCAGCGGGATATCCGCATTAAGGGTTTCACGTACCGCTTTACCGTTATCCCAGGTTTCTGCCACTGCGAGCATTTCCAGATTTTGCTCAATGCGATCAGCGATTTTCAGCAGAATATTGCTGCGCTCTTGGACGGACGTTTTTCCCCAGGTAGGCGCTGCTTTATGGGCGGCGTCCAAGGCCTTATCGATATCTTCTGCCGTTGAGCGGGGTATTTCGCAGAAAACCTGACCGTTGACGGGGCTGATATTGTCGAAATACTGGCCTTTCACCGGGGCGACAAATTCGCCACCGATATAGTTACCATAACGTTTTTCAAATGACACCACTGAACCGGTATCACCAGGGTTGGCGTAGATCATTGTAAGGCTCCTGAGTATTATGATTATTAAAGGTGCTTTTTTAATGTGCTTTGACAGTGTTGTTCACTAAAGCAAATGGCGATATAGCCCGATGGCAGGACTAGCCCTCATCCCTTGGTAGGAGACGCCATGTATTCCCTGTTGGTGGCGGATGACCATCCGCTGTTCCGCGATGCGCTACAAACCGTGATTAGCGGGGGTTTGTCAGGTAGCCAGCTATTGGAGGCAGAGAGCCTCGCTGACGCGATAGCGTTGATTGAAGCGAACACCGAGTTAGATCTACTGCTGCTGGATTTAAGCTTGCCGGATGCAGAAGGACTAGAAGGTTTAACACGCCTGCGCGAGGAGTTCCCCTCGCTGCCGGTGGCGATTGTCTCTGCGCATCAGGAGCGCCAACTGGTACTCGATGCCATTACCCTCGGCGCGGTAGGCTATATTCCTAAATCCACACCCCGGGAAGCGCTGTTGGCCGCGTTAACGCAGATTCTTGAAGGCCAGCTCTACTTGCCGCCCGATGTTATGCGCCGCCCAGCGCCGCGCACTTATGCGCCTCAACCCACCAGCATCAGTTCACCGACCAACGAACGCTTGGGGCGCTTAACCGATAAACAGTTAGAGGTATTGGCGTGCATGACGACAGGCATGTCGAACAAGCATATTGCCCGGGAGTTGTTGATTGCCGAAACCACTGTGAAAACCCATGTTTCGGCGATTTTGCGAAAATTGAATGCTACCAGCCGGGTTCATGCGATCGTTATCGCGGGTGAGGAGGATCTAAGTTTTTACCGGGCTAACCGCGCCCGTTAGGGCGCTCTTGTTAGGGTTTGCTAAGCAGATTTCCGAGCAACATACGAAGCCGCAAGGGCTTTAACGGTTTGAGTAAACAGTGCATGCCCGCCTCCCGGGTAGCGCGCTTAATCTCCGCCTCGTGATTGGCAGTAATCACCACGGCTGCCAAGCCTGGATAGCGCCGCTGTAACCGTGCTGCCAGCTCAATCCCTGTTTCCCGATGATCGCCCAAGTGGTAGTCCACCAACAGTACCGCCGGCTGCTCACCGTCGCTGGCAGCCTCCAGCGCACTCACCGTGGCGGCGGCTCGCACTCGGCACCCCCAACTACCCAGCAGCGCCTGCATGCCGTCTATAATTGCCAAGTCATCATCAATCACCCAGATAACACGGCCACTCAGCGGATCCTCGGCACCGTCAGACAGCACCGCGTTGTGAGTACTATGCACTGAGGGAACCGTTGCCGTTGCGTAGGGCACGGTGATCGAAAATAGCGCGCCCGCACCGGGGCGAGAGGCGAGCGAAATCGGCTGTCCCAGCATGGTGCTGATACGATCCACAATAGCTAGCCCCAATCCCAAACCCCGGCTTTGAGCGCCGTTAGGCTGGTTAGCGCGGCGGAACTCCAGAAAGATCGCTTCCCGCTGCTGCTCGGGAATCCCGGGGCCGGTGTCTCCCACGGTAATTTCTACCCCTTCTTTGCGCCGCCGACAGCCTAACAGCACCCGCCCCTGCTCGGTATAGCGCACCGCATTGCTTAAGAAGTTGCGGATCACTCGCGCCAGCAGCGCTAGATCGGATTCGACTACTGCACTGGAAGGTACGTAGTGCAGGGCCAGTCCCCTCACCCCGGCTATTTGGCGATACTCCTCCGCCAACGCATCCAATAGCGTGCTCACCGCGAAGGGGGCTTTGTCGGCGTGGAGAACCCCCGCATCCAAGCGTGAAATATCCACCAGCGTGCCTATCAGCCCCTCAACATCCTTTAGCGAGCGACCAATATGGCTGACTAGCATTTGCGAGGTTTCAGGCAGCGAGTGCGTTTCTAGCGCACTGGCAAACAGACGAGCGGCGTTGAGCGGCTGCAGCAGATCGTGGCTGACAGCCGCAAGGAATTTCGTTTTGGATAGGTTGGCGGCTTCGGCTTCGGCTTTCGCGGCCAGTAGGCGCGTATTGACCTGGCTTAACTCGTCTAAAGTGCGGTGCAGCGCATCGGTGCGCTCACGCACCTGTTCGGCGAGTAATACCGAGCGCTCAAAGGCGGCATAGGGCGCGGGATCGACATCCCCACCGGTTTCAACCCGCTCCATCAGCGCTTGGCAAACTTTACGCAGACGGCGGTTCTCTTCCCGCAGCGCCGGGACATCAGTTGCAGTCCCTCCATCGGTTGCTTCAGTCGTCGTCGTTAGCTGGAAGAGATCCAAACGCCACCCCCGTAAACGTTTGATTCACATGCATACCATGATGCTGTTCACCGTAAGTATTGAACCCCACTACGCCTGCCTGCCGCAGCAGCTGCGATGCCTGATCCACGTGCCCCAGAGCCTCGAGTTCCATGCGGCGTAGAAAACAGTCGCAGCCAATAATCATGCTCGGCGCCCCCAGCCTTGCACTTACTCCATCCAGCATCACTTTGAGGTCATCAAGGAGCGGTGTTGGCTGCATGGCCGTCAGTACAATGCCGTTTTCCACTGCGCAGTAAAAACTCAAACTACTGTCACTATTAACACCCTGGATAGAGCGCACATAGTGCTTTCCGCCAATGCGGACGGCTAATGGGTGGCGGGCAAAAACAGCGGCGCTGAGCTGCTCAGGGGCAACGCCTACCAACTCTGCGTACACCTGGGCAGCGGGTAGCCCATTGAGCTCTACTACCCGCCGCTGCTCACGGTCAGCTTCGGTCACGACGAGCTTGTGAGCCAATGGGATTAAGTGATGGGTTGAGAACACTTCAAAGGGCAACCGGGTATTGATCATTACGACCACCGCTGCACGCGTATAAAAGCATCCAGCGGTATACACATGGGTATGGCTAAGGTGGTTATCGTCACCCGCCGAGCCGCCAAAACTAGGGATACGCCCTAGCGCGGCATCCAGAGTGGCGAGTACTTGCTCCTCACGACTGGATAAACCATCCAATAAGGTCAGCGCAAAACTATGCTCATTGATCGGCGCGATGGCTTGTTGGCGGCAACGTTCCAATAGCGTATCGACCAACGGCTGAGCGTCGGCTAACTCAAAATGTTCGAGGTCGTCAATCAGCGCCGTTTCAATGGCAAACAGGCGACGATCGAACCCGATAGCCACGATGGAGCCGCGGTCGTAGCCTGCGGGCGTTATTTCCCCAGCGGTGGTACAGCCACTTAGCGGCGTAGCGGGAAAGCGACTTTCCAGTGCATCGGCCAGGGCCACTAAATCATACTCCGCGCTGCAGAAGAACAGCACGAACCCCAGGTGTTCATGCTGTAAAGCGTCAGCTAGCTCCGCCGCTGCCCGGCTTGCATCTATCTGCTGGCTGGCTGCAGTGCTGATGCCCTGCTCAACTTGATAAGTGATCACGGCACCACCTCTCCAGTGCGGAATGCGTATGCGCTGCGGCAAGCCTTAACGCACTGAACGCTTCATCAAGCTGCCTGGATGTGGAGCGTTGAGTTTTGGCCAATAGCTCAAGCTGCTTTGCCCGTTCGGCAAGTTGGTCTGCCCCGATGCTCAATGACTCGCCGCGCAACTGGTGAGCAAGCCGCACGATCTGTTGCTCCTGTTCTGGCGTCAACGGCGTTGCAGCCAGGCAAGAAGCCAATTGCGCGGAGTAATCGCTTACTTGCTGGTGATAAAGCATGATTAGCTGAATCATGCTCGCTTCCCCCAGCGTCGTTTTCAGCATGCAAAGGGTGTCGCTATTAAGCAACGAGTGCTCCCCGGTTAGCGTCGGCGACGCTGCTAGCGTTCTTAAAGTGGCGTCCGGGGTCGCAAAAATCTGCAACGCCAGCACGTTACTCAGTGCAGAAAGCGACAGCGGCTTGGTGATGTAATCATTCATACCCGCTGCCAGGCAGCGTTGTCGGTCATCTTCAGCGCCTCCGGCCGTCATGGCGACGATCGGTACACTGGCTAACCAGCCGCCCTGTTCACGCAGCCGTCGCGTAACTGTCAGGCCATCCATATCGGGCAGTTGAATATCCATAAAGATCAGATGCACCTGCTGCGACTGAGCCATGGCCAGGGCATCACGACCACTCTCTGCCCAAACTATGTCACAGCCCAAGCGCGCCAATAAGCCCATCGCGACTTTGCGGTTAACGGCGTTATCCTCTACCAAAAGCAGTTTTGTGCCGGTAAAGTCACGCTTGGGCGCTGGGGGGAGCGATGTTGTTACGGGGTCAGCGGCGATCAAGGGTAACTCGCACCAGAAAGTACTCCCCTGGCCTAACTGGCTTTTTACCCCTAGTCGTCCTTGCATGGCTTCGCTTAACCGCTTGCAAATTGCCAGCCCTAGTCCTGTACCACCAAACCGTCGAGCCACCGACGCATCCGCCTGCTGAAAAGGCTCAAAAAGGCGTTCCTGTTGCTGCTCGCTTAGACCACACCCCGTATCACTAATCTCAAAGAGCAACTGCCCCACCGTGGAGGAGACCCGTACGCTGACCTCACCGTGATCGGTGAATTTGATTGCATTAGCGATTAGATTAAGCAAAATTTGCCGCAATCGACCCGCATCGACCTGCACCCACGCTGGCACCAACGAATCCACATTAACCCTTAGCGCTAACCCTTTCATTTTGGCTCGAGGGGCAAATAGCACCACCACGCTATCAACCAGCGGTTTGAGCTCCGTGGGCGATGTTTCGAGGGTTAAGTGCCCTGCTTCGATTTTTGAGAAATCGAGGATTTCATTGATCATTGCCAGCAATTGATTGGCGCTGTCGTGGATCGTATGGGCGTAATCCTCGACCTGAGCGGGGCTCGCTGATTCGCGCAACAGCTCACTCATACCAATAACGCCGTTCAGCGGTGTGCGAATTTCATGGCTAACCATTGCCAAAAAGTCTGATTTGGCTTGGTTCGCCGCTTGAGCCTGTTTGGCGGTCACTTCCAGTTGACGGCCAAGCTGCTCCTGAATCCGCCTTATCGCCGCACTCTCACGCATTTCACGCACTAAAAAGGCTATTACCAGAAAGGCCGCTAAGCTCATACCAATAATCAGGGTCATGAGAAGCTTGTAAAGCAGACTGAGCTGAGCGCGCTCTTCCGTTGCCGATTCAGCTAAGTAGCCGTTAATAGCAATAACCAGTCTTTCAGTGAGACGCGTTAACGCCTGCAGTTCTTCTTCCAGCGATGCGACCGGCAGTCGATCAAGCTCCTCATCTGGCACGCCCCCAGAACTGGAGGGAAACAGGCTATCCAGCAAATCAAGCTGCTGCTGGATTTGGCCTAGCAGCTCACGGGCGGTATCAATCTGCTGCATGAGGTTGCGGACTTCACCATCGTTTAGCAGTGTCATGCGACTATAGAGCAACTCAAAGCGAAGATTTAGCTCCTCACGTGCCTTAGGTGATAACGGCTCCCGAGTTACTGCCAACAAATGGTTGAGTAGCTGTACCGCATCGCGATCCAGCTTATAGACAACCCAAGCGGTGTCTTCCCGCAAGCTTTGAGTGAGATTTTCTTGCCGCCAAGCAGCGAGGGTAGCGACGACCAATGCCGCAGCAAATAGTAGTACCGCCACAATAGCAACGAGCTTAAAACGACGAGGATAACGCAGTAGGCTTGAGGCCCGCGCATTAGAAGCGCTAGAGAACATTAATATGCATAACCTGCCATACCGCTCTAAAGCGAATTTTCTCGCTTAACAGCGTTTCATCTTGATCAAAAGGGTATAGCACCCACAAAGGGCCATATTCCCGAATCGGAATCGCCTCACCGTTTTTTTGCATGGCTAAGATGACATCGTACTCATTAAAATCGCTAACCGGTATTTCGGCTTCGTAGCCGTTCAGCGCGGAGACATGAACTGCATCATAGTCTGAGCTTACCATCGCCAGCAGGTCACGCATCAAAGGGCCACTATAGTGGCTACTGCCTTCTGTCCAAGGCGTACTCGTCTCAAATTCGTGCTGTGGTAAAGCCGCTAACATGGCACGGTCAAACTGCGCTTCACTCCCTTCGTTCGTATGGTCGATCTTACCGCTGATAGTCAAGATAACGGGCCCGTTAGGCTCCTCTAAGCCATCGGCTGATTGAGCAAACCCCGCATGGGGAGTGCTGAACATCAACACGACCCACCCCAATAACACCGCTTTCACAGTAGACACCTCGCACAAGATCACTCTCAGGGTACAGCACCCAGGAGCAGCAAAAGAAGATAGCGTAAAGATTACGCCATCTCCTTGATCAGGTCAGGGCAAATACTATTTTTTTGGTCACTGAAGTGTTATTGAGTGTTCACAGTTGAGTTACGATTTGATTTCCTCTATGGGTTCAAAGCGCACTAACTCTTCGTAGGCGTGCCAGCTAGCGTGGCCTAACACTGGCAGGATTAGCGCCAAGCCAATATAAAACGTCATGACGCCAACCAGAACACACAGGGTAAGAATCACCGCCCATAGCAACATCACGCGAAAATTACGTGCAACGCAACGTACACTCGCTTCGATACCTTCCATAAAGGTTAAGTCTTGATCCATCAGCGTGGGAATCGCTACAACGCTGATAGTAAAGGCGCCAAAGGCAAGAATGCCGCCCGCTACCGTACCTACAGCCAGCATCCCCAAGCCTTCTGAGGTCGTCAGCAACGCGGTATAGAGCGAAGCGGGGCTGGGCACTTCAAAGCCAAAAAACAGCGCAAACAGCAGCGTGGCCAAACGAATCCAAGCGAGGAAGAAGATCATCATCATAACGCCCATCATCGCCAACTGCCCTGCATGGGGCTTCCAACTGCCAAATGCATCACCGAGGTTAGGCACTTGACCTCGCTCCAATGCCCGGCTGATACCATAAGAACCAACCGCTACCAACGGGCCAATAAACATAAACCCTGCAATCATGGGCAGCAGCCAGTACCAATATCCCATTGTGAAAGCACCGAGGGTAATCGCAATACTAAGGCCCACCCAAAACATGCCATATGAAAGGCTCACTACCGTAGCACGGCGAAAGTCCTCAACGCCTGCAGCCAACCACGCCCTGGGTCGATCCAAACCGACCTTATTGATACTGATTTTGACGCTGGGCTGATCCGCATGGTGATTTGTTTTTGTTGTAGCCGCATTCATGGCATCACTCCTGTTGTTCCTGATATAGATCCTGGATTCAGGATTTACCTCTATCACATCAACGCTCGATTCCCGCCGATGGTATTAATGCCAAATTAATGGCTTAACAATCTTCATTAATACTCTCTTAATGTAGCTGACCAACGCACTTGAAGGATCGCACTTTGAGATACGCGTACAAAAAATCCACGAAATAGCGGTTAAGCGCCAATTAAATTGCTGCGTTAGCAAAAGCAAATGTAGTTAAGCTGCTACTACCGGCTAAAAAAAACTCCGAGCTAGCTGCCCGGAGTTTTGATTTTGCCTATGTGGCCGTCTAATGCTGACGCCGTACTGCGTGTACGTCGTAACTAGCGCACAATCATTACCGACATTTTGGCATGGTGCACAACGTGTTCTGCATTGGGACCGAGCACATAATCGACAAACTTTCGCTTGGTATGGGAGGCCATAACGATCAGGTCGACATCCAACTTTTTGCCTGCCTTGATAATCGCCTCCCAGGGCGATCCATCCACAATGACACTTTGCACTTGAATATCATCAGGCACATTCGCCTTGATGAAGGCGTGAAGTGCCTCGGTGATCGCCGCATGCGCTTTTTCAGTGAAGTCCTTGGGGAAATAGGAGCCCACCATGGGCATGCGATAGTCCGGTAGTACCGTCACCACATGCAGCGAGGCACCGAACGTCCGACATAACGTCAGGGCTGTTGGCAGCGCCTTCGACCAAGAGGACTCCTCGTTCAGATCCACCGGCAACATGATCTTGCTATACATGGCCTTCTCCTTCATGCGGTGGCAGTGGCTGACGTGTTAGCACGACGTCGGCGCTGCATCAAAACAATCAACCCAAAGACCAGGAAGGCAGGAATCCACATTAGCTCTTTCGTCCAGCGATCGACGGGAGCCAGCACTTCGATGATCTCTTGATCGAAGTCGAAGCCGAGTTCTGCCGCTTGGCTGCCGTAAGTCACCATATCAATGGTAGTCTTGCCGTCTTCAATAAACAGCTCCATGCCCAGGTTATCGAGCCGCTCCTGGCCTGTTTCACCGTCAGGTACCGGGAGTGTCATGTAAGTGGTCATGGGATCGCCATAGGCATCGAGACCGGCAATCTGCAGGCGCAGGGTGGAGTCTTCGTCGACATCGCCCAGCGCTTCGACGAACTGCGCGGGCGGTATCGATTCGTAGGGATCATGGATCCTGTCCATCCAGAAACCGGGCCGGAACAGCGTGAACGCAATCAACAACAACAAGATAGACTCATACCAGCGGTTGCGAGTAATCATGAAGCCCTGGGTCGCCGCGGCGAAGATCAGCATGGCGATGGTCGACACCACAAAGATCAGCACACCCTGCAGGAAGGTCACATCGATTAGCAGTAGGTCGGTGTTAAAGATGAACAGAAACGGTAGCGCCGCGGTGCGCAGGCTGTAATAGAACGCCTGGAAGCCGGTTCGAATGGGATCGCCACCCGATACTGCCGCCGCCGCAAAGGATGCCAGCCCCACCGGCGGCGTAACGTCGGCCATGATACCGAAGTAGAACACGAACAGGTGTACCGCAATCAACGGCACCAACAAGCCGTTTTGAGCACCCAAACTGACGATGACCGGCGCCAACAGCGCCGATACGACGATATAGTTAGCCGTCGTGGGTAGCCCCATACCGAGAATCAAGCTAAGCACTGCGGTAAGTAACAAGATCAGCATCAAGTTACCCATGGCAAGCGTTTCCACCACCTCTGCCAGCACCAGACCCACTCCGGTCTGGGAGACGGCACCAACGATGATCCCTGCGGTGGCGGTAGCGATGCCGATACCGATCATGTTGCGGGCACCGGTGACTAGGCCGCTCCATAGATCCATCACGCCTTCACGCAGATCTGCACGCATATCGCTGCGGCCCCGGAATATCGACGTAATAGGGCGCTGGGTAAGAATGATAAAGATCATAAATATCGTGGCCCAGAAGGCAGACAGCCCAGGCGACAACCGCTCCACCATCAGACACCATACCAGCACAATGACCGGCAGGATGTACTGCAAGCCCACCAGCACCGTCGGCTTGGTTTGCGGCAGCGAAAAGATCGGCTCGTTAGGATCATCAAGTTCGAGTTCGGGGTAACCTGCCGCCAGCTTGAGCAGAGCGATATAGATGATCGTCAACCCAACCGCTACCACCCAGGGTGTCGCATCGCCCAGTACCGGCTTGAGCCAGCCAAGGCCGTAATAGACCGCCAGGGCGGTGACCATCATGAGTAGTAAACCACCGAGAAAACCGATCACTTTGTTGACCAGCGGCTTAGGTGGATTGCTGCTTTGAAGCCCCTTCATATTGGCCTTTAGGGCTTCCAGGTGAACGATATAGACCAGTGCAATATAGGAAATTAGCGCGGGCAGGAAGGCATGTTTGATGACCTCAACATAAGAGATACCGACATATTCGACCATCAGGAAAGCGGCCGCCCCCATCACCGGGGGCATAATCTGTCCGTTGACCGATGACGCCACTTCGACAGCACCGGCCTTTTCGGCTGAAAAGCCGACACGCTTCATCATCGGCACCGTAAAGGTACCGGTAGTCACCACATTGGCAATCGACGAGCCGGAAATCAGCCCGGTCATGGCCGAGGCCACCACGGCGGCTTTCGCTGGCCCACCGCGATAGTGCCCGAGCAGCGAGAACGCCACTTTGATGAAGTAGTTACCGGCGCCAGCCTTATCGAGCAAGGCACCGAACAATACAAACAGGAACACGAAGCTGGTTGAGACCCCCAGGGCAATACCGAAGACCCCCTGAGTCGTCAACCACTGATGATTGATCAAGCCAAAGAGGCTAACCCCGCCATGGGACAGAATGCCCGGCATCCAAGGGCCGGCCAGGCTATAGATAAGAAAAACCGACGCCACGATCATTAACGGCGGGCCAAGCGCGCGACGAGTCGCTTCAAGCAGCAGCAGAATCCCGGCGATGCCAATAATAACGTCCTGCAGTATCGGTGCGCCGGGGCGCTGGGATAACTGCTCATAAAACATGAACATGTATGCGCCACAAAAAGCTGCAGCCGCTGCAAGCACCCAATCCTGGATCGGCACACGGTCACGAGGCGAGCGCTTAAGTGCCGGATAGGCCATATACGCCAGAAACAGCGCAAAGGCTAAGTGAATAGAGCGGGCTTCCGTGGCATTAAAGACGCCAAAACCCAGAATGAAGGGCACTGGGGAAGCGATCCACAGTTGAAAAAGAGACCACGCTGCCGCAATGCTTACCAATAGCTTCCCAGGCATACCGGCTGGTTTACGGGCTCCCGTATCGCTAGAGGCGACCATATCCTCCAAGTCTACTCCGGCTTCCGAAGGCCTGTTCTTATCGTCTGTCATATGCCTGCCCTGCTCCGAGTCGATTGACGCTTAATTGCCATATCGAAATGCCCTATCAACAAACTAAACCAAAATGCGCGGCACCCCTGGGGTAACCGCGCATTCCTCACTCAGGTAGCAATACTACCTTAGGCTGCTGGATTACTCGATCCAGCCTTGTTCACGGTAGTAACGCGCCGCACCTTCATGCAGCGGTGCAGAAAGACCTTCAGACACCATCTCTTCCGGATCAAGATTCTCGAATGCAGGGTGCAGACGCTTGAAACGATCAAAGTCGTCAAAAACCGCTTTAACGGTCTGGTAGATAACTTCTTCGTCAGCCTCAGCAGTGGTTACAAAGGTTGCTGCCACCCCGAAGGTTTCGACATCTTCATCATTGCCGCGATACAGTCCGCCCGGAATGACCGATGCGGAGTAGTAAGGGTATTCCTCAATGATGCCCTGAATGTCTTCGTCATTCAGCGGAATCAGGCGGGAATCAACGGTGGTGGTCGCTTCCTGAATGGAGCCATTGGGGTGACCCACCACATACACCATGGCATCGACATTATTATCGGAGAGTGCTGCGGCCTGCTCGGCAGCATCAAGCTGAGATGCCAGCGAGAAGGTATCTTCGGTCCAGCCCTTGGCGTCCATCACCACTTCCATGGTGTTACGCTGGCCTGAGCCTGGGTTACCGATATTGACGCGCTTGCCTTCCAGATCGTCGAGGGTCTCGATGCCTGAATCAGCACGCGCCAGCAGGGTCAAAGGTTCACCGTGAACGCGGAACACGGCCCGCAGCTCTTCGTAGGCGTCACCTTCAAAATTCCCAGTGCCATTGTAGGCCTGATACTGCACATCGGATTGCGCGACACCCATGTCCAACTCGCCGGACTTGATGCCATTAATATTGGCGACGGAACCGCCAGTGGAAGGTGCATTACACTTGATATTCGAGTCTTCCAAACGATTTACCAGGCGACAAATCGACTGACCGACCACGTAATACACACCTGTTTGGCCACCGGTGCCAATAGTGATGAATTGCTCGTTATCCTGGGCCATTGCCGGTGAGGCGAAGGCAGCGGCGGCAAGTAGCGCACCGGAGAAGGCAGTAGTGGAAAATACATGGCGTTTCATGAACACACCTCTTTATATTGATGTTATGAGCGTATTGGATAGTGCAAGCATCGTGCGCTTTGGTCTCACCTGATGAACCGTTCCCCAGGTGGCCTTGCTCCAAAACGCTTCTTAAGACGATCTTTTTTTAAGACAGCCTATCTTTCGGACAATCTGTTTTTAACACAAACTATTGTGAAGACAAGCTGTTACAGGCATCCCTTGGACTACCTGATATCCCTACTTTAGCGAAAAAAACCTAATTAGCGAAATGTAATGCGCTAAAAATGCGCGTCGCTGACGTCTAATACTCAGTGTAGCGGTCTTCATCGTTTAGGGAGCGTTAATTACTATGCTGCCTTTGCATGGGCTAAGCGGCCTCCATCAAACGTTATAGCCCAACACTGTGGGCAGCCACAGCGCGATGGCTGGGAAGATCGCCACCAGCGCTAGCGCACAGCCCATTGCAACGACAAACAACAGCGCCCATCCAATGGTCTGCTCTAAACGAATTTTGGCCACTTCGGTGGTCACCATCAAATTCACTGCCACCGGCGGGGTAAACTGGCCAATCGCAATGTTCATCGCCAGTAGAATCCCAAACCACACCGGGTTCCACTCAAAGTGCTGCATCACGGGGATCAAAATTGGCATCATGATCAGATAGATCGAGATCGCATCCAGCAGCATCCCGGCGACCAGCACCGCCAACATCACCAGAATCAGCAGCAGCACGCCGTTATCGGTCAGGCTGATAATCCACTCCGCTAAATGACGGAACGTACCCAGCATGGTGCCCGCCCAGGCAAAGATACCCGCCAGGGCGATAATCAGCATCACCACGCCAGAAATAATCGCTGCCTCACCCAGCAGCTCCCATAAATCACGCAGCGATAGCTCGTGGGTCAAAAACAGCCCGACAATCGCGCCATAAGCCACGGCTACCACCGCTGCTTCGGTAGGGGTAAATAGGCCCGAACGCAAACCACCCAAGATCAATACCGGTGCAAACAGCGCCGGTATCGCCTGTTTAAACGTAGTGCGTACGCTAAGCCATTCAGCGCCCTCTACCGGTGTACCGCCCTCCCAGCCGTAGCGTTTGGAAACGAGCATAGCGGGCACCAGCAGCGCCAGCCCCGCCAAAATGCCGGGAAATAGCCCCGCTGCGAAAAGTGCGCGCAAATCGACACCCGGCACCACAATCGAGTAGAGAATCAACGCCACTGAAGGAGGAATCAGAATAGCGGTAGACGCCGAGGCGGCTATCAGCGTGGCGGAAAACGGCTTTGGGTAGCCCGCCTTGGTCATACTCGGCAGCATCACCATCGCCACCGCCGCCGCATCAGCGGGGCCTGATCCACTCATGCCGCCCATAATCATGCACACCAGCACCGCCACCAGCGCCAAACCACCATGGCGCGGACCAATTAAGGCCTGAGCAAAACGCACCAAGCGCAGCGCCACACCGGAACGCTCAAAAATCAGCCCCGTTAAGATAAACAGCGGAATCGCAATGAGCGGGTACTTGGCGATGCTGTTGTAGGTGTTGGTACCCATCGTCGCCAGCATATCCGGCGACAACCCCAGCACGATGCCCACTGCCCCGGAAAGCGCCAGCGAAAACGCTACCGGCACACCCGCGACCAGCAACCCCGCAAAGGCCAGAATCATCCACACATCAGGACTCATCGGTGAGCCTCCCGGTCAAACGGTCAACGGTTTGCTGGAACAGTCGCCATAGCATGGCTGCGGAAAGCGCCGGCAGCCAGACTAGATACCACCACTGGGGCAGCCCAAGCCCTGGCGAAAGCGACTCCCACTGATACTCTTGCCAGGCTAACTTGCCGCCGTACCAAGTGATCAAGCCCAGCACAATGACACCGCATAGCGCTTGAAACAGAATCAACGCACGGCGGTACTTAGCGGGCAACGCCCGTTCCAGAAAACCAATGCGAATATGCCGGTTACGCCGCAGTGCCACGGAAGCGCCCGCAAAGGTCAGCACCACGAGCAGAAATACGGAAAACTCTTCGGTAAATGAAAAAGAGCCGCCGGTTAAGTAACGCGTAATCACATTGCCTAAACTAATCAACGAAATAATGATTAATGCCAGCGCACCCAGCCAGCGTTCAGGGCGCGCATCAGGAAAGCCTTTCATGGCAGCCTCACAGCAAAAAAACTCCCGGCCCTATAAGGCCGGGAGTGACAACATCAAAGGTATTTAGCGCGCATCGATGGCAGCTTGCGCGGCCTCGACCACCTCTTCACCAATCCGCGGCGCCCATTTTTCGTAAACGGACTGGGTAGCTTCAACAAAGGCTTGGTACTGCTCATCGGTCAACTCAGTGACGGTCACGCCGCGCTCTTTAATAGCCGCTAGACGCTCACTCTCCTCTTCCCGGGTCATGGCAATTTCCCACTCACCGGCTTCTACAGCGGTTTCACGCAGCAGGGTTTGCTGCTCTTCGCTCAATGTTTGCCATACCTGCTGATTGACCGCAAAAATCAGTGGGTCATTCATGTAGTTCCAGAGCGTCAAGTGTTCCTGACCGACCTGATCGATGCGCGCCACATCAAACACCGAAAGCGGGTTTTCCTGACCGTCTACCGCGCCGGTGGTTAGCGCGGGCTGCGCATCCGTCCAGCTCATTTGTGTCGGGTCAGCACCCAGTGCAGAGAAGGTGTCCTGGAACAGCGGCGAGCCGACAACGCGAATTTTTAGGCCGTCCAAGTCATCCGGCTGACTAATCGGCCCGCGTGAGTTTGAGACCTGGCGAAAGCCATTTTCACCCCACGCCAGCGGGACAACGCCGCGGGATTCAATCGCTTCAAACACCAGTTCACCCGCTTCCCCACCAGTGACCGCATCGACGGCGGCTTCGTCGGGAATAAAGAACGGCAAAGAGAACAGGTTAAGCTCCGGCACCTGGGGCGACCAGTTGATAGTCGAGCCCACGGCGGCGTCGATCAACCCGGAGCGCATGGCAGAAAATTCGCGGGTTTGGTCGCCGGAAACCAGTTGAGAATTCGGATAAACCCGCAGCGTTAATTCACCGCCACTGCGTTCTTCCACTAGTTCGGCCCACTTCTCTGCTGCCTGCCCCCAGGGAAAAGCGTCAGACAGAACGGTGGAAACCGAGAGTTCGCGTGCCTGGGCAGAAAGGGAGGCAGTCAGCAGTGCCGCACCGGCCAAGCCAGCGGTAAAGTGAGCTATTGAGCGTGTCAGCGTCATGGTAGATCCTTTTTTAGCTATTTTTATGATGTGCGTTGGGTAGTGTGCGTGGATAGCAGCTGTGAGGCTTTTTGATAAAGCCCCACTTATTGTATGCACTTAGCGCGCGAAAGAAAGACGCCTAAAGTTGGCACGGTGCAGTACTCGCCCTGGTTAGCAGGGTGTAAGGCATCACCAGATTATCGACCTTTTGGCCCTCCAGCACGTCAATCAACATCGCGACGGCTTCGCGCCCAAACGCTTCCGCCGGTTGAGCAATGGTGGTCAATGGCGGATCGGTATAAGAAGCGAACGCTATATCATCAAATCCCGCCACTGAGATATCGTCTGGAACGCGTAGTCCTGCTTCTTTGATACGACTCATGGCGCCTATCGCCATCTCGTCACTTTCACAAAAAATAGCAGTGGGTCGCTCTGCTAACGCGATAAGCGTTTCAGCCGCCTGATAACCCGCAAGAGGGGTGAAATCGCCGGGGCACAGCAAGCGCTCATCCACGGCAATACCCGCCGCGCTCAACGCATCCTGATACCCCAGTTGGCGGTCGCGGGTTAACGGGCTGCGCCGTGGGCCCTTTATCATGCCTATGCGTCGATGCCCCAAGGCGATCAAGTGCTCGGTGACCTCACGCGCCGCCGCGCGGTTATCCAGTTTAACGGTAGGACATGGCGCATCGTCCAACACCTCGCAGGCATTGATCATAGGCAATGCTGCCCCAGCGGGAAAGGCATTGTCAGAAAACGGGTTGAAAGCGCGCAACTGAATCACACCATCCGCCTGGCGCGTCGTCACTAAGCTGGCGTATTGGGTTTCCATCGCCTCATCGCCTAGCGTATTGCAAAGCAGTACACCATAGCCACGCTCTTGGGCAGCCTCCTGGATGCCGCTGATAACCCGCGCAAAGAAGGTGTTGGCAATGGTGGGTACCAAAACCACCAAATTATAAGTGCGTTGAGAACGAAACTGTACCGCCATCAAGTTAGGCTTATAGCCCGCTTGATCAACTGCCTTGAGCACTTTTTCACGGGTCGTGGGTGAGACGATATCCGGCGACTTCAACGCCCGCGATACGGTAGCTACCGACACCCCCGCCAACTCGGCGACCTTACGTATATTGGTCATGGCCTCTCTTAAGTTATCTAAATCGCCGTTAGCAGATGATTGCGCGGCATTATTTATCTCAGCTTAACGCATCCCAGCGTTAAACTCAGTGCGCTATTTTCCAACAATCCTCCAGCAACGATAGACCTTTGTCGCATTGACGGCTAAAGCGTGGCGGCCTAATTTCGACCGCAAATGTAACCGGTTACATTGCTTTTTTAAGAACGGTTTGACGAACAGCTTTAATAACGGTTTTAACAACGCTGTTAAGAACAGTTTCAATAACCGCGCATATAAACAGACGTAATATTTAAAACAGGAGCCTTCCTATGCCGCGACCCAAGCAGTCACGTATCCGCATCGGCATGATCGGCGGCGGGCAAGGGGCCTTTATTGGCCAGGTTCACCGCTTAGCCGCACGCCTTGATGACGCCTGCGAGCTAGTGTGTGGGGCCTTTAGCCGCTCGGTGGATAACAACCAACTGACCGGCGAAGCGTGCTACCTACCCGACGGGCGTATTTACGCCGACTGGCAGCAGCTACTGGCTAGTGAGCAGCAGTTTCCCGCAGAGGAGCGCATGCAGCTATTGGTGATCGCGACGCCTAATCACCTTCACGTACCCATCGCGGAGGCGGCAATGCAGGCAGGCTTTCACGTCTTCTGCGAAAAGCCGGCAGGGGTGTCGTTACGCGAAGCCCAACGCTTAGCAGAAAGCTGGCAAGCCAGCGGCTGCCTCTATGGTCTGGCGCATACCTACTTAGGCTACCCCATGGTCTGGCAAGCAAAGGAAATGGTCAGCGAGGGTCAAATAGGTAGGATCCGTAAAATTCATGTTGAGTACCCCCAGGGCTGGCTTGGCGAACGTTTAGAACAGCAGGGCAATAAGCAGGCCGCCTGGCGCACCGACCCTACGCTCGCGGGGATCAGCGGCTGCATGGCCGATATTGGCACCCACGCCTTCGGCCTCGCCGAGTTTATCTCTGGGCATCGTGTTACTGAGCTATGCGCCTCCCTTGCCAGTCACGCCGAAGGCCGCCAACTGGACGATGATGGCGATGTACTGCTGCGCACTGATCAAGGCGCCAGCGGCACCTTGGTAGCCAGCCAGGTCTGCAGCGGTGAGGAGAACGCACTCAAAATACGCATTTACGGCGACAAAGGGGCGCTGGAGTGGCACCAGATGGAACCCAACAGCCTGCTCTACCGCCCGTTTCAGGCACCCATGCGCACGCTCCGGGCGGGCATCGACCAGCCCGAACTTTTTCCCAACGCGATGCAGCGCCTGCGCCTACCCGGCGGCCACCCCGAAGGCTATCTGGAAGCACTCGGCAACCTCTACCGCGACTTTGCCCAGGCGATTCATCAGGGCAAGCAAGGCGACGTTGAGGGCGTTCCTGGCATGGCCTCCGGGCTACGCGGTATGGCGTTTATCGAAGCCGTCACCACCAGCGCCCAAAGCGAACAGAAATGGACGCCGCTGCCCGCCACTGACCTGCCAGGAGCTTAACCATGCCAACCACCCATAGCGGCATCCGTGGGCCGGCCATTTTCCTGGCCCAGTTTATCGGCGACGAAGCGCCTTTCGATAGCCTCGACGGCATAGCCCGCTGGGCGGCCGAACAGGGTTATCAAGCCATTCAGCTACCTACAACTGATGATCGTTTTATCGACTTACGCCGAGCCGCAGATAACCAAGCTTACTGCGATGAGCTAAACGCCCGCTGTGAAAAGGCTGGCGTTGTGATCAGCGAACTCTCCACCCACTTGCAGGGCCAGTTGGTCGCTGTGCATCCTGCCTGTGATGACTTATTCGATGATTTCGCGCCCGCCAAATTACACGGCAAGCCGCAGGAGCGCACCGAGTGGGCCATCGAACAGCTAATCCTTGCGGCTAAAGCCAGTCAACGGCTGGGCCTAACCGCCCATGCGACGTTTTCCGGGGCGCTGCTATGGCCCTTCGTTTATCCCTGGCCCCAGCGTCCCGAGGGGCTAGTCGAAGAAGGGTTTAATGAGCTGGCCCGGCGATGGCGGCCCATTCTGGATGCCTTTGACGAAGCAGGCGTTGATCTGTGCTTTGAAATCCACCCCGGCGAAGATCTGCACGACGGAGCCTCTTTCGAGCGCTTTCTGGCCGCAGTGGACAACCATCCACGGGCGAAAATTCTTTTTGATCCCAGCCACTTACTGCTCCAGCAGCTGGATTATCTCGATTTTATCGACCGCTACCATGAGCGCATCGGCATGTTCCACGTTAAAGACGCTGAGTTTAACCCCAATGGCCGCAGCGGTGTTTATGGCGGCTACCAAGGCTGGGTAGAACGCCCCGGCCGCTTTCGCTCATTAGGCGATGGACAGGTGGATTTCAGCGGGATTTTTAGCCGCTTAACGCAGTACGGGTTCGATGGCTGGGCGGTGCTTGAGTGGGAGTGCTGTATTAAGGACGCCGCCCAAGGCGCCGCAGAAGGCGCGGCTTTTATCAAGGCGCACCTGATTCAACCTGCCGGGCGCGCCTTTGACGACTTTGCCGGTGTTGCCGCCAGCCCTTCACGCAACCGCCGCATTCTCGGCCTTCCTCCACACCGTTAATTGACGGTTTTAAATCAAGGCAGCAATTACGACCACCGTCTCAACCACAACCACAACCACAACAAAGGATCACCTCATGGCTATGATACGCACACGACTCAGTATCATGATGTTTTTGCAGTTCTTTATCTGGGGCGGCTGGTTTGTCACCCTGGGCACCTTCCTGGCCAATAACCTTAGCGCCAGCGGTGGCCAAATTGGCATGGCCTTCTCTACCCAATCCTGGGGCGCCATCATCGCTCCCTTTATTATCGGCTTGATCGCTGACCGTTATTTTAACGCCGAACGCATCCTGGGTGTTTTGCACCTGGCAGGCGCAGCGCTAATGTACGGCCTCTATGTGGCCAGCGACTTCAGCACCTTTTACCCGCTGGTGCTGATGTACATGATTGTCTATATGCCCACCCTGGCGCTGGTGAACTCGGTCTCCTTCCGCCAAATGAGCGACCCTGGCCAGGAGTTCGCTAAAATCCGCGTGTGGGGAACCATTGGCTGGATTATCGCCGGTCTGGGTATCAGCTACTTATTCGCCTGGGACTCATCACAAGGTATTGCCGACGGTATGCTGCGTAACACCTTCCTGATGTGCGCCATCGCGTCATTAGCCCTTGGCCTTTACAGCTTTAGCCTGCCCGCGACACCGCCTAAAGCAGACGGCCCGGTGGGTATAAAAGAAGTGTTAGGGCTCGATGCGCTCGCGCTGTTAAAAGATCGCAACTACGCCATTTTCTTTATTGCCTCGATATTGATCTGCATTCCGTTGGCGTTTTACTACCAAAACGCTAACCCCTTCCTAGCCGAAATCGGCGTTACCAACCCAACCGGCAAAATGACCTTGGGGCAGGTATCGGAAGTGCTGTTTATGCTGCTGCTACCGGTGTTTATTCATCGCTTTGGTATCAAGAAAACCTTGTTGATCGGCATGTTGGCCTGGGCGCTGCGCTATGCGCTGTTTGCTTTCGGTAACGCTGACGAGATGGTGTTTATGCTCTTGATCGGCATTGCCCTGCACGGGGTGTGCTACGACTTCTTCTTCGTGACCGGACAGATTTACACCGATGCCCGCGCGGGGGAGAAATTCAAGAGCTCTGCCCAAGGCATGATCACACTGGCCACGTACGGGGTAGGCATGCTGATAGGTTTCTGGGTCGCGGGTCAGATTACCGACCACTTCTCCACCAACGGCGCCCACGACTGGCAGGGTATTTGGATGTTCCCAGCGGCATTTGCTATCGCAGTGCTGGTGCTGTTCTTCCTCACCTTTAAAGACGATAAAAGCGTAACGGCTAAGCCTGATCTTTAAGGGGAGAACACTAAATTAGCCGGGCGCTTTGGCAGCGCTTGGCTATCTCGTTGGTTTAATGCCTAGCGCTCACCTTCCAGTTCGTGCCATACACGCAGAATAATGATGACGCTCGTATGCACTGAATAGCGAATAACGTATTTACCAAAGACCATGTCATGAACGGAATCCGGTGCCATTTCAACCGGCGTTCCCATGTTGGGAAAGTCTGGCAGTAAGTCGATTTTGCCGACTAGCTCTGTAGCTATCCTGCCTGCTGCTGAAGGATTATGGATGGCGATAAACTCTCTAAGGCGCTTCAAATCTTCAATGGCTTCATCCGTGTAAACCAGTTTCACTTACCCGACCTCGGTGCATCCTGCTCGTTTTCGGTTCCCCAGCTATTGAGCCAACGATGAACCTCGCTGCTATCAACCACTTTCCCCTGTGCTGCAGACTCCATCGCCTCCAGCGTTTGCTTCCAACGCTCTTGCTCAAGCTGTTGCTTCTCGATGTATTCCGATAACGCCTGATTGATCACCCAGCCTTTGCTCCGGTGGAGCCTGCTCGCGATAGCTTCCAGATGCTGTTCAACGTCTGACTGAAGACGAACTGTAGTGACACCCATATCGATACCCTCACTTCCGACGACTACAATGTATTACAGCATAGTCAATGAGAGCGATACAAAAAAGCCCAGCCACTGATACTATCTAGCATCTCTAGCATCAGAAGACTGGGCTGGCTCGCTTAGGGTGCTTATAAACGCCTTGCTATAGCTCTCTTACCCATATATTGCGGAAGCTAACGTCCGCATCGTGATCCTGCAGGTAAATGGGCGCGCAGCCGTGGGCTTCATCGTAGTTGGGATCGCCGATCCACTCGGTGGTGCCTTGCACTTCAGCATGGTGCTGAACCACCACCCCATTATGCAAAACGGTGATGTAGGCAGGGCTTTCAAGAGCTCCCACATCATCAAAGCGTGGCGCGGTGTAGAGGATGTTATAGCTCTGCCACTCACCGGGCGGGCGCGATGCATTGACCAGCGGAATATGCTGCTTGTAGATGGATGCCGCTTGGCCGTTGGGATAAGTCGGGTTGTCGTAGGAGTCCAGCACCTGGACTTCATAGCGCTCCTGAAGGAAGACGCCGCTATTGCCCCGATATTGACCATCCATGCCTTCAAGATCCTTTGGTGAACGCCACTCCAGGTAGAGCTGCACATCGCAGAAATCCTGACGCGTGCGAATGCCTCCCGCGCCACGGTTCACCGTCATTGCGCCATCTTCCACATGCCACTCAGCCGGCCCGCCCTCTTCGCCTTCCCAGGCGTCTAAATCGGTGCCATCGAATAGCACGATTGCATCCGAGGGAGCGCCCGCCTCAGGCACTGAAACAACATTGGGCACAGGTTCCCACACTTCGGTTTTGGCAGATTGCTGTTCAGGTGTTAGCGCCTCTTGGGAGGCACCTTCCTGTGCCACACTGTCGAAGGCCCACAAACTGCCGCAGGCCAATAAGCAAAGCGTCGGGGCACAGAAACGCGGCTTGTGACCGTAAGTACGCTGATTATTCATCAATGCTCTCCGCTCCGTTAGGTTGCCCAGGCGGGCTCGCCGTTATAAGGCGCACAGCCGTCGTAGCTTCCCGGCACCGCTTCGTAGCGCAAGACTTCTGTCGCGCCGACTTCAGAAGTGAAAAAGCCGAATAGCGTTAGTTGCTTCATCATGGTGAAGTAGTGTGGAAGCGCTTCCTCGCTCTCCGCATGCTCCTGGGATGCAAGGGTTTCTGCGGTTTGATTTTGAGCGGTCTGGGTTTCTATCGTCAGTGCTTCAGCGGGGGTTGGCTGTTTGCGGGCTTGTTGCTCAGTGTGCGCCATCGCTTCCCGGTCTAATTCCGTTACCAGTTCTAAGCGCTGCTGATTGCTTAACGCCATAAAATCACGCTGATAGGACGCGCGGCTACGCGCCTCAAGCTGCGCTAAACCAAAATAAAACACTTCTCTTTCAGAGGGCGTGTAGCAGTCGCTAACAAACACGGCCATAAACTCCCCAACGCCTGCGCCCTTAGCGCCGGGAGTATCCGTTTTGGGCAGAATGGTTTCGGCCAGTTCGTCTAGGCGCTCTACATCCTGACTGCTAAAGGAGTGACCGGACCGGCCAGTATCGCTAAAGGCAAACAGGGACTTGCCTCCAATCATCGCTGTACCGGTCGTCAGCACGATCATTTTGAGTAGCTCGCGACGATTCATGCCAGATTCCCCCGCTTAAGCTCTTCCACAGCATAGTCGACCGCCCGTGCGGTAAGTGCCATGTAGGTTAAAGATGGATTCACGCAAGAGGATGACGTCATGCAGGCGCCATCGGTGACGAAGACATTGGGGGCATCCCACAGCTGATTGTGGCTATTGAGCACGGATGTTTTCGGGTCACGGCCCATCCGTGCAGTGCCCATTTCATGAATGCCCATACCCGGTGCGTAATCGCCTACTTCGCCTTTGACGTTTTTCACGCCAGCGGCCTCTAGTAAGTCGACCGCATCCTGAACCATGTCCCGACGCATATCGCGCTCGTTTTGCTTAAGTTCGACGTTGATCGACAGCACCGGCAGCCCCCACTTATCGCGAACGCTGTGATCCAGAGAAATACGGTTATCGTGGTCGGGCAGCATTTCGCCGAAGCCTGTCATGCCGATTGCCCAACCGCCTGGCTGGGTGAGTGCTTGCTTTAAATCCACGCCGATATTGAGCTCGGCAATTTCGCGATCCCAGCCCTGGCGGCTCGCCGCGCCTTGGTAACCAAAACCACGCACGTAGCTCCGCTGCTCATCGCCTACGTTGCGAAAACGCGGGATGTAAAAACCTGCGGGGCGACGTCCAAAGTAATATTTATCCAGATAACCTTCCACATCACCGCTGGCACCGCAGCGGAAGTGATGATCCATCACGTTGTGGCCCAGTTCACCGCTGCTACTGCCCAAGCCACCTTCCCAAACATCGGTGGCAGAGTTCATCAAAATCCAGGTGGTATTGAAGGTCGAGGCGTTCAGAAACACCACATCGGCGGTGTACTCGTGGGTTTCATGGGTTTCGGCATCAATCACCTCAACGCCTCGCGCCCGCTGGCGGTCTTTGTCATACACCACCTGGCTGACAATCGAGAAGGGCCGCAAGGTTAGATTACCGGTGGCTACCGCCGCAGGCAACGTGGCGGACTGGGTGCTGAAATAGGCGCCATAGGGGCAGCCCAACCAGCACTTATTGCGGTATTGGCAATTAACTCTATTCTGTTCCGGTTTTGGCTGGGTAATATTGGCCACCCGGCTATGGATAAGATGACGCTGGCCGCCAAAGACCTCTTCAATACGCTTGGCGGCATCTTTTTCCACACAGTTAAGCGGTATCGGCGGCAGAAACTCGCCATCGGGAAGGATATCCAGCCCCTCCTGGGTGCCCGCGATACCGGCAAAGCGCTCCACATAGTCGTACCACGGGGCAATATCTTCGTAGCGAATCGGCCAATCAATGGCAATGCCTTCACGCTGGTTGGCCTCAAAATCCATTGGGCTTAGCCGATAGCTTTGCCGCCCCCACAGCAGTGAGCGCCCGCCTACGTGGTAGCCACGGAACCAGTCGAAGCGCTTCTCTTCAACGTAGGGATTGGCCTGTTCGTCCGCCCACATGCCCATGGTGGCTTCGTTAAGGGGGTAGTCGCGTCTGAGCACCGGGTGCTTGGCGATCATCTCTTGGGTCGGCTCATTGCGGTGAGGATAATCCCACGCCTCTTTATGGGCATTGTGGTAATCCTTCACGTGCTCAATATTGCGCCCTCGCTCAAGCAGTAAAACCTTTAGCCCCTTCTCGGTTAGCTCTTTAGCAGCCCAACCGCCGCTAATGCCTGAGCCAACCACGATGGCATCGTAGTGATTATCTGGCATGGTCATCTTCCTTACTGTGTTGTTATTGGGATTTGATATTGGCGTCGAATCACACGTCGCAGAGCTGAATAGCCGCCTGCAGTGATTCTATTTTTGCCTGTTGGCTAGTCCGGTCAGGGAGAAATTCCTGGGCGATATAGCCCTTGAATCCGGTATCCCGAATGGCGCGACAGATCGCGGGATAGTTGAGCTCTTGGGTGCCATCTATTTCATGCCGCCCAGGTACGCCGGCCGTATGGTAATGGCCGAAAAACGGGTGGTTTTCGCGGATAGTGCGAATGACATCACCTTCACTAATCTGCATGTGATAGATGTCGTAGAGCAGCTTGAAGTTGGGTGAATCGAGGCGGCGGCAAAGCTCAATGCCCCAGGCAGAGTTGTCGCACAGGTAATCGGGGTGGTCGATTTTGCTGTTGAACAGCTCCATTTGCAGCACCACGCCCTTTGACTCCGCATGGGCGATCACCTGTTTTAAGCCTGTTTCGGCATTGTCCAAACCTTGCTCGGGGTTCATGCCCCGGGCATTACCGCTAAAGCAGATTAAATTGGTGTAGCCCGCTTGGCTGACTAGATCGATATGGTTGCGATAGCGATCAATTAGCTCCGCATGAAAGCGGGTATCGCCCCAGCCATCTTCAAGACTCAGCTCGGCGCCATTGCACATGGAAGAGTCGAGCCCATAGCGCTGAAGCACAGGCCACTCCTCGGGGCCCACCAGATCAATCGCCTTAATACCCAACTCAGTTGATAGTTGGCACAGCGCTTCCAGAGAAAGAAAATCGAATGTCCAGCGGGCGACTGAATGCTGGATATTGCCCTTTAAAGCCCACTGATCTGGCGTGTCGTCAGCCCGGGCTTGAGACCCAAGATGCGGTAGTGCAGCCAGGCCGATAACGCCTGTAACGGAGTGGCGCAGCAGGCTGCGCCGGTCAATAAGGTAGCGCTTCATAAAGCATCCTCGCGTTTGTCATCTAAATGAGATGGCCTATGCGTGCCTTACTTTTCTCGAAGCGCTGCCAATTTCTCTGCTAAGAAACTATTTCCTTCGGTAATCACCGCTTCAGCGTCTAGCGGCATATCGTGTTCAATGATGTACCACTCCACATCAGTGGCTTCGATAGCAGGTAGTATCGCGTCCCAATCCAGCACACCTTTGCCGAGCGTGGCGAACCCACCCTCATCTTCAGCGGTACCTTCTGGCGCGTTATCCTTGGCATGTACGGCAAACAGTTGCCCATCAAAACGCGTTACGTACTCGACCGGGTCAAACCCGCCCCGCGCTACCCAGGCGATATCTAATTCCGCCAACAGGTCAGATCCGGCCGCATCAAACAGATGCTCCAAGGCGGTTTTACCGTCATACACTTCCATCTCGAAATCATGGTTGTGATACGCCAACCGGAAACCTTCGGCATTTAGTTCAGCGGCAATCTCACCTAACTCTTCACCCAACGCCTGCCAGCCTTCTGCATCACTAGGGCGTGCGTCCTCGGCTAAATAAGGCATCGTTAAGGTGTCGTTGCCCACCGCCTGATTAAAGGCCACCGTTTCATCTAAACGATTGCGCAGGTCGTCTAACTGCACATGACTTGAGATCACTTCGAGGGCGTGCTCTTCTAACAGCGCATTGAGTTCTTCGGCCGTCACCTGCTGGGTGCCCACGGTTTCAATCGCCGAAATGCCCGTCCTGTTCACGGCGGCTAGCTGCTCCTCCAAACTGCCAAAATCACGCAGCGTGTACATTTGAACGGCGATGGGTAACTCGGCTGAATTGCCTTGCGCTTGGGCAAAGCCAGGTGCACTTAGCGCTGACAGCGCCACAGCACTGGCAGCCAATAGAGCATGTGAACTCATGCGTTTTAAGCGTCGCGGGGTATCCATATCCACCTCGTTGTTGTTGAATTGTTATAGGTTGTGAAAGCGCCGATGCAAAAATGTAATCGGTTACATTTTTTTAGAACATCTCTATTAAATGTGCAAGTCAGCAGCCTTTTTTACCGTTTTAAAGATGTCAAAAAGGAACTAATACACACATAAATCAATTCACAACCAATTGGTTATAAACAACATATGGACTATTAAAGAAAAACCTCATACTTTGGTATCAAACAGTAGCGGCGCTTAACAGCAACTCATTTCACTATTATTTTTGCCATCAGCCAAACTGGTACAATGGCTATCGTTTCCCTCTACCAACGGACAACAAAGTGCCACTACGCGATTTCCTGCTCGGCCTGTTTGTGATCGCCATTTGGGCGCTGAATATCATTGTGATCAAGGTCGGCGTGGCAGAGCTACCGCCACTATTGATGACCACGCTGCGCTTTATGTTAGTGGCGGCGCTGCTGGTGCCTTTCTACCCAGTGGCGCGGGTACAGCTGCCCTTTTTGCTGCTGCTCTCAGTGACGTTTGGCAGCCTGCACTTTGCTCTGCTGTTTATTGGCCTGGAGCACGCAGAGGCTGGTACGGGGGCACTGTTAGTGCAGATGGGAACGCCCTTTGCCACGCTGTTGGCCGTGATCTTTCTAAAAGAGAAGCTAGGCCCCAAACGCATTGTCGGGCTACTGCTCTCTTTTGCCGGTGTGGTCGTGCTGGCCGGTGGGCCAACGCTGCCCTCTCCGTTGCCACTGGCGATCCTGTTGTGCAGCGCCATGGGCTGGGCGGTGTCGCAACTGTTAATCAAGCGCGGCCCGCCCATTGCGCCGATGGCGCTGGCGGGCTGGGTGGCACTGTTCGCGGTGCCCCAGGTAGCGCTAGGCTCATGGCTGTTTGAGAGCGGGCAGTGGCAGGCGATGCGAGAAGCAAGCTGGTTAGGCTGGGGGGCGATGATTTACACCGCCGTGATGTCGTCGATTGTCGCCTACGGGATTTGGTACGCGCTGTTGCGCCGCCACCCGGTTAATCGCGTGGTACCCATGACGCTACTCGTCCCGGTGTTGGCGGTCGGCCTAGGCGCGCTGTTAATGGGCGACAGCCTAGGCGTGCATAAGCTAGCAGGGGGCGGCTTAGTGGTCGCGGGTATTGCCCTGATTGTAATCAGATTTCGCCGTCGCCCGGCTTAGTCTGCGGGTTGGCAAAAGCCAGCTTCGTCAGGAATGGAAACACAGTCCCCTACTTTGATACCGCGCTCGGCAAAGTAACCGCCATTAACCTCTAGCGCTGAGTGGTAAGCTGCACCCGCCGGGTAAGAGGGACAGTCACTCGGCGACGAGGATTCGCAAGGCTGCATGGTATTAATTGCCACGATCCGCCCATCGCTATCGATAAAAGCAATATCCAGGGGAATCAGCGTGCGATACATCCAAAAGGCATTGTTAGCGGACTGCTCGCTCTCAAAGCGAAACAGCATACCGCGCTCTTCAGGCAAGCTCTCGCGCCCCATCAAGCCGCGCTGACGCTGAGACATCGTCTCTGCCACTTCGACATCTAAACGGTGCGGGCCGTCGGCGCCGTGAATCGCCAGCGACAACGTCTGCATCGCTTTAGTAGAGGCCTGCCCCCAGGCAAATGAACCAAGTAGCGACATCGGCAGCAGCGCCGTCAGTGGTAACAGTAAAGACGCCTTAAGCAGCGTGCGACGCTTGGGATCCATGCTTACTTCCTTTTGTCATGCGCATCTGCGCTTAATCGGTGGCCTGGCAAAAGGTGAATGCCTTCGGCCAATAGCGAAACGTTCACCACTGCGCCCCGGGTTAACTGGTTGCGCCGTGCGGCATGGGTGGCGATATCGAAACGTAACATATCGCCATGATCGACGCGCAATGAAACTGACGTAATGCCGCCCAATACCACCAACTCACTGACCGTGGCCGTGGCCGGGTTTTCCCGTTCACCCTGGGAAGGACGGTCACGGCGGTGAAGCACAATATCTGACGGGGGCAAATACCAGGCCACCGTTTCACCTGGTGACAGGTAGGCAAGTCGCTCGGCCACTTCTAAGTAAGTCTCCCCCCACTTCAGCCGCCGCTGTCCTTCTACGTCAACGACGAGGCCTTCAAACAGATTATGCCTGTCTAATAAGCGAGCTATCAGCGGCGATGCGGGGCGTCTAAACAGCGCTTCAGGAGCGGCCTGCTGAAGGCTTGTGCCGTTATGTAGTACGCAGATTTGGTCGGCCAGCGCGGCGGCCTCTTCCAGATCGTGAGTCACCAGTACAATGGGGATGTCGATCTGCTCGCGTAGCAGCGCTAACTCGCGCTGTAACCGCCGCCGGGTAACTTGATCCACCGCCGAAAAAGGCTCATCAAGCAGCAGCACTTTGGGATCGCGGGCCAAGGCGCGCGCCAGCGCTACCCGCTGGCGCTGGCCACCGGAAAGTGCATTCGGATAGCGTTCACCCAGCCCGTCCAAGCGCACCTTGGCTAGCCACTGCTCGGCCTGTTCACGGCGCTGAGGTTGGGGCAAGTGGCGCAGGGGGAGCTGAATATTTTGCGAAGCGGTTAGGTGCGGAAACAGCGCATAGTCCTGAAACACTATACCGACCTGTCTACGTTGGGGCGAGAGTGAATGCTTACCTTCGGCGTCAAACCAAACGTCTCCAGCGCACTCCACCCGCCCAATCTGGGGGCGATATAGCCCGGCAATGGTACGCAACAGCGTGGTTTTTCCGCTGCCAGATGGCCCTACCAGCGCCAGCAGTTCGCCAGGTTGGCAAACAAACTCGGCGGCCAGTGGAATCGGCCCCGTTTGATTGACCGCCACCCTTAGCCCTGGAAGCGGTTCTGCAACTGATCCAGCCATGCGCGAATCAGCCACGTACCCACCGCCTACGCCCAGCCAGCCCATAGACGAGCCCCAAGGTAATAAAGGACACCAACAGGAGCAGCGCCGACATTTGTGCAGCCCCCTGTTCGTCGAAGGCTTGGACGCGATCATAAATCGCAATGGCGAGGGTACGGGTTTCACCATCAATGGCGCCACCGACCATTAAAATCACCCCGAATTCCCCCAACGTATGGGCAAAAGTGAGCGCTGCCGCTGACATGATCCCTGGCCATACCAGCGGCAGCTCAATGCGCAGCAACGTTTGCCATGGGCTTAGCCCGCTGCACCAGGCCGCCTCGCGTAGATTGTGAGGAACATGCTCAAAGGCGCGCTGAATGGGCTGAATGGCAAACGGCAAATTGGCGATTAACGAGGCCAATAATATGCCTGTAAAGGTGAAGTTCAGCCCGCTACCTGTCATTGCTGCCCAAAACGAGCCCACTGGCGCGTCGCGGCCAAAGCTAAGCAGTAGATAAAAACCTAGCACGGTAGGCGGCAATACTAGCGGTAATGCTATGAGCGCTTCGCATAACCCTTTGCCACGAAAACGCGCATAAGCCAGAGAGCGACCTAGCCAAATGGCGACGGGCAGAAGGATAAGACAGGTGAACGCCGCTAGGCGTAAAGAGACCGAGAGCGCCGACCAATCCATTAGGAGTCATCCATTATTCGATGCTAAAACCATTATTCGGAGTTAAAACCATAGGTACGCAAAATGGATTGTCCCTCGTCCTCTTGCAACCACTGATAGAAGGCCGTGGCAATATCTCCAGCCTGATTGGTCAATACCATGCGTTGGCGCAGCGGGCTATGCCAATCCTCAGGGATGAGTACGTACTCACTTCGCTCACTTAAAGCGGGGGCAAGAGCCAAAGAATAAGCCACTAAGCCCCCACGCGCATCGTCAGAGAGGGCAAACTGCGCCGCCTGGGAGACGTTTTCACCCAATATCCGCAGCGGCTGGGTTTGCTCCCAAAGCCCGGCGTGCTCAAGCACCTGTTGCGCCGCCACGCCATAGGGCGCGTGGTCAGGATTGGCTAGGGCGATGCGTTGAGTGGCACCGTTGGCATGAGCCTCCAGCGCACTTTGCACCGCCGCCAGCGGCACATCTTCGCTGGGCAAGTTATCGTTCCCACTACGCTGCAGCCACACTAACCGGCCGATGGCGTAAATCACGCCCTCATCCTGGGTATAGCCCCCTTCATAAAGCGCTTGAACGTAGCGCTCATCAGCAGAGAGATAGAGCTCAAAGGGCGCGCCCTGGGCAATTTGGCGGCGAAAGTTGCCCGACGAACCAAAGTTGAGCCGCAGGGCGTAGCCGGTTTGCTGCTGAAACTGCTCAGCGGCTTCGGTCAGCGCAAACTGCAGATCAGAGGCCGCCGCCACGATAGGCGCCCCCGCTTGAGCGGGGGCGCCTATCAAAAGCAAGCAGGCTAACAGCAACCCATGCGCTAATTTAGCTTTTAGCATGCTCGTCAGTAATCTCCATTACCTTCATGGTATTGGTGCCGCCATGGGCATTCATATGGTCGCCGCGAGTAAGGATCACATGGTCGCCTGGTTTGGAGATGCCGGTCTTCACTAGCAGCTCCAAGGCACGGTCGTTTAGCTCGGTGGCGCTCATTTCGGAGGTATCAAACGGTAGCGAGACAACACCCCGGTAAAGCGCCATACGCCGCTGGGCGATAGGGTTATGCGCCAAGCCAACAATCGGCAGACCTGAACGAATGCGCGAAGCAATCAGCGGCGTATAACCCGATGAGGTCATACAGGCAATCGCGGTAATGCCAGTCATATGGTTGGCCGCGTACATGGCGGAGAGCGCAATGGTTTCGTCCGGGCGGGTAAAACCCTCATGAATGCGGTGGCCAGACTCCTGGGCGGTCTTTTCACGCTCAGCGCCCAGGCAAACACGCGACATGGCTTCTACGGTTTCCAGCGGGTAATCCCCCGCCGCGGTTTCCGCTGAGAGCATGACCGCATCACTGCCATCCAGCACCGCGTTGGCCACGTCAAACACTTCAGCGCGGGTGGGCAGCGGCGCCGAAATCATGCTCTCCATCATCTGCGTTGCGGTAATCACCGCGCGATTAAGCGAACGAGCGCGCTTGATCATGCGCTTTTGCACGCCAACCAGCTTGGCATCACCGATTTCGACGCCTAGATCCCCCCGCGCGACCATCACCGCCTCAGAGGCTTCGATAATGCCGTCCAGCGTGGCGTCATCGGCCACTGCCTCGGCGCGCTCCACCTTGGCGACCAGGCCGATCTCTTTACCTTCCTCGCCCAACAAGCGACGCGCTTCGAGCATATCTTCGGCATGGCGGGGGAAAGAAATGGCGAGATAGTCGACGCCGATTTCAACGGCGGTTTTGAGATCTTCTTTGTCTTTCTCGGTCAATGCCGGCGCAGAGAGCCCGCCGCCCTGCTTATTGATGCCTTTATGATTAGAGAGTTTGCCGCCCACCACCACTGTGGTGTGCACCTGCTGACCTTCAACGCGGGTCACGTCAAGCACCAAACGTCCATCGTCTAATAGTAGGCGGTCTCCCGCGGTGACATCTTGGGACAGCGTTTTATAATCACAGCCCACTTGGTGAATATCGCCCGCATCGCCATCCAGCGCCATGTCGAGAATAAACGGCTGGCCCTCTTTGAGTACCACGGCGCCATCTCTAAACCGTGCAATACGAATCTTGGGGCCCTGCAGATCACCCAAAACCGCGACGCTGCGGCCCAGCTTGGCGGCGATTTCACGTACTTCGGTTAACCGGCGGCGGTGATCATCGGCGATGCCATGGGAGAAATTAAGACGCACCACATCGACACCCGCCTTGAGCATGGCTTCCAATACGCCTTCCCGGTCGCTGGCAGGCCCAAGGGTGGCGACAATTTTGGTACGACGGATCGAAGAGAAGTGCAGTGCGTTCATAATATTCCAACCATGCGAATTAACGTGTAGTGACTTTACTTAGTAACCCTAGCTTATCAGTTTAATGCGCTCTATATGACAGCGGTGCAACGTATAGGGTTGGATTACGCTAATGTAACGGTAATCGTCAGGGGAAACTCATCACAGTTATTGCCATCGCCGCCTCGATCCACCACCAAAAACTCGCCTTCGCGCTCCAGCACCGATTGAATCGCGTGCCAGGTGCCTGCGCGGTAGTTCACCCCTTGGCGGCCGTCGGTGACAAAGGCACGCACCTCGTCAGGATTTATATGCTCCCCCGGCGGTGCCACCACCACAATAAAGCGCTCCTGGTGCAGCGGCATAAACGCCTGGCTGCCATAAGGATGGCGCTCTAGAAACGTTAGTTTCAGTGGCAACGTGACCGGCTGGCTTACGAAGATATTAATCAGCGTGCGGGCGTTTTCGCCCAGTGTTTCTACTTTCGCCAGATCATGATGGCGCTGGGTGCGCCCGGCGTTGATAGGAAACGATTCAGAGTTACGCGCATCAATTACATCGCCAAAAGGGGCAAACGCCTCTGCCGACAGCGGCCCGGCTTTTAGTTCAAGCATTGCAGTTCCTTAGCGAGACGATAGTTTAAGAGACGCATGGCGATTAACGTCTTTATACAACAAGTACCGAAACGGCCCAGGGCCAGCGGCGTAGCAGGCTTGAGGGCAGAAGGCGCGTAGCCACATAAAATCCCCAGCTTCCACTTCTACCCAATTTTGATTCAGGTGGTAAACCGCTTTGCCCTCAAGCACGTAAAGGCCATGCTCCATGACATGGGTTTCATCAAAAGGGATCACGCCGCCCGGCTGAAAGGTGACGATATTGACGTGCATATCGTGGCGAACATCCGCAGGGTCGACAAAGCGCGTGGTGGCCCAGCGCCCTTCGGTGCCCGGCATTTCAATAGGCGCAATATCCTGTTCGTTGGTAACAAACGCCTGCGGCACGTCTAGCCCTTCGACAAACTCATACGCCTTGCGCACCCAGTGGAAACGTACCGGCACATTAGATTCGTTACGCACCTGCCAATCACTGCCGGGGGGAATAAACGCATAGCCGCCGGGCAGCAAAGTGTGGCGCTCGCCTGACAAAGTAAGCGTTAACTCCCCCTCAACAATAAACAGCACGCCTTCGGCCTGGGAATCTGGCTCAGGCCTATCGCTGCCGCCCTGGGGCTGTACCTCCATAATGTACTGGGAGAACGTCTCGGCAAACCCCGACAGCGGACGCGCCAACACCCATAGCCGGGTGCCTTCCCAAAACGGCAGATTGCTGGTGACGATATCGCGCATGACGCCTTTAGGGATCAGCGCATAGGCTTCGGTAAATACCGCACGGTCGGCAGTAATTTGTGTTTGCGGCGGGTGCCCGCCGGTGGGGGCGTAGTAACTAGCCGAGCGACTATTTGTTGGCATTGTTTCTCCCTTTCTGATTGAGCATGGCGTGTTGACTGCTGTCTATCGTGACAGGTTTATGTATCCATCCTTGTATACGATATTCCTCAGGCTTTGTCTAAAAAGGCTTCAGTGTTCGCTAAAGCACTGCAGAAATAAACTGCTTCAGCTCTGGCGTTTGCGGATTGCTAAACAGTTCGCTGGGGGCGCCCTCTTCATGGATGCGCCCCTGGTGCATAAACACCACGCGGTCAGCAACATCGCGGGCGAAGCTCATCTCGTGGGTGACCAGAATCAGCGTCATACCCTCTTTTGCCAAGGCTTCCAGCACCCGCAGCACTTCCCCGACCAGCTCGGGGTCGAGCGCTGAAGTCACCTCATCGCAAAGCATCACTTTGGGCTGCATCGCCAGCGCCCTGGCGATCGCCACGCGCTGCTGCTGGCCGCCGGAGAGCTGGGCCGGGTAGGCATCGTATTTGTCCGAGAGGCCGACTTTCTCAAGCACTTCCCGAGCGATTTTCTCAACCTCAGCTTTCGCCTCACCGCGCACCACCCGTGGCGCTAAGCAGACGTTTTCACCCACGGTCTTATGCGGAAACAGGTTAAAGCTTTGAAACACCATACCCACGTTTTCGCTCAACTCTTTGGGCGACATTGACGCCGCATCCAGCTGCTTATCGGCGATGGTGATCTGGCCGCTGTCGTGTTTTTCCAGCTGATTCAGGCAGCGCAGTAGGGTACTTTTACCCGAACCGCTGCGACCAATAATCGCTACGACTTCGCCCTGTGTGACCGAAAGGTTAATGCCTTTAAGCACTTCCAGATCGCCAAAGGCTTTATGTACGTTATCAACGTAAACCAGCGTCATAGAGCTTTTTCTCCAGATAGCGCGCGTAGCAGGAAAGGGGGAAGCACAGCGCGAAGTAAAGCAGGGCCACAAGGGCAAAGATGGTGAAAGGTTCAAAGGTGGCGTTATTAAGCATGGTGCCCGCTTTGGTCAGCTCGACAAAGCCAATGATGGAGGCAAGCGCCGTGCCTTTAATGACCTGTACCGAAAAACCCACCGTGGGCGGTATCGACAGCCGCAGCGCCTGGGGCAAAATCACATGGCGCATAGTCTGGAAATAGTTCATCCCCAGCACTCGCGCTGCGTGCCACTGCCCTTTAGCCACCGCTTCCAAGCAGCCACGCCAGATGTCACACAGAAAGGCGCTGGTAAACAGAGTGAGCGCAATGGAGGCGGCCAGCCAGGCTGAAATCGGATGCCCCATGGCGGCGGCGCCAAAGAAGATCAGAAACAGCTGCATCAGCAGCGGCGTACCCTGGAAAAGATCCACATAGAGTGCCGTTAAGCGCTGCAGCCAGCGGGAGCTTGAAAGGCGCATAAAGGTCAACAGCAGCCCCACCGTCGCCCCGCCCACAAAGGCAATCAGCGACAGCACCACCGTCCAGCGAGCTGCCAGTAGCAGGTTGCGCAAAATATCCCAGAAGGTGAACTCAATCATCGTTGTTCTCCTTGCTGATAGGCGAATACGCGCTTGCCCACCAGCATAAAGCTGCGCCGCATACCAAAGGCGAGTAGCAAATAGACCAGCGTGATCAGCAGGTAGACTTCAAAGCTGCGGAAGTTGCGCGACTGGATAAAGTTAGCCGCGTAGGTCAGATCAAATACCGAAATCTGCGACACCACCGCCGACCCCAGCATCACAATGATCGACTGGCTGATCAGTGCGGGGTAAACCCGCGCAAAAGCGGGCACTAACACCACGTGGCGATAACTTTGCAGTGTGGTCATACCCAGCGCGCGCCCGGCTTCCAACTGCCCTTTCGCCGTAGCGCTGATTCCGGCGCGTAGAATCTCGGCGCTGTAAGCGGCCAGGTTGAGCGTCATGGCAATAAACGCGGCAGTAATGGCATCAATTTTGATACCCAGCCCCGGCAGGCCAAAGAAGATAAAGAACAGCTGCACAATAAAGGGCGTATTACGGATTACTTCAACGTAACCGCCCAGCCCCCAACGCACCCATGGCTGCGCGTTCACACGTAAATACGCTACCGCCACTGCCAGCGCCAATCCCGTTAAGGTGGTCACCACGGTCAAAATGACCGTGGTGGTAAGACCTTTCAGGAGTTCGCTGACATAGGGCAACAGGGTAAGAAAATCGAGTGTTGGCCCCATAATGAACCTCAGCTACCGAAGTTTTCAGGTAGGTCGGCGCTAAACCAACGCTGGGACATCTCATTCAAGGTGCCATCTTCTAGTCCCTGGGCGATCAGGCGATTCACCTCTTCCATCAAGGCAGGCTCATTTTTATTCATGCCCACGTAGCAAGGTGAATCTTTAAGCTGATACACCAAGGAGGGGGCACGGCTGCTATTACGCTCGGCGATCTCGGCGGCGACAACGTTACCGGTGGCCACATAATCGACCTGGCCAGACAGAAACGCGGAGATGGTAGTGGCGTTATCTTCAAAGCGCTGAACGGTGGTGGAGTCTGGGGCAATCTCAGAAAGCTCCATGTCTTCTACCGCACCGCGAGTAACACCGATGGTTTTATCGGCTAAGCCTTCCGGGCTATCCACGCTTTCATCTTGATCAGCGCTGAACACCCCTAAGAAGAACGGCGCGTAGGCATCTGAAAAGTCAATCGCCGCTTCGCGTTCCGGGTTCTTACCCAGGCTGGAGATCACCAAATCCGCTTGGCCGGTCTGTAAATAGGGAATCCGGTTGGCACTGGTAACCGGGATCAGTTCTAACTTAACGCCCATTTCGTCAGCAAGGTATTGGGCCATATCAATATCGTAGCCACGCGGCTGCAGGTCGGTACCTACCGAGCCAAAGGGCGGAAAATCCTGCGGCACGGCAATCCGAATGGTGCCGCGGGATTCGATATCCGCAAGGGCATCCGCATGAACGCTGGGGCTGGTGGCGAATGCCCCCAGTGCGACGGCGGCACTCAGCCCCGTGGCTAAAACGCTGGACTGCAGACACTTGAAGCGGCGGGTAAGGGAGTGACTGAAGCGGTGCGATAACGATTTCATAAAGCTCTCCTGGCAGACGCATGTTCTGCAAACTCTTGGTTTTGCTAGAAACAATTGGCTGGCTAATTATCAGTGGTGGTCTTGGCAATGGAAGCAAAGCGAATGAAAGTTTTGTTGCATAAAATCTAACAAAGAAACTTTCGTTTCACCTGATCACCAAGAGCAATTGCGATACCAGAAGTCACTAAGTTTTTTTATAACAGCCGCTTAGCGGGCACACGTAGCCGCAACGCAGTTGAAACCGCATCGGGAGAAGAGTTTGAATAAAAATAAGTGCAGCGTATTGGTGCAGCTTTAACCCATCAGGACGAAGAAATGCACCATATTAGGCGGCAAAGCCTACTGCGCATTCCAATCAACGCTCATGGTCGGCGCTTCCAGCTCACTAAGCTCGGCATAAATATCGCTAATCGCGCTGATCCGCTCGCGGCCTTCTGCAAGGCGCCGATGCAGTACGCCGTTGGCGAGCAGGCAGATCAGGCTATTAGCAGCGGCGTAGCTATCAAACGCCGAAAGGCTTTCCAGCGGCGCTTCCAATAACCAGGTGACTTGAGAGGCAAAATTTACCGCGGTGGGGTCGGCGATCAACGCCACCTTGGCAGGCGTTCGCTCAAGGGCAGTTATCAACGCAGAAAACGCCGCTGGGCGGCGGCGAAAGCCAAACAGCACCACCACATCCTGCTCGGTTAGATCGACAATCTCTTCGGCTAACGACTGGTTTGGGTGGGGAACCACCCGCACCTGGGTGCGCGCCTGAATCAACTGCTGGCGAAAATGCAGCGCTAACGGGTAGCTGTTACGAAACCCAATCACGACCACATGACGCGCGCTATCCAGGCGCTCTACCAAGGCGGCAAACTGATCTGCGGCAATACCGTTTAAGCAGCGCTGCAGGTTCTCCTGCTCGCGCTGTAAATGGCGCTGAAACGGCGCGCCCGCCTCATCCTGCATGGCGTTGGCATCGATCACCAACGGCACCCCCAGGTTGCGCAGTTGGCGGGCGTGGTCTTTAACCGTGCGGTAGCTCTCAAACCCCAGCCGCTTGAACAGACGGCTGACTGTCGATTTGGAGACCCCGGTCAAACGCGCTAGATCGGCGGCGCTGTACACCGCCAGATCATCAAAGTGATCGAGGATAAAGCTCGCCACCCGCTGTTCCTGGGCACTTAGCGCGTCAAACTGGGCGGTAATACGCTGTCCGATATGCGGCGTCATAACATCCTATTGAGCTGCTTAATTTAGCGGGTTGATGGCGGGTGGTGCTCCGCCCAGTGGCGGGCGATATCAACCCGCCGGGCCACCCACACCCGGTCGTGGGTTTCGATATAATCCAAAAAGCGCTGCAGGGCGCGAAAACGCCCTGGGCGCCCCAAAAGACGACAGTGCATGCCCACCGAGAGCATTTTGGGCGCCTCCTCCCCTTCTGCGTAAAGTACATCAAAGGCATCGCGCAGATAGGTAAAGAAGTGATCCGCCGTGTTAAAACCTTGCGGCGCGGCAAAGCGCATATCATTGCTGTCTAATGTATAAGGCACAATCAAATGATTATGCTCACTGCCCTGACTATCCGTTACCTGCGTCCAGAAAGGCAAGTCGTCGCCATAATAATCGCTATCGTAAAGAAAGCCGCCCTCATCCAGCACTAAACGCCGGGTATTGGGGCTGTCGCGGCCGGTATACCAGCCTTGAGGTTTTTCGCCGTAGAGCCGCTGAAAAATCTCCATGGCCTGCTGAAGGTGCTGCCGCTCAACATGCTCGGAGACTTCCTGATAGTGAATCCAGCGGTAGCCGTGGCAGGCGATCTCGTGGCCGAGCTCTTTAAACGCCATGGCAACATCCGGGTTGCGTTCCAGCGCCATGGCCACGCCAAACACCGTGAGCGGCAAATCGCGCTTCTCGAATTCGCGCAGAATGCGCCATACCCCCGCGCGGGAGCCGTATTCGTAGATCGACTCCATGCTCAAGTGGCGGTCGGGATAAGCCGGTGCGCCAATAATTTCCGATAGAAACTGCTCGGAGCCCGAGTCGCCATGCAGCACGCAGTTCTCGCCGCCCTCCTCGTAGTTGAGTACGAACTGAACGGCAATTTTGGCCTTGCCTGGCCAATTGGCGTGGGGCGGGTTGCGCCCGTAACCGATTAAGTCGCGTGGGTAGTGGCCCTTAGAGGATGACGACATAGCTAGCTCCCTTTACGTCTATTTCCAGTATGCCTATTCCCGTATGCCTATTTCCGGCTCGTCACTGGCGAATAAGCAGCCCAGCGATACATAAAATCATTTGTATACAAAATAGCGAGATTAATAACGAACCGCAACGCGGCCAGACGCTAATCCCCTGACACTCATAGCGTTTTTTAGTTTAAATGCCGTTAAGTCGTTGAATCCTGAACGATTGGTCAAACTTTTATAGCGACATTTTTATCGTCTATTCACGCCCAGAGGCTTGCGCAAGGTTAGAAACCGCCCTATTTTTGTATACAAGAAAATTTATATTGTTTACATACGGATTTCTTAACGTGCATATACGCCTTATTAACCCGAACACCACGGCTTCCATGACCGCTGCGATGGGTCAGGCAGCGCAGCAGCAGGCGGCCGCGGGAACAACCGTTAGCGCCTCACAGCCTGACGCGGGCCCGGTTTCCATTGAAAGCCATTTTGACGAAGCGATCAGCGCGGTGGGGGTTGCCGAAGAGGTGCTTAAAGGCGAACGCGAGGGCGGCATTGATGCTTATATAGTGGCCTGTTTCGGTGATCCAGGCCTGCTTGCTGCCCGCGAACTCACCCGCGCACCGGTGATTGGCATTGCCGAAGCGGCCTTTCATCTTGCCACCCTGATAAGCACCCGCTTTTCTATTGTGACCACCTTGGGTCGCACCGGCATTATCGCCGAACACTTGCTTCAGCAGTACGGCTTTAGCCACCACTGCCGCCGCATTCGCGCTGCGGAAATTCCGGTGCTGGATCTCGAGCACCACCCTGAAGCGGCGTTTACCCGCATTGTTGAAGAGTGCTGCCGCGCCCGGGATGAGGACGGTATCGGCGCCATCGTTTTAGGCTGCGGCGGCATGGCGAATTTGACCCAGGAGATTAGCCGCGATGTCGGCCTGCCAGTCATAGAAGGTGTCACCGCGGCGCTCAAACTGGCGGAATCATTGGTCAGTTTAGGGCTGCATACCAGCAAGCACGGTGATCTTGACTACCCCCGGCCAAAAACCTTTATCGGTAAGTTTTCCGGGCTTTCTGATCTTGCGCTACCGCTTAAGTCATAAAGCCTAAAAACAGTGTCTCTAAAAAGCATGTCCAAAAAAGCATGACTCGAAAAAACATTTAATAACAATATATTAAGAAACACGAACGTCCAGTAGCACGCCACGCCGCAAGCGTTTCCCGATGTTAAATCGGGGATTAATAAAACCGATAATCTTGCGAGGACGACACCATGAGCGCTTCAACCTCCGCTCTTGCGTCAGAAGACCGATCCGATGTCGGATCGAAAGCACTAGGGGCAGAGAGCCTAGCCCCTCAACACACCCGGATTATGGGGCGCGGCTCCTACTTTCTGGCCTGGTTCGGCGGCTGCGTTTCCATTGGCACCTTCGCCATGGGCTCAAGCGTGGTCGGCACCCTGAACCTGTTACAAGCCACATTGGCCATTGCCATCGGCTGCTTTGTAATCGGCATTGCCTTGGCCATTAACGGGGCCGCAGGCTACAAATACGGCATTCCATTTATGGTGCAGGCTCGCAGCGCCTTTGGCTTTACCGGCACGCGGCTACCCGGCTTGGTTCGCGCGGTGCCTGCGGTGGTGTGGTACGGCTTTCAAAGCTGGATTGGGGCGGGGGCACTCAACATGGTGTCGGCCACCCTGTTCGGCTTCGACAACCTTATCTTCTACTTTATTACCTTCCAGTTTCTGCAAATCGGCCTATCGGTAATGGGCTTTCAGGGCATCAAGTGGTTAGAGAATATCGGCAGCGCCTTTATCCTCGTCTCGTTGATGTATATGTTCTACGCCACGGTGCAGCGCTATGGCGATGAGCTTTCTGCCAGCCTACTAACCATGGAAGGCTCCTGGGGCATGCCCTTCTGGGGCGCAACGATGCTGTTTCTGGGCATCTACAGCACCATGATGCTCAACGTTAGCGACTACTCCCGCGAGCATAAAAAGGGCACCGCTCAAAGCCTGCTGACCACTATCTACGCCATGTCGATTCTGCCCTGCACGCTGTTTATGGGTTTGATCGGCTATATGGTCTCCCAGGCCACTGGCACCGCCGATCCTATCCAGGTGTTTGCCAACGCGGTGGATAACACCCCGCTGTTGATGACCACTCTGCTGTTTATCGCTTTTGCCCAGGTCACCACCAACGTACTCAACAACGTGGTGCCGCCCACCTATGTGTTGATGGATGTCTTTAAGATCAAGTTCTCGGTCGCCACGGTGATCGTGGGTTTACTGGCTTTCGCCACCTTTCCCTGGAAGCTGGTTCAACCAGGCTCTGCGGCAGGTTTGCAGCTATTTGTGCAGACCTATTCCGCCTTTTTAGGCCCGATCTTCGCCATTCTGGTAGTGGACTATTACGTCATTCGCCGCCGCACGCTGGATATCGACAAACTGTATGACGTCAATGGCCCTTACCAAGGCGTTAACCTGGCCGCGTTTATCGCCACCGCGATAGGGATTGTGGCCGCGCTCTCTTTCTCGGCGATCTCCTGGTACGCCAGCCTGATACCCGCAGGCGTTAGCTACTACCTGCTAATGAAGTACTGGGCACCGTGCCAGCGCTTTAGCCAGTAACCCACTTGCCAACCTGCGAGCCAATACAATGAAAGAGAGCAATGACGTTAGTGACCTGGATATCAAACATATCGATCCCACGCTCTATAACGAGGATCTGGCACCACTGAAACCCCAGGATCGTAACTGGGGCGCCTTTGAGATATTTAACGTCTGGTCGAACGACATCCAGAGCCTGTTTGGCTACACCCTGGCGGCCTCGCTGTTTTTAACCTATGGCCTGAACGGCTGGGCGGTGATGGCAGCGATTATTCTGGCCGGTGTGATCGTGATGTTCTTGGTTAACCTAACCGGTAAACCCAGTGTTAAATACGGCATTCCGTTTCCGGTGATGGTGCGTGCCAGCATGGGGGTACGCGGCGCCAACCTGCCCGCGATGCTGCGCGCTATCGTGGGGATTTTTTGGTATGGCGTGCAGACCTACTTCGCCTCCACCGCCGTTACCCTGCTGATTACCGCGTTTGTTGGCGCAGGCGATGGCGGCACCTTCCTGGGGCTTTCCGGCGTGGCCTGGGTGTCATTCGTGATTGTGTGGCTGTTTCAGATCGCGATTTTCTGGCAGGGCATCGAACGCATTAAGCACTTCCTCAACTGGGCAGGCCCGCTGGTCTACGTGGTGATGTTAGTGCTGATGGTCATTGTTTGGTACCAAGCAGGCAGCGAGCTAATCCCCGCCATTGGCACCATTTTTAGCGGCGACGGTGAAACCAGCGGTAGCTCAATCGCCGCCTTTATGGCGATTGTCGGCACCATGGTGGCGTATTTTGCGGCGGTGGTAATCAACTTCGGCGACTTCACCCGCTTTGTGAAAACCGAACGCCAGATGAAGCTGGGCAACCTGCTGGGCTTGCCGCTTAACGTGGCGTTCTTCTCGTTTATCGCGCTGATTATTACCGCGGGCACCCTGGTACTGTTTGGCGAAGCGCTGACAAACCCCGCCGATATCGTTGAGCGAGTGGATTCATTGCCGCTGACCATTATCGCCGCCCTCACCTTCTTTGCCGCCACGGTGGGTATCAACCTGGTCGCCAACTTCATTCCCCCCGCCTATGATCTCGCCAACCTGTTCCCCAGCAAAATCAGCTTTAAAATGGGCGGCCTGATTACCGCGGTGATCGCGTTCTTCGTCGGTGCACTATGGCTTTCAGTCATCAGCCAGATTGGCGTACCCGGCTTTGTGAATGCGCTAGGCGCCGTCGTCGCGCCCTTCTACGGCATTATCGTCGTCGACTACTACCTGATTAAGCGCCAGCACTTAAATATGCAGGAGCTATTCTCATCAGCACCGGGCGGCGCCTACTATTACGTCAACGGCTGGAACACCCGCGCGCTTATCGCCTTTGGCGTGGCGGCGCTGTTCTCGCTATCTACCGTGTTAGTGCCAGCCCTATCCAGCCTTGGTGGCTACGGCTGGCTGATTGGCGCAGCCTTGGGTGGTCTGTTCTACTATGGGTTGATGCGGCAGTTTAAGGGGAACCCTATTCCTGCCGTATAGGCATCACATTAAGCAATGTATTAACAACAAAAAATGCCCAGACGCTAATTATCTGGGCATTTTTGCGTTGAGTGACGCGACGCAGTTAAGAACACGCCCCACCGATAACGAATGACATCGAGTTAACGCCTATATCAATATCAATTCATCCATCTCGTTGATCCCCAGCGCTCTCGGTGCATCCTCCATCTCTAATGGCTCAAGCGCCTCTTTTGTCAATTGGTGATCACCAACTTGAATGATATCCATGCGGCTTGTCTCATCCGTCTGCCAACTTGCGACCATTATGACGTCATCGCTACCCTCTACCTCAATCAGCAGACCAACATAATTATACGAGACATTCAACGCCGTATAGTCGATACCATCGATTATCAACACATCATGATCGCTTTCGGGATTCTCAGTGGTGTGCTGAATCATAGCCAGACCGTCACCCGCCGAAAAAACGAAGGTATCGCTACCGCCAGGATCGATCAAGGAATCGTCCCCCCTGCCACCGATCAACACATCATCTCCCATTCCACCATCCAGGATGTCAGGCCCCTCTTTCCCTTCTAAAATATCGTTCCCGGCTTTTCCATAAATAAAATCCATATCGATACCACCGATGAGCCTATCGTCTCCATCGGTTCCTTGCTCGGTGTTTATACCGCCGCTACCACCGCCTGGCGGTGAGTATTCAGGCACCATCGACTCAATATCAGATAGCGTCCATTCAACACCATTAGCGAAGCGAAGCGTTTCCACTTCGCTAGGATAGTTATTCGACAGGAAATCCGTGACAGTCAGTGTCTCACCACTGGCATTAAGTGTGACGATCAGATCATATTTATCACGGGAAACCGAGACATCAGTGGGTAAAACCTCCCGAAATTCGACCACGTCTACTCGTGCGGCATTATAAAGACTCACCGTGTTAACAGTATCGTTCCCGTCGCCAATGCCATAGAGCACTGTATCGACGCCTTTACCACCAACAATTTCGTCATCACCTGCGCCCCCATACAAAGTGTCGTTACCGGCACCACCATTGAGGATGTCATTACCCAAACCACCCTTCAGCTCGTCATCGCTAGCGTAGCCCCTAAGGTGATCATCGCCATCTGTCCCTTGTATCACCCTCGTTTTAACATGCTCAGACGACCACTCAGTTCCATCGAAGAACCGGATCGTTTCGAGCCGATTGAAGTTGTTTTCATCTTCCAGAAAGTAGTCATTAACAATGATCCGATCGCCATCATTAGAAGACTCCAAAACGAGCGCAAAATCATCGCGCCTTACGCTTATATCGTCGGGGGCAATTCCTTCCAGGAATACAATGACATCTGATGAATCAGAATGATCGAACGCGAAGTTATCGATAGTGTCGACACCCCAGTTTTTGGCAAACCAGTATTCATCACTTCCTTCCCCACCTTCGAGGGTGTCATGACCCGCCCCACCAATCAGCGTATCGTCACCTTTTCCACCTCGCAGTATATCGTTGCCGCCCTGGCCATTGATGAGTTCATCAAGGTCTGTTCCTTCGACGATATCGTTTCCGTTAGTCGTCGCAGTAAGTTTCGATGAGATTTTTCGTTGATCCCACTCTTCACCATTGGCAAACACTACGCGGTCTAAAGGCCCAGGCATTGATCCACTAGAAAAGTACAAGCCCACCTCAATTTGGTCATCGCCCGAACGAGAACTTAGTATCAGATTACTCTCTGCTCTGCCGACCTGGACGTCTCCAGGTAATACGCTATCGTCGAACTCAATGATATCGCTTTCAGTAGCGCCGATAATTTCATCTTTTCCCCAACCTGCGCTGAAGCGATAGGTGTCATTACCACCTCCACCCAAGATTATATCGTCTCCGCCGTCGCCCGAAATAAAATCATCGCCAGCACCGCCAGTGATGAAATCATCGCCGCTTCCGCCCGCGATATCGTTGCCTTCGTCACCGCCATAGAGGCTATCATTACCAGTCCCGCCATCTAAGCTGTTGAAACCACCACCGCCAAAAAGGAAGTCATCACCGCTACCGCCCTTGAGGTCGTCCCCGTCACTCCCACCTCTAATTTCATCATCGCCAGCCCCGCCATCCAAGACATTAAAACCGCTATCGACGATCAAGTAATCATTGCCAACACCACCAAAGAGTTCGTCGTCACCAGCCCCTCCCTTTAAGAAATCCCCGCCCATGCCGCCTGTGAGCGTATCGTTCCCATCATTTCCCTTGAGTAGATCGTTACCATCACCGCCATTGAGTTCGTCTGCGCCCTCTCCTCCAATTAACTCGTCTCGCCCCCGGCCTCCGTATAGTCGATCGTCTCCATCTTGCCCGATGAGTTTATCGTCGCCCTCGCCGCCATAGAGTTCATCTGTCCCATCACCACCCTCAAGCATATCGTCGCCAGCGTCACCGTAGAGTTTATCGTCACCGGCGCCACCGTCGAGGCGGTCATCACCATCCCCTCCCTTTAGCGTATCGGCGCCGCCACCGCCCTCAAGCGTATCGTCACCAGCATCACCGTAGAGCTCATCGTCACCGACACCACCGTCGAGGCGGTCATCACCATCTCCTCCTTTCAGCGTATCGGCGCCATCACCACCATCAAGCCTATCATCGCCAGCACCGCCGGTGAGCGTATCATCTCCCGAAAGGCCGAATAGGTCATCGTCCCCGCCGTCCCCTCGGAGCTGGTCGTCCTGGTCGTCGAATCCAATGAGTTTGAACGCACCATTCACACTAATGACGTTGCCGTGTAAATCTTCGAATTGATTTACCTGCCCAAGCCCCGCCAGCAGCCGTTCGAAGTCTGAGCCTTCGGCCACGCCTTGGGCGTTAAGCTGCTGGAGTAGCGCATCCGTCAGCGGCACATCGGCCCGTTTTAGGGTGTCAGCGAACTCCAGTATCCGAGCAATTCCCGACCATCCATCATTTTGAAACGCTTCGGAGAAACGATCTACTAGGGCTTGCGTTTCGAAGTGCCACGCCGAGCCATTGGTAGCGATGCCGACCTCCCCAAACCACTCGGCATGATGGGACTCAATCGCCAAGCTAGCGTATACCTGAGCGGCTAGGGCTTGATACGTTTCCGTGAGCGACCGCGCCGCATTAGGGCCCGGATCATTCAGCCCAGCATTGGTGCCCGCCCCTTGCACGAATTTTTCACCCATGAAGGCCTCTACCGCATACAGCTTTCTGGCATCCTCGATATACTGCCCTCGGCTATCGGGCGCGTGCGCGTTGGCGCCCGTCCACGCGAATAGCAGCTCATCAATGAGAGCGTGGCGGCGGGCAATATCCTGTTCTGCGCCAAACTGTTCGATCAATTCGCCTAACCGGCCGCTTTCGTCTAGCGCTACCGCGGTGTGCAAATCGTGCACGTTGCCGTAACCCACCAGGCCGGGGCCGACCGTATCGTCGCTCGGTGGGGGCGTGCCATCGCGGGTATCCATCAAATCGTGCTGAAACCAGACATCGGTCAGCGCAGCGTCGCTGCCGTCAGTGCGGGTAAAGCTACCAAGCTGCAAATGCAGATTACCGGCCTCATCCGTTTCTGACGCGGAATCAAACGCAATACTGAGCGAGGCCACCCCGGCGTCTGCCAGGGAGCGCAGCTCCCCTGCCTGCACACGACCATCGCCGTTTTTGTCCTGCCACACCTGCAGGCTAGCGAAATCTGCATCTTGCGCATCGACAACCCCATCGTCGTTGGTGTCGAGTACGGCCAGGGAGGCAAAGCCATGTTCTGCTTTCTCGCCATCTTTCCCGAGCGAGTGATTGCCAAACAGTTCGCTGCCGTCGCTGATCTTGCCATCACCGTTTTTGTCCCATACCAGCAGACCATCGTCCGGGCTGACCCAGCCGCTCTTTTCAGCGAAACCATTGCCGTCGTGGTCAAAATAGGCCCCATCGGCGAGGGCAATGGTTTCCACCCCATCGCCGTCCAGATCCAACACCAAGGGCGAAACGACCTTGCTGGCATAACCGAACTCGCCCTTAAGCCAGGACATAAAGCCGTCGGAGAGCATATCCACCCAGTAAGGCGCATCATGAACGACCTTGCCGATCAGCTCGCTGATATTATTCAGGCCATCGGCGATCCCATAAACAGCCCATCCATTAGCCACCCAGGCCGCAGCGCCCGGCCCGCCCACAACACCGGCCAATACCGTCGTACCGACAACCATAAATGCACTCAGTACAATAGAGGCACCGAACGTCTCGACATCCTGACGCATCGGCTGCCAGTCGCCGGTATCCAGGCCGTGTTTGAGGCTATCGTAGGAGTGATTAAGGAACTCACCGGCATCGCCGACGATACCGCCGCCAACGCCCACCAATGATTTTTCAAGGCTGAGGCGGATTTCCTGATCCAGCGCGGTAAAGGCCTCTGGCAACTGCAGGTGCCGCTGTTCGAGTTCCATCGCCAGCCCCGGGGCAGCCGCCATCGATACCTGAGTAGGCCCGTGCTCCGTGTGCAGTGTCTGAGCGAGCGGCTGGCCGTCGTTATTGATGCCCGACTCACGCCGGAATGTCTCTTCTGCCGACAAAGGTTGGCCGTCAGCTTTTGCCTTATCGTAGCTGTTCTTATAGAAGATATTGGAAATGTCACCCCCCTTACCCTTCGCAGGGCTTGAGGACTCCATGCTCTTTCGAATATCCGCCAGCTCGTTAAGAGACTTCTGGTAATTTTCTTCACTGATCACACCCAACTCGTAAAACGCTTTGGTTTGTTTCTCAGTGACCAGCAAGCGGTGTTCGGTGTTAACCTGGCCATCCGTGCCTTTATCGGTAATATCCGCCTCCTTAAAATGCTCGATAAAGTCACCCAGGCCATCCTGGGTCAGTACATCGGGGGCGGTGTAGTCGAGTTGTTTGGCTTTCCAAGCCTGATTCAGACTATCTGTATTAGTAAGCCCTCCAGACAGGGAAAGTGTCTCGCCGTTATAACTGGCAGTGCCGTTGGAAACCTCAACCGCAAAACGCGCTAAGTCGAAAAAGGCGATTTTCTTTTGTTCGTCACTCAGGATGTCACTAGGAGTATTGAGTATGCTTCTAACTTGCAATATTAGAAATTCATTATACCCTGGATGACCACCCTCGTGATGACTACCGCCGATACCGATATCGCTATAGAGACTGTCGCCGTTTAACAGCGATTGCTTGATCGTCTCGGCCTGCGCCGAATCGCGATATAGTGCGGTCTTATTCTCCATGCTGTCGCGGAGATTAAGATAGTCGTCGCCAAACAGTCCTTTTAAACCTTTCTTCGCCTCAGTATCTTTAAAAAGTTGATTCGGCAAAATATGATGAATCTGAAAAAGATGCTTTATACCGTCGGCCATGCCCCTACTCCCCTTTAAAAGATTGAATTAGTGCAGATTGGAAACGACACGACAGCGATAAGGTCGCAGTTTTTGTGTTAGTTTTTCGGCTTTAAGCGCCTCTTCCAAGCGATCACTCATAAAAAATGAATACATGATTTTTTTTTCCATCCACAAATCAACGCCGTTTAAAACAGATTTATCAAAGGCTAGGCTGTTTTTATTATTCGCACGCTTTGCTTGCCATACATCCTTCCTCATAAAGACGGTATCTGCCTCCGGCGACTCCTCCGGCACAAAAGTATCCTTGGCCTCACCAAAAGCCAGGACGAAGTAATCGCCTTCGAACGGTGTTTTGCGGTCATGGTGAAACAGCTTGACCGGATACAGCCCCGTTTGGCCCAGCTCAAAACGACGCAGCACCTCGGCAAAGCGCCCGGAAATCACCCAGAAGCCACCTCCCTTAAAAACATCAGGTACCTGTTTAATTTCTTCGTATTGGCTCGTGATATACATTTCGCGAGGGAAGCGTTCAGCGGGCAGCGGCTCACCGCTATTGGCTCGTTTCATGGCGTCATAGGCTTTATCCTCATCTTCCAGATAATTATCTGCGTCGAAGGCGTAAAATAGCTCTCCATCGGTCAAGCAGTTGGTGGCCCAGACGCGGGCATCAAGGGTTCTGTAGCTCATGGTGTTTCTCCTGTGTTGGTTGTTGGTGTTGCGTTCGTTTAGTCCAAAACGTAGGCGTCAGTGTTTGGCCACTGCATCGACGCTGACGGTTACGCTCTCGGTGGCGCGTTCACAAGCTGATTGGGCAGCTCTTGTAGTGGTCAACTAATCCCGGACAGTAATTTAAGATTTTCCTCAGCCACAACGGGAGGCATGCCATCGTTAAACGAGTGAGGGCGCTGCTGGTTGTAGTAACCCATCAGATAGCCACTAACGTCCT
>NZ_JAUAMB010000060.1 GCF_031010175.1 Halomonas sp. SpR1
GGACTGATCTCGATACTGGACGCGGTAAGATGGCTCAAGCGTTCTTCATGAACCGCCGTGGTACGGAACCGTATGCCCGGTGGTGTGAGAGGACAGGGGAGGCGACTCCCCTTCCTACTCGATCCTGCGGTTTGAGTTTTTCCCTCCTGAATCTCTGAATCTGTCCGCTTTTTGTCCACCTCAATTTTTGGGGCGTACCTAATCGCGTTGACTAGCTATGCTTAGTTTTAGCTGCAGTACTGTAGCTTCTAAGCTACTATTTTGCTTATCTGTGCTTGTGCGAGACAGGCTGCCTATTACCCAGCTCATTCTCGCAAAATGAGGGTGAAGAAATGAAAAGCCATGATGATGCTATGATTACCATGCTTCGTGAAGATCCTGATATGGCTATTGATTATCTACGCACTGCATTTGATGAACTAGATGAGGAAGGTGGTGAAACGGCCTTTCTTATGGCGCTTCGTCATGTGGTGGAGGCCCAGGGTGGAATGGCAGTAGTCGCTGAACGGGCCAACCTATCAAGAGAAAGCCTGTATCGTGCGTTATCGCCTAAGGGTAACCCTACCTTGCGAACTATGACCGCGGTCATCAAAGCCACTGGCGTACATTTTCATGACTTAACTCGCCAAGCTTCATGAAAAGATCGCTTACTTAGAAACCCCGAGATAGAGAGGGCGCGCCGTACGTTGAAGCAAACAGGGGCGGGTACCAATTAGCACAAAGGGTTGTGGATAGATGGTATCCAGGGGGCAGGCATTGTGGATAAGGGCAGTAAAGGGAATAAAGCGTTGTGGATGAAGCGAGAGAAGCATTTCATCAGATAATCAAAATGGCGATCTTGTTTGGTGGGATGTCTATAATGTATATATGGGTTGAGAGTAGGCTTCTCAAAAAGTGGAATAAAAAGCGTCTTTTAAATAGGAAGAAATAGCTTATTCTTTTGAAGTAGATTTTTTAAATCTTTGATGATTGTCGAAGTTGAATCCGGAAACTGTAAGGATTTTATCGACAGAAAATGAAACTGCATCTTCAGGTCTAGCTATGCTTAAATCAAAATCATATTCAGTTGTAAAAACTAATTCTTGTTTTGTGTCGCGATACCCAGACATTAAGGGCATTAGCGTTATAGAAGAAGAAAATATGCTTTCTTCATCTGGAGGGGGGATTAAAATAGGTCTGCCAATATAAAATTTTCCGTTTTCTAAAGTAATTAAAGCAAAATTTAAGTCTTTAAAACTTAATTCTTTCCATATTTCTCTTATTTCTTCGTCATTTATTTCGTTTTTCTTATATTTTTCATACGATTTTTCCCTAAGTTTAGATATTTGATAATTATATTTAAAAACTTCCTGGTAATTTTTTCCTATAATAAATAGCGTGTATTCAAGAGGTGAATGTTTGGCAAACATCTTCTCAATGTTATCCACTTCTCGAGTAGCTGATTTTCTTTTAAGCCAAGGTAAGTTTTTGATAGCTAAGTTAAATATTAATAATAAAGTACAAGTGATTAAAGACAAAGATGTAAGATAAAGATATAGTTGATAATTAGAAGCATTGTCATCAAGAGTAAGGATTGATTCGATTGCTTCCGAAATGATAGATATTAGATCAGTATCGGGCAATATAGCTAATGCTGGGAATATCCCTATCAATTTGCCTATAAAAGGTAATATTACAGAAAAAATTAAGGCAGTTAATAGAAACGTAAAAAAACCATACGTAGCTGCTCTTAAATAAAGCGACCAGCCTGTGTATAGGCTAAGACGCACCTTTTCGCTAGGTAGAGTGGTCAGTAAAATGTAGCCACAAACTAATAAGGGAATTAAGAGGAAAGCAATCAAAATATAATCCTAAATTTTATTTCTTTTATAGAATGCTTTGATTGCTGCCGATGCCTTCTTAGTGGCTTTCTCATTTTCATCATAGTCGAAGAAAACAGTAGAGTTTCCAATGATTTTAATACCACTATTTTTCTTAGAGGTTGTTTCAATTTTGCTCTTAAGTTGACGAATATCTTCTAAGTTATTGAATTCAGCATACATAGTAAAACTCCTTGTGATTTAGTTTGGCTATTGTTTTTCTTTGTGCGATAGCTTTTAGTTATAGGCAGGTTGTCGTAATTATCTAATCAATACCATAATAGTTACACCGTTCCAATTAGTCTATCAAATGTACTAAATAGCATGGTAATTCTAGCTCCAAACCTCTCTATCATGCGGATGTTCTGACAATAGTATTTTTTAGGAGTTCTGGAGGTTGAATAGAGTCGGATGAATATAACTAATGAATCGGAGTGTTAGTGTAGGCAGGATGTCCACATTGCGACAATATTACTTAGCTTTAACGAGCCAAAACGAGCTTTTTTTGTGACGAAAATCCTTTTAAATCAATACAGTGTGCTATTGTGAGTCGGTGCGTCAAGGCTTCAAAATCCGCCGCCTTTACGGGTGTGCCAGTTCGAGTCTGGCCACCGGCACCATATTTAAAATCAGGCACTTAGGTGCCTTTTTTTGTGCCTGTGATTTGTGTTTTTCTTTCCGGAATGTCTGAATGTGTCCACAAAGTGTCAACAGCGATTCTGGCGGTCACTTTCTCACACTAACCAAACACTCCGCAGCCAACTTTCGATAAAGAGCAACCAGCTCTTCGCTCTTGGCGTCTTCGTGCCAACTGGCAGCATAGCTTTGGCCGCGTTCGGCGAGCTGCTGGCGCAGAGCTTCATCACTTAGCAGGCGGTTGACCTTAGTGGCGAAGTCGTTATGGTTCTCCTCGGCGATCAGGCAGCCTTCTCCTTCTCTTAATACATCCAGCGTGCCCATCGTGGCGGTGGAGACCACCGGTGTGCCCAGGGCCATCGCTTCCAGCAATACCAGCCCCTGGGTTTCCGTGCGTGATGCAAACACAAAAACGTCGGCGGCGCGGTAAGCGGCTTGCAAAGGGCCGTTGCGGTCGAGATAACCGAGAAACAGCACTGCGTCTGCCACGCCCACTTCCTGGGCGCGCTGAACAAGCGAGTCATGGGCTGGGCCTTCGCCGGTAATGATTAGTCGGGTGGTGGGGTGTTCGGCTAATACCTTGGGCAGCATATCGATCAGAAAGTCGATGTTCTTCTCAAAGGCGGCGCGGCCTACATAGAGCAGCAGCCGTGCTTCCTGGGACAGGCCGTAGTGAGCCCGAAAGTCGCTTTCATGCTGGGCTCCCTGTGTGTGGCAGAACGACTCCAGCGCCAGGCCGGTAGCAATTACCGTGGTAGGCGTGGTCACGCCGTAGCGATTAAGCGCTTGCTGCATCGCTTGAGAGGGCGCTATTAAGGCGCTGAGCTGTTGGCACTGGTGTACCGACAGCCGCCGTGCGGCCAGGCGTAGCCAGTGTCGTGGAAGCCAGCGAATATAGTGATGAACATACTCCTCAAAAAGCGTGTGGTAGGTTGCGACGACTGGAAGCCCGAGCCGACGACCCAGCGCAACACCGGCATAGTGGGCGGTAAAGGGCGTGTGGACATGAATAAGATCAAACGCCTTGCCTGCCAGTTGCGGTGTCAGAGCGAGCAGATCGCGGTAGCGCATCATGCGATCTTCCGGGTCGCCGGGTATCCGGCGCGAACGGATGCGCATCACACCCGGTTCGTCCACTTGGCCCAACGGGTAGTCGGGGCAGATAAGCGTGACCGAGTGACCCAGGCGCTCCAGGGCGCCGCGAAAGCTGGCAATGGAGGTGGAAACGCCATTGACGCGGGGAAAGTAAACATCCGAAATCATCAGTATGTTCATACTTCCTGGCTGCGTCTCAGCCGTGGTCGCCGTTGAGTGAAGCAACGTCAACGCAGATGCCAGCCGCGTCTCGCGGTCAGCTTCGCGCTGCAGGTGGAGAGCATTGCCGTTGGCTAAATGGGCGAGGGCTGTGACTTCCTGGTCACTGAGCGGAGCGTTGCGAAGGGGGCGTCGACGCTGTGGCATGTTGTCTAAACTCTTATGGCAGCTTATGCCCACCCTAACCTGAGCCCATGACTGGCAGATGACAGCTTTTTATCCGCATTGCGCCACTCCGGCAGAGCGTTAATCTACAGTTGGCTACCCCCTCGCTTTTGGGCGCCTAGCCGTTTTATAGTGAACGACTCGCATTTGACGAAAGACGGTATTTCACCATGGCCCCTTTTGAGCTGCATAGCCGCAACTTAGCCAAAGAGCAGGTGGCCCATACCCACGATTTTCACCAACTGATTTTGGCCACCTGCGGCGTCACAGAGCTCTCCATGGAAGGGCAGGGGGAAAGGGTGACCGCCCGCCGTGGCTGTCTGATTCCCTCGTCGCGCCATCACGAGTACCAGGGCGATGGCAGCAACCGTACGTTAGTGCTGGATATTCCCGTGGCGCAGTTAGCTTTGCTTGAGAAGGGTAGCGACATTGAGCGCCTGTTCGATAAACCGCGCTTTTTCAGCGTGCCTCCGGCGTTAAACCAGCTTACCCACGCCCTGGCCAATCAGCTTGAGCAGTGCCCCGCATTGCAGAATGAAATAGCCATCCTGTTGCTCCGCGCGTTGACCATGTATCTGCAGGATGCCACCCCAGCGGCGGTTGGGCAGTTGGGCCAGCATTTCATTAGCGAACGTCTCGACCTTGCGCGATTGGATGCCTGGCTGGATCAGCACCTTGCCGATGAGATCCGCGTAGAACAGCTAGCGTCTCTGTGTGCCTTGAGCCCCGGGCACTTTCATAGCTGCTTTCGCGAGCTAACCGGCGTGACGCCGCTGGCGTATGTGCAGCGCAGGCGCTTGGAGCACGCGCGTACGTTAGTCCGCCATAGCACCCTCAGTTTGGGGCATATTGCGATGCTAGTTGGTTTTCGTGATCAAGGTAGCTTCTCCCGCGCCTACCGGCGTTACTTCGAGATTTCCCCTTCCACTGACCGTTAGTCCCCTTAGGCCGTTAGGTTCCTCCCGAAAGCGGCCTGCATGACTTGCGGGCAAACTTGCCGCAGTGTCGGGCAAGTAATTTGCCGATAAGCGCTCTAGTCTCTGAAGAAGCCTTTTATGTCAGAAGAACTTCTTTCAAGGAGAAACACCATGGGCGTTACCTATCAAGACAGCAATGCACGCATGAGCCAAGTCGCCATTCACAACGGCACCGTTTACCTCGCAGGCCAAGTGCCTCCTGATGCCACGGCGGATATGCGTGGCCAAACCGAGCAGGTGCTGGCGCGCATTGATCAACTGCTAGCCCAAGCGGGCACTTCTAAAGAACACCTGATCTCAGCACAAATCTGGGTCACCAGTATGGCGGAGTTCGACCAGATGAACGCCGCTTGGGACGCCTGGGTGGTACCCGGTCGTCCACCCGTGCGTGCAGCGCTTGAAGCCCAGCTCGCCAAGCCCGAGTGGAAAGTGGAAATCATGGTGGTAGCCGCGCTGCCGGAGGCCTGATATGCGGGTTGTTTCTGCCCAAGAGGTCGCTCGCCACCTGAGGTGGGACGGCTTAATCAAGCGTTTACACACCACCTTTGTGAATGGCGTGGAGTCTCCGCCGCGCCATCATCACGCCATGCACCGGCCGGATGGCGAAGCCACCATGCTGTTAATGCCCGCCTGGGAAGCGGCGGGCTATATCGGCGTGAAAATGGTCAACGTGTTTCCGCAAAACGCCGACCACGGGATTCCGGCGATCTCCGGGCTCTACTTGCTCAGCGAAGGCAAGCACGGTCAGCCGCTGGCATGTATCGATGGCAGCGAGTTAACCCGGCGTCGTACGGCGGCAGCCTCTGCGCTTGCCGCCCAAGCCTTGGCGAATAAAAACGCAGAGACGCTGCTGGTGGTGGGTACGGGCAAGCTGGCGCCCATGGTGATTGAAGCCCACGCCAGCGTACGTCCCATCAAGCGGGTGCTGGTGTGGGGGCGTAATCCCAGCAAAGCGGAGGCAATTGCCGACGAGTACGCCGAGCGCTTTGAAACCCAGGTGGTGCAAGAGCTCGCTGATGCAGTCGCCGAGGCCGACATCATCAGCTGTGTAACGCTCTCGACCCAGCCGCTGATCAAGGGCGAGTGGCTCACTCCAGGCACGCACTTGGATTTGATCGGTGCGTTTCGCCCGCAAATGCGCGAAACCGATGCGTTGTGTCTGCGCCGCGCGGAGGTGTTTGTGGACACCTACGCCGGGGCCAAAGGCGAAGCGGGCGACATTTTGCAAGCCATCGATGAAGGTGAGTTTCAGTTTGACCAGATCCAGGCGGAGCTTGCCGAGGTGTTAGCCGGCGCTAAGCCGGGGCGTTCAAAAACGGAGGACATCACGCTATTCAAATCGGTAGGTGCGTCGCTTGAAGATTTAGCCGCCGCGATAGAAGTATGGGAATCACTGCCCGCAAAACCATAACAAGACCGACATCGCTACCGAGTAGCACCGCCAGTCATAACGAAGACCGACCAATAACCAAAACGAGGTATGTTATGAACGCTAATAAATCACTACTTATCGCCGCGCTGGCAGCACTGCCGCTGGCCATAGCAAGTGCCAATGCCCAGGCACAATCCTATGAGATGGTGATCGCCACTCAACTGCCGGAAGATATGAGCAATAATGAAATCTATCCGGCGCTGGTGCACTTTAAAAATCTGGTAGAAGCGCGCACCGACGGTGACCTTGAGGTCACGATCTTTGGCGGTGGCCAGCTAGGCTCTGAAGTGGAGAACGGCTCTGAAGTGCAGGGCGGGCGTACATTGCAGTCGACGATTATGTCGGCCGGGGCGATGTCGTCGTTTTACCAAGACTACCAAGTAGTCACGGCGCCGTTCCTGTTTACCAACTGGCGTCAGGCGTGGAGCTTCTTCGATAGCGAATGGTTCGCCGACTTTATGTCCGGCACCGTAGACGACGCCGATATGCGCTATTTGGGCACCTTCGACGATGGCGGTGGCTTTGTCGCTTTCACCAATAACGTACGACTCATCAAAACCGTCGAAGACTTGGAAGGGCTCAATATTCGCACCGAAGAGAACCCTGCCCACGTGGCGATTATGCGCTCGCTAGGCGCTTCCGCTACGCCGCTGCCCTGGGGCGAGCTGATCACCGCGCTGGAAACCGGCCTTGCCGATGGCCAGTTCAATGCACCGGTACTCAACACCACCTTTAACTTCGATGCGGTCACCGACTACACCACCCTTACCGGGCATGTGTATAACAGCGCCCCTTGGGTAGTTAGCGAATCGTGGTATCAGTCGCTACCTGAAGAGCACCAGCAGGCGCTGATAAGCTCCGCGCGGGAAGCGATCCAACTGAGCCACGGTATGTCAGGCGCCCTGGCAACGGCCAGTTGGGTGGAGTCCTGCGAACGCTTTGAAGAGTGCTACTTGATGCCCGACGCCGAGCGTGAACGTATGGCGGAAATTGCTCGCCCCGCCTGGCAGGCGTGGATCGTCGATGACTTTGGCATGGACGAAGCGCGTGTACAGGGGCTACTTGACGAAGTCGAGCGCGTTGGCCAGCAGCTAGCCGAAGACGACTACCGCATCTATGGTCAATAAAAACAGGCCAATAACGATAAGCGATAGATAAACGCTGGGGCTATACACATGCCCCAGCGTGAGGAACAGCCATGGGTGTTTTAACTCCTTTGCGCCGCTTGAGCGATAGCGTCAATCAGGTGGCCATCGTGGTATGTGTGGGCTGCATTCTGACGATGCTCGGCATCTCGTTTACGGCCTTTCTCTACAAGCTGATGACCGGCAGTACGCTAAGCTGGACGTATTCGCTGGCGCGGCTGTTTTTGCCCTGGATCGGCTTTCTCTCCATGACCATTTCGCTGCGCTACGGTGAACATGTCGCCATGACGCTACTGGTGCGTAGCTTGCCTAGAGCCATGGTGCAAGTGGCTGCCGGGCTCTGTTTGGCGGTAATCGGCCTGTTTGCGCTGATGCTGACTTGGTACGGCTGGGATTACTTCATCAGTGCCACCCAGGTCTATATGGTCTCTGATCAAATCCGTATTCCCAGCAAGGTCACCGCCATCGTCGTACCTATCAGCGGTGTGATTATGCTGCTTCACCTTGTACATGGCTTTGCGCTACTAGAGCACTTTCTGGATGAGCGCGATGCCATTGATGAGCTCATTGACAGCGCTGATGGGGAGCACCGCTTATGACACCTGCCATTGTGGTATTCGTGCTGTTGCTGTTTATTGGTGCGCCGGTAGCGGTGGTGATGGCGATGTCGGGCCTGGCAGGCGGTTTTGCGCTGGGCGGCGAGCGCATGCTGGGCATCATTGCCGACCGTATGTTCTCCGGCGTGTCGGGTTTTCTGCTGATCGCCGTGCCCTACTTTATTTTTACCGCCGAGCTGATGAACCAAGGTGGGCTGACCCATAAGCTGATTGCGTTCAACAATGCGCTGTTTGGCCGGGTGCGCGGCTCGCTCTCCCATGTGAATATCTCGGTCTCGGTGTTTTTTGCCGGACTGACCGGCGCGGCAGTCACTGATACCGTTGCGATCGGCAAAATTATGATTCCCGAGATGAAAAAGCAGGGCTACGATGCCGAGTACGCCGCCGCCGTCACCGCCTGTTCATCAATTATTGGGCCGATTATTCCGCCTAGCGTGGTGATGGTGGTCTACGCCACGCTGCTGCGCGATATCTCGGTGATTGACCTGTTCGCGGGCGGTATTATCCCCGGTTTATTGATGGCGCTGGCGCTACTGGGGGTTAGTTTCTTTTTGGCCTGGAAACGCAATTACCCCAAGGAAGCGCCGACGCCCTTTAAAGCGGCGATCCTGGCCTTTTTAGTTGCGTTGCCCGCGATGGTGGTGCCGCTGATTATCCTTGGCGGGATACTCTCGGGGCTGACGACGATTACCGAAGCTTCGGGCTTTGCGGCGGTTTACGCCATCGTGATTGGCGTGGTGTTCTACCGCAACCTAACCTGGCGCAAAATCTGGGGCGCCCTTGTCACCACGGTGCGTTTTTCCGGCGTGGTGTTTTTTCTACTGGCGACGTCTGCGGTGCTAGGCTGGTTTGTTACCCGCTCGGGCATTGCCCGTGATGCGGCCAGCATGATCACCACCGTTAGCGACGCAGCTTTTGTGCAGCTGATGCTGGTCTGCCTGCTACTCTTAGTGATCGGCACGGTGATGGATGTGCTGCCCGCGCTGGTGGTGATTGCCCCGGTGCTGGTGCCCGCGATGATTCAGTTGGGTTTTGACCCGCTGCACTTCGCCATCTTGATGATCGTCGTACTGAATATCTCCAATGTGACCCCGCCAGTGGGGATGACGCTGATGACCGCCGCGCGAATAGCCGAGGTGCCCTATGAACGAGCAATTATTGCCTCGCTGCCGTTTTACGTCTCTTTTTTGGTGGTGATTGTGCTGCTGGCTGCCTTCCCAGCGCTCTCCACCTGGATTCCCTCTTTACTTTAACGGGCTGCCAAGGATTGCAAATTTGACTATGAAATGCTTTTACCACCCCGATCAGGCATACCACGCGCCGCCGACCTTTCTGCTGCGCGGCCAGCCTGCGCCCTCTCCGGAAGGCCCGCTGCGTGCCGAGCTACTTACCCAAGGCTTGGCGAGCGCAGGGCTGACCCTTACAGCACCCAAAGAGGCGGATTCTCCAACGCTGCGTAAGCGTTTGGAGCAGATTCATACGCCGCGTTATCTGACGTTTCTGGACACCATTTACGCCCGCTGGCAAGCACTGCCCAATGCGGCGGAGGTGGTTGCTCCCAATATCCACCCCTGCGGCGGCGGTCACCACTACCCGCGCCACCCGATTGGCCAGGCGGGTTGGCATTTGCACGATATGGCCTGCCCGCTAAGCGCCACCAGCTTCCAAGGTGCACTGGCTTCTGCTGCCAGCGCCGAAGCAGCGGCCGAAGAGGTGCTAAATGGCGCGCCAGCGGCCTATGCACTGTGCCGCCCGCCGGGACACCATGCCGGGCCTGAGCGCGCCGGGGGCTTTTGCCTGCTGAATAACTCGGCGCTGGCGGCCACGGTGCTGCGCGAGCGCTTCGCCAAAGTGGCGATCATCGATGTGGACTTACACCACGGCAACGGCACTCAGGATATTTTCTATAAACGCAGCGATGTCTGGACGGGCTCACTGCACGCTGATCCTAGTGACTTCTACCCCTTCTTTTGGGGCGGTGCTGATGAAGAGGGCTGCGAGGAGGCCGTGGGCACTAATGTCAATCTGCCCCTGCCGGTAGGCAGCGACGGGGAAGTGTATCTCGATGCCCTGGCGATTTTGATTGACCACCTCCAGCGCTACGAGCCGGATGCCGTGGTGGTGGCACTGGGGTTAGATGCCCATAAAGATGACCCGCTAGCGGGACTAACGGTGGAAACCGAAGCGTTTATTGAGGTGGGCAAACGCCTGGCGGCACTTGCGTTACCGATGGTGATTGTTCAGGAAGGCGGCTACCCCACTGAGCACCTAAGTGCCAACTTAACCGCCTTTATGCAGGGCTTTACGGCATGAGCATAACCGGCTTTTATTGGCACGAACGCTGCTTCTGGCATGACCTGGGCGCGATTGGCGTGTTTTCCGCACCCGGCGAGTTCTTACAGCCCCAGGCTGCTTCGGAGAGCCCGGAAAGCAAGCGACGGCTTAAAAATATCATTGAAGTCAGCGGTCTGATTGATGAGTTGAGTGTGGTTAAACCACCTGCCGCGACGCTGGATGACCTGCTGCGTTTTCACACTCCGCGTTACCTGGATGAACTGCAGGCGGGGGATAGCGCACGGGGTGGCAACGGCGGCGACTGCGCGCCCTACATGCCCGGTAGTTGGGCGGCAGCCACCCACTCCGCTGGCTTGGCCAGCGCCGCCGTTGAAGCCGTAGCACTGGGCGAGGTGAGCAACGCTTACGCCCTATGCCGCCCGCCGGGGCACCATGCGGAGGCTGATCTGGGTCGTGGGTTCTGCCTGTTGGGCAATATTCCCGTCGCGGTGATGCGCGCTCGCGCCTTGGGGCAGGTGAACCGCGTGGCGATACTCGATTGGGACGTTCATCACGGCAACGGTCAGCAGGCGGCGTTTTATGGCGAGCCGGATGTGTTGACTATATCGATTCATCAGGCGGCCAACTATCCGCTGGAAACTGGCGGCTTTGACGAGCAGGGCGAAGGCGCAGGCCTGGGTGCCAATCTCAACCTGCCGCTGCCGCCGGGGTGCGGCCTGGGGGCATACGCCTACGCCATGGAAAGACTCGTGCTGCCTGCGCTGGAAACCTTCAACCCCGAACTCATCGTCGTGGCCTGTGGTTACGATGCCTGTGCCAAAGATCCATTAGGCAAAATGTTGCTCAATAGCCAGGCGTTCGCCACCATGACTGCCCAGCTTAAAGCGCTGGCCGAGCGCTGCTGCGAAGGCAAGCTGGTATTTGTCCACGAAGGTGGTTACTCCGAAGGCTACGCACCGCTGTGCGGCCACTCGGTGATCCAAACCCTGGCGGGCAGTGCGATTAGCGTGCCCGACCCGCAAAACGATGAAATTGCCGCCTGGGGCTATCAGGCCCTGCAACCGCACCAGCAAGCCTTAATCGATGACTGGTGCCTACAGTGGGAGCAACGCAAACAATGACACCGCTTTATGATCGCGATGGCTGGATTTGGCAGGATGGTGAGTGGCGCGCGTGGCGCGACGCCAAGGTGCATGTGTTGTCCCATACATTGCACTACGGCATGGGCTGTTTCGAGGGCGTACGCGCCTACGCAGGCCCCAGCGGCACGCATCTTTTTCGTGCTGCCGAGCACACCCGCCGGTTGGCGGAGAGCGCCCATTCGCTGGATATGCCGCTGCCGTTTAGCGAATCGGAACTGATAGAAGCCCAGCGCCAGTGCCTGGCGAAAAACAACCTGAGCAGCGCCTACCTAAAGCCCACGGTGTTTTTCGGCGCGGAAGGTATGGGGCTGCGTGCTAAAGGATTAACCACCCATGTCATGGTGGCCGCTTGGGATTTGGGCCCCTATATTTCGCCCCAAGCCGCGACCCACGGTTTGCGCGCGCTGACGTCATCTTGGGCGCGCCACCACGTAAATATCAGCCTCTGCCGGGCAAAGACTAACGGCCACTACGTCAATTCGATACTGGCACTGAACACGGCGATCAAAGCCGGGTTCGATGAAACCATCATGCTCGACCCGGAAGGCTATGTGGCCGAGGCCTCGGCGGCCAACGTCTTTTTACTCCGCGATGGCGTGCTGCACACCCCGGAAGTGACCTCATGCCTTCAAGGCATCACCCGAGATAGCGTGATTCAACTGGCGCAGAAGGTGCTGGGTATCGAAGTGCGTGAGCGGCGGATTACCCGTGATGAGCTATACACCGCCGATGAAGCCTTCTTAACCGGCACCGCCGCCGAAATACTGCCGCTAAGGGAGTTGGATGGAAGGCATATCGGCACCCGCGCTGGTGTGCCGCCTGTTAATGAGCCGATCAGCCCAGATAGCTTGACGGCTCGACTGCAAGGCTTATATCGCCAGGCGGTGCGCGGTGAGTTGGATGATTTTCGGCATTGGTTAACGCCTTAGGACTATTGGGGTTGGAAGTAAGAGCTATGCATCCCCCTATCACGCGCTGCGAGGGCAGGTTGAAGCGAGGGTCTTTTGTCATGGATGACAAAAGTAGCGCCCAGGGATGATGAGATGGTCTCCTCCCCCCCATTGTCGGCGTCAAAATGCGCCAGAATGAAAGTGTCACTTCATTCAAGACGGGAGAAGACCATGAACAAGTATAGGGTG
>NZ_JAUAMB010000061.1 GCF_031010175.1 Halomonas sp. SpR1
CTGGGTCAGTTGTCGGTATCCCATGCTCTGCTTCACTTTGGTCGGTAAAGTCGAGAGGGTACCGGCGCTGGCCCTCCTTCCTCTACTGTGTGATCCAAAGTGCTGCGGTTATTCTATGAATCCAGGAGTTATTGGCTTTGCTGCGGGTTGATTGCTATGTTGTTAGATTTGTGAGTAAAGAAGTGTGAGTGGTTTTTAAGCTAAGTTGAGCTTATTTAACGTGTCTCTTAAACCTAGTAAGTCGACGGTGCTGCTCCCTTTTTTAATTTCTTCCCGATATATTGCTTCCATGTCTTCACGCTCTTGAGTGGCTTTGAGCACTGCTGCAAGATTCTGTTGAGGCACCGCCACGACACCATCCTCATCACCAAACACATAATCACCTGGATTAATCACCGTATCACCGATGCAAACAGGGACATTGATTTGGCCAGGCTGTTTTTTCGCTGTGCCTTTGATGCTTAAACCGCGACAGAAGACAGGAAATCCAAGTGTTTTTATTACTTGGGCATCCCTAACGGAACCGTTAATGATCAGGCCTGTAACGCCTTTGCTGATCGCCTGCTCGGTGAGGATATCTCCCCAAGGGCCCGCTTCAATAAAGCGTTTTGCATCCACCACTAATACATCACCCGGCTGGGTGTGCAGTAAGGCGTAATGCAGCATGAGATTGTCGCCAGGACGTATATCTACCGTGAACGCTGGTCCAGATACGTGCATCGAGTGGCAAAGAGGTTTGATACCACTGTCGAGTGCTCCAATGGCGCCCTGTGCTTCATAAATAGAAGCGCTACCAAACTGACTGAGTTGTGAAGCGAGATGCTTATTTATCATTATTGTGCTCCTGAGTTGACCTCAGTTGCACTATTGTATATTGATTATCTTTAATCAATCAGCTAATAACGCACATAAGTCCATAAAAAATGAATCTACGACAGATACGCTATTTCTGTGAGGTGGTCGATGCGGGTGGCGGGAGCGCTGCAGCAAAACGGCTCTTTGTGGCGCCGACCGCCATCAGTGCTCAGCTCGCCCTGTTGGAACAAACCCTGGGTGGCGAACTCTTTGATCGTGCAACACGGCCTATGCAGCTTACATCACTAGGAAAGTTCTTTTATCCACGTGCAAAAGAGCTGTTACTTCAGGCCTCACGCCTGGAACAAGAAGCCAAGCAAGTAGCTAATGGGAGTGGTGGCTGGCTGGGGGTGGGCTTTATTCGTTCCGCCCTTTTTTCCTTGCTACCCAGCGTGATTAAGAGTTACCGAGAGGAGCATCCAGAGGTTCATTTGGATCTTGTTGAGGTATTGTCGGAATATCAGGAAGAAAAGTTAAGACAACATCGCATTGATATCGGCATATCACGATTTATCGGTATGTTTGAACAGCATGCTGATATGCATTATGACGTTATTATCAACGACCCTTTTATGGTCGCCTTACCCATTGATCACCCGCTTGCTAAGCGTGATGCCTTTTCTATAGGTGCATTTGATCAACTTCCCTTCATTCTTTACCCCAAGGATACTCGAAGCCCTTTTGGACAAAAAATACTTAACTACCTTGAAGAGAGAGGGGTACGCCCAGCGGTTGTACATGATGCTATTGAAATTCATACCGCCTTGGCACTAGTAGGCGCAGGATTGGGTGGCACGCTGGTGAGTGGTTCAATCACGGCCAACAATCGTAGTGATGTTGTATTTCTGCCTGTTGATGATATTGACATCAGCACGACGCTTGTTGCGGTCACTCGGAAGGGGGAAATGAATCCACTGCTGGAGGGATTCATCCACATGTTGATCAGTAAGGCTGAAGAAGAGATACAGTGACGTTCAAAAAAAATCCCACCCCTTTATTAAGGAGTGGGACTGTTTTCAAAGCGCTTTCATACTACTTTTATACCATGCTGCTTTTAATACTATTTCAGTGCTGAGGATGCTCTTCAAACAGCTCAGCTTTGGCATGGCGCATCACATCTTCACACGCCTGCTGTTGGGCTAACTGCGTCAGCAGACGCTGAGTCACTTCGAAGCCCTTGCCTAAGCAAGTATCGACTTCCTGTTGGCTGACCGCTGGCATCACGCGGTAATCGATTTTCACCGTGCGCCCGCCACCTTCCAGCCGATCCGCAACTCCCCTGAGCCGCCACGCGATTTTCTCTTTCCAAGTTGCTGATTCTTCCGCGCCTTCGTTTACGCTAAACGTGCACTGCCATTCCGGTTTAAAGACCTTCATAGGAGAACCTCCAGAAATTTTGGAAAGAATGATCGATCGTGATTCGTACCCCATCGTCTGAATATGTTGCCCGACTACTATATACCTAACTCAGTAAGAATATCGAAACAATAATGATATACGCCGGGCGACGTGCATAGGATGTATCGGTTAGGCTATAGATGATGTAGCTAACGAGCTTTGTTATGACCCCCACGATGGAACAAAGTTGCCCCTGTGGCAGCCAATTAACGCATGATAAGTGCTGTGGCCGTTATCATCACGGCGAACCTGCTCCTACGCCTGAAGCCTTGATGCGCTCGCGCTATGCGGCTTTTGTGCTTGGGCTCCATGACTATCTGTTAGCCACATGGCACCCTACCACGCGTCCGGTAGAACTTGCACCTGATCCAGAGACAGAGTGGAAATCGCTAGCCATCATTGGCGCAGAACCGCCGCTCGAAAATACCGGTTATGTACATTTTAACGCCTATTTTTATGGGCGAGGGCGAGAGCAAAAAGGTTGGCACTTATTAGCAGAGGTGTCGCGCTTCGTTAAAGAGCAACAGCGCTGGTGGTATATTGATGGCTCCCCTACGCTTACTTGCTTAAAGCCAGGCCGCAACGATCCGTGCTTATGTGGTAGCGGGCGTAAATTAAAACGTTGCTGCGGTGGATAAGCGCATGGCTCAGCCGCTGAGTGCTAATACACAGTGGTATGTCTATTTACTGGAGTGCCAGCGCGGCACCTATACGGGCATTACCAATAACCTGGCGAAGCGCTATCAAGCACACTGCACAGGCAAAGGCGCGCGTTATACCCGCGCTAATCCGCCTGTTGCGCTGCTGGGCGCCGAACCGTTTGAAGATCGCGCCGCTGCAAGCCGGGCTGAATATCAGTTAAAGCAACAAACCGCCAGCCAAAAACGTCGCTGGGCCAAACAGTGGCCTATCCAGTTAGATGCCGATTAAGGAGCCGCAATGCTGACCTTTTACTCACAGGATAGCCGTTTACGCCAAGCGCGAACCGAGTTACATGACGGTGCGCTGGTGACCCCGTTTGAGTGCCCTGAACGCCTTGATTTGGTGCTCAAGCAAATTCGCCAGTCAGGGCTTGGCGATATACGTGCGCCGGAAGCTTATGGGTTAGCACCGGTATTGGCGGTGCACGATAAAGATTATGTGACGTTTTTAGCCGACTGCTGGCAAGCGTGGGGCGCTGCCGGGCATGAGGGCGAGGCGATTCCCAATATCTGGCCTGCGCGCACCATGCGAGGTGACCGCATCCCGCGCTCCATCAGTGGCCAGTTGGGCTACTACGCACTGGCGGCAGAAACGTCGATTTCAGAAGGCACCTTTGAAGCTGCGATGGCGAGCAAAGACGTGGCGTTGGGCGCGGTAGAGCATACGCTTGCAACCGGCGAACCCAGTTTTGGCCTATGCCGCCCGCCCGGCCACCATGCCGCTTTTGATCAGTTTGGGGGTTACTGCTTTTTTAATAACGCCGCCATTGCCGCCCAACGAGCGCTGGATGCCGGCAAACGCCGGGTGGCTATTCTTGACGTCGATTTTCACCACGGCAACGGTACCCAGCAGATTTTCTACCAGCGTGACGATGTGCTGTTCATTTCGTTACACGGCGACCCCGAGGTCACCTTTCCTTACTATTTGGGCTACGCTGATGAGAACGGGGAAGGCAAAGGCCAGGGCTTTAACGTCAACTACCCGTTACCGCCGGGCACTAGCGTGACTAAGTGGATGGCGACACTGGAACAAGCATTGGCGCAGATTAAAGCCGCCGAGTGCGAGTTGCTGATTGTATCGCTAGGGGTCGATATCTTTGAGGATGACCCGATCAGTGCCTTCACTTTTACCAGTGCAGATTTCACCACTTTAGGTGAACGCTTGGCCCAAGCAGGCTTGCCCAGCGTATTTCTGATGGAAGGGGGCTATGCGGTGGACGCAATCGGTGTCAATGTAGTCAATGTGTTACAAGGTTTTGAACAGGCCCTTTAACAGGGGCTGGAACAGCCGCTAAACAAGGGTAAAGGTTAACCGTGACAGCGGCCCGTAAATCGGGCAGGCTAGTGCCCTTTCAACGGGGCAGGGAGCTCAAGCGTGGCAGTGTATGGTGGAATTCAGGCGCACGAACTGGAGCGTTGGCTTAATGCGTTAACCAACGCCGCCTACGATAGACGCTGCCCGCTGGTTAAAGTGCACGGTGGCAATGCCCGTGCGCGTACCGCCCGTCAAGACCTCCTCCATTTGGCAAACGACTACCGCTGCGGTGAGTCCAGCCGTGAAGAGAGCGCCGCCGCCCTTGGCCGCTGGTGCGAAAGCTATCTAAGTGAGGCGGAGTGGTATGTGCTGGTTGGCGCCCGCCAAGCGCCCACCCAGCCGCAAAATGAAGAAGAGCGAAGCCTTACCGTGCTTAAGCAGCATCGGGTGGGGTAGGACACAGTAGAATCTTCAGGCTGACGATCGACGGTTTTACTTAGACTCACTGGCGACCAATGGATGGCAGTGTCGGTGGAGCAATGCCTCGCCGTTGCGTTTGAAAAGGTGCGCGCAGGCTGGATCGAAGGAAAAGCGTATTTGATCGTGCACCCGACTGGTGACATCGCCGTCGGCTACCAATATCCATTGGCTGTCACCGTTCTCTAGATACAACGAAGTGGTTCCGCCAAGGCGCTCGATGACCAAAATTTTCCCCGTCAACGGCCCCTGATCATCTATCTTGAGGTGCTCGGGGCGGACGCCCAGCGTCAGCTTGTCGCCGGTACTGACACCATCGCCTTTGACCGGAACCCGACAATCGCCGCCGGGCAGCACCACGTCGACTCCCTCAGCGTCAGCCCCGCGGATTTCGACATCCAGAAAGTTCATCTTTGGCGAACCAATGAAGCCGGCCACGAAGCGGTTGGCAGGGTGGTGGTAGAGCGCCATTGGCGAACCGATCTGCTCGACCACGCCGCCTTGCAGCACGACGATCTTGTCGGCCATGGTCATGGCCTCGATCTGGTCGTGGGTGACGTAGATCATTGTCGCGTCGAGTTCCTCGTGCAGCCGCGCCAGCTCGATGCGCATCTGAACGCGCAGCGCTGCGTCGAGATTGGAGAGCGGCTCGTCGAATAGGAAGATGCTTGGGTTGCGCACGATCGCCCGGCCGATCGCCACGCGCTGGCGCTGGCCGCCGGACAGTGCGCGAGGCTTGCGGTCGAGAAGCTCCTCAAGTTGCAGAATGCGCGCGGCAGCGAGAACTTTCTCCCGGCGCTCGGCTTTGGGTACCTTGGCCAGACGTAGGTTAAAACCCATGTTGTCCTCGACGGTCATATGCGGATAAAGCGCGTAGCTTTGGAAAACCATCGCTAGCCTGCGGTCGGCTGGGCCAACATCGTTGATGCGCTCACCGTCGATAAAAATATCACCGCTGGTGGTGCTCTCAAGCCCGGCGATCATCCGCATCAGGGTCGACTTGCCACAGCCCGAGGGCCCGACGAAGACCACGAATTCGCGGTCTTTGACCTCTAGATCGACTCCCTTGATGACTTGGGTGCTGCCAAAATTTTTGACGATATTGTTGAGTTGTAGCGTTGCCATGCTGGGTTCCTTGCGGGGCGGGCGGTTACTCGAATTGTGGTTACCAGAGGGTGTAGCCGCCATCCACCACGACGATGGAGCCGGTCATGAAACTCGATGCATTACTGGCCATATAGACGATGGTGGGGCCGAGTTCCTCGGGGGTGGCGGCGCGCTGCATAGGAGCGTCGTCAATCCAGCGTGGTTTGAACCTGGGGTCGTCTACCGGCGCCATGCTGGTTTTGACGTAGCCTGGGGCTAGCGCGTTGACGCGAATACCGTAGGGGGCCCATTCGGCTGCCAGAGACTTGGTCAATTGATGTACGGCGGCCTTGGAAGCGTTGTAGGCGGGCTGCATTTGCGGTCGGTTGACGATCATTGCTGAGATCGAGCCGATGTTAATGATTACGCCGCCGCGTGATTGCATCCGTCGGCCGACGGCCTGGGCGCAGTACCAAAGCCCGTGAACGTTGACGTCGAAGATGTCTCGCCACTGCTCCGGAGTGACCTCCAAAGCTGGCGCGTGATGGCAGGCGCCAGCATTATTGAGGAAAATGTCGACTGGGCCGAGGTTGGCTTCGACCTCGTCAAGTAGAGTTTCTACCTCTTCGGGTTGAGTAATGTCGACTTCCAGCGCCATGGCGCGATGCCCAGCGTCGTGTAGGGTCTTGACCACTTCCAGGCTAAGCGCGTACCGACGGGCGGCGATGGCCACCTGGGCACCCGCTTCGGCCAGTGCATGGGCGAATGCCTCGCCGAGCCCGCCGTTGCCACCGGTGACGACGGCGACCTTGCCGCTCAGATCGAACTGCGACATCACGTTCATAGTTGTCTCCCTATTAATTGTAGAATCGTTGTTTTAGGGACGGTCATTTCACTGCGCCCAAAGTCAGTCCTTGAACCAGCCAGCGCTTAACCAGCAGTCCGGCGATTGCCATTGGGCAGACTACGATCGTTCCGATTGCCAGTAGCTTGCCCCAGTCGATGCCGGTCTGGGTCAGCAACTGCGCCGCGGCGATGGGAATGGTCTGCGTGTTGGGCCCGGAAAACGTTTGGGCAAAGGCGTAATCATTCCAGGCGAAAATGAAGCACAGGATGGTGGTGGTCACCAGTCCGGGGGTCATCAGTGGCAGCACGACGTAGCGGAACGCCTGGAGCTTGGTGGCGCCATCGATCATCGCCGCTTCTTCCAGATCGGGAGGTAGGTCGTCGAAGAACGCCGTCATCAGCCAGATAGCGAACGGCAGGTTGAAACTCAGGTAGGCGACGATTAGTCCAGCGTGTGTGTCGAGCAGGTAGAGGTAGCGGAACAGCAAATACAGAGGCACGATGACTGCAGCGATCGGCGCCATACGCGTGCTGATGATCCAGAAGGCCAGGTGCTGCTTACCCTTGATCCTGATCCGAGATAGTCCGAAGCCGGCCATGCAGCCGAGCACCACGGCGATCAGTGTCGAGGTGCCGGCGATGAACAGGCTGTTGAGCAGATAGGGCCACAGGCTGTTGCCGCTGCTGAATAGCGAGGCGTAATGTTCCAGAGTTGGGGAAAATAGGACTCGCGGCGTACTTGCGGTGATGATGTCGTTCGCTTTGAAAGAGGACAGTACCATCCAGCAGATAGGTATCAGCGTCCATAGCAGTAGGAGCGTTAGCAGAGCAACTTTGAACGTGCGGGGTAGCCAGCGTTTGGAGGTATTCATGAACTCGTCTCCTGGCGTTTGATCAGTTTCGTGAACGCCGTAGCGACCATGATCGAGAAAACGAGCATGGTGATGCCCACGGCGGCAGCGTAGCCCAGATCAAAAAAACGAAAGGCAATGTCGTAGAGCCGAATGGGGATGATCTTGGTGGAATCCGCGGGCCCGCCGTTGGTGGTGATGAAGATGATCGCAAAGAAACGAATCGCATCCATGGCGCGGATGAGTAGCGCCACTAGCAGAATGTTGGAGATAGACGGTAGGATAATATAGAGCAGTTTCTGGCCGTACTTGGCGCCGTCCATCTCCGCCGCTTCCAGGATATCTTCGGGTACTGAAGCAAGCCCCGCCAGGACAATCAGCGCGACCAGCGGCGTCCACTCCCAGACGTCCATAAGGATGACCGCGACCATCGCGGAGCCGACGCTGCCCAGAATGTTGCCGTCGAACAGACCGCTTTCATTCAGCATCCATGCATACAGCCCATGGCTAGGGTCTAGCATGAAACGCCCCAGTAGACCGACGATCACTGGGGCGATGAACATCGGAATCAATAGCAGCGAGATAATGATGTTACTGCCCCGCGTTAGGCTATAAACCAGCAATGCCATCACGGTGCCGATGATCATCTCCAGCCCTACCGTGGCCAAGAAGTAGACCAGGCTGATCAGCCAGCTGGAGCGGATGTCCGGATCCGTGAACACCCGCTGCCAGTTGTCGAGGCCCGAGAACTCGAAGGCCAGCCCGCCCATCAGGCTGACGTCGTTGAAGCTCATCCAGATGATCGAGAAGAAAGGTACCAGCGTGATCAGGGCCAGCAGAAAAAGGGCTGGCGACATCATCGCCAGCTCGAATCCCTGCCGACGCGCCGCAGGTTTTCCGGTCGTCAGCGCCATGAGTTACGCCCCCACGATACGATCGATGCGCTGCTTGGCGCTCTGCATGGTTTCCTCGGGGGACATCTGGCCCGCCAGCATCTTGGAGAGCTCGGTGAAGATCACCGTATCGACCTCGTTCCACTGGGCGATCTTGGGGCGCAGGCCAATGTGATCGTCCTGCCAGGCGGTCAGCATTGTGTCCGCTGTGAGCATGTTGGGCATGTCGGTGGGTGGGGTGCTGGCGGCCTTGACCTCAGGCATATCGTAAACCGATTGGCGTGTCGGCGTGCCGCCGCCGACCTCGCTCTTCAGCCCCATCAGTTGGGTCTGTGGTGAAGTTGCCCAGACCAGAAATAACCAGGCTGCCTTCTGCTTTTCGGCCGAGGCGTTAGCGTTAATGCCGATTCCTGTGCCGCCCCACAGGTTAGCGCTGCGCGCTGGCCCTTTAGGCAGCGGGGCGTAGCCGATTTTGCCTTGTAGTTGAGAGCTTTCCAGCGAGCCGGCGAACTCGTGCCATTCTGGCATCATCGCGAACTCGCCGTTCTGGAAGGCGTTGGCGACGCCGGTCCAATCCCAGCTGGTGCTGCCAGGGTGGGCGACCTTGAGCAGTTTCTGATAGAAGCGCGCGGCTTCCAGTGCGGCCTCGCTGGTCAGTTGGCAGGCTCCAGGGGAGTCAGTGCCGAGCAGGCCAATCTGCTGACCGTTAGCGAAGTAGTCGCCGCCGTAGGCAAATAGCACATTGGAAAAGTCGCACATCAGCGAATCATACTGCTGAGCTTGATGGCCGGTGCCATACTGAACCTCGCTGGCGTTGCCTTGGCTGAACCATGCAGCGATCTGGTAGTACTGCTCCCAGGTAGTGCTGTCCGACGGGGTCGGATCGAAGCCGAGATCCTGTTGCATCTGGTCATGGTACTTTTCGAACAGGTCACGCCGGTAGATCCAGATCATCGTGGGGCAATCGTAGGGTAAGGTGTAGAGGCTTTCACTGTCTTTGAAACGACCAGCGGCAGCCAGCTGCGACGGGATGAAATCCGCTATGCCATTGGGCACAACTGGCTGCTGGTCGTCGTTAATGAAGGTATTGAGATCCACGAGGCCGCGATGATAGGGCGCAAGTACTTGGTAAGGATCGGCATAGATCACATCGAAGGCACTGCGCCCAGCGCCGAAGTCCAACGCGACCTTCTGAACCAGGGCGCCTAGCTGCATTTCGGTGATGTTGACAGTGATGCCGGTGAGTTCCTGGAAAGACGCCAGGTTGGCGGCAATGGCGGTGGTTGGCGGCGTGTTCTCAGAGATGAATTGGATAGTGGTGCCACTGGCCTGTTTCCAGGCCTCATCGCTGGCCATGCCTTGAGCCAGAGCCGTGCGCAGTGGGCCTGCGCCCATTAACGATAGGCTGGCGAGTCCACCCATTCCTTTTAATATGTCGCGACGCTTGAACTGGGTCATTGTTGTTTTCCTCTCGTGGGTTCAGGTCTGGCGGGGTCAGATATCAAGCGTGATCTGCAGCTTGACATCATTAGGTCGTGCGCTTGCGGCACGCTCGAACGCTTCAATGCTCTGTCCGAAGTCGAAAGTTTCTGTAATCAGCGGTTTGAGATCCACCTTGCCTGAGGCGATCAGGTCGATCGCCCGATCGTAGACGTTGGCGTAGCGGAACACCGTCTCGATGCGCAGCTCCTTGGCCTGCGCCGAGACGATGTCAAAGGTGACCGGCTCGACGGGCATGCCAACCAGCACGATCGCACCGGCGGGCCGGGCGCAGGCCAGTACATCGTCGTAGACCTTAGGACTGCCGCTGGCCTCGAACACTACGTCTGCGCCCCAGTCGTGGCCGCAGCGCTTGTCGAGTGCCTCTCGCAGGGATTCCCGCGAAATATTGACAGGCGTGATGCCCTTGTAACTGGCCGCGATCGCCAGCTTTTCCTCAACCAAGTCGGAGACCAGTACCTCACTGGCGCCACCCGCCAGCGCGGCCAGAGCGACCATCAGGCCGATTGGTCCTGCGCCAGTCACGACGCAGATGTCGCCTGGTTGCATGCGCGCTTTAACGACCGCCTGCATGCCGACGGCGAAAGGCTCGATCATGGCGCCTTCGGCAAAGGAAACCGAGTCGGGAAGTGCGAAGGTGAATGCCGCTGGGTGAATGACATTGGGGGTCAGGCAGCCATGTACCGGTGGCGTAGCCCAGAATCTGACATTCGGGTCTACATTGTAGACGCCCAGCTTGGTGGCCCGTGAGGTTGAGTCGGGTATGCCGGGTTCCATGCACACGCGCTCGCCCACTTGAAGGTGACTGACGTTGCGGCCAACTTCAGTCACGACGCCCGATGCTTCATGGCCAAGTACCATCGGCTCTCGGACAACGAAAGGGCCAATCTGGCCGTGGGTATAGTAATGCACATCACTGCCGCATATGCCGACAGTATGGATGCGCACCCGAACATCGTCTGGGCCTAACTGATCAGGTAGGTCAATCTCACGTAACGAAAGTTCGCGTTTTTTCTCCAGCACCAGAGCTTTTGCTTTCATGACGCTATTCTCGAATCGTATTAAAAATGGGCGAGAACCGGACTTTCAGCGGTCTAGCCAACCTCGCCAGGGACTTGCAAGAAATCTACGCGTCGAGCTGAAAAAGAGACTAGGCTGTAATTTTCATGGGAATGATACTTTTTTGCATAATTTCACAGAGCAGCAAGTAACTATCTGTTTTAAATGGCTCTTCCCAGGATGTTCGGGGACGGCTTTTGTAAATAAGAAAGACTTTGTTATGACCAAAGTATAAAAGGCCAGCGGCTCACTTTAATTCAGGATGGTGAGAGATCAGATATGGGCGTCTTCGTCCAGACATCGCTTCTAACGAAAAGAGGCACTGATAAACGATGATGACTTCGCATCTTAACGATACGCCTCTTGGTGCGCCTGTTTTCGAGTGCATCAGTCAGGATCCAAAATTCAGTTTCTACTGGCACTGCCATGATTTCCCCGCCCCGATTGCCCGCTGGAATTATCATCCCGAATACGAGTTGCATCTCATCCGTTATTCGGCAGGGCATTATTTCGTAGGGGATTATATTGGCCGCTTTGGACCCGGTAATTTAGTGCTGGTGGGGCCGAATATTCCGCACGCCTGGTTTAGCGAGCTCAATGAGGAGCAGCCGGTGATTAAGGGCCGTGATGTTGTCCTCCAGTTCAAGGGCGAATGGCTGGAACACATGATGGTGCTCTGCCCGGAACTCAACTGCCTGTTGACGCTTATTGAAGACTCGGCCTTGGGGGTGGAGTTCAAGGGGGAAGAGGCGGCACGTTGTGCCGAGCTGCTTGTCGGGATGGGCGAGCAGGACAATGCCAGCAGGCTACTGACCATGTTGACTATTCTGCGCAGCCTAGCGCAGAGCGAATACCATACCCTGGCCGGACGTGGGTACGGCATGGATGCCAAGGGAGCCTCCTCAGCACAAGTCGATGCCGTGCTGCGTTATATCCACGACCACTTCAATGAAGAGCTGCGCATGTCGACATTGGCCGAAAGTAATGGCATGACGCCGTCTACTTTTTCGCGTTTTTTTAAGCATGCCACAGGTGATACCTTTGTTGCCTTTCTCCGGCGGATCCGCATCGGTCATGCCTGTCGGCTATTGCTTGAAGGCAGGCAGTCCATCGCCGATATATGCTTTGAAGTTGGCTACAACAATCTCTCCAATTTCAACCGTCACTTTCGTGAGCTAAAGGGAATGACGCCTCGCCAGTACAAGCAGAATACGGCTGACCTTATGCCGAAGGAATGACAGTAACGAACATTGACTCACTACTAGCTTATTAAGCTTTGGATAGTCCATTTGGTTGCCGTTTGTACAGGCGCATAGCGCGCAAACGGCAACGGTGGTGGCGGCCTATAACGCCTTCCAAACGCTCTCATTGAATCGCTAATCCGCCTGCTTTTAACCTTCGATATCTCGGTGTGAGGGCAGGTTGAAGCGAGGGTCTTTTTCCAAGGATGGAAAAAGTAGCGCCCAAGGATGATGAGATGGTCTCCTCCCCCCCATTGTCGGCGTCAAAATGCGCCAGAATGAAAGTGTCACTTCATTCAAGACGGGAGAAGACCATGAACAAGTATAGGGTGATTGGCGTGGATCTCGCAAAA
>NZ_JAUAMB010000062.1 GCF_031010175.1 Halomonas sp. SpR1
GCCAATCACCCTATACTTGTTCATGGTCTTCTCCCGTCTTGAATGAAGTGACACTTTCATTCTGGCGCATTTTGACGCCGACAATGGGGGGGAGGAGACCATCTCATCATCCTTGGGCGCTACTTTTGCCATCCATGGCAAAAGACCCTCGCTTCAGCCTGCCCTCGACCCCTGTTAGAAAGTTTTTAAAGGTAGCAGTTGCGAATAACCGCAATCACTAAACCTGTATACACAGCCAGTTCCCTGGCTGTGCTAGACTAGCCGCCTATTTTTTGATCCGGCAGCGGCTACTATGGACGACGTCACGGCGATTCTCGATCAGCTCAACTCCGCCCAGCGCGAAGCAGTGAGCGCCCCCCAAGGTAATCTGTTGGTGCTCGCAGGCGCTGGCTCCGGTAAAACCCGCGTGCTGGTGCATCGCATCGCCTGGCTGATGCAGGCGGAAGGGCTGTCACCCTACGCGCTGCTCGCCGTCACCTTTACCAATAAAGCCTCAAAAGAGATGCGCACGCGCCTTGAGGCGCTGCTGAGCCTCTCAATGCGCCATGTATGGGTGGGCACCTTCCACTCTATCGCCCACCGCCTGCTACGCACTCACTGGCAGGACGCCAAGCTGCCGCAACACTTTCAAATCATCGACTCCGACGATCAGCTACGCTTGGTCAAACGGCTGCTGAAAGATTACTCCATCGACGACGAGCGCTACCCGCCGCGCCAAGTGCAGCACTTTATCTCCGGCTGTAAGGAAGAGGGGCTGCGCCCGCACCAGGTCAATGTCGACGGCGATGCCTACATGGGCCAGATGGTGGAGCTGTATGAGCGCTACCAGCTCACCTGCGAGCGGGGAGGTCTGGTCGATTTCGGCGAGCTGCTGCTGCGAAGCCTCGAGCTACTGCGCGATAACCCGACACTTCTGAAGCACTACCAGGAGCGCTTTGGCCACGTGCTGGTGGATGAGTTTCAGGATACCAATACGCTACAATACGCTTGGCTAAAACTGCTCACCGGCATGCAAACCCCAATGACCGCCGTCGGTGATGACGACCAGTCGATCTACGGCTGGCGCGGCGCCAAGGTGGAGAACATCAGCCGCTTTGAGCAGGAGTTCCCGCAACCCCACACCGTTCGGCTTGAGCAAAACTACCGCTCCACCAGCGCGATTCTGGAAGCTGCTAATACGCTGATCAGCCATAACAGCGAGCGGATGGGTAAAAACCTGTGGACTGACGGCATCGAGGGCGAGCCAATCTCGATCTACGCCGGGTTTAACGACCTGGAAGAAGCCCGCTATATCGTCGATACCATCAAAGAGAAGGTCGACGAAGGCTTCAACCGCCGCGATATCGCGATTCTCTACCGCTCCAATGCCCAGTCACGACTGCTGGAAGAGACGCTGATTCGCCAAGGTATGCCCTATCGGATTTACGGTGGCCACCGCTTCTACGAGCGCCTGGAGATCAAAAACGCCCTGGCCTATCTACGCCTGATGCTCAACCGCGATGACGACGCCTCGCTGGAGCGCGTGATTAACGTGCCCACCCGCGGCATCGGTACGCGCACGGTGGAGATTGTTCGCCTGCGCGCCCGTGAGCAGAGCATTCCATTGTGGCAGGCGCTCCATGACGCTATTCACGACGGTACCTTGAAAGGCCGCGCCGCCAATGCGGTGCAAACCTTCGCCAATCTGATCGAGCAGCTCGATAACGATGCTTCCGGCATGGCGCTGCACGAGATTATCGATCACGTTACCGTACATACCGGTTTGATTGAGCACCACAAGAGTGAGCGCGGCGAGAAAGGCCAGGCGCGGGTCGAAAACCTGGAAGAACTGGTCACCGCCGCCCGCGCCTTCACCCAAGGCGACGTATTCGAAGCCCCCGAAGCGGGCGAAGGCATGGCGGCGCTGGAAGCGTTTCTCTCGGAAGCCGCCCTCAACGCCGGTGACCACGAAGCCGAAGAGTTTGAGGATAGCGTCCAGCTAATGACGCTGCACTCGGCGAAGGGCCTGGAGTTCCCCGTGGTGTTTATCGCCGGCGTTGAAGAGGGCCTGTTCCCGCATAAAATGTCGCTCGAAGAGCCGGGCAGGCTCGAAGAGGAGCGGCGGCTCTGCTACGTGGGCGTCACCCGCGCCATGCAGAAGCTCTACCTGACCCACGCTGAAACCCGCCGTTTACACGGCAAAGAGGTGTTCCCGCGACCGTCGCGCTTTCTACGCGAGCTGCCGCCCCACCTGTTGGAAGAAGTCCGCCTGCGCGGGCATATTTCCCGCCCGGTCACCGCGTCGCGCACCTCCTTTGCCCAGCAAAGCGTCGAGGGCAGCGACGACCTACCCAGCCTGCACGTCGGCCAGGGAGTTGAACATCCGGTATTTGGCGAAGGGATTATCCTTAACGCGGAAGGCGAAGGCGCCCGCGCCCGAGTACAAGTCAGCTTTGAAGGCGAAGGGGTAAAATGGCTGGTACTCGGCTTCGCCAAGTTGACGCCGCTTTAAGCCCAGGGCTTTTACTCAACAGGTAGATCATCATGAAACAACGCTTAAAACGCCTATTTCCCGAAGTTAGTAACGGCTGGCAGGCACTCAGCGGTTACCAGCGTTTTGAACGCTTGGTATCGATGGTACTGACGCTCGCCATTGGCGGCGCGGTGCTCGTCGCCATGTATTATCTGGTTATTCATGTGGTGCAACTGCTGTTTATTCAAAGTCGCGACCCGTTTGACTATCGGGTATTTCAAGCACTGTTCGACATGATTCTTACCGTCTTGATTGCCATGGAGTTCAACAACTCCATCATCCGCACGATGACCAGTGGTAAAGGTTTCATCCACGTTGAGATCGTCGTACTCATTGCCATTATGGCGCTGGTGCGTAAGTTTATGGTGTTGGATATGGAAATCATCGACCCCTGGCAGATCGGCGCACTTTCGATGGCGGTCTTGGCGTTAGGCGGCTGCTATTGGCTGGTACGCCATGGCAACAGCATGAAAGACGCAGCAGATGATTAAACAAGCTTGCGGGCTAAATTCGCTATACAGCATACTAACTAGCGAATACCGCGCACTCTGCGCCCTATAACAACAGTATGTCTAACTCTGGAGTTTTGCTCACCATGCAACGCCGTAACTTCCTCAAAACCGTCGGCCTGGGTGCCGCCGGTGTCGCTGCTGCCCCTTTTGTCACCACCTCTAGCGCGCGCGCTCAAGAGACCTATACCTGGGACATGGTCACTTCGTGGCCGAAAAACTTTCCTGCCTTGGGCACCGGTGCGAATGATTTCGCCCGCCGGGTAGAGCAACTCTCCAATGGCCGCATGCAGATCCGCGTCCACGGTGCGGGTGAATTGGTACCCGCTCTGGAAGTGTTCGACGCCGTGGCTGCCGGAACCGCTGAAATGGGCCACTCCGCCTCTTACTACTGGCGCGGCAAAGTGGCTGCCTCGCAGTTCTTTACCGCCGTGCCGTTCGGCATGACCACCACCGAAATGAACGCCTGGTTGTACCATGGCGGTGGCCAGGAGCTGTGGGATGAGATCTACGCCAATCACAACCTTAAGCCGTTTGCCGTGGGTAATACCGGCGCGCAGATGGGGGGCTGGTTCAAGAAAGAGATCAACTCGCTAGACGATATGCAGGGGCTGAAACTGCGTCTTCCTGGCTTGGCAGGTGAGGCGATGAACGGCATCGGCGTGAGTACCGTCAATATGCCGGGGTCGGAAATCTTTACCTCGCTGCAAACCGGCGCACTGGATGCCGCTGACTGGGTAGGGCCGTATAACGATTTGGCGTTTGGGTTGCATCAGGTAGCTGACTACTACTACACCTCGGCGTGGAACGAGCCCTCTGCGGTACTGGAAGGCACGATCAACCTGGATGCCTGGAATTCGCTGCCGGAAGACCTGCAGGACGTGATCCGCGAGGCCGCACGAGCGTCTAACATGGCCATGATCAGCGAATTTGCCTTCCGCAACGCCCAGGCACTGGAAGCGCTGGTCGATGAGCATGGCGTTCAGCTACGTACTTTCCCCGAGGACGTGATGGCAGCGCTTTACACCTCGTCGCTGGAAGCGATTCAGCGTCAGGTCGACAGCGACGAAGAGTCTCGCCGTGTTTACGAGTCTTATTCTGCTTTCCAGAAGCTATTGCGCCCGTTCAGCGATGTGGGTGAATACGCCTACCTCAAGAACCGTGATAACGTTGATGGCTAAAGGGTTAGACAGCTAAGCGACAAGCACGGCAAAAGGGCGCACTAAGCGCCCTTTTGCTATTTGCGACGGGGTCTTGATGGGAGAGCTAGTCGCTATGTACCGCGCGAATGCGCCCATTATCGTCCAAGGCGACCATAACAAAGCGCGCTTCGGTGACTTTTTGGCGCTCCTCTATGCGCTGCCCATGGGGCGGGCGCACCCAGACCTCTACGTCAATTTTGATCGAGCTATGGCCAATCTCTTGTACCTGGGTGTAAACGCTGACCATCGAGCCCACGCGTACCGGGCTTAGAAAGTCCATGGCCTCAATCGCCACGGTCGCCGTGCGGCCACCCGCTTCACGCCCGGCCGCCAGCTCAGCTGCTTGATCCATTTGATTGACCAGCCACCCACCGGGTATATCACCATAAAAATTGGTATCTTGGCGGGAAGCCAGTAATTTTAAAGTTAGTTGCCCTTGAGGCGCGGGAACGTCGTCCAAATCGGTTTCCAGAAGAGTCATGAGTTAGTCGCTTAGTCAGTTTATTGTTGTAAACGTTGCAGATAGTCACGTTGTTTAGGTGTATTGCTGCATCGCAACACAAAGAAGTAGTTTCAGTTAACCATAAGAGGACGCTTGTTTGAATACTCGTTGGAGGACTCTTTTCATTAATGAGGGGGTAACTTTCACTGTTCGACGCACCTTATTAAGCCGGGCAGTGGCTATCCTGATGCTGGCACCCACCCTCGCTTGGGGGCAACCAGCCGCTATCAGCGGTACTTTGGGCGCAGTGGGCTCCGACACAATGGCGGGGCTAATGCTGCGCTGGGGTGAAACCCTCACTACCCGCTATCCGGAGGTAAAGCTGCAATTTCAAGCCAGCGGTTCGGCCAGTGCGCCCACAGCGCTGATGGCTGGCACCACCCGGCTTGGCCCGATGTCTCGCCCGATGACTGGTGAAGAGCGCAATAACTTTATTGAGCGCTATGGCTATCCGCCGCTGGAATTAAAGGTCGCCCGTGACGCGCTTATCGTTATCGTACACCGCCATAACCCTCTGCGTGCACTCACCCGCCAGCAGGTCGACGCCATTTTCTCTACCTCGCGCGCCTGCGGTGGCGAAACAGCAATCAGACGCTGGGAGCAGCTTGAAGCAACCCGTGACTGGTCATTTGGCCGTATTGCGCTGCACGGGCGCAATCTTGCCTCGGGCACCCACGGATTATTTCAAGAGAGGGCATTATGCGGCGGTCAATTTCGCGACGATATCAGCGAGCACCCGGGCTCTTCCGCGGTGGTCGCCGCGGTGGGAGAATCGGCCAATGCGATGGGCTACGCCGGGTTTAACCACCTCACCCCAGCCGTGCACGCGTTAAGCCTCTATAACGACGCGGGCACTGCCATACCGCCCAACGAAGCGGCGATACAAAGCGGCGATTACCCGCTGTCGCGCTACCTTTATCTCTATGTAAACCTGCCGCCTGGCGAGACGTTGCCGCCACCTGAACAGGCACTATTAACGCTGATTCTATCCGAGGAGGGTCAACAAATTGCTCGCGCATCTGGTTTTGTCCCATTAACTCAAGAGGTTATCAGCGAACAGCAAAAGCGCCCTTAACGCTCAACAAAAAGCGGCAAACCACTGTCATCTAACTGACACATAATTGTCTTAGGGTAAGGAATCTTTCTATGTACGGTTTTTCGCGACATCTTGTTTTTCACTATATTTTGGTCAGCGCTATGATCACCTCGGTTTTGCCATGATATCCACATGACCCTACCTCGGTTACCCTCTTCTCGACAGCCGCTTAGACTGCTGAAAGACCGTATGGCCACCGGTTTAATTACCGCGGGTGGCGTGGGCGTGCTGCTGGCAATCCTGGCTATCGGTGTCTTTTTGGTGTGGGAAACCCTCCCGCTATTGGCGATTGGCGACACCTTGGCGCTGGCTAAGCTCTCGCCCCTGGCATGGGGCACCCTCAAGGCCGCACTCGCCGCCCTGCTGTTCGCCATTCCCGTAGCTTTAGGGGCTGCAATTTACTCCGCACTGTTTATGTCACCCCGCTTGCGTTCGCGCATCAAGCCCGCGCTCGAAATGATGGAGGCTATCCCCGGTGTGGTGGTGGGCTTTATTGCCGGGCTTATCCTGGCGCCTTGGGTCGAGCGTCATCTCGTCAGCGCTTTGGTGCTGATCATTTGGCTCCCCCTCAGCGCCGCGCTTGCCGGTTTACTCTGGCAGTTGGCCAAATCACGACTACGCCGCCGATTAGCGCTTTCCTGGGCAGGCCTTTGGCTAGTTCCCTGGCTTGTCCTGATGGTGGCGATAGCGCTATGGCTCGCGCCGTGGCTGGAGCAGCAGTGGTTAGGCGGTGACCTACGCCAATTGCTCGATCAGCGCTATGGCATGGATTACGCCACCCGTAATGCGCTGATCGTCGGTATTGCCATGGGCTTTGCCGTTATCCCCAGCATCTACTCACTGGCGGAAGACGCGCTGGCCGACGTGCCCTCGACCTTAATAGAGGGCGCCCAAGCACTGGGGGCCAGCCGCTGGCAGGCGCTGTGGAAAGTGGCCCTCGTGGCAGCGGGCCCAGGGATCTTCTCAGCGATCATGATTGGAGCAGGCCGGGCGGCAGGCGAAACCATGATAGTACTGATGGCCAGCGGCAATACCGCCCTGTTTAGCGCCAGCCCCTTCGAGGGTATGCGCTCCATGGCCGCGGCTATCGCCATTGAGCTGCCTGAAGCATCACCCGGCGGACAGACCTACCACCTGCTGATTTTGGCCGCGCTGGTGCTATTTATATTTACGTTTCTGGTTAACACCCTTGCCGAGGTCGTCCGACAACGCTTGCGCCGCCGCTACCATCAGATAGGAGGCGCATTATGACCTCTGTCTCGGCCAACTCGGCATCTCGCCGCCCTCGTTTTAGCTGGTTAAATGCGCTATGGCCCTGGCTATGTGCAGCCAGCGTAGCGCTTTCCCTGCTGATGCTGGGCGCCTTGCTGACGCTACTGCTGGTGCGCGGGCTAGGTCACTTCTGGCCCGCCACGCTGGAAGAGATCACCCTTAGCTCAGGTGAAACCTTTGCTGGCCAAGCCGTACGCGAGGTCGCGCTGCCCCAACAGGCAGGGGAAGAACGCCTCTATTTCACCGGCAACCAGGATATCGATGGCGTTCGCTGGCGCTGGGTGGCGATTGATGAAATTGTCGAGCGCGCCCAACCCAAAGACCTGATCCGCGTCGAACGCAGCCCCTGGGGGGATTTTATTGGCCGTTTAGTGGCTATTGAGCAGGGCGGTGAGCGCTGGGAAGGAGACACCGCTTGGCAGCAGTTGGCGGTTCTCTTAACGCTACCCGCCAACCAGCGCCAGGAGAGCCAGCTACTACTCACCACCGTGGACGGCCAAACCCTGCGCCAACCGCTGGCCAGCGTGGTGAGCGCTCAAGCGCCCAATGCCATGAGCGGGTGGCAGAAAATGCTCGCCTGGGGGGATGAGGTTTGGCGGTTTTTGAGCGAGGGCCCACGAGCAGCCAATACCAATGGTGGCGTCTGGCCCGCCATATTTGGCACGGTGCTGATGGTGATTTTAATGTCGGTGATGGTGACCCCGTTTGGGGTGCTGGCCGCTATTTATCTCAATGAAATCGCTCACCAGGGGCGATTGACACGCCTGGTACGTATTGGTGTGCGCAACCTCGCGGGCGTTCCGTCGATTGTGTATGGGGTATTTGGCTTAGGGGTGTTTGTGTATGGCATCGGCGGTTCGCTGGATGAGTGGTTTTTCAGCGATACGCTGCCTTCGCCCACCTTTGGCACCGGCGGCCTGCTATGGGCATCACTCACCCTCGCGCTACTCACCCTACCGGTGGTGATTGTGGCAACAGAAGAGGGGCTGGCGCGCATTCCCGAGGCGCAGCGGGAAGGCGCTGTGGCGCTCGGCGCTACACGCTTAGAGATGCTCACCCGCATTGTGCTGCCCATGGCCGCCCCCGCCATGCTAACGGGGGTCATCTTAGCGGTCGCCCGTGCGGCCGGTGAAGTGGCGCCGTTGATGCTCGTGGGGGTCGCGAAGCTGGCGCCTCAGATGCCCATCGATGGTGAGTTTCCTTACCTGCATTTAGAGCGCAAGTTCATGCACCTTGGCTATCATTTATTTGATACCGCCTTTCACGGCGAAGATGTGCAGGCCGCCATACCACTGGTTTACGCTACGGCACTGCTTTTAGTGTTGATTGTGCTGCTGCTTAACCTAACTGCCATATTTCTGCGTCATTATCTTAGCCGTCAACGGGGAAACGAATGCTAGCGTCATTACATTCAGCCAATACCTCTCAGGCACCAGTGGCGCACTTTCCGTCTGAACACAGCTGCCTGAGCATCGATCACTTTAGCCTCGCTTATGCGGGGAAAGAGGCGTTGCGCGACTTAACCCTAAGCGTGCCCCGGCATCGTGTCACGGCCTTCATCGGCCCGTCGGGTTGCGGTAAGTCGACGCTGCTTCGGGCCATTAACCGTTTGCACGATCTTAATGAGTTGGTATCCCACAGCGGTCAAATCACGCTGGAAGGGCAGGATATTCATGACCCGCAAATGAATGTAACCGAGCTGCGGCGGCGTGTCGGGATGGTATTTCAAACACCCAACCCCTTCCCCATGTCGATCTATGAAAACGTGGCCTTTGGTCTGCGACTGCAACAGCGCCTCCCTAAACGCAAAAGGGACGACATTATTGAGTGGGCATTAACATCTGCAGCCTTGTGGGATGAAGTGAAAGATCGCCTGCACCGCTCCGCCTGGCAGCTTTCCGGTGGCCAGCAGCAGCGCCTGGTGATTGCCCGTACCTTGGCCGTACAGCCCGACGTGCTGCTGCTTGACGAGCCCGCGTCAGCACTCGACCCAATTTCAACCCTCAAAATTGAGGAGTTGATCCGTAACCTCAAATCGGAGCTAACGCTGATACTGGTTACCCACAATATGCAACAAGCAGCGCGCGTCTCAGATTACACCGCCTTTTTGCATCAAGGTGAGCTGGTTGAATACGGGCCTACCGATCAAGTCTTCACCAACCCCCGTTTGCAACGTACCGAAAACTACATCACCGGCCGCATCACCTAGGCCTTAGCGACGGAAACGTCAGGAGTGCTCCATGGATATTACTAGCGACTCTCACAGCCAGCATATCTCTCGCCAGTTCAACCAGGAGCTGGAAGAGCTGAAGACCCATCTGATGGCCATGGGCGGTCTGGTGGAAAAACAAGTGCAGGACGCTGTCTTTGCCCTACTGGAAGGCGATACACGCTTGGCCGAGCAGGTGCGTGACAATGATCGTCAGGTCAACGACCTGCAGCTGCAAATCGACGACGAATGTACCCGCGTACTGGCGCGCCGCCAGCCTGCAGCATCAGATTTGCGCCTGGTGCTGGCCGTCATCCGCGCCACCTCAGACCTTGAGCGCATTGGCGACGAAGCCAGCAAAATCGCCCGCAATGCGCTGCTACTGAGTGAAAATACCAGTACCATTCGCGGCTTGGTGGAAGTACGTCACATCAGCGAGCACGTGCGTAAAATGCTGCGCGATGCGCTCACCGCCTTTGCCCGCTTTGATACCGACCTAGCCATGCAGGTCGTGCGTGAAGATGAGCTGGTAGACGACGAGTACAGTAGCGCGATGCGCTCGTTAATGACCTTTATGATGGAAGACTCACGTTCGATTACCTCAGTACTCAGCATCATGTGGGTACTGCGCGCGCTGGAGCGGGTTGGTGACCATGCCGATAACCTCGCTGAGTACGTGGTTTATCTTGTCAAAGGGCTGGATATTCGCCATAGCGACACCGACGACCTGGATCCGAAGGTACTAAAAAAGTCTTGACCTGATAGGGGTTTCCTCCTGCAATACGTCCAGGCTGCTAAGCGGTCTGGACGTTTGAATCACGAGGAGCTGCCCAACATGCTGGATGCTGTCACTGCGCTTAGCCGAGGTACACGCTGTGTGTATCAGTCGGGTATGCGCCGCTATATTTTCCTGCCGATTTTAGTCAATCTGATTGTCTACGTGAGTATGTTCAGCTTTGTGCTCAGCCGCTTCGATGGCTGGTTGGCTCATTGGATGAGCATGGTACCTGCCTGGCTTGATTGGCTAGCGTGGCTTATCTGGCCCCTGTTTGTGATGAGTCTGTTAGTGGTGGTGTTTTTTACCTTCACGCTGATTACCAGCCTAATTGCCGCCCCTTTTTACGGCTTCTTAGCCGCGAAAGTTGAAATCCAAGCCACTGGCCGTGAGCCCATTGATGACCGAAATCTGGCCAAAACATCCATTGATGCGGTGGGTCGTGAATTTGTTAAGCTCGCCTATATTTTGCCGCGTGCCGCCGGCCTGTTTGTGATCAGTTGGATTCCCGGCGTCAATTTAGTCGCCCCGCTACTCTGGGCGCTGTTTTCCGCCTGGGTGATGGCCATCACCTATTTGGATTACCCCATGGATAACAACAAGGTAACGTTTGCCGATATGCGACAACGGCTCGCTAAGCGCTGGTGGCAAAGTCTCAGTTTTGGGGGGCTGGTCACGCTTATCACCTGGATTCCGCTAGCCAATCTATTTCTGATTCCCGGCGCTGTCGCGGGTGCCGTACTGCTTTGGGATGACCACTATAGAGACGGCATGTAATGACGCACATAGTGACGCAAATAATGACGCACGTGGCATCACGCCGCAGTAGGCGCTTATTACCCAGGCTATACTGCTTTGCTACCTTTACGTTTTAGCTAAATTACCCTCCATTCAATAAACAATAAGGAATAAACGCATGTTAAAACCGATGGCTTGGCTGTGTGGCGTACTCTTGATGGGCGCCATATCTATTTCAATGACGTCTGGAGCACTCGCCCACGACGTGCAAACAGACGCTCTGCGCATCACGCACCCCTTCGCCACACCCACCCCACCGGGTGCTGAAAACGGCGCCGCGTATGTAGATATCACCGCCTTTTCAGACCCCGTTACTCTTATTGGCGCGAGCAGCGCGGCAAGTAACAGCGTTGAGCTGCACGATATGCAAATGAACGGCGACATGATGCAAATGCGGCATGTGGATGAGATTCGTATCGAGGCAGGGGAGACTTATACCATGCGCCCTGGTGGCGGCTTTCACCTAATGCTGCTTGGTTTAACCGGGCCGCTAAAGGAGGGGGAGCGGTTCCCTCTCACACTCACCTTTGCGGAACAGGGTGATGTGGACATTGAAGTCTGGATTCAAAGCGCCCAAGAAGGTAGCGAAGCAGCTGATGGGCATCATCACTGATGTCGGTTACTTTTATTACATAGCAAATAACACATAGAAAAAACCCCGCCGAATGAACTGACCCCAAAAACTTGGACAGTAAAACACTAAGCGGACAAGGCCTGAGCTCGGTACTGCACCGGGCTCAGGCCTTTTAGTTTGGACTTGATGCGCTCGTGGTTATAGTAATGGATGTAGTG
>NZ_JAUAMB010000063.1 GCF_031010175.1 Halomonas sp. SpR1
ACACCCTTGCCGTCGGCTAGCACTTCCCCTTGCCGGGCGTGCAGGGGACTTTCACCCCCAAGTCATCCTGAGGCACCACCCCCAGGAACAGCGCCTGTCAAGGCGCTGCGCGCCATGCCTGGCGCACTACAGAAAAGCCCGCTGATCCTGTCAGCGGGCTTTTTGTATATGCTGTATATGCACGGAAGAGAAGTTATCAGCTTATCTCGGCGCGATTCAAGAACCCCACCAACGCGCGGGTCAGGTACTCGACATCTTTCGTGCCCGCGGTTTCACGAATCGAATGCATCGCCCATTGAGGCACCCCTACATCAATGGTGGGCACCCCCAATTCAGTGGCAGTAATCGGGCCAATCGTACTGCCGCAGCCCATATCTGCCCGGGTAACAAACGACTGCACCGGCACATCCGCTTCACGACAAACATCGCGAAACAGCGCGCCTGTAACACTATTGGTAGCGTAGCGCTGGCTCGCATTCACCTTGATGACCGGGCCTCCGTTAATCGCCGGGCCGTGCCGCTCATCGTGCTTATCACGAAAATTAGGGTGTAGCGCGTGGGCGTTATCGCAAGAGATCATCAACGACGATTGAATCAACTGAATCAGCGACTCCTCACTCCCCCCCTCACTCCCCTGGCCTCCAACTTGGGCATTAATACGCCTCAGCACATCCGCTAAAAAAGGGCCCTGGGCTCCACAGGCACTGGCACTGCCGACTTCCTCATGGTCATTAGCGACCAGCAAAGCGCCTTGGCTGCCATCGCAAGCCAAGAGCGCTTCTAAACCAATAAAGCAGGAGAGCAAGTTATCCAGCCTGGCACTCGCCACCAGCTCTCGCTTCACACCCACCAGGGAGGGCGGCTGAACGTCGTAAAAGCCTAATTCGAAATCAACTACTTCCACTTCACGCAGTCCGTGCTGCTCTTCCACCCATTGCGCCAACAGCTGCTCCAAGGTGGCAGAGTTGCTCTGCATTAATACCGGCGCCATTTGCGTCTGCGGGTTAATCGGACGGCCAGCGTTAACATCACGATCCATGTGAATCGCCAAGCTTGGCACCATGGCAATCGCACGGTCGACATTGAGCAACACGCTCTGTAAGCGACCATCAGCATGGCGCACATATATCCGCCCCGCCAACCCAAGATCACGATCAAACCACGGCGCCAACAAAACACCGCCGTATACCTGCACGCCCATCTGCAGCCAACCAGCAGAACACTGAGTAGCGTTGGGCTTTAGATGCAGCCCCGGGCTATCAGTGTGAGCACCAATCATCCGCAGCGCTGTTAATGCAGACTCAGGCAGTTGAAACGCAATAATCGAGGAGTCATTACGGGTGACGTAGTAACGCTTGCCTGGCGTTAGCTGCCAATTAGCCTTCTCTTCCAGCCGCTGAAAACCGGCTTGCTCCAGTCGCGCGGCCATATTACCGGCGGCGTGCCAAGGGGTTGGTGACTGGCGCAGAAAATCGCATAAACGCATTAAACGATCAGCGTTGAAAGTCTCGGACATGGAAATCCTCATAACAGTAATGATTGAGTCTCATAGCGCAGGTGACCTGCTACAATACCCCCTCGGCCTACGCAACTCATGGGTCATACGCGGGTCTAGGGAAGAATGAGTGTACACAAATCCGGGAGAGCTTGACTGATGAGCTTGTTTGCAATGCTTTCGCGTTCGGTCGCCCTGGCTGTCATGCTGGTTATTACCAGCCCAACTGCCTTCGCGCAACTTGAGCCGACCAACGAACAACGCCAGGCGGCAGTGGAAATTGCGGACTCGCTCCGCTACGGCCACTATGCTGATATTACTTTTGATGAAGCGTGGTCCAGGGATGCTTTCCAACGCTACTTGGACATTCTTGACGGCCAGCGCGCCTACTTGCTGCGTAGCGACATCGAACCCTATCGCCACTTAGAAACTGGCATGGCAGACGCCCTTTTCAATGGCGAGTTGGATGATGCATTTGGTCTCTACAACGCATTCAGTGAGCGCCAGCGGGCGCGCCTTGAGTCACTGCTTGCGCAGCTGGACGAAGGCCTTGATTTCGATTTCGAAAGTAATGAGCGCCTGGAAATTGATCGTGAAGAGGCACCCTGGGCATCCCGGCAAAGCGAGCTTGACGAGCTGTGGCGCAAGCGGCTTAAAAACGACGCGTTAACACTCGCCCTGACCGATCAGGATAACGAGCAGATTGAAAAGAATCTGCGCCAGCGCTATGAAGGCCAACTGACGCGCTTGGAACAAACGGAACCTGAAGACGTGTTTGGCGTTTTGATGGCAGCCGTCACCGGCACCATAGACCCACACACAGGTTACCTCTCCCCCCGCCAGGGCGAATCGTTTGATATCCAAATGAGTCTCTCCCTCGAAGGCATTGGTGCCCTGCTTCAATCGGATGGCGAGTACGTAAAAGTCTCCAGCTTAGTACCCGGTGGCCCGGCAGAGCGCGCAGGCGTACTTGAGCCAGCAGATCGCATTATCGCTGTTGGCCAGGAAGAGGGCGAGATGGTCAATGTAGTCGGCATGCGCCTGGACAACGTAGTAGATCTGATACGCGGCCCCAAAGGCTCCGTCGTTCGCCTGGATGTAGTGCCTGCCCAGGCGGTCGATATGACCCGCTCGCAGATCGTTGAGATTACCCGCGACACCGTCAGCCTTGAAGATCAAGCCGCCCACGGCGAAGTGATTGAAGTCGAGCGCGACGGTGAGCCTCACCGTCTAGGGGTGATCAATATCCCCACGTTCTACGTCGATTTTGATGCCTGGCAAGCGGGTGAAGAGGAGTACCGCAGCACTACCCGTGATGTGGCCAAGGAAGTCGAACGCCTTAAAGAAGAGGGTGTGGAAGGTATCGTGCTTGACCTGCGCAACAACGGCGGCGGCGCGTTACAGGAAGCCAACTCACTTATTGGCCTGTTTATCGATCGCGGCCCCACCGTACAAGTGCGCGATGCTCAGGGCCGTATTCAGCTGTATGGCGACAGCGAAGCAGGTACACTTTATGACGGCCCGCTTGGCGTACTGGTGAACCGCCTCTCCGCCTCCGCTTCGGAGATCTTTGCCGGTGCCATTCAAGACTATGGTCGTGGCCTGATCCTGGGCACGCCTACCTTTGGTAAAGGCACCGTGCAGACGCTTAACGACCTGAGCCATGGACAAATCAAGCTAACCCGCGCCAAGTTCTATCGTATTTCTGGTGACAGCACCCAGAACCGTGGCGTTGAGCCGGATATCGGTTACCCCAGTCTAATTGACCCCGAGCGTATCGGCGAAAGCAGCCTGGACAATGCCCTGGCCTGGGACACCGTTCAGAACGTTCAATACCGCCGCTATGGCGAACCAGAAACGGTGCTGGACAAGCTGATTGCCCAGCACGATGCACGTGCCCAGGACAACGCTAACTTCCGCTATTTAGAGCGCCAGTCCACGTTGGCCCGCCAGCTACGAGAGCAGCATACCAGCGTGAGCTTAAATCGCGAGCAGCGTAAGCGTGAAATGGAAGCCCAGGAAGCTGAGCAGCTCTCGCTGGAAAACCAACGCCGCCGTGCGCTAGGTTTAGAAGAACTGGATGAGTGGATGGATGCACGGACAGATGCCACAGAGGGGGTAACGGAAGAAACAGGTGATACCGAGACCTCGCAAAACAGCGAAAGCGAAGAGGATGAAGCACTGGCCGTTGATCGTGCCTATGTACTCGAATCGGCTGAAATTCTGCTCGATTACGCCCACCTACAAGAGTCTCAGCGACTAGCCGCAAAGCGGTAATGGCTTTTAGCTAAACAATACGCTGAATTCAAAACGCCGCTCCCTTCACAAGGGGCGGCGTTTTGGTTTTAACGTCTTGTTTTCAACATAGCGCAGCCAGACGGGCAGGCCGATCGCCCATCCTGGTTAAGCGCTTAGTAAGCGCTGCCAACTGAACGGCACTACCCTGACGACCCGCGCGAATAATTTCAAGCGCCCAGGCGGGTAGCTTTGGTGCAAGCCGATAATAGACCCACTGCCCTTCGCGCTGATCACTCAGTAGCCCACACTGACGCAGCTGCGCCAAGTGGCGCGACACCTTGGGCTGCGACTCCTGCAGCGCATGGGTCATTTCACACACGCACAGCTCCTGCTCTTGAGCCACCAGGAGCACCAGCATCAAACGCGTTTCATCGCTTAAACATTTAAACACCTGCAAGGCTTGCGGTGTATTCACTTTGCCCACCATAAAGGCCCCAGACTGATTGGCTATGTATGTACTGTATGTAGTTTACGCCACAACAACCGCAGGCGGTAAGCGCCACTCGGTTACGCAACAGGCAGACACGACAAAACACCCTGATGTCATAGTAAGCATCGGGAGGCAAAAAAGGAAAGGGTAATACAGAAAACTAAATGGCTCCCCGAGCAGGACTCGAACCTGCGACCCAATGATTAACAGTCATTTGCTCTACCAACTGAGCTATCGGGGAACAACGTATAGATATTAATAGCAGGACAACTTGGCTCCTCGAGCAGGACTCGAACCTGCGACCCAATGATTAACAGTCATTTGCTCTACCAACTGAGCTATCGAGGAACGTTGTGGTGTTTAAAGCGAAGCCAACTTGCTAATAAATATTAACAAATAATTGGCTCCTCGAGCAGGACTCGAACCTGCGACCCAATGATTAACAGTCATTTGCTCTACCAACTGAGCTATCGAGGAACTGCTCAAACACGGTGCGTAGTATACTCATAGAAACGTGAGGGTCAAGTATCGATTACAGATGAACGCTAGCCGCTGGTTTCCTGTATCCGTATAATGCCCCCATACATGATAGCGGTTCAGGCAACATCACTGCCGACCGCGCGACAGAACTCCATTCATCCTCGTCCCCCCGACGACTCATAGATGACAGGTACCGATGGCGAAGAAGCTCTTCATCAAAACGCACGGCTGCCAAATGAACGAGTACGACTCCTCCCGTATGGCGGATCTACTCGGCGAATCGCACCAGCTCGAACTCACTGATAATGAGCGTGAAGCCGACGTCATTCTGCTCAACACCTGCTCGATTCGCGAAAAAGCGCAGGAGAAAGTTTTTCATCAGCTGGGACGCTGGAAAAAACTCAAAGACGCTAATCCGAACCTGGTGATTGGCGTAGGTGGCTGTGTGGCAAGCCAGGAAGGTGAAGCAATCCGCAAACGTGCGCCCCACGTAGACATGGTATTCGGACCGCAAACCCTGCATCGGGTGCCCTCCATGCTGGACGCGCGAGGCAATAATCAGATTGCCGCAGTGGATGTCACTTTTCCTGAGATCGAAAAGTTTGATCACCTGCCCAAGCCCACCTCTGATGGTGCGACGGCGTTTGTATCGATCATGGAAGGCTGCTCCAAGTACTGCACCTTCTGCGTGGTGCCCTACACCCGAGGTGAAGAGGTCTCACGCCCTTTCGAAGCAGTGATGGATGAAGTCATTCACCTTTCCGACCAGGGCGTGCGCGAGATCAACCTGCTAGGCCAGAATGTTAACGCCTACCGCGGTGAGAACCAGCTTGGCGATGAAATCGACTTGGCTGAGCTGATTGCCTGCGTTGCAGCGGTAGAGGGCATCGACCGCATCCGTTTTACCACCTCGCATCCGGTGGAGTTTACTGACAGTCTCGTGGACGCTTTCGCCGATATTCCTGAGCTGGTGAGCCATCTGCATCTACCGGTACAGTCTGGCTCAGACCGTATTCTTAACGCCATGAAGCGGGGTCATACGGCGGCCGAATATATTGAGAAGATGGAACGTATCCGCGCCAATCGCCCGGATATCAGCTTCTCCTCTGACTTTATCATCGGCTTCCCCGGCGAGACTGAAGAAGATTTTGAAGCAACGATGAACCTGATTCATCAAATCGGCTTCGATCACTCGTTTAGCTTTGTTTACTCCGCGCGCCCGGGCACCCCTGCCTCTGGCTTACCGGATGAAACCCCGGAAAGCGTCAAAAAGCAGCGCTTGGCCATTCTACAAGAGCGGATTATTCAGCAAACCGCGCAGATTAGCCGTCGCATGGTTGGCAGCACGCAGCGCTTACTGGTTAACGGCTTTTCGCCGCGTGACCCCGGTCAGCTCTCTGGGCGTACCGAGAATAACCGCGTGGTTAACTTCCGCGCTGCCAACCCCACCGAGCTGATCGGCTACTTTGTCGATGTGGAAATCACCGAGGCATTTCCCAATTCGCTGCGCGGTGAGCTTGCCTCGCCCGAGCGCTATTGATCGTTCTCTTATCACAGATCATTGCCCCGCTTCGGGCGGGGCAGTAAGCTGAACGATACACACACTAACGAGGGGTTCCCCACTCTTGAGCCAGCCAACACCTCAGGCCAATCGCATCATCACCTTAAGCCTTGAACCCAATGATCCGCAGCGCCTTGCTAGCCTTTGCGGCCAGCAGGACGAGCATTTGAAGCTGATTGAAAGCCGCCTAGATGTGACGCTGCGCAACCGAGGCAATGTATTCCAACTGGCAGGCCCCGCCAACCGCATTAAGGCAGCGGCGAATGTGTTGGAACACCTCTATCGCGAAACAGCGGCGAGCGAACTCGACGCCGATACTGTGCACCTGTTCCTGCAAGAATCCGGGCTTGAAGCGCTGGAAGAGGAAGAGGATGGCACCGGCAGCAGCGATGAAGTGATTATGCGCACACCGCGCACCATGATCAAACCGCGCGGGCTTAACCAGCAGCGTTACGTTTCAAGCATTCGCGAACACGATATCAACTTCGGCATTGGCCCCGCGGGCACGGGTAAAACCTACCTTGCCGTTGCCGCCGCAGTAGAAGCACTCAACCAACAGGAAGTCCGCCGCATCCTGCTCGTGCGCCCGGCGGTTGAAGCGGGTGAAAAGCTGGGTTTTCTGCCCGGCGACCTGGCCCAGAAAATCGATCCCTACCTGCGTCCCCTTTACGATGCACTGTACGAAATGATCGGTTTTGAACAGGTAGCTAAACTGATTGAGCGTCAGGTGATTGAGATTGCTCCGCTGGCCTATATGCGCGGCCGTACGCTCAATAACTCCTATATCATTCTGGATGAGAGCCAGAACACCACGCCTGAGCAGATGAAGATGTTCCTGACCCGGATTGGCTTTGGCTCTACCGCCGTGATTACCGGCGACGTCACCCAGGTCGACCTGCCCAAGGGCCAGAGGTCGGGGCTGATTCAAGTGCTCGACGTGTTGAAAGACACTCAAGGCATCGGCGTTACCCATTTTGCCGCCAAGGACGTGGTGCGCCACCCGCTGGTTCAGCGCATTATCGAAGCCTACGATATGTTTGAATCCCAGCAGGAAGTGGAAGAGCGTGCCCGCCGCGAGGTGCGCCAGCAAGAGCGCGACGCACGTATGCAGGCACGTGAAGGCGCCTGGGATAGCTCGCGATGAGTGAAGGTACAAAGAATGGATGCATCGTTGATCGTCAGGCGGCGATTGACGAACCACTGCTACCCAGCCTGGCACAGCTCACCCAATGGGTGGGCTGTGTGTTTGCACACCACCCTGACGACCAGCGTCTTGAAGTAACCATTCGGTTTGTGGATGAGCTTGAAAGCCAAACGCTCAATCGTGACTACCGCGGTAAAGACAAAACCACCAACGTGCTGTCATTCCCCTTTGAGAGCCCGCCGGGTGTGGAGTTGCCGCTACTCGGCGACCTGGTGATTTGCCACGCCGTGGTGGCCCAGGAAGCGGTTGAGCAAGGTAAGTCGATTGAGCATCACTACGCCCATATGGTCGTGCATGGCATCCTGCATTTAATGGGCTACGATCATATGGATGATCAAGAGGCTGAAGAGATGGAGCAGTTTGAGCGCGAGCTGTTAGCCGAGCTAAACATCCCCGATCCCTATGCGGACAACACCCAAATGCCCACTAGGGATGACGCTTAAACATCTGCCTCTTTATTATTTGGCAGTAGGTGCGTTAAATCACGTAACAACTAATCTGGTACTATCCCCCGTTTCAGTGATAAAACGGCTACCTGACGACTAGTCAATGAGATAGCAACTGTTAGCAACTGTCTGCCCGCAAACGAGAGAATTGACGCATGAGCGAAGACCGATCGAGCAACCCCAATCAAAAATCCTGGCTCGAGAAACTCTTTAGCGCCCTTTCCGGAGACAATGACGAACCCAGCTCGCGGGATGAGCTGATGACGTTTTTACGCCATACCGCAGGGAAATTAAAGCTGGATCAGGACGCCATCATGATCATCGAAGGCGCGCTTGAGATCAGCGATCAGCAGGTTCGCGAAGTACTGATACCCCGCTCCCAGGTCTCAGCCATTGCGCTGGATCAAACCAGCGACGGCTACCTACCGCTGATTCAGGAAACCGGTCACTCCCGCTATCCGGTGATTGGCGAAAACCTGGATGATGTAAAAGGCATCCTGCTGGTCAAAGACCTGCTCCCCCTGCTCTCCCAGACACAGGCCCAGCGTGATGCTTTCAAGTTAGATGATATTTTGCGCCCGGCCATGTTTATCCCTGAATCAAAACGGCTCAACAGCCTGCTTAAAGAGTTTCGCGACACCCACAACCACATGGCAGTGGTGGTGGATGAGTACGGCGGCACCGCGGGCATCATCACCATTGAAGATATTCTTGAGCAGATCGTCGGCGACATCGAAGATGAGCACGATACCGATGAAGAGGACGATATCCGTGAAATTGAAAATGGCCGCTTTGCCATTCGCGCGCTGACACCCATCGAAGACTTTAACGACCGCTTTGACACCGAGTTCTCTGACGATGAGTTCGACACCGTTGGCGGCTTGGTGATGCAGCAGTTTGGCCATCTGCCTCGGCGCGGTGAACACACCATTCTGGGCGGCTGGCGGTTTGTGATTCTCAATGCCGACACTCGGCGCATTCGTCTACTCGAAGCCTACCGCGACACTCGTCGTGATGACGAAGAGGATGATGATCAGGAGAACAAGTCAGCCTAGGCGCCGCTTACCGTCACACTGCTCTCTAACCACTCTCTCGCACCTTACCGTAGATAGGTTATCGCTATGGGTTTACCCCCCGCGTTTTTGTTACAGCTGCTTGCCGCGCTGGTCGCAGGCGGCTTCACCACCCTGACAGCCTCCCCCTTTGAGCTTTGGTGGCTGGGCCCGGTGGCGATTGGTTTGCTCTATGTGGGCCTGCACACTTTAACCCCCGCCCAGGCAGCCTTAAAGGGCTGGTTATACGGTGTGGCCCTATTCGCTAGCGGCACCTCCTGGGTATATGTCTCTATCCACGACTATGGCTATACAGGTGTACCGCTAGCGGTATTTCTAACTGCCCTGTTCGTCACTGTTCTGGCACTGTTTTTTGCCGGTACGTTTTGGCTTTACCGGCGCTTTACCTCGGCACGGCTGGCGTTTATCAGCTTTGCCGGTGCCTGGGTACTGGGAGAAGTACTGCGGACTTACCTGTTTACCGGCTTTCCCTGGCTGCTGTTAGGCTCTGGCTATGTCGACTCACCGTTGGCTGCCTGGGCGCCTATTGGCGGCGTCTACCTGCTCTCACTTATGGTCGCACTTAGCGGCGCGCTTGGGGCTGAACTGCTGCTTCGCCGCCAGTGGTGGACACTCGCCCCCCTTGCGGCTATTTGGGTAATCCCCCTGGCACTCCCCCAACAGTGGACCACGCCGGCAAGCGAACCTACCCGTGTGGCACTCTTACAAGGCAATCTGCCGCAGCTATTAAAGTGGACGCCCGAGGGCCAGCGGGTCGCCGCGAACACCTATAGCGACCTCACCCGCGAAGTCGCGGATGAGGTCGACCTGATCATCTGGCCTGAAACCGCCCTGCCGATGATGGAGACCCAGGCCCGCCCGGTGTTAGAGCGGGTGCAAGCGAACCTGCCGCCTGACGTCGCCCTACTCACCGGTATCGTTCAGCGCGACGAACAAGAACGCTACTTCAATAGCGTTATTGGCGTAGGCAACGTAGAAGGCAGCTACCAGAAAGAGCACCTGGTACCCTTTGGCGAGTACCTGCCGCTGGAGAGCTTGCTGCGCGGGGCGATTAATTTTTTCGATTTACCAATGTCTACGTTCACCAAAGGTGCAACAGAGCAAACGCCGATGCAGGCCGCAGGGGTGAATATTGGCAATGCGATCTGCTATGAGATTATTTATCCGCAGCTGGTCGCCCGCCGCGCTCAAGACAGCGGAGTGATTATGACGGTGTCTAACGACACCTGGTTTGGTGCCTCAATCGGCCCCCACCAGCACCTGCAGATGGCGCGCCTGCGTGGCTTAGAGAACGGTCGCTATGTGGTACGCGCTACCAGCAACGGTATTACCGCAATTATCGACCCCAATGGGCAAATTGTAGAACGCGCCCCCCAGTTTGAAACCACAACGCTTACCGGCGAGTTCTACGCGATGGAGGGCTTAACACCTTTCACCCGGTTGGGTAGTTGGCCAGCTTGGTTGCTGGCAGGCTTGATGCTGATACCGGGCGTAGTGGCCGCGCGCGACACCCGTCAAGCGCGAAGCTGACAAAGCCACGATTCTAGGAAGACGGCACCTAGGAAAGCTGATCGAGTAGGAAGGGGAGTCGCCTCCCCTGTCCTCTCACACCACCGGGCATACGGTTCCGTACCACGGCGGTTCATGAAGAACGCTTGAGCCATCTTACCGCGTCCAGTATCGAGATCAGTCCCTG
>NZ_JAUAMB010000064.1 GCF_031010175.1 Halomonas sp. SpR1
TATGCGCGGATACTCATCGGGGCCAGAGGCGCCAGGAGACGACGCCTCATGCACAGGCCGGATATATGGCAGCAACCTGTTCCTGCATCGATGACCGAAGCCTTGCAAGCAGGGAGGAGACCATATAGGGGTTCACAGCGCCCTCGCGGAAAGCTGTCCTCGCCACCACCAGGGAGGAAACTACTAAGCCACCTCCGCCATAACCCGCTGCAAGCGCATATACAGCAGTGCGCTGGCAGTTGCCTCGCCCAGCACGCTCTGCACGCCCATGGCGGGCACCTGCCAGCACGCCAACGCCTGGGCGAAGCTGCTGGGCGCCTCTACCTGCGGGTGCAAACGGCGCAGCTGGCGCTGATGCAGTCTCGCCACATCGACCTGGGCATTGGGCAGAGCAAAATTTAGCCGCTTGGTAAGTAGTGTATTTAACGCTCCAATGCGCTGCTCCAACTGCCAGCCCACTATGGGTCGATTGCCGATGAATTCCACTAACGCGCTCAAGTTAGCGCTGCTTGGCGGCTGCACCTCCCCAGCCTCGCACAGCAAATGATGACGGCGCAGCGTCGCGCTCTCGGGCTGTTTGGTATTGCCTAACGTCATCACAAAAGCGCGGCTGGTTCGCACCTGTTGCTGGCTCAGCACCACCGCTGCCAAACTGATCACCGGTGATGATGACGTGGGCGTAGTCGTACAGGCGAGCGCCACCAGCTCTTCCCCCATATAGGGCTGAAACAGCCAGGCATAGGGCGAGTCTGCACAGCGCCGACGATCACTTTCGCGGCGCAACAAGGTGCGCAATGAACCGCTAAATAGCGCTACATGTCGATCTAACAGCCGCATTCCGCTCACGAATACTCCAAATGATAACGATGGGAAAGCCGCTGCTTAAAGTCTTTGACAATATGCATCGCTTCGCGCAGTAGATCGCGCTCCAGAGAAGAGAGGTTTTGCACCACGACACGGTTAGCGCGGCTGCCGTTTTGCGGGTTAGCTTCTTTTGTCTCCGAAGACGTTTCCAACGCCCTTAGCTGCTGTTTAAGACGCAGCTCGGAAAACAGCGCCAACGCTTCGCCCAGGTCATCGGCAAAGCGGCGATCCAAACGGCCATCGGCAGCCAGGGCATCAAGCCGGTCTAGTGTCGAGGTGGCTTTAATGCGCCGTTCAAGCGCCATGGTGCGTACACCGTGAACAATCGGAAAGATGCCGCCTTTCTTTATATCGATACCGTGCTGGGGCTTTTTCAGCGAGCCAAACAGCGTCAGCGGGGTCGAGAAACGCAGCGCCGTGCGGGCAAAATAGGAGAGCAGCAGTTCATCGTTCGAACAGCGTTCAAACAGCTCATTACGGACGCTCTCAAGCAGGTTGGGGTTACCCGCCACCGCATGGGCATCGAGCATAATCGCCAGCTTCATCAGGCTATCGCCATCGCGCTCCCTGGCCCACTTGGCAATATTGCCTTTCCACTGTGATACCGTCGCCACCCACTCAGGATTAGACACCATAATATTGCCCGGGCACGGCGGATAGCCCAGCTGAATCAGCGTATCGGTGAGCGTCTGCATATGGCTTGCCAGATCAGGCCACTGGGTTTCATCGGCCAGAATCAAACCGTTATCCTGATCGGTTTTGAGAATCTGCTCACCGCGCCCTTCGCTGCCCATCACCATCATGCAGCTCTGCTCGCGGTAGCGCTCGTCGATGGTGAACTCCCAGGCTTTACTGATGATACGACCGTTAAGCGCGGCGAGCAGATCCATCGCAAAGCGCAGCTTAACGCCCTGTGCCATCAGCGCCTTGACCAGCTCCGGCGTGCGCTGACTGGCCGCAGAAAGCGCTTCTAAGCTGGTCGCCTGCTCCACCTGCAGGCTCACCACATAGCTGCGGCTTGAGAAAAAGCTAAGCACGTCGGTGAGCTCGACAACGCCCTTCAAAACGTTTTGCTCCATCACCACCACCCGCGCCACTTTATGGCGGGTCATCAGTACCAACACCTCAAACAAATACTGATCCGGCGCGGCGGTCACCAAATTAAAATGGGCTATCTCATCCACTGGTGATGTGACGGCGCTGCCTTTCAGCACCAATGCGTTGAGCAGATCGGTTTTGGTCACCATACCCAGGGTGTCCCGGGTCTCTACAAGCAGGCTATCGGCGTGACTCTCATTGAGTTGTTTGACAGCGTTGGCAATATCGGTCGCCGCCGCTACCAGCAGCGGCTCGCGCATACACTCACTCACTTTGGCCAGCATAAACCCCGCCATGGTGACGCCACCTTCGGCGCGCTTTTCGGTCAGCAGGCGTGCCTTATGGGTCAGTGACTGGCGAAAGAAATTGTTGAAATCGGGGTAGTGGCGACACAGCTGCTGAAATAGCGCCTTGGGCAGTAGGTAACATAGGCACTCCTGCTCAGCCTTAAATCGATAGCGACTTTTACCATTGAGAATGCTAATCGCACCAAACAGATCCCCCGCCGTGTAGTGGCCAATACGTGAGGTGGATGAGGGTAGCGTGGGGTCAATTTCAGCCACTTCGCCTTTATGAATCAGAAAAACAAACTCCCCCGCCTGGCCAGTCTCTAAAATGACTTCGTCACGATCAAAATAGGCTAGGTCAATGCCACGGCGAATGTGGTCACGCCCCTCATCGTCAAGAAGCGTAAACGGAAGCTGGGATAGATCCACATCGACCATGGGGTTTGACCTCGTTCAACTAAAGGCGAACTAAAGAGTATGTAAGTAGTATTAAAAATGGCATTGCTCGATACTGACTCATATAGAAGGCGTCACCCCAGCGCTTCAAAAGTGATTATCGATTATTATCTGAAGATGGTTGTACGGGTATAAAGGATTCACTTCCCTAGTAGCAAGTAGAACGTCATTATACCTTTAGCTATCACGCTAAAGTCGAAGCGACTTTTGATACACGACCAAAGTATCAGCTTTTGCAAACCATTCTTCACACAAAACTCAACACATGTATTTAAAGTAGCCAATAACGGCTTTAATTTGCTTACTAGACTATCGTCCCATAGCCCAACAAACACCTTCAAATTTCGCTTAAAAAGTGGCTAAAAACTCATATTTTCAATAAGATGCAGTTAATAAAAAGTCACTTCCATGTTCATTGATACCAAAGTCTGGGATTTATTTTTTGACGTTTATTGCCCAGTATTAATAATGAGTCATGCAGGGTAATCGCACGTCACTAACTAACTCGACATTTCATATCGAATAATAAGGTGACGTGCCAACAGGAACTGGCTCACCACTCCTAACGATTGAGTGGCTTTAGACGTGCGATTGCCCTGATGGGTCACACGCTATTCCTCGTGAACTTTCCCAACCTTAAAAATCACAAGTGGAGAGCAACACAATGGCAGACGACAAAACCAATGCTGCTGAATACTGGAAAGCAAACGTCCGCTTAATTTTCGGATGCCTGGCCGTTTGGGCATTTGTTTCTTACGGATGCGCTATCCTCTTTCGCCCGCTGCTCGCCGGTATCCCGGTTGGCGGCACTGATCTTGGCTTCTGGTTTGCACAACAGGGCTCAATCCTAACGTTTATCGTGCTGATCTTCTTCTATGCCTGGAAGATGAATAAGCTCGATCAAAAATTTGGCCTTGGGGAGTAAGCCGGTATGAGCCAGTTTGCAATTAACTTACTGTTCGTCGGCGCCTCCTTTGCCCTGTATATAGGCATTGCGATCTGGGCGCGCGCCGGCTCAACGAAAGACTTCTATGTCGCGGGGGGTGGGGTTCACCCCATCACCAATGGTATGGCCACTGCGGCGGACTGGATGTCAGCGGCGTCGTTTATTTCCATGGCGGGCTTGCTGGCCTCCGGTGGCTACGCCAACTCTACCTTCCTGATGGGTTGGACCGGTGGCTACGTTATTCTGGCGATGCTGTTAGCCCCTTACCTGCGTAAGTTTGGTAAGTTCACCGTGCCTGACTTCATTGGCGACCGTTTCTACAGCAACACCGCTCGTCTCGTGGCGATCGTGTGCTTGATTGTGGCGTCGGTTACCTACGTTATCGGCCAAATGACCGGTGCGGGCGTGGCGTTCTCGCGCTTTCTTGAAGTCAGCAACACCTGGGGTATCTGGTTAGCCGCGCTGATCGTTTTCCTTTACGCCGTATTTGGCGGTATGAAGGGCATCACTTACACCCAGGTAGCGCAATACATCGTTCTGATCATCGCTTACACCATTCCGGCGGTATTTATTGCCTTCCAGCTAACCGGCAACCCGATTCCAATGTTTGGCATGTTCAGCACCCATACTGAATCCGGCATTCCGTTGCTTGAAAAACTGGATGACGTCGTCAGTGCCCTGGGCTTCCGCGACTACACCGCTGACGTGGACAACAAGCTCAACATGGTGCTGTTTACCCTGTCGCTGATGGTCGGTACTGCCGGTCTTCCCCACGTTATCATTCGCTTCTTCACGGTACCGAAAGTGGCCGACGCGCGTTGGTCTGCTGGTTGGGCGCTGGTGTTCATCGCCCTGCTCTACCTGACCGCGCCAGCTGTTGGCTCTATGGCTCGCTTGAACCTGGCGACCACCGTGTATCCAGAGATGGCGGGGCAGGTTGAGAACTACGAAGAGGCTGCGCGAAACCCGATTCTGTACGAAGAGCGCCCAGACTGGGTTCGTACATGGGAAGAAACAGGCCTGATCAACTTCACCGACCTAAACAACGATGGCCGCATCCAGATGTATAATGATGCTGCTGACTTCTCTGACCGTGGCTGGGAAGGCAACGAACTCACCGTTAATAACGATATTCTGGTACTCGCCAACCCGGAAATTGCCAATCTTCCCGGCTGGGTTATTGGTTTGATTGCAGCGGGTGGTATCGCCGCAGCCCTCTCGACAGCGGCAGGCTTGCTACTGGCGATCTCTTCGGCGATCAGTCACGATTTGATCAAGACCATGATCAATCCCAAGATCACCGAGAAAGGCGAGATGCTGGCGGCACGAATCTCCATGGGCGGCGCGATACTGCTGGCTACCTATTTGGGGCTTAATCCACCAGGGTTTGCGGCACAAACGGTGGCGTTGGCCTTTGGTATCGCCGGTGCGTCGCTCTTCCCAGCGCTGATGATGGGTATCTTCTCCAAGCGGATGAACAACTCAGGTGCGATTGCCGGTATGTTGGCAGGCTTGATTTGTACGCTGCTGTACATCTTCACTTACCTGGGCTGGTTCTTTATTCCCGATACCAACACGCTGGCCAACACACCGGATAACTGGATCTTCGGTATTTCGCCGCTCTCCTTCGGTGCAGTAGGCGCGATGATCAACTTCGCCGTTGCCTTCGCGGTCTCCAGAGTGACAGCTGCACCGCCGCAGGAAATTCAGGACCTGGTGGAAAGCGTTCGCTACCCGAAAGGTGCTGGTATGGCGATCGACCATTAAGTCATAATCCCTCCTGGCGGTTTATCGCACTATTGTGATATCGCTTAGGAATTGACCTTACCATCGGGCTTCCTTAGGGAGGCCCGATGGCTTTTATAGATGGCTTTTTATCGATAGCTTTTATAAACGGCTTTTATAAACGGCTTTTTGAAAGGATATTTTATGATATGGCATTTGATCGCCGCCGTTTTTGCAGGCCTGGCAGCCGCCGGGATTGGCCTGACACTGCGAGCCTTGTGCGGCAAACGTTTGCCCAAGTGGATAGTACCGGTGTGTGGCGGGCTGGGCATGCTGGGCTATCAAATCCAGGTCGAGTACAGCTGGTTTGAGCATAAGCAGGCGCAGCTTCCCGAGACCGCTACGGTCATTTCCACCGAAAGTAGCACGGCGGTATGGCGCCCATGGACCTTTGCCATTCCCATGACCACCAAGTTCAGCATGGTGGATAGTGAGAATATTCGCATGAGCGAGCAGGATGGCGACCGCTTGGCAGAATTTATCCTTTATCAGTTTGAACGCCACCACACCGATATTTTGATCACCCAGCCCTACTTACTCAATTGTGATAACCGCGAGTTGGTACCGCTGGATAAAGACACCCGCGAGCCGATTCTGGAAAAGATTCGAACGTTACGGGAAACCTCACCGCTGCTAAACAATGTATGCTGATAACAAAATGATGCTCCCCAAAGCGAACTAGCCCATGTAGTCATCTTACTATTTCGCCTAGAATAGAGCCCCTTACAAGTGGGTCGCACACTCTGGCGGGGAGAAAGGCATGTTTCACGGCGGGCTACTAGTAGCGGTTTCGCTACTCTATATTGCCGTTCTATTCGGCATCGCTTGGTACGGTGATCGCCGTGCACGCACCCACGGCGCCACCCGTCGGCGCCCGATTATCTATAGTCTGGCGCTGGCCATTTACTGCACCTCGTGGACTTTTTACGGCGCGGTTGGCCAAGCAGCCACCGCGGGCTGGTCGTTTGCGAGCATCTTCGTCGGGCCGATTTTGACGTTTCTGCTCTTCTGGCCGGTGCTGGCCAAAATGATCCGCGTCGCCAAGCACCAAAACGTTACCTCCATTGCCGATTTTATTGCCTCCCGCTACGGCAAAACCCAGTCGCTGGCCGCCTTTGCCAGCCTGGTCGCTCTCGTGGGTACCCTGCCCTACATCGCTCTACAGCTAAAAGCGGTATCCACCACTTTTAGCGTACTCACCGATGCCACCGATGTGACCCATACGCCGCTATTTGGCGATACGGCCTTCTATGTGGCCATTGTGATGGCGATCTTTGCGATTCTATTCGGCACCCGCCACACCGATGCCACCGAACACCATGAAGGCTTAATCCACGCTGTGGCGTTTGAATCGCTGGTCAAGCTGCTCGCCTTTGTGGTGCTTGGCGCTTTTGTCACCTGGGGCATGTTTGATGGCCTGGGTGAGCTGATGGGGCACGCCGAGAGCCAACTCGAACTCCAGCGTCAGTTGGCCAACCAGGATTTTGGCCAGAGCTTCTGGGCGCAAACGCTGCTGGCGATGCTGGCGATTCTGTGTCTGCCCCGCCAGTTCCATGTGGCGGTGGTGGAGAACATTCACCCTGACGACGCCACAAAAGCCCGCTGGCTGTTCCCGCTCTACCTGCTGGCCATTGCCTTTTTCGTGGTGCCACTGGCTGCCGCTGGGCTGCTGCTGTTTTCCGAAAGCGGCGTAGAGCCCGACACCTACGTGCTGGCGCTATCCATGGCCTCAGGCCATCAGTGGTTAACGCTGCTTACCTTTATCGGTGGCTTCTCGGCGGCAACGGGCATGGTCATCGTTGCCGCAGTAGCGGTGTCGATCATGATCTCCAACGAAATTGTGATCCCGGCGCTATTCCGCCTGCGCTGGTTTGATACCAAAGCGCGGGATTATGGTCGTTTGGTGCTTCGCGCACGGCGCTTAACCATTGTTGCCGTGCTGGCCATGGCCTACGGTTTCTATCAGTTGATTGCCGAGTTTACCTCGCTGGCTTCGATCGGCATGCTGTCGTTTGCCGCCGCCGCCCAGTTTGCCCCGGCGCTGATTGGCGGGCTCTACTGGAAACGCGGCAACCGGCTTGGGGTCATCGTCGGTATGAATGCGGGCTTCGCCATCTGGGCCTATAGCCTGCTGATGCCGGCGATGATCAACGCGGGCGTGCTTCCTACCACTTGGCTCGACGGCGGCCCGCTGGGGCTTAATTGGCTATCGCCCACAACGCTGTTCGGCCTCAACTTGGGCGACAGCTTTACCCACGGCGTAATGCTGTCCCTCGGGGTTAACCTGTTCTGCTACATTTTTGTTTCCCAGGTCACTTCGCAGCGGGTGGTGGAGCGTATTCAGGCCTCGCTGTTCGTCGATAGCGTGGAGACACGTCAAACCTCGGTTAACCGCCCCTGGACTGGGGCGACCACCGTTGGCGATTTAAAAGTCCTCTGTGAACGTTTTCTAGGCGCCGGCCAAGTAGACCGCGCCTTTGAAGACTACGCCCGTCGGGTGGGTAAACCGCTGGATGACGGCACCCGCGCCTCAATCGATATTATCCAGTTCACAGAGCGCTTTCTGGCCTCGGTGCTGGGCGCTTCATCGGCACGTATCGTGGTTAACTCGGCGCTTCAGGGGCGCGGCATCGGCATCTCAGATGTCATTTCGATTGTCGATGAGGCCTCACAGGTATTGGAGTTCAACCGGGCGCTGCTCCAGGCCACCATTGAAAACATTAACCAGGGTATCAGCGTGGTCGACCAGAACCTGCGCCTGGTGGTGTGGAACCAGCGCTATCTGGAACTCTTCCGTTTCCCTGACCATTTGATTCGCGTGGGTGCGCCCATTGATCGCATTTTCCGCTACAACGCCCACAACGGCGAGTATGGCCCCGGTGACCCGGAAGAGCACGTGCAGCTACTGCTCGACAATATCCGCGAAGGCCAGCCCCACCGCTACGTGCGCTACCGCCAGGATGGCAGCGTGCTGGAGGTGCAGGGCAACCCCATGCCTGGCGGCGGCTTTGTATATACCTATCAAGATATTACCCAGCAGAAGCGCATCGAAGAGGCGCTGATTCGCTCGGAAAACAATATCCGTATCTACACCGACAACGTGCCCGCACTGATTGCCTACTTCGATAAAGAGTGCCGCTACCTGTTTACCAACCGCGCCTACGAGCAAGCGTTCAATATTGATCGCAACGCGGTGATTGGTCGCCGCTTTGAAGACGTGCTGCCAATAAAACAGGCAGAGGAGCGTGCCCCCTGGGTGAACCGCGCGCTTAACGGTGAGCGAGTCAGCTTTGAAGTCTCGCTGCGGGTCAACGAGGCGATGCGCTATATGCTGGTCACCTACACGCCGCACTTTGGTGACAGCCAGGCAATTCTAGGCTTCTTTGCGCTCTACCAGGATATTACCGAGCGCCGCCAGGCGGAGATTGCCCTTAAAGAGACCAACGAAACCCTTGAGGAGCGTGTACGCGAGCGCACCCAAGCGCTATCCGAAGCCAACGCGGCGCTGCGCCAGGAGAACCGCGTACGCGCTGAAGCGGAGCTTGCTTTGCGCCAAGCTAAGCAGCTCGCGGAAGATGCCAACGCCTCTAAGACGCGATTTTTGGCCGCAGCCAGCCACGATCTTCTGCAACCGCTGAACGCGGCACGGCTATTTACCTCTGCGCTGATGCAGAACGTGACCACCACCGATACTCAGCGCATCGTGGGCCATATCGACAACTCGCTACAGGCCGCCGAGGAGCTGCTGAGTACCCTGCTGGATATCTCCAAGCTGGACGCAGGCGCCTTAACGCCGCGGCGCAGCCACTTTGCCCTGGCCGACATCTTCCGCCCGCTACGCGCCGAATTTGAGGTGATGGCGGACGATAGGGGACTGGATTTAGACGTCGTACCGACACAACTCTGGGTCGACTCAGACCCTCAGATGCTGCGGCGCATTGTGCAGAACTTTTTGTCCAACGCCATTCGCTACACCCAAGAGGGCCGCGTACTGCTTGGCTGTCGCCGCCAAAATGGCTGGCTCTCCATTGAAGTGTGGGACAGCGGCCCCGGCATACCTGAATCCAAACTGACCGAGATTTTCCAGGAGTTCCGCCGTTTGGATCAGGTCTCCCGCCATAAAGAGAGTGAGAAAGGTCTGGGGCTGGGGTTATCGATTGCTGACCGTATGAGTCGGGTGCTGAACCACCCCATCAAAGTACGCTCGACGGTAGGCAAAGGGGCGGTTTTCTCGGTTAGTGTGCCGATCGTTACCGCCAGTGAGGCGAGCAGTGCCGAGCTTGAACCTCAGGGCCGGCGCGGTAGCCATAAGCTGAGCGGTACGCGGATTGTGTGTATCGACAACGAGACGCTGATTCTGGAAGGCATGACCGCGATGCTGAGCGGCTGGGGCTGCGAGGTGTTTACCGCTACCAGTATCGGCGGAGCCAAGTCGATCCTGCGCAATATGGATGGCGACCCTGACGCTATTCTGGCGGACTACCACCTGGATAACGAAGTTACTGGCTTAATGGCTCTAGAAGCGCTCAGCGAGCGCTTTGAGGGGGCGGTGCCGGGGATTGTGATTACCGCAGATCGTACCGAAGCGGTGGCTGAAGAGATCAAACGGGCCGGCTATCAGCTGTTGCTCAAGCCCGTTAAACCCGCGGCGCTGCGGGCGCTACTGACGCGCACGTTACAGGCCAATCGCGCGGCGCGTTAAGCGTTGGAGTAAAAAGAAAACTGAAGCTAATCAAAAGATAAGAAATCAAAGGGAGAAAGTAGTTAAGTTTTATTTTGAGAGTCGCCGGGCTCAGCCCGGCGATGTTACCTCCATCTAGTCAATTTAAAAAAACTAAGCCAATTCCAAAGTAGATGGCTCACTCACTCCCACAGTGCTAACGCCTTCGCCAATTTGCTGGGAATTGCTTAAGGCCTCATCCTCAAGCACTTTCTCATTTACGTCTTTTACTGCCCAGTTGGTGCCATCGACGTCACCCCCTTATTGAGTAGCGCTACACTTTAGAGTCCGATCCTATGCATAAGGAGATTGGACATGAAGAAGCGTTTCAGTGAAGAACAGATCATTGGCTTCCTGGGCGAAGCCGAAGCGGGA
>NZ_JAUAMB010000065.1 GCF_031010175.1 Halomonas sp. SpR1
GCCGTCGGCTAGCACTTCCCCTTGCCGGGCGTGCAGGGGACTTTCACCCCCAAGTCATCCTGAGGCACCACCCCCAGGAACAGCGCCTGTCAAGGCGCTGCGCGCCATGCCTGGCGCACGACACAAACGCCCAGCCAATATGGCCGGGCGTTATAGTTAGCAATAGGCTTTACCAACTATATTTCACACTACCAATCACACTGCGCGATTCGCCGTAGTAGCACCAGTATTCACAGCTGGCCACGTACTCTTTATCGGTAAGGTTATTGACGTTGACCTGGGCCTGCCAGCCGTCGGCAAACTCATAGCCCACCATGGCATCAAACAGGGTGTAGCTATCTACTTCTGTGTTGTCTGCGACACTGGTATCAACAGTGCTGCCCACATACCGCACGCCGCCACCCAGCGTCACACCCTTTAGCGCGCCGCCAGTAAAGGCGTAATCAAGCCAGGTAGAGGCCTGGTGACGCGGGATTAACGGTGCCCGGTCATCGTCTTCCAGCCGCGAATCGGTGTAGGTGTAGGCCGCGGTGACTTTTAAATCATCGGTAATGTAGCCAACGCCTTCCAGTTCAAAACCTTGAGAGGTGCGTTCGCCTTCCTGCACCTGAAAGCCAGTTGGTGAATTCACCAGCGTATTGCTCTCTTCCAAATCAAACAGCGCCGCCGTCACGTAACCATCCCAACCAAAGGGGGCCACCTTAACGCCCGCTTCCCATTGGCGCCCTTCGCGGGGATCATAAAGATCACCGTCGCTATCCACACGGCCCAGCGGGTCAAAGGACTCAGTGTAACTGATGTAGGGATTAACGCCGTTTTCACCCAAGTACATAGCGCCGCCCGACCAAGATACCTGATCGTCATCTGAACGCTGGGTCGTTCCCGCCGTTAGGTTACTGTTTTCGGTCTCTGCCTGATCGTAGCGCACGCCGCCTAGCAGCACCCAGCGGTCATCAATGCGCAGTTGATTTTGAGCATACAGGCCCGTCTGCTCTTTATCGATTTCACGGGTGAGCAAATCATCCGCGCCCACCGGCGTGTAATTGCCATAAGTGGGGTTGAAGATATCAATGGGGTCACCGAACGGGAAAGGATCCGCTTCTTGGCCACTCACGCCGAGGTTTTGATAATCCACCCCCAGCAGTAGCGTGTTTTCGGTGCGGTCGGTGTACCAGTTACCTACCATACGGTTATCGACCGTCCAGCTATCAATGGTGCCATCGCGGTAGACATGGCCGCGTGCGGCTCGCCGCTCATCCGCCATAAAGAAGGCGTAGGTGCTGCGCAGCTCTAAATCCAGCTCGCTGTAACGTAAGTCCTGCTCGAAACGCCAAGTGTCGTTAAGGTTGTGGCGCAGTTCATAGCCCAATGCCCACTGGGTGCGTTCATCTTTATCGTAACCCGGCTCGCTGAGATTGGTTTGCGGGTCGACACGACCAAAGGGCGTGTTCTCCACGGTGCCATAGGGCAGCTTGAACGAGTTCACCGGGACGCCATCATCTTTCTGCACGCTGGCCAGGAACGTGACGGTCGTATCGTCGCTGAAATCCACCGCCAGGCTCGGTGCAAAGTAGTAGCGCTCGTTATCCGTGCCGTCTAAATCGCCGTCGCGCTCTTTATACAGACCCACTAAGCGGTAGCGTACATCATCTGACTCACCCACCGGGCCACTGGTATCAATCCCAATTTGGCGATGATTGCGGTTGCCTAGCTGAAGGTTCACCTCGCCTTGTGGCGTTTCGGTCGGGCGTTTGCTCACCGCATTGATCAAACCGCCAGGAGGTGCCTCACCGTACAAAATCGACGATGGGCCTTTGAAGACATCCACTCGCTCCAGGCCAAATGGCTCCGGCAACCACTGATAAAACCCTTCGCGATAGATACGCAGACCATCCTGGTAGGTGGACTGGTCAAAACCACGCACCTTGAACCAATCGGTGTTGTTGTCGCTACCGAAATGGCCTGACAACACGCCCGCACGGTAGCGGAAGGTTTCATCTAATTGCTGAACGTTGCGGGTTTCCAGCTCTTCGCGGTCAACGCTTGAAACTGGGCGTGGCGTTTCCACCAGCGGCGTGTCGACTTTCAGCGCTGTGGCCGTAACCACCACGGTATCGTTAGAAGTGGGCTCTTCCTGAGCAAGTGCCGCCAAGGGTGCAACGCTAAGCATTCCACCAAGCGATATCGCCAATGAGCGACGAACCGCCGCGGTCAGCGGCGCGAAAGGAAACGACATGGACGTAGGAAGCATGGGAAGGTCTCACCGAGTATGAAGAGGAATATATTATTATAAAGCGAATGATACCGATTTATATTCACACTCACAATCACTCACGTAGATGGCAACGCTTCATAGCAGCTGAAGCGTACTACTCGAGTGTTCAGCAAGGTCAAACTGCATAGCAACGCGATGACGTAGCCCTCGGCGGTACTCATTTTGAAGTTGGCTAAGTAGCTCGCAGCTGAGCTCCTGCTCGGCAAGCTTGCGAAAACCAAGTCTCAAATAGAATGGCGCATTCCATGGTATGTGTTCAAACGTCGTAAGCGTGACGCAAGAGTACCCGTGTTTTTCAGCCCAACTGATGGCACGGAGGACTAATTGTCGCCCTAGTCCTTTTTGTTGATGAGCAGGATGCACACTGACCTCTTGCAGAAACGCAGAGTTTGACTTGCGTACCGCAATCGCAAAGCCGACGGGGATTCCTGCTTTCGTTAGCACTGTCCATAACCGTTCCTCTATATAAGCAGCTTCCAACTGCTCAAGAGGAACTGTGCCGGCGCGCATCTCAGGCGGGAGTACATCATTGGGAAATATCTCAGCCGCTGATCTCTCAATGTCGGGTAGCATATGAAGGTGTTCACGGCTAGCCGCACCCACCGTGTATCCAATGGCACTCATCCAAGCACCCCATACCACACAAAACTGGGCTGTATTAGCGACTTACGCATGCAAAAACTCTCTCGCACACTCGCCCAAAAAGCGGCGACCAGGATTGGAACCGTTGATCCACTCCTCTGGGGAAAACAAATCAAACAAACCTATCTTAACCAGCGTTGGAATAGCCAGTTTAAGCTCCATTTCTACTTGACCTCGCTCGCCAGAATTATACAAATGAATGTTAGCCGCAACGGTTCCCGTCTGAACCCTACTACCATCTTTAAGCTGCACTGAAGGTAAAACCTCATCAGCAGAAACAATCTTCTTATTTACTTCAGCCAGTTGCTCAGTGTTTTCGACATGCTTATTCATGCAAACATCCTTCTGAAATAATTAACAATGATTAGACAAAGTACGCTAATTTGATACCAGCCCCCCACTTATCGCAAGATCTTAAAAGCCCTGATGCCCTGGCTTTCAGTGTTATTGCTGCAGCGCTACCAACGCGCGCTGGAGAAAATCAAGTTGGGCATCGCGAAGCCAAGTACCGCGGCGGAGTTCCGGCTCGTTCATCTGCACCTTACGGATTTCTGCTTGCGCCTTTGGATCCGTCCCCGCATAGCCCTGGAAGATGGCCAACCACTCCTGGGCCGCGCACCTACCGGCTTCGCTTTCGGGGCTGATGCCTTGTTCCAGCAGCCTGTTGATACGCCTGAGAAGAGGTGGCCAGCGTTCCATATAGCTGCCATAACGCTTAGCCAGATAAGCGTAAACAGACGGGCTCAAGTGGCGACGGAAGATAGCAAGTTTGTGCTCAAGGAAGGCCTGCTGAATAAAGCTCACTTGCTCGCTGTCAATAGCTAGATGCTCCTGCAAGGCCTGTTCACGCTCAGCCATCAGACTTAGCTTGTGTAGCAGTTCTGGGTTCCCAGCAGTATCTTGCTCTAGCTGCTCCATCCAGCGCACGGCTAGATCCTGGGCTGTGGAAGAGTTAGGCATCGCACCTTCGTCCCGGATGGCATTGAGTTCATCCAACAACCGTTGCCACTGAGCCCGCGTGGCACGCTGACGTGTGTAAAAACGCAGATCCTTCAGTTCATCCCGGGAGAAATATCGGCTATAAGCCTCCAGCAGAGCCAGAGTCGCAAGAAAGCTCTCCATACTGGGTTCAGCTTCTTCAGCGAAAGCGTCCCGCAGTTGCTGCAACTGATCCCTCAACCGCGTAGCGCTATCGATTTGCGTGTTTAGGGCGTCGATATTGTCATCCACAAGCGCCTTGATGGAATGGCTGGAGTTATTCAGGAGCAGCCTGCCAATCTCTGCTAAAGAGAAACCCAGGTTCTTAAGTAGTTGGATGCGCTGAAGGCGAACAATATCTCGCGCATTATAGAGGCGATAGCCAGCCTCGCTACGACCCGAAGGCTGGAGCAAACCCAAAGCGTCGTAATGATGCAGCGTACGCACGGTAATACCAGCGCGCCGGGCCAGCTCTCCCGCTAGCATGGGCTCTGGGGTATCGACGCTTTTACGCTGCTTCATGGAGTTCGCCCTCCCTCCTGCCATCTTTTCCATTGCTTCTTATCAATTCAAATCGTTGCACATTTATGCCAGCAAAGGGGCCGTTTGGGCCAGTGCAGACTCCAAGACGCGTACCCAAATTTAACGCTGGGCAACAATATAGCTGAACCCACCACCAGCAATCTGCAGCCCGTCCTTACGGCGATGGAAGTATCGCTGGTTCAGACCAGTGGCATCGTAAGTATCAATCTGGCTGAAGCCCATCCCTTGCAGTTCCTCAAGCAACTCTTCAGGACGAAACTGCGAGAGCCAAGGCTCCCCCATGGCAGCGAATATCCGCTCCGTAACAGCGACCATCGATTGCTCGATGGGATGGAGCAAGTCGGTAGCCACACGATAATCGAAGATGATTACCGACCCTGGAGCCAAGCCAGCCACCGAAGCCAGCACGCTGCGCACCTGATCCGGCGTAAGGTAAGGGCTAACGCCCAGCCAACTAATGGCAACAGGCTGAGCATTGTCGAAACCCGACCTTGCTAGCACCTCAAGCCAGCACTGCCGCGCCAGGTCAGCGGCGACAAAGTGCATTCTGGCGGGTATCTTCAAACCGGCTTGAACCGCCCTAGCCTGCTTGAGCTCCAGCATTGCTGGCTGATCCACCTCGTACAGACTGACTTGGGGCATGCTTGCACCGTGGCGCAAAGCGTAGGTATCCAAGCCGGCACCGAGGCTCACTACCTGAGCCACTCCCCTGGCTACAGCGGCATTCAGTACATCTTCTGCCAGCAGACTGCGGACGACGATGCCTGCACGCATGGAGCGAGCGCTAGGATCGTTATAAGCAAAGGGGTCATCGCTTACTGCTTTACCAAGCTCTGGCCCAAGCAGAGGCAAGCTCAAAGCGTCATCCAACACTTTCGGATCGTCCAATAGCTGGTGTACCGCTCGGGCAATTGCCACACGATGGGCAGAGTCGTTAGGGTTGGCGCTTAAATTCTGAATCGTCACTGAGTCCGGCATTGTTAGCTCCATCATTTTTAACAAGACCCGACTTTAAAGCCTCACGTAACGTGAGGGTCAACACTCTAGGCTGATCTTGGGTTCATAGAATAACCACAGCACTCTGGGATCGCGCCTACAAAGCTTAATTTCATAATTTTCAAATAGTTATGTCTTACGCACGTTACACTACTCACGTAGTTTTCAACCAGTTAGGTACCAAATGGCAACCAATTAGCAACCAAACTGCTGCCAGTACAGCAAAATACAGGATCGATAGTTGATGACTCATAATGTACTAAGTACACTTAAAAACGCACTGGCTAGAGGAAGTGCCTCAACGTGGGTCATGCAATTGAATTCATCGAAACCCCGACGTTCACTCGCCAGATCCAGTCCATTGTCACAGACGACGAATTAAAGGAACTGCAACGCACCCTAATTGCTCAACCAACTAAAGGTGATTTGATCAAGGGTATAGCTGGGCTGCGCAAAATACGCATGGCATTAGGGCTACAAGGTAAGAGCAGCGGCGCTCGTGTCATCTATTTTTTAGCGACGGTAGAAAAAAATCTACCTGATACTGGCCTACCCCAAGAGCATGAAGGACAGCTCAACGCCTGCTGAAAAGGCCGCACTGAAAGCACTGACTCACCAATTGAGGGGGGAGGTTTCCTAATGAGTATTTTTGACGAACTGCAAACATCGCTGCAGGAAGCTGTTGAAATTAAACAAGCCAAAGCGCCCGCGAGCCGCATTACACGCCATGAAGTGGCTGATGTGAAAGCCATCCGCGCTAAGTTACATGTTTCTCAGGCAGAGTTTGCCGAGGCCATGGGCACCAGTGTGGACACCATCAAAAGTTGGGAGACCAAGCGCCGCAATCCAACGGGATTGGCGGCCAAAGTGTTAGCCACAATTCAGGACAACCCTACTTTTTTCAATGAGCTTGCTTCGCACTAACGCTTATTTGACTGGCATGGGAATAAAGATAATTCAACGGCGTACTGGTACGTCCGAGAGACATAGCTTGAGCTAGTATTGACTGCCACTCTTGCGGCTTCAAAGTGGCTTGCTTACCAACGCTATAGATAAAATAAACAATGAAAGGCCAATATCATACACGCTCATCAACGGGCGATTAGCCATCAAGCGCAAGCAGGCGAGAAGTAAACGCGGAGGAAAGGGAAATCGAGCGGCTTAGTACCGTAGAGCACCAAGGGAGTCATTCCCTTGCTTGAACAAGCAGAATGGTGGGCCCAGTAGGACTTGAACCTACGACCAAGGGATTATGAGTCCGTTACTATAACAATAAGTTACTGACAAATAAAGGAAAGTAGCCGTAATTTAGAAAAATGTATAGTTGTTTAGAATCAGTAGTTTAGCGAAGTTAGAGGAAAGTACACGAAGCTAGTGTGTGTACCGTTGGTGTACCTTTAGGGCGTAATGTATAGCACTTTCTGTGCTACCCAGTGATTGCTATGTAACACATGAGGACATATGTCATAAGCGATGCTAGCTTCGCCTTTCAGGTCAAGAGAAGACGCGAAGCTGACGGGAAGGATAGAGAAAGGATCCCCCCCCCTTCACCGGCCTGGTTATAGGTTTTTGGTTATAAATGGGTTAAAAAAGGTTAGTAGCGCCGAAATCGTTCAATAAAGGCATGATATTAAATGAAATTTTGATAATGCCTGCCCCTCAAATGTCTATGAATAGCCCCTCAAGTGTCAATATACTTAACAGCTTTTCCACAAACTTACGTACAGCTCCTGGGGATAACTAGGTGGTAAGAATTTAAGTCAGTGCAACCACGACCGCCGCACAGGGAGTCCGTTTCAGCGCGCCTTACTCACAGAGGCAGATAAAACGATAATCAATTGATTTTGAAGTTGTTGAAAAAATAGCTATGAGCCCCGTGACAGGCATAAGAGCTAACAGTTGCCTTTGTGTAGTTTAAAGACTACGATTACTGTTATGCACATCGACATTGAACAATCCGATACCTTCCGTAAGTGGCTGATGAAGCTAAAAGATCGTCGAGCGAAGGTCACAATTACCGGACGTATTTCACGTTTAGCAAGTGGATTGCCTGGTGATGTGAAACCTGTTGGCAACGGCTTAAGTGAATTACGTATCGACTACGGGCCTGGCTACAGGGTCTATTACCAGAATCAGGGTGATAGGTTGATCCTTCTGCTATGCGGTGGTGATAAAGGGTCACAAAATCGGGACATTGCGAAAGCAAAGCAGATTGCAAAAGAATGGAGCGCTAAAAATGGCTGAGAAATTCACAAAGTTTGATCCAGCAGCATTGCTGGAGACAGACGATGATGTTGCCGTGTTTATGGCAGACGCTTTCGAATCAGGTGATGCCACTTATATCGCCAAAGCCCTTGGCATTGTCGCCCGCGCACGAGGAATGAGCGAGATTGCTCGCGAAACAGGGCTTTCTCGTGAGCAATTATATCGCTCGTTCAGCGAGAACGGTAATCCAACATTGAAAACCACTCTCGCAGTGATGCGCGCTTTGGGCGTAGATATGACAGCCAAGTCACATGTAGTGCAACACTAGGGAGCGAAGCGAGGAAAGCAACCTGTCTCTGCATGTGATTGCGGCCCAAGTAAAAAATTCAGCGAAGATGGCATTAAACGGAAATATCCATAACAGGGGTAGATGGCCACACCCAGCATTCACAACTGGCTGCGGCTATCTGTGTTCAGGGTCACGGTTATGACCTAGGCATAACAATTTTGGTCATAACCTTGCCCATTTCCTCCTGTGTCGCCTCAATCTTTCCTAGAACAGCAAGTATTAAGGAGGAGAACCGAGGACTCGGGATCAAACTCTTCAATTTCATCAACAAAATGCGCCATTCTTACTCCATTGTACGAGACGGTGTGGCAAGTAGTGGACAACTGAAACCTTCTAGGGAGGTTTTCTCCGCCCTGAGTTCTTAGGCTGCCAGTCGGTAACAGCCAACCTGGCTCCTTTCTGAGTCGATTAGCTTATCTTAGTGCACGCATGGATTATCCGTAACCCACCGCTCTCAACAACACTTTCGAAATGGGAATAGAGTTCTATAAGCTGCAAACCCAATTCTATAAAGGTCCTTCATCGCGCAGTTCAGTCGCTGTTCGATCACTCTAGGTTCCAGGATCCGCCGCGATATTGGTAAGAGCCGTCGAGAACTCCCGCTAGCCATACCGTCACTGGCGTCGCCTTGAACCCGCCGAACCGAACCAATTGTTCGCCCTCAGTATCTAGCATCGCCACAGGCAATTCGGGCAACATCCCAGTACCTATACCGCTAGGCGGAAACACGTTGTTGAATTCGCGCTTCAGTAGTAGACGTGAAGTGGCTTTACTCAAAGTCATAAAAGTCTTCTTACGGACGAGCCAATAGCACTCAACGCCCGAGGCTATATACCGCTCCTGGCGTCGTTTGAAGTCGCGCAAGTGCTGATAGGAGCGTTGCAGCTCGATCACGATGGTGCGGTCAAAGACTGAGAAGATTACATCGGCCACCCACTTGTCACCATCAGGAGAGCAGCCTTGCACCTCCTCACGGCCAGAAATACCCATGCTGTTTAAAGCGGCCAGCACTGAAGCCTTACCGTCCTTATGCCATATTGTCTCGGGCGCGGTATCGCACTCGTTTGCATGATGAGCAAAAAAAGGTATGTTGTTGATGCTATTTTTGAGCACCGCCGGTGCCTTGCAGCAAGGCATAATGAAATCGCCGAGCTGAGAGTTTCGTTTCAAATCGTCCCATTCGCCGCTGGGGATGGTGACTGCATCCACCGGCTGGCCATCACGGGTCCAAGCTGATTGCGTCATTTTCGCCTCCTCAAAAAAAACTTAACGGCTGAAAAAACCGTGCCGTTCTCGCTCCTGATCGGACAATTCACCTGACCATGTAGCTAGAAAGCCAGCCAGTATTTCAACAAGACTGATTGTTCTGAAGTGTAGTGGTCAACTAATCCCGGACAGTAATTTAAGATTTTCCTCAGCCACAACGGGAGGCATGCCATCGTTAAACGAGTGAGGGCGCTGCTGGTTGTAGTAACCCATCAGATAGCCACTAACGTCCT
>NZ_JAUAMB010000066.1 GCF_031010175.1 Halomonas sp. SpR1
ATACTCGATACGGTAAGATGGCTCAAGCGTTCTTCATGAACCGCCGTGGTACGAAACCGTCGGTCCGACGCTTCGGTGCCCGGTGGTGTGAGAGGACAGGGGAGGCAACTCCCCTTCCTACTCGATCATTTATTCAGGCCTAAGCCTAAGGTAGCAAGTGCTGGCATGTTGCTTGTAGCCGGGTAAATAGATAAGTTAACGTAAACGTCAATTACAACGACAACAGCCAGTGTGCAGGCACACTAGCGGAGATACGCCATGAATTTTGAGCTTAATGAAGACCAGGTCGCCTTTGCCGATATGGCGCGGGCATTCGCCCAAAACGAGCTGGAGCCCCACGCTGCGGAGTGGGATCAGACCTCGTTTTTCCCTGTCGATGTGATTCGTAAAGCGGGCGAGCTGGGCTTCTGCTCTCTCTATGCCCCGGAAAGCGTGGGCGGGTTAGGGCTTTCGCGCCTGGATGCCAGTATCATTTTCGAGCAGCTCTCCATGGGCTGTACCTCTACCACCGCCTATCTGACCATCCACAATATGGTCACCTGGATGCTGGCGGATTTCGGCACACCGGAAGCCGTAGAGCAGTGGGGCGCAAGGCTGGCCACGGGCGAGCTGCTGGGCTCTTACTGTTTAACCGAGCCAAACTCAGGCTCTGACGCGGCATCGCTAAAAACCACTGCCAAGCGCGATGGCGATCACTATGTGCTGACCGGCAGCAAGATGTTTATTTCCGGCGCTGGTAGCACCGATTTTCTGGTGGTCATGGCGCGCACCGGTGGCGAAGGGGCTAGCGGCGTCTCGGCGTTTGCCGTGGATGCCAAGAGTGACGGCATTAGCTACGGGCGCAAAGAAGAGAAGATGGGCTGGAACAGCCAGCCCACACGCATGATCACCTTTGAAGACGTACGTGTGCCCGCCAACCACCTGCTCGGCAATGAAGGCGACGGTTTCAAAATTGCCATGAAGGGCCTCGACGGTGGCCGGATCAATATTGCCACCTGCTCCATCGGTACCGCCCAGCAGGCGATCAACAAGGCGCGGGAGTATATGCGGGAGCGCAAACAGTTCGGTAAGCACTTGGCCGAGTTTCAGGCGCTGCAGTTCCGTTTGGCCGATATGGTCACCGAGCTGGTCGCCGCGCGCCAGTTAGTGCGTATGGCGGCCACCAAGTTAGATGCAGGGCACGCCGATGCCCCTACCTACTGTGCCATGGCCAAGCGCTTTGCTACCGATGTAGGTTTTAAAGTGTGCGATGAAGCGCTGCAGCTTTACGGCGGCAACGGCTATATCAAGGAGTACCCCATGGAGCGCTACGTTCGCGATACCCGGGTACACCGCATTCTGGAAGGCACCAACGAAATCATGCGCCTGATTATCTCCCGCCGGGTGCTGGCAGACGGCGCCACCGAGCTGTAAGAGGATAAGGAAAGCCAATGAGCAGCGTACTATTTACCGAACACCCCACCGATGATGGCCATGTCATCGGCGAGATTAAACTCAATGCCGAGCGCTCCCTGAATGCGTTAACGCTTGAAATGTGTGAAGAGATGTTGCCCCGCCTGCGTGGCTGGGCAGCCGACGATCGGGTAGTGGCGATCCTGTTGGATAGCGCTGGCGAGAAAGCGTTCTGTGCCGGTGGCGATGTCGTCAATCTGTATAAAACCATTACCGGTGAGGGCGACCCCAGCTTCCCCGAGCGTTTTTTTGAAACCGAGTATTGGCTCGATTATCTGCTGCATACCTATCCGAAGCCGGTGATCTGCTGGGGCAATGGCATTGTCATGGGCGGCGGCATGGGTCTGTTAAGTGCCAGCAGCCACCGCGTAGTCACCGAGACCTCGCGCCTGGCCATGCCGGAAGTCACCATCGGCCTTTACCCCGACGTGGGCGCCAGCTGGTTTTTGAACCGGCTTCCCAACGGGGCGGGGCGTTTTCTAGCCATGACCGGCTGTCAGATCAACGCGCCAGATGCCTTGCAGCTTGGCTTGGCCGACCGCTGTATCGCCAGCGACCAGCGCGACAGCCTGATGCAACAGCTAACCGAGGCAGCCTGGGGGAAAGGCGAGCAGACCGATGCCCACGGTGTCGTCAATCGCGTGATGCGTGAGTTGGAACAGACGTCTCAGCCCGCCTTTGCCAACTTGGAAACACCGATACATAAGCACGCTGCGCTGATTCGCGAGTTGATGGATCACGATAGCGTTGAGCAGATTGTAGCGGCCATTGCCGCGGTGGAAAGCGACGATAAATGGTTTAGCAAAGCGCAGAAAACCCTGGCCCAAGGCAGTCCGGTGTCTGTTAAATTGATCGATGAGCAGCTAAAACGTGCCAAGCATATGTCGCTAGCGGAAGTGTTCCAATCCGAGATGGTGCTTTCGGTACAGTGCTGCCGCCACCGTGAATTCCCAGAGGGTGTGCGTGCACTGCTGGTCGACAAAGATGGTCAACCGGCGTGGACGTATCCTGATGTGGCCTCGGTAGAGGATAGCTTTATCAACGAACTGCTAACTTGCCCCTGGTCGCAAAATCCGCTAGCGGATCTACGCTAATACTATATTTCCATAATTGGGTTTCATGACTGGGTTCTCACAACTGGGTTTTCATGACTGGGTTCTTACAACTTAGCTCTTATAACTTAGCTCTCACGACTTGCTGATAAGGATAATAAAATGAATACCATCGCATTTATCGGTCTGGGCAATATGGGTGGCCCCATGGCTGCCAATCTAGTAAAAGCAGGCTTTGAGGTTCGCGCCTTTGATCTTTCTCAAGCGGCGCAAGACACCGCCAAAGCCAATGGCTGTGAAGTGGCTTTTTCGGCTCAGGAAGCGGCCACCGATGCTGATTTTATAATTTCAATGCTGCCCGCAGGCAAGCATGTGCGCGGGCTATACATTGAAGACGATGCGCCCCTATTTGATGTGATCAAACGGGGTGCTCTGGTGATCGACTGTTCTACCATTGACGGAGATACCGCCCGTAGCGTTGCCGCTGAGGGTGAGAAACTTGGTATAGGCTTTGTGGATGCACCGGTTTCCGGTGGGGTAGGCGGCGCTCAAGCGGCCACACTGACCTTTATTGTGGGTGGCAGCGTGGCCGAGTTCAGGCAGGCTAAGCCTGTGCTGGAAACCATGGGTAAAAATATCTTCCACGCCGGCGACCATGGTGCGGGGCAAGTGGCTAAAGCATGCAACAACATGCTGCTGTCTATCTTGATGGCGGGCACCTGCGAAGCGATCAATATGGGCGTCAAAAATGGCCTCGACCCCGCGGTGCTGTCTGAAATTATGAAACAGAGCTCCGGCGGTAACTGGGCGCTCAATGTTTACAACCCCTACCCAGGGGTAATGGAAAATGCACCGGCCTCCAAAAACTACCAAGGCGGTTTTCAGGTAGATTTAATGATCAAAGACTTAGGCCTTGCCATGGATATCAGCCAGCAAAGCGCCTCCGCAGTCCCCATGGGCTCCGCCGCCCGCTCACTGTTCACCCTGCATAAAGCCAAAGGCAACGGCAAGCTCGACTTCTCTAGCCTGATGAAGTTTTATCAGGGTGAGGAGTGATGGGGAGAACCGTGAGGAGTGAATCGTGAGGAGTGAATCGTAAGCGGTGAGGAGCGGGGTTTTGTAGCGCGTGGTAACGAGTAGCGAGCGCAGCGAGAAACGAGGCACCCGCGAGAGGGCGGCGAAGCCGCCCCAGCTCTGCCACAAAAGCCCCAACTTGCCTCCCAGCCCCGTGCGAGGCAAACTCAGGCTTCTCTCTACTCGCAAACACAAGGACTGCCATGATCACGCTTTGGGGCCGCAACAACTCCACTAACGTCAAAAAAGTGCTGTGGGTGCTAGAAGAACTGGAACTGCCCTTTGAGCAGATTCAGGCCGGGCTTGAGCACGGGGTAAATAACACCCCGGAGTACCTGGCCATGAACCCCAATGGCCTGGTGCCGGTACTCAAAGACGATGCCACCAACAGCGTGCTGTGGGAATCCAACACGATCATTCGCTACCTGGCAGCGCAGTACGGCCAAAACAAGCTATGGATCGAAGCCCCTGCCGAACGGGCGCAGGCAGAAAAGTGGATGGACTGGTCGAATAGCACACTGTCTCCCACACACCGCACTATCCTGATGGGCTATGTCAGAACCCCACCCGAAAAACGCGATCACGCCGCTCTTGAAGCGGGTATGCAGGCCTGCGAAGAGCTGTTTGAGATGCTGGATAACGTGCTGGCCAAGCAGGCGTATTTTTCAGGCAATCAATTTGGCCTGGGCGATATCGCTGTGGCGCCATTTATCTATAACTTATGGCATATCGGCTTAACCTGGCAGCCGCGCAGCCACCTAGAGCGCTGGTATCAACAAATTGCTGAACGCCCCGCCTACCAAAAAGTGGTGGTGATCCCGGTTACCTGATGTTTGAATCTGAATGAGATAAACGCGCTTGTAACACGCTCTAAATGCTTGGCTAGGAAGCGGTTTTTATGTGGCGCGTGGTAACGAGTAGCGAGCGCAGCGAGAAACGAGGCACCCGCGGGAGGGCAGCGAAGCTGCCCTTGGTGCCACGCACGCAACTCAATTCAATTCAGGCACTACTCATTTTTCCATTTGATCTGAAACTCAATTTCCTCTTCATCATCTGAGCGTTCGTGTTCGATGGTGAATTCGGCGCGAACGGGGACGTAGATGCGCTCGCCTGCAATCTGAATATCGAAACGTTCCCCGTTCTCGATGGCATCAGCCAGTCGCCTTAACTTGGCCACAAAATCGGCCTTCGGATAGCCTTTCTCTACGTCTCTCTCTTCTTTGGATCCCATTTGCCTCTCCTGGGTTAAGTCATTACTGCCAGCACCTTGGTGAATCAGGCTCGCACTTAGTCTAGCAGTTGATCCGCACATATAACGGGTGACCTTTCCTCAATGGTGAAGAGTGCCTAAATAACTCGCTTCCAACTCTGCTAACTCATCATCCAACCCCTGCAACACCTCACACGCCAACCCATGGCGTTGAGCGCTCTCAATCAGAGGCCCCAATATCGCCACACGCTCGGTGGGGCGTTTTGCTTCCACATCCTGCAGCATTGAGGCCTTGTTGTTCGCGGTGTTTTCCACCACCTGCCACACCAACGCCAACCACGCTTGCTCACCACCCATACCCTTATCTTGCCCACCGTTAGGTGGCTGAATACCTTCTACCTGCATAATCGCCGCGACTTCCTTTACCATAGCTTCCACACGCTGCGCATAAGCGTCAGCACAAAGCTCCCCATTACGCACGCCATTCAGCGCCACTAGGGGGTTAACCGCCGCGTTCACCGCCAGCTTTTGCCACAAGCGTTGGCGAATATCATCCACCTTTGTGGCGGCAAGCCCAGCCTGAGTTAACGTTTGCGCAAGTTCATCCGCCAGGGCGCTGTGCCGATTATTTAAATCGCCAACAAAGGTATGCCCGCGCCCGGCGTGCACCACGCCATCATCACCGGTTAAGTACGCGCCTTCCGTTGTTGTTGCGCACAGCACCGGCCCCGGCCACGCCTGAGTAATCCGCGGCTGCGCCAAAAAGCCATTCTGCCAAAGCATCAGCGGGGTAGAAGGGGAAATACTGCCCGTAACGCCAGCCAGCGCCGCCTCAGCCGCCATTGATTTGGTAGTGATATGAACAAAGGCGGGTGGTTCATGCGTTTCAGAGGTGAGTTGGGCAACCGTGAGTATATTGAGAGGCTGCACCTTTTGTTCGCCCCCAGGCGTAGTCAGTATCTGCCGCGCAGGCAGCACACGTCGACCAATGAGCGTAGTGGCCGCTAAAGGTGAAAGCGAATGGGCCAACAGGCGGCCAATGGCCCCAGGGCCGAGTATCCAGTGGGTAGGCATCATCAAGGTCGTACTCAGCAGCGGCGTAGCCGCCCAGCTTACCGTGTTCATTGCCCAGAAATGAAGGCGGTATAAAAGGTTAATTTCCAGTGACGGCAGCAATCGTTATCTGGTAGCTTTGAAGCTAAGGGGATTTGGATAACTTGTACTTAGGGTGGTGGAAGTAGCACAGGTAGTGGCTGCAGGGACACCTTGTTGGAGGACTGGTTTCGACCCTGAGCGGACATTCCTCAGTAGCCACGTTTTTACGGTAACCTCTAGCACACAATGCGCGTTTTTCTGGCAAAGAGTACCGCAAAGGCGAGCTTTTTTTATAAATTTCAATGCATTAAAGGTAAGCAGCTAAGATTCTGGTTGCCAGAAAAACATGCATTCGTACTAATAAACTGTTAGAGGAAGTTCATGACGAATGAATAAATTACATTGGCGGCAGCCGCTGTGGCTGCCGGAGCTAGTCTGTTCTCAGTTCTACTCGGAATTCTGAGTCAGAAAGGTGCCGAGTTTCGCTCAGCCCATAGACAGCTAATGGGCGAATACTTGGAGGATCTAGGCCGTGTAATTCACGAGTCCGTCGCCACAACCCATATCCTTGTCAAAAAGACCAAACATGGCGGGAACGTCCAAGCGTGGCGCGAACGTGCGGACCGCGCTACCCGTGAGGTAGGGGAGATGCGCCGACGTACTAGGTATTCGCTCTGGGGGATTGACGAAGGGCTGAGAGACCTTAGCCGTTTGAGTAGCTGGGTGGCTCACAACTACAGTTATTCCGAGAAGGCAGAGCAAATCCTGGACGCTGCTGAGACACTGCGTTCAACCCTCGACGAAGCGATTCGGTCATCTTACAAAAAGGGTAAGCCGCCCGGCCAATCCAAATGTAGAGATGTGCAACGTGCAGCGCACGATCTTCGGATCGTGTATGAGGAGACAATGCAATCCAAGCTTGAAGAGCAGGATGATGAAGCAGAAAACCTCTAACAAACCGCTTAACGTGACTGGGTCACTCTTCGTTACAATCAGCACGTTAGCGAGGTGTTATGTTTATGAGTTAAATAGAAGTCACATAATCTAGAGAGACGAATAATGGCGTCACACATAGTTTTTGACACTAATTACTTGAGGACTCTTGGATCAAAGGACTACCTTGAAGGAAATATTCCTGAAAAGCTACGAGTTCAAATTCAAAGTGCCATTGAAAGAGGCGATGCAGTCGCTATTCCTAGAACGGTTCAATTAGAGTTCAATGCATGGCTTAAAAATTTGGTCGACAAGGATTTTGCTAACGTTAGGCAGGCGTGGGAGCTTCTAAAGGAAAAAGGATTTAACATTTCACCCGAACCAAGTGAAGCTGGCAATGCAATTGATATATATGACACTATTAAGCGGCAATTTGCTGATGTTTATTTGCTAGAGCCAGAAATAGATAATTACCTAGATGCGGAGCGACGAGCATCATTTCGACTCCCTCCTCTTCCAAAAAATATAGATGGAGAGGAGTTTAGGGATAGGATAATTTGGAGTCAGCTGGTCTCGATTTCTCATAAGTCAGATTTGCCAATAGTAATAGTTTCAAATGACAAAATTTTTGAAAATGGCGCCAATACTGAAGAAGGTACTTCCGCTAAGATAATAAATCTAAAAACAGAGGATGATTTAAATCAGTGGTTGGATAGTCGTCCTGAGCCAATCCAAAAATTAATAAACGATATTTTTATATTCAGAGATAAGTTTATAGAAAACAATTTAAGCTTGAGCGATGCGAACATTGATCGAGTAGAAGATTATCGCACAAAGAAGGAATCAAATGGAAGTATCATAAGAAAGTTTGTATTAGTGACGAATGAAGAAAATTCTTTGCCCCCTCGAATCAAGGGGAATCTGATATACCACGCCGATGATCCAGTTATACTTGATTTAAAGCTGGATGATAGAGTGGTGCAGATTTATAGGGAACTCACTCCCCAAGAGGAAATCCAGAGTGAAATGAAGCGTCAAATGGAATCCTCTAAACGTCAATTTTTAGAGGCTGAACTCAAGAACTTGATTGGTGAATGAGATATGGACTTTAGAATTGGATCGGTCAATTTTGATAATGTTAAAATCCCCCTACTTTGGGGAAAAAAAGCTATTTTGTCACATTCAAGTGGCGTTCTTTCGGTAATTGATCTGAGCGGTGAAGTGGCGGACCCACAAATTGTTGCTGACGAACCTTGGGATGAGATTGAGTACACCGAGAAAGAGGATGGGTTTATCGTATACGAAAACGATATTCAGTCGTATTTTTACTCGCCTGCGAGAAAGATATTTAGGGATTTGACTGGAAGGTTACCTGAGTGTGAGCTTGGAAAAGATTTCACAAGAATAGGAACAAATAAAATAAGCGGTGGAATGGTCTCGGGGTTTGGCGTGGGAATTGGCGTGTCTGAAAGCGGTTTCTTCATGGGCGGCCCAGTGCCTGAAGGCCTAGCTAGTTTAAAATTATGAAAACATAAAAAGTCATTGCAGTTCGTTCCGGCCCTCCGGGCCTTCACCGGAAGCGCTAAAGCACGCCGGAGCATAATGGCGCTAAAGCGCTATATCAGTGACGTCTAAAATTCCGCTCATGGCCGGGTGCTGAAATTCAAGCTACTCTGATAGTGGTGCGGTAGTTAGCGACCCTGAGCGGAAGTGCCGGAAAATGCAGCGAGCGGGCTAAATCTGGATATGCAACCTACTGTGAATTAGCAATTATACCTATCAATAATCTAAAGTGAATTTTTTAGGCTGCATTTGTCGGATGAAAGTGTTAGAGCGTTCATCCAATCATACGATAGGGAGTCTAATCCGCTATTAGGATAATTTAATGCATGGGAGGTATTGAAATGTCTGAATTTTCTGAAGTATATAAAATATTCATTGAAAACATTGGAGAGATAGCAGATAAAGGAATCAGTCAACGTGAATCTCGAGGAGAGGAGTTAGGTATATTAAAGGAAAATTTGTATCAACTGATAAGTGAAACGAGCAGCGAATATGCTGAATTGGCCATCGATTTCGCGGTAATGCATCTTAATCCCTCGGTACGTGAGCGCTTATTTAATGAGATGAAATTCTTCAATAGCCTAGATGACGCAGATTCTAGGGATGGTGACAATGTAAAGAGTAGCTTAGAAGAAATACTAGGCAAATGGCTTCCAGACTGGCTAATGGATAATCTTAAAGTGCTAAACGAGTTATTGAGTTTTGGTCGAGGATAAAAATGCCTAACAAGGCATTAAGTCTTTTCCGCGCCGATGGCCCTCCATCGGACACGCTTTTCATAGCGTAGCTTATGCTTGTCTCCGATGATCTAGTTGGTAGTTTGCTAAGAAAAATTGGTTTTAAAACGCGGCCAGCGGTGCGTAATAATATGTATATACGCAAATGCTAAAAGTCCGCTCTTGGCCGAGGCTGTGTGAAAACCTAAAAATCAGTTGCCGATGACAGTGTCCTGTCGTCTTGGCACGACTATCGGCCAGCAATACGTTTTAGAACGTCTTCATTTATTATTCCCGCATCTCTAG
>NZ_JAUAMB010000067.1 GCF_031010175.1 Halomonas sp. SpR1
CCGCGCCGACATCTACCCCGAAACCCCGGTCACTGCCGAAGGCTACAAGCCAGAGATCGACGCCACGCCCTGGATCATTGACGAAGTCACCCACAATTTCACGGAGCGGGGGTATACCTGCAGTATTCGGATGGAGACGCGGTGAGTATCAGCACTTATTCTTCACTCGCGGCCTCACCCATCCTTGCCGCACCATAAGTCAATGGCCCCAACATGTAACGTAACAGTCTCTCTGCTTGGGCAGGGCTTTCAGCACCCTCAACGACATGATTTATCACTTCATCTGTATACATAGAGAGGCTCTCCGCATGTGGTCGAAGATCATCAACACTGTTCACATCGGGAAATACTCTAGGGTCGAGGTACCCTTGCTCATACATCTCCTTTAGCAGACCACCCGCCGACGCTACCTTGTTTTCTTCACTGGCTTCACGCCATTCATTGCCATTGGCATTTTCTAAGGTACCGCCCTCGTACCACTCATCCGCAAACGCCAATAAAGACGTACACAACAAACAAACCAATGTGGCGCCTAATGCTATTTTCTTCATCTTCACTATGCCCTCTTTTTAAAAACAAAACCCCCGACCACTCCACATGGCCGGGGGTATTCCGTTGCCGCAATCTTCTGGCGAAGCGTTTCCGCCACGCGTGCTATTAGGCGACCACACTACTATGCCAAATTAGCTGAGCAATGCATGTAAGCATTTTGCCATCTGTTTGTAAGAAATAACCTACACCGCCCAACACCTGGATTGCCTAACCACCACCCCTCGATACTGCTTGGCGGTTATAAAACACCCCTGACCACCACTGGCAGGCAGCAACCGGCAGCGGCTACCCACGCGGTGCGCTTTGAATAACCGGTACTCGCCTTCCACCTCCGCCACCACCAGATCGGCATGGCCAAACGAACGCGCCTCATCCACCACCAGCACATCGCCTTCCATCCAAAGCCCGCCTGGGCGTGCATCCTCGCTGATCTCCACCAGAAAGCAGCTGGGTGGAAATTTTCGTCTGTCCATCTCTGCCACGGCTGGGTGCTCCACGCCCACCACTGCTGGCCCCAAGTAGTTCACTCGCATGCTGTTGCCCTGTGTTTACTCCACATTTAGCGACGACAATTAATATTTGCCAACCGCTTCCTCAGCGTCAATACTGTATAAAAACACATAATCAAGCAATACATTAGCAAAAATGAATTGCCATAACAGCGGCAAGGGCCATAGGCCTGAAATCCACCTTCAACGTGATACACTGTTGATCAAAATCGAGTAGCGCACGGCTCCCACCGGCGCTGCTCGATCGTTTTATTAGTGAGGATATTATGGGCCGTTTCACTTCCCTTGAAATGTGTGCGGGCGCAGGCGGGCAAGCGCTCGGCATTGAGCTGGCTGGCTTTGAACATGAAGCACTCGTTGAAATCGAACCGCCCGCCTGCGCAACGCTGCGCTTAAATCGCCCACAGTGGGATGTCAGGGAAGAAGACTTACGGCTCTTCAATGGGCTGCCATATTACGGTGTCGATTTAGTGGCAGGTGGTGTTCCTTGCCCCCCTTTCTCTAAGGCGGGCCAACAGCTCGGCGAAGCTGACGAAAGGGATCTCTTTCCCGAGGCAATCCGCCTCGTCGATGAATGTCGCCCCAAAGCCGTCATGCTTGAAAACGTGCGCGGCCTTATGGATGCACGCTTTGCCGATTACCGGCGCAAAGTAGAAGATCAACTCAACGCCCTGGGTTATGAAACCGGTTGGCGTCTGCTCAACGCATCTGACTATGGGGTTTCGCAACTTCGCCCCCGAGTGGTGTGCGTTGGTATTCGCAAAGAGCTCTCCGAACACTTCTCATGGCCAGAGCCTTTAAAAGTGGCTCCGCCCACTGTGGGCGAGTTGCTGCTTGACCTGATGCAAGAAGGTGGCTGGGAAGGCGCTGAAGAGTGGGCGAAACAAGCCAATACTATCGCGCCCACTTTGGTGGGTGGCTCTAAAAAACACGGAGGGCCAGACCTCGGCCCCACCCGTGCGAAAAAAGCCTGGGCCGCCCTAGGCGTGAATGGGCATGTCTTGGCTAATGAGCCTCCCGAAAAAGACTTCGTAGGCATGCCAAAACTCACTCCCAAGATGACCGCCAGAATCCAAGGCTTCCCCGATGATTGGGAAATTTTCGGTAAAAAGACAGCTGCGTACCGCCAAATTGGCAACGCTTTCCCGCCACCAGTGGCAGCAGCCGTCGCATCACAAATCTTTCACGCACTATCGGCCAAACGTATTTACAAGGTAGCGTAATGGGAACATCGGCGGAATTTGGACACCTACGGAAAGCATTTCATGCCGAACTGCTTAAAGCGACACTGACCACCAACGACAAAGGCGTGGTCAGTAATGCCGATAGCAGCAATCGAACCAGTAAAGCCATCGCCAAAGGTATCGCCGACCTATTAAAAGCAGAAACCATTGGCGAACGCATTGCCGGGCAAACATCCGGCAATCAGTTTGAAACCATCTGCGCCCACTTCGTTGAAGCGGCCTTCCTTAAGCTTCAACACCTGCGACCAGGCACTTGGGATATTCACCAGGTCGGTGGCCGAAACCGTCTCGAAATTGCCCGCTATGAGCAATACGCCCATTTGGTAGCGCTGGATAAAGCCGCGAAGGCAGATAGCGAACTCGCCGCGGCGCTAGGCAGTGATTACACCATCACGCCGGATATCGTTGTGGTGCGGGAAGCGGAAGACGATGAAACCATTAACCGCCATAGCCACCTGGTTGATGATGAAGTCACCACGTTATCGAGCCTTCGCAAGCAAAACGGCGGCCTACCGCTGTTGCACGCGAGCATTTCCTGTAAGTGGACGATCCGCAGCGACAGAGCCCAAAACGCCCGTTCAGAGGCGCTTAACCTCATTCGTAACCGCAAAGGTAGGCTGCCGCATGTGGTCGTGGTCACCGCAGAACCTACCCCAAGCCGACTCGCTTCCATCGCCCTGGGTACCGGTGATATCGACTGCGTTTATCACTTTGCGCTCTATGAGCTTCAAGAAACGTTAGCGACACTGGGCATGGATGATGCTGCCGATCTGTTAGCCGTCATGGTTGACGGAAAGCGATTAAAAGATATCAGTGATTTGCCGCTCGACTTGGCGATCTGATATTAGCTCAACCCAGCGCGCCCATGATGGCCACCATGGACGCGCTGAACGGGAAAATGCACAGTACGCCTGCCAACAACATATCTTATTACCTATTTTTAGAGTGGTGAATTAAAAAAGGCATTAACTTCTGCATCACCAATTGTGTTATTTTTTCTAAGTGCACAGCTTCAATGGTATCACCTTCTTTAATCCCACACTCTTCTAACGCGTAAGCATATGCCAAATCAATAACCCGCTTTCTCTCTGCATCAAAGCTAGCCGCCTGAGCCCTCTCTATGACATCTGACATAGCTCTCTTAAAATTATAAAAACTGGCTCTTTCATAGTTACATATAGGTTCGATATCTTCCTGAGAAAAATCCAAATCAACATTGATATCGAAAATTTCTTGATTCACAGGATTTATAGAATAGACATTATAAAAATCTTCTCCTTTATAGCAATCAGAAAGGCAAACAACCATTCTATAAGCACCAAAAAACTCAACATAACCTAGTATTAAATTTTTCTTAGCATCACTTTTTATAGCGACACAATGTATAGGAACTCCTTTTTCTCTATTTTCAACCAAATCCTCTTCATTATAGTAACCATAACATGGAGCTGCGTTGTTGTTAGTTAAATAGTTATTTGCCAGATTGCAGAAAGTCAAGTCAACTCCACTTGCATAAACCATGCAAAGAGCTGTTTTAACTATAGATCTTCCTGAAAGATCACCACCTATTTGAGTTTTCATTTCAATTGGATCGTCAAGATAATCAGAAACAAAACTGACTTGAGAAAGAATATCTTCGATGTCAATATCAGGATGCTTCTTTTTAAGACCATTAAGCATTCTTCGCGCTTCTTTTTGGTCTCTAGCAACTATGTCGTACTTAACTACCTCGTCAGTTTCACTTCTTTTAAAAGTAGGCTTTGAAGGGCTATACGTTCCATCACTATTCCATGTAAAGGAATCTCCACCACGTGTATTAAAATTTTGTGATGGAGGAGGAGACCTTTCTCGTTTCACATTACATAAAAGATTTAGCGGGTTAAGTTGTTTTGCTAATTCTGCATCCCATTTATCGCCTGTTTTACTATTACAGCTTCTACATATAAAACCTTTAACCTTTAATCTACCACCAATAGACTGAGGTATCATATGCTCCTCAGTATTATTCAAAGAGGTTATACTACATCCACATAAGGCACATAAATTAAACTGTGATTTTAAAACTATATTTCTATCAGATAATTCTCTGTAAGAGAATTTCCCATAAACGTCTTTTCCACCTAACTTTATAAATTTATTCACACTTACCCCTACAATATCGATTGAGCTCAGAAATCAGCGCATCCAGCCCAGGCTGCCGATCCTCGTAATAGACTGTAATGAACTCTTCCGACCACTGATAACCATATTCAGCAGAAACCTTCACATCGCTCAGCGAATCAATATCGATCAAGCTCGCCAGCACGTCGAAAGCCTGTTCTCGGTTCATCTCAAGCGTGACAGACTCATCATCTAGTAACGTTGTTTGATCTCTCTGCTGAAAGCTAGGTATTTCAAGCGGTGTAGCAGTTACAGTCACTTTCTCAATAGACGTATGAGCAAAAACGTTATAGACACCATAAATTGCTGCACGCCAATTTTCATAGTAAGTGACGCTTTCAGGCTCGCTGGCAAAGGCCAGCTTGGAAAGCCGATAATGTGGCTTATCTGAATCCAGCATCTCAAATGTATTATTTGAAGGATCATAATCTTGGTGGGCATACATCAATTCTTCAACGGTATCGTACTGTTCACTAAGACTAAGTTCAGCTAATGCCGTAGAGGAAAAAGCAGCGGCACTCAACAAGATCAATGCTTTTACAAATGTCATTCCCCAACTCCCTATTTTTTAATAGCAGTCTCAAAACCTTCTTACTGCCTTTATGGTTTTACAGTTAAACCACCCGCCCAATCCGAATCTCACACCGCCCCAGAATCTCTACATCATGCATATCCTGCGGCTTGATCATTTCCGGCTGGTAGTGGTCGTTGTCGCTAATCAGGTACAGCGCCCCGCCCGCCAGTCGCTGCACCCGTTTAATCCGGCGCTCGCCACTCACCAGCAGCAAAAACACCCCTTCCTGTTTCGGGTCGCGGTTACTACGATCCACCAGCACCCAGTCACCATCGGCCAGGGTGCCGTCCATCGAATCGCCGCGCACTTTGATGCCTACCACCTGGGCAGGATCGAGCCCCTGTTCAGAAAGTTCGGCCGTCGAGAAGTAGAGCGTGGTTTTAATCGGCTCGCCTTCAAAGCTACGCCCTGCCCCGGCAGCGGCTTCGATGTCGTACATCTTCACCGGCGAGAGTTCCGGCCCTGGTTCATTCGCAGCCAAGCTCAATGGCTCGCCACTAGATGTAATCGAACGACTACCTGTCAGCACGAAATGTGTATTCACGCCAATCCCATGCAAAGCGGATAGGTAATCAGCTTTAGGGCTGCGTTTATCACTCTCGTAGAGCAGTTGAGTGTTTTTTGTGACACCTGCGGCTGCTCCTAGCTCTCCTTGAGAAAAGCCAAGCCGCACTCTTTCATCACGTAAACGCTCACCTATAGAACTCATTTGGTATTCATTCCTTGACAAGGTATCGTTTTGGATACACTCTAAATATGTCTTTCACTCTACAACACAACGCAAAGGGAACCACTGCCATGGTCACACCTGCTCAACAGCGTTCAACAGAACTCGGCGAAAGATCCTTGAGGCTTGTCGCCCATGAACTCAGAGCCGCAAGTATTACACCGCAAGTAAATGTTCGCAGACCGAGTTTTCTCGACCGGCTGGAGTATCGAAAGCTCGCGCTTTTGGAAGCAGTGTGCGCAAAACTCCACGCCCTTCTCCACATTCGCTTCGAATTCCTCTCCGGGACGAACTTGAACTACCCAAGCCCCGCTCGGTTTCTGCTGACGCGTGTAGTGCTGCCGCTCAATATCAAACTTCTCGTAATCAGCAATCGTTTGCTTAAGCGCAGCATTCTCTTGAATGAGCGACGTCTCGCGCATTTGCGCGTCCACCAGCTCCCTTTGCAGTTCGGAAAGCCGCTTGGCTCCTTCTCCACCGTCTTCGATGAATTCCCAAAGCCCTTGGGTACGTCGAAGAAGGTCACCAACGTTCGTCGCCATAAACGCTAACCCCCGCACCTTTAAAAAGTCTTTTACTTCATTAAGGAAGCCTAACCCATGGCCACCACTAACACCATTGCCCCAAAGCCGATTTATGCCCCCAAAGGGTGTAACTCGCCAATCATGACCTACCTCACCGAAGCCGAGCGCGGCAGCTTGGAACGCATTACCAAGCTGGAAATGCGTTCGATGTCAGCCACCGCTCGCATGCTCATGCTGCGCGGCATCGCCCAATACGACCAAGACACCCTCTCCGCCAATTAACCCGTTGTTCGTGCTTCTGCATAAGGAACGCCGTCATGCACCAAGACACCCGTCGCATCCGTCAACGCTATGCCGCCATCAATTTGGACGACTACGAAGCCAAGTTGATTGACGCCCTGGTCGACTACACCGGCATGTCGAAAGCCACCTTGCTGCGCCAATTGGTGCTGAAAGAAGCGCTCGAAACACTCGGCGTTAGCGACATCGTGAATACCAGTATGGGCCAACGTGCATCGTAAAAGCAGGCACAAAAAAGGCCCTAAAGGAGCACCCAAAATGCCCCATGAGTTTCGCTTAGCACTGGATGAGGAGCTGGACACCCAGCTGGAGGCAGTGCGGCAACAGCAAGGGCTTGAAACGCTCGACCAAGCCGCGGAGTGGCTCGCCCGCCGACGACTACGTAAGGGCACGGCCAGCCTCACCGGCCGAGGCCGCGCCCTCTACGAAATAAGGGGGCCGAGTGACTGAAAAAACCGATGTAAAACCGGGCTCCGTCGAAGGGGAATACCTCGAAGGAGAAGAAACAGAAAGCGTAGAAAACCAGGACAGTCGACTTCGCTTCGACTGCCCTCACTGCGGATCACATATGTGGGTGCGAACTTCGAAGACGCATCTACCCATTTTCCGGGTGCTCTACCTGCACTGCAGCAACGTGTTTGGTTGTGGTTTCCGTACCACAGCAGACCTTTCGTTAAAGCATGTGCTGGCCCCCAGTTTCAGGCCAAACCCAAAAGTGGATCTTCCGTACTCCCCGTGGTTCAAGCGGCACGCCCGTTTGGAGCAACAAGGCCAGATGCGTCTGGGTATCGAAGATCAAACCAAGAAGGAACCACAACATGAACGTCGCACCCATTAAAGCCGCCAAGGCACCGTTCGATATCGCCACCGAAGTGCTGTGGCAAAACCGCTGGGATAACCGCGCCGAAGCGCTGCGCATCACGATTGGCACCCTGGTGCACGACTACGGCATCGCGGAAACCACCGCCGAAGTGGCCGCCATTCAAGCCTTTGCGGATCTGGATAGCGTCAATCTGGATGCAACCATCGACCTCACCGCCAGCACCGCCCATGTAGTGGTACTGCGCACCCGCAACGGCTGCCCGGTGGTGTTCACCGCCCGCGACCTCGACCGCATGATCCAGCAGGCCCGCGACGCAGGCTTGGCCCAGGTGGTTGATGCCGATACCCGCCGTCCTGTCGTCCTCGAGCACTGAACTGAATTACTGAGCTGAACTACTGAGAGAGCCCACCATGGCCAACGTGACCCCACTCCCCACACGCAAAGCGCCGCCCCGCGTTCACACCGACCGGGCGGGCTTTGGCGAACTCCGCGCCGAGCTGCACAGCCGCGCGGCGGATCAAGACTTAATCAGCGTCTGGGCGGATCTCCCCTTTCCGGAGCGCCGCCTAGTGCTGAAAAGCGCCGGTCTAAACGCCGACGCCACCCAGCAGATTAACCACTTCGCCAAGCCGGAACGCGAGGCGATCCGCGCCGCCATCCACCGCATGAGCGACTACGCCAGCGGCCTGAAAGACCAGCTGCGCAACCGCGCCCAGCACCCCAGCCGTGAACTGGCCAGCCACGCCCGCCAAGCCCTGGTGGAAGGCAACACCAAAGCCGCCCTGCACTGGCTAAGCCTGATCGAAAAGGGGGTGGCATGAACGTCGACTCCAGCAATATCGGCTTTGTTAACAGAACCATGCTCGGGCTATATGAAGCTCACAACCAATTGAAATCCCTCGCCGCTGAGCTGAAAGCGAACCATAGCCCGCTAGCCGCCAAAGAGTTGGCGGCAGAGGTGGAAAAGCTCGGCGCGCAAATAACGCAGATCGAAGGCGTTTTAGGCGACCACGACCTTTCTATCTGCCTCGCATTGCAAAAAGCCGTTAACGAAAATCCACCACGCTTCATCCATGTGGATATGGGCATCCCCGGCGGTGACCACACCTGTTTCAAAGGGGTGGAGGCGTGATGTCGGCGATTGAGCAATCTCGCCAGTTTGGCGCACCGGGCACACGCACCAAACCGGGCTGCGCTGAGTGGCGTCAGGGGTTCTTTGACAAACTCCCCAGCTTGGCCGAACAGCTGGCGGCGGGTTTCGTTCATGTCGCCACGCGCCACGGCAACGCGGCGGGTAACCGCTGGCTAGCCCGCAACACCCGCGAACTGATCGACCCGGCCAGCGTGTATCGCCGTTTCCCTGCCATCGCCCAGGATCTGGAGCGCGGTTTTAACGGGCTGGTCAAACGCGCCCCCACCACCATCGAAGGCTTGCAGCAGGGTTGCCAGTGGCTGGCCAGCGTGGAAAAGAACCTGGTGCTGCATGGTTTGAACGTCACCCACGACGATGAAGCGGTGATCAACCACGCCGACGCCCAAGCCACG
>NZ_JAUAMB010000068.1 GCF_031010175.1 Halomonas sp. SpR1
CTGGGTCAGTTGTCGGTATCCCATGCTCTGCTTCACTTTGGTCGGTAAAGTCGAGAGGGTACCGGCGCTGGCCCTCCTTCCTCTACTGTGTGATCCAAAGTGCTGCGGTTATTCTATGAATCCAGGAATTAAAAGGTGTAACGCCCGCGGGATCGAAGAATTAAGACTGAAGGTCAAAAAGGAGAAATAGCCGTGCCTTGGTTGTAAACCATTTTCCACTCCCTTCCCTCTTTCCGCCATATTGACGTTCGCCGAGAGTAGCTTGTCATCAAGCCGTTTTGACGACTGATCGCAACCCGGTAAAAGAGCTGAATGAGATCAGAGCTCAATCTCCTGTGTTCAAAATCCTGGGATACAGCTGACCACGCGGACTCGCTCGGCAAACTATCAAGAACACTATTTAATCCGAAAAAATCGCCTGATGCTCCGATCTCCAAAAAATCCGGAGACAGCAAAGAGCGCAGTATCTCCGGTGAGCTGCGCACTTCAAAGCTAAGCAATGCTCTTTCTTTCTCTATCAGCTCCGCTTCGATTCCCATAGCCGTTGCCTCAACATCTGAATTAAATAAGTTCGCCATGCTTTTCCGAAAGCACCCGAAGCTTCAATCGCCCGGCATCACATTGGAAGAACGTATCGTCTTGAAATATCTCGGTTGGCCCATTGTCAGCGATCTTAGCCACCTTGGATTCAAGCACTTCGATGTTGGCGATACGAGCTTTGATCTCAATATTTCTGGTCATGGTAAGTGCTCCATGGTATTCAGTGGCTTGCCTTATGCTATGCCATGCCTCACGGCAGGCTCAATCTATGCTCCATATTTTTGCGAGCCAAAAAATCAAAAACAACTTTATTGAAAATATCTGGCTGATCCATTAATGGCAAATGACCAGCATTTGGAATTCGGCAAAAAATTGAATTTGGAATAAGCTTGGTAGCGGCTTCACCATATTTGATAGAAAACAGTTGGTCATCTTCACCCCAAATAATTAGCGTATCATTTTGAATCTGCCGAAGTAAGTCTACCGACATAGGAGATATAGCTGCCCCTCGACCTTGCTTAAATGCATTCTTACCACCTTTGCTTTTAATGACCTCCATGGAGTATTTTCCATGCAGCGGATCTCGGTTATTTGGATTACATAATATATAGCGAGAGTAAAATCGATTAGCCATAGCCGATGGAAAATTATTCAGCCAGACCATACCCATCAAAGAGGAAATCGGAGGCTTAGCACCTAGGCCACCAGAGTCAACTAAGACAAGCTTTTCCACCATTTCAGGATTATCTAAAGAAAACTGAAGAGCAATAGCCCCTCCTTGAGACAAGCCAACGATATGTGCTTTTGAAATATTCAATGACAAAAAGAAATCCTTTAGCCATTGTGAAAAATAAGGCCGATCATAAGTGACATCAGGCTTATCTGACTCACCGTAACCGACTATATCGGGCACGATCACATGGTAGCTCTTTGACAAAGGGCCGATTGATGGATACCAAGTAACCGCCCCTGCTCCAGCTCCATGTAGACAGATCACGGGGTATCCAGAGCCTGCCGATAAGTATGCAGTTCTTACCGGGCCAGCTATTACTTCACTTTGCGTAACTAACGCATCAATTTTATCTATCAAAGCCTGTCGGTATGTTTTCCCATCCATTTAATTGTTACCATTGTAGAGTCTTGATGGCCTGTACTCTTTCTGTGCTAAGGTGAGATCCAACAGCTCTTCCAAATCTTCTGTGGGATCATAATCTGGATCTTCCAACGGAGAAAGTAACTCCACTATTTGGAAAACAAAGCTACTTTCTCCTAGGCGATTCCAGTCAGCTTGCAATGCTTTGTTACGATGCTTACCGAACTTGAGCTCAGCCTGATGTCGATTCAATCTTGCCTGTATATCTTTTGCGACACCCACGAAGGACAATTCATCCTCCTGATTGTATACTCTATATACGCCCATGGTTCTTGGTGTATCTTTATACTGTTGCTTTAGCTTTTTATGCAAATTCATTGTTTAACCTTAAAAATTAGACTTAACTGATTCTCCACAAACAGCTATTCCCCCTCCCTACTCTATCTCTATACAGACAGTTAGCAAAACATCTATACCCTATCGTTTTTTTGAGTTATCTACTCTTTTATTTCCCTTGATTTATAATTAAAAACTACTTTATCTTATTTATCAGATTACATAACTCATTCAGCTCTTTGGTATCAAGCGGTTTAAGTAATGCAGCTGAAGCGTGTTTAAACGAAACGTGCGCTTCTTCATAAATTTTTGTCCCAGCAGCGGTAAGTGCCACCAAGCTGACTCTGGCATCACGAGGGTTTTCCTGCTTTTTCACCAGTCCCATTTTCTCCATAGGATTTAAAAGACGAGTAACCCCAGATGGGCTTAACCCCACCTGTTCAGCAAGATCGCTACGGCGTATTTTTTGACTGGGTGCGGTGTATAGCTGATTGAGAACCAGATAATCAGATAATCCAATGCCATGCACAGAAAGCGCACCGCCAATCCGTTTTTGGATTTTACTTTGCAGGTTGATGGCACTTAACACCAATCCAACTTCTATATTTTCCGACACAGTCGTTTCTCTTGCGTAATGGTTGATCTCACAAATATATATCCAAATGCTTGCTCAGTCAAATACATTGCAAGTAAATAGCTATTTTGGTGACCGAGCGGCGCGCTAGGTTGGCGGATGCTCTCTCGCTAAATGTTCAAGCCTCTTCATCATGTGATGACGATGGCTACTCACTTGGCTCCAGGTCAGATTCATGGTTGATACCATCAATAACTGGCAAATTATCCAACTCTAAGGGGTTAATACCTTTCAAACACCCGATATTAAACCCATACACATTCGGGTTCGAGCGCGTTTGGTGGTGAGTGTAGATGCCGCAGTTTGAACAGAAGAAGTGCTTAGCAACGCCCGAATTGAACTGGTATAGCTTTAAATGCTCAGCGCCGCGGAGAATGCGAAGACCGTTCAACGGCACATAGGCCATGACAGCGCCTTTGCGCCTGCAAATAGAGCAGTTACACCGTTTCGGGTCGACAAGCCCTTCAGGTAAATCAAGTTCGAGCTCGACTATGCCGCAGTGGCATGTGGCTATGTGCTTAGCTTGAAGCTTAACTCCACCCACTTGCTTGATCACTGAGAACTCTCCTCTCTGGCTCATTGCTGATAACATCGAAGTATTTTGCGAGGGCCTACACAGCGCATAAGCAGCCGTAGGCAAGCCTTTATCAAGCCCTGAACTTGTAATGGAAAACGTCCCTATACTCGCCGTTCATTTGTGGGGCCTGATAAAACCTATCGGTTCTTGTGGTGTATATAAAACCCGCTTTTTCTAAAGCCATTTGAGCAGCGACGTTTTCAACGTCAGTAAAAGAGTTAACGCTTGTTGCCTGACCTGTTGCGAGTAAGTACTGTGCGGTAAGTAACAACGCCTCTGCAGCGTAACCGCGACCTCTATAGGGTCTACCGATACCAAAGTGAACAGCCATTGAGTCATTATCCTTTACAATGGTTACCAGCCCTATGGCACCTCCCCCCTCGCTAATGGCATCTACAACCCAAATACACTTGCCTGCTAACGCCATGCTTTCAGGAATGGAAAGATTTTGGAGCACCGTTTCGGTTTGTTCGACTTCCGTGTGAGGGCGCCGCGCAAGGTACTTTGCTGAGCTTAAATCGCCCGTATAGCTTTCAAAGATACGTGCGATATCTTCTGATCTGTAGTACCTCAATTCCAGCCGTTTGGAAGCAGCAATTCTGTTTGGATGCTTATCGTTCGCAACAACGGCATGGCTTTTCTGCTTTTGGTCGCGAAAGTTTGAATTTTCATCGTTGTTTAGACATTGATTATGGGTGGAGTGTCCCAAAGCTGCACCTCGATATAGAGCTCAAAATCAGTTTCCCAGTAGCGCTCGTAAGGAATCAAGTGATCATTGGCAGGAATACCGAAGCGTGTAACGAGCCGACTCACCTCGCTAAGCAGAAACACTTGATTGTAGTAAGGCTTGTCGTCTCGGGTTAGCGCAATAAAGCTATCAGGGTAAGTCAAAGACGTTACTTCGGGATCAAGCTCCGAGAGAGGGATTCTAAGCTCACATTGATCCGCGTTCAGGTTGCGAAACCAAGATGATTCTCCAAGCACCAGATAAAAGGGATGATCGCGGCGCGGCTTACCTCCACGCGCAATGAAGAGTTCACGCAGCCGAGCCTCAACCTCACGCCGGACTCCTATATAGTTCCTACCGTAGCGCCGCCGGTAGCCAGGATCACGTTGATGACGAGTCAGGAGGTCAAGGAATACAGGATTTTCCGAGCCCGCAGGAAGCTCTGAGAGACTCTGAAACGGGCCAGTCTCTCGCAAATAGTAGTGAGTAGCGAAATCTGGGAGTCTAATCAAAGTTCATGCCTACAGCCAAGCTAACAGTCATCAAATGCCCTGTTGAGCGCCTTACCAGAGCAACTCAGTGACTCTCCCTAGCCTGATTAATGAAATCCTCTAGAAGAGCCACCGCTTTCTCAACGTCCCGTTCATAAATAAACAGGTGATCGAATACTGCACCACACTGCGGGCCAGCCTTGATGCCTTGTTCATTTAGCACTCGCAGAACAGGGCCAAGGAAACCGATCACATCGAAAGGAAGCTCGCCATCTGTTGATACAACTCGAAACGGGCCGAAACTCCCTCTTATCGAGACCTGAGTTTTTAAGCGTTCGACAGCAGCCTCTTCGACAATCGCTGAGACACCGGACTGATCGCGAATTAAGCAACTGTACCGAGCATCGCTGGCCACGAACACGTTAGCCACCTCTTGAGCAGATGTATCGCTAATATCCAGCATCCAGTAGCGTTCAGGCCAGACTTTCAATGTCATATTCGCCCACACCGCCATTGGGTCAATAGGCATGACCTACTCCTGCTAAACAGCCAATAGTGCCTGATTCGACGACTATTAAAACGTCTCATCGAAACCAAAATTGGCCTCTACCCTATGATAAAAATGCCGCAACTGTTACATGAATTCAGGCTACGAGCTCAGGACTCAGAGCTTGAAACGTTCTGATTTGGCCGCAATTGAAGCTGGATACCGAGCAAAAAATTGCGCAGCACCTGATCTTTGCACTCGCGATAATTCTTATGGCTAGGCTTGCGGAAAAACGCACTTAACTCATGGTTACTTAGATTGAAGCCAGCCAGTTCAAAAGCGGCCAGAATATCATCAGCCTTCAAATTCAGCGCAATGCGCAGCTTCTGAAACACCATGTTGTTGTTCAGCTGTGATTCTAGCGCGGGCTGCGGGCCTTCGCGCTTGCCACGCTTAAAGCTAATAAAGCCGTTCAAAAACGCCGCCAGTTCCCTGTTCTTCATCGTTACAAATGCGTCGTCTTCATCCTTTTTCAGCCAGGCTGTGACCTGCTCTTGAGCCACGTTGACCTCTGCCAAGGCGAAGATATCCACGATGGTGCTGTCTTTTAAATCGAAGGTGTAACGGATGCGGCGAAAAATGTCGTTATTGGTCAAAATAGTGTCCCTAGTCTTAGGCAAAACCAGCACAATCAGGCTTTATGTGCATCTGCGTCTATCGTGAATAATCGTTAAATCAGTAACATAACAAGCCTAGCCTGCCGTCAGCTTCTCAAGCAGTTCATCAATTTCTTCTTTAAGCTCGACATCTTCAATTTTGTTGGCAGTGGTTTGGGCATTTTTAAGATTGCTGATCGCCGCGTCGGTCTGGCCCAGCTCAACTTGCAATTTTGCCATGGAGAACGCGATGGATGACATATTGTCTTTCGAATTAATCGCGACGGCTTTTTCGAAGGCTGTCCCGTAGACAGCCAGCGCCTCATCCAGCTCTTCCGTAAAATCAGCCAGCGTTTCCCACTGCTCAGGGTGGTCTTTATCGCTGTTTTCGTTCTCGGTGCAGATCGCTTCCAACTGCGCATAGAGCGCATCAAAGGCCTCTCTATCCTCTTTATCGGCAGCCTTCATGAGTTTTTCAGCAAGCTCGTAAACTGCCTTGTATATTTTGGTATTAATCATTACTAACGGCCTTATCTGTAAAACAAAAAAATAAAAACTCACTTCAAAATAAGCGGCTTACAAACACTGCAGGGTCATTATAGCCCAGGATCACCACCTTTCGGTTAGTCGTTTTCCGCTTTTGCTATTGATGGCAAAATGAAACTGCATGATCAGAAAGGCCGAGCTATATTTGCCATAATCCTATCCCCGCTTCATAGCATTACGTAGCACCATAGCCTAACTCTCTTTCTAAGCATTAAACCTGTGCTGGTAACCTTGTTTACTTGCACTGAAGCCTATGGATTCATAAAAATGGTGTATTGCCGGATCTTTTGACCCGGTCATAAGGGCGACTTTGTAGCATCCGGCTTCCTGCGCGAAGCGCTTTGCATACTGCAGTAGCGCCTTACCTACGCCTTGATTCCTAAAGCGTATAGAAACAATGACATTTTCAATAATCGCGTAAGGCCGGCCAGACCAGCTAAGATTGGGGCACAAATTCACAGTACAGGTGCCGACCAAATCTTTTTCAACAAAGGCACCGACTACACACCCACCAGACTGGCTTATGGAAGCATGAATCGCTCTCAATGCTTCATTGGTTGGCTTTGGCGATCGCGGTCGATCATATTCATCAAATAGATCGAGCACCTCATCCAGCTCTCCCAACTGTACTTGGCGGATTTCCATGGTGGCAACCTCCATACTTAATGCCTAGTTCAAGCGCCGGTTAGAAGCGGCAGCAAGGGTTTGCTAGTCTTGTACACGTAATAATGTAGCGCTATTGATATGGAGCGCGTCCATGATGCGTTCCACGTGACGAGGCAAGGTGTTCGAGGGCAAATCATTACTGTTAAACCATCGAATATCATCGGCTTCACCGCTAAGGCTTATAGCGCCGCCCGTGCTTGTGCACAAAAAGGTAAACGCTACCGTTTCCCGTTCAGGCATAGAATAGACTCCAGCAAGGTGGTCAACTCGCACAGTTAACCCCACTTCTTCCAGGACTTCACGTTCAACGGCTTGCCATGGTGTCTCCAGGTACTCAACTTTTCCACCGGGCAGGTTCCATGTATCAAAATCGGTTCGATGAGCAAGCAAAACTCTCGATACGTCATCCAGGATAACTGCGAAGGCTCCGAGCTTATGCACCGTGATGCTCCTTAACGCCGCCGGTAACGCGGCTTTGCCATTCAAATATCTCGCCACCCGTGTCATCAAATACATTACTAGAGCGGCAGCCTAAATCTCGATAAAAGACCATACAACATAGCTTTCTGGCTGCTGGATGAGCAGCCAAAGAAAATTGATTATGGTTCAGGCTAGGCCAACAGAGGCCCAGCCAGACGCTGCTTCTGTGCTTGGATAGCTTCTGTCAAAAAGTCTTTTAAAGCGTGAATCTTCACCACGCCTCTCAGGTCTGGGTGCATCAGAAACCACAGCCCGTATTCCAGTTCGGGAATAGGGTCGCTGAGCTGAATAATATCCGGATATTCATCCGCCAAATAGCACGGCAGGACGGCTAACCCCATGCGCGCATGTATCGCGCTGAGTATGCTAACCAAGGTATCTACACGGTAGACACAGGCCGCCTTCAGCTCATTTTTGTCCATCCACTGGTCTAGCGCTGAATCCTGCAATCGTGGCCCAGCTCCAATCCAAGGTTGGCTGGCAAGGGTCTCAATGGAGGCCCCCGGGGTTAGGCCGAGGCTGCGATGCCCGTAGACAGCCTGGCCAATCGTGGTCAGTCGTCGACCAATCAAGTTCTCTGGCGGAAGGTTAGAGGGGCGGATCGCAACGTCAGCCTCACGGCGAGTCAGATTGAACAACTGATTAGAGATGGCAACATCCAGCACGATGGCTGGATATTTATAACGGAATTGCGTAAACAAAGGTGCCAACAACCCCATCAGCAAGGAGTCCGTTGTGGTGGTATAAATTTCGCCACTCGGCTCCAGGTCACGACCGGCAACTTTACGCTCCGCCGCCAGGGCTGCTTCATCCATGATCCTAGCCGTATCGGCGAGCTCTTCCCCTGCCAGCGTAGGCCGATAGCCAGTACGACTCCTCTCGAAGAGAGTAACGCCTAGACTCTGCTCAACTTCACCCAGCCGCCGGAAAACAGTTGCATGACTGACCCCCAGAGCTCGCGAGGCTCCAGAAAGAGAGCCTTCAGTCGCGATGGCAAGAATGACCTCAAAGTCATTCCACGCTAGGTAACTGCGTGTTTTCTGTGTAGAGATAGAGGGCTGCCTGCTCTTTTTGACTGTTCTTTTTTGCAAAGTCTGCGCTCACATTTATGGAATAGCTTGCGTAATAGAACAATACTAGCATGTCCCTGACATAGCGAGATAACCCAAGCGCCCTGATACCCAGGGCGACGTTATGGAGGACAGGGGCATGATGGATTCAAAACAGAAGCCGTACTTTAACGGCGGAGATCCGTTAACTTGTAGTGGTCAACTAATCCCGGACAGTAATTTAAGATTTTCCTCAGCCACAACGGGAGGCATGCCATCGTTAAACGAGTGAGGGCGCTGCTGGTTGTAGTAACCCATCAGATAGCCACTAACGTC
>NZ_JAUAMB010000069.1 GCF_031010175.1 Halomonas sp. SpR1
GGGGGAAGTGTGTCTGAACGACGGAAAATGGTTAAAAAGTAGGCCATTTAAGCCGTGCCCATAGGTGTTTAGCGATATTACAGCCTGAGTGCGGTACTGGCTGAGGCGCTATGAGAAATCCGGGCTAAGTGTTTAATTCCCTATGAGTACAAGGATAGCATTGTTTGAAAAATTCCCCACTGATGCGGAAATCGCAGAGAACAAATCTCGCTTTCCTCATACAGAAGTGGGTATTGACATACAGATCGAAATTCATCGTAGCGATAGAGAGTACTATCGAACAATTAACGATGTTTACACTTCCCAAGAGGTGAAATATTACCAGAATCTTGCTTTAAAAGAGGTGAACTGAATACCGAAGTGTGCACAAGGGCGACCCTCAGTTGCACTATCTAAAATTTCATTGTGCATGCTCAGTTGGATGCTTGCGAAAACGAGCATCGCGTTTTTTTCTAAAAACTGGGAAAGCGTTATAAAAAGAGACAACGTTTAGCCTTTTCCTACCAAACCGTTGCCGTCCATAAAACCTTAAAAGGCGGCGTTACCCAGTTAGCTAGGTTGTATTTTAAAATCATTTCAACTTAATAAAAAAACCCCAGCCTGAGTGGCTGAGGAAGGGGCTTTGCTCTGTGGGGGAGAGCAAAAAAATTGGATTAGGCGGAACCGACGTTAGAAATACTATGTCTTTGCGCGCAAATCATCATCGTTATCACGCTCTAAAAATTGCTGTGTCGTTTCATCTAAGTGCTTACTCAGCCAATCAGCCATGGCTATTTCTTCCTGAAGAATCTCTTTACACAGGCGAGCAACCTCAGGTTGTGATGCCATATCAGCCGCTTTAATAAGGGCTTTATAACTTGCTATCTCAAAATTTTCGAACGCGTAACTCGCGATGCCGCCTTTAACCACCTCATCTTCAGCCATCATACCGCCCACAGCCTGGCCAAATGCGGTTAATTCAGCGCCCATATCCTTGAAAGCTGACGTATCGGCGCCTAGCAGCGTTAAGCATTGCTCAAGTTTTTCGGCTTGATGCAATGTCTCTTCAATATGCTCTTCAATCCGTTGTTGTAACAACGGATAATGCTCTAAACGCTGGGCCTGAGATTTCAACATTTTCTCGGCTTGCTTTTCCATAGCATGCGCATCGCGTAGCCAATCGACCAAATGCTTGCTTTCCATTGCGTGCTCTCCTTATTACGTTAACATTTAACGATATGATTAACGTTTAAATTTGCTCTTTCTGCGCGCCTGAGCCTGGCTTAGCTTTACCTAATGTTGGCTCCTGACCTTCTGGTGCTGGTTGATTTACAACTGAATATTCACTCTTACCATCCAAGGAAGGGCCTTCGGACCATCTACCTTTCGGCGCTTCCTTATCGAGTAATGTGTTGAGATAATAGTAAGAGTGTTGCATCGCCTCATGCTCTTCAGGCGTCGAGTTAGGGATAGGCAACTGCGATTCCATGCCACCGAGTTCTTCAATAACAGCTAACCACTGTTGCTGATGATAAGTGTCACGAGCAATCAAGAAAGACAAGAAATCTTTCATGCCGTGGTCATCCGTCCAGTTATACAAACGCGAAGCAAGCACTCTACCACCCGCTTCTGCCGTGACATTTGCTAACATATCAGCGCCGATATTTCCGGTCGCATAGACATGACTCATATCAAACGGCACGCCATTAGCATTTACCGGCATGGCTGAAAGCCCGGAGGACAATAGATGACGAGGATTAGCACCGCCTAGAATAGCGTTCATAATAGGGTCTTTGGCGGTTGCTTCTTGATAAGAAACAGGCGCTCCTTCTAAATTAAGCGCTACCGCATGCCCCAGCATCTCAATATGCGAGAGCTCTTCAGTTGCGGTAGACATAAGCATGTCGCGAATTCGATCGTCTCCACGCGCTCCCATTGCCTGGAAGAAATACTGCATGGCAACACGAATTTCGCCTTCAATACCGCCAATCGCTTGCTGTAGTAGCATTGCAAACTCTGGGTTTGGCTTATCAACTTTCACCGGATACTGCAGTTTTGCGGAATGATAAAACATAGGGTGTACTCCTTGTAGAGAAACTATCAGGAATTCCTTTTCCTGACAGTAAGCTTAAGGCTCTTCCTTAAGTAGCTTGATAGCTTCCAATGCGAGAACCAATAAGGGATCCATCCCTAGTTGGCTACCTACCGCTCGTCCTTGAGCATTCTCTATGCGTCCTTTGCTGTAGTGGTCAACTAATACCGGACAGTAATTTAAGATTTTCCTCAGCCCCAACGGGAGAAATGCCACCGTTAAATGAATGGGGTCGCTGCTGGTTGTAGTAACCCATTAGATAGTCACTAACGTCTTTCTTGGCCTCAGGTAGATTTCGATATCCCAACGCCGGTATCCACTCCGATTTCAGGCTCCGGAATAGCCTTTCCATCGGCGAGTTGTCCCAGCAGTTGCCACGCCGGCTCATGCTTTGTTTAATTCGATAGCGCCAAAGTCTTTGGCGGAACTTGCGGCTTGCATACTGACTACCCTGGTCGGAATGGAACATGACCCTCTTTGGCTGACCACGTTGTTCCCAGGCGTGATCCAGCGCTTTCACAACAAGATCTGCATCCGGGCTGGACGACATGGCCCAGCCAACCACACGACGAGCATAAAGATCCAACACAACGGCCAGATAGTTCCAACGCTGGCCACTCCAGATATAAGTGATGTCACCACACCAGACCTGATTGGGCTGATCTGGTGTAAATTTGCGATCAAGATGGTTCGCAATATCAGGTCGCTCAACGGTCGTCTGCTTGTAAGCATGAGGGCCCGGCTGCTTACAGATCAACCCCATTTCGCTCATCAAACGCCGAACCTTGAAACGACCAATGGTGACGCCTTCTTCGCTGAGCAAACCCTTGATCGAGCGGCTGCCAGCTGAGCTGCGACTCTTTTTGAAAAGGCGGTTTACCTGAGCTTTTAAGGCCAGACGCTCAACATCCACGCGGTGCCGCCGCTGGCGGTACTCGTAGTAGCTGGAGCGGCTAATATCAAACGCGTTACAGACCATTTCAACAGGCATTTGCTCACTCAACTGGTCTATCAGCGCGTACGATTCATGTCGTCCGACATCAAGAGAGCAGTAGCCTTTTTTAGGATGGTTTTTTCCATCTCAAGGCGTTTGCAGCGAGCCTCAAGCTCCTGAATACGCTGCTGTTCTGGGGTTAACGCTTTGCCCTTAGGCGTTACTCCCTGACGCTCGTCCGCAAGCTGGTGAACCCAGCGTCGGAGGGCGCTTTCACCGACACCCAACGAGGTACAAGCTTGAGGATAACTGTACCCTTGATCTAGTACTAGGCTGGCAGCTTCCTGCTTAAATTCAGGCGAAAAAGTACGTCGTTTCTTGGTCATCAGACACCTCGCTTATGGTGGCAATATTACCACCTACGTTGGTGTCCGGTTTTATTGAACCACTACATGCCTGGTTACGAGGAAGCACCTTCCTTGGCTGTTAGCTTACAGCTTAACGTTTACCAACCATGCCAAAACTCCTTAGTAGAACAATTAAAACCTTTCAGTTTAATCACTCGACTTTTGCCGTTTGTCTTATCAACACGTGCAATATGGAGAATAGTCGCTGGCGTTTACACTTCAAGCTGATTTTCGATAAAAATATTTTTTTAACTTTTGTCAAAATAAAAAATTAAAATAAATCAACCCCATCACTCTAAAAATCAAGATAACAGGACGAATTTCAATAACATAAGTTATGAATAATTTAGCAATAAAACTAACTTTTTTCTTATTTCTTCACTGGTATAAGAAAATCAATTACTTGATGAGTTATAAAGGCGGCTCAATTTATATCTACCAAAGCCGGCCTCACCGAGTGATGAAGGAAGCTTTTGAGGAAACGCAGCCATGTCACCTCAACGCAGCAATATAAAAGCCATTGCTGCAGCTCACCTAGCTTTCGTCACACTGAGAAGCTTTCTGCGACCCGCCCAGCTAAACAGTGAAAACACCGAGCAGCCGCTGGGCTCCCACCCTTACCCCCGAAAACCCTTTGGCTACGGTAGCTTGAGCCCTGCCTTTGCAGCCAATAACAACAGGAGGGAAATCAGGCTAGCTATAAAATACATAGTCTTATACTTATGTTAAAAATAATTTCTAACCCTCCCATCATCTGGACTATTTTACCGCTGACACCTACAGTTCTTTATAAAGCTCTTTATATTATAAACTTAGTAATTAGTTTTAAATTACAGTTAGTTAAAATAAAGGTTATATCTTAAAGCGTAGCTGGCAGGCTGCTCTTGATCTCTACGGAACCAGTCACGCACCTCACCGCTGGAAAGCACCAGACCAATTCCTGCCCGAGCGCTTTGAGCAGGAGGTGAGAAGATCCATAACTTCGCAATAGTTACCCATGGTTGAAGCAGCCATGCCCAATAAGTGGATTACTCAAGCACTAGTCGATTTTAGCAATTGATAAATTCGCTCAAAAAATTAGTTACGACATACCAATGCAAGATCTTATGATTGTTCTAAATATAATACCGACTCAGCCCAGGAGCGGTCTTAGCATTTCTAACATTCGATCTATTGATTCGCTGCATCCCACCACTGAGAAAAGAGCTAACAAACAGTGTTCATAATATTTTTATAACCCACTTCTTAATCACAGAGTAGATACGCCATGAACCGCAAACCAACTGAAAAAACTAGCGAAACTCAAAAAGCCAAAAAGCTAATCGATAAGGATGTACCCGATGCCGATAAAAGTGCTAATCATGAAGAATCACGCAATCAAGAACCTCAACCCTTTCGCCCAGACGAAAACGTAGATAATCAAAAAGCTGTACACAACTCCTCATCTCCAGCTCATAACACCTCTATTAAGGAGACACCTATTCCAGGTGCCCAGCTGTCGAAGGAGAAAAAAACACACAAAGATAACATTGAAAATAAAACAAAAAAAGCATCTTCTAAAGCTAGTAAATAGCTTCAATATTAACACTATTTTCAAGTTTACATTTACTTATAGTTAATCTTAAATAAAGGAGAAGTTACTATGAAAGAACCTGTTTATGATGAACATCAGAAGCTTATAGGTCACTTTTCTAAAGATAAATATCTAAAACGAGTAGCGCTTGAAGCAATCGACGGCAACACGTATAGCGTTCCTGAGCAGGAGCTAACCCTGAAGAACAATCGCTGGGTGGTAGCTAAGCCATTGAGCGCTTTTGTAAAGCTATCTGCTTACCTAAAACAGCAGGAGCATGTCGACGAAATGAGTGATGAAAGCTTCCCTGCAAGCGACCCACCGGATTTCACTCTAGGTAAAAATGAAACTAGCTAACATCCATTGGTCATTCTTAAAAAAAGCGCTAGCATTCAGAGCAGCTATTTAATGGCAAAGCGTTCGTGATGCCACATAGCAATGAGAAAAAAATAGAGCCGCATCGCCACCATTGTAAGGCCGAATAGCACCGAACAAGCCTTTTTATTACATAATTTTACGCCAATATCGGTATACCATAACGATATGTCCTGACTGGGGTAAACCAATGCTCCCATTGCTTAGTAATATTTCGCTAACTGCCGCTTGTGCACTGTTCAGCGTTTGCGCAGTTGTCATTGGTATCATTGGCACGCGGCTTGCGCGGATTGTGGACGATCTCGCTGATCGAACCGGGTTAGGTGAAGCTATTGCTGGCGCTGTCTTGCTTGGGATGGCTACCTCGCTATCAGGTATTGTGGTGTCTGTCTCCTCCGCTTGGACTGGCAAACCTGAGCTGGCAATAAGTAATGCGCTGGGTGGTATTGCCGTGCAAACACTTTTTTTAGCCATTGCAGACATGGCGTATCGGCGCGCTAACCTTGAACATGCAGCCGCTTCCCTTGGCAATCTGATTCAGGGCGCCTTACTTCTGTGCCTGCTTAGTATGTTGCTGTTAGGGCGCTTCGCACCTGAGTGGACTTTCTTGCAGGTACATCCCATCACACCATTGTTATTTATTGCTTACCTATTTGGCCTGAGACTGGTTAAAAACGCCCAAAGCCGCCCGATGTGGGTGCCAAAGCGAACTCGTGAAACCCGAGAAGATCAGCCCGATAGCTCTTATGGAAAGCAAACACTGTTACAACTATGGCTCGTATTTTTGAGTCTCGCGCTTACCATAGCCGTCACTGGCTGGTTGCTTGAACGTAGCGCTTCGGTTATTGCAACAGAGACAGGGCTTAGTCAGGCGGCTGTCGGCGTTTTACTTACCTCCATAGTGACATCTCTACCTGAGTTGGTAACGACAGTCGCAGCGGTACGGCGTGGGGCGCTCACACTAGCAGTGGCAGGCATCATCGGCGGAAATGCGTTTGATACATTGTTTGCCGCTGCGTCAGATGTAGCATATCGGGGTGGCTCCATTTATCACGTCATGCCCGATCATGTCATGCTATGGGTTGCCCTTGCTGTATTAATGACGGGAGTACTGATACTGGGCCTACTGCATCGCCAAGAGATGGGGCCTGGCCGAATTGGTTTTGAAAGTTTGACCATTATCGGCCTCTATTTAACAGGAATAGCCATACTAATATTGGACTAGCGGCCGCAAGAGAGCGGCAAATTATATCAAAGGAGCGTTTGTTGTGATTGGAAGCACGATAATTGGAGTAGTGGGTATCTTACTCATTTTGTTGATAGTTTATGATGCTATTCGCACCACTCTATCGGTATCCAGCTCTGGCGGCCCTCTGACCAACCGCCTAGTAAGTGGTATGTGGTTTGTGCTGTTAGCTATTCATCAGCGTCGAAAAAGTCATTCCATGCTCTCCTCCGTTGGCCCATGGATGACAATGACACTACTGCTAACATGGTTTCTCGTCGCTTGGCTGGGTTGGTTTTTCCTTTTTTGTAGTTCGCCCCAGGCTGTAGTGCTGTCTTCTTCAAATGCCGCCGCTGGCTTGGTTGAGCGCGCCTACTATACGGGCTACACCCTCACAACGCTGGGCTATGGTGACTTTGTGGCAGGCAATGATAGTTGGCGTCTTCCCCCTATATTAGCTGCTGCAAACGGCTTTTTCCTTTTCACCATATCTATTACCTATATACTCAATATCATCACAAATGTTATTGAAAAACGTCAAACATCATTGACGATCAGTGCGCTAGGCGAAAATCCACAGCAAATACTCGACTCTACTAACGACAGCGGGAAATATGCAACACTACTGAGCCAACTCCAGCCGTTACAGCAATCCATCAGCACTTTAGGCCAGCAACATTTAGCCTATCCAATCCTGCACTACTATCACAGTGAGACCAGCAGCAAAGCACTTTCATTAGCAATTGCAAAACTGTACCAAGCAATTGCAATTGCCTACTTTGCCAGTTCCAGGCTAGATACCGCTTCGCGTGAGCAGTTGTTAATTGCCCGCAAAACAATCGAGCAATTTCTTGATACGCTGGGTGGCAACTTCATTCACCCTAGCCGCCACACGCCTGATATTCCCGTCCTTATCGAATATGCCGAATTACCAGGGTTCGAGAAATCGAGCACTGAGATACAGAACTATTTAGCCTCGCTGCCCTATCAGAAAATATTGTTGGCCTACGTTCATAAGGATGGTTGGCAATGGCAGGAAGTATGGCATTCTGAAGAGGGCCAATCGACGAATACCCGCAGCTAGGGAAGAGAGGCTTTAACTTTTGGGCAACCCTGCAGCTTATCTATCCAATCAAGCTAAACCCAACAGGCATCAGCAGCTGAATAAGGAGTAATACGTTGATTCGGTATCTAACGCTTTGCGTAATGATCGGAATTACCTTCGTGACCGCTGGCTGCTCGTCAGCGCCGATTGATAACCACGAGAGAGCAGAGCGCCCGGATGAATCGTTGATCAACACCTACTGGAAGCTGGTATCGCTCGATGGCGCGCCGGTCATAACCCATAAGGATTTTCGTGAAGCTCACCTGGTTCTTCAACAACAGGCTTCTCGCTTAGCCGGCGCTACCGGCTGTAATACGCTGATGGGCAGCTACCGTGTGGAGAACGAGCGCATAGTGTTTGGTCAAATCGCCAGCACTAAAATGGCCTGCCCAACGGCTCAAATGAAAACGGAGCGAGATTTCCTAGCCGCGCTCAAGGAGGTAACCGCATGGAGCGTGGATGGCTCGATGCTTGTGCTGTCGGGCGATAACAATGAACCGCTAGCGGTCTTCGAGGCGGTGCATCTTTATTAGTATGGTTAGGCAACTCTATCGTTACGGTTATAAAGCTTGGTTGGTTATCTGGCGTATACACTGGTGAAAGCAAGCATTCCGAATGACGCGTTATCCACAGGCATATCTAAAGTGTGACTGTGGATAATGTGCATACTGGATAGATAGTGCAGAATCGAGTAGGAAGGGGAGTCGCCTCCCCTGTCCTCTCACACCACCGGGCATACGGTTCCGTACCACGGCGGTTCATGAAGAACGCTTGAGCCATCTTACCGCGTCCAGTATCGAGATCAGTCC
>NZ_JAUAMB010000006.1 GCF_031010175.1 Halomonas sp. SpR1
AGAGCCAGAGCCAGAGCCAGAGCCAGAGCCAGAGCCAGAGCCAGAGCCAGAGCCAGAGCCAGAGCCAGAGCCAGAGCCAGAGCCAGAGCCAGAGCCAGAGCCAGAGCCAGAGCCAGAGCCAGAGCCAGAGCCAACACCCGCGCCTGCGTTGCAAGACAAACCGGTGGCCAAAAGCGACCAAAAAGGTTGGTTTGCGCGTATCAAGTCAGGCTTGGGAAAAACCCGCGCCAATTTAACCGACGGTATTGCCGATCTGTTTCTAGGTAAAAAACAGATCGATGACGAGCTGCTGGAAGACTTGGAAACGCAGCTATTGATGGCCGATGTGGGGATTGACGCCACTAGCGAGATTATTGGCCGCCTGGAGGCGCGTGTCTCGCGCAAAGAGTTGAACAACCCTGAGGCACTCTACCGGGGCTTGCAAGAAGAGCTGTCCACCATGCTGGCGCCGGTGGCCAAGACGCTTGTTCTTGAGAAGGCAGGCACAGGGCCCTTTGTTATTTTAGTCGTGGGCGTTAACGGGGTGGGTAAAACCACCACCATCGGCAAGCTCACCCAGCGTTTTCAGCGCGAAGGCAAAAGCGTTATGTTGGCGGCCGGTGACACCTTCCGTGCCGCGGCTGTCGAACAGCTCAAAGTATGGGGCGAGCGCAACAAGGTACCGGTGATCGCCCAGCATACCGGCGCCGACAGTGCCTCGGTGATTTACGATGCGGTAGCGGCTGCCACCGCCCGGGGTATTGATGTGCTGATCGCCGATACCGCCGGGCGGCTGCATAACAAAAGCCACCTGATGGAGGAACTGAAAAAAGTCCATCGGGTGATGCAGAAGCTCGACGATACGGCGCCTCATGAAGTAATGCTGGTGCTGGATGCGGGCACCGGTCAAAACGCTATCTCCCAGGCCAGCACCTTTAACGACGCCGTACCGGTCAGCGGTATCACGCTGACCAAGCTGGACGGTACCGCCAAAGGCGGGATTATTTTCGCGCTGGCCAAACAGCTGGAAACGCCCATTCGCTTTATTGGCGTAGGGGAAGGCATCGACGATCTGCGCCCCTTCGAGGCCAATGATTTTGTCCACGCGCTGTTTGACCGCCAAGAGGACGATGCCAGCGCATGATCGCTTTTGAGCATGTAGGAAAACGCTACGGCGGACGCTTTGAAGCGCTGGCGCATCTTAACTTTCGGGTTGCCCGGGGCGAGATGGTGTTTCTGACCGGCCACTCCGGCGCAGGTAAGAGTTCACTGCTACGCCTAGTGATGCGCCTTGAGAAGCCTAGTCGCGGTCGCGTTGTCGTGGCGGGGCACGATATTGCCCAACTGCATGCCAGCCAAGTGCCGTTCTATCGGCGCCAAATTGGCGTGGTCTTCCAGGATCACCAGCTGTTATTTGATCGCAGCATTTTTCACAATGTCGCCCTGCCTCTGGAAATCCAGGGCATTGAGCCTCGTGAGTCTGCACGCCGCGTGCGCGCCGCGTTAGATAAAGTGGGGCTGTTGCATCGTGAGAAAGCGCTGCCTATCGAGTTGTCGGGCGGTGAGCAGCAGCGGGTGGGCATTGCCCGGGCGGTGGTCAATAAGCCCGCGCTGCTGTTGGCCGATGAGCCAACGGGCAATCTGGATCCCCAACTCTCGGCGGATATCATGGGGCTGTTTGAGGATTTTAACCGGATTGGCACGACGGTGATGATCGCCAGCCACGATTTGGCTCTGATTGCTCGGCTGCGCCATCGTATCCTGCGCTTGAGCGACGGTCGCCTGGTCGCGGATGAGGGGGCGATATGAAGCCGTCGACGACGCCAAAGCGCCGACAGGGCGCGGCATTAAAGACGCCGCGCAAAGCCGCTGCTAAACCAGCGGTCGATAAGGCCCCTCAGCGGGGCGCCAGATCGCAGCAGACACGCTTTTCCAGCCGGTTACGGGCATGGGGGCGCCACCACCGTAGTATGGCGTGGGATAGCTTTCAGCGCCTGGTGCGCTATCCGCTGGGTAATCTGCTGACCATGTTGGCGATTGCTATCGCGCTGGTACTGCCCGCGGCACTATGGCTAACCCTGGACAGCGCACGCCTGTTGGATGCGGAGCTTGATGAGAGTGCGACTTTAACGGTTTATCTTGAGTTGACTGCTGACGATGCCCAGTCGATGCGTATCGAAGAGGCGGTTAACGCGGAGCCCAACGTGCTCGAAACCCGGTTGATCAGCGCCGAGCAGGGTATGGCGGAGTTCCAGCAGTCGCTGGGACTGGATGATGCCCTGGCAGGGCTGGAGAGCAATCCGCTGCCTATCAGCATGGTGGTGCGCCCGGAAAGCGTTGACCCGGTTGCCATGCAGCAGTTGGCCGCCCGCCTTGAAGCGCTTTCTGGCGTTGATGAGGTGCGCCTGGATCTGGCCTGGGTGGAGCGGTTGAGGAACCTGGCAGAGTTGGGCCGCCGTGTGGCGCTGGCGCTGGGGGCGCTGTTTGGCTTAGGCGTGCTGCTGGTGGTCGGCAATACCATTCGTCTATCGGTGGAGAGTCGCCGCCGGGAGATTGAAGTGGTGATGCTGATTGGCGCCACACATGCGTTTGTCAGGCGGCCTTTTCTGTATAGCGGTGCCTGGTACGGGTTGGGCGGTGGGCTGTTAGCGTTGGGGTTGTTAGGCGTGGGCAATCACTGGCTGTCAATGCCGGTCGCTGCGCTGGCGGCGAGCTACGGGGCGAGCTTCTCTTTACCCCAACTCGATGTGACAGGCTCTACAATTCTGCTATCTTGCAGTACACTACTAGGCTGGTTGGGTGCTTGGTTGGCGGTTACACGTCATCTCTCAAGCATTCGGCCAAGATGATGGGTGAGTTTTAGGTAGATAATGCGATACGGCTGAATTACTTAACGTGCGAACTTTATTTTTACGTTAAGGTCTGAGAATTACAGGCGTCGTATCACTGAATTAGTATCACGATTTTGTAATAGGTTATTGATAACGTGCTACGTCAACCACGATGGGTTACAGGGGAGACCACCTGCACATGAGCACTAGTCTTCTACCGGTGGGGCAGCTTTCGCCCGGCGGCGATCTGGGCGGCTACATCCGCGCGGTCAATGGAATTTCGGTATTAACGGCCGATGAAGAGCGCGAACTCGCTTATCGCCTCTATGATGAAGGCGATCTGGAAGCCGCTCGTCGTTTGGTGCTGTCGCATTTGCGCTTTGTGGTGCATATCGCGCGTAGCTATTCGGGCTATGGGTTGCCTCAGGCAGATTTGATCCAAGAAGGTAACGTCGGCTTGATGAAAGCCGTCAAGCGTTTCGACCCGAACCAGGGCGTTCGTTTGGTCTCGTTTGCCGTGCACTGGATTAAAGCGGAAATCCACGAATTTGTGCTGCGCAACTGGCGCATCGTTAAAATCGCGACAACGAAGGCGCAGCGTAAGCTGTTCTTTAACCTGCGCGGGGCGAAGAAGCGTTTGGCCTGGCTGAATAACGACGAAGTTGATGCCATTGCCAAAGACCTCGACGTCAAACCCGAGGTTGTGCGCGACATGGAGGGGCGGCTCTCGTCTTACGATGCGGGTTACGACGCCCCGGCAGGCGATGATGAAGAGAGCACCTACCAAGCGCCAGTGCACTTCTTGGACGATGCTGCTTCCGACCCTGCCACGCAGTTGGAAGATAGCAACTTCGAGGAAGACTCGACTCGACGTTTACAGCTTGCTCTCGAAGGGCTTGATGAGCGCTCGCGGGATATTCTGCAGCGCCGCTGGTTGGCCGATAGCAAAGAGACGCTGCATGATCTGGCTGACGTCTACGGGGTCAGCGCCGAGCGTATCCGTCAGCTTGAAAAAAATGCCATGAAAAAACTGCGTCAGAAAATGGGCGAAGAGATGGTCGCCTAAGATCATACTTACTGCTCGATTAGCGGTTTTTCAGTATCAAAAAAACCGGCTCCTTTAATGGGGGCCGGTTTTTTTTGTGCCTCCATCACGCTGGTCTAAGCGGGCTGAGTCGTGGCGCGCAGTAATTGGGCTGACAGCAGCGACCACTGATCTTCCCAGTGTTCGGTGGGCAGTCGCTTAAAGTCGCTACGCACATACTGAGAAATTCGTCCCTCTGCCTGGGCCGCCAGCAAATTGGCAGCGGCAGAGGCGGGAATCGTGGGGCGCAGGCCTTCACGCAGTTCGGCTTCGCGCAGAATCTGCTTAAGCTGCATCTCCAGGCGCTCAAACAGCTGGTTTACCCGCTGGCGTAGTCGGGCTGTTTCGCCGGTGAGCACGTCGCCGCCCATTACCCGGGCCAGGCCAGGGTTTTTTTCAGCAAAGCCCAGCAGCAGCGCGAGTATGGTGCCACAGCGGGTGGTAGCGTCGGGAACGTCTTCTAAAATGCGCGTGATGCGGGCAAAAATGCTCTCTTCAATAAAGTCGATCAGCCCCTCGAACATACGTGCTTTGCTGGGGAAATGGCGGTAGAGCGCCGCTTCTGAAACGCCGACCTGGCGGGCGAGGGCGGCTGTCGTGATGCGCTTGCCGCTATCTTCCTCGAGCATTAACGCCAGGGCCTGGAGAATCTGCTCGCGGCGGCGTGGTTTTTGATCTTCGCTCATGATGTGGCCTCCGTCGCGGTTAGCTCGCGTCCTTGATTTGAGTACCTACCCCAGCGTTGGTGAAAATTTCCAGCAACACCGCATGGGGGACACGGCCATCAATAATGTGCGAACTATTTACGCCGCCCTTCACCGCATCCAGTGCGCAGCGGATTTTAGGCAGCATGCCGCCATAAATCGTGCCATCGGCGATCAGTTCATCCACTTGAGCAGTGCTTAAGCCGGTGAGGACTTCGCCTTCGGTGTTCATTAGGCCGGCCACATTGGTGAGCAGCATCAGCTTCTCTGCATTGAGCGCTTCAGCGATCTTGCCCGCAACCAGGTCAGCATTGATATTGTAGCTGTGGCCTGCGGCGTCGACGCCAATCGGCGCAATCACCGGGATAAAGTCCCGCGCCGCCAGCATCTCGATCAGCTCGGTTGAGATCGACTCCACTTCGCCCACGTGGCCAATATCGATAATCTCAGGGGCCGTCATTTCGGGGCTCTGGTGCTCAACCTTGAGCTGTCGGGCACGAATTTGTGAGCCGTCTTTACCGGTTAGGCCGATTGCTTTGCCACCGCTCTGGTTGATCAGGTTGACGATGCTTTTGTTGACCAAACCGCCCAAAACCATCTCCACCACATCCATGGTTTGCGAGTCAGTGACCCGCATGCCGTTGACGAAGCGCGACTCGATGTTGAGCTTTTTGAGCAGGTCGCCGATCTGCGGCCCGCCGCCGTGCACCACCACCGGATTGATACCGACTTCCTTCATTAGCACGATATCGCGGGCAAAGGAGTCGATCAGGGTGCTTTCGGTCATGGCGTTACCGCCGTATTTGACCACCACGGTTTTGCCGGAGAACTGCTGGATATAAGGGAGGGCTTCGGAAAGCACCTCCACAACGACCTTGGGGTCGCGACTGGCTGAACTCATGAGGTTGTCCCTTGCGAACGTTTATTGTGCTGCTAACGTTTATGTTGATTAAGTGATGAGGGTCGCGCTTTCTAGGTGGTCGCGATCCCTTCAGCGCCGAACTGTTTGGCGAGCTAGCTACTGAGTTCCCGCGTCAGTGGGGTAGCTCGATGTCTGGCGCGACGTGCCGAAGCGCGTCGTTAAAAACGGTCTTGATGCGTGCTAGCGCGGCCTCGTCTTTACCTTCAAAGCGCATGACCAATGCAGGCGTGGTGTTGGAGGCGCGACACAGTCCCCAGCCATCCTGGTAGTCAACGCGGATACCATCCAAAGTAGTTTTGATACCTTCGCCGAAGTCGCCCTCGCGAGCAAGCTTATCCATCAGAGAAAATTTGTTAGCGTCGCTAACCGCAATATTAATTTCCGGGGTCGCAACGTCTTGGGGGAAGTGGGCAAAAAACGTATCGGCGTCGGCGGCTTGGTTGGCGAGAATTTCTACCAGCCGAGCGGCGGCATAGAGGCCGTCGTCAAAACCGTACCAGCGCTCTTTGAAAAAAATGTGCCCACTCATTTCTCCACCCAACTGTGCACCGGTCGCCTGCATACGGGCCTTGATCATCGAGTGCCCGGTACGCCACATTTCGGGTTCGCCGCCGGCCTCGCTGATCACTTTGACCAGGTTGCCGGTGCACTTGATATCAAAAATAACTTTGGCACCAGGCTTACGCGCGAGCATATCGGTGGCAAACACCATCAGCAGGTGGTCGGGATAGATCAGCTTGCCGGTGGGCGTAACAACGCCCAGGCGGTCGCCATCTCCATCGAAAGCAAGGCCAATATCGGCCCCGGTTTCATGAACTGTGCGGATCAGATCCTGCATATTTTCTGGCTTGCCAGGATCGGGGTGGTGATGGGGAAAATGGCCGTCTATTTCGGCAAACAGCGGAATGGTCTCGATACCTAATCGTGCCAGCAGCTGTGGGCCCAGCTCTCCGGCAACGCCATTACCACAGTCGACCACGGCTTTAACCGGTCGATTGATCTTAACGTCGTCCAGAATGCGCGTTAGATACGTTTCACGGATATCTTGCTGAATGATTTGGCCTTGGCCATTGGCCAGGTTGCCCGATTGAATACGCTCGAAGAGCGCCGTAATCGCATCACCGGAGAGCGTTTCGCCGCCAAGCACGATTTTAAAGCCGTTGTAGTCAGGCGGGTTATGGCTACCGGTGACCATCACGCCCGATTGGGTGTCTTCCAGTATATGAGTGGCGAAGTAAAGCACCGGGGTGGGCACCATGCCGATGTCGATTACATCGCGCCCCGCGGCGCTCAGGCCTCGCATCAGCGCCGCTTGTAGCCGGGCGCCGGAAAGGCGGCCGTCGCGGGCGACCACCACGCTGGACTCGCCCCGCTCAGCGGCTTCAGAGCCCACCGCACGCCCGATCAGCTCGACAGTCTCTTCGGTTAGCGTTTCGTCAACGATACCGCGAATATCGTAGGCGCGAAAAATCGAAGCGGGTACAGGCTGTGCGTTCATAGGGCTTCCCTGCTAAACAGAGGTTGCCTTAACAAGGCTTCCTGGATAAGCGCGATCATTGGTTACTGACTGCCAGTACTGCCAAACCCACCGCTGCCCCGGGAGGAGTCCTCAAAAGCATCCACCAGAGAGAGTTCGGCCTGTACGACAGGTACAAGCACGTACTGTGCCAGTCGATCGAAAGGGGCTAGCGTAAACGTACTTTGACCACGGTTCCAGACCGAAACCATCAGCTCACCCTGGTAATCAGAGTCGATTAAACCGACTAAATTGCCTAGCACGATGCCATGTTTATGCCCCAAACCGGAGCGTGGCAGGATCATACCCGCCAAACCTGGATCTTCAATATAGATGGCAATGCCGGTGCGTACGAGCTGACAATCGCCGGGGGCTAATAATAACGGCTCATCCATCAGGGCGCGCAGATCCATTCCCGCCGAGCCTTCGGTGGCATAGTGCGGCATGTAGTCATGCAGGCGCTCGTCTAATACTTTGCACTGCAGGCGGGGACGGGCACTCATGGGGACTCTCCAGATGTTTGCGTAGGGGCTTTGGTGGGTAGCAGCGCGAGGGCTTGACGGATGATGGTGGTGGCCAGCTGTGGCTTTGGCTGCGCTGCTTCTGCACGGCACTCGACGCCTTCGGGGGTGCGCCAGAGCAGCAATGCAGCATTCTGGTCGCTGCCAAAGCCCAGGCCAGCCTGGGACACGTCGTTGGCGACGATCATGTCCAGCCCTTTGCGCTGTAATTTATCCCGCGCGTAGCGCTCAATTTCCTGGGTCTCGGCGGCAAAGCCGATCACCAGCGGGCGCTGTTTTTCGGGGAGCGCGGAAACGCTGGCGATAATATCGGGATTTTTAATCAGGGTAAGCGTGAGCGTATCGCTATCATCCTGCTTTTTGAGCTTATGCTCGGCAGGCGCTGCCGCGCGATAGTCAGCGACCGCCGCGCAGCCGATAAACAGCGCTGACTGAGGCGCTAGTCGCTGCGCTTGTGCGTGCATTTGCTCGGCTGACTCAACGTCAATCCGCGTCACACCCTGGGGCGTGGGTAGGTTAACCGGCCCGCTGATCAGCGTTACTTTGGCCCCTTCAGCCACGGCCGCGGCGGCCAGGGCAAAGCCCATTTTTCCCGAGCTGTGGTTGGAAATGTAACGCACGGGATCCAGCGGTTCCCGGGTAGGGCCGGCGGTAATCACCACATGAGGGGCATTACTGTGCGGTGCTGTGGTGAAAGGAGCTGCAAACAGCGCCGTTACCGCGCTAAAGATCTCTTCAGGTTCACTCATGCGACCTGGCCCCACATCGCCGCAGGCTTGGTCGCCAGCGGCGGGGCCAATCAACTGCCAATCATCGTCCGCCAACTGCTGTACGTTGCGCTGGGTAGCAGGGTGGCGCCACATGGCCTGGTTCATTGCTGGGGCAATCAGCTTGGGCGCTTCTGAGGCTAAGCAGAGTGTGGTGAGCAGGTCGTCGGCCATGCCGTGCACCAGACGGGCGATAAGGTCGGCGGTGGCCGGAGCGATCAGCACCAGATCCGCCCAGCGGGCCAATTCAATATGGCCCATGCCCGCTTCGGCTTCGGGGTCGAGCAAAGAGGTGCGCACAGGCTCGCCAGAGAGTGCCTGAAGCGTGAGCGGGGTAATAAAGGCCTGGGCTCCGTCGGTCATCACCACGCGCACCTGGCAGCCCGCCTGCTTGAGTAGGCGCACAAGCAACGCGCTTTTGTAAGCAGCGATACCCGCACTGACGCCGAGCAGTACCCGCTTGCCTGCAAGTGTCGATGTGCTTGTCGTGTTAACAGCAGAGGCCATGGTCAGCGATCCCAATCCACGTTCGTAAGGAGGCTTACCATACCACTGGCACCAACAATTTGGCATATTGGGCGCAAACAAGGTTAAGCTAGGTTTAATGAGCTTATTGTTGTGAGGCTAAGTGTGGTGAGGCTGGCTTTGATTAATAAGGACGGGCAACGCAGGTAAGGTGCGATGGGAATCAATCACTGGCCGGAAGGTGAGCGGCCCCGGGAAAAGTTACTTAATGTCGGTGCCCAGGCGCTCTCCGACGCTGAGTTACTGGCGATTTTTTTGCGCGTTGGCGTGCAGGGGCGTTCGGCGGTCGATTTAGCGCGTGACTTACTCAGCAGTTTTGGTGGTTTGCGCCAACTGCTAGAGGCCGATCAGGATAGTTTCTGTTCTGCCCGTGGGTTAGGTAGCGCCAAATATGCCCAGCTCCAGGCGACGCTAGAGCTATCGCGACGCCATTTAGCCAGCCAGTTGGCGCGAGGCAATGCGCTGACATCGCCTGCCTTGGTGCGTCACTACTTGAGTTCGCAGCTACGCCATTTAGGGCATGAGGAGTTCGCGGTACTTTTTTTGGATACCCAGCACCGAATTATTCGCTATGAATCGCTGTTTCGCGGTACCCTAGACAGCGCATCTGTTTACCCCCGCGAAGTTGCCAAGCGTGCATTAGAACTTAGCGCTGGCGCCGTTATCCTGGCTCATAATCACCCTTCGGGTGTGGCCGAGCCAAGCGATGCTGATCGACGTATCACGGAACGCCTAAAAGAGGCGCTGGCACTTTTTGAGGTGCGCGTGTTAGATCATTTCGTGGTGGGGGATGGAGAAGTAATTTCTTTTGCCGAGCGCGGCTGGCTATAAGCAGCATCAAACGAGGTGCTGCTAATGGCAGTATTGACTAAGTAAAATGAGCAGAAAAGCGCTTTTTCGGCCTTTTTTGTGGGTTTTGCTTGCTGCAAGTCGGGTGCTCTGGTATAAAGTGCCACCTTTAAACTTGGGTTGAATAACGGATTTGGGTAAAGCTTGGCGGTTTATTGCGTCGACTCCTCCCTGCTCCGGTTTGCCCGACAGTTTTGAACACTCAGGTTATTATATCCTGGCCAAGCAGTTGGAGGCTCTCATGTCCAAAGTATGTCAGGTTACCGGTAAGCGTCCGGTAACTGGAAATAACGTTTCACACTCAATGCGTAAGACACGTCGTCGTTTCTTGCCAAACCTGCACACCCATCGTTTTTGGGTTGAGTCTGAAAACCGCTTCGTCAAGCTGCGCGTTTCCACTAAAGGAATGCGTATTATTGATAAAAACGGTATCGACGCAGTTTTGGTTGATATTCGTAAGCGCGGCGACGCTATCTAAGCCAGCTTTTGGGGCCAAGCGTTTCGGACCAAGCATTTTGGAAGGATTAAACCATGCGCGATAAAATCAAGTTGGTGTCTAGTGCCGGTACAGGACACTTCTACACCACTGATAAGAACAAGCGGAACACGCCGGATAAGTTCGAATTCAAGAAATTCGACCCGGTCGTCCGTAAGCACGTGATCTACAAGGAAGCCAAGATCAAGTAATCGCTTCCGCGATAATGATTGGCTTCCACTGCAGGCGAGCGCCTGTTCAAAAACCCGGCCCCAAGCCGGGTTTTTGCATGCATGCCTGTTACCCGTGGCATGCTTTGCAAACTTACCTTCACTAGGCTGTCACTGTAGGCCGTTACTGTTCCCAGATATGCTCAACTATGCCCGAACTGCCTGAAGTTGAAACCACCCGCCGCGGGATTGCTCCCTATATTGAAGGTCAGGAAGTGACCGAAGTGCTGGTGCGCCAGCCGCGGCTACGCGTCCCCGTGCCTGATGACCTGGCCGAGCGGTTGGTGGGGGCGCGCATTGGGGTATTGAAGCGGCGGGCTAAATACCTGCAGATTCCTATCCAGTCTACTGATGCGCTTGAAGGCGACGCTAACACGACGCTGCTATGGCACTTGGGTATGTCAGGTAGCCTGCGGATTGCCCGGGTGGGGGATTTACCTAAAAAGCATGACCACGTGGATGTTGTCACTGCCAGCGGCTATGTGCTGCGCTATCACGACCCCCGCCGTTTTGGCTTTGTGGATTGGCAGGCCACAGACGAAGCGCAGGATAAACGGCTCGCTCACCTGGGCCCAGAGCCGCTGTCGGATGCGTTTAATGGCAAATGGCTCTACACGCTCTCACGCAATAAGCGCGTGGCAGTAAAGCCATTTCTGATGGATAACCAGGTGGTTGTCGGCGCCGGGAATATCTATGCGGCGGAAGCGCTATTTATGGCCGGTATCGATCCGCGCCGCGCGGCGGGAAGGGTTTCCCATGCGCGCTATGACGCCTTGGCCCTAGCCGTAAAAGAGGTGCTGGCGGCGGCAATTACCCAGGGCGGCACCACGCTGCGAGATTTTGTCAGCGGTCAGGGCGAGCCCGGTTATTTCGCCCAGCGTTTGAATGTTTACGGTCGCCACGGCCAGCCCTGTTTGCGCTGTGGTGCGGAGCTTCGCCGCATTACGCTAGGCCAGCGTGCTAGCGTGTTCTGCCCCGGCTGCCAGCGCTGATGCCTACCTATCAGTGCTACTGTTTTAGTTAAGTATAGCTTTGCTTACGTTTTTTTGGAGATTGCTGTGACCCAACGTCTGCGCCTGAATAAAAATGCTGACCGCCGCTTGAAAGCGGGCCATCTCTGGATCTACTCCAATGAAGTGGATATAAAAGAGACGCCGCTAAAAAACTTTGCGGCGGGCGAAACCGCCCTGGTCGAAGCCTCCAATGGCAAAGTGATGGCTGTTGCGTATGTGAACCCCCATTCGTTGATTGCTGCCCGGGTCATGTCACGCGATCCTGAGATGCGTTTGGATCGCTCGCTGTTTGTGCACCGCTTTAATCAAGCGCTGGCATTGCGTCAGCGCCTTTATGCGCAGCCGTTCTACCGCTTGATTCATGGCGAAGGTGACTTGCTCCCAGGCTTGGTGATTGATCGTTTTGGCGATGTCCTCGTCGTGCAACTCAACACTGCGGGTATGCAGGCGCTGGCGGATGAGATTGTCGACGCGCTGGAAAAAGTCATCAAACCTGAAGTAATTGTTTTCCGGAACGATACTGGTGGCCGTCGTCAGGAGGGGCTAGAGGCCCACGTTGAGGTTATCAAAGGCACACTGCCAGACGAAGTGGTGCTCGAAGAGAACGGTGCTCGCTTTGTGGTGCCGGTGCTTAATGGGCAGAAAACCGGCTGGTTCTTTGATCACCGTGTTAATCGCGAATGGATCAATCGCCATGTGGAAGGTAAGCGCGTGCTGGACGTATTCAGCTACGTGGGCGGTTGGGGCGTGCAGGCGGCGGTGCACGGCGCCAAACAGGTAATGTGCCTGGACTCATCCGGCCCGGCGCTGGATCAAGTCGCCCGCAACGCCGCGCTTAATGGTGTGCAGGAGAAGGTAGCGGTGAGTGAGGGAGATGCGTTTGAAGTCCTGGCGGCGCTTAAGGCGGAGGGCGAAGAGTTTGACGTGGTTATTCTTGATCCGCCCGCATTCATCAAAAAGCGCAAGGATATTCCCAACGGCGAGCGTGCCTATGCCCGCTTGAACCGTGAAGCCATGCGGCTACTGGGTCGCGATGGTCTGCTAATGTCAGCCTCTTGCTCTATGCACTTGGCGCCCGAGCGTCTAATGGACGTAGTACGTGGAGCAGTTCGCCACCAGGATCGTCATGGTCAGGTGATTTTCCAAGGTCACCAAGGGCCAGATCACCCGGTGCATCCGGCTATTCCGGAAACATCTTACCTGAAAGCGCTCGGTGTGCGCGTGTTCCGCGACTAGCTCACGGAGTCAGGGTAGAGGGGATAAGTAGAGAGGAAACAGGGAGCTAAGGAGCTAAGCGATGGAGTGGGCGCTGCCCGATCCTTTTGTGATCGATATCCGCGTGGCTGATGAAGCGATTGATGCCTATCAGCACGTCAACAACAGCGAATACCTACGCTGGGTTGAGCAGATTAGCTGGGCGCACTCCGAGGCGCTTGGTCTCTCTCTCGAGCGCTACCGCGAGCTTGACCGCGCCATGGTGGTTCACCGCCATGAGCTGGATTACCTGGCACCTGCCTTTGCCGGCGATGCGCTACAGCTTGCTACCTGGATTGTCGATTGTGACGAGCGCTTCAGTCTGACCCGTCGTTTTCAATTGGTGCGTGTCGAAGGTGCCAAAACGCTGCTGAAAGCCCGCACGCGCTTTGCCTGCGTGGCGCTCTCAACGGGGCGGCCCAAACGCTTACCAGAGGAGTATCGGCGTATCTACGGCAACGCAGTTATTATGGAGTGACGAAGAATAAAGTGGATTTTTTCGTGTATAACCGGCAGTCGCTAGATTTTTCTCCTAAAAAACGCCTTAACCGGCGTTTTTTTTGTTTTGCTTTGCCGGGGTGGTGGTGATCGTCAACTGTGTTGTAATTTGCTTAACAAGAACACTGACCTTTAAAAGCACAGGAATACGCCAATGAAAATCGCCGTCCCCAAAGAGATCAAAAATCACGAATATCGCGTGGCCTTAACGCCGACCGGCGCACGGGAGTTAACCGGGCGTGGTCATCAGGTGAGCGTTCAGGCGAGCGCTGGCGAAGGCGCGGGCTTTGCTGATGCTGACTTTGAGGCCGCTGGCGCGCAGATAGAAGCCGATGTGGAGGCTTTGTGGCGCAATGCCGAGCTGATCCTCAAGGTGAAAGAACCCCAGCCAGATGAAGTGGCGCGTCTAACGCCGCAGCATACGCTGTTCACCTATCTGCACCTGGCCGCCGAAGAACCGCTTACCCGCGGGCTTATGGAGAGTGGTGCCACCTGTATCGCCTATGAAACGATCACCGATGCCCGCGGTGGTTTGCCGCTGCTGGCGCCGATGAGTACCGTAGCCGGCCGAATGGCGGTGCAAGCCGGTGCCCATAGCCTGGAGAAGGCCCAGGGTGGCGCAGGCGTGCTGCTGCCCGGTGTGCCTGGCGTGGCGCCGGGTAAGGTCACCGTGATTGGTGGCGGTGTGGTGGGTGAGAACGCTGCTCGCATGGCGTTGGGGTTGGGTGCCGAGGTGACTATTCTGGATAAGTCGTTAGCACGGCTGGAAGTGTTGGACGACCGCTATCAGGGTCGCATTAAAACGGTTTATTCCACCGCCGACGCACTGGAAACGGCCACCCGCGAGTCGGATATGATTATTGGCGCGGTGCTGGTACCCGGCGCCGCTGCGCCCAAGTTAATCACGCGCGCCATGCTGGCCGATATGAAGCCGGGTAGTGTACTGGTCGATGTGGCAATCGATCAGGGCGGCTGTTTTGAAACCAGCAAGCCCACCACTCATGCCGAGCCGACCTATATTGTCGATGGGGTGGTGCACTACTGCGTGGCAAATATGCCCGGCGCGGTGGCGCGGACGTCTACCCAGGGCTTGACCAACGCCACGCTGCCCTTTGTGCTCGCCCTGGCGGATAAAGGCTGGCAGCAGGCGCTACGCGATGATCCGCACTTCCTGCCGGGGCTCAACGTGCACGCAGGCCAAGTGACTTATCAAGCCGTGGCAGATGCCTTTGGGCTGGAAAGCAGTGATCCTGCGAGCGTTGTTGGCGGCTAAACGTTGGGAAACTAGCCGCTGGTGACTCATTAATTAGTCGCATTGGGGCTATCGGTCAGGGCTATCGATCAGGTCTAACGTTAGCTCAGTAGTGGGGCGGAACATCATCCTCGGGGCGCTGGTCGCCCTGGGGTTCGCTTGCTTGTAGGGCCTGGTGCTGCTCGCGCAGGCGTTCGCGCATTAGCCCACTGAGTTGCTCAAGTTTTTCCAGGCGTCGCTCCTGCTGAACCACCGCCTGATCCAGGGTGTCCAGCCAGTGCTCTTGGTGGGCTAAACGGCTCTCTAAAGATTCAAGACGTTGAGCCAGGTCAGCAGGCGATAATTCGTGGGTCATGATATCATTGCAACCTTATGTAGTAGTATGCCGGTGCTATTGGGAATGGGCCTGATAGTGCGGGTATTGTCCTTCGTCTGTTACCCATACAACAAGAGAGCTTTTTTTTTCTATGAATCCAAAAGTTGTGTTTCGCTGTTTCTTAATCAGTGTATTACTAGCCGCCCCCACGCCACTTCTGTTGGCGGGGATTGTTCATTTAACCAATAGTGCCCTCGCCGAGCTGTGGTTGGCCGAGTTGGCAATCAGTGGAGTTGGCAGTGTCTATGTCGCCGTTGCTATAGGGTGTTTTATTGTTCTGTGGATTGGCACATTAGCGTCAGCCGCTTTTGCGCCCTCGATTGTGGTGGCGCCGGTGGCTACTGCCAAGCCAACATCACGCCACCCCCAGGCAGCCGCTCCGTTGGACGATGATGAGGAGGAAGATATCATCGATCCTAACGATGGCCGTGAAGAGGGCGAAGTGAAGTGGTTCAATACCAACAAAGGCTACGGTTTTATTACCCGCGATAATGGCGAGGATGTGTTTGTGCACTTCCGGGCCATTCGGGGCCGTGGCCCGCGTATGCTGGCAGAAGGCCAAATCGTGCGTTATCACGTGATTAAAAATGAGCGTGGTTTGCAGGCCGACGATGTCAGTATTATTGAGTAAACCAAGCGTATAGATAGACAGTTGCCAGCTTCGTATTGATAGATGTTTATGCGTAGCTGGATAGCAAACGACCCCGCCTTGGCGGGGTCGTTGTCGTTAAAGCGCTCGGTTAACGCCCTGAATCGGGCCACTCTATTGCCCCCTCTTTACCGCCGGGCAGTACTTGCCAGAAGCGGTCAGGGTCATCGCCGGGGTGCCAGCCGCCCAATGAACAGCGCACTTCGGTTTGCAACGCTTCCGCGGCCTGTTGGGCGCACTCCTGGTCGGTCATCCAGGGAGTGTGGCTGCTATCAAACCAGAGGCTGGCAAATCCATCGGCGGCTTTATCGACCAGTAGCACGGGTACGCAGTCGCCCTGGTACTGGCCGCGGGTTTTCCATTGGCCTTTACCCGCAGGACTCAGCGGCGGTGCTATCAGCGCACTTTTAAGCCACTCATTGAGCGCATCGAGCGACACGCTGGCCAGGTAAATCTCTATATCGGGGTAACGCTCCATCATCGGTTTACCTCGCCGGAGCAGAGCAGCGCTTGCAGCGTCGCTTCGTAAATCCGGCTTAAATCGTCCAGGTCGCTGGCGCGAACACGCTCATTGACCTTGTGGATGGTGTCGTTGAGCGGGCCTAATTCAACCACCTGAGCACCGAGCGTGGCAATAAAGCGGCCATCCGAAGTGCCGCCGCTGGTGGAGAGCGCCGGGCGCTTGCCGGTTACCGCTTCAACGCCTTTAATGGCGGCGTCCACCAGCGCGCCTTCAGCGGTTAAAAACGGCTCACCGTTGAGCGTCCAGTCTACCTGATACTCCAGGCCATGCCGGTCTAGAATGGCCTCCGTGCGCGCTTTGAGCTCATCAGCGGTCACCTCGGTAGAGAAGCGAAAGTTAAACACCACTTCCACATCGCCAGGAATCACGTTGGTGGCGCCGGTGCCAGCCCGCAGGTTGGAAACCTGAAAGCTGGTGGCGGGGAAAAAGTCGTTACCCGCGTCCCAGTGCTCGTTAACTAACGCGTCCAGCGCTGGCATCGCCTGATGAATAGGGTTGCGGGCTAAATGCGGGTAGGCAACGTGACCTTGAATACCTTTGATGTGCAGCACGCCACCCAGCGAACCGCGGCGACCGTTTTTAATCGCATCGCCCAGGTAGGTGGTCGAGGAGGGTTCGCCGACAATGCAGTAATCAAGACGCTCATTACGCTCGCGCAGGTGTTCTACCACTGCGCGGGTGCCATCCACCGCCGGGCCCTCTTCATCGGAGGTGATCAGAAAGGCGATACGCCCATCGTGATCCGGGAAGTGGGTCACAAAGCGCTCAACGGCGGTCAGCATTGAGGCCAGACTGCCTTTCATATCGGCGGCGCCACGCCCACATAGCATGCCCTCATCATCGATGCAGGGCTCAAAAGGTGGATACTGCCAGTTAGTATGCGGGCCACTGGGAACAACGTCGGTGTGGCCAGCGAACGCCACCACCGGGCCATGATGGCCGCGTATTGCCCAAAAATTCTTCACATCGCCAAATGGCAGTTGCTCAATATGAAAGCCGAGCGCCGTTAAGCGCTCGATCATTAACTCTTGGCAGCCTTCGTCATCCGGTGTTACCGAGGGGCGGCTGAGCAGTTCAAAGGCGAGCTGCAACGTCGGCGACAGGGCTTCCGGCTCAGTTGTGGGCATGCAGCGCCTCGTTCAGGGCGATAGCGCTTTTGTTGGTCAAGCACTCAATGCGACCACTCTGCGAGTTGCGGCGCCAAAGCTGGTCGTCTTGGCCGGCCAGTTCGCGGGCAGCGACGGTCTTCACTACTTGGCCTTGATCATCCAGCAGTGCGACTTTGGAACCCGCAGTGATGTAAAGGCCGGCTTCCACCGTGCAGCGGTCACCCAAGGGTATGCCGATGCCCGCGTTGGCACCGATCAGGCAGCCTTCGCCCACTTTAATGACGATATTGCCGCCACCGGAGAGGGTGCCCATGGTGGAGCAGCCGCCGCCCAAATCCGAGCCTTTGCCGACCATCACACCGGCTGAGATGCGACCCTCGATCATGCCGGGGCCTTCGGCGCCCGCATTGAAGTTGACGAAGCCTTCGTGCATCACGGTCGTACCTTCGCCCAGGTAAGCACCCAATCGTACGCGGGCGGTGTCAGCAATGCGGATGCCGGTGGGTACCACGTAGTCGGTCATCTTGGGGAATTTGTCCACACAGTCGACGGACAGCGCGCGGCCTGCCATACGTGCTTTCAGGCGCCGGGTAGGCAGTTCCTCAATATCTATCGCGCCTTCGTTAGTCCAGGCAATATTGCGCAGCAGGCCGAACATGCCGGTGAGATCAAGGCCGTGCGGCTTGACCAGTCGGTGCGACAGCAGATGCAGTTTTAGATACACCTCGGGGGCTGTTTGCGGTGGTTGGTCGGTGTCCAGAAACATGGCGACCAGCGGGCGCTGGCTGGCAGAGAGTGCTTCGGCAAGCTCGGCCTGAACTGAGTGTCCAGCGGCTTCCAGGGCCTTGGCCAAGCGTGTGCAGTCTTCAGGCAAAAAGCTGATGGCGGCGTTGCCTTGGGGGGCGTCCAGGGCCTGTTTGGCGGCTTCCACTAGGCTTGCGGGTGGGTTGAGCAGCGGCGCCGGGTAGTAGATTTCCAGCCAGTCGCCCTGGGTGTTTTGAGTGCCGATTCCAAGCGCAAAGCTCAGCATAAGAGGTTGTCCTGTGAGGTTGAGAGTGAGTGGTCAAAATAGGTGTGTTAATGCTTAGCCGCTTAGCTTGTCATAATCGCCGTCGCGGTAGCCGACTAAAATGGTGCCATCGTCTTTTTCCAGCAGCGGCCGCTTAAGCAGCGTAGGGTATTTCATCATTAGCTGGCGGGCGGAGTTGGCGTCGTAATCCTTTTCGTCATCGGAAAGTTCGCGCCAGGTTTTGCTGCGCTTGTTAATGACCTCGACCAGCGGCACACGATGTAAAATATGCTCCAGCAGCGCAGCGGAGAGACCATCTTTGCGCAGATCGTGGGTTTTATACAGCAGCGCTTTTTCATCCAAGGCTTTACGCGCTTTGCGGCAGGTATCGCAGTTATCGATGATATACAGCGTCAGCATGTGGCCTCCCTAGCATGTTGAAATAGCATGTTGAAACAGAGTGTTGAATCAGTTAACCACGCTCTACGAGATGACGAATTCGCTGGGCGGCTTCAAGGGTGGGCGCCAGTTCAGCCACCAGCGCCAAGCGTAAACGGCCTGCACCGGGATTAACGCCGTTTGCACCCGTGCGGCCCATTAGGCTGCCGGGCAGTACGCTAACGTGTTGCTCGGCAAACAGGCGTTGGGTAAAGGCGATATCGTCGCCACCGGGTACCGCGGGCCATAGGTAAAAGCTAGCTTGCGGCGCGGGAAAATCCATAACCGGGGCGAGCGCCTTGGTCACGGCACTAAATTTTTCGCGGTAGGCGTCGCGGTTGGCGTGCACGTGCTGCTCATCCTGCCAGGCGGCGATAGAGGCGTGCTGCAGCGGTAGTGACATGGCGCAACCGTGGTAGGTGCGGTAGCGCTTGAACGGCGTGAGTAGCATCGCATCCCCCGCGACAAAGCCTGAGCGCAGACCGGGCAGGTTGGAGCGCTTGGAGAGCGAGTGAAAGACCACGCAGCGGCGGTAATCATCGCGACCCAGCTCGGCGCAGGCTTGCAGTAGCCCCGGCGGTGGGGCAGCTTCGTCGAGGTAGAGCTCCGAGTAACACTCATCTGAAGCGATGATAAAATCGTGTTCGTCGGCCAGCGCAATCAGCTGTTTGAACTCATCAAGGGGTGTGACGGCACCGGTAGGATTGCCCGGCGAGCAGATAAACACGATCTGTACGTCTCGCCACGTCGTGGCGGGCACGGCGCTAAAATCTGGGCGAAAATTATTCTCGGCGGTGCAGTCTAAATAGAGCGGTTCGCCACCTGCCAGCAGCGTTGCGCCTTCGTAAATTTGATAAAACGGATTGGGCACGGCGACTTTCGCCGGGCGGGTGCGATCCAGCGCCGCTTGTACAAAGGCAAAAATGGCCTCCCGGGTGCCGTTCACTGGAACGACATGCTGCTCGCTGTCGAGTTCGCGTAGCTGAAAGCGTTGGCTTGCCCAGCTGGCGATGGCTTGGCGCAGCGCAGGCAAGCCGTTGGTTGCCGGGTAGCGGGCCATTTCCAGCTGGTGCGTTACCAGCGCTTCCAGTGCCGCGGGGTAGGGCGCGTGCTGGGGTTCGCCAATGGTCAGCGGGATATGCGCCAGGTTGGCTGGAGGCGTTAGGTCGGCTTTCAGCGCAGCCAGCTTTTCAAACGGGTAGGGATGCAGGGCGTCGAGGTCGGCGTTCATGATGTGTCCGTTGATGGCTGGCGGCGTAAACCGCCGATTATAGGCAAGCCCCGGTGCAGGCTCAAACCCCCAGCACCTCAATCAAACGTTCGCGCAGCTGCTGCTGGCGCTCGGGGTCGGTGAGCGGTTCGCCTGCCTTGGTGGTGATGAAAAAGACGTCCTCTACCCGCTCGCCGAGGGTGGCGATTTTTGCCGCGGAGAGGGAGATATCCTGCTCCATAAAGATGCGTCCTACCCGGGCCAGCAGGCCGGGGCGGTCAGGAGCCGTGAGTTCCAGCAGAGTGCGCTCATTGGCTGGATCCTGCTCAATCAGCACCTCTGTGGGCACCTTGAAATGCTTGAGCTGGCGTGGCGTATGGCGCGTGACGATATTGGGGTAGTCGTCCGGGTCATCGAGCTCTTCGACCAAATGCTGACGCATTTCCTCGATATGGCCCGGGTCACGGATGGGCTGACCGTGGCTGTCGAGAACGATAAAGGTGTTAAGCGTCCAGTCGTTGTGGGAGGTGGCGATGCGCGCATCGTGAATTGAGAGCCCCAGCTGCTCCATGGCAGCGGCGGTGGCGGCGAACAGATCATCCACCGAACGGGTATGGATAAACACCTTGGTGCCACCTTCGGCCATATCGGCGGTGGGCGCGCTGATCAGCACCAGCGGCAGCGGCGACTGGTTGTGATTCAGTATGCCCTGGGTCTGCCAGACGATTTCGCTGGGCGCGTACTGCAGGAAGTAATCCTCCCCTAGCGATTCCCAAAGATGATCAATCTGCTCACGATTAACGCCTATGGTTTGCAGCAGCGAGCGTGCTTCGGTGCGCGTCTCCCGCACCCAGTCGTCGCGGTCGGGCGGATTATTCAGGCCGCGGCGCAGGGCACGCTTGGTCTCCGCATGCAACTGGCGCAACAGCGATGCCCGCCAGCCGTTCCACAGCGTCGGGTTGGTGGCATTGATATCGGCGACGGTGAGCACGTACAGATAGTCCAGGCGGGTTTCGTTACGCACGATCAAGGCGAAATCGCGAATCACGTCGGGGTCGCTGATATCGCGTTTTTGCGCGGTCATCGACATCAATAGATGGTGCTCAACCAGCCAGCTGACCAAGTTGGTATCGTGCACCGAGACATTATGACGCCGACAGAACTGCTCAACGTCCCGGGCGCCGATTTCCGAGTGGTCGCCGCCGCGGCCCTTGCCGATATCGTGAAATAGCCCGGCGATCCACAGCAGATCCAGCTTGGGCAGTTGCTGCATGAGCGCCGCCGCCACCGGGAAGTCGCCTTTGGCTTCCGGTTTGCGGAAGCCGTGCAGAAACTTCAGCAGCCGCAGGGTGTGGGCATCGACGGTGTAGATATGAAAAAGGTCGTGCTGCATCAGCCCGACAGCACGGCCAAATTCGGGCAGGTACTTGCCCAGAATGCCGTAGCGGTTCATGCGGCGCAGCTGGCGCGGTACGTTGCCAGGGGCGCGCATAATGGCCATAAATAGCCGCTGGTGGCGCGGGTCTTCCCGGTAATGGTCGTCGATCTGGTGGCGATGATCACGAATTAGCCGGATGGTATCCGCACGCACCCCCTCAATTTCCGGGTGCTTGGCCATGAGCAGGAAGAGTTCGAGCATAGCCGCTGGCCGCTCGCGAAACAGGCTGCGCGAACGTACCTGGATATAGCCGCCCTTGGTCTCGAAACGTTCGTTGAGCTTAACGGTCTCCAGCGCCTCTTTGCCGCGCAGGATCACTTCGTCGAAATGTTGCAGCAGCATATCGTTGAGGCCCGCCAGCGCGGTGACATGGCGGTAGTAGCGCTTCATAAACTGTTCAACCGCCAGACGTTCCGGCGTATCGCGGAAGCCAAACATCTCGGCGATGGTGCGCTGGTGGTCAAACAGCAGGCGGTCTTCGGCGCGGTCGGTGAGCATATGCAGGGCATAGCGTACCTGCCATAAAAACGCCTGACCCTGGCTTAAAATGCGCAGCTCGGCATCGTTCATAAAGCCGTTGGCGACGATGTCGGTGTACTGTTCGGTACCGAAGTGGCGCTTGGCCACCCAGCCGATCATCTGGATATCGCGCAGTCCGCCGGGAGAGCTTTTGAGATTCGGCTCCAGGTGGTACTCGGAGTTGTTGTAGCGGTAGTGGCGGGAGATCTGCTCCTGCCACTTGGCTTCAAAGAAACGGTCGGCGGGCCAAATGTGCTCGGCGCTGAGGCGTTCGCGCATGGCTTCGCGCAGGCTTTCGGGCCCGGCGATCAAGCGTGATTCGAGCAGGTTGGTAATCACCGTGACATCCGCTTCGGCTTCACGCTCGCAGTCGCTGAGCGAACGCACGCTATGGCCAATCTCGAGGCCAATATCCCACAAAAAGGTGATAAAGGCGGTGAGTGGTTCGCGGTAGGGCGTGTCGTCGTCCTGCTCTAGCAGTAGCAGCAGGTCGATGTCCGAGTGGGGGTGTAGCTCGCCACGGCCATAGCCACCCACCGCTACCAGGGCAATGCCATCATCGGGCCATTCGTGCTGTTCCCAGGCAATCGCCAGCAACTGATCCAGGTACCAGGCGCGACCACGCACAAGGTCGCGAATATCTGCACCGGCGCGAAACTGTTCGTCTAGCCGGGTTTGCAGCTCACGCAGTGCGGCTTTAAAGGGCGCCACCGGGGAGCGCGAGCCGGCAAGCTCGGTGCGGAAAAGATCCAGGTCGTAGAGCGTGGTGTCCGGTTCAAACCGGTGGTGGTGAAGGAGCATCAGTTGGTCAGAAAGCTGAAGTCTTCATCGCCGCGCGCGGTCAGCACTTCGACGCCACTCTCGGTAACCAGCAGCGTGTGCTCCCACTGGGCGGAGAGGCTGCGGTCTTTGGTGACGGCGGTCCAGCCGTCGCGCAGCACTTTGGTTTTATAGCCGCCGACGTTAATCATCGGTTCGATGGTAAAGCACATCCCTGCGGCGAGTTTGATATCGGCATCCGGTGCGTAGCCGTCGTAGTGCAAAAACTGAGGCTCTTCGTGAAAATCGGCGCCGATGCCGTGGCCGCAGAAGTCGCGCACTACGGAGTAGCCGTGCTCTTCAGCGTGTTTTTGAATGACTCTAGCCAGTTCAGAAAGGCGCACGCCAGGTTTGACCAGTTCAATGCTTTTATACAAGCACTCCTGGGTGATTCGGCACAGCCGTTCGCCCTGGATCGTCTCACCGACCACGAACATCACGCTGGAGTCGCCGTGGTAGCCGTCGGTGGTCTTAACGGTGATATCCAGGTTCATGATATCGCCATTTTTAAGCTTCTTGGCGTCGTCGGGGATGCCGTGGCACACCACATGGTTGATCGACGTGCAGGTCGCTTTGGGGAAGCCGTGGTAGTTCAGCGGTGCCGGGGCTGAGCCCAGTTCGTTAACAATATACTCATGACAGAGACGGTCGATTTCACCCGTGCTGATGCCCGCTTGAATATGGGGGGTGATCATTTCGATCACGCTAGCCGCTTGGCGCCCGGCTTCGCGCATGTATTCGATTTCAGAAGGCGTCTTGATAGGAACGTTCATGAATGCTCGATATGAATGCAAAATGGAAAATTGAATGGCGCAATTTAAGACCGTCAAACGGAGTGCGACTTCATCTTGGCAATGATCTATGGTATAAAGCCGCGCGCTTTCCTGCAATCGTGATTCCGAGCTTCTTTGTTGGCTGGGTAGCACGCTGAAGGGCGGGGCGATGAATCTGTAGTGTGCCACTAAGGGGCGCACCACTTAACTACTAAGCCTTAAAAACACACATGCACCGGCACATGGTCCCGGGTGCCGCTGGCAGCGTTTTACGCCGTCAACGGTCGGATCCATGGGGTGCGTGGAGGCCTAACCCGAGTTTTAGGAGTTTTACCATGTCTCACGTTAATATGCGTGACCTGCTTAAAGCAGGCGCTCACTTTGGTCACCAGACCAAGTACTGGAACCCGAAGATGAGCAAGTTTATCTTCGGCGCGCGCAACAAGATTCACATCATCAACCTTGAGCACACCCTTCCGGCGCTGAACGAAGCGATCGATGTGGTCGAGAAGATGGCGGCATCCAACAACAAGATTTTGTTTGTTGGCACCAAGCGTAGCGCTAGCAAGGTAATTAAAGAAGAAGCTAACCGTGCGGGCCAGCCGTTCGTCAACCATCGCTGGTTGGGCGGCATGTTGACTAACTTCAAGACTATCCGTCAGTCCATCAAGCGTCTGCGTGATCTTGAAACCATGCGCGAAGACGGCACGTTCGAGAAGCTGACCAAGAAAGAAGTCTTGATGGCCACTCGCGAGCAGGACAAGCTTGAGCGTTCTATCGGCGGTATCAAGAACATGGGCGGCCTACCGGACGCACTGTTCGTGATCGACGTTGACCATGAGCGTATCGCGATCAACGAAGCCAACAAGCTGGGCATCCCGGTTATCGGCGTGGTGGATACTAACTCCAACCCCGATGGCGTTGACTATGTAATTCCTGGCAACGATGACTCTATCCGCGCTATCCAGATCTACGTAAAAGCGATTGCGGATGCGTGTGGTCGTGCCAAAGAAGCCAACGCTGAAGAGTTCGTTGAAGTGACCGAAGAGGCCGCTGCAGCTGAAGACAATACTGCCGCTGAGTAAGTGCAGCAGTAGGTGCGGTGAGAAAGTGAGCCGCATCGTGATGAAGGGGGCTATGCCCCCTTTTTCCCGCTAGAGGTTTCTAGCTGTAGGTTGTTAACTGTAAGTTCTTAACTTTAAGTTATTAACTACAGAGAAAGCACCTAGACGGGACGAATTTGCCGGCTGTTGAATGCCGGCTCCGCAATGCAGAGAGACATAGGGCAGCGTGATACATGATGGTCATTTATCATGCCTATACTCTGTGTTGCGTCTAACTCTCATAGAACCATTTCAGAGGTGAATTCTCATGGCAGCTATCAGCGCCTCTCAGGTCAAGGAACTTCGCGAACGTACCGGTCTCGGCATGATGGAGTGTAAAAAAGCACTCACCGAAACCGACGGTGATATCGAAGTTGCGATTGAAAACCTGCGCAAAAGCTCCGGTCTAAAAGCGGCGAAGAAAGCCGATCGTATTGCCGCCGAAGGTGTAGTGGTTACGCGTGTAGCGGAAGATGGCAGCTACGGCGTAATGGTTGAAATCAACTCCGAGACCGACTTTGTCGCTCGTGATGACAACTTCATCGCCTTTGCCGACAAAATCGCCGCGGCTTTCTTTACTGCCAAAAGTGAAGATGTCGCTGCCGTTATGGCAGGCGAGCTGGAAACTGCCCGCGAGCAGTTGGTTCAGAAAATCGGTGAGAACATCGGTGTACGTCGTGCCATCGTCGTGAACGCTGCTGACGGTGGACTGGTAGGCGAATACGTCCACGGTGGCCGCATTGGTGTTCTGACCGTGCTGAAAGGCGGTACTTCGGAAGTCGCAAAAGACGTTGCGATGCACGTTGCAGCCATTAACCCTGCGGTTGCGCATCCTGCCGATATGCCCCAAGAACAGTTGGATCAGGAAAAAGCGATTATTCTGGCACAGCCGGATATGGCCGGTAAGCCGGAGCAAATCGCTGAGAAAATGGTTCAGGGCCGCTTGAAAAAGTACCTGGCAGAAAACAGCCTGACCGAGCAGCCGTTTGTTAAAGATCCCAACCAGACGGTGGCTGAGTACGTCAAAGCGGCGGGTGGCGAAGTGGTTGGCTTTACGCGCTTTGAAGTTGGCGAAGGTATCGAGAAAGAAGAAGTCGACTTTGCTAAAGAAGTTATGGAACAGGCTGGCCGTCGCTGAGGTCAGAGGTTTCAGAAAGAAGATGGCGTGCGCGGGAGCGCACGCCTTCGCGTATCCGGCCCCTGTATAAATAATGCTAGTATAATCGGCCCTAATATAGCTGGTTTATACACTGGTTTTATACCAAGGGACTGCCCCGCCTGCCTGTTTACAGGTTTGCCTCAGGAGAGATGCCATGTCGAGTGATGTTCAAGAGCCTACCCCCCATGTAGCACCCAGCAAAGCCCCGGGCACCAAGTCAAAATACAAACGTATTTTGCTCAAGCTGTCTGGCGAAGCGTTAATGGGGGAGCACGATTTTGGTATTGATCCTAAGGTACTTGACCGCATGGCGCTGGAAATCGGCCAGCTCGTCGGTATTGGGGTGCAAATAGGCATCGTGATTGGTGGTGGTAATCTTTTCCGCGGGGCGGCGCTTAATGAGGCTGGCATGGATCGTGTCACCGGTGACCATATGGGCATGCTGGCCACCGTGATGAATGCACTCGCCATGCGTGACGCGTTGGAGCGCTCCAATATCCGCTCGCGAGTGATGTCGGCCATCCCCATGAGCGGCGTAGTAGAGCACTATGACCGGCGTACCGCCATTCGCTATTTAACCTCAGGGGACGTAGTGCTGTTCTCTGCAGGGACAGGTAACCCCTTCTTCACTACCGATTCGGCTGCCTGTTTACGCGGTATTGAGGTGGACGCCGATGTCGTGATCAAAGCGACCAAAGTCGATGGCGTCTACAATAAAGACCCGGTAAAACATTCGGATGCAGTGAAGTACGACCAGCTCTCTTATGATGACGCCCTGGATCAAAAGTTGGGTGTTATGGATTTGACCGCAATCTGCCTGGTACGTGACCATAATATGCCGGTGCGGGTATTTGATATGAATAAGCCTGGTGCCCTACTGAATATGGTGGTAGGGGGCAAGGAAGGCACGCTGATATACAGAGGGTAATGACGTGATCAACGATATTAAGAAAGATGCCGAATCGCGCATGAAGAAAAGCGTTGAGGCGCTGCATAGCAACTTCAATAAAATTCGTACCGGTCGTGCTCATCCGAGCATTTTAGACGCGGTTACTGTGGACTATTACGGTAGCCAGGTACCGCTTAGCCAAGTGGCATCAGTCAACGTTGAGGACGCCCGCACGCTGACGATTGCACCCTGGGAGCAGGGTATGGTGCAGAAGATCGAAAAAGCCATCATGACCTCTGATCTGGGTTTGAACCCGGCCAGTGCAGGCAATGTGATCCGAGTGCCAATGCCCATGCTCACCGAAGAGACCCGCAAAGGCTACATCAAACAGGCGCGCAGCGAAGCTGAAAACGCCCGCGTGGCCGTGCGTAACGTACGCCGCGACGCAAACGGTGATTTCAAGTCGTTGCTAAAAGATAAAGAGATCACCGAAGACGATCAGCGTGAAGGCGAAGACGCGATTCAAAAGCTGACCGACAAGTATATTGCTGAGATCGATAAGGCGCTGACTGCAAAAGAGCAGGATCTCATGCAGGTATAAACCTGTGCTTTATTCAGCCGCGGGCAGCTTAGGCTGCCCGTTTTGCCACACTCTGGCTGGTTTTTTTATGACTGATCTTTGGTGCGAGAACCCATGACGTCTCCGCAGCTTCCTGAAAAACAGCCGGACGATGCCAGTGCGTCTTCTCTGGCCGGGGAAGCCCCGCCGTCTCACGTTGCCATCATTATGGATGGCAATAACCGCTGGGCGCGCGCGCGCGGACTTTCGGGGGTGCGTGGGCACCGAGCCGGAGTGGAAACCGTCCGTGCGGTGATTCAGCGGGCTGCCGAGCGAGAGGTGCAAACACTTAGCCTGTTTGCTTTCTCCAGTGAAAACTGGAAGCGCCCAGCCGCAGAGGTTAACGCCTTGATGGAGCTGTTTTTGATGGCGCTAAAGCGTGAAGTCAAAAAGCTCAACGAGCGTAATGTGCGCCTCTCGATCATTGGTGAACAGCGGGGCTTCTCCCACGCCATCCAGAAGCATATTCAGCGTGCTGAAGCGTTAACCGCAGGTAACACGGGTATGCACTTGGTGATTGCCGCCAACTATGGGGGGCAGTGGGACATAGCGCGTGCGGCGCGTGTACTAGCCGAACAGGTGGCGGCTGGGGAGTTATCGCCTGAGGAGATTGACGAGGCGTGCTTTGATACCGCGATGGGGGTTGATGACGTGCCGCCGGTTGATTTGTGTATACGTACCAGCGGTGAGCAGCGGTTATCCAACTTTATGCTTTGGCAGTTGGCTTATGCCGAGCTGCACTTTTCTCCGCTGCTATGGCCCGACTTCGGTGCGGATGCGTTTGACGCGGCATTAAACGACTTCTGTCAGCGCCGTCGTCGCTTTGGCATGACGGACGAACAAATAGAGGCGCAGGGTGCTTAAACAGCGGATTATCACCGCAGCCTGGCTGGCACCCCTGGTGTTGGTTGGCCTGTTTGGTTTAGACGGCGGCGCATTCGCGCTATTTACGGCGTTGATGGTGCTACTCGCCACCTGGGAGTGGGCTAATCTGGCGGGCGTTACCCGCACGGTGCAGCGTGCCCAGCTAGTGGCCGTGATGGCCGTACTGATGCTGGCGATGTGGCTGACCGGCGCTGCCACGGCTATATGGCCGCTGTGGCTGGCTGCTGCTGGTTGGCTGGTGAATCTCTACTGGGTAATCCGCTACCCTACTGCAGGGGCGCAATGGCAGGCTCCCGCTCGGCGCTTGGCGATGGGGTTGTGGGTGCTGTTGCCCTGCTGGGTGGGATTTAACGTTCTGCGCGACATTGGTATGGCTTGGCTGCTGTTTGTGCTGTTGCTGGTGTGGTGCGCGGATATTGGCGCCTACTTTGTCGGACGGAATTGGGGTAAGCGCAAATTGGCGCCCCACGTGAGTCCTGGCAAATCGTGGGAGGGCGTATTCGGTGGCTTGGCGGCGACTGCTATCCTGGCCATCCTTTTCGCGCTGTGGCTGCAGTTGGGCCTGGCTGGCAGCATTACCCTGATACTCATCACCGCTGTGGTCACCTTGGCCTCAGTGCTAGGGGATCTACTGGAAAGTATGCTCAAGCGCCACCGTAACATCAAAGATTCAAGCCAGTTGCTCCCCGGCCACGGTGGGGTGATGGATCGCATTGATAGTCTCACCGCTGCGATTCCGCTATTTGCGCTGTTCTATGTGGAAGTCCTTGTTGAGGTGTTTGCTCAGGTACCGCCACTATGAGTCAGTGCGCTAATCAACCAACGACTATGCAGCGCGTAACGGTACTTGGATCGACAGGCTCTGTGGGCACCAGCACGCTGGATGTGATTGGTCGCCACCCTGACCGTTATAGCGTCCATGCCCTAACCGCACACACCTCGAAAGAGGCCCTGCTAGCGCAGTGTTTAACGCACCGCCCCGCGGTTGCTGTATTGGATGATCAAGCCGATGCTGCTTGGCTGCGCGAGGAGCTTAAGCGGGCGGGCCAGCCAACCGAAGTGAGTGCAGGCCCGGAGGCGCTGTGTGATGTTGCCCGGGATACGAGCGTCGACTGCGTAATGGCAGCGATTGTGGGCGCCGCGGGTTTGCTGCCTGCACTCGCCGCCGCGGAAGCAGGCAAACGCGTGCTACTGGCCAATAAAGAGGCGCTGGTGATGAGCGGCGCACTGTTTATGGAGGCTGTTTCCCGCTCGGGGGCGACATTACTGCCGATTGATTCCGAACATAATGCCATTTATCAGTGTCTACCTGCGGAGCATCGCGGTGGGCTTGCCAAACACGGTGTTCGTCAACTGCTACTAACGGCCTCTGGGGGGCCGTTTCGTACCTGGAGCCAGGCTGATATTAACAATGTCACTCCCGAGCAGGCCTGCGCTCACCCGAACTGGTCGATGGGGCGTAAGATATCGGTGGATAGTGCCACGTTGATGAACAAAGGTTTGGAGTTGATCGAAGCTTGCTGGTTATTTGACGCCACTCCTGAGCAGATCCAAGTGGTAGTACACCCCCAAAGCGTGATTCACTCCATGGCGGCGTATCACGATGGCTCTGTGATTGCCCAGCTGGGTAATCCAGATATGCGTACACCCATTGCCTATGGGCTTGCTTGGCCGGAGCGCATTGACGCTGGCGTTGAAACCCTCGATCTTTTTCAGGTGGCACGGCTCGATTTTGAAGCCCCCGATGAAGCCCGTTTCCCCTGCTTGGGGCTTGCCCGTGACTCAATGCGACAGGGCGGTATGGCCCCTGTTGTGCTCAACGCCGCCAATGAAGTCGCCGTAGACGCCTTTCTGCAGCGCCGGATCGGCTTTACGGCGATTGGACAATTGGTGGCTGACGTACTTTCACGCCCCTATCAGGGCCGTGTTGATAGTCTTGAAAGCGTATTGGCAACTGATCAATGGGCGCGACAGCAGACGTTTGAACTGATAACAAAAGCGTCCGCTTGAGCATTCGCTGGGCTGGTCGTTAGCGCGGGGCATTAAGGAGTTCAGTGTGGGCCTAATACAGAATATTTTAGCGGTCATTGTGGTGTTGGGCCTGTTAGTAACTTTCCACGAGTTTGGCCATTTTTGGGTGGCGAGGCGCTGTGGAGTCAAAGTGCTGCGCTTTTCGGTAGGCTTTGGTAAACCGCTATGGTCGCGAGTTGATCGCCAGGGCACCGAGTATGCGATAGCCGCCATTCCCCTGGGTGGCTATGTCAAAATGCTCGATGAGCGTGAGGCGCCGGTACCGGAAGATCAGCTCGATCAGGCATTTAACCGCAAGACCGTTTGGCAGCGCATTGCGATTGTGGCGGCAGGGCCTATCGCTAACTTTTTACTGGCGATCGTGGCTTACTGGGTGCTGTTTGTGGCAGGTACCACGGTGGTGTCGCCGATGGTAGGCAGCGTTGCTCCTGACTCTCCAGCTGCCGAAGCCGGACTTGCCAATGGCGATGAAATTGTCGCCATCCAGGGCGATGAGATGCGCTCTTGGGAGGATGTTAACCTCAAGCTGGTGTCGATTATTGGCTTCAGCGGAGAGTTGGATATCGTCGCCCGCCCCGAAGGCGCGAGCGACCCACAGCGCTTTGGATTGTCGGTGACTGATTATTTGGTTCGCCAGGATCCGCCTCAGCCGCTGCAAACACTGGGTATTACCCCTTGGCAGCCTGAATTTCCGGCTGTTTTAGGCCAAGTCGTGAGCGGGGAGGCCGCAGAACAAGCAGGTCTGGAAGCTGGCGATAAGATGGTGGCGGTTAATGGCGAACCAGTGGATGATTGGATGCACTTCGTTAATATGGTGCGCAGTAGTCCAGGTGAAACGTTGCGGCTCACCTATGAGCGAAATGGTGAACAGTCGAGTGTTGACTTAACCCCCGGGCGTAACCGTTTGGAAACCGGGGTTGAGGTTGGTTATATCGGCGCAGGGGCTGAGCAGGTCGAGTGGCCAGCAGCGTTTCAGCGTGAAATCCGTTATGGGCCTATTGAAGCGGTAGGTCAGGCGCTTTCGCGCACCGGTGAAATGACACTGCTCACCTTGGATGCTATCCGTAAGATGTTGGTCGGGCTGATTTCGCCCTCCAATCTGTCGGGGCCGATCACCATTGCGCAGGTCTCGGGTGATTCTGCCCGTGCGGGTATGGAAGCGTTTATTGGCTTTCTAGCGTATCTTTCTATCAGCCTTGGGGTGCTTAACTTACTACCCATCCCGGTGCTCGATGGCGGCCACTTGCTCTATTATTTTATGGAGGTGGTGCGTGGACGGCCAGTATCAGAAAGAACCCAAGCCGTAGGATTGCGCATAGGGCTTGCCATGGTCGGCACCCTGATGTTGATGGCCCTCTATTTTGATCTGATGCGCCTGTGGTAATGACGCGTGTAGCGCGCAGGATGCCTTGTCATCTGCCTGCACAAATGTATATGGTGCCTTTCTGGAATGATAGGCAGACCAACGCGAGCGAATTGACTGCATGAAAATCAAGACCCTTGGAATGGCGGCACTCTTGCTGGCAGGCGCCAGCGGCGCCCAAGCACAATCCTTTGATGTTTCAGACATTCGAGTGGAAGGACTGCAGCGGGTATCTGCCGCCTCGGTCTTCAATGCATTTCCGGTGAGTGCCAATGATCGCGTCAGCGAAGAGCAGTTAGCTGCCGCTGCCCGTGACTTGTTCGCCACAGGGCTATTTGACGATGTCTCCCTGGCACGCGAAGGCGATGTCCTGGTTATTCAGGTCGTCGAGCGCCCGACCATTGCGCGGCTTCAGATCAGCGGCAACGATCAGATCTCCGAAGAAGATTTGCGCAATGGCTTGCGTGAATCAGGGCTCTCGGAAGGCCAGGTACTGGAGCTCTCTACGCTTGAAGAGATACAGCGCGAGCTGGAAGGTGTCTATCAGTCTCAAGGTCGCTACAGCGCCAGCATCGATACCGAAGTGGAAGAGGTTGATGAGGGCCGGGTTCAGGTCAATATCAATATCAACGAAGGCGAAGTGGCCAAGATTCGCCAAATCAATATCGTTGGCAACGAAGCCTTTGATGATGAGACGCTGCGTGGCGTGTTTGAGTTAAATGATCGGCCTGGACGCTTTTTCGGCTGGTTCTCTAGCGACGAGTACTCCCGTGAAGCGCTTTCCGGTGATATTGAGCGGCTGCGTTCTTTCTACTTGGATCGCGGCTACGTCAACTTCGACGTTACCTCGACTCAGGTGTCGATTGGCCCTGAAAAGTCCGAGATCTTTATTACTCTGAACGTCGATGAAGGTGCCCAGTACCGAGTTGGCAACATCCGTTTCGCAGGTGATCTACAGATCAGCGAAAACGAAGCCCGCCAGTTACTCACCGTTAAAGAAGGGGAGATTTTCTCCCGCGGCGATGTGAATGCCTCCACCGAAGCCCTGCGCCAGCGTTTAGGTGCCGAGGGCTTCGCCTTTGCTGATATTCAAGGCGTGCCTGAAATGGCAGGGGACGGTGAAACGGTCGACCTGGTTATTGCCGTCAATTCCGGTGAGCGCGCTTATGTACGGCGTATCGAGTTTTACGGTAATACCACAACCCAGGATGAAGTACTGCGACGTGAGATGATTCAGTTGGAAGGCGCACCCGCTTCCACCGAAGCCATTACTCAATCGCGTCAGCGTCTTGAACGGCTGGGCTTCTTTAGCCAGGTAGAAGTGGATACTCAGTCAGTGCCTGGCGAACCGGACTTGCTCGATGTGACTTATAATGTCGAAGAGCAGCCCTCGGGCTCAGTCTCGGCAAGCGTTGGTTTCTCCCAGAGTGCCGGGGTTATTTACGGTGTTGGGCTATCGCAGAATAACTTCCTGGGTACAGGTAATCGCGTCAACGTAGGTGCTCAGCGCAGTGATACGTTTACCAGCGTTAACTTCGGGTTCACCGACCCCTACTGGACACTGGATGGCATTTCTCGCGGTTATAATCTGTTCTACCGCGAAACCGATTACGCCGATTCGGATATTTCAACCTTCTCGACGGATGCCTACGGCGCTGGTATCAACTTTGGTTACCCCATTAGCGAGTTGTCGCGTCTTAACTTCGGTGCCAGCGTTGAAGACCTAACGGTGAAAACCTACTTCGACACGGCCTCTGAAATACGTCGCTATGTGGAAGATCAGGGCGAAGACGCACAAAGCCTGAAGCTGACCGCCAGCTGGACACGCAACAACCTCAACCGCGGTATCATGCCCACCGATGGCAGCTATCAGCGCCTGTCGCTGGAAACCGGCGCGCCGGGCAGCGATTCTGAGTACTACAAGCTGCGTGCGCGGGCGCAACAGCTCTTCCCGATCAACAATGATGAGACCTGGGCATTCAAATTTACTGGCAACGTTGGCTATGCGGATACACTGGGCGGCAACGATCCGTTCCCCTTCTATGAAAACTTCTATGCGGGCGGTCTTGGTTCGGTACGTGGCTTCACGTCGAATACGCTTGGCCAGCGCACGACGCCAGCAACCGAAGGTGGCCGTGACCGTACTCTGGGCGGTAACGTTTCCATAGAAGGTAGCGCCGAGATCATTTTCCCGCTGCCCTTTGTTGAAAATCAGCGCGCGCTGCAAACATCGCTGTTCCTGGATGGGGGTAACACCTTCCTGACCTCTTGCTACGATGTGCTTGCGGAAGATGCAGGGCGCCAGCAGTGTAACTCCGGCGTTGATCTGGGCGATTTGCGCTACAGTGCCGGTATCGGCCTTTCTTGGCTAACGCCGGTGGGCCCGCTGACCTTCAGTGTTGCCGAGCCACTCAATGATAAGAGCGGTGATGATACCCAGTTCTTCCAATTCTCATTGGGGCAGTCGTTCTAAGGGATAAGTGGCCTAAGGGATAATCGCTCTGAAGGGCAATCGTGCTAATTTTGCTAGACCGTGTGCCATGGCGGCGCGCGCTAGCCTGACATAAGGAGATAACGATGATGCGTAGACTAACAGCGGTGGTATGCCTGTTGGGCGCGATGATTTTGCCCGCTCACGCCGCAGAAGTCGCGGTGTTGGACTGGCGAGCAGCATTGATGAATACCCAGTCCGCACAGGCCTCAATGAGCAGCCTGGAAGGGCAGATTGGCAATCAGCAGCGTGAAGCGCAGAACCTGGGTAATGAGCTACAGCAATTACAGCAGCGTTTGCAGAACGAAGGCGAAACCATGGCTCAGTCTCAGCGTGAGTCGCTAATTAGCGAACTACAAGAGAAGGGTAGCCGTTTTGAGCAGCTTCGCCGGGAGGTTATGCAGGCCCAGCAGCGCTCCGAACAGCAGTTTTTGGAAAGCGCAGAACCGAAGTTGGAGCAAGCCGTCGCACAGGTGCTGGAACGTCACGGTATTGATGTACTGGTTGAGCCCCAAGGCGTACTGCACTCTGGGGTAGATCTGCCCAATGTGACCGATGAAGTCACGCAGATTTTTGATACCTTGAACTAAATTTAAATGATGATTGGTGTGGCCAAGCCACACCAAAGCTTCCCTAGGCTCCCATGACGCACGCTTCTCATCACCTAACCCTCGCAGACATTGCGCGCCAACTAGGCGTTACCGTTAGCGGCAACGCCCAGCAGCCGATACGTGGCTTGGCGACGCTAAAAGAAGCGCAGCCAGATCAAGTCGCTTTCCTGGCCAACCGCGCCTATCTGAAAGATTTGGCGACGACCAAGGCGGCAGCGGTATTGCTGCACCCTGAGCATGGCAAACACTGCCCGGTAGCGCGTCTGGAAATCGATAACCCGTACTTGGGCTATGCCAAGCTATCGCAGCTGTTTGACCCGCTGCCTGCCCGCGACGTCGCCGGTATTCACCCCACGGCGGTAGTGGCAGAGGGCGCTCAGATAGGCGCCGACGTCTGCATTCAAGCGCACGCCGTGATTGAAGCGGGTGCGGTGTTGGGCGATCGCGTGGTGATTGGGGCGGGGAGCGTGGTTGGTGCCGACAGCATTATTGGTGAGGCAACGCGTCTGCACGCCAATGTCACTGTGTGCCATGGGGTGGTGATTGGTAAGCGAGTCATCCTGCAAAGCGGCTGTGTCATCGGCGGTGACGGGTTTGGTTTCGCCCATGACGGTTCTGGATGGCATAAAATTGCCCAGCTGGGGGGCGTGGTGCTGGGTGATGATGTTGAGGTGGGAAGCTGCTCCAGCATCGATCGCGGCGCGCTGGGTGATACGGTGATTGGCAATGACGTTAAAATTGATAGTCAGGTGCAAATTGCCCATAACGTCATCATTGGTGACCACAGTGCCTTAGCGGGCTGTGTAGGTATTGCTGGCTCTACCAAGGTCGGTAAGCACTGTATGCTGGGTGGTGGCGTTGGCTTGTCAGGCCATTTGACGATTTGCGATAGCGTTCAGGTCACGGGAATGAGTTTAGTGACGAACTCAATCCATGAGCCAGGGGTCTACTCCTCCGGAACTGGCGCCATGGCCAATAGTCAGTGGCGTAAGAACGCGGTGCGTTTTAAACAGCTCGATGACATCGCTAAGCGCCTATCCAGATTGGAAAAAAAGCAACGTGATTAGTAATGGCTGATTGAATTTTAACTGCTGCTGTTTTGAGGCTAGATGGCAGCGGGGTATAATCCCAGCCTTTTAATCAGCGAACGTGCTGGTATTTGCCTGACGCTCTTCAGGAGTACATCAGGCGTTTTGTTATTTTAGAGGTCGCTACGATGGTTATGGATATCAATGAAATTCGCGAGTACTTGCCCCACCGCTACCCGTTTTTGCTGGTGGATCGAGTAACGCAACTCGCCATCGGTGAATCCATCGTTGCGTACAAGAATGTCAGCATCAACGAGCCGTTCTTTAACGGCCATTTTCCGCATCACCCGATTATGCCCGGCGTGCTGGTGATTGAAGCGCTGGCCCAGGTATGCGGTATTCTCGGCTTTAAAACGGTCAATAAACTGCCTGCCGATGGCTATGTATACTACTTGGTAGGCAGTGACAAAGTGCGCTTTAAGCGCCCGGTAATGCCGGGTGATAAGCTCACCTTAGAAGCCGATGTGATTAAAGGTAAACGCGGTATTTGGAAATTTGCATGCCGTGCCACGGTTGACGGTGAGCTGGCCTGCGAAGCGGAAATTATTTGTGCCGAGAGGAAGGTGGCTTGATACATCCTACTGCCCTGGTCGACCCGACGGCGCGCCTTGCCGACGATGTTGAGGTAGGCCCTTTTAGCATTATCGGCCCCGACGTCACCATCGGTGCTGGTTCGGTGATTGGCCCCCATGTGGTGGTTAAAGGTCCCACCACTCTGGGTGAGCGCACGCGTATCTTTCAGTTCGCCTCGGTAGGCGAAGACTGTCAGGATAAAAAATACGCAGGCGAACCCACACGGTTGGTGATGGGGGACGATAACGTGATTCGTGAAGGCGCCACCATTCACCGTGGCACCGTTCAGGATCGCAGTGAAACCACCATTGGTTCGCGCAACCTGTTTATGGCTTATGTGCATGTCGGCCATGATTGTGTGATTGGTAACGACTGCATTTTGGCCAATCAGGTGACCCTGGCGGGGCATGTCACCGTCGGCGATCATGCCATTCTAGGTGGCTTGGCGGCAGTGCATCAGTTCTGCCACTTTGGTGATCACGCCATGGCCGGTGGTGGCTCGATTATTACCAAGGACACCCCAGCCTATATCATGATTAATGGCAACCCGGCGGAAGCGCGTGGCCTTAATCTGGTGGGATTAAAGCGCCGAGGCTTTAGCCGCGAGGCGATCAGTGCACTCACCACCGCCTATAAAATGGTCTACCGCCAAGGGCTAACCACTGAGCAGGCGCTGGTCGAAATGCGTAGCCGTTTTGATCTGCCCGAAATCGAGCATTTTGCCGCCTCTATTGAGCGTTCGACCCGCGGCATTACCCGCTAAACCATGCTGATCTACCTATGACCCTGCAACGCGTCTATCTCGTGGCCGGAGAACTCTCCGGCGATATTCTTGGTGCTGGGCTGATGCGTGAGCTCAAAGTTCGCCACCCCGACGTCGAGTTCCGTGGTATCGGCGGGCCACGTATGCAGGCAGAAGGCATGGAAAGCCGCTTCCCTCTCGAAACACTTGCGGTAATGGGGCTGGTTGAAGTGCTCAAGCACCTCCCCGAACTGATCCGTGTACGGCGCACCCTAAAAGCTGAAGCGCTAGCCTGGCAGCCCGATATTATGCTGGGCATCGATGCGCCGGACTTCAATTTAGGCCTGGAACGCCAGCTTCGCGAAGCAGGCATTACCACCGCCCACTACGTGAGTCCTTCCGTATGGGCGTGGCGCCAGGGGCGGGTAAAAGGCATCGCCAAGTCGGTCGACGGTATGCTGACACTGCTGCCGTTTGAAGCCGCCTTCTACCGTGAACATCGAGTGCCCGTTGCCTTTGTGGGCCATCCCCTGGCTGACGAAATGGCGCTGGAAAATGACCGTGTTGCCACCCGGCAGGCGCTGGAGTTGGCGCCTGATTGCCAGGTGTTGGCACTGCTGCCAGGCTCCCGGGCCAACGAAATTCGTTTTTTGGGCGACACCTTTCTTGCTGCGGCCGCCCAGCTCTGCCAGCGTCACCCGGCGCTTCAGGTGGTTATTCCCGCGGCTACCGCTGATCGCCGCCGTGAAATTAACGCGCTGCTGGCCAACTACCCGCAGCTGGCCGAGTGCACGACGCTGCTCGATGGCCAAGCCCGCGAAGCGATGGTAGCGAGTGATGTCGTTCTGCTGGCCTCAGGTACCGCAGCGCTGGAAGCCATGCTGTGCCACCGCAGCATGCTGGTGGCTTACAAAATGGCCCCGGCCACCCACTGGTTGGCCAAGCGGATGGTCAAAACCCAGTGGGTATCGCTGCCCAATTTGATCGCCCAGGAGACGCTGGTGCCTGAGCTGATTCAGGACGCCGCCTCATCAGAGGCGATTGCCGACCAGCTCAGCGCTATGCTGGCGGACGAAAATAGTCGCCATGCCCTGGAAACGCGCTTTGCCGAGATGCATGCTACGCTCCAGCGCAATGCCAGCCGCCGTGCCGCCGAAGCGATTAGCCTGCTGGCAGCGGGCCAGCCGTTGGAGGCTGCTGATGGAAAATAACGGCATGGCCATTGAGCACTGGTTGATTGATCACAAGGATTTTCCAACCCTTGAGATTGCCTATAGCGGTGAGCGGCTGGCAGGGGTGGATGAAGTGGGTCGCGGGCCACTGATCGGTAGCGTGGTGGCCGCCGCCGTTATTCTCGACCCCGCTCAGCCCATTGAAGGCCTTACCGACTCTAAAAAACTCACTGCACGCAAGCGAGAAGCGCTGGATAGTCAGATTCGTGAGCGGGCGCTAGCCTTTGCCGTGGCAGAAGCCAGCGCTGCCGAGGTGGATGCGCTGAATATCTACCACGCCACCCATTTAGCCATGCGACGGGCGATTGATGGGCTGACACCTGCGGCGGAATATCTACTCGTCGATGGCAACAAGTTACCCGGCCATCGGCTGCCAGGCCAGGCGGTGGTGAAGGGCGATTCACGCCACTGCGCCATTGCCGCGGCGTCGATTTTGGCTAAAGTCGCTCGCGATGCCCAAATGGTAACGCTGGATATGCGCTATCCTGAGTATGGCTTTGCGCGCCACAAAGGGTATCCCACCAAAGAGCATCTCGCCGCGCTTGTTGCTCATGGGCCCTTGCCAGATCACCGCCGCAGTTTTGCGCCTGTTCAGCGTCAGCTAGCGCTGCTTTAAGCCTGTTTATTTATTTAGCGAGAGTGTTATGACGGTACCGTTTGTTCATCTGCGTTTGCACAGTGAATACTCCCTGGTCGATGGCTTGGTGAAGCTTAAATCGCTGGTGAGTACTACTGCGGAACGAGCGATGCCAGCGCTGGCCTTGACCGATGAAGCCAACCTGTTCGGCTTGGTGAAGTTCTATAAAGCCGCCCAGGGGGCGGGCTTGAAGCCGATTATTGGCAGCGATTTATGGCTGCATAATCCCCACGACGAGTCGCACCCTTATCGGCTAACGCTGCTGGCGATGAATGACGTTGGCTACCGCAACCTCACCGAGCTGATCTCCAAGGGCTGGACGCACGGCCAGCGCCAGGGGCGCGCGATTCTCGATAAGCAGTGGGTGCTGGAACAGAGTGAGGGCTTGATCGCGCTCTCCGGTGCCCGGGAGGGGGAAATTGGCCGCCACCTGCTGTCTGACCACGAGCATGACGCCCGGGTACTGCTCCAAGAGTGGCAGGCGGCGTTCCCCGAACGCTTTTATCTGGAGCTGGTTCGCACTGGCCGTCCGCTGGAAGAGGCCTGCGTTCACGCCAGCGTCAAGCTGGCCATTGAGACCGGCACGCCGGTGGTGGCGACTAACGACGTGCGCTTTTTAGAGCGCGATGATTTTTGGGCGCATGAAACCCGTGTCGCCATCGGCGAAGGCAAAGCGCTGGATGACCCTCGCCGCGAGCGCCGCTACACCGAAGAGCAGTACCTGAAAAGCCCCGACGAAATGGCGGCGCTGTTCTCGGATATTCCCGAAGCGCTGGAAAACAGCGTGATGATCGCCGAGCGCTGCAGCGTCGATGTGCGCCTGGGCGAGATTTTCCTACCCGAGTTCGGTATTCCCGACGGCATGACCCAGGATGAGTTCTTCCGCAAGGTCTCCCACGACGGTTTAACCGAGCGGTTGGACTTTCTGTTTCCCGCAGAGCGCTACCCTCGCGATAGCGAAGAGTACCAGGCAATCGACCAGCGCTACCGCGACCGGCTGGAGTTCGAGCTCAACGTTATTATCCAGATGGGCTTCCCTGGCTACTTCCTGATCGTGATGGACTTTATCCAGTGGGCCAAGGACAACAGCGTGCCGGTAGGCCCAGGGCGGGGTTCCGGTGCCGGTTCGCTGGTGGCCTACGCGCAAAAGATCACCGATCTGGATCCGATCGGTTACGACCTGCTGTTCGAGCGCTTTCTGAACCCTGAACGTGTCTCAATGCCCGACTTTGATGTCGACTTCTGCATGGAGAAGCGCGACAAGGTGATTGAGTACGTGGCCGAGCGTTATGGCCGGAATGCGGTCTCGCAGATTGTCACCTTTGGCACCATGGCGGCCAAGGCCGTGGTGCGCGACGTGGCCCGCGCCCAGGGGCGCCCCTATTCGTTGGGCGACAAACTCTCCAAGCTGATTCCCTTTGAAGTGGGCATGACCCTGGCCAAAGCGATTGAGCAGGAGCCAGCGCTCAAAGAGTTTATCGGTAATGACGAAGAGGCAGAAGAGATCTGGGAGATGGCGCTCAAGCTGGAGGGCACCACCCGGGGCACCGGCAAGCACGCCGGGGGCGTGGTAATAGCGCCTACCAAGCTGACCGACTTCTCACCGCTGCTCTGCGACGAAGACGGCTCCGGCTTGGTGGTTCAGTTCGATAAGAACGATATTGAAGAAGCGGGGCTGGTCAAGTTCGACTTCCTGGGCTTGCGCACGCTGACAATTATCGACTGGGCGCTGGAAATGGTCGACAAGGTGCGCAGCGTCAACGGTCAGGAGCCGCTCAATATCGACAGCATTCCGCTGGACGACTCGCCGACCTTTGAGATGCTCAAACGCGCCGAAACCACGGCGGTGTTCCAGCTCGAATCCCGCGGCATGAAGGAACTGATCAAGCGCCTGTTGCCCGACTCCCTGGACGACATGATCGCCCTGGTAGCGCTGTTCCGCCCCGGCCCCTTGCAGTCGGGCATGGTCGACGACTTTATCAACCGTAAGCACGGCCGGGCCGAAGTCTCTTATCCCCACCCGGATTACCAGCATGAGCTGTTGAAACCGGTGCTGGCGCCCACCTACGGCATTATTCTCTACCAAGAGCAGGTCATGCAGATCGCTCAGGTGATGGCAGGTTACAGCCTCGGTCAGGCCGATATGCTGCGCCGCGCCATGGGTAAGAAAAAGCCCGAAGAGATGGCCAAGCAGCGCGACGGCTTTATGGAGGGCTGTGCCGCCAACGGGATCGATAAAGACCTGGCCGGTAACATCTTCGACCTGGTAGAAAAATTCGCCGGTTACGGCTTTAACAAATCGCACTCGGCCGCCTACGCGCTGGTGTCTTACCAAACCGCATGGCTGAAAGCCCACTATCCGGGGCCCTTTATGGCCGCCGTTATGTCCACAGAGATGGACAACCTGGATAAAGTGGTACCGCTGATTGAGGAGTGTCGCAACCTCCGACTCACCGTGACCCCGCCGAACGTCAACGTGGGTGGCTACAAGTTTACCGTCGATAGCGATGCGCGGGTGGTGTATGGGTTAGGCGCGATTCGTGGCGTGGGCGAAGGCCCGATTGGCGCCATTGTCGAAGCCCGTGAGACAGACGGTCCGTTCAAGGATATCTTCGATTTCTGTCGCCGCATTGATCCTAAAAGGATGAATAAGCGCACCCTGGAAGCGCTGATTCGCTCTGGCGCGCTGGATACTTTAGGCCCCAATCGTGCTGTGCTGTTTGCGGCAATGGAAGACGCGCTTAAAGCCGCCGCTCAGAACCATACCAATCAGAACCTGGGCATGCTGGACATGTTTGGGGATGCGTTCGCCGCTGACGAAGAAGGCGACGGTGACAGTAACGTATACGCCGAGTATATCAACGCCCGTGAGTGGACTGACCGCGAGCGGCTCTCAGGCGAGAAAGATACCCTGGGGCTTTACCTCACTGGCCACCCGATCGACGAGTACGAGCGGGAATTAAAGCGTTTTGTATCGACGCGGATCAGCGACTTAAAACCCTCCCGCGACCCCCAACGGGTGGCCGGGCTAGTGGTCGGCGTGCGCACCATGAAGTCCAAGCGTGGCGATACCATGGCGTTTATTACCCTGGATGACCGCACTGGGCGTATTGAAGCCTCGCTATTTGGGGAGCTATTTGAGCAGTTGCGTGGTCAGATTGAGGCCGATCAGGTGTTGATCGTCGAGGGCGAGGTCTCCAGCGACGAATTTTCCGGCGGCCTGCGCCTGCGCGGTAAAGACGTCACGCCAATGGTGACGGCGCGTATTCGCTATGGCCAAGCGGTGGAGCTGGCGCTGGATGCGGGGCAGATCAATGGCCGCTTAATTGAGACTCTGCGCGACAGCCTGACGCCGTACCGCGACGAGGAAGGTTTGCCGGTACGCCTGCAGTACCGCCACCCGGCAGCGGTTGCTTGGCTCGAGCTTGCCGATGAGTGGAAAGTGGCGCCTAGTGACGATTTGCTGCTGGCGCTGCGGGATGTCCAGGGCCAGGCAGGTGTGCAACTCCGTTATCGTTAAAAAATCGGTAGGGTAGGCACTCAACTTGCGTGGCTGGGTCAGGGTGCGATAATGCGCTTTATTCTCTTTAATTCTTATCAATGTATATTTTGATCAGGCTTCTTTCTATAGGCAGCGCCGATGAATCCTAATTATCTCGATTTTGAACAGCCGATTGCCGAACTTCAGGCAAAAATTGAGGAACTGCGCTTAGTCAGCTCCGATAGCCAAGTCAACCTTTCTGACGAGATTGCTCGGCTGGAAGAAAAAAGCCGCAAGCTGACGGCATCAATCTTCAAGGATTTGACTCCCTGGCAGGTTTCGCAGCTTTCACGGCACCCCCAGCGCCCCTATACGCTGGACTATCTCGAACACATCTTCACCGACTTCGATGAACTGCACGGTGATCGCAACTTCGCCGATGATGCCGCGCTAGTCGGTGGCATCGCACGCTTGAATGATGCGCCGGTGATGGTCATTGGCCATCAAAAAGGCCGCGATGTAAAAGAGAAAGTGCGCCGCAACTTCGGCATGCCGCGGCCCGAAGGCTACCGCAAAGCGTGCCGCCTGATGGAAATGGCCGAGCGCTTTAAAATGCCGATTCTGACCTTTATCGATACCCCAGGCGCTTACCCAGGTATCGACGCCGAAGAGCGCGGTCAGTCCGAGGCCATCGCCTACAACCTGGCTGTTATGTCGCGATTGAAAACGCCGATTATCTCAACGGTAGTTGGCGAAGGCGGTTCCGGTGGCGCGCTAGCCATTGGCGTCTGCGACGAGCTGCAAATGCTGCAGTACTCAACCTACTCGGTCATCTCGCCGGAAGGCTGCGCCTCGATTTTGTGGAAGAGTGCCGCCAAAGCCTCTGACGCCGCCCAAGCCATGGGCATTACCGCCGAGCGTTTAAAAGAGCTGGGCTTTGTCGACTCGCTGATCAAAGAGCCCCTGGGTGGCTCACATCGCCATCCGCTGACCACCGCGGAACGGGTCAAAGAGGCGCTGACCGCCAGCCTGGAACGTCTACAGGCGATGGACACCGAGGCTCTGCTGGAGCGTCGCTACAAACGTTTAATGAGCTATGGCGCCCCAGCCGCGTAATTTACTGCAAGGCTTGCTTGAAGACGCCCTGGCGGAAACCCCGCCGGGGCGCTCTATTTGGGTAGCCCTTTCGGGTGGCTTGGATTCCTGTCTGCTGCTCGTCTTAGCCGCGCAGGTCTGCCAACAAGCAGACCGCCCCCTGCGCGCCATCCACATTAACCACGGTCTACAGACGGCGGCAGAGACCTTCGAAAAACACTGTACAACACTCTGCGAGCGTTTGAGCGTGCCGCTGACGGTGGTCAATGTGACGGTAGATGTACATGGCGATGGCATCGAAGGCGCCGCCCGCAACGCCCGATATAAGGCGTTTTTTGCCACCCTTCCCGCGGCCGATACGCTCTGGCTGGCCCAACACCAGGATGACCAGGCGGAAACTTTTTTGCTCGCTGCCCTGCGCGGCAGCGGCGTGCGTGGCTTGGCGGGTATGCCCTATCGCCGCGATGCCCAGTGCCTCACCCTCGTACGCCCCTGGCTAACGGTAAGCCGGGTCATGCTTGAATCAGCAGCGCAGTCGCTCGACCTGACGTGGTGTGAAGACCCTACCAATAGCGATATCAGTTTCGATCGCAACCGGCTGCGCCATCGAGTGCTACCGGTGATGCGCGAGCGCTGGCCTACGGCGGTAACTGCGCTGGCGAACAGCGCTAACCATGCCAGTGAAGCGGATAGATTGCTGCGCGAATACGCCCAGGAAGAGCTGCAAAGCTTACGGGTAGATAGCCAGTACCTCGGTCAATGCATTGACGCGACTGCGCTGGGCGAGCGCTCCTGTGCACGCCAGCGGCTGCTGGTGCGCACTCTTTGCCAATGCCAAGGCTTGCCGACACCGCCCCAGAAGCGCCTAGAGAGCCTGCTTGAGCAGCTATCAGCCAAAGCGGATGCAGCGGTGTGCGTTGAGTGGCCGGGCGCTCAGGCGCGCCTGTGGCGCCAGCGGCTCTATCTGATGGCGCCCCTTGAACCGCTACCGCCTTGGAAAGCTAACTGGGATGGTCAAACGCCGCTGGAAACGCCCATCGGGCCGCTAGGCTGCCAGGTGCTCGTGTTACAACAGCCGCCGTCTCAACCGCTGAAAGCAACCTGGCGCCAGGGAGGCGAGGTTATTCAACTGGCCAAGCGAGGACGGCGGGATGTAAAACGGTTACTGCAAGAGGCGGATATACCCCCCTGGGAACGCGAGCGGCTGGTGGTCATCATGCAGGCGGGGGCATGTATTGGCGTCATACGTCCCCCAGCTCAGCTATTATGGCAGGCAGAGGGCGTTCGCTTCACTCGTCTTAATTTGCCTGCTTAATCAAAAGTTTAAAGCCGGCAGCTTCCATAAAGGCCTGCTCCTGCTCCAAATCAGTACTTAGCAGGGTGGGTTCATCATTGGCGGGCAGAGTGATCGTCAGGCTATCGCTTTCGGCGCTTATCCCTGGCAGAGAGGGAGCGGTTTCCGGGCGTGAATGGTTAAGCAGCACGGCTAAACGCAGCAGTCGGGCAAGCTTTTGGGTGGTGGCCTGTTGCGCTTCTGGCAGGGCCTGCCACTCCTTAAGTGGAAATTTGCGCCGGTGGGCACGTACTAAAAACGCCAGTTGGCGCTGTTCAGGGCGTGAAAATCCAGCGAGATCTGAATGTTCCAGCAGGTAAGCACCGTGGCGATGAAACTGGCTGTGTGAGATCGCCAGACCGATTTCATGCACGTGGCAGGCCCACTGCAAGTAGCGCCCTTGCTCGGGGCTGAGTGACCAGGCGTGGCGAACCTGGTTAAACAGACGCGCGGCGGTATCGGCAACGTTAAGCCCTTGGCGGGTATCCACATCGTAGGTGCGCTTTAGCGACTCCAGGCTCTTGGAGCGCGTGTCTTCCGCCGTATTGCGCCCGGCCATGTCGTAGAGCACGCCTTCACGCAGCGCGCCATCCGAATAGCGCATCTGGGTTAAATCCAAGGCCTCAAAAATTGCCCCAAGAATGGCAATACCTGCCGGGAAGACTTTGGCGCGGTCGGCTTTGAGGCCATCCAGCGCGACTTTATCCAGCTGTTTGCACTTCAGTAGCCGTTCGCGCAACTTCTGCAAACCGTCACGGGTGATCACACCTTCGTGGGGAGTGTCGCCATAGGCATGCAATACGCTGGCCGCGGCCTTAATGGTGCCGCTGGAGCCGACAGGGTCGTCCCAGCCCAGGCGCTGATAGGGGCGCTGAATATTGGCGAGCTCGGAAAGCGCGGCGAGCTCGGCACGGCGCATGCGTTTTTCGTTTAATTCGCCGTCGGGGAAGAAACGCCGGGAAAAGGTGACGCAGCCCATGCGCAGGCTTTCCAGCGCTTTGGGCTCAAAGGCTTCGCCGATGATAAATTCGGTTGATCCGCCGCCAATATCGACGATTAATCGGCGGCCATTTTCCGCCAGCGCGTGGGCGGCGCCTAAATAGATCAGGCGCGCCTCTTCACGGCCGGCAATAATTTCGATGGCGTGACCTAACTGGGCCTCGGCACGCTCGATAAATGCCTGGCTATTATCGGCATCGCGCAGGGCGTTAGTGCCGACAATACGCAAGTTGGCGTTGGTAATGTCGCTTAAAAACGGCGCAAAGCGGCCCAGGCAGTCCAGCGCACGCTGCATTGCTTCTTCGCTGAGCAGGCCGTCATCGTCCAAGCCCGCAGCGAGCTGCACCTTTTCACCCAAGCGGGCCACCACCTGGAGGCGCTCGTGCTGGTAGTTAGCCACCAGTAGGTGAAAGCTGTTAGAGCCCAGATCTATAGCGGCGAAGCGCTGCGGCGCACCGCTATCTACCTCAACGGCAGAGGGGGCAATGGGGAGCGTAATGTCCTTGGGCATGAGCTTTCCTTCGTGTTGGCTGTGCCAAGGTTGCGGCGACCTTTATCTATTGTCAATTGCCAGACGCCTAAAGGCTTGCGTTTGTCGCGGCGCTTGACTACCATCGAGCTACTGGCTTGATCTGACCTGGTTAGTTAGTGTGTCCACAAGCGCTTCGCTGTTGAGATGACTGCCGTTTAGATAGCTGCGGTTTAGATAAATAATCTTGCACGCGTTGTTCAAGTAAGGCACCTTGGTCGCCCCAGACGTTATTTATTGTTGTGCCTTTAGCGTCAGCCAGAATTCCAAGTCGTCAGATAGCCCATTGGTTCAGCCACTCTCCTGTGGAAACCAGATTAAGCAACTGTTAGCACCCTCGAGTTGAGTCTTAATGATGACAAGTACTAGTGTTGTATGTACTAAGGTTGTTAGCTAAGCCCAACCCAGTTCCTTTCATCTTCGAGCGCGTGCCTTTACCGGGGTCTGAACGCATCACACGGCGTCACTTTCACGCCTCCTGTCTTACTCCCGGCGCCTGGCGCCCAGCTTCCATGAGCAACTTTCTAACACACCGATGAATCTCACTGAACTCAAGCAAAAAACCGTTCCCGAGCTCCTCGATATCGCCCGTGAAATGGGTATTGATAACTTGGCCCGTTCGCGCAAGCAGGACATCATTTTCGCCATCCTCAAAAAACACGCCAAAAGTGGCGAGGATATCTATGGCGATGGTGTGCTGGAAATTCTTCAGGATGGCTTCGGCTTCCTGCGTAGCGCTGACAGCTCCTATCTCGCCGGTCCCGACGATATCTATATATCGCCTTCGCAGATCCGCCGTTTCAATCTGCGCAAGGGTGACTCCATTTCCGGCAAAATCCGCCCGCCGAAGGAGGGTGAGCGCTACTTCGCCCTGCTGAAGGTCAGTCAAATTAACTTTGACCGTCCGGAAAATGCCAAGCATAAGATCCTGTTTGAGAACTTAACACCGCTGTTCCCAGACGATCGTATGCGTATGGAGATCGGTAACGGCTCCACGGAAGACCTTACCGCGCGGATCATCGATCTAACCGCGCCGATTGGTAAAGGCCAACGTGGTCTGCTGGTGTCGCCGCCCAAGGCGGGTAAAACACTGATGTTGCAGAACATCGCGACCTCCATCACGCGCAACAACCCCGAGTGCCACCTGATCGTACTGCTGATCGATGAGCGCCCTGAGGAAGTGACGGAAATGTCGCGCACCGTGCGTGGCGAAGTGGTGGCATCGACCTTTGATGAGCCGCCTGCGCGCCACGTGCAAGTGGCCGAAATGGTCATCGAGAAAGCCAAGCGTTTGGTTGAGCACAAGAAAGACGTGGTCATCCTGCTCGACTCGATTACCCGCTTGGCGCGTGCCTACAACACCGTGGTACCCAGCTCCGGCAAAGTGCTTACCGGTGGTGTCGATGCTCACGCTCTTGAAAAGCCGAAACGCTTCTTTGGTGCGGCGCGTAACATCGAAGAGGGCGGCAGCCTGACGATTATCGCCACGGCGCTGGTGGATACCGGCTCCAAGATGGACGAAGTCATCTTCGAAGAGTTCAAGGGCACCGGTAACATGGAAGCCCATCTGGATCGTAAGCTGGCTGAGCGTCGCGTGTTCCCGGCGATCAATATCCGCCGCAGTGGTACCCGTCGTGAAGACCTCCTGGCTTCTGAGGATGAAATGCAGCGTATGTGGATTCTGCGCAAGCTGCTCAATCCGATGGAAGACACCGCCGCCACTGAATTCCTGATTGACCGTTTGAAAGATACCAAGACCAATCTCGAATTCTTTGAAGCGATGAAACGTCGCTAAGTGATAACGCAAGTGCGACGCTAGCGTGTAGTGCTGAACCGCCGCTATGATCAACGCCGCTAACGTCATCTAGCGGCGCATTCGCCAGCCAGGGAGCGTGCCTTGAAGTATAAAGACTTGCGAGAGTTCATCGCGGCGCTTGAAGCCCAGGGTGAACTCAAGCGTATCCACGTCGAAGTCGATCCTTATCTGGAAATCACTGAAATTTGCGACCGTACCCTGCGTGCCGGTGGCCCGGCGTTGCTGTTTGAAAACGTCAAAGGCCACGACATGCCGCTGTTGGGCAATCTGTTTGGTACCCCCAAACGGGTAGCGCTGGGCATGGGCCAGGAGTCGGTGGAAGCGCTAAGAGAAGTCGGCAAGCTATTGGCGTTTCTTAAAGAGCCTGATCCGCCTAAAGGCTTGAAGGATGCCTGGGACAAGCTGCCGATTTTCAAGCAAGTGCTCAGCATGGGGCCGAAAAACGTCAAGCATGCGCCGGTGCAAGAAGTGGTGTATGAAGACGACGAGGTCGATCTTGGTCTGCTGCCGATTCAACACTGCTGGCCTGGCGATGCGGCACCGCTGGTCACCTGGCCACTAGTGATTACCAAAGGTCCGCACAAGAAGCGCCAGAATCTGGGCATCTATCGCCAGCAGAAAATCGGCAAAAATCGCCTCATCATGCGCTGGCTCTCCCACCGCGGCGGCGCGCTGGATTTTCTAGAGTTTCAAAAGGCCCACCCTGGCGAGCCTTTTCCAGTAGCCGTGGCGCTTGGCGCCGACCCTGCGACGATTCTGGGCGCCGTGACCCCAGTACCGGATTCGCTCTCGGAGTACGCCTTTGCGGGCTTGCTGCGCGGTTCGCGTACCGAGCTGGTCAAGTGCGGCCACGCCGACCTGGATGTACCCGCGTCCAGCGAGATTATCCTCGAAGGCTTTATCTACCCGGATGATATGGCCGCGGAAGGCCCCTTTGGCGATCACACCGGTTACTACAATGAGGTCGACCACTTCCCGGTGTTTACCGTCACGCGGATGACCATGCGCCGTGATGCGATTTATCACTCGACCTATACCGGGCGACCGCCGGATGAGCCGGCGATTCTGGGCGTGGCGCTCAACGAAGTGTTCGTGCCCATCCTGTGCAAGCAGTTCCCCGAAATTGTCGACTTCTACCTGCCGCCGGAAGGCTGTTCTTACCGCATGGCGGTGGTGACCATGAAGAAGCAATACCCGGGCCACGCCAAGCGCGTGATGATGGGGGTATGGAGCTTCCTGCGTCAGTTTATGTACACCAAGTTTGTGATTGTGTTGGATGACGACGTGGATGCACGCAATTGGGAAGATGTGATCTGGGCGATCACGACCCGAATGGATCCCGCCCGGGATACCGTGATGGTCGAAAATACCCCAATTGATTACCTCGACTTTGCTTCGCCGGTTTCAGGCCTAGGCTCGAAAATGGGCCTAGATGCCACCAATAAGTGGCCAGGCGAGACTGATCGTGAGTGGGGCACACCCATTGTGATGGACGATGCCGTTAAAGCGCGTGTGGATGAACGCTGGGAAGCGCTGGGGATTGGCCTGGAGTTGCCACCCTCTCGCCGCTAAGTGCGATGTATCGCTGACCAAATTTGTAATAAAGAGGCTTTCATGAGTGCAAGGACGTTGACGTGCCAAGTCACCGAGGTTGAGAACTTAAGCCCCGACGTGTTTGGTGTGACGCTAACCGGACGCGCCGAAGCCATGCAGCACGCGCCGGGGCAATATTTAGAGCTCAAGCTGGACGAGACCACCTGGGTGCCGTTTTCGATCGCCAGTGCAGATCGCAACGATGGCGTTATTGAGCTGCATATACAGCACTGGCCAGAGCGGGATAACTCAGCGCGGCTGCGTGAACTGCTACAGGTCGCCAACCAACTCACGCTACGTTTGCCCGGTGGCGAGTGCGTGCTTGATCGTCAAAGCCAACGTCCATTAATGCTTATTGCGGCGGGCACCGGTTTTTCACAGATGAAAGCGATCATCGAAGCGGTGCTGCACGAACAGCCTGAGCGGGAAATTTCACTTTGGTGGGCAGCCCGCGAACACCGCGATCTCTATTTGGAGCAACTGGCCAGCCACTGGGCGCAAACCCACGCCAATATCTTCTTTCATGCGGTGACCGAATCGCCCTTGGAAGAGCCCATGGCTGTGGGGGAGCGGATTAGCCATCATCTGGGCCGTATTGATCAGGTGTTGAAAAGCGCTGATATCACCCCAGACGCCCACGACGTTTATATCTCTGGGTCGCCCAACATGGTGTACGCCTGCCTGGATGTGCTCGACATGAAAGGCATGAAGCTTGAGCGGGTGTTTTCGGATGTGTTTGCCTACGCACCGCGATCTACTTAATATGACCTCAGATTTTTGACACTCCCCCTGATATAGCGTTGATAAAAAAGGAGGCTAACATGGCCCATCACGACGAAAACTTTAAAGACGACTCTGGTTTCCTGTCCATTTTTCTAGGCGTGGTTGTTTTGGTGAGTATGAGCGCGTTGCCCGCTACCATTGGCTGGGTACAAGCTTTTAGCGGTTGAGTGTTGCCATTTGCAGCGCTTGCAGGCAGGATAAACCACAACGCCATGGCGGCAACCTGTCAGACCATTGACTGGTTTAGCTATTGCCAGCTGAACTAACAGAATCTAACGGAAGATGGGCATGCAGCGACTAACCAACCCACATACAGTGAACCCGCAGCCAGAATTGGCCAGCGGCTTCGCGTTTTGTGGGTATTGGTTTAGCCACGGTGTGCCCCTGGCCGACGCCTAACGTCGCGCCAACAGGCACACCACCCGGTTGCCTGCCGCAAGCACAGAAGCCCCGGTCGGTAACCCCGCCGGGGCTTTTGGCGTTTTGGGGCCTAGTTATTGTGAAACATGGCTACTGTTGGGCTTAGAGAATTATTCATCATTTTTTCATTAAGGAGCAGCATCATGATCTATCGCGCACTGACTAACGCATTCGCTACCGCCTTTGTGGGTTATGGCTATAGCTGGCGATTTAGCGACGCGCGGTCGGTGCTAGCTGCCACCTCCGACCGTGTTCACTTGGGTGGTCACACAGCCATACGATGTCACACGATTGCGGAGAATTAATCATGAATGCGCCTATCAGCCCTGTTATTAACACAACCATTGTATCCACTGCCCACGCGACTGCCCGACTAACGCCTTCAGCGTCTGAGTCCACTGCAAAGCGGCTGCCTACCCCCGCCGAGCTGCGTCAACGTGTCTCGTTAAGCGACTCGCTTAGCGAGCAAATTGCCCACCAGCGCCACGCTGTTCAACAGATTTTGAGTGGACACGATGACCGTCTCCTCGTGGTGGTCGGCCCCTGTTCCGTACATGACCCCGATGCAGCGTTGGAGTACGCTGACCGCTTGGCCGCGTTAAGTGAAGAGGTTAGCGAACGTATTTTGCCGGTCATGCGCGTCTACGTTGAAAAGCCGCGCACCACCGTGGGCTGGAAAGGGCTGGCCTACGACCCAGGCTTGGATGGCAGCGGTGATATGCCCCGCGGTTTGGCGCTCTCTCGTGAACTAATGCATGCGGTAGCCGCCCGGGGGCTGCCTGTAGCCACCGAGCTTTTACAGCCGATGTTAGCGCCCTACCTTGACGATTTACTAAGCTGGGTTGCGATAGGCGCACGCACCACGGAATCGCAACTGCACCGTGAGCTGGCCAGTGATCTGTCGGCAGCGGTGGGGTTCAAAAATGCCACCAGTGGCGATGTACAAGTGGCTATCGATGCTATGAGTGCGGCAGCCCACCCGCACCAGCGTTTCGCAGTAGACCCTCAAGGCTACCCGATCGTCCAGCAAACGTCAGGCAACCCGCATACCCACGTGGTGCTGCGTGGCGGGCATGGCGAGCCTAACTATCAGGCTCAACACGTACGTGCGGCAACCACCGCGCTGCGTAATGCCGGGCAAAATCCTCGGCTAATGGTGGATTGCAGCCATGCCAATGCGCGTAAAGATCATCGCCGCCAGAGTGAAGTGATGCTGGATGTATTGGCGCAACGTCAGGCGGGCGAAGCCAATCTGGTCGCGCTGATGCTGGAGAGTCACCTGTTCGAAGGCAAACAGCCGCTCAAGCCTGGCGCCATGCGCTACGGGGTATCGGTCACCGATGCCTGTGTCGGCTGGGAAACGACCGAGCATTTACTCAAAACGGCTGCAGAGCGTTTGGCGTAATTGCATTTGTAAACACTATTGCTTGTTTGCCCTGGCCAGCCCCGTATCATAGGGCGTTTGCAGCGATAATGAGGCTGGCTATGGTATTTACCTTAGAACATCACGACCCCGAAACCTACCGCCGCAAAGCCCGCATGATCAGCTTTGCCATGGCGGGACAACTGATTATTTTTGGCCTCCTATTTTCAATGCTCCTGACGTCAACCTTTGGCAGCAGCCTATGGCTCAATGCCCTCGGCGTGCTGCTTGGGCTATTGGCGACCAGTGCGCTATTTGCCGTGCTGCGTGAGCGCCCATGGATGACGGAGGTGCGCTACGTCTGGCAGCTCAAACATCACCTTTCGCAAGTCAGTGGCTATCTTTCGCAACTGCGTAAAGCGGTGGAAGAGAACAACCGCACGGCGCTGGATCTGCTCACTTTCTATCATCAGGGAATGGCGCAGCTGGCGGAGCTTAACGGGCGCACTACCGACGATGACGCCGAACGGCTAGCGGAAAAAATGCAGGTTAAAATCAAACGCGAAGAGTTGGGATTGCCCCCGCAGGTAGAGAGTATCGATACGCACGATCTACAGGCGTTCAAACGCGGGTAAGTCGTTAAGAAAGCAATAGAATGAGTTATACAGGGAGCATGGCGTATGAATACGTTAAAAGCATGGGGCGGGGCCATCGCCGCAGCCGGTATGATGGTGGTACTCGGGGGGTGTGCAGCCACACCCTCAGCAGAAACGACAGCCGCTAATCAGGCAACGCTGGATAACCGGGCACCCTTCCTGCCTTCGGCGCTTTTCCCTGGCTCCGCCCAGACGTTTGCTGCGTGGCACTGCGAGCCTGCACAGCAGCACTTAGTGACTGCCACCAATGCCGACGATTTGCGCCTATGGTCGCTGCACGGTGCATGGCGGCTACCCCAAGCCGTCGTGGCTAGCGGCGCCCGCTACCAAGATGGTGAGATCAGTTTCTGGAACCGAGGAGACAAGGCGCTAGTGGAAACACCGCGAGGGCAACTGCAGTGTTCGCTGGCCGAGCAGCGTGATGCCTTAACCCGTGCTGAGAAGCCCGGTGTGATGCTCTTTGGCCAGGGCAACGAGCCAGGCTGGACGGTTGCGCTCGCGAATGACACCCCAACGCTGACACTGGAGATGAACTATGGGGAAGAGCGCCTTCAACTACCCTATATGGTCAGTGTAATGGACAATGAGGCTGGCCGGGTCGTGGTTGAAAACGCCGATGTGGAGCCTTTTTTCCGCGTGCGCATTGACGCCGGCGCCTGCTTTGACAATATGAGCGGCAAGCCTTTCCCAGCACGGGTTACGCTGACCTATGGCGGGGAGCAGTATAGTGGCTGTGGCCAAGGTATTGCCCCCTAGACGACCCTGATGAAGAGTTAGATCAGCAACGATAAACAACACGCTCGGCCCGCCACTCTGGCGGCACAAAGTCGCTGGCGCAGAGGGCCGAGGTGTTGCCAGCGGCACGTGCGGCGAGACGCGAAAGCGTTTCCAGCTGAATACCGCGGGTGTTGTCCAGCTGTTCGCTTACCGCAAGTGGTTCCCAGCGCTCACCCTCGAGGGTCGCCAGGGTAAAGCTGAACGGATGGAAGCCCGGGAAGCCAAGCCGAATATCGGTGGCGATCAGTGTCTCTTTCCCGTCCAGCAGGCGTGTTTCGTAGCGCAGAAAGGGGCCTGCAAACCAGTTCAGGCGTCGCCCTTGATGGCTGGCCAGTGCTACGTCCTCAAGCGCAGCATTACGAATAAGCGGCTCAAAACGCGGCTGACGGTCACCATCGAACACACCGATCAGGCTTTCATAATAGCGATCCCCGTCAATCACCGTGGCCCGCCATAGCACGATGTTAAACGGTGTTGGCTGTATCAATAGCGGCGCCTCTTCCAATCCCTGCTCTGCCAGAGCCGGTGCCAGACGTTGCTCGACCACTAACTTCGCCCCCGCCGACATCACGAGGTAAACACTGGTGATGGCCAATCCCCATGTGCAGGCTTTACGCACCCGCTGGGAGATCAAGGCGACCCCCAAAGCGAATAACAGCGGCAGGGTATAGAGGGGATCGATAATAAAAATAATCGGCCAAGCGGCGGGAGTGAGGTCAAACGGCCAAAGCAACTGGGTGCCGTAAGTGGTTAGCGCATCAAGCAGAGGGTGGGTAATCAGAATCAGCGCAAAAAAGCACCACCAGTGGGGCAGGCTAATAGCTTTTGTGGGAGCCAGCCACGCGCATAGTAACGCCAGCAGAGTCGCCAACCCTGTTAGTACAAAAAGCGAATGACTAAACCCGCGATGCTCGGTGACATTGGCCACGGCGTCGCCATAATCCAACGCTACATCAAGGTCGGGCAGGGTGCCCAGTACGGCGCCGATAAGAATGGCCTTACGACCTAAACGTCGGCCCAGCACGGCACCGCCAATGGCTGCGCCGAGCGCGGCTTGAGTCATCGAGTCCACAGGTTTCTCCGACGGGTAAACCCAGCTAAGATAAACGTTATGATTAAATTATACAGCGTCGTGGTGATTTATTTTCGCTGTCACGTTTTTGTAAAGCACGACTAAGCGCGTTTTTTTATCAGGAGTCGATATGCAATATCTACATACCATGGTGCGTGTCAGTGACCTAGATGCTTCGCTGCACTTTTACTGCGATCTGCTGGGGCTTAAAGAAGTGCGTCGTAAAGAGAATGAGAAAGGCCGCTTCACACTGGTGTTTCTGGCCGCGCCAGAAGATGAGCCACGCTCAGAGCGGCTGACTGCACCAGAGCTTGAGCTCACTTATAACTGGGATCCCGAAGAGTACACTGGTGGGCGCAATTTCGGTCACCTAGCCTACCGGGTGGATGATATATATGCGCTCTGCCAACACCTTCAGGACAATGGCGTGACGATTAATCGTCCGCCTCGTGATGGTCATATGGCGTTTGTTAAGTCACCGGATGGTATCTCTGTCGAGTTGCTGCAGAAAGGTGATGCCTTAGCGCCGCAAGAGCCCTGGGCCTCGATGGAAAACACCGGTAGCTGGTAGCTATTCCGGCAAGAGCTGTTCCAGTAAGAGCTGTTCCAGTAAGAGCTATTCCAGTAAGAGCCATGACACTAAGACTATGCTACTAAGACTATGCTACTAAGACTATGCCACAAGGAAAGTTCATCATGACCATACAAGGTGGGCGTTTACTGCCACTGCTCGCTTTTGCTGCACTACTGTTAAGTGCTTGTAGCAGCTCGCCAGGGCCAAGCTCTACGCCACAACGGGGCGCCAGCGATGCCTCGCTTGAAGGGGCTATTGTTGAGCAGCGTTGGAATCTGCTGTTGGTGGGGACTGATGAGCGGCTCTCTATGCCGGAAACGCCCTTTTTTCAGATCTCCCGCGATGGCAGTGTTAGCGGTCACGACGGCTGTAACCGCTTTACTGGTGGAGTGACGCTAGGCGAGAACCAACGCATCGAGTTTAGCCAGTTGGCTACCACCCGCATGGCGTGCCCGCAAATGGCCGATGCCAAGCGAGTCACCGATATGATGGAGACCGCCTATCGTTACTTGATTGACCACGATCGGCTAGTCTTTTTTGGCCCCGACAGCCGGGTCTTAGGCGGCTGGCGCGAAGGAAACTAACTGCGCCAGTCAGTCCTCAAAAGGCGGATTGAAGCGAGCGATAAAGCGCGTATCAATCCGCTTTTTCCATTGCCATACCCACTTGCCGGATATCCCCAAGCCTCCGCGGCTGGCAATGGCGCGGCCATCACCGGTGCCAATCAGTGCCAATACACGCGTTGGTGGCTGCCAGGGGGATAGGGTTTCACCCTGGCAGGCGCGGCGGAGGTTGTCCGCTAAGTGGGGCCCCATACGCACTGCGTATACACCCGCATTGGGTAGCGCTGGGGTCAATGCTGCGCAGTCGCCCGCGGCGAAAATATTTGGCTGGCCGGTGACTTCCAGGGTGTTTTCTACCTGAATAAAGTTGTGTTTATCCAGTGGCAGCGCGGTGCTTGCAAGCCAAGAGTGGCCGATAGCCCCGGTTGCCCAGAGCACGATGTCCGCATCAATGCGGGTACCTTCCCGGGTTGTCACCCCGCCTTCAATCAGTGTTTCTCCGCGTTGCTCAACGTGAACGGTAATGCCTGCTTTTGAGAGCGCGCGCCGGGTTAGCCAGCGTGGCAAGCGCCCGGCTTCGGGCAAGAGTGCATTAGCGGCAGTGAGTAAGTGCCCCTCCCAATCAATATCCGGGCGCTGTTTGCGCAGTTGGATCAGCACACTCATTAGTATTTCACAGCCTGCGGCACCGCCACCAACGCCCAGCACTCGTTGGGAGCCGCCACTGGGTAAGTGGCTAAGCTCATTTTTCAGTACTTGCCAGCGTTGGTACAGGCTGCTTAAAGGACGCATGGCGAGCAGCTTGGGAAGGTTCTCCCCAAGCTGCTGGGGAAGCGCCAGGGTCGAGCCGATATTGAAGGAGACCACGTCAAAATTAATGCGCTCGCCATTCATCAGGGACACATAACGCGCCTGGGTATTGATTGTATTCGCTGGGGAAAGTATTAATCGGGCGTTGGCCCGTTGGCATAGCGCCGCTACGTTGATTTGTGTCTCGCGTAGCGTACACTCTCCCGCTAGCCAAGCGGGTACGCTGCCAGAGTAAGCCGCTAAGGGGCTATCGCTCACCACGGTAATTGCAATGTCTGAAGCAGGCTGTTGGGCAAAGGCTTCGAGGACAAAGGCGTGGGCATGGCCCGCACCAATCAGTAATAATTGCTGCATGGGCATCGCCTATAGGGGAGCAAGTTGCTATTGGATATTTAGCAGATAAAGACTTGGTTTTTACCCGCCATTTTGGCCAGATACATGCCTTGATCCGCCCTTTCAAATAGCTGGCGAGGCTGGTCGCCGGGCTGTAATAGGGTGAGTCCGATACTAACCGTTAAATGACCGGCGATGGGGAAGGTGTGTTGCTCCACGCTGCGGCAGAGCCGGTTAGCCAGCTTCAAGCTGGCGTCTTGGCCAAGCTCCTTGGATATGATGACGAACTCTTCGCCTCCCCAGCGACCAAGGTGGTCATCAGCTCTCAGCGTCTCCTGCACTAACTGCGCTATATCACACAAGATATCATCCCCGACGGCATGGCCATAGGTGTCGTTAATATTTTTAAAATCATCAATATCAAACATCAACATGGCGAAACTGACGGAGGAGAGGATTAAATCCTCGATCACCAGCTCTGTATAGTAGCGGTTCCAGCATTTTGTTAAGGGATCGGTATGGGCCAGACCCTCAAGGCGTTGATTTGTTTTGGTTAACTGGCGATTTAGGTGAACGACCTCATGGGCCGTTATGGCCACTGCTATATCGTCAGCCAGTTCTATGATCATGGAAGCTTCCAGAGGCATCCAATAGCTTAAGGCGTCTTTAAACTTTGTATCAGCCACTAGCGCAGGGAGAAGCGGCTGCTGGCGAAACAGTAGCAACCAGCCTAGGGAGGCATTCGCGACACTAAGAGGGGCAGCCAAGCCGCCTTGGCAACTGCCATCCAGCTCGGCAATTTCGTCATGGGCGTTCTGCTGGTTCAACTGCTGTAATTGATGAAATAGCCGGGGCTTGGAGGGGCATTCGCCAAAGCAGTGGAGATCGCCCTGATAAGCCAGCGCTATGCCTTTGGCCTGAAAAATATCGCACCAGCTGGCGCCATGATGCTGCAAAATATCGTCGATGGAAGTGAGTCGTTTAATATCCCGGGAGAGCAGTCTGCGGCGAGACTTTAAACTTGATTGGCGAGCGGCCATGCGCTCTGCTTTTAACAGGCGTAAACGTTGGGATGCGATGTCGACGAGTAGCTGGATCCACTCGCTAGGCCCAGCGTGAACCGCAGGTGGATGACCAATGTACCCCCACACCTCATGTTCGCCCTTTAGCTCATAAAGTTGCAGGTCTGAAGCAGCTAGGTCGTCGTAACAGCGAATGGTGAGCAGTTCGTGATGGGAGGCCAGCGTACTTTCCAGCGGGTAACAGTATGCCAACCTGAGATCGTCTGTGCTTAAGCGGCGATAGAGTGCCACTGGTTGACCCTGAGTAAGCGCGTGGAGCGTTTTAGCCAGCAGTTCAAAAAGCTCCAGAGGCGTAGCCGAGCCGCATAGTAGCGCCAGCTTTTGACACAGGTTGTCGAGATTTTGCACCGATGGAGATAGTGTGCCACTCATCATGAATGACTCCTCAAGCGCCGCGCTTCAGCGTTTAGCATAGCCACTCGCCCGGAACTGCTAAGCGAAAACTCGAAATTGAATTAATGATTCAATCAAAAGGTGAACCGTTATTCAACTATTATTGAACAATCGCTTCACATTGGCGGCATGAATGAAAAAATCATGTTCGCCGAGCGTTTGAAAGCGGCACTAGAAGCAGCCGGGTACGAAGCGCGGCCTTCAGTGCTTGAGCGGGAATTTAACCTTCGCTATTGGGGAAAGCCAATTACGTTTCAGGCCGTAAGGCGTTGGCTGCGCGGTGACTCAATCCCCAGTCAGGATAAGCTCCAGGTGTTGTCCCGCTGGTTGTTAGTCGATCCGCACCACCTCCGCTATGGCGGTAGCAACGCTTATAATGTCAGTGAACCTCCCGCCAACTGGGACATGTCATCGACCAATGAAGAGCGCCAGTTGCTGTCGCTCTACCGTGGGCTGCCTGCTGCTCAGCGAAAAGTGGTGCGCGATATCCTGGAGACCTTCGCCAAGGCACATCCGCCGGTGAATGGCCGGAACGACTAACTGGGCTCTCGCCAGCTAGCTATATTTCATGAGGTTGGCTAGGCGTCACTCTTTTTTTCACTGTGTTTTTTCGCTGCGTTGTCACCGCGCCGCCAATTGAAGTAGCGCTTCAATAGTGCCAGCACCCGCTCGGGTTTATGAGCATTCTTCCACACTCCTGCCGTAGCTTTGGCTGCCTCGCCCAGCGTGGGGTAGGGGTGAATGGTGCCCAGCAGCTTGTTGAGGCCCAGGCCGTGCTTCATGGCGATGGTAAATTCGCCTAGCCACTCACCAGCGTTTTCGGCCACGATGGTGGCTCCCAGGATTTTGTCTTTGCCAGGTACGGTAAGCACCTTAATAAAGCCCTGGGTCGCGCCTTCGGCAATGGCGCGGTCACTTTCGCTCATGGCGTAGCGGGTGATCTCAAAGGCAACACCTTGTGCCTTGGCCTCTTTTTCGTTTAACCCAACCCTCGCCACTTCCGGCTGCGTATAGGTGACCGCAGGCATATAGCGATAATCCACCGCAAAGCTTTTCAGTTCGCCAAACAGCGCATTGACCGCCGCGTGCCACGCCTGGTGCGCGGCGGCGTGAGTAAGCTGATAAGGCCCGGCTAAATCACCACAGGCCCAGATATTAGGTAGGCGAGTTTGCAGCCGCTCGTTAAGTTCAAGGGTGCCCGCTTGGGTGGTCGTGATGCCCAGCGCTTCTAGCCCTAAGCCCTCAACATTGGCCTGGCGCCCCACGCTCACCAGCAAATAGTCAAAGGGGAGCAGCTTGCGCTCGCCATGATGCTCCACCGCTAGCTGATAGCCGCGATCCTCGTTAAGAACTTCCATCGCTTTGGCGTCGGTCATCACCATCACACCTTCGTCAACCAGGGTGCTTTCAGCCAGCTCACCGACCTCTGGATCTTCGCGGCCCAGAAGTTGGGAAAGCCCTTCCACCAGCGTAACCTGACTGCCCAAACGGGCGAAGCTCTGGCTTAGCTCGCAGCCAATCGCACCGCCGCCAAGCACTACCAAGCGTCTGGGTAGTTCTGTCAGTGACCATAGGTTTTCAGAGGTGAGCACGGGAGCATGTTCAATACCTGCTAGCGATGGCACTTTGGGGCGGGCGCCGGTGGCCAGTACGATATGGCGAGCGGTCAGGGTTTTATCGCCCACCTGGACTTCCCATGGCGAAGTGAGCTTGGCGTGCTCCTGGTACACCTCAACGCCCAGGCCACGATAGCGCTCCACGCTGTCGTGGGGTTCGATATCGCTAATCGCCTGATGCACATGGCCCATCACCTTGGCAAAGTCGATCTCTGGCTCGCTGGAGGTCACTCCGAAGCGGTGGGCGCTACGTATCTCATGGGCGGCACGGGCAGCGCGAATGAGTGCTTTGGAAGGGACGCAGCCGGTGTTTAAACAGTCGCCACCCATTTTATGTTTTTCCACCAACGCTACCTTGGCTTTTACCGCGCTGGCGATATAGCTGGTGACCAGGCCGGCTGAACCACCACCGATCACCACAATGTCGTAGTCAAAGCGCGCTGGCCGCGTAAAGCCTTTATAAGCCTTGCGCTGCTGCACCAGCAGTACAATGCGCCGAGCGATCCAGGGGAAGACGGCAAGCAGTAAAAACGACGCGATAAGCGTGGGTGAAAGGATGCCGCCCAGGCTCTCTAAATCACCTAGCTGCCCACCCGCATTTACATAGATAGTGGTGCCGGGCAGCATGGCGACTTGGCTTACCCAGTAAAAGGTGACAGTCTTGATCCGCGTCAGGCCCATCACCAGGTTGATCATAAAAAACGGAAACACCGGCACTAAACGCAGGGTGAAAAGATACAGGGCACCGTCGCGCTCGACACCGCGATTCACAGCGGCAAATTGGCGCGGAAAGCGCTTCTCAATGGGTTTTTGAAATAAAAAACGCGAGAGTAGGAAGGCCAGGGTGGCGCCCAATGTGCTGGCAAAGGAGATAATCAGCAGCCCCCAGCCGAGCCCAAACAGGGCGCCACCCAGCAGGGTTAACAGCGTGGCGCCAGGGAGTGAAAGGGCCGTCATCACGACATAAACGGCAAAGAAGATGCCCGCCACCTGCCAAGGGTGTTGGTTAAACGCTGCCTGAAAGTCGTTCTGGTACGCCTTGAGGGTGTCCAGGGTGAACCATTGGTGGGCCCCGCTCAGGAAAAACACGCCAATGGCAATGATCAGTAGCGCGGCAATCAGTAAACGTTGTCGGGTCACAATAAAAGCTCCAGCGCTAATAAGATCGGTATCGGTGATTACTAAGTGAACAGAGCGTCCGTTTCCTTACATTGACATGGAGACACCTTTCCAGCGCTGCCAGTCTTCGGGGCGATCCACATCCCAAATTGTTTCGGGATAGGCGGCGCTCAGTCCCAGCAGTTTAATGCGCTGCCGAGTAGTGCTCAGCACGCCTTGGGTACCCCATGGAATATCTTCAAACAGGGCGGGGTAGTCTTGCTGGGTGCCCACAAAGCCGTAGCCGCCATCTTCGGCGGGTAACAGCACCACATCAAAGCTGGCCAGCTGTTGCGCGCAGGTAGTAATCAGTGTGCTGGTAATGCTCGGGCAGTCGCTGCCCATCAGCATGGCAGGCCCTGGCGTGCTGTTCAGGGCATAGCGAACCCGCGCGCCTAAATCACCCTCTGGCTGGGCGCGCAGCGTCACACCAAACGCTTCGCGAAGCTCGATAAATAGTGGGTGTGCGTGATCAAGCGCCGTCCATAGCGTGACGTTTTCGGCAGGTAGCGCTTTGCAGGCGCTGGCGACGCAGTGGCGTACCAGCTCCGCGTGGGCATTGGCAGCCCCTTCAAAACCTAGCAGGGGGGCCAGACGCGTTTTAGCCTGCCCCGCCAGCGGCGCTTTGGCGAGCAGGTGCAGGTGGGGTGTTTCAGCGGGCATCGCGATACTCCTTGGCGAGTTGGGTTGCGCTCACGCCGCGCCAGTAGCGATAGCGCAGTCGCCACATAAGGCGGATGGTTTTCCAAGCGCCGAACTCATCCCAGCGCCTTCCTGAGCTTACCACTTGTGCCCGCAAGCAGGCTGGGGAAGAGCGCTTTTTGAGTCGTTTAGAGAGCTCAATATCTTCCATTAGCGGTTGTTCGGGAAAGCCGCCGACGGCCTTGAAGCTGGCGGCGCGTACAAATATGCCCTGGTCGCCGGTGGCGATGCCGGTTAACCGCGAGCGCTGATTCATCATCCAACTCACCACGGGCAGCCAGCGGCTGCGGCCTGAAAGCTTAATATCAAAGCGCCCCCAGGCGTGGTGGATGAGCGCTTGGGGTATCTGCTCAACGCTACCCTCGGGCAACTGGGTATCCGCATGCAGGAAAAGCAGCATGGGCGCACTGGCATGCTGTGCGCCCAGGTTCATTTGTAGTGCTCGCCCTGGTGGGCTACTGAGCACACGGTCAGCCAGCGGTGTGGCGATGCGAACGCTGTCATCGCCACTACCGCCATCGACCACAATCACTTCGAACTGTGTCGAAAGGTGCTGGGCGCGCAGAGATTGCAGTGGCACCAGGGCTGCTTCAATACCGGCGGCCTCGTTAAGCATGGGAATAATGATGCTTAGCTGAGGCGCTGGGTCAGCCGAGCTCAATGATTGATCCTCCCGCCGCCTTGGCATCCGCGTGGTCGTGGGTGACCAGCAGTGCAGGCAGGCCTGCTTCACGCAGTTGGCTAAATACCAGCGAACGCATTTCCTGGCGCAGCGCCGTATCCAGCTTGGAAAACGGCTCGTCCAGTAGCACCGCTCTCGGCTTGGAGAGCAGCAGACGCATCAACGCCACCCGCGCCTGTTGACCGCCGGAAAGGGTAGCCGGGTCGCGGGCTTCAAAGCCTGTCAGCCCCACTTGTTCAAGCGCTTGGGTGACCTGCTGGCGTTTATCGTGAACCTGGCGAGGTAGCCCAAAGCGCAAGTTGCCGCCCACGCTGAGGTGCGGAAACAGCAGCGGATCCTGAAATAACAGCCCTATGCCACGTTTTTCAGCAGGCAGAGTGTCCAGGCGCTGTTCATCAAGGAAGAGTTGGCCCTGGGCTTTGAAGGCGGGCGACAGAAAGCCCGCCAAGTAAGCCAGCAGGGTTGATTTACCTGAACCCGAAGGGCCCATTACGGTTAATACTTCCCCCGGCTGGATAACGCTTTCGATGGCTAGCAGCGTCTCGCCATGTAGCGAAATAGTCAGTTGCTTGATGTGAAGTTGCTTAGTGTGCAACTGATGGGTGTGAAAATTAGCATTCGCTGTCATACCACTCCTCGCATATTGCGCCGCTTAGCCCACACTAATCGCGGTACCAATAGCGCCAAGCTAAAGCCGATAAAGGGCAGTAGCGCCTGTAGTAACCCCAGTACGGCAATTAGGCGTCGGTTGCCGCCGGAGGCCATGGCAACGGCCTCGGTGGTAATGGTGGGAACGCGCCCGCCACCCAGCAACAGCGTGGGCAAATATTGGCCAATACTCACCGCTAAACTGACCGCGCAGGCGGTGAGCAGAGGGGCCAGCAGCAGCGGCAGACGGATCCGCCAAAAAGCCCGCCAGGGGCCCACCCCAAGAGAGTGAGCAACCTGCACCCAGCGTGGATCCAGGCGCCGATAGGCTTCGGACAGCGACAGGTATAGATAAGGCGCCACAAACAGCAAGTGGGCCGCCACAACTAACGCCAACTGGGGGCGAACGCTAATACTCTCCGCAGCGACCACTAAGCCAAACAGAAAAGCGACTTGAGGCACGATAAGTGGAAGGTACAGCAGCCACTGGGAGCGGCTGACTGGTAAATGGTGGCGCACTGCGTTCTCGAGGGTTGCCACCACCAGCACGGCGGCAATCAGGGTCGCGGCTAGCCCCACGCTGAGTGTATTCAGCAGTGGTGTGGTCACGCTAGGCAAAATGCGCTGCCAGTGATCGAGGGTAAACGTGCCGGGGAGGGCGTCTGGGAAGCGCCAGAAACCGGCCACGGAAAAGATCACCAGCCCGCCAATCGCGCTAATGGCCATCAGTGTTGAGGTTGCCAGCAACACACGGCCGCTAATGGCAACCACCATCGAACCGGAGCTTCTTGCCCCATTGACCAACCAGCCTTGGCTGAGCCGCTTGACGCACTGCTCGCCAAGCCACCAGGTCACTAACGCAGCCAAGGTGACCCCAAGCTGGAGCACCGCTCCGGCAGAGGCCATATAGCGGCGATCCAGATCTGGGTCATTGAACCAGCTAAGAATCGATACACTAAGGGTAGGTGGCAGCGTTGGGCCAAGAATCATGGCCATATCGACCACCGAGGTCGCGTAGGCAATGACCGCATAAACCGGTAGCCGAATGAGCGGATAGAGCACCGGGAAGACGCTTTTCAGCCAGGCGATAGTTGCCGAGTAGCCTAATGAACGTGCCAGGGTGACGCGCTTTTCCGGGCCCAGTTGGGGCAGCGCTGCAAGGCACATCAACAGTAAAAAGGGCACTTCTTTAAGCACCAGCCCCGCCATTAGTGCCAGGCCCATGGGGTCGTTGACGATAAGCAAATCTGGCGGGCGCTCCCAACCGGTCAATCCAGGGGAGATCCAGCGGGCGAATAGCCCCGAAGGGGCGATCAGAAAGGCTAAGCCAAAGGCCACCGCTGCGTGAGGGATAGCCAGCAGCGGTGAGACCAGCCGGCGAATGCCGCGGTCTAGCCAGGTGCCACGGCTGGCGGCCAGAAACAGCACCACGATAGACAGCGACGCCAGTGTGGTGATTAGCCCGCTCGCATAGCTCAGCAGTATGGAGCGGTAGAGCCCTGGGCGCTGCCAAAGCGCCTGCCAGGCGTCAAAGTGAAACGTCTCGCCACCAAGCACCGGTAAGTAGCCAAACGCAGGCAGGATGACCATCAGCAAACCCGCTGCTAACGGCATCACTAATACGCTGGTTAACACCCACGGGGCGAGGCGAAGCAGCATTGACTAGTTCACGTAGCGGTTTTGCCACGCCTCGGCGAGTGCGTCGACCCAGCTTGGGTGTGGCTGGCCAAGCACTTCGCCAAGCTCGCTGGGCGGCAGTGTGGCGATACCTAGATCAATGCCATCGAACAGGGCGCGCTCCTCTGCGGAGAGCTGCTCCATGGAAAGAACGGTGTTACTTCCCCATATCTCGGGGTCTTGTTTTTCCGCCTGGGCTTCGGGTGACATTAAGTAGTTGGCCACCACCATGGCGCCCGCCTTGTGTTCCGCGTTATAGGGAATCGCCATAAAACTCATATTGCCGATCATGCCGCTGTCGTGAACGTAGCTGCGTACCGTGTCGGGAAGTTCATAGTTGGCGATAGCGCCAGATGCCTCTGTGGTGCTGAACGACAGCGCAATGCTGATTTCGCTGTCGCCCATCAGGCTGCGTAGATCAGCACTGTTGGAGGGGAAGGCCCGGCCAGCGCGCCACAGATGGGGGTGCAGCTCATCCAGGAACGCCCAAAGCGGCGCAGTGGCTTGGTCAAAATCTTCTGCCTGCATCGGCTGATAGAAAATGCGGGTGTCGTCGCTTAGCTCCAGCATTGCCTGGGTAATAAAGGCGTTGCCTAAAAAGTTAGGCACCTGCGGGTAGGTAAATTCGCCGGGGTTCTGCGCCGCCCACTCCAGTAGCTCTGGCATGTTGTTGGGGTGTTCATCTACCAGCGCCGTATCGTAGTAAAACACCACCTGGGAGCTGCTCCAGGGCGACTCGAGCCCGTCGACCGGGATCGTCCAGTCGTAGCGCACGGCGGGGGTGTTCTCCGGGTCGGTGAGCGGGTAATTGGGCAGTGAATCTGCCCAGGGCCCAAACAGCAGGTCGTTTTCTTTCATCGCGGCGAAGTTCTCGCCGTTAATCCAGATCATATCCACGCTGCCCGCGTCGTCGTTGCCCGCCTGCTTTTCCGCCAGTACACGTGATACAGCTTCAGAGGTATCGCCGAGTTTGACGTGAACCAGTTCGATGCCATAACGCTCATCGACCTGTTGTGCTACCCACTCAATGTAGGCGTTGGTGCGTTCCTCCCCGGCCCAAGCATTCCAATAAACCGTTTGGCCTTCCGCTTCTTCCAGTACGCTTTGCCAGTCATCAGGATCAGGGTTGGCTGTGGCCGTTAAAGAGAAAGCCAGCATTCCCAGGGTCATTATGGCGCTTAGGGAGTTGCGTTTATTCGGCATCGCACACCTCATCATCAAAGACATACAAACGTTATAGGGTGGCTTGCAAGCACTGAAGCTCGCTATGAACGTGATCAATAATCGGCAGCGAAAGATAGTGCTCAACACGGTCTCGCACGTGGTCAATTACGTTGGGATCGGTGAGCTCTGCCGACCAGTCTTCACCGCGCTGCTGGCCATCTTTGGCATTCAAGTGCTGGGCGCGCCACTTGGCACACCAGGTTAACGACCAGAGCCAGGTGGCGCGACGGCAGGCAACCAGGGTGTCGGTATCGGGTGACTCACCCATGGCCGTTTGCCAGCGGCGATAGAAATTGATCACGTCGCTCAGCGTTAGCACCGCCTGGCTGCTGACGTCCCAGGTGGTGGAGGTATAGAGCGAGGTGTGGGCGAGATCGATGCCTGGCAGGCCGTAACGGCACTTCTCTAAATCCACTAGCACCGCGCGGCCATCATCACGGATTAAGAAGTTGCCAGGGTGAGTGTCAAAGCTAATCAATGTCGGCGTTGCATCGCTTAAGCGGGGTGGAAGTAGATCCAGCTCCTGCTTAATGCGCTGGGTGACCTTGCTCGAAAGCTGCGCATCGGCTAACCAGTTCGCCTGCTGGCGGACTTCTTCTATCATCGCCTGCCATGGGTCTTTGGGGGCAAGCAGTGGTGCCTGCTCCGCGATACCAGGCAGCGGCTGGCTATGCAGGCTGGCCAGGGCGTCCGCGATGGCGGAAAGATCTTCTGGCAGGTGCGCCAAGCGGCCGCGGATAGCTTCGACCAGTAGCCCGCCCCGTGGCAGTGCCTCGTTCGGCGGTAGAGTGCCATACAGCTTCGGCGTATGCCCGCCAGGGCTAGAGCGTTGATAGCAGGCGGTCTGGTAAGCCAGGTTCTCTTCAGGCGGCAGGTTCATCTGGCTCTGCTTAGGCAGCCGCGCCACCCAGTCATCGCCCTCAATGCGGTGAATCCACACATGATCGTGAGCCAGCCCGGTATCCGCCATCGGCGTAAGCTCACGGTATGTAATTCCGGCCCGCTTTAATTCACTTGCCAGCGCCTGTAAACGCGCTTCAGTCGGTATCGGCATAGAGCAGTCCGTGTCGTTGCTGAATCAGCGATGCCACTTAGTGGCTGTTGTTGTACCAACCTTACACGGTTTGTAAGAAAATGTGGTTAAGTCGCGGTGGAAGGCCGCAGAAATATCGTGCACTAACGTTGCATAATTGTCATGAGGTATAGCTAATAAGCTAATTACCTTCGAGGTATTTTCTGCTAGCGTTGTGGTTAAGAAAATTTTGTGTAGTTAGAGCGGGCATTTTCGAGACTGCTTACCGTTAACAGCCATCGTCATTAATGCGCTAGCAATAGCTGGTGCCTGTTTCATTATTATTGATACGGCAGTTTTTGTATCGAGGGGATCATGATTCGCACCATCGAAGAGTTGCATCTGTTATATCCAGAACCAAAAGAGCGAGCGCTGAAGAAACAGTTGTCGTGTCTTGACCGACACTGTAAGCGATTTATCGAGCTTTCTCCCTTTGTTGTTATCGCCACAGGAAACGCATCAGGCTTTGATGCATCGCCACGTGGCGGAGAGCCAGGCTTCGTCAAGGTGGTTAATGACCTTACGCTGATGATTCCAGACTCCCCAGGTAATAACCGATTGGATTCGCTAAAGAATATCGTTGAAAGTGGTCGGGTTGGATTGCTGTTTTTAATTCCTGGGGTCGATGAGACGCTGCGAGTAAACGGTGCTGCACACGTCTCGGTAGATGCGGAGAAGTTACAGCTTTTTGCATCGGAGAAACGAGTGCCAAAGGTGGTTATTGAGGTGGCCGTGGAGGAGGCTTACCTTCACTGCGCTAAAGCCTTTATGCGCTCCAAACTTTGGGCCGATGAGAGCCGTCGCGGGCGATCCATATTGCCGACGATGGGGCAGATGATTCAAGAACAGATAGGTAGCAGCGGCTCTCCAGAGTCACAGGAAGAGATGGTTGCACGGTATGCGCAGGATCTTTAGTGCTTCTGTGCCCCTCAACATCATGCAGGAAAAACACGAGCGTGAGTGACGTTAAGATCCGAGAAGTACCCCCGCAGGATTGGCCGCTTTATAAGTCAGTTCGGCTGAGCTCTCTTGAGGATTCACCTGACTCTTTTGGCTCAACTTACGAGCAGGAAGTATTGCTCTCAGACGCTGAGTGGCAAGCGCGCTTGGATCTGGAGTTTCGGGGGTTGGATGCTCGGCCCTTAATCGCTGAACTGGCGGGCCATGCGGTTGGGCTCGCTTGGGGGGTAATACATGAGCCGGATAGTAAGACTGCCCATATCTACCAAATGTGGGTGTCACCTTCACAGAGAGGGAAAGGCATAGCAACATCTTTGCTGAATGAAATCACGGCTTGGGCTCTCAATAAAGGCTGTGAGCGCATAGCGCTTGCGGTAACAACAAGCAATGAAGCTGCAGTGAGTTTGTATAACTCATCTGGATATCTTCCAGCGGGGTCGCTTGAAGCGCTGAGAAATGGATCCGTGTTTCTGGTTCAGCCAATGGTTAAGCGGTTGGGTAATACGAAATAACTCGCAGTCTGAGCGAACCGACATAGTAAACGACAGCTTCAAATTCAAAAATATCGTATTTACAAGGGTATTTCTGTTCGCCGATGCTCTCAAAGGCACTAGCCATGATGTTACTCCAATGCGGAATTGTGGAATACGGCTTCAATGTTATAGCCGTCTGGATCCAATACAAACGCGGCGAAGTAACGCTTGTGATAGTGAGGGCGAAGCCCCGGTGCACCGTTTGCTTTAGCGCCAGCTGCTAGAGCTGCTTTATAAAATGCCACTACCTGCGCTTCGTTTGCAGCGCGAAAGGCAAGATGGCTTCTGGGGTTGAAGGGAGTACCTTGGGTAATCCAGAAGTCGCCACCTGGGTCATCATCTTGGTTTGCATTGCTAGCGCCAAATCCAACGGCGTCTGGAAAATCGAGGCGTACGACATACCCTAGTGTCGATAGGGCCGCTTCGTAAAACTGCTTGCTTATCGAAAGGTTGGCGACGTTTATACCAGTATGATCAATCACTGTTGATCTCCCTTTAGCTGGCTGCTAACGGATAAATTGGCTAATAGAAGTGATGTGAATGATAGCGGGTTTTGGGACGTGTGACTTTACAAGCCAAATGAACCAGAGCGGGGGCTAGAAAAGATCGCTATGAGATCCGATTCTTGCGAGCTGAAGATTTTCATTTGCTACTCTGTAGATGAGTACGAGATCTGGTTTGATATGGCAATCTCGGAACCCATGCCAGTTTCCCGTTAGCGCGTGGTCAACATGCTTAGGATGTAATGACTCGCCGCGCTGAAGCTGGGAAATAATGTTTCCGACTTCCAGAATGTCAGCAATGGGCATTTTGGTGACTTTTTTGAAGTCTTTCTTGAACTGCGTTGAATATTCAAGGCTATACATTGCTTACATTGGCTTCGGTTAATTCATCCATCATGGTGTTAACCGAAGCGGCTTTGTGCCCTTTACCCTGGATGAGCTCTTCAATAGCGGCTGCGGTTGTTTCATTGGGCTGGCGAACTTTCAGCTCGAAGGGTATGCCGCCATGGTTGATGACTGCACGTGCAAATAGTTTGAGCGCTTGAGAAGGGCTAAGACCAACCTCATCGCAGATAGTAGTGAAGGCAACTTTTGTATCATGATCAATGCGCGTGCTGAGCATTTCGCTTTTCATTTTTACGCTCCGTTTGTGTTGCTATGTATTACATGGTAGCACATCGTTTGACATTTAAGCAGCCAAAAAGCTTCTCGAGGTTTCCACTACTCGCCATAGGCGAATGCTCTATGAACCCAATCCCGGCCCACTTAATACTCGTCAGCGCCTCTAACCCAAAACGGCACCTCGCAGGTGCCGTTTTGGGTTGAACTATTTTAACTAATCAGCCTTACAAAGCTTCGATCTTCGCCTTTTGCTCTTCCAACAGCTTTTTGGCAGCCTGGAATTCGGCCAGCTTGGTTCGCTCTTTATCCACCACAGCAACAGGGGCCTTGGCGATAAAGCCGTCGTTGCCGAGCTTCTTCTCGATGCCGCCGATCAGCTTGTCCTGCTTCTCGATCTCTTTGCTGAGGCGGGCGATTTCGGCGTCTTTGTCGATCAGATCCGCCATCGGTACCAGCACTTCCATATCGCCTACCAACTGTGTTGCCGCAAGCGGGGCATCATCCGGGTTTTCAAGCCAGGTAACGCTTTCCAGCTTGGCGAGTTTGGAAAGGAAGCGGCGGTTGCTCTCCAGGCGCTCGGTGTCTTCGGGCTTGCCTTTGGTGAGTAGCACGTCCAGCGGTTTGCCGGGGGCGATGTTCATCTCGGCGCGGATGTTACGCACGGCGATGATGACGCCTTTCAGCCACTCGATATCCAGGCTGGCCTGATCATCGATTTTGCTCTCGTCGACTTCCGGCCAGGCTTGCAGCATGATCGACGCATCGTCACCCATATACACCCCTGCCAGCGGCGATACGCGCTGCCAGATCTCTTCGGTGATATAGGGCATCATCGGGTGAGCAAGGCGCAGAATGGCCTCGAGTACGCGTACCAGCGTGCGACGCGTCCCCCGTTTCGCCTCTGCTGTGGCACTTTCATCCCATAAAACAGGCTTGGAAAGCTCCAGATACCAGTCGCAGTACTCATTCCAAACGAATTCATACAACGCCTGGGAGGCGTGGTCGAAGCGGTACTCGTCTAGTGCTTTGGTGACCTGGGCTTCGGTTTTTTGCAGCTGGGAAATAATCCACCGGTCGGCCAGTGAAAGCTCAACCTCTTCACCGCTGGTGCCGCAGTCTTCGCCTTCTGCGTTCATCAGTACGTAGCGTGAGGCGTTCCACAGCTTGTTGCAGAAGTTGCGGTAGCCATCCAGGCGGCTCATATCAAACTTGATATCGCGCCCAGTGGTGGCTTGCGAAAGGAAGGTAAAGCGCAGCGCATCGGTGCCGTGGGCTTCAATGCCGTCTTTAAACTCGTCCTTGGTGGCTTTGGCAATCGCCTTGGCCTGTTTCGGCTGCATCATGTTGCCGGTGCGCTTTTCGAGCAGCTCATCCAGCGTGATGCCGTCAATCAGGTCGATGGGATCCAGCACGTTGCCCTTGGATTTGGACATCTTCTGCCCCTGGCCGTCGCGCACCAGGCCGTGTACGTAAACCGTCTTGAACGGTACTTGCTTGGTGAACTTCAGCGTCATCATGATCATCCGGGCAACCCAGAAGAAAATGATATCAAAACCGGTCACCAGCACGCTGGAAGGGTGGAAGGTCTCCAGCTCCGGCGTTTGTTCCGGCCAGCCGAGAGTGCCGAACGTCCACAGGCCCGAGCTAAACCAGGTATCCAGTACATCTTCGTCCTGAGTAAGCACCACCTCGGGATCGATTGCATGCTTCTCCCGGGCTTCTTCTTCGCTGCGGGCGACGTAGACGTTGCCTTCGGGGTCATACCACGCTGGGATGCGATGACCCCACCACAGCTGGCGGGAGATACACCAATCCTGCAGGTCGCGCATCCAGGCAAAGTACATGTTCTCGTAGTTCTTGGGCACGAACTGAATGTCGCCGTTCTCCACCGCTTCAATGGCGGGCTTGGCGAGAGACTCCACGGCCACAAACCACTGGTCGGTGAGCAGCGGCTCGATCACATCACCGGAACGATCCCCCAGCGGCAGGGTGTTGTTAACGGCTTCGACCTGCTCCAGCAGGCCCAGGGCATCCATATCGGCGACGATCTGCTTGCGCGCTTCAAAGCGGTCAAGCCCGGCGTATTTGGCGGGCAGGGTGGCGTCTTCATCCGGTTGGGGCTGACCTTTTAGATCAAAGATCTCGGCTTGCTCAAGGATGGTTGCGTCCTTGGAGAAGACGTTGATCAGCAGATGATTCTGGCGCTTGCCGACCTCGTAATCGTTGAAGTCATGGGCGGGGGTGATCTTGACGCAGCCTGAGCCTTTCTCCATATCGGCGTGTTCGTCGGCGACCACCGGAATACGACGGCCGACCAGCGGCAGCTTGATAAATTTACCGACCAGGGAGGTATAGCGCTCGTCGTCTGGATTGACCGCCACGCCGGTATCGCCCAGCAGGGTTTCCGGGCGAGTGGTGGCTACGACAAGATAATCCTTGCCGTCGGCAGTTTTAACGCCATCGGCCAGCGGGTAGCGGAAGTGCCAGAAGCTGCCCTGTTGCTCCTTGTTTTCCACTTCCAGGTCGGAAATGGCGGTATGCAGGGTGGGATCCCAGTTGACCAGACGCTTGCCGCGGTAGATCAGCTTCTCTTCATGTAGGCGCACAAATACTTCTTGCACTGCTTTATAGAAGCCATCGTCCATGGTGAAGCGCTCGCGGCTCCAGTCGACGCTGGCGCCCATGCGGCGCAACTGGCGGGTGATATGGCCGCCGGATTCGTGCTTCCACTCCCAGACTTTATCGATAAACGCCTCACGGCCGAGATCGTGACGAGTCTTGCCTTCTTCGGCGGCGATCTTGCGCTCCACCAGCATTTGCGTGGCGATACCGGCGTGGTCGGTGCCTACCTGCCACAGGGTGTTGTTACCCTGCATCCGCTTCCAGCGCGTCAGGGTATCCATAATGGTGTCCTGGAACGCATGGCCCATATGCAGGCTGCCGGTCACATTGGGCGGTGGAATCATGATCGAAAAAGGCGCGCCCTGGCCGGAAGGTGCAAAACGGTTGTCGGCTTCCCAGCGCTCGTACCAGCGGGTTTCGATCTGTTCGGGTTGGTAGGTCTTTTCCATGGAGAGTTGGCTCACGGCTGGCAAGAAATGTGCACATTAAGTACATAGGTGCATAAATGAATAAGTGCATAGCTAATGGGTGCGAGTATAACGCGAGAGGGTGGGGAGCGTCAGGTGCTACTCACCCTCGATTATCGACCGTTATGGTATGCGCAGAGAATCCGCGCATGGCGATTAGTCCGAGAATGGGCCCCGGCAATAGCCACCAAATCACCGCCAGCGACTGGCTCGACCACAGTGCGGTGACCAGCGCGATTGAGGGGATGGTCAACCCAAAGCCAATCGCGTTCATCATCGCCAGCGCTGCCCCGAGGCGCTCTGGCGGGGCCGTGGCGCTGGCCAGCGCCGAAAACTGCGCAGAATCGGCAATCACGCTAACGCCCCATACGCCCAGAAGCGCCAGCAGCAGCCAGGGCGATGCGCTGCCCAAAAGGGGATAAACCAAACACAGCGCGCCAGAGGTTGCCAAGGCGACGCAGGCGACTCGGCCGCTGCCAACATGGCGACTCCACCTGCCGGCGAGTACGCAGCCCGGTAAGCCCAGCGCAATGACCGCAAAGCTGAGCCACGGCTGCGCAGTATTGGAAGCGCCCAAGCGCTCCAGCTCCCGGGCGACCAGAAACGGTACCAGCGCCCATAGGGCGTAAAGCTCCCAACAGTGACCGAAGTAGCCCAGCGCGGCGGCGCGAAAGCGCGGCTGTTTGAACGCCGCTAACCCTGCCCAAGGTCGTCCGCTTTTGGCGGTGGCTGGCAGGTGCGGGCCAACGCCCAGTTTATAAATCATCAACGCTGCAAGCAGCGCCAACAGCGACGCCAGCAGCAGCGGCCACTGCCAGGGGAGGTTCAACGTTAAACCGCGCAGCAGGTGCGGCGAGGCAATACCCAGCGTCAACATGCCCACCAGCCAGCCCAGCGCGGCGCCTGCATGGCTGGGTGTCCAGCTCACCACCAGTTTCATACCCAGCGGATAAATCCCCGCCAGACAGAGCCCGGTGGCAAAGCGCGCCATAGCAGCGAGCGTTACGCTCTCGGCCACGCCGATAAAAGCGGCATTGATCAGCGCGCCGAGAACAGCCGATACCGCAAACAAGTGGCTGGCGTGAATGCGATCCGCAAGGCCGGAGGTGGCAATCGCCAGGGTGCCGGTAATAAACCCGGCCTGAACGGCGATGGTGAGCAGACCCAAATCGCTTTCACTGAGGCTAACGGCCTCCTGTAGTGCCAAGCCAACGCCATTTACGCTAAACCATAGTGAAGTGCCGAATAGTTGGGCTATGACAATAATGGCCAGCGGGGTGCGGGCTAAAAAAGCGTGGGACAGCATTGGCGCTCTCGTCCTTTAAGTTATTTTTTGTTAAACGGCGCTTGTTCAACCGCTTATTGGACAACTTCAGAGTTCGGCTAGGTTTCGGCAAAGATGCGTATCAAGTCTGCGTTTTGTTATTTTTTACCCACTGCTTGCCGGCAGTTGTTAAGCGGTACTTCTGCAGGCGGCTATTGGGCTTATCCGGAATCGTCTGCTCAATCAGGCCAGCGTTCAGTGCTGGCCGCAAGTAGGCGTTGCGGAAATGAGGTGGATGTTTGAGGCCCAAAATATCCTGTAGCTCGGCTCTTGTCATTTCGCCCTCTAAGGAGTCAAGCAGGCGGACTATTTCCAGGCTGACTTCCCCGGTGACTTGGTCGGTGACTTGGTCGGTGACTTGGTCGGTGACTTGGTCGGTGTCTGGTGGGGTAGCGCCCGCCCACTCCGCCTCCGGCCGCCAGATTACCGCGCTGAATTGATTGCCCGACGGATCATCCATTAGGTCAATTTGGGGCCAGGCTTCCAGTGCACGAGGAATGCCGCTGCCCATGCCACGGTAGGGTAGGATATGGCTGGCGTGCTCGGTGAGGGTAGGATTGCGACGGATTGTCTTTCCTTGGCTAATATCCTCAGCGCTCAGGCTATCCGGTAGGTGACCCGGGCTGACGATCTCCACACGATCAGCAAAAACCATCAGGCGGACGGAGGCGCTGGTGAAATAGTCTCGGTGGATTAAGGCATTGACCAACAGCTCTTCCAGCGCCGTTTCGGGAATCTCCAACTCGCCCAGGGTGTTGAAGTTCCGCCCGTGTTGCACATGGTGCAGATTGCGCTTGATAAAGGCGAAAGCGCTCCGGAACTGCTCCAGCAGGGTGCCCTTGATGTCCTCGCTGTCCAGATAGCGGGTATCGTGCAGGGCTGTGCCGGGGAAGGCCACAGCTTTCACCTCGAAGGCCGGGCGCCAGCGCTGGGGGTTGCGACCAAACAGCATCAGCCCCGTCAGGTTCAACTCGTGGCCATCGCCAAGGGCCAGGTTCTGCAGCAACTGCTCTGGTGTTAGGCCGGAGAACTCGCTGCTCTCTCCATAGCGACGATTAAAGTAGGCAGTAAAAGCCTTGTCATCAATATTATCTACCGAGGTACCCGCCACCGGCACCACGTCGGCGTAAACCAGCCCTGAGCGCTGGAACATGCGCTGCAATTCTTCGCGAGAGGTCACATGCCGCTTGTCCGAACCCTGCTTGACCCAAATGCGTCCTTGATTATCAAGATACGGCTTGGCTAACCCATCGGGCACTTCCATTACTATCACAATGCCCTGGTCTGTCTGCACATTCTCGGTTAACGGATGTACTGGAGGACGCACATGCTGGGAAGCAGCGTTGCCAAGTAGTTGGTTCAACCGCCGAACAGCTTCGCCATCCAGTCCCGCTATCGTGCCGTCATCGTTAACGCCCAGAAACAGCCAACCGCCGCCACTGTTGGCAAAGGCGGACAGTTCAGCGGCAAGGCTATCCGCGTTGGTGGCATCGCGTTTGAACTGGTGGCGGCTGTCTTCGCCGCGTGCGATGATATCTAACAAATCTAGAAGCCTCATTTTCACTATTCGGGCTCGGTTTGACGCTTACATTATCCTAATGCGCATTAACCCCTTCATCCAAATTCCGGAGAAAATCCTCCGCTGAATCCCGATCCACAGCCCTCCGATAACCCTCTTCGGCCTGCTCAAACCCCTGCCTCGCAAGCAGCTCAGCAACGGTGGTATCTTCTGGAGCTGTAATGTTGACAACGAACTCGTTACCGTCATTGCCAATTTCGACGCTGAGAGCCACTCCGAGTCGATCACAAGACAGTCTGATATAGGGCTCAGAATAGGTGTCAGTCACCGATTCATAATCTGCGGTTAGAGAGGAAAGTTTGCGCTGTCCGCTTTTGAGTTTCTTGTAGAGGCAATAGGTGAACAGCTCCGCGTGCGCACCATTCATCTGTGAGCGCTTAAGTAAATAGATATGACCGTATTCGACTCGAAGTAATCGTCGTTGGCAATAATCTAGAACCGACGGGCAGTTAATAACCGCCTCGCGCCAGGAATCAATATTCTCGACGCCTTCAATAATTTCGTCGAGTTGCTTGGCCATATCTGATTCCGTTGTGAGCGAGCTGAAGAGAGTCTTTAATAGATCTCGCGAAGACTTTGCATATCGTCCAGCACCACTGAGCAATCGTTTCCAGCTGGCTTCCTCTGTCGTGGCATTCACCAGGAAGGAGCGGTTTCTTCCGCTGGGAAGCAGGTAATCCCCAAAAGAGAGCAGCGCCCTTTGCCAGCGATATTCGCCTGGATCTGAAAGTCCGCGGGCCGAAAACATGGCTTCCGCCAGACTTAAGTGTCTTATAAATTCGCTCTGAAAGTTGACATGCTCAGATATGTCCCAGCTTTCTGGTATCGAATCAGAACACCTAGTAGTGATTTCCGTGAAATCTAACAGGAAGCCGATTTGCCCAAGGAAGTAGCCATGAGATTCAGCTTTGTCGATTAATGGCCGCCAGCCGTTATGTGCCTGTATCAGCTGTGCCTTTTGTTTTTCCTCTTCAAGCTGCAGCTCGCTGAAGCCGGTCACGGCTTTTTCAGCTTGCGCCACATAGGTGAGGATGCCATCGGTGTGCTCAAGCAGGCTCAGGACGCCCTGCACACTGCGCCTAAAATCATCGGCGCGGTTGTAGGATGTGTTCACCGCCAAGTTCCAGATAACTCGCATCCATTCTTGAAAGGCAAAGGCATTAATGCCATGAGTTCGATGCAACATAAGGAACTGAGAATAGGCCACGAACTGAATCATTTCGACGTATGATAGGTTAGCGCCGTCAGACGTAATCTTGCTGAAAAAGGCTTTTTCATTGAAATACCGAGCATCCGGTAGCAACTGACACAACTCGCCGTCTTTGCCACACCATGAATCGAGTAGGCAAATCAGGGTGCTTGTGAAGGCTTCATCCAGCCAGCCGTGCGAATGAAAATCGGTGTATGAGGGGAGATTGACCCCCTGGCGAAGTTTACGGACATCCCCTAGGTATTGCGACGACTCTGGGTTTCGGCTAATCAGCGCTACGGCCCGGAATACATTCATAAAGGCATCGTCGTACAGATTGCTTCCTAAACTGCGATGTTTCCAAAATAAGTCTGCCCAGTTTGTATCCATACGTCGGGCAATATACTCCGCTGCATCGAACGAGTGCCCGCCAAGCGTGAATATCTCTCCCTCAAGTTGGCTTTCTAGCTCCTGTTCATAGCGCGCCTTGAAAAGCTCGAATGCGGTAAGAGGCTTACCGCGTGCGTTCATCTTAATGTACAGGTCATCGGAAAGACCGAAGTTGTGTAAATCAAGTAGCTGGAAGGTGATTGCGGGTTGTCCTGCATCCAGCAGCCGAGCAAATAGATCCTCTGATGCGGCAAACCGCGCATGAATAGCGTTCAGCATGTGAAGTACAGCTTGGATAGTTGGGTCGAGTCGCCAACTGCGGAAGTACCAGGGTTGATCGGCAATCAGCCCGGCCACGTCAGGCACTTCCCCCGGCATAGTAGTAGGACGGTAGCAAACGAGCTCGTCGAAAAATTCATTACTGCTTGGTCTGACGGTGTAGGCGAAACGCGAGCGTCCTTCGGCCAAAAAGACTTTCTCAAAGTCAGCCCATGCATCATCCAGCCACGCCAGATACCAGTGAAGAAGGTATAGCGTAGTTAGACGCTGCTGGCCATCAAGTGGCTGGAAACGGGTCTGTCCATCGCCCTCGACGCTACCGTAGATGAAATCTAGGTTTAGGGGGAGACTAGGATCGTCGGCGGGTTTTTCAAGAGCTACTTTTAGCGTTCCGAGAAATGTATCTCGAACTTCTACTTCCGATGGTCTGCCCTGCGCAAAATCGCGCTGAATCATAGGTATCCGTATGCGTTCGTGCCGATCCAGCAACTGCTTATAGTTAATCTGGCTACCAATACTCATTAGCGTGACTCCATGATGACGCAGAAGAAACCCGCCAGCACTTCGGTGATCGAAGAAACGTAACCCTCCCGGTCACTTTCGCCCCAGAACATGAGATTATCCACTAATGGGCTGTAACACTTCAGAAATACATTCCGGGTACACAGAGGCACAAAAATTCCCGCCTGATCCAGTTCCAGTAGGCGCTTTCGTTTTACGGCAAAGACCGCGTTCTTGTAGCTTCGGTTGGTGCTTTCATCAAGCAGGGTCAGGTTTGAGATGCCGTGCTCGGTCGAACCGGCATTCGCCTCATTAAAATAATCAAGCGTTCGGTTGTAGAGCGGATCGAAGATTTCATTAGTGGCTTCTGCCTGTGAGTGTTGCAAGAAACTATGGATAGCTTGTTGCAATGGCTGTTCAGCATCCTGTGACTTCAGGTAGCCTATAGCATTCTTAAGCCATCTAATCCGGTCGTGGTGGCGTTCCGGCCGATCATCGGTGACGGATCTAATGTGTTCGATATCCCAGCGCTCGCACTTAAAACTGTCAAATTGAAAGCGCAGGTTTGATCGCTGATTCTGAAGAAGAGTGGCTAGATTGAATAGCAGCAGAACCGCCCTGATATTTCCTTGACTGGAAAGATAGGAGAGTTTCTCTAACTGGTTGGCGACACACTCTTTTATCATTTCGCATTCGGTGGGATCGGGCATTTCCTCGCCTATCGTGCGCTTAAAGATCTCCTGGCGAAGACGCCGCTCGAATGCACTCTTGGTGCAATCTAGTGAGAGCGTCCTGATGTCGCTGATAGGCATCTCCTGACTGACTAGAAAACCCACCATGTGATAGAGCCCACGATCTTCGTACCACTCTTCTAGCAGCAGAAAACGCTGCTTGATCTTGCGCCATTCTTCCTCAGGGGTTGTGTTGGGGGCCTTGAGCTTGCGGTTAAATGTGTAGAATACCCCGTATGCATCGTGTTCCGCGCTTGGCAGGAGCCCCTCCTCCCGAGCCACGAGCTCAAACAGGAATCCGATACGGTTCTGATCCCCTCCTGACTGGTTGCTGAGGAAATACCAGAACGCGTCGGATTGCAGAGCTTTTTCCACTTGATCCCATTCGTAGGCGATCCGCAGCTGGGTGCTGGTCGCCTCCGTATCATTCGGGCCGGTACGGCGCAAAAAAAGGGCCCTGATTAGTTCATCGTTGGTCAGTGGTATCTTGCCCACATTGAGCCGAGCAAAAGCCTCAACCGGATTGTCTGAAGCCTCTAGTTGGAACCAGATGACCTTAGTCTGATTGAGGAGAGCAGACTTGATTGTTTCCACCTCGCTGTCCCGCTTAGCGAACCAGGTCTCTATCGTCTGAATCGCATGGTAAAGGTGATAAAAATCCACGTTCTGGTTCGCAGTCTCTTCGATTGGATCATCCAGAAATGCGTCTAGATTAGGTCGCGTTTCATAATCGAGGCTGAAGAGCATTTGTCGGAACCGTTCAGCCAGACGTTCATTGAAATGGCGCAGTATCAGAAGCAACGTAGTGAGGCGTTGCTGTCCGTCGACCACCTCAAAATCTCCGGTCTCTGGGTGCGCCTTAATAACTAGTGGCTGCAGGCAATAGAACTCCTCCGGCTGCGGGTTTCGGCGCTGTGTGAACTCCTGAATATCGTCAAGCAGTTGCTGAACCTGCAGAGGCGACCAACGGAAGCCTCTCTGGTAAGCAGGGATAAAAAAGCGGAGGGCGTTGCCTGCCTCATCGACGCGTAGCTCATTGATAGCTCGGAGAGCTATCTGTTGATCCGTCATGTTTTTGTCTCCAATAGCAACTGCGGCCTTACCAATTATGTGCGATCAGTCATGTGCTCTTGCACCATCAAATGATCGAAAGTGTCAGATATGCTTTTGATATTAAATATACTTTACAGGCAATTTAAGTAAAGTAAATAAGGCTTAGTCTTTGTACGGGCCCTAGTTCATTCCTCCGCGCAGCTCGTCGCAGAAAGCTCATAGAGAGGAGTAAAATTCGGATTTCTTGATGGCTATATGCCTTACTTGCTCAACCTATTTTGAGTTTTTGATCACACCTTTACATCGACAGCCTCACCCCAACTTATGAGGCACGACTTCATGCCCCATTTCTTTATAGCGCTGCCAACAGGCGCGTTTGGCGACCAGCACCTGTTGGTGCTGATTGATGATCTCGGCAATTCTCGCGTAGTTTTCTACGCCGTCAGGGATCTCAGGGTGCAGATTTAGCAGCGCGGTCTCTTCCGTGGGCATCGGCAACTGCTGCCAGCCTAGCGTGATCGGCACGCTGGCGGCCATCTCGCTATCTTCCAGGGCGTGGGGTAGGTAGGCGTCCGGGCGGAAATTCCACAGCGCGTCATCCGCCTGTTCGGCGAGGGCTTTATCCTCGCAGTGCAGGTGCAGGCGGTAGCCTTTACGCCAGATGGTCTCGGCGAGTTTGCAGGCAAACTGCAAGCGTGCCTCTAACGTGGTGTCGGGCAAAATGTAGAAATCTATGCGCGCCATGGCGGTTCCAGGTAAGTCGGTTCCAGAAACAACACCGCCGCATAAGCTGCGGCGGCGATGAGGTTTTAAGCGCTGGCGTTAAACCGGCTTAAACCAGCTGGGTGAGCCAGCCGTACTTATCTTCGCTGCGGCCGTACTGCAGGTCGAGCAGCTTGGTGCGAATGCGCATGGCAATCTCATTATTGCCACCGGCAGCTAGCTTGATACGCTCGTTCTCGGTGACCAGCTCGCCCACCGGGGTGATGACCGCAGCGGTACCGCAGGCAAATACCTCGGTGATCTCGCCTGACGCCGCGCCTTCACGCCACTCATCAATGCTGATAGCGCGTTCTTCCGGCGTTAGACCTTCATCTTTGGCCAGCGTGAGCACCGAGTTGCGCGTTACGCCCTCCAAAATGGTGTCGGTCAGACGCGGAGTCACTAGGCGGCCATCTTTGAAGACGAAGAACAGGTTCATACCGCCGAGCTCTTCGACCCATTTGTTTTCAGCCGCATCAAGGAACGCGACCTGGCCACACTGGTGGGCTTCGGCCTCTTTCTGCGCGGCTAACGAAGCCGCGTAGTTACCGCCGCACTTGGCGAAGCCGGTGCCGCCAGGGGCGGCGCGCTTGTAGTTTGAAGAGAGCCAGATGGAAACCGGCGCGATACCACCTTTAAAATACGCCGCGGCGGGGGAGGCGATCACGTAGTAGTCGACCTCGTGGGCGGGGCGAACGCCTAAGAAGGCTTCTGAAGCGATCATAAACGGGCGCAGATAGAGGCTGCACTCGTCAGAAGCGCTAGCCGGTGTAGGCACCCAGGCTTGGTCTTGCGCTAGCAGCGCTTTTAGCGAGCCAATAAAGTCTTCGTCGGACAGCTCGGGTAGCGCTAGGCGACGGGCACTGCGGCGGAAACGCTCGGCGTTTTTCTCCGGGCGGAACGTCCAGATCGAGCCGTCGGCGTGGCGGTAGGCTTTGATGCCCTCAAAAATCTCCTGGCCGTAATGTAGCACTGAGGCGGCGGGATCCAGCGTCAGCGGGCCGTAGGGGCGCACTTGGTGGCCGTGCCAGTCGGCGTCAACAGTCCAGCGTACATGGGCCATGTGATCGGTAAAGTGTTTGCCAAAGCCGGGGTTTTTGAGAATGTTGTCACGGATCTCATCGGCTATCGGCTGGTTGGATGGCAAAATCTCAAAGTTAGTGGGCACGGCATGTTCTCTCTACTTGATCCAAGCCCGGAAGGGCAAATATAGGCGTCGTAATATAAGCGTTAAAGTGGGCGCAGCGTGTGCCTTGAGATAAGGCACACGCTAATGTGTTTAGGTGTAACGGTTGCGTCAAATAAAGGCAACCGTTGATTGCCTGATTGTGTTGTTAGACGTCGCTATTTTCTACCTGGGCGTCTGCTTCACGGTCAAGCAGGTATTGGGTTAACAGCCCAACGGGCCGACCCGTGGCGCCTTTCTGCTTGCCTGAGTGCCAGGCGGTACCGGCGATATCCAGGTGTGCCCAGGGGAAGTGGTCGGCAAAGCGTGACAAGAAACACGCGGCAGTAATGGTACCCGCCGGGCGGCCGCCAATATTAGCCAGATCAGCAAAGTTGGACTCCAACTGCTCCTGGTACTCGTCCCATAGCGGCAGGTGCCAAGCGCGATCCCAAGCGGCTTCGCCCGCATCCAGCAGATCCAGCGCTAGGTCATCGTCGTTGGAGAGCAGGCCGGTGGCGTGGTGGCCCAGGCCAATAATGACCGCACCAGTGAGGGTGGCAATGTCGACCACGCTTGCCGGGGTAAAGCGCTCGGCGTAGGTCAACGCATCGCACAGCACTAAACGGCCTTCCGCGTCGGTATTAAGCACTTCGACGGTCAACCCTTTAAGGGTTTTGATGATATCGCCGGGCTTGGTGGCATGGCCGTCGGGCATGTTTTCCGCAGCGGCAACAATAAACACCAAATTGAGCTTGGGTTTGATCGCCAGCACGGCTTTGACGGTGCCGAAAACACTGGCAGCGCCGCACATGTCGAACTTCATTTCGTCCATGCCTTCGCCGGGCTTTAGCGAAATGCCGCCGGTATCAAAGGTGATGCCTTTGCCTACCAATACATGGGGGGCTTCGTCGGCATTTTCAGCACCCTGGTATTTCATCACGATCAGGCGTGTCGGCTCTTTGCTGCCACGACCTACAGAGAGCAGCGAGCCTGCACCCAGGGCTTCCAGCGCTTCTTCATCAAGAATATCGACCTCGAGCGCGCCTTGTGAGTCACGGCCCAACTGCTCTGCCTGTTCGGCCAGGTAGCTGGGCGTGCATACGTTACCGGGTAGGTTGCCCAGGGTACGGGTGTAGTTGATGCCCTGGCCAATGGCGTTGCCCACTAATGCACCCTGCTTCACTTGCGAAACGGCGTCGGCATCGCTAATGATTAACGTCAGCTTGGCAAGGCTGGGGGCGGGTGCAGGGGTCGATTTGAACTGATCGAAGCGATAAATAGCCCGTTCAGCGGCTTCCATCACCTTGCGCGCTTTCCAGGCGGCGTCGCGTTCTGTGAGCGGAACATCGCCAAATACCACGCTGGCTTCGTCGATGGGCAGTTTCACCAGCGCGGCCATGGCCGCATCCAGCGCCTTGATAAAGGCCGCTTCCTGGCATTTTTCGCGCTCACCCAAACCAATAAGTAAAATGCGTTCGGCACCCAGGCCCGGCGCAAAGGGTACCATCTGTACGTTGCCCAGCGCGGCGTCAAAGTCGCCGCGTTCCAGCAACTGGCCGATCAGGCGCTCGCTGGCGTCGTCCAGTTTGGCGACAGTGGGCAGTAGGTCGCCCGCTTTAAAAACCGGCACCAAGAGGCAGGGTGTTTCAGCTTTGGCTGGGTTTGCGGTCTGAACGGAAAATTCCATGACGTCTCCAACAAGACAAGCATCGAGGGATTCGGGATAATGCCCCGTTGCTTTTGATTTTGAAAAGGGACTGTGAATAGTTTGATTAGTGTACCCAAGCCATACGCTTATTGCATGGCATCCTGCACGACTAGCCGGAGAGCGCGTTGATTTTATTTCGATATCTAACTCGCGAAGTGTTACTCACCATGTCGGCGGTCGCTGGCATTCTGCTGCTGGTGATCATGGGCAGTCGCTTTATCCGCTATTTTTCGGATGCAGCAGAAGGTGATATCCCCGTCACCATGTTAGGCAGCCTGATGATGTTTCACCTGCCTGGCTTTATGGAACTGATCCTGCCGCTGTCGTTTTTTCTAGGCATCCTGCTTGCTTACGGGCAGCTGTATATGAACAGCGAGATCACCGTGATGGTCGCCTGTGGCATGAGCCCCACGCGACTGCTGAGAGTGACGCTGTTGCCCGCCAGCGTTGTGGCGGTGCTGGTCGGCATCTGCAGCCTGTGGTTGACGCCTTTTGGGGCGCTGCAAACCGAGACCGCGCTGGAAGAACAGCGTAGTCGCCTGGATGTTTCGGTACTGGCCCCAGGGCGCTTTCAAGAGTTCGGCGGTGGCCGTACAGCGTATATAGGCAGCTTCTCACGCGACGGCACTGAAATGCAGGATGTGCTGGTGCATGAGCAGAACCAGCCCGGCGATGAAGGCACCCATGACTACGTTACCCGAGCGGCATCGGGCTATCAGGAAACCCGGCTCGAAACCGGTAGCCGCTTTTTGGTGTTGAGTGACGGTGAACGTTACGGGGTGACGCCAGGCGAGAAGAGCGCCGAGCGGCTCACGTTTGAGCGCTACACGTTGCGCCTAGGACTGAATCGCGACCGGCGGGAGCTTGATTCACTGGAGTATGCCACCACGCCTGCGCTCTGGAATAATCCAAGCCCCAGGGCGCAAGCTCAGTGGCAGTGGCGCGTGGGCCTTCCCTTAATGGTATTTGTACTGGCCTTATTGGCGCAGCCACTCTCTCGGGTTAATCCTCGCCAGGGGCGCTTCGGCAAACTGCTACCTGCGGTATTTTTATACGTTGCCTATCTCAGCCTACTGCTGGCGGTTGTCGATGCCATTGGTAATGGCACTTGGGCTACCACGCTGGGCGTGTGGCCAGTCCATGGGTTGTTTTTAGGGCTGGGCCTATTATTGCTATGGCGCTCGCAACGCAAGGGGATGCGCTAATGCTGCTTGACCGTCTTGACCGTTATATCGCCCGCAACGTGCTGGCGGCCATTGTTGTCGTTCAATGTGTGCTGCTGGGGTTGGACATTACCATCGCCTATATCGATGATTTAGGTGATGTACAGGCGGGCTATACCGCCTTTGATGCGCTGCTTTACCTACTCATGCGCACGCCTTGGCGCTTTTATCAATACGCCCCGGTGGCGGTGTTGATCGGCGCGCTAATTGGCTTGGGCAGTATGGCCTCGAGTAACGAGCTCACCGTTATGCGCGCCGCTGGCCGCTCCCTGGCGCGCATTGTCTGGGGGGTGATGAAGCCAGTGCTGTTGGTTGTGGTGGTTGTGCTGTTAGTGGCTGAATACGTTAGCCCGCGTACCGAGCAGTATGCCGAGGCGTGGCGGTTGGAAAAGCGTCAGGGTGAAGGCGCCATGCTGACTAGCCGCAGTGGCTGGCAGATCGAAGGTGACAGCGTCTACCGCTTCGGGGCGATTCGTGCCGATGACGTTGTGCTCGATTTAACCCGCTACCGTTTCGATGACCGCCAGCTAGTCGAAGCCACTTATGCCCAGCGGGCACGCTGGGAGGGCGATGCCTGGCGGTTGGAAAACGTCGCTACCACGCGCATTTTCGCTGACCATACCGAGTCTGACCAGGCCGCAAGCATGGGCTGGGAAACCTCCTTTACGCCCACCCAGCTAGAGCGGCTGCTGCGCGATATTGAGAGCCAGGCGCCCAGCGAGCTTTGGGCCTATGCCCAGTTTCTCGAAGCGCAGGGCCTGCAGAATGACCAGGCGCTGCTCTATTTCTGGCAGAAGATCTTGATGCCGCTCACCATGGGCTCGCTGGTGCTGATTGCCGCCTCCTTTGTGTTTGGCCCGCTGCGTACAGTGGCTGCCGGCACGCGGGTGTTTTACGGCGTTGTGACTGGGCTGAGCTTTAAGTACGTTCAGGATCTACTGGCACCCGCCTCGACGATTTTTGGCTTCTCGCCCGTCTGGGCGGTGCTGGTGCCGACACTGGCGTGCGCCGGGGTCGGGATCTATTTTCTACGTCGCAATGGTTAATGCCGCATCGGCAGCGCTGCTACTTATCGCTTAAAAACCGCTAAAAACCAGCCAGGAGCTGAGCAAGAATGAGGCAAACACGACGCTTTACTCAGTTGGACAGCGTTTGGCCAGCAGGCCTTGGCCGCCGCTTGGGCGCCATGCTGTATGACGGTTTTTTGGTGACCGCGATTTGGATCGCCGTGACGGTCGTCCATATGCTGTTTTTTCGCTATGTGCTGGGTCAGCAGCCCGAAGAAATTGGCACAACGGCCAGTGACATCTGGAGCCTGCGCCTCATGCTGGTGTTTTTTGTCACGCTGTTTTTTGTTTTTTCCTGGTCGCGTGGGGGTATGACCTTGGGCATGCAGGCGTGGCGGCTGCGGGTGCAAGCGGCAGATGGCTATTCGCTGAACTTGAAGCAGTGCCTGATTCGCTGCGCGGTGGCGTGGCTCTCGTTGCTGGCATTTGGTTTGGGCTACTTATGGGTGCTTTTCGATAAACAGCGACGTAGCTGGCCGGATATTGCTTCCAACACACAGACAGTGGTTTTGCCGAAAAAATAATTTTTCCGTCCACTCGGCATTTTTTTGGAAAAAGTATCGCTTCGACAATACTTTATCGCGCTCTCTATATTCACTAAGACGAATGGATAGCAAAAAGCAGCAATTTCTACTTGATAAGATGTATGCGAATCATTTACATTCATCTCATGATTTCTATGAGGTGTCGCCATGTACGTTTGCGTGTGCAAGGGAGTAACCGACCATCAAATTCGCCAGCACGTTAACGACGGTGCACGCAGCTGGCGAGAAGTACGCGAGGCAACCGGCTGCGCAACGCAGTGTGGTAAGTGCGCGTGCTACGCTAAAACGATTACCCGCGATGCCGTTCAGGAAGCGCGCCAGGAAGCCAATATGGGACTCGCTTACGCCGTGTGACGCGAATCACTATTGTTAGGGTTATCTTTAGCAAATAACTGATTTGCTTGAACTTTTCATTATCTTATCTATACTCCCAGAAACGCTGGGGGTATAGCTATTTGCGTCTATACTCTTCTCCAAACGTAACTGCTTGATCGTATTGTCTAAACTAGATTAAACATCAGCATTACAGTAGAAAAGGTGACGTTATGAAAGGTGATACGAAAGTTATTGAGCATCTCAATAAGGCGCTCGGCAACGAATTGGTTGCGATCAATCAGTATTTTTTGCACGCCAAAATGTACAAAGATTGGGGCCTGAAAGCCCTCGCCAAGTGGGAATACGATGAGTCCATCGAAGAGATGCAGCACGCTGACAAGATCATCGAGCGCATCCTATTCCTGGAAGGCATCCCCAATCTGCAAGACCTGGGTAAGCTGCACATCGGTGAAAATGTTAAAGAGATGCTCGAAAGCGATCTGAAAATCGAGCACGATGGTCGCAACGACTACATTGAAGCGATCACCTATTGCGAGAGCGTTAAAGACTACGTTACCCGCGATATGCTGCGTGACCTGCTTGCTGACGAAGAAGATCACATCGATCACATCGAAACCGAGCTGGGTTTGATCGACAAGGTGGGCATCCAGAATTACATGCAGCGCCAAATGCAGATGGCAGGCGACGAGTAAGTCACTGGTTGTTGCTCGTCTAGCAAAAGCTAGCAACCCAAACTAGCTATAAAGTAGCCAGTCAGTACTCACTGACTGGCTTTGTTTATTCTAAGACATCCCAATCATCAAGATGCTTTCGGCTTCCCCGCTCTACCACCACTTCCTGTAAAGACCTGCGTTCGAATGTCATAAGCCTGACACGGTCATGCTGTTTGATAGTCCAGTTGATGCTGCAAGTTTAATGACTTAACCAGATGTTTCTTCGTCTCAGGCAAGGACTCAACCTTCATCATGACATTCACACGTACACCCTCACTGTTGGCGCTCGCTATTACGCTGGCCGCTTCGCATTCGGTCAGCGCGGCGGATAAGCACTTCAACCGCATCGCCAGCTTCGCTATCCCCAGTAACATGGCGGAGGGCGAAGATCGTAGTCGCGAAACCTCGGCGGAAATTATCGCTGCCTCAGGCGACGGTATGACGCTGGTTTACTCGGACAGCCCGCTGGGCGTGATCGGACGAATTGATATTAGCGACCCCGCTAATCCGCAGCCGCTGGGCAGTATTGATGTCGGCGGCGAGCCCACGGCGGTAACGGTGCTCGACAACATCGTCTATGCCGGGGTGAATACCTCGGTCTCTTACCGCGAGCCTTCCGGGCAACTGCTCACCATCGATATCGATAGCGGTGAAATACTCGCCTCCTGTCCCTTGAACGGTCAGCCCGACAGTGTGGCTGCCGCAGCAGCGCCAGAGGGGCGTTTCGTCGCCGTCGCCATTGAGAACGAGCGCGATGAGGATGCTGGCGACGGTCGAGTGCCGCAGATGCCTGGCGGCTCTGTTGCCCTGGTGGAGATCAACGATGCAGGGGAAGTTAACTGCAACAGCCTGCTTTACGCCGACGTGGCGGGGCTTGCCGAGATCGCTCCCGAGGATCCCGAGCCGGAGTTTGTCGATATCAATGCCTTAGGTGAGGTTGCAGTCACCTTGCAAGAGAATAACTACCTGGCGGTGATCGACTATGCTGGCAAAGTGGTGTCGCACTTCAGCGCCGGGGCGGTGGATCTGGACGGGATTGATGCCAGCGACGACGGTGCGCTGATCTTTAATCAGCAGCAGACTCAGCGCTTGCGCGAGCCGGATGCGCTGCAGTGGATTGACAGCGATCACTTTGCCATTGCCAATGAGGGCGATATGGATGGCGGCTCCCGGGGCTGGAGTATCTTCCATAAAAGCGGCCGCTTAGTGTATGAGTCCGGGGCGGATTTCGAGCATGCGGTGATTGAGGTGGGCCACTACCCCGATAAGCGTTCGGATGCCAAGGGCAGTGAACCAGAGGGGATGGAGTTTGCTGTTTTTGACGGCACGCCCTACGTATTCCTGCTCGCCGAGCGAAGTTCGCTGGTGGGTGTTTACGATGTCAGCAACCCTGCTGAACCGCAGCTCAGCCAACTACTCCCCTCGGGGCTTTCACCGGAAAGCGCGGTGGCAATTCCCAGCCGCGGCTTGCTGGCTACCGCCAATGAGACCGATCTGGGCGAAGAGGGCGGCCCGCGCTCCCATGTCATGATCTACCAGCACCAGAATGCGCCTGCGGTCTACCCAACGCTCACCTCGATGGGCAGCGACGAGCTGATCGGCTGGGGCGCTCTCTCTGGCATGGTCGCCGCAGATGGCGTGCTCTATGCAGTCAACGACAGCTTCTACAGCACCCAGCCGCGCATTTTTACCATCGACCCTTCCACGTCACCCGCGCGAATTACCGTGGCGTTGGATGTAACCCGTGATGGTGAGCCTGCTCTAGGGCTGGATATGGAAGGCATCACCACCGATGGAGAGGGTGGTTTCTGGGTCGCTTCCGAAGGAAATGACAAAGGGCTTGCCAATACTCTCTATCATGTTGGCGCTGACGGGGAGATTGACCAGGGTATTGCGCTACCCGAGGTACTTGCCCAGCAGGCACTGAAGTGGGGTTTGGAGGGCGTTACCCGGCTCGATAATCAGCTCTGGCTGGCAGTGCAGCGCCCCTGGAAGGATGACCCCGAAGGCATGGCCAAGTTGCTGCGCTACGATATCGATAGCGGCGAGTGGGGCGCTGTGCACTACCCGCTGGATCGAGTTGATAGCGGCTGGGTAGGCCTTTCAGAGATTACCGCGTACCAAGGCGACCTCTATCTGATTGAGCGCGACAACCGCATCGGCGCAGAGGCCCAGGTCAAGCAGGTGACCCGGGTTGCTCTTGAGGGATTGGAACTGGCCCCGCCGGGTGGTGAGCTGCCGGTGGTCGAGAAGCACATCGTGCGCGATCTGATTCCCGACCTGGCCAGCTACAATGGCTTTGTGGTGGACAAGATTGAAGGGATGGCGATCAATGAGCAGGGCCATGCTTGGCTGGTCAGCGATAACGATGGTGTCGACGACAGCAGTGGAGAGACCTACTTCTGGTCAATACCGCTGGAGTAGCGGCGTAGCGGCGTAGCGGTTCAGGTACAACGGGCAGCTCAGTGGCTGCCCGTTTTGCATGGTCGGTGAGAAACAGCGTTGGGCGGGAACTTTGTTCACCTAACGAGTTGGTCGGCGCGAGCCCGCCATACTGGAAAGCGACACCGCCAATACCGACAGCAAAATCAGCGCTAGCGCCGGGATCAGCACCGCCCAGGGGGCGCGCTCAATGTAGGGCATGCCCTCGGCAAGTATTAGCCCCCATTCTGGCGAAGGTGGGCGCGGCCCAAGGCCCAGAAACCCCAGCGCAGCAAGGGCCAATGCAACCCCTGGTAAGCGCAGCATGGCGTGACGAAACACCGGGCCAAGCACGGCGGGCAAAATGTAGCGGCTCATTAAGCGGAAATGGCCCACGCCCAGGATCGGTGTGATGCGCACATGGGGCTGGGCTTTTGTTTCCGCGACCAGGGCGGCCGTGTGGGCCGCCAGCGGCGCCCAGGCCACGGTAGTCACCGCAATGATCGCCCCGCTGGCGCTTGGCCCCATCAAACCCGCCACAATAAGCCCTGCAATGGCAGGCGGTGTAGCCTTGGTGATTTCAATCGGGCCGGTGGCTAGTCTGGGGGCTAAGCCAATCAGTAACCCCAATACCAGCGAAAAGAACACCACTAAGATGGCCATCCCCATGGTGGATAGTGCCCCGTGAGCGACCCGGGCCAGGATATCGCGGCCGGTGCCGTCGGCACCTAGTGGCAACGCCAGGCTGGGCGGCTGTAAACGCATAAAGGAGGAGCTAAACGGGTCGCGGCCAATCCCTGCCACAACTAGCAGTACCAGCAGCACAATAGCGATGGTGGGCACCACCCAAGCCCAGCGCTGAACGCTTTGCTCGTGTTGTGCTACTGGCAGCGCCCCGAGTCGAAACGCCCGGCCTAACAGCATTGCGCGGCCGATGTTGGCCAAGCTGCCCAATACAATAGCGATAATCAGCAGGATCAGAATGCCGGTTTGTAGGGCAGGCATATCCTGGGCCGATGCCGCGCCAAGGGTCGCTCGGCCAAGGCCGGGGATCGAAAACACCTGCTCGACGGCAATGGCGCCGCCGGTCAGGGCGACCATTACCATGCCGACTTGCGGCATTAGGCTGGGCAGCGTGCGGCGCAGGGCTGCCAGGGTAATCCGGCTGCGGGAGAAACCCGCTACGTTCCAGGTGGCGACCCAGCGCTCGGTGAAGGTGGCCGAAAGACCGTCGCTAAACAAACGCCCCAGCAGGCCGCCCGCGGGGAGGCCTAGCGCAAAGGCGGGTAGCACCACGTAGCTGAAACCTCGCCAACCGTATGGCGGCAACCAGTTTAGCCAGGCGGCAAATACCACCAGCAGGATTGAGGCGAGCAGAAACTCGGGCAACGCCGTGAGCGTTGCGCCAATCGCCCCGGATGAACGGCTGACCTGGCCATTTAACCCACGGCGAACCACCGGCACACAGATCAACGTAGCGGTGATCACGGCCACTAGCATGCCGAACCCCATGAGCGTGAGAGATACCTGGGCGCTTTTTAGCATACCCGGCAGCACAGGCGCGCCTGAAATCCAGGAGTTGCCTGCATCGCCCTGTAGCAGCCCCATCAGCCAGCTTTGCAGCTTCTCGAAGGGGCCAAGATCCAAGCCCAGCTGGGCGCGAATAGCGGCTAGCGCCTCGGGTGTCGCTTCCTGCTCGGCAGAGCGAGCCCGCAAAATGCTCAGCGCTGGATCCCGGCCGGATAACCACGGCAGTAGCCCGACCAGCACTACTACGCTGGCTAACGTTATCAGGCGTGACAGCAGCGGAATAAAGGGTTCGATGCGCAAGCTGCGCCATAGGCTCAACGATGCTGCGGTTGTCATGCGCGGCTCACCCCTAGGAGTCACTGTCGGCGTCAATGGACGTCTTCTCAGTGATCAGCATACGCTCACGGGGATCACGCTCGGCGTTGGTAACGCGGGCTGATTCACCCTGAATGACACGCTCGTGGAGCATGGGAATGGCAGCATCGGTGCGCAAAATAGCCGCTTCCGCATCGATGATTGCCTGACGGCGTTCGGCGCCAGTGGGCAGTACCGCCGCGGTGGCCAGTGCTTCATCCACTGCCGGGTCGCATAGCTGGGCGATATTGAAAGAGCCTGCGCAGGCAAAGTCACTGAACATATAGGCGACCGGGTCGCCGGAGTCGAGCACGGTGGCGCGGGAGAGAATAAAAGCATCAAACTCACCGGCCAAGGCGTCCGCTTCGATATGGGCGTACTCGCGCACTTCCTGGTTAACGCTAAAGCCTGCCTGGGTCAGCTGTTGTTCGAGTAGGACGGCGACTTCGGGCAGCTCGGCGCGATCAGTAAAGGTTGCCAGGGTAATCTCAATGCCGGTGGGGTCGCTGGGCGCGGTGCGATCTTCAATCGGAGCGCGATAGTCGCTTGCCCACGCTAGTGCGGGGCCGAGTAGCCCTTCGGCGATATCGGCGCGGCCTTCGTACACGGTATTGACGATAGCCGGGCGGTTTACCGCTTCACGGGCGGCAGCGCGCAGGCCGGGGTCGCTCATGGGGCCTGATTCAGTGTTCAGGTAAAGCGTATTGGTGCGTGGCATGGGCACCTCAAAGACCAAGTCCGGGTCGAGCAGCGCTACCTGGGAGACCGGAATGGCTTCCACCACATCGGCCGTGCCGGTTCTTAGGGACGCCGCCCGGGCCGTGCCGTCGGGCACATAGTCGGCGTCAATGCCCGCCACCGCGGCCGGCTCGCCCCAGTAGTCATCAAAGCGGTCTAGCCGGGCGCTGGTGGTGCCGTTGATCTCTTTTAACACGAAGGGGCCGGTGCCGGCTTCGATGGGGTTAACCCGGCCATCTTCGCCGTAGGCGCTGGCCGCTAGAATCGCTAACTGCGGGCTTGAAAGGCGGTTGGGAATCAGCGGGTCATCTTGTTCCGTGCGCACGATCACCGCGTTATCGCCATCGGCTTCGATGGTCATGTTCACGCCGTCTAAAATACGCGGTTTGGGTGCGGCCTGGGTGGCGGCAGTCAGCGAGTTCACCACATCGCTGGCGGTTAGTGGCGTGCCGTCGTGAAACTCAACGCCATCGCGAATCACAAACCGCCAGGTTTTCGGATCCAGTTGCTCCCACTCGGTGGCCAGAAACGGCTGGGGATCGCTGCTGGCATCCAGGCGAATCAGCGTTTCCGCCGTGCTCCAACGGGATAGCTTAAAGGCATCGTCGGAAAGCGGCGTTAAGCCAGAGCGCGGTGGTTGTAGCATTGCCACGCTAATACGCTCACCTGATTCGGTGGAAGTGGTGTCGCGCTGTTCATCAAAGCAACCGGCAAGGAGTAAGGGCGCGGCAAGGGCAACGGGCAGAGACAGGCGAAGCGAGTGGCGTAACATGGTAATAACTCCTCAGAATAAACGGCTAGTAATACCTAGCAAAATGAACAACGGCACAGCCTTGCGGTGTGCAAATGGTTAAGCACTGCATAAAGCAGAAGGGGTGGATCAGAACGACGTGGAGGATTTACACCAGCGCTTCAACCTCCGCGGCATTGCAGTTTGGGAGTGCACATCTGGGCAGTTGCGTGACGGCGTTGATTAACGCACAGGTTGCCGAGTGGCGGGGGTTGCGCCATAGCGCCGCGGTTGGGCGGTCTTCGACGATGTTGCCGTCATCCATTACCAGCGTGCGCTGACACAGTTGGGCGACCACCGATAAATCGTGGGACACCATCAGCAGCCCGGTGCCACTCTCATCGCAGAGGTTTTTCAGCACCTTGATGACCTGGGCACGAACCGGTAGATCCAGGCCGCTAAGTGGCTCATCGGCCAACAAAAAGCGTGGGCGGGTGGCGATGGCGCGGGCAATGGCGACCCGCTGTGCCTGGCCGCCGGAAAGCTCGTGGGGCTGGCGATCCAAAAACGGGGCATCCAGACCGACTTGTTCCAGAGCTTCGCGCGCTCGCTCGCCAGGGTCGCAATCGACGTGTAGTCGAATCAGCGGCTCACTGACCAAAGCGCGCACGCTCATACGTGGATCGAGCGACGAGGCAGGGTCTTGGGGAATGTATTGAACCGCCCGACGATACCAGCGTAGTTGGGCAGTGGAGCCGGGGCGCACGAGCTTGTGCTGGCAGGTAATCGACCCGCTATCGGGCGCTTCAATCGCCAGCAGGGAGCGCAGCAAGGTGGTTTTGCCCGAACCGGAGACGCCCACGAGCCCTACCCGCTCGCCTGGATAAAGGCTCAGGTCGATGTCGTGCATAATCCGTTTGCGCTCGCCTGCGCGCCAAAACACCTCGCGGGGGAGCGATACGCTTTTGTTAAGCCCGTGTGCGCAGAGAAACGCTTCACTGCTATTAAAAGCGGAGCGCTCGTTAAGTGCTGACGCACTCATTGTGGGTGAAATTGTGGGTGAATAAGTTGGCAACGGGCTTGGCATCTAGGCGCTCTTTAAAAGATCGTTTGATATAAAAAAATCGTCGGATGCCCGACGGTTTAGCGCTGACGGCTGAACGTTATGCGCCGCGGCGACCAGTTCCTGGGTAAAGGGGTGCTGCGGGGCGGTAATCAAGGTGTCTAAATCGCCGCTTTCAATCACCACGCCCCGCTCAATAATTACTGCTCGCTGGCAGAGCTGTGAGGCTGCGTGAAGATCGTGGGTAATAAACAGCATCGCGGTGCCCGAGTGGCCGGTATGCTCGCGTAATGCGCTCAGCACTTGGGCTTGAGTGACCACATCCAGCGCCGTGGTGGGCTCGTCGGCCACCATTAATGCGGTTTTACACGCCATGGCCAGGGCAATGCAGACGCGCTGGCGCTGTCCACCGGAAAGCTCCGCTGGAGTGCGCTTGATTAACCGCTGGGGGTCAGGAAGATCCATTGACGCCAACAGCGCCACCGCCGCCTGGGTGGCAGCTTTGCGCGATAGGCCGTGATGGCGGATAAATGGCTCGCGCAACTGGGAGCCGATAGAGACAAGCGGGTTCAGCGCGGAGAGCGAATCCTGAAACACCATCGACACACGAGTTTCTTTAAGCCGCCGGGCGGCGGGTATTGCCATGGCCTCTTGACCTTGAATGCGGATGCTACCTGATACTTGGGCATTGGGTGGTAAAAGTCCCAGCACCGCTTTTGCAGTGAACGATTTACCCGACCCAGACGCGCCTAACAGGCAGACTCGCTCACCGGGCATAACATCAAACGAGAGCCCATCGACGATTTGCTGCTGGCCAATTTGAATGCCCAGGCCACGCACGGATAAGACAGGTTCACTGTACATTGACAACATCTCTGGCGAGGTCGGTTAGTTATAAACGATAGTTATGATATAACGTTTGATTGTTGGGCGGCAATACGGATATCAATAAGGCATATAGTGGCAGGGAAAACGACAGATTGAGACGTAATAAACAGATATAAAAAAAGCGCTGAAAAATCAGCGCTTTTTTGCGGTCATGCGACACTGCCGCCTGTTTATGTCGGGTTATTTTGCGGCGGTGGCAGCGTAAGTCTCGTTCGTGCCGAAATTGTCGGCTGGCTCGTCTACCGCAAAGGTCGCTCGGCTTAAGCGGCGGACACGCTTCATGAACAGCGCGATGCAAATCAGCGTACCTAGTGCGGCGACCACGTAGCTTAACTGCAGCGGCAGACCAAAACCGATCGGCGCGTAGGCTAAGTAGGTAAACGTTGCCATGGTCATAAAGGTGGCTGGGATCGAGGTGATCCAGTGAGGCTTACGCGACAGCACCAGGTACATGGTGCCTACCCACAGCGCGATGACGGCGGTGGTTTGGTTCGCCCAGGAGAAGTAGCGCCACAGCAGTGTGAAGTCCATATGGGTTAAGGCGTAGGAGACCACAAACAGCGGTAGGGCGACCATAATGCGCTTTACCATCGGCTTCTGATCGATCTTGATGTAGTCGGCGATGATCATCCGCGCGCTACGGAAAGCGGTATCGCCCGAGGTGATCGGCAGCACGATAACGCCGAGTACCGCCAGGGTGCCGCCAATCGCGCCAAGCATGGTGGTAGACACTTCGCTTACCACCGCAGCAGGGCCACCGGCGGCCAGCACGTCGGAGAGCGACTGGTCGCCGTAAAACAGGCTCATGGCTGCAGCTGCCCAGATCATCGCGATGATGCCTTCGGTGATCATCATGCCGTAGAAGATTTTACGGCCATTGGTTTCGTTTTGCGTGGTGCGCGAAATAATCGGTGTTTGGGTGGCGTGGAAGCCGGAAAGCGCACCACAGGAGATGGTTAAAAACAGTAGCGGGAAAATCGGCGCAGCGTCGGGGTGCATGTTTTGAAACGAAAGCTCGGGAATCGGCGCGCCCGTGATAACTAGGCCAATACCGATACCGGCAGCGCTGAACAGCAGTAGGGCGCCGAAATAGGGATAGATACGGCCGATCACCTTATCAATCGGCAGCAGCGTGGCGATCAGGTAGTAAATAAAGATGGCGACAATGATCAGCGTGAGCGACAGCGAGGTCATATTGGCCAGCAGCGCCGCAGGCGAGGTCACGAATACCGTGCCGACCAGCAGAAGCAGCAGAATCGCGAAGCCATTGACCACATGCTTCATCGCTTTGCCGAGAAACTTGCCCGCTAGCTGCGGCAAGTGAGCGCCGTGGTTACGAATCGAGATCATGCCGGTCAGGTAGTCGTGCACGGCACCGGCAAAGATGCAGCCAATCACAATCCACACAAAGGCGACCGGGCCATACAGCGCGCCGAGTATCGGGCCAAAAATGGGGCCCACACCGGCAATGTTCAATAGTTGAATAAGCGAGTTGCGCGTGGTGTTCATCGGCACGTAGTCGATGTTGTCGCGCATGCTGAAGGCGGGCGTTTGGCGTTTTCGGTTAGTCACAAACACGCGCTCAACGAACTTCCCATAGGTAAAGTAGCCCGCTATTAGCAGCAGGATCGATACAATAAAGGTGATCATCTAAGGTACCTAGAGCAGTAAGGGGGATGGGCGAGCATGCCAATTAGCACACAAGCAGGCACTTCTTTAGCAGCGCTGAATTTACAGATAAGTGCTATAAAATCACAGTTAGACTTTAGTGGGCAGTAAGCAACAAAACGGGCAGCCCAGAGGCTGCCCGTTTGATCTGCTCGAAGTGAACACTGATTATTAGGACTCCACGACACCACAGGCCATGCGAGTACCACCACCGCCCAGGTGTGGCTCATCTGAGTAGGTGTCACCGCCTTCGTGAATCATCAGGCTGCGGCCGGGCATATCTTCCATGCTCAAACGCGGCGCCAAGACGGGGAGATTGGCTTCGCCATCTTCATTAACCGTTAGCACCGGTAGATCGCCTAAGTGCCCTTCTCCATAGGGGCCTTGGTGGGTGCCGGTTTCCTCGGGATCATAGTGGCCGCCCGCCGAGAGAGCAGCGGTCATTTCGCCACTGTCGTTCTCGGCAGGGTCACAGCTGGCGTTCTGGTGGACGTGAAAGCCATAAACGCCGGGCTCAAGATCCGTCAACGAAGGAGTTAGCAATAAGCCGTGATCCGTATGCTCAAGGGATACGGTGCCAATCGACTCTTCAACCCCCTCTGCGCTGACTTTATGCATCTCTACATCAAGCGTTTCGTTGGCTTGTGCGGCTGCACTGACAAGAAGCAGCGAGGCGGCAATACCGGTAAGTGACGTTGAATAGCGCATAGTGATGTTCTCCCGAATCCATGGAAATAGTGTATAGCGTTGCCCATTTAAGGTAGCTGTCTAAGGAGGACTTCGCCAACCTATTGCTCAGAAGCAGCTGACATATTGTGTAAATTCAATAGCGTAGCAGCCAGTGCTTGCGTGCGCGGCACCAGGGTATCAAGTAAGCAGTACTCCTCATCAGTGTGCATTTTAGCGCCGACTGGGCCAAGGCCACACAGGGTGGGAATGCCCAAGCTGGCCGTCCAGCCGGCATCAGAGCAGCCGCCGGTAAATTCGCCGTCAACAGCAAATCCAATGGCCTGAGCCTGGGCCTGATAAAGCTCAAACAGCGTGCTGCTCATACGCGCTTCGAGGGGATAAAACTCTGAGGTTTGTTCGATGGTTACAGCGGTGCCGGTCATTTCGGGTTCAGCGATAATCGTCTCAATGGCTTGATAAAGCTGGTCACGCTGGGCTGTGGTAACAAAACGAATATCCAACTGCGCGGAAGCCGACGGCGCGACGGTGTTGCGGGATACTCCACCGGTGATGGTGCCTACGTTGGTGGTGATACCTGCCTCGTAATCGGTCAAGGCATGCAGTTTGATGATTTTGTGGGCGAGTGCTTCGATGGCGCTGGCGCCATCGGCGTGGCTAACGCCAGAGTGGGCGGCTTTGCCGGTGACTTCGATCAAAAAACCGGCGCCGCCTTTTCGCCCTGTCACCACATTACCACTGACTCGCCCTGGCTCGACGTTCAAGACAGCACATGCCCCTTGAGCGGCGGCTTCAATAAACGCCCGTCCATCCGGTGAGCCTATCTCCTCATCGGCAGTAAACAGGGCGCGAACGGGGAGTGGGCAGCTGGGTAGTCGGCTTAACGCGCGTAGCACAAAGCAGTTCATTACCAGGCCGCTTTTCATATCGGCAACGCCAGGGCCAAAGCCGATGTTGTCTTTTTGGCTATAGCCGCGACTCGCCACTGTACCGGTAGGAAAAACCGTATCCCGATGGCCCATAATTAGCGCATGGCCTTGGTCAGCTCCCCCCAGTTGAGCCTCTAAAATATCGCCTGAGTCAGGACGCTGGTGGCGTATTACCGTGATGCCATCCTGTTCGAGCCACTGGGTGATCAGGTCGGCGACCGCATCGTTACCCGCTTTGTCATCGCTGTTGGAGTCGATATTAACCAGGGCCTCCAAGCAGTCAATCATCGCCTGCTGCTGCCCCCCTAGCCAATCACACGCTTGTTGTATTAGTGGCTCTTGCATGACGCTCGCTCCTTATGAATCTCCGCACCTTGAGCACTCAAATCCCAGAATAGCCCCGCCATCAATATAAGCGCTTCTGAGGCAATACTACCTAACAGGTGTTCATCGGGGGCGTGTTGCGAACAGGAGGGGTAAGAGTGGGGAACCCATAGTGTGGGCAAGCCAAGCATCTCGGCAAATACATCGTTGGGCAACGAGCCACCTAAGTTAGGCAGTAGCGTGGGCGTTTTATTGGTCGACAACTGCATCGAGGTTAGCGCCCAGCTCACCCACGGATCTTCTGGATCAAGGCGTGTAGCAGCCATCTGCGACATACGTGCCGCGTTGACTTCGATATCGCTAAAGCCATGTTGATCCAGGTGGTGGCGTAAATGGGCTAGAAAGTTATCCTGGTCGCTGCCCACTACATAACGCAACTGGCAGTGGGCGTAGGCGTGGGGCGGAATCGCATTGGCGGGGGCATCAGGGTTCCCTGCCTTCATGGCGAGCACTTCTAGGGTGTTCCAGCCAAACAGCCGCTCAGCGGGGGATAACCCTGGCTCACCCCAGTCTGTATCAATCGTTGGTGCATTGTCTCCGACGCCGACCTTGAGTAAGGCAAGCGCTTGGCGCACGGCGTCTGGTATCGGTTCTGGGCGTAACCCTTCAATCTGGATCACACCGTCGGCGTCTACCAACGTAGCGATCGCATTGGTTAACCGCACGGCCGGGTTTTTTAATACCCCACCCCAGTTGCCCGAGTGGTGGGCACCTTCTCGGGCCTGCAATTTGAGATCAAAGTTGAACGAGCCCCGTGAGCCTAAAAATAGCGTTGGCGATTCGGCGTTCAGGCGGGGCCCGTCAGAGCCAATAAACACGTCGGCAGCCAAACGCTCGCGATAGCGGTGGCAGACCTCTTTTAGCCCCGGTGAGCCGGTTTCCTCGCCCATCTCCAGCACCAGCTTGACGTTATAGCCCAGGCGTCCGCCGCTCGCTTTCAGCACGCAGCCCAGCGCGGCTAAATTGATGGTGTGCTGGCCTTTGTTATCAGCGGTGCCGCGCCCATACCAGCGATCCCCCCACTGGGTGATCTGCCAGGGCGACAGCCCGTCTGCCCACTGATCATCGTAGCCGCGTATCACATCGCCATGGCCGTAGGTTAATACGCTGAAGGCGGCCTGTGGCTCAATTCTTTCCGCGATTAGAAAGGGCCCAAAACCTGTCACAGGATTATCGACGATTTCCCAGCTAAAACCGAGCTGCTCAATGTCTGGAATAATCTGTTCAGTCAGGTAACGGTGCAGTTCCTCCAGCCTATTGGATTCCTGGCTTTCACTGCGGATGGCGATGCGCGGGGCAAGCTGAGTATAAAACTCGCCACTCTCAAAATAGGCTTTGGCATTGTCTAAGGCGTGTTGGCGCGACATAAGCGTTCCTTTAAATGTTAGGCATTGATTAAGCGTGCTTAGGCAAAGTGGCAGGCGACACGGGCCTGGCTGCCCTGATGAGTAGCCTGAGCAGCACCCTGAGCAATAGCGCTAAGCGCTGGCGACTGCTGTGAACATTGCGGCTTTGCGACTGGGCAACGAGGATGAAAAGCACAGCCGGAAGGTGGCTGCGTAGGGTCGGGTTGGCCCGCCCCAAGGCCGATATCGGGCACGCCCAAGCCAGGTTCTGGGGTAAGCGCGGAAGCTAGCAGCGCTTGGGTATAAGGGTGGCGTGGAGCGTTAAATATTTGCTCGCGGGTGCCCTCTTCCACAATTCGCCCCAGATACATCACCGCGAGCCGATCCGCGAGATGTTCCACCACGGCGAGATCGTGACTAATAAACAGGTAGGTAAGGCCAAATTCATCTTTCAGATCGAGCAGAAGGTTGAGGATCTGGGCCTGAACCGATACATCCAGCGCTGAGGTGGGCTCATCACAAATCACCAAGTCTGGGCGCATAATCAGCGCCCGGGCAATCGCCACCCGCTGGCGCTGCCCTCCCGACATTTGCCCCGGGTATTGCTGGGCGGCGCGTTTGGGCAGTCCGACCATGTCTAGCATCTCCTCGACCTTTAAGGCCTGCTCCTTGGGAGTGCCAATGGCATGGATGCGCAGCGGCAGGCCAACGATCTGGGCAATCCGCTGGCGGGGGTTAAGCGATGAATAAGGGTCTTGGAAGATCGGCTGAATATGGCGGGCCAGCGCCTTTTGGTTAGCGTTAACAATCGCTTTGCCGTTGATCAACACGTCGCCACCGCTCGGTTTCGTCAGCCCCAGCAGCATTTTGGCCAAGGTACTTTTACCGCAGCCCGACTCGCCCACCAGCCCCATGACCTGGCCGCGGGGAACGCGCAGCGAGACATCGTTGACGGCTTTTAAGGTTTGGCTTTTATGCAGCATGCCGCCGCCCAGTTTGAATGTTTTAGCGAGCGCGCAGAGTTCCAGGGCAAGCGGGTCACGAGGATTTGCGGCACTGCTCATAGCGTTACCTCCTGAGCGTTTAGATTCGCAGGATTTGCGAGCTGATGGGCAAAGTGGCAGCGCGATAGGTGTCCCTCCGCGAGGGTTTGCAACGGTGGTGTGGAGTGACAACGCTCATCCGCTTGGTCGCAGCGGTTACAGAAGGCGCAGCCCGCGACCTTATCTATCAGGCTGGGTACCACCCCTGGGATGGCTTGCAAGCGGCTGCCCGGCAGCGTTTTGCCGGGGGTTGGTATGCAGCGCAGTAACCCCTGGGTATAAGGATGGCTCGGGGCGTGAAAGAGCGCTTGGGCAGAGGCGGTTTCAATCACTTCGCCGGCATACATCACGGCGACCCGATCGGCAATGCGGGCAACAACGCCCAAGTCGTGAGTGATGAAGATAATCGCGGTACCAAACTCCTGCTGTAAGTCGCGTAGTAGATGCAGAATTTGCGCCTGAATCGTCACGTCTAATGCGGTGGTGGGTTCATCGGCAATGATCAGATCGGGTTCACACATCAGCGCCATGGCGATCATCACCCGTTGGCGCAACCCGCCCGAGAGCTGGTGAGGATATTGGCGCATGCGCTCTTCGGCGGCACTGATGCCTACCCGTTTGAGTAAATAGAGCGCACGGTCGTGGGCCGCTCTACGCGATACCCGCTGGTGACGGCGCAGGGCTTCGCATAGCTGGTTGCCTAGGGTGTAGGCGGGGTTGAGCGCGGTCATGGGCTCCTGAAAAATCATCGCCATACGCGCGCCGCGCAAATTGCTCCGCTCGCGCTCCGAAACCGTAAGCAGATCAACGCCGTCAAAATTGAGACAGTCGGCGTTAACCTGAGCTTTGCGTGGTAGCAGACCCATTAATGCCAGCGAGGTCATGGATTTACCGCAGCCCGACTCACCGACAAGACAGAGCATTTCTCCGCGCTCAACGTGAAAGTCGATACCCCGCACGGCGTGAAGGGTGCCCTTGGCGACGGGTAAGTCGACCCGCAGCTGCTTAACGGTCAATAGATTACTCATTGCGGCCTCCCGGTGCGCTGAGATCGCGCAGTCCATCACCGAGCAAATTAATCGCCAGCACCAGAATAAACAGCGCGGCGCCGGGGATGGTAATCACCCAGGGCTGAAAGAACATATAGGCTTTACCTTCAGCGATCATCAGCCCCCAAGAGGGCGAGGGAGGCTGCACACCCATCCCCAGAAACGACAGCGTCGCTTCGAGCAAAATGGCGTTGGCGACTTCCAGGGTGGCCACCACAATGAGGGCGCCGGCGATATTGGGGAGCACTTCGCGCAGTAGAATGTAGTGCAGCGGGCAGCCCAGTGCCTGGGAGGCTTGGACATATTCGGCATCGCGCAACTGTTGAGTGGCTGAGCGGGCAACGACGGCGAAGCGATCCCAGAGTAGTAGCCCTAACAGTAGGGTGACGGTGATCATTGAGCCGCCAATCAACGAAGCCATGGCCAGGGCCACTAACACCACCGGCATAGCCAGGCGCGTGGTGAGCAGGTAACTCACCACCGCATCAACGCGACCGCCAAAGTAGCCCGCCAAGACCCCCAAGGTGGTGCCAATCAGGCCGGAAATGAGCGCGACCACGATGCCGATAAAGAGTGAGATGCGGGTGCCATAGATCAGTCGGCTCAGGTAGTCGCGACCGAGGCGGTCGGTGCCTAAGGGGTGCGTCCAGCTTCCGGTCTCATGCCAAATAGGCGGCACCATACGGTTCGCGGTGTTCTGGAGATAGGGATCATGGGGAGCCAGCCAGGGGGCCAGCAGCGCAACAATCCCTAACGAGGCAATGATTAAGAGGCCGATGGCTAAACTGCGGTTATTAAGCGTGCTGTGAAACAGGCGCGACTGCCAATTAGCAACCGAGTGCTGCTCTGAAGCCACCTGTGGGGAAAAGGTCTGTGCCATGGTGTTCTCCGTTAGCGTGCGCGCAGGCGTGGGTCGAGTACTGCGTTGAGAATGTCGGCAAGCAGCGTCAGCACGATATAGAACAGCGCAATGATTAAGACGATGGCCTGGACGACCGGATAGTCATTGCGGGAAATAGCGTTCCAGGCCAGTTGCCCCAGCCCGCGTAGCGAAAAGACGGTCTCGATAACCACCGAGCCGCCAAGCATAAAGCCCAGCTCCACAGCGGCCAGCGCGACCACGGGAATCACCGCATTGCGTAGGGCGTGTTTGAAGATCACCGTGCCGGTACGCAGCCCCTTGGCTCGGGCGGTGCGGATGTAATCTGCCTCTAGCACTTCGAGCATGCCGCTACGGGTGAGGCGCATCATGGCGGGGGTGGCGTAGTAGCCCAGTGCAATGGCGGGGAGCACAAAGCCTTGCCAGCTATCGCTGCCTGCCGCGGGAAACCACTGCAGCTTGACGGCAAACACAATGATCAACGTCAAGCCAAACCAGAAGTTGGGCATCGCCTGGCCGGTAACCGCAATCGCCATCGCCATACGGTCTAACCAGCTGCCCCGCTTGAGCGCCGCCATTACGCCTAGTGGGATAGAGACGCCTAGCGCGATGGCCAGCGACATAATCCCCAGGGTCGTTGTCACCGGAAGGCGCTCAACGACTAGATCCATGACATCGCTCTGGTAGTAGTAAGAGCGCCCAAAATCGAGCTGTACGGCTCCCCAAAGCCAACTGGTAAACTGCTGAATCACCGGGCGATCCAGGCCGTATTCAACGCGAATTTGCTCAACCTGTTCGGCGGTGGCTTCGGGGCCGCCAATGGAGAGTGCCAGGTCACCCGAGAGCTGCAGCAGACTAAAGCAGAGAACCGAAATAGTCAGCGCGACGCTAAGGGCTATTAGCGTGCGCTTGAAAACAAATGCCCACATAAAGCATCCCCTCGCTATGGAAGGCTAGCCGTGGGAAGTGCCACGGCTGCCGATAGTTCAAACGTCACGCCGTTACTTCCAGCTTGCCTCGTAAAAGCGCGGTAGTTCGTCGGGGTAGGCAGTGAACTCAAGATCAGCGGTGTGGGCGTAGTAGGTGGAATAGGAGAATAGCGGCGCCCAATACGCTTGCTCTGAAATGCGGGCGAACGCTTTTTGGTAGTGCTCTAAGCGCACATCAGCATCAACCGAGGTATCGGCGGTCTGTAGCCACTCCTGCACCTGGGTATCCTGCCAGAGATCGTCAATACCGCCTGTGAAGTAGACGCTGACGAAGGCCGAGACATCGTTAATAGAGAAAGAGCCCCAGGCTTTGAACGACATATCGGTTTGTCCGTTGCGCTGAAGCTCCAGCAACGCGGGGGAGGTCATAAAGCGCAGGTTGGCATTGATACCTACTGCACGTAGATCGCCAATCATGGCTTCGGCGTAATCCCGTTCACGGTAGGCATGAAGGTCGATATCAAAGCCATCGGCGTAACCTGCTTCAGCGAGCAGTTCGCGTGCTTTTTCCGGGTCATACTCATACTCAATGACGTTTTGTGTTTCACAGCCGAACTGAGTGGGAAAGCAGGGCGCATAGAGCGGTTGACTGCCGCCACGTACCAGGTCGTTCGCGAGGCCTTCCCGGTTCATGGCATGGTTAATAGCTTGGCGTACGCGAATATCATGCAACGGCGAATTTTCTCGGGTTGCCGAGTCCAGGCCGATATAGCCTACGCGCATGGTTTCACCGCCGAGCACGCTAAGCTGGGGCATACCGCCTAACGACTCCGCTTGATCCGACGGTACTCGCCAAATCCAATCCACTTGCCCCGACATCAATTGCGCCATACGAGAATCCGCATCGGCAATCGCCTTGAACTCAATATTGGCGATCTCCGGTCGGCCAATCGGGCTATCGGTAAAATAGTCATCAAAGCGCGTCAGGCTTACGCCATCACCAGGGCGGACATTGGTAATCCGATAAGGGCCGGTGCCCACTGGCTCACGGCTAAAGCCCTCGATACCCACTGCCTGGAAATACTCATCGGGATAAATCGGCATCGGGCCAGAAAGATACTCAAGGGCAGCGGGGAAAGGCTCCTTCAGATGAATGCGAACCTGGTACTCATCAAGCTTCTCAACGCTCTCTATCCAGTCCACATTCTGGCGTGTTACCACCCGTGACTCAGGTGATACCGCATAGTTGAAGGTGAAAACGACGTCGTCTGCGTCGAACGCTTCGCCGTTGTGAAAGGTGACGCCTTCACGAAGTACCAGATCCAAGGTCGAGTCATCGACCCACTCCCACTCTGTCGCCAAACGGGGTTCATACTCATTGGTTTCAGGGTTGCGATAGATCAGCGTGTCCCAGGCCAGATGGGCGAGAATAACGCCTTCACGCAGATTGTTATGGTAGGGGCTAACGTTCTCGGGTTCGCTGTCAGACGCATAGACCAACGTGTCGTTGGCCTTACCGGCTAATGCGGGTGTCGCAATGCTGAGTAAAGCAAGGGACGTAGCGCAGTAGAGAGTTCTAGATGATTGCATGCCATACCTCGTTTTTTTAATAGAGAAAGGTTATGAGCGTTTGGCGTACCAGCGGGGCTTTTATTGTTAAATGAGAGTGCTGTTCAATGAGCCACCTTGAATTAAAACTAAGCTATTGATTAGGTATGCCACCAGTGCAATGTTTAGAATTTATCATTGCCGTTTTGGCAATCCTTATGGCGAAGGGGGATACGATGAACCCACGGGTGCTGCAAGAAACGGCGCTACGCTATTTTTTAGAAGTGGTGCGCTGTGGCTCCATCAGCGAAGCCTCGGGGAAGCTTAATGTGGCGCCCTCGGCGATCAGTCGACAAATTGCACGGCTGGAGAGCGAATTAGATACGCTGCTGTTTGAGCGGCGTGCGAGAGGCATGGTGCCCAGTGCCGCGGGCGAGCTGCTGGCGGTGCATGCTCGACATATGCAGCTTGAAGCCGATCGGGTGGGCAGTGAAATGCTGGCATTGCGAGGTTTACAGCGGGGAAAGGTGCGTCTCGCCAGTTCAGAAGGCTTCGCGGTGGACTTCTTACCTGCAGCAATCGCGGCCTTTCGCGAGCGCTATAGCGGTATTCATTTCCATTTGACGGTGGGGCCGCCTGCGGAAGCGACGCGCCATGTGCGAGAGGGGGAAGCAGATATAGGCATAACCTTCAGCCTCAAGCCAGAAGCCGATATCAATGTCGCGCTTAGGCAGCCCGCACCGATCATGGCGCTGGTCGCTACTCACCATGAGTTAGCCACTAAGCAGTCTATTTCACTAGCGCAGTTACAGCGTTACCCGTTGGCGTTACCTTCACCAGAGACAACGCTGCGTCAGCTGTTTGATATTTGCTGTAGCCGCCAAAACCTGGCATTTGAATCTATTTTTAGCAGCGATTACACCGAATCGCTGATCAATTTCGCCATGCTGGGGGGAGGAGTGGCGCTTGCCGGTGAGATTTCCGTCCGTTACCGCATTCAGCAGCAGCGTGTGGTCGCTATTCCTATCCGCGACCAGGGCATGGACTCGCGTTTTATCGAAGTCCAAACCCTGGCTAAACGCACTTTACCGCGAGCGACCCAGGCGTTCTTGGCGTTTATCAAGGAGCATATTCCTACTGGGCAATTGCCGCTTTCTCCTACTCCGGCAATGCCAACTGCTGATCGCACACCTTCTTAGCGAACGCTGGGGAGAATAGCGTATTGTGCGGATGACATCTTGCTGCCCAGCCGCGACAATAGTGACCTGTTTTGTCGCCAGCTTTTACCTGGGAGCGCTATGACGCCACTCAATATCCTTTATCAGGATGAGCATTTAGTTGCAGTGCACAAGCCGTCAGGGCTATTGGTGCACCGCTCTGCGTTGGCGCGTGGCGAAACCGAGTTCCTGCTCCAGCGCCTACGCGACCAGATTGGCAAGCGGGTCTATCCTGTTCACCGGCTGGATCGGCCCACGTCCGGCGTTATGGTGTTTGCCCTCTCTTCAGCAGTAGCAGGCTTACTCAGCGACGCCTTTAGCGAGCGTCAGGTGGAGAAGCGCTACCTGGCGGTGGTGCGCGGTAAAGCGCCGGAGAGTGAACGTTTGGACTACCCCCTGCGGGAAGAGGATGGCACGCGACCCAAGGCGGAGATGCCTGCCATGCCCGCGATGACCGATATTCGCCGTCTGGATAGCGTCGAGCTACCGGTGCAGGTCGACCGCTACCCGGTGGCGCGTTATTCGCTGGTCGAAGCGCGGCCGTTGACCGGTAGACGCCACCAGATTCGTCGCCATCTGTCACGGCGGGGCTATCCGATTATTGGCGATGCCAAGCACGGTAAGAGTGTCCACAACCGCTTTTTTGCCGAACAGCTGGGGGCGCCACGATTACTGCTGGCGGCCACCTATTTGGCCTTTGACCATCCGATGTTCGACAAGCGGGTACAATTAAGCTGCGCCCTGGATGACACCATGATCGCGCTGTTTAATCACCTTGGCTGGGCGGGGCACCTGCCGCTGGATAGTCTGCGCACGCCACCCCACACCAAGCCTTCAGCCCTTCAAGTGCTATGAGTGAGTCTGCTATGTCCTCTATAGTGTCATCGAACGAGTTATCTACTGTCGCCGCAGACTCCGCTTCAAGTGGCTCAGCTTCTACAGACTATGACTTCCGCTTTGGCGGAATTCGTCGCCTTTATGGTCAGCGCGCTGCCGAGGCGTTTCGTCACGCTCACGTGGTAGTGGTTGGCGTTGGCGGAGTAGGCAGCTGGACAGTAGAGGCGCTGGCGCGCTCGGGCATTGGCAAGCTGACGCTGATTGATCTTGATGATGTGTGCGTTTCCAACATTAATCGCCAGCTCCATGCACTGGATGGCACTATTGGCCAGCCCAAGGTGGAGGTGCTTGCCGATCGCTGTCGCTTGATTGCACCGGAGATTGAAATTGTCGCTGACACTGCCTTCGTCACACCCACCAACCTGGCCGAGCGGATTCCCGATGACGCCGACCATGTGGTGGATGCCATCGATAGCGTGATTGCCAAGGCCGCGCTGATTGCCTGGTGCAAGCGGCGCAAAATCCCCATTACCGTGACCGGCGCGGCGGGTGGGCAGACCGACCCCACGCGCATTCAGGTGGCGGATCTCACCCGCACCGAGCACGACCCGCTGCTGTCCAAGGTACGCTCGCGGCTGCGCCGGGATTACGGCTTTTCCCGCAACCCCAAGCGGCGCTTCTCGGTAGAGTGCGTTTACTCCGACGAGCAGTTGATCTATCCCGGCGCCGACGGTGAAGTGTGTCTACAAAAGCCCGGCAGCGGGGACGCCACGAGATTGGACTGCGCCTCCGGCTTTGGCGCAGCGACCTTCTTGACCGGCACCTTTGGCTTCGTGGCCGCCTCAAAAGTGTTGGAACGCCTCGCCAAGAGAGCCAACCAGACTGCTGCCGCAAACGCCACTCAAGAGGAAACCGAATGACCGCTCCCGTTCCCGGTATTTACCGCCACTACAAAGGCAGCCTCTACGAAGTACTTGGCACCGCCCAACACAGCGAAAGCGAAGAGCCACTGGTGGTCTACCGCGCCCTCTACGGCGACTACGGCCTCTGGGTGCGCCCGCTTGAGATGTTTACTGAAACGGTGACCAGAGACGGCCTCATTCAGCCGCGCTTTGCGCTGGAAAAGGCGTTTTAGTCAGGCTCTGCGCCGCTAACGCTACCTTCGTCTCACGCGGCTTTTAACAACTGTGCCAGATACAGGGTGGCCGGGCCGGCGCCATGACGGTTCTGGTGAACCAGCTGAATCTGCAGGCTACGCTGGGCGCCTTCGGCAAGATTAAGCCGCACAAGCGCTCCTTTATCCAGTTCATGTTGAATCATGCACTCGGGTACCCAGCCATAGCCCAGCCCTTCTGTGATGGCCTCGATAACAGTGTCGTAGCGATTGAAGCGCCAGATCACCGCTGAGGTAAAGCTGTCGGGTACGCTTTCGGCTTTGCCCTCCTTGATGCCACTCTCGCACTTGATAACCTGGGAAAGCGCCAGATCTTTACGGGAAATGGGTCGCGCCTGTTGAGCCAGGGGGTGTGATGGGGTCGCAACGCAGATAAGCGTTATCTGACACAGTTCGTCGCCAAAACCGCCTGGCGGTAGCTGGCTCATCAGGTAAAGATCCGCCTGACGCTCATCAAACCGGGCCAATAGCGCGGGCGGTGTTAAAAACTCGATATCCAGCAGTGTATTGGGATAGTGCTTTTTAAAGCGCTGCAAAATGCCGAACAGTCGGCGCTGCGGCACGCAGTTTTCAATACACAGGCGAACCCGTATCTCGTGGCCTTTAGCCAGCGCGCGCGCACGGCCCTCAATCTGCAGCATGCCTTCCACCATGGCTTTGCCATCTTCCAGCAACAGCTCACCGATCGGTGTCAGCACCGCTTTCCGCCCGCGTATTTCGATCAGCGTGGCGCCCAGCTGTTCCTGCAGCTTGTTGACGGCGTAGCTGACGGTGGACTGGCTGCGTCCCAGGTGATCAGCAGCTTTATGAAAGCTGCCCTGTTCAATCACGGTTTTGAAGACGTTCCAGTGGTCCAGGGTTGTTTTAGGATTCATGTAGGTATATTCATCTAAAAATTGGATCATTAATAGCAAGAATTTGATTTTTTAATCCAAAAAGTATTGGTTATGCTGGTCTTTCGGAGGTGACCCATGAGTCCCGCAAAACTGATTTCCATTTTACTGGCTGCGTCCGCGGTGGACATGGCGTCGGCATCCACAACGCTTACGGCTGACAATGTCGAACTGACCGGCAGTGTTCAAAACGGCGTCGTGAGTTATTTAGGTATTCCCTACGCCCAGCCACCCAGCGGCGAATGGCGCTGGCGCGCGCCTCGCCCTTTGCCAATGGGCGAACCGGTTCGCAATCTGGGCCATTTTGGCCCCAGCTGTGCCCAGCCCTACATCGAGGCGATGGCCGACCAGAATGTCGACCCTGAAAAGACCAGTGAAGACTGTCTCTATCTGAATGTCTGGGCACCTGAAGATGCCAGCGACCAACCTTACCCGGTCATGGTCTGGCTGCACGGCGGTGGGTTCAGAATTGGCGGTACCGGCCTTGAGCTTTATAACGGCGAACAGCTGGCGCGGGAAGGCGTTGTCGTGGTGACACTTAATTACCGCTTGGGCCGCCTGGGCTTTTTTGCTCACCCAGCGCTGCAACAAGAGGATGAAGCGACAGGCAATTTTGGCTTGCTTGATCAGATTCAGGCGCTGCGGTTTGTGCGCAAGCATATCGGCACGCTGGGGGGCGACCCTGGGAATATTACCCTGTTCGGCGAGTCGGCGGGCGGTGCATCGGTGCTTTATCTCATGGCCGCGAAGCAGGCGAGGGGGCTGTTCGACAAGGCGATCGTGCAGTCAGGGGCGATCGACATGCCTGAGCTTAGCCGTGCGGAGATGGCCGAACTTGCTTCCGTCTTTGCCGACAATGCAGGCGTGGCCGAGGCCAGCGCCGAACAGCTGCGGGCGCTGCCGCTGGAGACGGTGTTGGCAACCCTTCCGCAAGGCAAAACCGACACCATGCCCTTTATTGACGGCCGGCTGATCGAGCAGAGCGTCTATCAGGCCTTTGAGCGCGGCGAGGTGGCGCCGGTGCCACTGCTCATCGGCAGCAACGATTATGAAGCTGGCTTCTTTCCACCGGGCTTTAGCTTGCGGGTTCCTGACATCATGGGGCCTGAGCTATGGCGGCAAGCCCAGGCGTATGCCGATGGTTACGCTCAGGCGAGCGGAGTGGAGGCAGAAAATGACGGGCACGACACCTATGCACAGGCGGCCCAGGTCGCGACCGACCTGTTCGTGACGTTGGGAACGCGGCGTGTCGCGCGCGCCCACGCCGCTCGGGGCAAACCGACTTACCGCTATGAATTCACCTACGTGCCCCCTGGTGAACGTAACGAGACGCTGGGGGCGATCCACACGGCTGATATCAACTACGTATTCGGCAATAACCTGGCGGACGATGCCGACACTCAGGCAATGGGCCGCGAACTGCGCAAACGCTGGGTGGCGTTCGCCAAGTCCGGCAAGCCAAACGATGATGACCAGCCAACGTGGCCGACCTATGGGCAAGACGATGAAACCCTGCTGCATTTTACGCCGCAAGGAACGCGAATGGGCGCTGAAAGCAACGCCGCGCGTTTGAACTTCCTTGAGTCGCTGGGCAGCCTGCAGATTAATTAAACCCTGAGAGATACGATTATGACGACCAATCAACCCTGGCCGGTATTCGAGGCCGACACCCAACTGCCGGCTTCTTTTTACGACAAGGTGACTCCTCACCCGGAAACGCCCGAGGCGCTTCTGGCAGAGGGGCGCACTATAACGGCGCATATCCAGCAGGTGGTTCCCGAGGCGAAGCTGCCAGGTAAAAAGATTCCTTATTATATTCCTGCTGACGGGGGCGAGCGCTATCTGGTAGCGGGAACGGTGGTCAACGTGATCTCCCGTGCAGCCGACTCGGGCGATATATTCGAGATGTTCACCGTGACCGGCGGCAAGGGGGCGGGCCAGCCCGTACACCAGCATAACGCGCACCATGTCGCGTTGTATCTGCTCGATGGCGAATCGGAGCTGTGGCTGGACGGCGAGCGTTACCAGATGAAAAAAGGTGACTTCGCGAGTATTCCTGAATGCGTCGATTATGGCTTCCGCTTTGGCGCCCACCGCAGCAAGATGCTGGTCTGGTGCTCGGGCCCCGGCATTCAGCACGTGCTCCAGGCGCTTGGCGAGCCTACCGCGTACTACATTCAGCCCAACAACGCCGACACACGCTGGCAACCTGAGCGCATGCGCGCCGCTGAGCAGGCGGGGGATATCGCCTTTGCGGCGGAAGCCTTCCCCGAGTACACCATCAAGCCCATTACCCAAGCCTCTCTGCCTGAGGAAACCGTGCCTTATACCCTGGCGGCCGATGAAGGCCAGAAGTTTGTCGGTGGGCCGGAATACTTTGCGCTGCTGGCCACCCAGCAAAATACCGGCGGAAAGTTCTTTGTGGTGATGAGCCAGGGCCCCCAGACGCCGATGATTCCCAGGCACTATCACAATCTGCACACGGAGAATTTCTTCTGCGTGGATGGGGCGCTGGACATGATCGTCAACCACTCCCAGGTGAGCCTGGCGCCGGGCGACTTTGCCTCGATACCGGCGGGCACTATTCATGCTTACCGGATGGCCAAGCCTTTCACCCGCTTTATGGGCTTTCTGACCCCAGGGCTTTTCCAGAACTTCTTTGAAACTCTGGGCGAAGCGGGTTACCAGGCCAACGTTTACCCTCACGAGCCGCACAAGCTGCGCTTTGACCGGGTTCTCAAGGAGCTTGAAAGTCTGGATCTGGTGATTGTTGAAGAGCAGATGCGCAAAATGGAAAGCGAGTAAGCCTAACGGATACGCAAGCATCAAAGGGCGTGTGTTGGTGAAAATACCTTGAACGCGGTAGTTTATCGGTTCAAGAAGCCATAACCATAGGAGCCTTCATGTCCTCACTGTCGCCGCAACAGACGCTTAAAGACGTTTTCGGTTTTGACGACTTTCGCGGCGGCCAGCAGGCGGTGGTGGAACGCGTATTGGATGGCCACTCGACGGCAGCCATTTTCGCCACCGGCGCGGGAAAGTCGCTCTGCTATCAGCTTCCGGCGCTGCATCTGCCCCATTTAACGCTCGTGGTGTCGCCGCTGCTGGCGCTGATGCAGGATCAGCTCGCGTTTCTAACTCGTCACGGTGTGGCAGCAGCGAGTATCGATTCCACCCAAGACCGCGACACCACCCGCGATGTGATGGAGCGCGCCAGAAGCGGCGAACTGAAAATCCTCATGGTGTCGGTGGAGCGGCTCAAGAACGAGCGTTTTCGCCATTTTCTACGTCAGGTTCAGCTGTCGCTGTTGGTTGTTGATGAAGCCCACTGCCTTTCAGAGTGGGGGCATAACTTCCGGCCCGATTATTTGAAGCTGCCGGACTACCAGCGCGAGTTTGCCATACCCCAGGTGCTGCTGCTCACCGCCACAGCGACCCCCGCTGTCATTGAAGATATGCGGGAAAAGTTTTCCATCGCGATGGAGAACGTCATCACCACCGGCTTTTACCGCGCCAATTTAGAGCTATTGGTAGCGCCTGCGATGGAAGACCGCCAGCAGCAGTTGGTCAACTGGCTGAAACCACAGATGCAGCCGGGTAGCGAAGCGCCGACGATTATCTATGTCACCCTTCAACACACCGCCGAGCACGTAGCAAACGCCTTGACGGCTCAAGGTATTGCCGCTCAGGCCTACCATGCGGGTCTGGATTCAGTCCGACGAGATGAGATTCAGCGCCAGTTCATGAATGGCGAGTCGCCCTGCATCGTGGCCACCATTGCCTTTGGAATGGGCATCGATAAGGGCAATATTCGCAATGTGGTGCACTATGACCTGCCCAAATCCATCGAGAACTATAGCCAGGAGATTGGCCGGGCGGGTCGCGACGGGCTGCCTTCCACCTGCCTGACCCTGGCCGGGCGGGATGGCCTGCGGGTGCTGGAAAACTTCGTTTACGGCGATACCCCGGAATACGCAGGCATCTATCGTCTGCTGGTAGAGATCTCTGCGGCAGGCAATGCGCCGGATCGCCAATGGGAGGTTCTGCTCAATACGCTCTCCCGGGATACCAATATCCGTCTGTTGCCGCTGAAAACGCTGCTGGTACGGCTGGAGATGCACGGCATTATCGCCCCGCGCTTTGCGTTTCTGGCCGAGTACCGGCTGCGCTACCATATTGAGCCGAATGAGCTGGTGAGCCGTTTTGAAGGCGAGCGGGCAACCTTCGTGCGTCTTATCGTCGACAATATTCCCATCGCCCGTACCTGGGGCACGGTGGATTTTGAACGCCTGCACCGCGCGGGGCAGGATCAGCAGATCGATGCTTCCCGCACCCGGGTGATTACCGCCCTGGAGTATTTTCAGGACAAGGGCTGGCTGACCCTGGAAGGCAAGCGCATGACCGATGTCTACGAAGTGCGCCAGTCGGATTTTGTTATTGAGACATTGGCGAGCCAGCTGTATGACGACTGTCTCATTCGCGAGCGTATCGAGATTGAAAGGCTTCAATCGATGCTGGCGCTATTCGAATCGCAAAGCTGCCTGACACGACGACTTGCCGAGCACTTTGGCGACAGAAGTTTTGATGCGCCATCCGGCACCGAGCAAGGCCGCTGCGGCCACTGCTCGGTATGTTACGGCCATCCCGTCAGGCTTCCGGATGCGCCGCCTGAGCCTGAGTTAACCGCTGTTGATTTTCAACGCTACGCCACACCGCTGATTGAGCGCCACACCTCACAGTTTGGCCAGCCGCCCAATGCTCAGCGGCTGGCGCACTTCCTGTGCGGCTTGACCATGCCGGTATTTACTCCGCTCAAGGCGCGAAGTCTTAACGGCTTTGCGGTCTTTGAGCAACAAGCCTACCCGGAAGTACGCCAATGGGCGGAGGTGATGCTTAGGAGCGATGCTTAAAGGCTACGCTCTAGGGCAACACCGCCGAGCTTAGTTTTAAGTGCAGCAACTCAGCGGCGCTTTTGCCCGCTACGGCGCCCAGCACTACCGCGCTTAGCAGCCCGTTGCCGGATAGATAACCACTGTCGTTAGAGCCGGAAACCCCACGGGCAGCACCGCCTGCGGCGAACAGGTTGGGTAACGCCTGGCCTTGGGTATTGAGCACCCGGGCGGCAGAGTTCACTTCTAAACCACCCTGGGTATGAAACAGCGCACCGGTTACACGGATAGCGTAGTAGGGTGGCTTGAGCAGGTTCACCGCCTCAAAACGGCGGCCAAATGCACCCGCCGTTTGCTGCTCTGCATGCTGCTGCATCTCCATAAAAGTAGTCTGCAGTGTGGCTAGTGGCAGGCTCAAGCCAACCGCCATCTCTTCAAGGCTGGCAAAGCTGCGCACCGCGCCGCTCTCCTGGGCATTACGGTAATCTTCGAAGGCCTGGGCCGATTCATGAATGCGGGCGTCATAAAGATTCCAGGCAATTTGTTCTGGCTGCGCCAATACCTTGGCCGCCTGTTCGGAGTAGCCGCCGTGCTCATTGGAAAAGCGCTCACCGTTTACATTGACCTGAATGCCCCCTTGCATCATCAGTGCCCAGCTTATTAACGTTTGATGGGGCGTCGCTAACGAGCCGTGCCCTTGGCAGGCGCCAAGATCTTTAGTGCTTGCGCCCATGGCCTGGCCCCACAGTAACGCATCGCCCTGGTTACCTTCATGGCCATAATAGAGCGCGTGTTTCAGCGTTGGCAGATAGCGTTCCACCAGCTCTGCGTTACCGCCATAGCCGTTGCAGGCCAGAATCAGCGCGTCGCAGCCAATGGTTTCGTGACTGCCATCAGGGCGCTCTAGCGTTACACCGCGTACCCGCTGAGTGTCATCAACGTGTAAATCCACCACCCGTGCCTGGGTCAAAATATCGATGCCCGCCGCCTCAGCGGCGTTGAGCAGTGCGCCCATCAGCTCTTCCCCGGTGCGCCGTGGAGTGGCGTGCATGCGCAGATGGCGGTGGCCTGGGTAGAGAAAGCCCTCCACCAGCTCAAAGGGTATGCCGTGCTGATCCGCTAGCCACTCAATGGTTTGGCCGGATTGGCTGGCGAGCAGCTCGACAATCGCCGGGTCTGCCTCAAAGCCGTTCTTCTTTTGGATATCTTCGGCCATGGCGTCGGCGGAGTCGGTAACGCCAAGCGCGTGTTGAAAGCGTGTATTGGCGGCGGGAATAAACCCTGTCGACATCGCCGTGCTGCCACGGGGAAGTGCGTCGCGCTCTAGTACTGCAAGTTCAACACCGACTTCCTGGGCAGCCAGTGCGGCGACTAAGCCGCAGGCCCCCGCGCCAATAATCAGCAGCGGCAGATGGGCATCAAAGCTGTCGTTGTTGTAAGGAAGTATCGCCATTACGCCTGCTCCGATGTGTGATGAAACGCATCCAGAATCTCGCCTGCGGGCGCTTGCCACACCTCCGCGTGGCTGCTGATGTGGGCCAGCACTTCTTCCAAGCAGGCAATGCGGTGGGGCTGGCCGATCAGCCAGGGGTGCAGATTCAGCGCGAACAGGCGGCCACCTTGTTCGTGGGACTCTTCCAACAGAAAATCGAAGGCGTCTTTTACCTGGGTTACCCAGGAATCTTCCGAATGCAGGTTCTGGCTCATTACAAACTGGTCTTCAATTTCGGTGGCTAGCGGCATCATCGTCAAGGAGCCCGCTTGGCTATGAAAAGCATAGGGCATATCGTCGTTGACCCAGTCGGCGCAGTACTCAATGCCGTTTTCTGCCAGCAGATCCGGCGTGTTGAAGCTCTGGTGCTTGGCCGGGCTTAGCCAGCCGCGAACGGGTTGGCCGGTGACGCTGCGCAGGGTTTCCACGGAGCGCTTTACCAACTCAGCCTCTTCTTCTATCGGCTGGCCGCCGTAGTGCAGGTGATCCATGTTCCAGCCGTGGGCGATAAATTCACCGCCGTGCTCTTTTAGGCGCTGCACCAGATAGGGCGTCTGCTCGGCGAGCTGCGCATTGATCGCAAAGGTGGGCGTGATGTTGTGCGCCGCCAGCGCCTTGAGCACGCGATAGATTCCCACCCGGTTGCCGTAATCCCGCAGTGAGAAGTGACGTAGATCCGGGTAGGGCATGGTCATGCCGTTAGGCACTTTAAACGGTTTGCCGCGCTGGTTGAGCGGGTAGAACTGCAGCGAAATATTGATCCACACCGCCAGGGTTTTTCCTTCGGGCCAAGTGATCGGTGCGCGTTCACTCAACATCGACCAGGCATAGCGTTCGTGGTCGTAGCCTTGGCGGCGCAAAGGGTAGTCGAGATAGTCGTCATTAAGCGTCATAGCGTTACCCCTCCCTGCCGGTGGTGGCGGCCTGGGCCGCAATACTGTCGAGTGCGGCGTCGTAATAGTTAGCCAAGTAGTAGTCGGCAATCTCGCGGCCGGTGGCGACCCACACATCCGGGTGGCTGGTGATGTACTCAAGCGCTTCTTCAAAGGCCTTAATACGGTGCGGGCAGCTCACTTGGTAATTGTGAGTTGGAATACACATCACCGTGCCGGACTCGGCGCCCTCTAGATACAGGCGGTCGAAGTGGCGCTTGAGCATGGTGGCGTATTGGCGCGGCTCCACCTTGTTCACGGCGTAGACGATGGTGTCGTTCATCTCCAGTGAGTAGGGCATGGAGATAAACCGCTTGCCGGAGCGAACGCTGACAGGCGTAGGCTGGTCATCGTGGAACAGGTCGCAGGTGTAAAGACCGCCTTTGTCGCCGAATAACTCTTCACCTACTTCGGCAAACAGATCCAAGGTGCGCTCCGAGTGGGAGAGCGCCGGCGCCAGATACCCAGCGCAGGCCTGGCCGGTATGGCGGTGGATGGTTTCCATGCTGTCGCGGATCATTGCCCGTTCCTGGTCTTCGCTAAGGCCGTAGGTGTAGCGGGTGTTGTAGATGCCGTGGCTGAAGAACTCCCAGTTGCGCTCTTTGCACATCCGGATAATCTCGGGATGGTGCTCGCATAGCGCCACCGACAGCGACACCGAGCCGCGAATGCCGTACTTGTCCAGCAGGGCCATCTGACGCTGGTGGCCAACCCGGTTGCCGTAGTCGCGAATGCTGTAGCCGGGCACCGAAGGGTGCGGATGCGGCCAGGGGCTGCGCTGGGGATTCTGCGGCGGGTCGAGTTCGTAGTACTCGATATTGGGCGCGACCCAGAAGGCTACCTTGGCGCCTCCTGGCCACTCGATCTTGGGGCGTTGGTCGTAGGCCCAGTAGTCGTAAACGCCTAGTGATTCTTTCATAACCGGCTCCTCTGAAGCTTGGTAGGCCTTAGGCGTCGCCATTCAGCCACGCAAGTACATTGGCAACTGGCAGCACGTCCGCATACTTGAGGTGCAAGTCGGTGAGGTTGGCGTAGTGGTAGCTTTCGTGTTTATCCGCAACACACTCCATGGGCACGATAGTGCGGTAACCTCGGGACAGGCTTTCCACGGCGGTGGCGCGAATGCAGCCCGAGGTGGAACCACCGGTAATAATCACTGTATCGACCTGATGCCACACCAACAGGGACTGCAATGGTGTTTCAAAAAACGCCGAGGGCATGCGCTTGGTGTAGATCACATCGCGGCTGCGGTCGATCTCGCAGCGCTCGTCGAACTCTGCACGCTCAGAGCCGTACTTGATGTTCTGCAGAGAGTCCGGCGTATCGGTACGCGTGCCCCACACCCCCGCGTCTTCGGCAGAGTCTAAAAAAGCCACATGGGTCCAGACCACCGGCCAGCCTTTCTCTCGAAAACCATGGGCCAGTTGGTTGGTGTACTCCAACTGTTTGGGGTCGGTTTCGTAGGCGGTTTTGAAGAGATCGGTGCGAGTGTAGGCCTTTTGCGGGTCGACGTTGACCAGCACCGCCTTGTTGCCGAAGCCAAACGGTACCCGCTGAGGGTTGGCCATGACATCGTTAAAAATCTCTTTTGCCGTTTTGTCGGTGGTCTGCATGGTCATCTCCTGAAATTGCTTATTTATAAATAATCGGCACGGTCTGTTGAGCGAGCGCTAGCGATTGTCGTACTGCTCGCCCAGCTCCAGCATCGCCTGGGTGCCTAAGTAGTCGTTAAGCTGTTTGAAATCGAGCATCTGATCGCGGAAGGCGTCGGTGGTGCCGTCCTGTTTCAGCGTGGCAAAGAAGCGGCTGGCCATGTGGGTAATTGCCCGCACCAGCGCGCCGGGGAAAATGACCAGCGAGAAGCCTAGCTCTTCCAGCGCCTGGGCGTTCTGCAGCGGCGTGTCGCCCCCCTCGACCATATTGGCCATAATCGGCACTTTGCCTCTGAACTGGGTCATGATCTTACTGATATCTTCGTCGCTGCGGATGCCTTCGATAAACAGCATATCCACGCCCGCCTCGAAATAGGCCTGAGCGCGCTCAATGGCGCTGTCGGTGCCTTCTACGCCAAGCGCATCGGTTCGGCCAATAATCAGCGTGCTATCGCTTTCACGGGCGTCCAGTGCAGCATGCAATTTACCGACCATTTCGCTTTTGGAGACCAGCGTTTTGCCGCGCAGGTGACCGCAGCGCTTCGGATAGGTTTGATCTTCCAACTGAATGGCGTTGGCGCCAGAACGCTCCAGCAGGCGTACGCTGCGCATCACGTTCATGGCGTTGCCAAAGCCGGTATCGCAATCCACGACAACGGAGAGGTTGGTGCGCTCGCGAATATGTGACATCGCGGTGCAAATTTCGGTAATGCTGAGAAGGCCAATATCCGGTCGACCCAGCTGGGTATAGGCCAGGCTGGCGCCGGAAAGATAGACGGTTTCAAATCCTGCCTGCTCTGCAAGTGAAGCGCCAAGGGCGTCAAACACGCCGGGGGCGACCACAATGGAGGTGTCCTGCAACTGCTGTTTAAGCTGGGCGGGCTGTCGTGAGGCCTGCTGAGAAGTAATTTGTTGGCTTGTCATAACAATCTCATTAAGTGTTGGTAAGCGTCAGCGCGGTTTATCGAGAGTCACCTGGTTAGCGATACTTAAGGGCGCTGGTTCTGCAATAATGGCTTTCAAGCGGCAGTAATTGTGTTATTGATTAACTGTTGATATGTATTATATATAATACATTTTTATGTCTATTAATATCCCTACGTCAAGCCTGACATAATTTTTTCGAACAACATCCTGAGGAGAGGCGTGGATGAGCGAGGCAAAACCCTCTGCGGTGGGGGGTACCAAATCACACCGTATTTACCTGCTGTTGAAAGACGCCATTTTGAGCGGGCGGCTGCCAGCGGGCAGTAAATTGGCCGGTGAAAATAAGCTGGCGGAGCAGCATGGCGTGTCACGCGTCACTGTCAGGCGTGCGATGGAGGCGCTGCAATCGACAGGATTGATCGAGCGTAAGGCAGGAGTGGGTACGGTGGTGCTGGAACAGCCGTTGGACGCTACGGTGATGACTGCAAGTGTGTCCAATCTGATGCCTAACATGGTCAAAATGAGCCAGGCCTCCCAGGTGCGGCTGCTGGAGTTTGCCTATGTGCTGCCGCCGGAAATGATCCGCGAGCAGTTGGGTATGGCCCAGGGGGGGAAAGTTCAGCGCTCGGTGCGGGTGCGTATGGTCGACGATAAGCCGTTTTCACACCTGGTGACCCACGTACCTGAGTCGATCGCCCTGCACTACAACGAGATGGATTTAGCCAATACGCCGCTGTTTGTGCTGCTTGAGCGTAGTGGGGTGAAGGTTGACCACGCTTCCCAATCGATTTCTGCCACGTTGGCAAGCCACGAGGTGGCCGAAGCGCTGGATGTTGCGGTGGGTTCGCCGCTGATTTCACTCACCCGTGTGGTGTTTGATGAGCAGGGCCGGGGGGTAGAGCATTTGGATGCCCTCTACCGTCCGGATCGTTATCGCTTCCAAATTGACCTAGAGCGCAACGGCGACGATCACTCCCGCTACTGGGAGCCTAAGGTGGCCGGAATGCCCACCAGTGGGAAAGCAGAGTAGCAATATGGCTTGTTTTTAATGTATTAAATTTAATACAGATTTAAAATTATAAAAAATACATTTGACCTGTGCTATTGAATTGCGCTACTTGTATTGGGTGAGAATGATAAGACCAACGAAGGCCGAGGCAATGAGCGAAGACCATGAGTACCCCTACAACGCTGTTTGACAAAGTTTGGCGCGCCCATGAGGTTCACCGCAGTGAAAGCGGTCAGAGCCTGCTGTGGATTGATCGCCACTTTGTCCACGAAGGCTCTTTTCACGCCTTCAATAAACTCGCTGAACGCCAGTTGCCCGTTGCTCGGCCCGATTTGACCTTTGGTATTGCCGACCACTACGTGCCAACCCTATCCCGCGATCTGGCAGGCGCTGCCGACCCCAAAGTGCGTTCAATGATTGAGCAGCTCTCGCAAAATACCCAGCAGAACGGGGTGACGCTGTTCGGTTTGGATGACCCGCGGCAAGGTATCGTGCATGTATTAGGCCCCGAGCAGGGGCTTACCCAGCCTGGCATGGTGATGGTTTGCGGCGATAGCCACACCGCGACCCACGGCGCCTTCGGCAGTATCGCCTTTGGTATAGGCGCCTCGGAAGTGGCTCATGTGCTGGCTACCCAAACCCTGTGGCAAAGCAAACCCAAGGTGATGCGGATCACCGTCGAAGGCCAACTAGCCGAAGGCATCACCGCCAAGGATATCGCACTGACCTGGATTTCACGCCTGGGCGCTGACGGCGCGCGGGGATACGCCATCGAGTACGCTGGAGAAGCGATTCGTTCGCTCTCCATGGAAGCACGCCTAACGCTGTGCAACCTCTCTATCGAAGGCGGTGGTCGTTGCGGCATGATTGCCCCCGACCAAACCACCTTCGATTACCTGCGCGAGCGCCCCTGGAGCCCGAAAGGGGATGTCTTTGATCAAGCCTGCGCCTATTGGTCAACGCTCTACAGCGACCCAGCTGCCAGCTTTGATCTTGAAGTGACACTGCATGCGGACGAAATCGCCCCAACGGTGACCTGGGGCGTTTCGCCGGAAGAGGCGCTGCCCATTGATCGCGCCGTGCCCGACCCAGAGCAACTAAGCGACCCGGCAAAAGCACGCCAAACTCGTGACAGCTTGGCCTATATGGGCTTAACGGCGGGGCAAAAGCTTACCGATATCAAAATCGATCGGGTATTTATCGGTTCCTGTACCAACGCCCGGATTGAAGACTTACGCGCCGCTGCCGCCGTGCTGGCTGGGCACAAAAGCCGCGTACCCGGCATGGTCTCGCCAGGCTCAACGCTGGTGAAAACCCAGGCCGAAGCTGAAGGGCTAGACCGCATCTTTATCGACGCCGGGCTTGAGTGGCGCCACTCGGGCTGCTCTATGTGCGTGGGTATGAACGGTGATTTGGTCGCCAGCGGCGAGCGCTGCGCCTCTACCACTAACCGCAATTTTAAGGGCCGCCAAGGGCCAGGGGCGCGCACTCACTTGATGTCGCCTGCAATGGTCGCTGCCGCGGCGGTCAATGGTCGCCTAGCGGATGTGCGTACGCTTAGTTCCACCGTTCAGGCATCAGGAGCGCACTAATGCAACCCATTACCGTATTGAACACACTTGGTGTGGCCCTTGCCGCGGCTAACGTGGATACCGATCAGCTCATCCCGGCGCGTTTTATGAAAGAGCCGCGCAGTGTCGGTTACGGCCAGTTTCTGCTTTATGACATCCGCCACGATGAACAGGGCACACCGGACGCCGAGTTTATTCTTCATCGCCCCAACGCGGGTGAAGCGGAAGTCATGGTTAGCCGCCGCAACTTCGGTGCGGGGTCGTCTCGTGAAGCAGCGGTTTATGCGCTGGTCGATTACGGCTTTCGCTGCGTGGTGGCGCCGAGCTTTGGTGATATTTTTGCCTCTAACGCCGTCAATAACGGCTTACTGCCTGCAGTCGTGGGAGAGGATGACGTCGAGCGTTTGCTCGCAGCCATCGGCGATGCTCCGGCGGCTATTCACGTTGACTTAGAGAAGCAGGTTGTCCGTGTCGCCGCAGTGGAAGTCAGTTTTTCCATTAGCCCCGTATGGCGCACCAAGCTGCTCAATGGCTGGGACGATATCGATATGACCCGCCAGCACGCCGACACGATTATCGATTTTGCAGCCCAGTACGCCAAACAGTTTCCCTGGACGGCGGCGCAGCCTTCCGAATCCACCATTATCAGTAAAGGGTAGCGGCGCCTAGTGTTACTCAAATAGCAGATCACCATAAAAACAGCACGCACGCTTGCATCAATGGTTCCAAAACACCCAATAACGTAATTCCTTTTGTGCAGGAGACTAACCAATGAAAAAAGTAACGCTAACGATGGGCATGCTGACGGCCCTGGCCTCTACTCAGGCACTGGCGCTGGATGAAATTACCGCCGTGCATGCATTCCCCCCTTCGCTGATCTATACCCAAAGCTTTCTAGAGTTCGTCGATAAAGTGAACGAGCGCGGTGAAGGCGTGGTGCAGATCAATGTGCGCGGCGGCCCTGAAGTGATTGGCCTTTCCGAGCAGCCCGATGCAGTGCGCAACGGCGTAGTGGATATGGCCTATACCGCCGCAAGCTTCTACGCCGGTACCGTGCCAGAGCGCGATGCCATGGTGGCTTCTAACACCAATGCTATTTACGCCCGTGAAAATGGCGGTATCGACCTGCTCAATGAGATTCACCAGGAGAAGATGAACACTTACTACCTGGGCTGGTTCGACAGTGGCGTGAGCTACAACTTCTACACCATTGACGAGCCCACCATCGACGACGAAGGTAATCTCAATGTTTCGGGCCTACGCCTACGCAGTAACCCGGTGTACGACGCCTTCTTCCAGGACTACCTGGGCGCTCAGCCGATCAGCCTGCCGACCACAGATGTTTATGCGGCCCTGGAGCGGGGCGTAGTCAACGCCACCGGCTGGACGCAGATTGGTCTTAAAGACCTCAACTGGGATCGCTTCCTTAATTACCGAGTGGATCCTGCCTTCTTCTCCACCGATATGGGCGTGATTGTTAATCTGGATAGCTGGAACCAGCTAAGCGAAGAATCCCAGCAAATTCTCCAGGAAGTCGCCATCGAGCACGAGCGTGAGAGTGCCGAGAAGCTGGCGGATTTAGCCGAAGAGCAGCAGGCTCAGCTTGAGGCCGATGGTATGCAAGTCATTACCCTGGAAGGCGAAGCTGCCCAGCGCTTCTCTGATGCGGCCCGGGATGCCACCTGGGAGCGTATGCGTAGCCAGATGGAGCGTCACCCTGCAGGGCTTGAGCACTACGATACGCTGATCGAAAAATTCAACGATCTATAGAAACGTAGGGGCGCGGAGCAATCGAGCGCCCCGTTTGTGTGGCTTATTGTCCAGGGTTTTTTTATGCGCTACGCACAACGCGGCTATTTACTGCTGCTCAACGGTATGGCTCTGCTGGCCGCTATCATGCTGGTCTGGCTGATGGTGGCCGTGGTGCTCTCGGTGGTGATTCGCAATTTAGGCCTTCAACCTTCAGCGTGGTTTTTCCTCTCAACCGAATACGCCATGTTTTATCTCACGCTTTTGGGAGCGCCCTGGTTAGTACGTCAAAAAGGCCACGTGCATATCGAACTGCTTACCTCGGTACTGCCGCCTGCAGCGCTGAATATTCTTAGCCGTGGGGTGTCGCTGCTCTGTGTAGTGGTATGTGGCGTGCTGGCGTGGAAAGGGCTGGATTTGGTCATGCTCAATATTGAACGCAGCGACTATGACGTGCGGGCTTTCTTTGTGCCGAAGTGGATATTGACGATTGTTTTTCCGATCAGCTTCACCTTAATGGCAATCGAATTTGGCCGCTTCGTGGTGGGCCATGAAATTCTTCACAGCGGCGAAGCGGGGATTAAAGAATAATGGAATGGTACTTTGCGCTCGCTTTTCTGCTCTCGCTGATACTGCTGTTTATGGCCATTGGCACCCCCATTGCCCTGGCGTTTTTGGCCGCCAATGTGATTGGTGCCTGGCACTTTATGGGTGGCCAAACCGGCATCTTGCAGATGCTCAACAACGGTTTTGGTGCGCTCTCTAGTTTTAATCTAGTGCCCATCCCGCTGTTCTTGCTGATGGGCGAACTGTTCTTCCGTACCGGTCTAGGTATGAAAATGTTCAACGCCGTGGATCAGCTAATGGGCAAGGTGCCGGGGCGTTTATCGTACGTCACCGTGGTCGGCGGCACGGCGTTCTCAACCTTAAGTGGCTCTTCTATGGGCTCCACTGCGCTGATGGGCTCACTGCTGGTGCCGGAAATGGAGCGGCGTGGCTATAAAAAGAAAATGGCGATTGGGCCGATCCTGGGCACCGGCGGTCTGGCGATTATCATTCCGCCCTCTGCGCTAGCGGTACTGCTAGCTACTTTGGCAAAAGTGGATATTGGCGCGCTGTTGATTGCGGGTATTCTGCCGGGGCTGACGCTAGCGGGTTTCTATATCGTCACTATCTTTATTCAGACCAAGCTGGATCCTTTGGCTGCGCCGAATTATGAGCTTGAACCGGTGCCGTTTTCGGCAAAGCTTAAACTGATCGTGACCGATATTTTGCCCATGCTTAGTGTCATGGTGATTATCGTTGCGTTAATGCTGATTGGCTTTGCTACGCCGTCAGAAGCCGCCGCCTTTGGTGCGCTGGGTGTGATTATCCTGGCGTTTATCTTCCGCTGCATGACCTGGGAGGCGTTTAAGCTTTCGGTCTCTGGCGCACTGAAAGTAACGCTGATGGCCTACCTGATCGTGTTTGGTTCGGCTACCTTCAGCCAGTTGCTCGGCTTCTCAGGTGCATCGGGTGGGCTGATCGGCTGGGCCACCAGCTTTGATCTTTCACCCATTCTGATGCTATTGGCGATGTTCGCGGTGCTGCTGGTGCTGGGCACCTTTATGGAGCAGATCTCCATCATGATGCTGACAGTACCGATCTTCTTCCCGCTCGCCCAGGCGTTGGGCTTCGATCTGGTGTGGTTTGGTATCGTTGTTTTATTGGCGCTGGAAATCAGCTTCTCAACGCCCCCATTAGGGCTGCTGCTATTCGTGATGAAAGGGGTGGCGCCTGCGGGAACGACCATGAGCGAAATATACTCGGCGGCGATCCCTTATATCCTCTGTTCGATGCTGCTGGTGGCGGTGCTGATTGTGTTCCCCGGCTTAGCCACCTGGTTGCCCAGCATGCTGCAGTAAAGCTTTTAGCAAAACAAAGTACGGGCAACAAAAAAGAGAGAGGCCGCAGCCTCTCTCTTTGCTATTAAACGCTATCAATCATTATCTATTCCCAGGAAGGGAAGGGGTCAGGCAACTTCTTCCAAACCTCCATGCCTTCCAGTAGTTCTGACTCGCTTAGCAGGCAGTCATCCAGCGCTTCGCGCATTTTGGCTTGATCCAGGTTCTGACCAATAAACACCAGCTCCTGGCGCATATCGCCAAACGGCTCCTGCCACTTCTCCATAATGAACTGGCGAGTTTCGGGGTCTTGGGGCCAGCGCTCTTCGGGAATCGCTTTCCAGAATACCCCGGCCGGGCCGTGGTGGGCGATGCCACCCGCCTGACTCCATTGGCCTGCGAAGCGCGGGCGCGTGGCGAGCCAGAAGAAACCTTTTGAGCGCAGTAGGCCTTTACCAAACCACTCCTGATTCAGCAGATCGTGGAATTTCTGCGGATGGAAGGGGCGGCGGGCGTGGTAGGCAAAGCTGCCAATCCCGTACTCTTCGGTCTCTGGTACATGCTCGCCACGCATCTCTTTTAGCCAGCCGGGTGCCAGCTGGGCGCGCTCGAAATTGAACTTGCCGGTATCGAGTACTTTATCCAGCGGCACCCCGCCTTGGGTGATCGGCACCAGCTCCGCGTCGGGGTTAAGTGAGCGTAAAATGGCTTTTAAAGCGTCCAGTTCTTTGTCGCTAATCAGGTCGGTCTTGCTGATCAGCAGCACGTCGCAAAACTCGATTTGATCGACCAGTAGGTCGGCGACATTGCGCTCATCGTCTTCACCTAAGCTTTCGCCTGCTTCGGCGAGGCTTTGCGCTTCGCGGTACTGTTCTAGAAAGTTAGCTCCATCCACTACCGTGACCAGCGTATCCAGCCGTGCAACGTGGGAAAGGCTTTGGCCGCTTTCATCTTCAAAGGTAAAGGTTTCCGCCACCGGTAGCGGCTCGGAAATGCCGGTGGACTCGATCACTAAATAATCAAACTTGCCTTCCCGAGCCAGCTGGCTGACCTCTTCCAGCAAATCTTCGCGCAAGGTGCAGCAGATGCATCCATTGCTCATCTCCACCAGACGCTCTTCACTGCGATTAAGTGCCACGTCACCATCCAGTGTCGACTCGCCAGGGCCGCCGCGCACCAGCGCGCCGTCGATATTCACCTCGCTCATATCGTTAACGATCACGGCTACGCGCCGACCTTCACGGTTGGCCAGAATATGATTGAGCACGGTGGTTTTACCGGCACCCAGAAAACCCGAGAGCACTGTCACGGGTAGGGGAGAAAACGCTGTCATTGCTAGGTCACCTCTAAATGGGTTTATGTTATGTGATAATATAACAATTAAGGCGTCTAGAGAAAGGCTTCTTTGGGAGGTGGCTCGGACAGTTTTGTATACGCTCGTTTCTTATCGCTTGTACTGCGTTGGGCAGTAACCGCGTAGCACATCCGGCGAGCGCAGGGCTTGGTGTTTGGTAGTACGACCGGTGACACGTTTGCGCCATAGGCGAAACGAGGCGGGTTTGAGCTGATGGCGCATCACCTCAATCACATCGGGTTCGGCAAGGCCAAACAGTGTTTCGATGGCTTCAAAAGGCGTGCGGTCTTCCCAGGCCATTTCAATAACGCGCGACTGTGCGTCATCGGGTAGGCGGCGAAAGCGCTTAACGGGGGCTGTGGGCATCTTTCACCTCAAGGTATTCGATTTAGACTGCGGACAGTGTAACGCTTTTTAATAGTCCAGCGCAGCGCATCAATCACAACGAAAAGCGCCAAGCTTACCCCCAGTACGGGTAGTGCCGCGCCCAGGGCGATAGAAACGAGCAGCACGCTTAGTTTGGCCGTAAGCGGTAGCAGTAGCCAGGGCTCAGTGATCGTTGGAAAGCGCTGACCGCTTGCTGCTTGTAACCGCCGCCATGCCATTAAATAACCCCATACGATCAATGTCACAAGCCCGGCGGCCATCAGCGCCAGAACGACTTGATTCGCAATCCCAAACAGAACCCCCATATGTAGATCGATCCCCCAGCGGGTGAGTTTGGCTGCCCAGGGAAAGGTGGCAAAGTCGGTTTGATCGGTCACTGCCATGCTGTGCGGATGCAGTGCTACTTGATCTACCTGGGTGGGCCATTGGCGGTCAATTTCGGCTACCCGCCATGCCTGTTGGGGAGTGCCTGGGGGCGTTATTTGGATGCGCGCTGCGCTGAGGCCCGCCTGACGGGCAGCATTTAGCGCCCGATCAAAGTCTTCTAGCCTAATAGACGTGGCCACCATGGCCATGTGGCCGTGATGTTCGGCATGTTCGTCGACGACGTGGCTATCGGTATCGTTCAATGCCGTCGAGGCACTTGGCGTGCCCCAGCCCCAGGCATGACGAAGCTCGGCAATATTGCCCCCCGCCCACTGTGACCACGTGAGCCCGGTGGCTGAAAAGAACAGTAACCCCAGCGAGAGTATCAGCCCAAGCGTTGCGTGGCGTCGGCGAGTCCTGTGAGGGCTGACAAGTGCTTTAAGCGAGCGGCGCTGACGAATCCACAGCACTGCGCCGCCTAGCGCAGCAACCCATAGCCATGAGGCGGCCAGTTCACTATAAAGACGTCCCACGTTACCCATTAACAACTGGCGGTGAAAGTGATCAATCGCGGTGCGTAGTGGCAAGATGCCACTGGTACCGTAAACCGTTGTATCACCGGTCACTTCCAGCGAAATCGGGTCAACGAATACAGCACGGTGTTCAGATGGGCCAAGGCTGGGCTCGCTATACATCAGTCGAGTCGTGCTGCCGAGTTCCGGTGCTGGGCGCACTGCGTTTGGCAAGGTGGCGTTGCCCAGGTAGTGTTGTGCCGCAGCAATTTGGTCGGCAAGTGGGTGGGCCTCTCCCCGGGTAGTCCCATACAGAGTGTCGTGGTAAATCCACTCTTCAAGCGGTGGGCTGAGTAAGTAAGCAACACCTGAGAGTGCCGCAATAAGCATAAAAGGGCCGACGAAGAGGCCGATATAGAGGTGTAGGCGGCTAATTAGGGCAAAAAGTAGTTTGCCAGTGCGGGGAGAGGAGCGGGTTGGGGCTGTCATTCGCTGGATCCGAGTGGCATCGGTAAAAGAGAGAGACAGCTTAGATAGTTTACTTAGCAACCGCTAGCCTACACACAGCGGTAAAAAGTCACACGCTTAACGGTTAGATGTCGTGGGTTTTGCGGCTAGGACTGCACGAAATAGACCATTCATTAGCACCGGTTCGTCGTGACGAATCTGGAACCCAGCATCGGTGAGCAGAGGCTGCGCTTGGCGGGTAATGTCGGTTGCCAGGGCTGATGTTAGTAGGTTCAAGAAGCGCCGGCCCGGCCCTGCAGGTTGTGCGTCCGGCTGAAACTTATCCATTACACATAGCTGTCCGCCGGTTTTAAGCACTCGGTGCGCTTCGGCAAGCCCTTGTCGTGGGTCGGGCATCACCGCCAGAATCAAGTGCATAACCACTACATCAAAGTGCTCCTCGGGGTAACTGAGTGCTTCGGCATCCATCACACCGCACTCCACATCTCTACTAAGCGCTTCTGCCCGTTTAATCGTTCGCTTGACCATTGCAGGGGCTATATCAGTGGCGTGTAATTCGATGTTCTGGGGCAGGAAAGGCAGATCCAAACCTGTCCCTGCGCCTACCAGCAGCACCCGCATGCCTGGCTCCCAATCCACTTGGCCAAGCGCAATGCGCCGCGGCCTTCGAAACGCCCGAGCGGCGACCACATCGTAGAAAGGTGCGTAAAAGGTGTAGCGTAGGCGATTCCACGCGGTGGTGTTGAGCATAACGCCTCTTTGCAGCGCAACGCTGCGATTGCTGAACGGCGGGTGTTGACTGCCGATATCAGACTACCTATAGCATGAAAGTAATCATTCAACCAATCGCGAGTTCTCTTGTTATGTCACTCATTTTATAAAGCTGGTGTTGTGAGGTTGTATATAATCAGTCATTTTTAGTTTCTGTGTTAAGTGTAAGAGGTAGTAGAAGGTTAGTGCCTTTGTTATTGAGTATGAATAACTATTTTTGATAGATGTTAATATGGTAGTAGCGCGGTTTTTCATTATATATCATTATCCCTTCTGAAGGCGTGCGGCTAAATTTTCAACAATATCGATAACGAGCTTGCGATCATTTTGATTTAAGGGGGCTAGAAGCTGTTTCATTCTGCTTGACTGATCATCGATATGAAAGCTGGCTTGTCCAAACAGCTCTGCAGCTTCGCAGTTGAAAATTTCAGCAAGCTCAATTAAGCGCACAATATTGGGGATCACCCGCCCGCGCTCTATACGCGAAACGGCTTCATTGCCAACACCTAAGCGCTCAGCAACCTCTTCTTGGGTCAATTGACTGCGAACCCGCTGTTTTGCAATGGCTCGGCCAATACTGCCCGCTAGCCGTTTCTGTTCTGTTTTATTCACAATGCCCTCCATTAGACCTAGATGGTTGAGGAACGACCTATTGACATGAAGGACTGTTTAGGTTGAATATCATCTTCTAAGGTTGATTTGGATGCTGATAGTTACTTTTTGTTGCATTTATTTACTCGTTGAAATAAATGATTGGCTGGTATGGGTTTAATTGAATATCCAACAAAGCATAGATGCGTAAATGAAAAACCTTAGCTATGAAGTGCACGATTGAAGGTGTTTCGAGAGGTGTAAGCTGAAAAGCTTAAATGTTCGTATTTGAGTTGATTTTATTTTTAAGTTGGCATCGCTGTTTTAGAGAATAAATTTAGTTGGTGTTGAATGGTTTTCGTTTTTTAAGTTTTAGCGTTTGAAAAGGCTGTCGGGAAAAATTTATGCGGCAGGCGGATGTTTTTTTCAAATAGACTATTCAAGAAAAACGGGATAGAAGCTTGATGTTTAAATCTGAAGGCGCTTAATAGCATGCCCCCTACTTCTGCACCAGAGATTTTTCGACAGTTGGCGGATAAATTGTCCTACCTCAGTGAAGAGGGTTTTTTTCACCACCTCGTGAGATCCTTGGCGGATATTCTCGGGGTTGATCACGCTGTTGTTGAGCATGTTGATAGCCACCAGAGTATTTCGACAACACTGGCGGCGTGGTCTCAAGGTGAATTCATTGATACGGCTCCCTATTCGCTCCAGAACACACCATGCCAGCAGGTCGCCAATCATTCACGTCTGTTTGCCGCCTCCCAGATTCGCGAGCAGTTCCCGGATGATCACCGTCTGGCGGCCCTGAAAGCAGAAGGGTATTTGGGGATCTCTATCGCGGCGCCTGGCGGCGGCTTTTTGGGCGCTATTGTGCTGATGCACTCCTCTGCCCTGGGGCTTCCTCCGTATGCTGACGAAGTATTACGTATCGCTGCGGCTTTGGCAGGCGCCGAGTTGGCACGCCAGTTATCGGAGAGTCAAACACGTGAACGTCTGTTGCATAAACAGCTAGCACTGCAGCGCATTGGTCGATACAACGAGGACTTGATTAATACCATTCATGAGCAGCAACGCTTCCAACACGCTGTTGTTAGCGTGGCAACCGCCGTATCAGCGGAAAATGGCGAAGCGTTTCTGCATCAACTAACCGGTCATACGGCTGAGGCGCTATCTGCCGAAGTGGGGTTTATAGCGTTGCTGGATGAGCAGGATTCCGATATTGCACGTACCTTAACGCTGTATGTAAATGGTCAGCGCCAGGATAATTTTGCTTATTATCTTCCCGGCGTTCCTTGCCATAAGGTCATGATCGAGCAGGAGTGTATCGTTCACGAGGGCGCCGCCATTATGCTGCCTGGTGAGACCAATGGGGCGCTTTCGTGGGTAAACGGCTATGTTGGGCGGCGGCTGGATGATAGTCATGGTCAGCCTATGGGGCTTATTGGCGTAATGTTTAAAAAGCCGCTGGACGATGTGGATGTTGTGCGCAATGTACTGCAGATATTCGCCGCGCGGGCAGCTTCAGAGCTTGAGCGCCAGCAAGACGAAGTACGCATTCGCCAGTTGGCCTTTTGTGATTCTGGCACTCAATTGCCCAATCGGGCTGCCTTTATGCGCCACTTAGAGAGCGTGGTTGCCGATCCCCAAACCACTGAGTTAGCGCTATTGCTGCTAGACCTTAATCATTTCAAAGAAATAAATGATACGGCTGGTCACGATCTGGGTGATTTAGTGCTAAAGGCCGCTGCCGAGCGCTTTGCGGCGTCGTTAACGGAGGGGCAATACCTGGCCCGGTTAGGCGGCGATGAGTTTGTGGTAGTTTGCCCTGGTGGTGAGGCAAACGGCGCGTTAGCGACTGCTCAGCGGCTGTGGGACAGCATCGCATTGCCGTTTATTGTTGAGCAGCACTCTTTCGAACTTTCAGTGGGAATCGGCCTCGCGCTTTATCCCCAGCATGCGGCAACGCCTTTAGAGCTGTTAAAACACGCAGACATTGCCATGTATCAAGCCAAACGGCAAAAGCTTCCCATGTGTGTATTTGAACCTTGGATGGAGCGTGTCGTCGCTGAACAGCTGCATATCGCCAAACGCTTAGCGTCTGCCATTGCAGAAAAACAGCTGAGTTTGCACTTTCAGCCCCAGGTCGATTTACACAGCGGCAGGCTAATTGGCGCTGAAGCCCTTTGTCGCTGGCACGATGAGGAACTGGGCGACGTTTCGCCGGGTAAATTTATTCCTATTGCGGAGGAGCGCGGCATGATCGTTGCGCTCGGCAGTTGGGTAGTCGAGGAAGCCTGCAGGCAGCTTGCTGCATGGCGAGAGCAGGGGCACACCATGATGCCGGGTCAGTTGGCGATTAATATTGCCGCCCAGCAATTTGAAGAGGAGGACTTGGTGGCCAGCGTGCTCAATCGCTGTGCCCAGTTCGGCATTGAAGCGTCCCAACTGAGCCTGGAAATTACCGAAAGTGGCATCATGGAGAATCCTGAAAAGGCGATTGCTATCACTGAAGTGTTAAAGAGCAAAGGGCTAGGGCTATCCATCGACGATTTTGGCACCGGGTATTCGTCGCTTGCTTACCTAAAGCGCTTCGCCGCTGACAAAATCAAAATTGATATCTCCTTTGTGCGCGATATGCTTACCAGCGACAATGACCGTGTCATTGTGGCGACGATTATTGTCATGGCGAACACGCTGGGCCTTGAGACCATTGCGGAAGGCATAGAGAACCAAGACCAAATCACCGCATTGCTGGCAATGGGCTGTGCTCAGGGGCAAGGCTACTACTTTGACCGACCTTTAACCGCTGAGATGTTTGCCCATCGCTGGCTTCGCTAAAGCAGTAGATTGATTTTTCCTTAAGCGTTCGCGAAAGGCACCTACCAAACCGCTATCACTATTAGACCACCCGCTTAAGGTGGTGCCTGTTCACGCGGCCAAACGAATCGAGCAAGTCTAATTTTTGCTTCAGCCCTTTCAAAAAGCCCGGTCAGTCAGGGTGCCAAGTAGTCTAGACTCATGCTATACCTAAGCTGTAATCTCATCTTCATATGTGCTCACGGTGTGAGCTTTAGCGATGGTGAGCAATAGCAAAAGGACGCATTTAGCTGATCGAATGGACTCTATCGTATGTCGGTTCGGCAAATAAGCGAATTTGAAGTAAGTCAAAGGATTGTACAGGAGCATTACGCTAAATGAGTGGATCGACCCCGCGAAATAAACTTACACACCGCAAAGGCTTTTTTTCAGTAGCCGTGCTAGGCGGGTTACTGATTGGAAGCCTCCCAGTTGAGGCTTTGGCGTTTGGCTTCGATGATGTCGCCCGAAGGGCAGAGGAGCTAGCCCAACAGGGCTACCGCCCCCCAGAAACATCGTTGCCAAACGAGCTGCGCGAACTCAGCTATGCAGAGTATGCGCAAATACAGTACAAGCGAGATCGCGATGTGTGGAGCGGTAATGACGTACCTTTCACGCTAAGCTTTATCCATGAAGGCATGCATTACGACAGTGCCATCCAACTCAACAGTATTGATGAGGAGGGCGAGGTTCATGGCTTTGCTTACAACCCTGATGATTACACATACGGCGATTTAGACATCTCCGATGACGTTAAGCATAGCGACGGACTGGGTATCGCTGGCGTTAAGATCAATTACGCTCTCAATGGTGATGATCCTAATGAGGTGATGGTATTTCTCGGGGCAAGCTTTTTTCGCGCTGTTGGAAGAGGGCAGGTTTATGGTCTTTCAGGGCGTGGGTTGGCCGTTGATACGGGATTGCCTTCGGGCGAAGAGTTCCCGCGTTTTACAGAAATGTGGATCGTCGAACCGAACCCAGAAAGCCAGTATTTAACGATTTTCGCGCTGCTCGATTCGCCCAGCGTTACCGGTGCCTATCGTTTCGTATTACGCCCGGGTGAAGGTACGTTGGTCGACGTACAGTCGCGGCTATATTTACGCCGGGCAGTCGAAAAGTTGGGCATAGCGCCGCTAACCAGTATGTACCTTTACGGCCCGGAACAGCCTTCATCGACACAACACTATATGCCGGCAATCCATGACTCGAATGGCCTATTAATCGATGATGCCCAGAATGGCTGGCTGTGGCGCCCGCTAGCCAATCCGGCCAGATTGATGATGAATAGACATGCAACGCCTCAGCTGCGCGGTTATGGCCTGATGCAGCGTGGTCACGATTTTAGCGATTATCAGGATCTTGACGCGCGTTATGATCTGCGCCCAAGCGTCTGGATTGAGCCACTCAACGAATGGGGGGCGGGTAGCGTTGAGCTGATTCAGATTCCGACTGACAACGAGACCAACGATAACATCGTATCGATGTGGCTAGCGGATGAGCCCCATGAACCGGGAACGCCGCTGGCGTTCGATTACCGCATTATATTCACCACTAATGAAAGCCGTCATCTTGACCCTCAGCTTGCCTGGGTTGAAGAGACACGTCGCTCACGGGGTGAGGTGATTCGCGATGACCTAGTGCGGGAGCCAGACGGTACACTCGCCTTCGTCCTCGATTTTGTCGGGCCTTCGCTTGAGGGTATCGGCAACGGCGCAAACATAAGCGTTGATGCAAGCGTGGGCGATAATGGTGAATTAGCCGCTAGCCGCGTTGTGCATAATCCAGCCACTAACGGTTGGCGTGTATTTGTCAACGTGAAGCGCAATAACGGTAACCAGCCTTTGGATATCAGGGCCAAGCTAATGCTTGATGGCAAGCAAGTATCTGAGACTTGGTACTATAGACTACCCGCCAATGGCTGAGAAAATGTCTTCTTCACAGGCAACGCCAACGGATATTTATTTAGAGCGGTTGGCGTTGGAGACCCAGAATCGTGAGGAGCGCTACAAGTTACTGGTCGGTGATCTTGATAAGCACGAAATGGCTTCTCTACATGCTGCGCTAGGTGAGTGTAATGAGGATCATTGTGATGGCCAAGCCGAAGGCCATAATGAAGGCCACAGTGACGAAAATAATGATCCGGCGGCTTTATCGGTGGGGCGGCGCTTGGCGCTTGCCTATGCGGAGCCGCCTCTCGCGCCGCCAGAGGTGCTGTCAACGGACACATCGGGCATTACGCGACTGCGCACTGCACCAGCGATGAAGCGAACGCCGTTGGCCCCCCAACAGTGGTCGACCAATCCTTTCGTGAATATTGGCCGACGTTTCAAGCGCTGGGCTAGCGGTGATGTTCGTCGGCGCAAAAGAGCGTCACCCTCCGCGTCTTGGAAGTGGGTGGCCTCAAGGCGTCGTTGGATTTTATTAGTGTTGATTTTTGGTCAAAGTATCATCGCCGCCAATCAGATGCGCACCGTTCTCCCTGGCCAAGGCCTACAGTGGCTTGAGATCGCTATTTTGTCACTGTTTGTACTGCTATTCGCCTGGGTATCCGCAGGGTTTTGGACGGCCTTGATGGGGTTTTTCCAGCTATTACGACGCCATGACCGCTACGCCATTGATAGCGAGGTGGGTGATGAGCCGATAGATGATGAGGCACGCACAGCGTTGCTGGTGCCCATCTGTAACGAGGACGTTGCCAGGGTATTTGCCGGGGTGCGCGCCACCCTGGAGTCTTTGCGTAGCACGGGTAATGATCGGCATTTTGACATCTTCATCCTGAGCGATACCTCCGACCCTGATATTGCCATTCAAGAAACCTATGCATGGTTGGTGTTATGTCGCGATCTGGAAGCTTTCGGGCAGGTTTTCTATCGCCGTCGACAGCGCCGTGTAAAACGTAAGAGCGGTAACCTTGACGATTTTTGCCGGCGTTGGGGGGCACTCTATCGCTATATGCTGGTATTGGATGCCGATAGCGTTATGAGTGGTCAATGCCTTACCCGGTTGGTGCAAATGATGGAGGTGCATTCCAATGTTGGTATTATCCAAACGGCGCCCCGCGCTTCTGGACGTCACAATTTGTACGCTCGCATGCAGCAATTTGCGACGCGGGTTTACGGGCCGTTGTTTACTGCCGGGCTGCACTTTTGGCAGTTAGGCGAATCGCATTATTGGGGCCATAACGCGATCATTCGCTTAGCGCCGTTTATGCAGCACTGCATCCTGGCGCCACTGCCCGGTAAAGGCTCGATGTCGGGCGAGATTTTATCCCACGATTTTGTCGAGGCAGCGCTGATGCGTCGCGCCGGTTGGGGGGTATGGATTGCCTACCAACTGGAAGGCAGCTATGAGGAAATGCCGCCTAACCTGCTCGATGAGCTCAATCGCGACCGGCGCTGGTGCCACGGCAATTTGATGAACTTCCGGCTGTTTTTCTCGCAAGGCATTCATCCCGTACACCGGGCCGTTTTCCTGACTGGTTTAATGTCCTATCTTTCTGCGCCGCTCTGGTGCCTTTTTTTAGTCCTTTCTACCGCACTTTTAGCCGTGCATACCTTTACCACGCCCAACTACTTTCCTGAACCGGGTATGATGTTTCCTGTTTGGCCGCAATGGAATCCAATGTTAGCGGTGGGATTGTTCGGTGTGACGGCGCTGCTGCTGTTCTTGCCTAAGCTGCTCAGCGTATTGCTGGTGTGGGTACAGGGAAGCCGACAATTTGGCGGGCCACTCAAGGTGTTAGCGAGCATGGTGCTTGAGTCGCTATTCTCGATGTTATTGGCGCCAGTCAGGATGCTGTTCCACACTCGCTTTGTACTAACATCATTGATGGGGTGGGCGGTTCAATGGCGCTCGCCATCGCGGGAGAATAGTGACACGACGTGGGGTGATGCCCTCCGTGCTCATTGGAGCCAAACCTTGATAGGGGCAGTGTGGGCAGCGGGGGTTTACGTTATGGAACCCACATTTCTGTGGTGGCTCTCGCCCATCGTCGTTTCTTTAATGTTATCCATTCCGGTGTCAGCACTCTCGAGCCGTGTCTCGTTAGGACGGTTCTGCTTTCGAAAGCGGCTGTTCCGGATTCCCGAAGAAACGCAACCACCACGGGTACTGCGACGCATGGTGAGCTTGCTTTCCCGCATGAACACAGGAATGGCGGCGCCGTCTTTTGCCCAAGTGGTGGTAGACCCCGTACCGAATGCGTTGGCGACTGCCTTAGGGACATCACGGCATACCGATGTTGAGCCAGTACGCCGACGTCGAGCCGAGCGGGTTGCACGCGGAGTAAGGATGGGGCCGACGGCAATGAGTCGGCTGGAGCGGTTGGATTTTCTCGATGACCCGGTGATGATGTCGCAACTGCACTATCACATTTGGGACGATAGCAAGGCGCACCACAGTTGGTTTGACTATGGTCTTCCAGGGCGTGAATCCAAGCATCTGCCTACGTTTAGCTAAGCTAATGATCACTTTCAACGACTGACGATTTTAACCAGTACCGCGCGTTTAATCAGGCCGGCTGAGAGGCTGGCTTGTATTGCCTATCTGCTATTGTCGAGTTGCTCACAACGTTTTCGCATGCAGTGTCTGTGAAGGAGACTCCCCAAACTGCTGCTTATAGTCGTGGGCGAATTGACCCAAATGCCAAAACCCCCAATAGGTAGCTATGCCGGTTACCGACTGCTCCGGTGACGCTGCTCTCAGCGCCCGACGCACACGATTCAGTCGTGTTAGGCGTAAAAACTGTAGTGGGCTAATGCCTAAAATGGTCGTAAAGCTGTATTGCAGCGTGCGGCGGCTAACATGGGTTAGCTGGCAAAGCTCCTCCATGGTCACTGGGCCATCCAAGTGCTCGTCAACATAGCGCTTAACGCGGTCAACCACTTCCTTGCGGTGAGCATAGCTGGGTGGCAGCTCCGCGCTAGGCTGCTCGGCTTGCAGCAGTTCCAGCAGCGCCATAAGCAGAATATCTTGATGAATATGGCTGGCGATCGTCAGCGTCTGGCTGGTGAGTAAACGTTCGATAAGAAACGATACGGCATTCAGCGTTTCCTTGGGCGCAGGCCGACGCGGTCTCTCCTGCCAGTGCTTATCCAAGCTCACACCCTGCCGTTGGGTGGCCTCTGCTAGTGCTGGCAGCTGAATCACTAGTCCATAGATATCGAAGGTTTCGGGGGTTACCAGTTCAAAGTCCCTCCCGCCAGGGCGGCACATCACCTCGCCCAGGCTAAGCGGTTGACCATTGATACGCGTACCCTGGCGAGTGGTAGGAATCCCGATCCACAGCGAGTTCGGCCACACCCGGCAATCCTGACGTAGCGCCTGCCCGGTGTACTCCTTAAACACCTGCATGGTTTCAAGTGCCACTTCATCCAGGCGACCATAGAAGCTGCCAGGGCTAAGCTGGTCGTACTCCTGCTGCCAGCGCGTCAGGTTTTGCGCGTGCTCATCGGCATCAAACGCTTCCTGTATGCATCTTTTTGGTGCAAATGCGCTGTCGAGCGTGGTCATGGGGGCTCCTCGGGGCGTTATTCTCGCTCAATACTGCTTGGTTAACGCCTTAACTTTCTGTATTTGTTTACATTTATAAAATAATACCGGGTTTGCCAAAACTCGATACTCGCTATCTATTGATAACGCTATGGTAGAAACAAGCAAGTTTTCTACCTCAACGCGCAGTCAGCGCGATGACAAAGCAGACGTCATATAAAAAAGGAAAGCTCCATGGCGCAGACCTATCACACCACGGTGGGGAGCCGCAGCTACCGCTTCGCAAGCCTAGCCGAGCTGATGGCCAAAGCCACGCCGCCTCGTTCCGGTGACCGTTTGGCCGGTGTCATGGCGGAGAGTGCCGAAGAGCGTGTGGTCGCCCAAATGGTATTGGCCGAACTGCCGCTCACTACTTTTTTAAACGAAGCGTTGATTCCTTATGAAGAGGATGAGATCACCCGGCTGATTATGGATGAGCATAATGCCGCCGCCTTCGCTTCCATCAGCCATCTCACCGTGGGCGACTTTCGTAACTGGTTGCTCTCCGATCACGCCACCAGTGAGGTACTAACGCAAGTCCGTGCGGGTATTACTCCCGAAATGGCCGCCGCTGTCAGCAAACTAATGCGCAATCAGGATCTGATTCTGGTCGCCAAAAAGTGCCGGGTCACCACGGCGTTTCGCAATACCATCGGCCTACCGGGGCGGCTCTCTACACGCCTCCAGCCTAATCATCCCACCGACGATGTCACCGGCATTGCCGCCAGTATTCTCGATGGGCTTCTCTATGGCAGCGGTGACGCGGTAATCGGTATTAATCCCGCCACCGATAACGTCGCCCAAAGCGTCAAGCTGATGCGCTTGATGGACGACGTCATTCAGAAGTATCAAATCCCCACCCAATCCTGCGTGCTTACCCATGTGACGAACACGCTGGAAGCTATCGAGCAGGGCGCCCCGGTCGATCTGGTGTTTCAATCGATTGGCGGCACTGAAGCCACTAACCGCAGCTTTGGTTTTGACTTGAGCACCCTCGCTGAAGCCGAAGCGGCGGCGCAGTCGCTCAACCGCGGCACGGTGGGGCGCAACGTGATGTATTTCGAAACCGGTCAGGGCAGTTCGCTCTCCGCCGATGCCCATCACGGGCTCGACCAGCAAACCTGCGAAGCCCGTGCCTACGCGGTGGCGCGCAAATTTAACCCACTATTGGTCAATACCGTGGTGGGCTTTATCGGCCCCGAGTACCTGTTCGATGGCAAAGAGATCACCCGCGCAGGGCTTGAAGACCACTTCTGCGGCAAGCTGTTGGGCGTGCCCATGGGCTGCGACGTTTGCTATACCAACCACGCCGAGGCCGACCAGAACGATATGGATAACCTGCTCACGCTGCTCGGCGTGGCGGGCTGCAACTTCATCATGGGTATCCCCGGCTCTGACGACATTATGCTCAATTACCAGACCACCTCCTTTCACGATGCGCTCTACGCCCGGCGGGTGCTGGGGCTAAAAGCGGCACCAGAGTTTGAGCGCTGGCTTGAAGAGATGCAGATCTTCCAGGATATCAGCACTCATCGGCTCAACGACCAGCTGCCCGCTGCCTTTGCCAACAGTCTGCGCCACCTGCCCCAGGAGCCTCGTCATGGTTGATAAGCCAACATCGCCCATTGTGGTGGAGAATCCCTGGGAGCGACTCAACGCCTTTACCGACGCACGCATTGGCCTGGGGCGCGCGGGTATAAGCCTGCCGACCAGCAAGCTGCTGGCGTTTCAACTCGCCCACGCCCAGGCTCAAGACGCCGTTCACACTCCGCTGGATGTCGACGCCCTCGCCGCCGAGTTAACCGCAGCGCTTGAGGTATCAGAGGCCCCCATACGCTTACATAGCCATGCCCAAGACCGCGCCATGTACCTGCAGCGGCCTGACTATGGCCGCCGCCTCAACGATGAAACCCGGGAGCAATTACAGCAAGCCGCCGCCTCTCAGCAGCGCTATGACCTGGCGGTAGTGATTGTCGATGGGCTCTCTGCGCTGGCCGTGCAGCAGAACAGCGCGCCGTTTCTTAGCACGCTGTATCAGATGTTCAACAGCGATGCTGCCGATTGGCAGCTAGCACCGCTGACCATTGTCGAGCAGGGGCGTGTGGCGATTGGCGATGAGATTGGTGCTCTGCTGAACGCCGACGCCGTGCTGGTGATGATCGGCGAACGGCCAGGGCTAAGCTCGCCGGACAGCCTGGGGCTGTATATGACCTGGGCGCCGAAACCGGGGCTAAAAGATGACCGCCGCAACTGTATTTCCAACGTTCGTCCGGCAGGTTTGCAGATCGAGGAGGCCGCCCGGCGCTTCTTTCTGCTGTTAAAAGAGGCCCGTCAGCTCAAGGTGTCGGGGGTTAAGTTGAAAGACCGTAGTGAAGACGATGTGCTGGAAGGCGACGCCGCTCCCGGTTCAATACGCAACTTTCTGGTCGCCGATTAACGACCTTGGCGCACGACAACAGCCGCATAACAACAGACGTATCACAGCAGACGTATAACAATCAGGACGTAACAATTCTCCAATAACAATATGGAACGCAGTAAGCAGCACAGCACGCCGCTGACGACACTTTCGTTCCACACCATGAGGGCAAAACGATGACACAACCATCAGTTGATCAGGCGTACTTGGCAAAACGCCAACTGCGTAAAGGCACCGCCGGCTGGATGCTGCTGGCGGGGCTAGGGGTTTCCTACGTGATTTCCGGTGACTTCGCCGGGTGGAACTTTGGTATCGCCGAAGCAGGCTGGGGCGGCTTTGCGGTTGCCGCCTGCTTAATGGCGTTGATGTACTTAGCGCTGGTGCTGTCGTTGGCGGAAATGTCCGCCGCGATTCCTGCGGCGGGTGGCGGCTACAGCTTTGCCCGCCAGGCCATGGGGCCGGCCGGTGGTTACCTCACCGGGCTTGCGGTATTGATCGAGTACGCCCTGGCGCCAGCAGCGATCGTGATCTTTATCGGCGCCGCGGTGGAGTCGTTACTGGGCATTAACGGCCCGCTGGTGTATCTGCTGTTTTACGCCGTGTTTATCGGTATTCACCTGGCGGGGGTGGGTGAAGCGCTAAAAGTCATGATGGTGATTAGTGGCCTGGCGGTGTTCGCCATTATTGCCACCGCCGTGGCACTGATCGGTAGTTTTGACGCCACCAACCTGTTTGATATTGCCCCCACCGATGCCGCAGGTGCCAGCACCTTTATGCCGTTTGGTTGGTACGGTATCTGGGCGGCGCTACCCTTCGGCATGTGGCTGTTCCTGGCGGTGGAAGGCGTGCCGCTAGCGGCGGAAGAAGCCAAAGACCCAGCCCGGGATATGCCCAAAGGCATTATCGGCGCGATGCTGTTTTTGCTGTTCACCGCCTTGCTAGTCGTCGTTCTGCTGGCCGGTGCGGCGGGGGCTGAAATGATCGGTCAAAGCGGCGTGCCGCTGGTGGATGCGCTGAACGCGGCGGGTAACCCAACGCTTGCCACGGTGGTTAACGTGCTGGGCTTAGCCGGACTCATTGCTTCCTTCTTTTCGATCATCTATGGCTATAGTCGCTTGGTGTTTGCGCTCTCACGAGCAGGCTACCTACCTAAGCAACTGTCGCTGACCAGCGGACGTAAAGTGCCCTATCTAGCGCTGATCGTGCCGGGCGTATTTGGCTTCCTGGTGTCACTCAGCGGTGAGGGCGACCTGATGTTGGGGATGGCCGTGGTCGGCGCGACTATTTCTTATGCGCTGATGGCGCTGAGTCACATTATGCTGCGGGTACAACAACCTGACTTGCATCGGCCGTATAAAACCCCTGGCGGTGTGGTGACATCAGGTATTGCGCTGGTACTGTCGTTGGTAGCACTCACCGGGGTATACGCCTTTGATCCCCGCGCGTTCAACTACACCATCGTGCTATTCATCGCCGGTGCGGCTTACTACTTCCTGTACAGTAAAAATCATTTGGTGGCGAAAACCGCCGAGGAGGAGTTTGCGCTGGTGTCCGCTTCACCTGAAGAACTGGATGAAGGCGAAACCGCACCGGCCGCCGCTAAGCTGTAAGCGAGCCAACGAGTAGGCTACTGTGATAAGCCCCGGGCGGTAAAAACGTCTGGGGCTTTTTTATACCTATGTATTTATGCATCTATCTATGAACCGTTGCGAGGTGGCCGCATGACGCTGAACTTTAATGATCCCAGTGAACAGCAGCGCTGGTATGCCGTCGATGATGGTGTCATGGGCGGGGTTTCCCAGAGCGGGTTTAGCGTTATCGAAGGTGAAGGTCGCTTTCATGGCGAGGTGTCGCTGGAAAACGGAGGAGGGTTTGCCTCCGTTCGCCGTGAGCCCAACGGTTTTGAGCCAACGCTAGCGGATGCCCTGGGCATAGCGCTAACCGTGCGAGGTGATGGACGTACCTATCAACTGCGCCTGAAAAGCTCCTCCCTGGGTGACGCCTCTGCCTACCGGGTGAAATTCACCCCTGCTCAAGATTCCTGGGAGACACTGCATTTCCCATGGAGCGCCTTTGAAGCGGTGCGGCGGGGCACCATGCTTAGCGATGCCCCTGAAGTCATGCCAAGCGAGATTCACCAACTCGGTTTCTTAATCGCAGATCGCACCGCAGGGCCCTTCTGTTTGCAGGTAAGTGCTATAAACGTAGTGCTTGATAAATGATAAAAGCAGTAGCGTTGCCATCCAATAGTAGTAGTTAGTTGCCTTAGTTTCATGATACTGATAATTTCGTTAGGGCTTATAGCTTGTGCATAATATTTGTGACAGGTTTGTAAAGAATTGGTGGGTAAAAATGCCTACCATTCGTTCAATCAGGAGGTGTACTAATGGCAATGGAAACGGTTCGTTTTGGTAGCGACGATATTGAAAATTCGCTGGCGAAGATGGATGACAAAAAACTCGACGATTTAGCTTTCGGCGCTATCCAGTTGGATGCCAACGGTAAAATTATTCAATACAACGCAGCGGAAGGCGGCATTACCGGGCGAGACCCCAAAAGCGTGATCGGTAAAAACTTCTTTACCGAGGTAGCACCCTGCACCCAAAGCAAAGAGTTTCAGGGGCGTTTTAAAGAAGGCGTCAAAAGTGGCGACCTCAATACGATGTTTGAATACGTTTTTGACTACCAGATGACGCCTACGAAAGTGAAAGTGCACATGAAAAAAGCCATTTCAGGGGATACCTACTGGATTTTTGTTAAGCGTTTATAACCCGCTTATCGGCCGCTTGCTTAATGGTTAACAGGGAGTGGGCGGCCTGGCGCTTGAGCTGAACAATTTTTCTTGCGAGTCTCGACTTGTAGCTAAGAAAAAATAGTAAGAATAAATAGTTAAGGAAAAAAGATGCCTCAGTGGCTAAGCGAAGCCGATTGCAAAGCGGTTCTGCAATCACTGCTGAGCGCAGAACTGGCTGTTTATCGGGGTACCTCCGCGCCAAATTGGCAGGATACACCGACTATCGACTCCCTCGAACGACTTCACCTCGCTGCTTGTGTTAACGAGTTCTTCTGTTTACACGAAACAGGTGCCGAAGACCGCCTGCTAATGACCCAAAATTTTGATGACTGGGCCACCTTAGTGGTGCGAACCATCACTGAAACCTCAGGGCTGACGTTTAGAACCTCGGGCAGTACAGGCTCTCCCTCTGCTCATCTACACCGCTGGAAGGATATCGAAGCCGAGGCGCATGCCTTGATACAGCGCTTTGCATCGCGAGTGCCGATACACCGCGTGATTAGTTGGTTACCGCTGCACCACCTGTACGGCTTTATGCTGGGCGTGGCGCTACCCGCTGTTAGTGGGATCCCGCGCATTAGTGTCGACAACGCAGCGCTACCAACGTTATCTGCTGGTGATTTAGTGGTCACGGTTCCTCCCCGCTGGGACTATTTGGCCCGTTCCCGCAACGGTTGGCCTGCCAGTGTCGTCGGCGTGTCTTCGACCGCACCGCTTTCAGCCGACACCTCAGATGCGTTGATCGCAAGTGAGCTAACCGGGTTACTGGAGATTTACGGCAGCACCGAAACCGGCGGTGTTGCCACCCGCTGGCAGCAGGACGAGCCTTATCGGCTGCTATCCCATTGGCAGCGGGTTGATACGCAGCATATTCAGCGCGTTAATAGCCACACCGCAACGCCGTCGCTGGCCACGCCATTGCTAGATAGCACTCAATGGCACGACGAACACACCTTTACGCTGCAGGGGCGTCGCGATGACGTGGTGACGATCGGTGGCGTGAACGTCAGCCCCCTGTATGTGGCCGAGCGTTTGCGTGCGCTGGAAAGTGTGGCCGAGTGTTCGGTACGTACCACGGGGCCCGCTACAAAACGGCGTTTGAAAGCCTTTGTGGTTCCTGTGAATAACGAGCAGGAAGCCGCAAATGCGATCGCTCAATCCATCGTTCAGTGGCCTGCCGCCGAACGCCCCGTTGGGGTGACTTACGGCGATGCTCTGCCCACCAATGAGATGGGCAAGCTAACTGACTGGTAAGTGCCTACACCAAGGTCGTCTCGCATGTAGTTTGCCGTTACACGAAGCTGGTAGAAATAATCAGGAGTTTGGCCAGTGAAACACTCACCGGGGTATCGCCTAGCGGCAACGATTTTGCACGGTTTTGACGAGTATCGGACGCGCTTTAAAGAGATCACCTCTGACGCCAGCCGACGCTTTCGTGATGCTGCGTGGCGTGATGCCCAACTGGCGTCGGCGGAGCGGATCAATCTCTATAAGGAAAAAATCGACGTCACTCTGAGTCGCTTAAAGCGCACCTTTGATCCTGAGGTTGTGTCTCACTGCGAGTGCTGGCGGGAAGCGCGCTACCACTACGCCGAACTGATCAGCCACCGGCTCGACTTTGAGTTGGCGGAAACCTTTTTTAACTCGCTGTTCTGCGCCATCTTCCACCACCGCCATATCCGCAACGACTGGATGTTTGTGTATAGCTCCCGGGAAGATGCTGCCCGCCGCTCGGGGATTGAGCTATGCCGCAGGCACAGGGTCAATGGCGATTGGCAGGCGGCGCTCAAGTGGGCGCTTCTCGATGCGCCACTGGATAATCGCTTTGCTGATATAGACCAGGATACCCACCTCGGGGCCAGCTTCTTAACACAGCACTTACCCGTGGCGATTTTGAACGGCGATGACACCGAAATCGAGCTGTTGAATAGCGTCTTTTACCGCAATAAAGGCGCCTACTTGGTGGGGCGTATCCGCGGTGGCGGCGAACAGGTGCCGCTGGTACTGCCCGTGCTTCACGGCGAGGGATTTGGTGAGCAGCAGGGCGGCGATCCCTGCCTGCATCTGGACACGGTGCTGATCGAAACCGACGAGGTGTCGATTATCTTCTCCTTCACCCGTGCCTACTTTCAGGTGGAGGTGGCGGTACCCAGGGAGTTTGTTGATTACCTTCAGCAGTTAATGCCGCACAAGCCGGAAGGCGAGCTCTACGCTGCCATCGGCTTTTTCAAACACGGTAAAACCGAGTTCTTCCGGGCCTTGAACCGTCAGGTCGCCAAACGCGAAGATCAGTTTGTTATCGCTCCTGGCGTGCGCGGCATGGTGATGGCGGTGTTTGTACTGCCCAGCTTTCGCACCGTATTTAAGATCATCAAAGATAAATTTGATCCGGCTAAAGATGTTACCCACGCCGTGGTGCGCGAAAAGTATCGGCTGGTAAAGCGTCACGACCGGGTAGGCCGCATGGCCGATACCCAGGAGTTTTCAAACTTTATTGTCCGTCAGGATCATTTTTCGCCGGAGTGCCTGGAACACTTATTGGAAGTCGCGCCTTCAACCGTGGTGTTGAAAGACGATAAGGTGATTATCAAGCACTGCTATACCGAACGCATGATGACGCCGCTGAATATCTACCTGGAGCAGTGCGGCGACGCAGAGAAAGAAATGGTGCTTAAGGATTATGGCAACGCCATCAAGCAAATGGCGGCGGCGAATATCTTTCCCGGCGATATGCTGCTGAAAAATTTTGGCGTTACCCGCCACGGCCGGGTAATTTTCTACGATTACGATGAGGTGTGTTACATCACCGAGTGCCGGTTTCGGCACATGCCAAAAGGGCAGGGGGTCGATGCATCCAGTTTGTCCATCGGCCCCAACGATATTTTCCCCGAAGAGTTTGGCCCCTTTATGTTCGCCAATAAAACGCTGCGCGATATGTTCATGGCGCAGCACCCCGAACTCTTCGACCCCGATTACTGGCTGGAACTGCAGCAGGCCATTATCGATGGCCGCGTCATTGATGTTTACCCGTATCGTAATAAACAGCGCTTTGCGGGTAGCATTGGCCAGCTAGTATATTAAGCAGGGTTGGAACATAAATAACGAGGTCATCATGGCAGCAAGCCCGCATTTGGTGGTGTTTACCGGCTCGGGGATTAGCGCCGAGAGTGGGATTAAAACCTTTCGTGCCAGCGACGGCCTGTGGGAAAACCATCCGGTTGAGGATGTCGCCACCCCCCAGGCGTGGCAACGCGACCCGCAGCAGGTGCTGAATTTTTACAATCAGCGCCGGGAGCAGATCCGCAAAGCTAAACCCAATGCCGCCCACAAAGCGCTGGCCGCTCTAGAGCAAGAAGGCTTTACCGTCAGCATCATTACCCAGAATATTGACGACTTGCACGAACGAGCTGGCTCCCGCCAGGTGCTGCACTTACATGGTGAGATTTTAAAAGCCCGCTCCTCTATCGATGAGCGCATGCGCTACCCGTTGCTTAAAGGTGGGATAGAGATAGGCAACGTGTGTGATAAGGGCAGCCAGCTGCGTCCCGATGTGGTCTGGTTTGGCGAGTCGGTGCCGCTGTTTGCCGATGCCTGCGACATCGTTAGCCAGGCTGATTTTTTGCTAGTGGTGGGCACCTCGCTGGCGGTGATGCCTGCAGCATCGCTGCTATCTTATATTGACTACGATACGCCCTGCGCTCTGGTCGACCCAGAGGCGGATAGCCTTAGCCCGCCAGGGGTGCTGGCGATTAACACCACCGCCGGAGAGGGCGTTCCAGCGCTAGTAAATCGCTGGAAGCAGCAGGGTAATCTACTGCTTTCCTGAGCTGTTTACTGCTCAAGAAACCACGCCCTCATCACCTCGGTAATCTTCACCATCTCTGCTTCAGAAGTAATGTAGGCGGGCATGGTATACAGTCAGCGACCAATGGGGCGCAGCCAAACGCCTCGCTTGCGGGCGAAGTCACCTACCCCTTTTAGTGCATCGGCGGAGTGCGCTTCAATCACCGCCGTAGCGCCGAGTACGCGAACATCGGCCACGGTTGGGTACGCGTTGAGCGCACGGTCTTCCAGTAGCTCGCGTCGCAGCAAGCGATTAAGCGCCGCTATCTTGCCAAGATAATCCTCTTCCTCGAACACCCGCAGGCTTTCCAGCGCCACGCGGCAGGCCAGCGGGTTGCCCATAAACGTCGGCCCGTGCATAAACGCATGCTGGGGGCTGTCGCCGATAAAGGCATTGTGGACGCGATCCGTCGCTAGCGTCGCGGCGTGGCCCAAATAGCCACCGGTCAAACCTTTGGAGAGCACCATGATATCTGGCGTAACGCCCGCGTAGTCAGCGGCAAACAGCTTGCCGGTGCGGCCAAAGCCGGTGGCCACTTCGTCAAAGATCAGCAGCACATTAAACTCATCGCACAGCGCCCTGGCGCCAGCAACATAGGCGGGTGAGGTCATATTTAGACCGCCTGCGGCTTGTAAAAGCGGCTCCATCAACAGCGCGGCGATCTCGCAATGGTGGCGCTCGAGCACCTCACGCAGAGCGCTAAGGTCATGTTCTACCTGTTCGTCGCTGGCATCAAAAGGAGCCGTAGGCGCTGGTGCGAAGTGGTGCTGGGGAAGCAGGCTGGCAAACAGGCTATGCATGCCCTCTTCCGGGTCGCATACCGCCATGCAGCCGGTGGTGTCGCCATGGTACGCCTTCATCAACGAGAGCATCTTGCGCTTACCGGGATTGCCGGAGAGCACCTGATACTGCAAGGCCATTTTCATCGCCACTTCCATGCCCACCGAACCGCTGTCGGAATAGAACACGTGGTTAAGCCCGGCGGGGGTAATGCGTACCAGCTCGCGGGCCAACTGGTCGGCGGGGTCGTGGGTTAAGCCACCGAGCATCACATGGCAAAGCTGGCCTGCCTGTTCGCGAATGGCCGCTACCAGGCGGGGGTGGCCGTATCCGTGAATCATGCACCACCAGGAGCAGGTGGCGTCCAGCAGGCGTTCGCCGCTCTCAAGCACGAAGTGAGCGCCGTCACCGCCGACTACCTTGGGGGCGGGCGTCTGGGTTTTTAAGTGGGCATAAGGATGCCAAACCGGCGTCGTCATAACGGCTCCAGGGAGAGGTAGGGGGCAGCAGTAGCGGCACTGGGGGTGTCGAGATGGGGGATAATGCCTAAACAGGGGGCGGCCAGTTTAGTATTTAGATGCGCGATGTTGGCCTTAAAACGGGCAGTGTCGGCCGCAAAATCGGGATCCACCACGCTGCCCGCCCAGCCGGCGAGTGCCAGTCCGTCGGCTCTAATCGCTTCCGCCGTTAAGCGGGCATGGTTCAAACAGCCCAGCTTTAAGCCGACGACCAGAATCACCGGCAACTCAAGCGCCATCGCCAAGTCGGCAAAATCCTCCTGGTCGTTTAACGGCACGCGCCAGCCACCGGCGCCTTCAATCAAGGTGAAGTCTCTGGGTGTTTGGCTAAGCGTTTCGCGTAGTGAACTCTCGATGGCGCAAACCTCAAGCGGCTGGCCTGCCTCCATCGCGGCGAGATGAGGCGCAATGGCGGGGGCAAAGGCGATGGGGTTAACCGTGGCATAGTAGACCGGCGGCACACTCTGCTGCTGTAACATCAGTGCATCATCATTACGCAGACCTTCGCTAGTCTGCTCGCTGCCGGAAGCCACCGGCTTAAGGCCCAGCGTGCTCAACTGCTGTTGGTGGGCGGCATGTAATAAGCCGCTGGACACCAATGTTTTACCCGCATCGGTGTCGGTGCCGGTCACAAACCAGATGTTCATAGCGATTTTTCCAATTGCAGTGTTAAACAGTGGTAGCTCACTGGCAGGCCTTCCGGCTGGCGCAACTGTTCAAAGCGCGCTTTTGCAGCGGCGATATCCGCTCGGGTAAGGCAGGTGTTTGGCCGGGGAAGCTGGGCGCCGACGCCTTTAATGGAGGCCATCACGGCTTGCAGGTCGGGGTAGTAAAAGCGCTCAACGGTGGCCGTTTGTTGGTTGATGGTTAAACCGCTTTTAGCCATCGCCCGTTCGACGCTTGCTTGATTGGGCGGTTGCAGCAGCGCCTCGGGGCGCTGCCAGGCAACGGCGATCTCTTCCAGAGTGCCGGGCAGCAGCGTGGTGATATGCGCCTGCCCGCCGGGAGTGAGAACCCGGTAAAGCTCTCCCATCACCGCGCCAAGATCACGGCACCACTGCACCGCCAAGTTGGAAAACACCAGATCAAAGGCATAGGCTCCAAACGGCAGTGCCGCCGCGTCGCCCTGCTGCCAGTGGATATCGACACCATAGCGCTGGCGGGCTTGTGTCAGCATGCCGGGGGCTAAATCTAACCCGGTGATCTGAGCGCGGGAGTAACGTTTGGCTAGCTGTTGTGTCCAGTAACCGGTGCCGCAGCCCATATCGAGTATGTTATAGGCATTGTCGGGTAGCGAGTCCCACATCCGTTGACCTATTTGGCGCTGTGCGCTGGCGAGCGCATCGTAGCGTGGGGCGGCCCGGGAGAAGGCGTGAGCAACCCGCGCCTGCCAACTAGCATTGCTGTTCACCGTTAGAGCGTTCATAAAATCGCCATCTTAGCGCTAGCCATCTGAGTGGCATGATGGGTAATCGTAGTGACGAGAGCCTGGGGCTGGGAGAGCATGGGACAGTGGCCAACCCCGGTTAAAAGCTCACTGGCGCGGCGCTGGGCGGTGCCGATTAATGGATCGTGTTCGCCGGTGAGCCATGCCACTGGGCAAGAGGCCGCCGCTAAGCGTCGACGGTTATCAATCGACGCCAGCCAATCCAGGCCAGTAGCGAGCGTGTCGCTGTCGGCGGGTAGCGTGTCGCCCAGCAAGTCATGCAACTGCCGATAAGCCTGCCGGGGACTGGGCTCGCCTTGCGCCTGCCAGCGCAAAAAGTGCTGCCAGGTCGCGGTGGGGTCGCGCTGAAAGGCACGTCGAAAGGCGTTAAGCTCGGCAGAAGTGACACCGTCGGTTGCGCAGAAGGTGCTACCGGCACCGAGCAAAATCAGCCCGCGTGGTGGGGGCAGTTCTTCAAAGAGTGCCGCCGCCAGTAACCCGCCTAGCGACCAGCCGACCCATACCGCATCGCTGGCTAACGACTCGGACATCACCTCCGCCAGCTCTGCCAGGGTGGCATTCGCTCCGAGCGCAGGGGCATCGCCATAGCCAGGCCAGTCGACTGCCTGGGCAGACAGGTGGGCAGGCCAATGCGCTGCCAATGGCTGCCAGATACGCCGGTCGATTCCCCAGCCGGAGAGCAGTATCAAACGCAGGGGCTGCATAACGCCTCTTGGCACTTGCACTGGTTGAGCGCCGCTAACAGCTGGTCAATATCGCTCTCCTGGTGGCGAGCGCTTAGGGAGATGCGCAGCCGGGCCTCCCCCTTGGGCACCGTTGGCGGGCGAATCGCTCCCACGTGAATGCCTAGCTTTTGCAACTGCCCCGTCCAGCGTAAAGTGCGTGCTTCATCTCCCAAGATCAGCGGTTGAATGGGTGTGGCAGAGGTGCTGATTGGAAGCCCTAGACTCAGCGCCTCGCGGCGAAAGTAAGCGATATTGGCGTTGAGCTGGGCGCGGTGTTCAGGTTCACCCTGAACGATCTCCAGCGCTTTAAGGGTGGCCGTGGCAATCGCCGGGGGCTGGGCGGTGGTGTAGATATAGCTGCGGGAAAATTGAATCAGGTGGTCGATTAACGCGGCACCCCCGGCCACAAAGGCCCCCGCGGTTCCCATTGCTTTACCTAAAGTGCCGACCAAAATCGGCACCTCGGTGCTGCTCCAGGCGCTACCCACGCAGCCGCTGCCATTTTCACCCAGTACGCCCACGCCGTGGGCGTCGTCGATCATTAGCCAGGCGTCATGGCGTTGGCTAACGGAGACTAAACTGGCGATGTCGGCCACATCACCATCCATACTAAACACACCGTCGCTGACCACGAGCTTATGGGCACACTCACTGCGCCCCAGCAGGTTTTCCAGATCGCTTGTGTCGCGGTGATGGAAGCGCCGCGAACGGGCGCCACTTAAGGCGGCACCATCGATTAACGATGCGTGATTAAGGCGGTCTTGAAAAATAGCCGTATGGCGATCAGCCAACGCTTGCAGAACCCCAAGGTTGGCCATATAGCCGGTCGAGAACAGCAGCGCACGTTCTCGGCCTGTCCAGCGAGCCAAGGCGTCTTCCAGGGCGTCGTGAACCGCCAAATGGCCGCTAACCAGATGCGATGCACCGGCGCCCGCGCCGTAAAGCCGCGCGCCTTCCGCTTGGGCTTCGCTGACTCGTGGGTCTTGAGACAAGCCCAGGTAATCGTTACCGGCAAAGTCGAGCGCACTAACTGTCATGACGCGGCGTGTTCGCCAGCGATTTGCCTGCTGGCGGTTTAAGCGGGCATCGGCTAAGCGCTGTTGCCACGCGTTAGACACTGGCATCGACTGCTAGCTCGGCAACGCGTTCGGCATGCACCTGCTGCTGCGCCTGTTGGGCAAGGCGTGCCGCTTGGGTGTCTTCACTCTCACACGTTTCGCGCTTTTCCGGGTGCAGGCCCAGCTTGGCAAACAGCGCACGGTCGCGATCTGCCTGGGGGTTACCGGTGGTAAGCAGTTTGTCGCCGTAGAAGATCGAATTGGCGCCTGCCAAAAATGCCAGCGCCTGGGTGGATTCACTCATCTGTTCACGGCCAGCGGAGAGCCGCACATGGCTTTGGGGCATCATAATGCGGGCGACGGCAATAGCACGGATAAACTCGATGGGGTCTAAGTCTTCGACATTTTCCAGCGGCGTACCGGGTACTTTGACCAGCATATTGATGGGTACGGATTCCGGGTGGGGCGATAGCTTGGCCAGCTGTTGCAGCAAGGCGCTACGATCTTTGGCGTCTTCACCCATGCCGAGAATGCCCCCGGAGCACACTTTCATGCCCGCATCGCGTACGTTGGAGAGGGTTTCCAGCCGGTCGCTGTAGGTGCGGGTGGTGATGATTTCGCCGTAGTACTCCGGCGAGGTATCCAGGTTATGGTTGTAGTAATCGAGCCCGGCGGTGGCGAGTCGGCGGGCCTGCTCGCCGTCGACCATCCCCAGGGTCATACAGGTTTCCAGGCCCACGGCTTTTACCTGACGTACCATCTCTTCGACCAGCAGTAAGTCTTTGTCGCGGGGGCTGCGCCAGGCCGCGCCCATACAAAAACGGCTGGCACCGGCCTCTTTCGCTGCCTTGGCTTGCTTAACGACTTTTTCGATTTCCAGCAGCTTCTCTTTCTCCAGCTGGGTATTGTAGTGGCCAGACTGCGGGCAGTATTTGCAATCTTCCGGGCAGGCGCCAGTTTTGATCGAAAGCAGGGTAGAGACCTGCACCGCGTTTGCATCGAAGTGAGCACGGTGAACCTGCTGGGCTTGGAACAACAGATCATTGAACGGTAGCGCGAAGAGCGCGTTGATCTCGTCCAGCGACCAGTCGTGGCGCTGCGGATAGCCTGTTTCAGTGCTTTGCTCTTGAAGTAGCTCGTGGGTCACGGTCATGGTTGTAAACCTTCCAGCTTTTAATAGTTGACGAAACTTTAGCGGCGTTGCGCTTTGGGTGTCAACGTTGGAAGGTTTTTAGGTTTACGGTGGTGGTGGGGAAATATGCTAGCCTTTATAAAACTAAAAACTAACGTGTTGAGAAAGTAGGCAAGGAGAGCAGCTATGCGTTTGAGCGACTATCAGCGTCAAATAATCGTCCAGTCAGTGAAAAACTGCTTTGGCGCTCAAGCGCGTGTAAAGCTGTTTGGTTCCCGTACCGATGATGGTCGCCGTGGTGGTGATATCGACCTGCTGATCACCACCGACATGCAGGATGTTAACGATATTGTACGAGCCGAAATGCGCTGCCAGGTACAGTTGCAGCAAGCGCTTGGCGAACAAAAAATCGATATGTTGATCGACTATCCCAATAGAGGGCACTACCCAGCTATTTTCCGCATCGCAGAACAATCAGGTATTGCGCTATGACTCAAGATATTTTGCAACAGCGTTTACTTGATGCTTGGCGCGAGTGTCAGCGGCATCGGCATTTTATTGACTATGCGTTGTCGTCTTTGCAAACGTCGCTCCCCATTACGGGCGAGCGCCTTACGCGACTAAGTGATGCGGAGATCCAAAGTCTGGATCAATTCGTGCTTCGGTTTGGCAAATTGCAGGACGCTATTGGCGCGCGGTTGCTCCCTTCAGTGCTGCTGTATTTACAGGAGCCTTATGAGGATCGCCCCATGCTGGATAAGCTTCACCGCTTGGAAAAGCTGGGCTACATCGAAGACAGTGAGCAATGGCAAGCGCTTAGAATGCTGCGAAATCGCTTCGCCCATAAATATCCGGATGATCCCGATAAAAATGCAGCGATTTTGACGTTGGCGATTGAGTCAGTCACTAGTTTGAGTTCTATTCTGGAGCGCATTGACCAAAAGCTTGCGCTGTCTTCTATTTCATAATCATTTCCTCATAGCCCTGATTTCATGGCCTTGCTCTCATAAACAAGCACCTAGCTGATCAGCGCTACCCTGCTTTATACTCTGCGCCCTTTTCGTTGTTAGTTGTTTCCCTCTTCTGGAGTGCGGATGTCTGCTTTTGATAGCTCTGTTGGAGAGAGTTCTGTTGGCGAGAGCTCTGTGAATGATAGTGCTGCTGATGCCGTCGTCGAGCATCCGCGTCCGCCGCGGCGGGAGTTTAAAGCGCGGGGGAGTTTTGTTACCCGTTGTGTTCACTGTCAGCTACCCGTGCTGAACTGCTTGTGTCCGTATCAGGTTAAGGCGGAGAGCCATGCCCAGGTATGGCTGTTAACGCACCCCTTGGAGCACTTCAAACCAACCAATACCGGGCGTTTGATTCGCGATGTGATCACTACGACCCAGGTATTTACCTGGTACCGCGTGGCGCCGGATGCCCAGTTAGCCGCGCTGCTAAAAGACCCGCGTTATGCGCCCTTTGTGATTTTCCCCGATGATCAACCCGACTACGCGGATCGGGTGGTCGGTATAGAATCGGTGCACGCGGCGAAAGCGCAGGCGCGCCTTCCGGTGTTTATCATTCTGGATGGCACCTGGCGTCAGGCGCGGCGCATGTTTCGTAAAAGCGCTTATCTGGATGCTTTGCCAGTGCTGCCCTTGAAAACCGAGCGCGAGACCCGCTACCGGCTGCGCAAGCCTGCATCAAAAGCGCATTTATGTACTGCGGAAGTGGCTATCGAACTGCTGCGTCAGGGCGGGGACACGGTTGCGGCGGAGGTGCTGGATGACTACTTCGAGGTGTTTAACGATAGCTACGCGGCGAGCCGATTGCATCACAAAATCGACCCGCCGACAGCCGCAATGCGGCGCCTAGCCAAACAGCGCGCCGGCGATTCTGAACCCGGCCACCCAGGTGCCCACCGCGGAGCCTAGCGTGGCAAGAATAAACACCAGCAGGGTGCGCGATACGCGGTTTTTCCACCAACCTTTTAGCTGGGTGACATCGTGGCGCAGCGATGAAAAATCGCGCACTTTGGGTTTGCGCATATAGAGCTCAACCCCGGCGGCCACAAAGCCAGCACCGATGGTGGGGTTCAGGGAGGTCAGCGGCGCGGCAAAGAAGGTGGCAATCACTGTCACCGGGTGCGCCAGGGCGATAATCGTCGCACCGCCGGAGAGAATACCGTTAATCAAGAACCATTCAACTACCAGTTGCCAGCCCAGGTCGGTGTTGCGTGAAAAACCAATCGCAAAGCCGGTAAGCACCAAGGCGGTAATCAACCACGGTAGCGCTTTCCAAATCTTGGACGGCGGCGGGGTGGCTTCAAGCGCTTCGCGCTCGACCTTAGGCTCGGCGGGCAGTGGCGCTTCAAGGTGCTCGCCGGTGCCTTTAAGGTGACCAGCGCCGAGCACCACTAACACGTGTTGATAGCGCCCTGGCGGCGCCTCCTCGGCCAAGCGCAGCGCCATATAGCGGTCGCGTTCGCGAATCAGCGGCGTATACAGCGCTTCCGACTCGGCGGCAAACTCGCTGAAGGTGGCCTCCAACATATCGCCCTCTTTGAGCTTTTCGATATCCTCTTTGGAGATATCCTGGCGGGAGAGCACGCTGCCCAGCAGGCCTGAAAACAGCGAGAAGCGCTGCCACCAGGGCACATTGCTGTAAATGCGTTTCAGGGTTAACCCCACATCGCGGTCAACCAGCAGTAGCGGTAGCTGGCGGCGGCTGGCTTCTTCAACGGCGGCGCGCATTTCGGCACCCGGCTGAATGCCGGATTGATCGGCAATCCGCTGCTGAAAGGCGCCCAGCGCCAGGCTCGCGGCCACCATGCCCGCTTTGCCTTGTTTAAAGACTTGAAACAGATCCTGCTCGCCCATGGCATCCGGGTTGGCCATGCTGTGGTGGCGAGCGTCGCAGAGTTCAATCGCTACCGCATCAAACGCACCGCAATCTAACAGCGCACGCACATCGTCGGCGCTTTCCGCCGACACATGGGCCGTGCCCAGTAGCGTGTAGCGTGTGTCACCCACCGTAATCGTTTTTAGCGGCCCGCTAGTCGCAGGCAGCGTGGCTGGCGTTGCCGCCAGTGGCCCCGTTTCTTCATGAGACGTTTCTTGGTGAGACGTATCGTCGTGGTTCATTAACAGCTCTCAAAATCAATAAGTGGGACTGATGTGAATGACCGATGTGAAGGACTGTTGCTAAGGACTGATGTGAAGGACTCAGCGCCGCCAGAAGGCGGGGGTAAACAGTACCAGTACCGTGAAAATTTCCAGGCGGCCGAGCAGCATGGCCATGACCAGTATCCATTTTGCCAGGCTGGGCATCTCGCCATAGTGAGTGTGGGACTCACCTAGCGCAGGGCCGAGGTTGTTGAGCGCTGACCCTACCGTCGACCAGGCGGTCACCTGATCAACCCCGGTTGCCATCACCCCTACCAGCATCAAGAAGAACAGCAGAACGTAAACCGAAAAGAATCCCCATACCGCCTGGGCAATGCTGTCGGGAACGCTGACCTTGCCCACTTTGACCGCAATCACCGCGTTGGGGTGGATCAGACGCATAATTTCGCGCATGCCCTGTTTGATGATCAAAATAATCCGGATCACTTTCATGCCACCACCGGTAGAGCCGGAGCAGCCGCCCACGAAGGCCGCCACAAATAATAGAAAGGGCAGGGCCCCGGGCCACATGGAGAAGTCAGCAACGCTAAAGCCCGCGGTCGTGGCAACAGAAACGACCTGAAAAACCCCGTGGCGGAGACCCCGTACGGTGTCATAGGTGTCGGTGAGCCATAGCGAAAGCACGGTGACCACGGCCAGTGCGAGCAGAAAGAGCATTAGAAAGCTTGCCTCTGGGTCGTGAAAATAGTGCATTACGCTTTTTTCACGCCAGGCGATGAAATGCAGGCTAAAACTGAACGCCGAAATCAACATAAAGCCGACACATATCATTTCAATCGTCGCGCTATCAAAGTAGCCGATGCTGGCGTCGTAAGTAGAAAACCCGCCTAAGGCAACGGTCGAGAAGCTATGACTCAAGGCGTCGAACCAACTCATCCCGGCTAGCATGTAGGCCACCATGCAGGCGAGGGTGAGGGTGGCGTAGATGTACCAGAGCGCCTTGGCGGTCTCAGTAATCCGTGGGGTGAGCTTGGAATCTTTAAGCGGCCCCGGGATTTCGGTGCGATACAGGGCCATGCCACCGACGCCGAGGGTAGGCAAAATGGCGACGGCCAGAACGACGATACCCATACCGCCCAACCACTGGAGCTGCTGGCGGTAGTAGAGAATCGATGCGGGTAAAAAATCGATACCGGTAATCACGGTGGCACCGGTAGTGGTCAAGCCGGAAAACGACTCAAATACCGCGTCGGTGATGCCCAGCGAGCCTTCGCCAAATAGCATCAGCGGCAGCGAGCCGAACAGCGCCAGCACCGTCCAGAACATCGCGGCGATAATAAAACCGTCGCGGATACGCAGCTCTTTTTGCGAGCGCCGATTGGGCAGGTAGAGCAGCAGCCCGGTGGAGACAGAAATCGCAATGCCGCTAATAAAGGCACTCCACACGCCGTCGCGAAACCACAGTGAAATCAGCGTGGGGGGGAGCATGGTCAGGCTGAACAGCATGAGCAGCAGCCCCAAAATGCGCAAAATAACCCGCAGACTCATGGTTGTCGCATGCTCCTGTTATTAGCCGCCAGAGGCAGTGATTCGAGGGTTATCAAAAGAACGTTAAACCGACTTGGAACAGACGCTCCACATCGCGAATGCGGCGCTTGTCGATCACAAATAGAATCACGTGGTCACCGCTCTCTACCATCACATCGCCATGGGCGATGATGACCTCTTTGCCGCGCACAATTGCGCCGATGGTGGTGCCATCGGGAAGATCGATTTCACGGATGGTGCGGCCGACTACTTTAGACGACTGTTTGTCGCCGTGAGCAATGGCCTCAATGGCCTCGGCGGCACCCCGGCGCAGCGAGTGGACGTTAACAATGTCGCCCCGGCGTACGTGGGTCAGCAGGCTGCCGATGGTGGCCTGCTGGGGCGAGATGGCGATATCGATCTCGCCGCCCTGTACCAAATCCACGTAGGCGGCGTTGTTAATCAGTGTTAGTACCTTCTTGGCGCCTAAGCGCTTGGCGAGCAGCGACGACATGATATTGACCTCGTCGTCGTTGGTCAGCGCGCAGAAGATGTCGCACTCTTCGATGTTCTCTTCTTCCAACAAGCGCTTGCTGGTGGCGCTGCCGTGGAGCACCACGGTGCGATCCAGTCGCTCAGACAACGTGGTGCAGCGCTCCAGGCTGTGCTCGATGATTTTAACCTGGTGACTATGCTCCAAATGTTCCGCCAGGCGTTCGCCGATATTGCCGCCTCCGGCAATCACCACCCGGCGAAAATCCCGCTCGACCCGGCGCAGCTCGCTCATCACCGCGCGAATATCCCGACGTGCGGCGAGGAAGAACACCTCGTCGTCGGCCTCAATCACCGTATCGCCGCGGGGAATAATCGGTCGGCTGCGGCGGTAGATCGCCGCCACGCGGGTATCCACGTTGGGCATATGGCGGCGCAGAAAGGCCAAGTCCTGGCCCACCAGCGGGCCGCCGTAGAACGCTTTCACTGCGACCAACTGTACCAAACCTCCGGCAAACTCCAGCACCTGCAGGGCGCCGGGATGCTCGATCAAGCGGCGCACATGGTCGGTGACCACCTGCTCGGGGCTGATCAGTACATCGATGGGAATCGCTTCGTGGGCAAACAGTCCTTTGCGGGTCAGGTACGCCGTGGCACGCACCCGGGCAATCTTGGTCGGAGTGCGAAACAGCGTATGGGCGACCTGGCAGGCGATCATATTGATCTCGTCGCTATTGGTGACGGCGATCAACATATCGGCGTCTTCGCAGCCTGCCTGGCGTAGCACAATCGGGTAGGAGCCCGCCCCGGTGACGGTGCGGATATCGATTTTAGTGTGCAGGTCGCGTAGTTTTTTGGCGTCAGTATCAACGACGGTGATGTCGTTCTCCTCGCGGGCGAGGTGTTCTGCCAGTGTGCCGCCGACCTGGCCGGCGCCGAGAATGATGATTTTCATTACTGAGCATCGGTTCCATTAAAAGCGCCAGCGCAGTGTCGTTAAGACCAGAAGGCGGTCTTAGGACGCAGTCCTGACGTTCAAGACGTAAATTGTCGTTCAGGTACGTCTATCATGCGCTGCAATAAAGACGGCGGCCAGTGTAAACCAGCCGCCGCTGAAAAGCAGGTGAGGATTACTCTAGCGTAAATCCCACTTTAACCGTTACCTGCCAGTGGGCCACTTGGCCATCTTCAATGTGGCCGCGTGTGTCGACCACTTCCAGCCAACGCATATGCTTAATCGTCTCTGATGCCTTGGCTAACGCATTCTGCACCGCTTCCTCAATACCTTTCTCGGAAGATCCGGTCAGTTCCACGTGCTTGTAGGTGTGATGACTCATAATATCTCCTTCCTTGTCAGAAATTCACTGCCCAGGCGTTAGTTATTACCTAAGCAGTACGCTTCTCTAGTCTGGCATAAAAAAAGCCATCGTGACTGCTCTGGGCCGGAAACAGCTGCCGACCCGCCCCGCTGACAATGCCCCAGGCAACGTCGTTAGGGGTGGTCACGCGGGCGTCAGGGGTGCGGGCGAGGAACGCCTCAATCTGTTCGCTGTTCTCTTCCGGTAGCACCGAGCAGGTGGCGTAGAGTAGCGTGCCGCCTTCGCGCAGCATTGGCCAGAGGTTATCCAATAGCTGGCGCTGAAGTTTAGCCAGCGGGCGGATATCGTCTTTGCGGCGCAGCTTTTTAATATCCGGGTGGCGTCGGATAACCCCGGTTCCCGAGCAAGGGGCGTCGAGCAGAATGGCATCAAACGGCGTGCCGTCCCACCAGTCGCGCTCGGTGGCATCGGCGTGTTCGAGTACCGCTTCGACGCCTAGACGGGTAAGGGTGTCTTCGACCCGCGCCAAACGCTGGTTATCGCTATCGACCGCCGTTAGGGCAATATCAAACTGCTCTAGCAAATGGGCCGTTTTTCCGCCGGGTGCGCAGCAGGCATCCAGTACGCGAGCACCCGGCCGGGGCGCTAGCGCGGGGCCAAGTAGCGCCGCCGAGAGCTGGGCGGCCTCATCCTGAACGCTCACGTGGCCCTCGTCAAAGCCGGGTAGCGTGGTCACATCGCAGGGTGTTTCCAGCGTAATGGCGTCTGGGGCATGGGGGCATAAGTGACCGTTCAGACCCTGCTCGGTGAGCATGCCCAAATAGACCTCGCGGTCGCTGTAGCGTTGATTCACCCTTAACGTCATCGGGCCGGCGTGATTGTTGGCTTCAATGATAGCGCGCCACTGCTCTGGCCACGCCTGACGTAGCGCGTTAAGCAGCCAGGGCGGATGCTCGAGTGCCACGCTCTCATCCCGGTCTACCTGGGCCTGGAGCGCCTCGGATTCGCGCTGCAGGCGACGCAGGCAGCCATTTAAGACCCGGGTGGCCCACTCCTTGTTGAGCAAGCGCGCAGCGCCTGCGGTTTCACCTACCGCCGCGTGGGCAGGAATGCGCATATACAGCAGCTGGTAAATACCCAGCAGCAGCAGCGCCTGAACATCGCTGTCGCGCTTTTTAAACGGTTGCTTAAGCAGCGCCCCTGCAAGGGCTTCCAGGCGCGGTAAGCGGCGGCAGGTGCCGAAGCAGAGCTCTTTGAGTAGCCCGCGGTCACGCGCCACCACGCTGTGTTCATCCAGCCCCGCCAGTGAGCCTTGGTCGCTAAGCACCGGGGCCAGCGCGCGGGCGGCAGCAGCACGCACTTCCTGGCCGCTGCCGCCACCTTGAGGGGAGCGCTTTTGGCTCATGGTGTTTCTCCTTCGCTGGCCTGAGCCGCTGGTTGACCGAGACGTGTGCCGATAGCCAGACGCGCGTGGCGCGCGTTCAGTAAGTCACGCACGGCCATGGCTTTACCGCCGGGCAGTTGCGCGCTGGTCACGCATAATACCTCGCGGCCCTCTTTCCCGCAGGCAATGCGCAGATGATCGTCGCCGTGATCCAGTAGCGTGCCGGGGGCACTGGGCGGATGTTTGCCTTCCTCTGCGCTGGCCATTAACAGGCGTAGGCGATCATCGCCAAGCCCGCACCAGGCAACCGGCCAGGGGTTAAACGCACGAATCTTGCTGGCCAACTGATGCGCTGACTGAGCAAAATCGAGCTCGGCTTCCGCTTTGCTGAGCTTGGCGGCATAGGTAACGCCCTCTTCCGGCTGAGGCGTGGCGTGAGCGGTGCCTGTGGCCAGATCATCCAGGGTATTGATCAACGCATTGGCGCCTTGAATGGCGAGGCGATCATGTAAATCGCCGCCGGTGGTGCGATCCGTAATAGGCGTACGCACTTCCGTAAGCACCGCGCCGGTATCCAGGCCAGCATCCATCTGCATGATGGTCACGCCGGAAACCGTGTCGCCTGCCTCAATTGCGCGCTGAATCGGTGCCGCGCCGCGCCACCGGGGTAGCAGCGAAGCGTGAACGTTAACGCAACCTAATCGAGGGATGTCCAGCACGGCCTGGGGTAGCAGCAGCCCGTAGGCAACGACGACCATAATGTCGGCACTGAGGGCAGCGAGCTCGGCTTGAGCCTCGGGCTCTTTTAGCGTTTGGGGCTGATAGACAGGCAGACAGTGCTCCACAGCCAGCTGTTTGACCGGGCTGGGCGTTAGCTTGCGGCCACGGCCGGCGGGGCGGTCGGGCTGGGTGTACACCGCCACCACCTCATGCTGGCTTTCCAGCAGCGCGGCAAGGCTGGAGGCGGCGAATTCAGGCGTGCCGGCAAAAACAACGCGCAATCGTGACATAGAGTGAGGGCTACCTAGCGTATCTGGTGTGTAAGTATGAAAAAGGCTTAGGCGTCCTGAATCTGCTTATGGCGCTTCTGCATTTTTTTGCGGATACGGTCACGCTTAAGCGGCGACAGGTAGTCCACAAACAGCACGCCCTCAAGATGGTCGTACTCGTGCTGGATACAGTGCGCCAGCAGACCTTCCGCTTCCAATTCGTAAGTGTCGCCATTGCGATCCAGCGCGTTGAGCTGCACTTTAAGATAGCGCGGCACCTCGGCGTAGTACTCGGGAATCGACAGGCAGCCTTCGGAAAGCGGTTCTTTCTCGTCGCCAATCGGGGTATAGCGTGGATTGATAAGCACCAGCGGCTGGGAGTTATCGTCGCTGACGTCCATTACAACGACACGGCGATGGACATCGATCTGGGTCGCGGCTAGACCGATACCCCGGGCGTCATACATGGTCTCCAGCATATCGTCGACGAGCTGGCGTACCTCATCATCGACGCTTTCCACCGCAGCCGCCTTGGTGCGCAGGCGCTCATCGGGGAATTCAAGAATAGGAAGTTTGGCCATGGCGTTACAATCACCGTTATGCTGAGTCTAAATTAAGTCAAGCTAGGCAGTGACGAGAGTCGCTTAACCTAGGTACTTTATGATGGGTCACTATATCATGCTGTCAACGTTTCTGGGCATAGGCGCATAGCGGCTTGTCACCAGCATAATAATCAGACTATTCACCTTTTGGGGGAGCGCAGGATGGCGGCAAAACAACACGCCTACCGGGGTGGGGTAAGTGGTTTGCTGCTGAGTGCAGTGATGATGGTGAGTAGCGAAGCCGCTGCATGGGAGCGTGATCAGCCGGTGATTAAACTCTTGCCGCAGGTGCGCACCTTGCCCCATCGTGAAGCAATTGAGCCCATCGCCCTGGAGGAAGCGCAGGCCTTTCTACGCGAGCACCGCGTTGTGGATGCTGCTGAGGCGCTGCAGGCGCAGGCTTATATCGTGTCAGGGGATGATCGCCGTTTGATTAGCGGCGCGGGGGATAAGGTCTACGTGCGTGGCGATGTACCGCAGCATGGTCAGGTGGGCATCTATCGTCAGTCGGAACCCTACCTAGCCATGGATGGCACGCCACTTGGCTTGGAACTGATTAGCGTGGGCGTTGCCCGCTATGTCAGCAGTGAAGACGATATTGCGCAGCTTGACGTCATCAGCTCCCATCAGGAAGTGCGGGTTAACGACATCGTCCTGCCGCTGGAAGAGCGCGAGCTGAGCAGCGAGCTGGTACCCCACGCGCCGCTCAATCCTGTCAAAGGGCATATTATTGCCGTCCCCGGCGGGGTGCGCTTTATTGGCCGCTTGCAGATCGTTACGCTGGATCTGGGCTCCCTGGATGGCCTGCGGGCAGGCCATGTGCTGCGGGTTTATCAGCAGGGGGAGGTGATCAACGATCCACGTACCCAAGAGCTTGTTCAGTTGCCGAGCAGTGAAGCGGGAACGGTGATGGTATTTAAACCTTATGATCAGGTCAGCTACGCCTTGGTGATGCAGGCATCCCGGGTGCTGGAAGTGGGCGATGAGGTTGGGTCAGGGACTCACTAGCGGCCGGTAAAGAAATACGTTTAAGAAGGAGGGAGTATGGACGCCCAGGCGTGGCTGGTGGTCAATGCGTTGCCGGGTATGGGGGCACTGCGTATCGCGCAACTAGTCGCTCGTCAGCCCCAGTGGCCGGAAGGCTGGCTGGCAGCACTACCGAGCCGTGCTGCCAGCGAGCTGCGCCTGTGGCTTGAGCATCCCACCCGCAGCTCGCTGCAAAAGGTGATTGATGAAACTCTGGCGTGGCAGCAAGGCGGCCCAAGCCGCCACGTGTTACATCGCGACCACCCTGCGTGGCCTAAGCTGTTAAACGAGTTGCCTGACCCGCCCGTGGTGCTCTGGGCTCTGGGCGACCTTGGCGCCCTGGAAGGCCCCAAGCTTGCCATGGTCGGCACGCGTCGCCCCACCGGTGAAGGCACCCATAACGCCCAAACCTTCGCCCGTGATCTCGCCCACCGCGGCTGGTGCGTGGTTAGCGGCATGGCGTTAGGGGTGGACGGCGTTGCTCAGCGCGCAGCACTAAATGCGGGAGGCCGCACGATCGGTGTCCTTGGCTGCGGCGTGGATGTGATCTATCCCGCCTCGAATCGCGATCTTTATGAACAGCTTAGTCGCCAGCCCGGCGGGCTGCTGTTGTCCGAGCATCCCCCTGGTACGCGGGCCCGTCCGGCATTTTTTCCACGCCGTAATCGAATCGTGACCGGCCTCTCGCTCGGCACGCTAGTGGTCGAAGCGACCGAAAGAAGCGGCTCGCTGGTCAGTGCACGGCTCACCTTGGAGCAAGATCGTGAACTGTTTGTGCTGCCGGGTTCACTGCACAACGTCCAGGCCCGCGGCTGCTTGTCACTGCTGCGCAAGGGCAGTGCCCACTTGGCCTGTAGCGTCGACGATATCATTGCCGACCTTGGCCACTGGGCGGAGGCGTTTATCCCACCCGAGGTGACTATTCAGCACCCCTTACTGGAAACGGCAAAAAAACCGACTAAAGAAGCGCCATTGCCGGAAAGCTTACCCGATTCATTATTAACGTCTCTATCGGCCACGCCAACGCCTATCGACACGCTGGTAGCGGCGACTGGCACGTCGGTCAGTGACTGCCAGCAACGGCTGCTGATGCTTGAACTAGACGGCTGGGTAAGCCAGCAGGCGGGAGGCTGGGTGCGGCTGCCACGGCCATGATAGGATAAAACCCTTAAAGGCCTGTTAGCCGTGAGGAGAGACCATGAGTTTGGCGACCGATCTAGCCCCTGCGATTAGCGCGCTGCGTAGTGGGGGAGTGATTGCCTGCCCCACCGAAGCGGTTTGGGGGCTTAGCTGCGATCCCGAAAACGACGCAGCCTTAGCCCATCTAATGCGTATGAAAGAGCGCGACCCCGCCAAGGGAGTCATCCTTGTCGCCGCAAATATCGAACAGTTCCAACCCTGGCTGAGCCAGCTTCCACTCGCGATGCATGCGCCCCTTGCGGCAAGCTGGCCGGGGCCTAATACCTGGCTGGTACCTGACTATGGCCGCAGCCATGGGCTGGTGCGAGGCGCCCACGAGCGGGTAGCGCTACGAGTCACCGACCATCCAGTGATGAAAGCCCTGTGCGAAGCCTTTGGTGGCCCACTGGTCTCCACCTCGGCCAATCGATCGGGGGAGCCGCCCGCCATGAGTGCTGCCGAGATCACTGATATCTTTGGCGATGAGGTTGCCTATGTGGTGGAAGGCGCGCTCGGCGGTAACGCCAAACCCAGCACCATCAGAGATTTAGCCACCGGTAAAATCATGCGCCCCTAGCAGCCGCTCAACTCACTATTAACCGATTACGATTCACCAATGACCACCCTGGAGTTACCGTGGCCCACGAGCACCTTGATGACGTTAAACGCTACCTTCTTGATCTGCAGGATCGGCTCTGCGCCGGATTAGCGGAAGCCGATGGCGCCGCCCAGTTCCAAGAGGATAGCTGGGAACGTGAAGAGGGCGGCGGTGGGCGCTCGCGGGTGATGACCCAGGGTGGCGTGTTTGAAAAGGGCGGCGTCAACTTCTCCCATGTCTATGGCGCCCAACTGCCGCCTTCAGCCACTGCCGCGCGTCCTGAACTCACTGGGCGTAGCTTTCACGCAGTAGGCGTCTCCTGGGTGCTGCACCCGGAGAACCCTCATGTGCCCACTAGTCATGGCAACGTGCGCTTCTTTATTGCCGAGAAAGTCGGCGAGCCGCCGGTGTGGTGGTTTGGCGGCGGTTTTGACCTAACGCCATTTTATCCCGTAACGGAAGACGTGGTGCACTGGCACCAAGTGGCAAAAGCCGCCTGCGAACCCTTTGGCGACGACGTTTACGACCGCTATAAAGCCTGGTGCGACGAGTATTTCTACCTCAAACATCGCGATGAAACCCGCGGGGTGGGCGGACTGTTTTTCGACGATTTAAACGAAGGTGAGTTTGCCGACTGTTTTGCCCTTCAGCGGGCAGTGGGCGACAGCTTCCTAGCGGCTTATTTGCCCATTGTCGAACGGCGTAAAAACGACGCCTGGGGTGAGCGCGAACGCGATTTTCAGCTTTACCGCCGGGGCCGCTACGTGGAGTTCAATCTGGTGTGGGATCGCGGCACGCTGTTCGGCCTACAGAGCGGCGGGCGCACCGAATCCATTTTGATGTCGATGCCGCCGTTAGCGCGCTGGGAATACGCCTTTGAGCCAGAGCCGGGTAGCGCCGAAGCGCGTTTGCAGGATTTCTTACAGCCCCGCGACTGGCTTGGAGAATTTGCTGAAATGACGGAAGAATCATCATGACCGATCGCTACTGCGTGTTTGGCAACCCGGTCAAACACTCCAAATCCCCGCAGATTCACGCTGAGTTTGCCCGTCAAACGCAACAAGCGCTTGAGTACAGCGCCGAAGAGGCACCGCTGGATGGCTTTGCCGGTGCCTGGCGCGCCTTTATCGACGCGGGTGGGCGGGGCGCCAACGTGACCGTGCCGTTCAAAGAGGAGGCCTTCGCGCTGTGCGATACCTTGAGTCACCGCGCTCAACGTGCGGGGGCGGTGAATACGCTGATTCTGGGCGGTAATGGCCGTACTTACGGCGATACCACTGATGGCATTGGCTTGGTGCGCGATTTGGCTTATCACCATGTAGCGTTAGCGGGAAAGCGTGTTCTGGTTGTGGGAGCAGGCGGGGCTGTGCGCGGCGTTCTGGAGCCACTGCTTGCCGAGCAGCCCAGTGAGGTCGTCGTGGTGAACCGTACCGCCGCCAAAGCCGAGCAACTGGCCAACGATTTTGCCGATCTGGGGCCTATCCGTGGCGGTGGTTTTGATACCGTTAACGGCACTTTTGATGTGGTGATTAACGGCACCAGCGCTAGCCTCTCCGGCGATTTACCGCCGCTGCCGGATACACTTTTTGCTCCGCATGCCTGGGCCTACGACATGATGTACGGCTCCGAGCCGACGGTCTTTTTACAGTGGGCTGGCCCCCGTGGTGCGAAACTGCTGGACGGCTTGGGCATGCTGGTCGAACAGGCCGCCGAGTCGTTTTTCCTGTGGCGCAATGTGCGTCCAGAGACGGCATCGGTACGCGAAATGCTCCGCCAGTCGCTGGAGTTTGACGCCTTTTAATGATGAAAGACGTTAGAGAGGTACTCAAAGGGACTCAATATGTGCCTCCACATCTGCATGTAGATTTCCAACTAAAGCGACTTCCCTCATGAACAACTGAGTGGCAGGCGATAAGCTAGCCCCTTTTCTGGTGACTAATTCGTAGGGTTCGCTACGCGAGTGCAACTGGATGGGTAGCCGAGACACCATGCCTGCATCAACAAAGGGTTTTGAGGCATCGACGGACATGAGTGCTACTGATTCGCGGTCATGGCCAAGCATTGAGATGCTCGTGAAAGCGGATGCCGTTTCAATGGGATAGAGAGGAAACGGTATCTTGGCCTCGTGAAACTCACGCTCCAGCAATAGCCGCATCGGCATGTTGGCGGGATACACAATCCACGAGGTGTCAGATAAATCAGCCAGTGTCAGCGCTGAGTGGCGAGTGAGCGAGTTGTCCGGGTGGCATATGACTGCCAACTCCTCCTCGTGGATGTCCACGCTATTGTATAGATGTGGCCTCTGATTGACTTGCGATCGGCAGATGGCGGCGTCGAGTCGACCGCGGTCGAGCAGGTTGAGCAGGCGCGCGCTGGTATCTTCGACCACCTCTATGGATATCGCAGGCTGCAGGCTGCGAACCCGCGACAGCGCCGCCGAAATCAGTGGCACAGCCCCCATGATCAATCCCACCGCAAGTCGGCCACCACGGCCTTGCTGCATGCTTTCCAGCTCTTCATGAAAGTGGGCCAGATCCGTGTTGATCAGGCGTGCATAGCGCACGGCACAGAGCCCCATGTCCGTCGTTTCCAGCCCCTTATGAGTACGCTGAAACAACTGTACGCCCAGCATGGCTTCTATTTCGTTGAGTGCCTTGGTAGCCCCTGGCTGGGTCAGCGCCACGGACTCAGACGCTTTTTGCACCGTGCCATGTTCATGTAAGGCAATCAGTAGGCGTAAGTGCCGCATGCGCAGACGGGAAATAATGGAAGTCAGTGTAGACATGAATTTTTGTTATGCCGCTATCAGAGGTTGTCATTATCCAGCGTTGGGCCACGTGAATATAGTCAATGCAGCAAGTCGCTATCTATTTCCGAATAATTAACAAAGACGAAAACACACTATGGCACTCATCAACTACGTGACCCAAGTACAGTTTGGCGACGGCAGCGTCGATCTACTGCAAGACGAATGCATCCGCCTGGGTATCCACCGCCCTCTGATTGTAACAGATGAAGGTATCCAACAAGCGGGACTACTGGAGCGGATACAGCGTGTCCTGAATCACCCCGCTGCCGTATATGCCCGTACGCCGCCCAACCCGAATGAAGGCGCGGTACGGGAGGCGGTGGCGTTTTACCAGTCGCAGCAGTGCGATGGTGTGATTGCGCTGGGCGGTGGCTCGCCCATTGACCTCGCCAAAGGGGTGGCGGTGTGTGTGGCGCACCCTGGGCCGCTGCGCCAGTTTGCTGTGATCGAAGGCGGCATGTCACGCATTACGGCAGCGACGGCCCCGGTGATTGCTATCCCGACAACGGCAGGTACCGGCAGCGAAGTCGGCCGGGGAGCCATTTTGATCCTCGACGATGGGCGCAAGGTGGGTGTGCTGTCGCCCAATGTCGTCCCCAAACTGGCGATCTGTGATCCTGAATTGACGCTTGGATTGCCCGCCCGCATGACGGCGGCGACGGGCATCGATGCCATTGCGCACTGCATGGAAACGTTCATGGCGCCCTCTTTCAACCCTCCGGCGGATGGCATTGCCCTGGATGGTTTGCGGCGAGCCTGGGCGCATATCGAAACCGCGGTCAACGAGCCAAGCAATCGTGAGGCGCGTACGAACATGATGAGTGCTTCCATGCAGGGAGCGCTGGCCTTTCAAAAGGGGCTTGGCTGCGTGCACAGCCTGAGCCACTCGCTGGGCGGGCTCAATCCGTCGCTGCACCACGGCACCCTGAACGCCATTCTGCTGCCCGCGGTGATCCGTTTCAACGCCCAGGCCGACACGATGATCAAGGACGACAAGCTGGCCCGGATGGCCCAAGCGATGAATTTGCCGGCGGGCCAGGATGTGGCAGACGCCATGCAGGCACTGACGAAGCGCCTGAACCTCCCCACGGGCTTGGGCGAGCTTGGCGTCACATCGGTCATGTTCGACGACATCATCAAAGGGGCACTGGCGGATCATAGCCACAAAACCAACCCCGTCGATGCCAGCGCGGATGACTACCGCCACCTTCTCGAATGTTCGCTGTAAACCCCAGCGAGCGATTCCTCTGAGCCATCGGGAGAGCCAAGTATGAGTACCACGTTGACCGGCCAGCAGTTCATAGGGGGCCAGCGAAGCGGCCAGGGCCAGGCGTCGCTCGCCAGCGTCGCTGCCGCGGATGGCAGCCACCATGACCTGGCCTACTTTCAGGCGACCGCGGAAGAGGTCGAGCAGGCGGTAGCGGCCGCCTCCGCTGCTTATCCGGCCTTTCGTCAGCGCTCGCCAGAAGCGCGCGCGCTTTTTCTGGAGGCGATTGCCGAAGAGCTCGATGCGCTGGGCGATGACTTCATCAATGACGTCGTGCGTGAGACGGCGCTACCTGCCGCCCGCATCAACGGTGAGCGCGGGCGTACCAGCGGGCAGTTACGGCTGTTTGCCGAGGTATTGCGCAGAGGCGATTTTTTAGGGGCGCGCATCGATCTGGCCCTGCCTGAGCGGTCACCCCTGCCGCGTGCTGATTTACGCCAGGTCAAGATGGGCCTTGGGCCCGTGGCAGTCTTCGGGGCCAGCAACTTTCCGCTGGCGTTTTCAGTGGCGGGGGGCGATACCGCGTCAGCACTGGCTGCAGGGTGCCCTGTGGTGGTTAAAGCCCACTCCAGCCATATGATTACCGCCGAGTGGGTGGGTCAGGCCATCGAGCGAGCCGCGCGTAAAACAGATATGCCCGCGGGTGTATTCAACATGATCTATGGCAGTGGGGTCGGTAAGAATCTGGTGCAGGCCGCTGGCATCAAGGCGGTGGGCTTTACAGGCTCGCTGTCGGGCGGGCGTGCGCTTTGTGATCTGGCCGCCAAGCGCCCGGAGCCCATTCCAGTATTTGCCGAGATGTCGAGCATCAACCCCGTCTGGCTGATGCCGGAGGCGTTGCGAGTGAGAGGCGAGCGCATCGCTACCGATTTAGCGGCCTCGGTCACCCTGGGGTGCGGCCAGTTTTGCACCAACCCGGGGCTGGTGTTGGCAGTAGATTCTCCGGAAACGGAGCAGTTCATTGCCTCGTTGGGCGAAGCGCTGGCGAGTGCCGATGAGCAGGTGATGCTCAACCGCCAGACTCTGGAGCACTATCAACAAGGCATTGCGCGGCTCGCGGAACTGCCCGAGGTCACCCAGCTAACCGGGGGCAGCGCTGAGCCAGGCAAAGCGCGAGCGCACTTGTTCCGCGCGGCGCCCGATTGTCTATTCAGGCCAGATCGTCCGCTGGAAGACGAAGTCTTTGGGCCGACCACCATCGTCGTGACGGTGCCGGATACCCAGACGCTCGCACGTTACTTCGACGTCATGCAGGGGCAGTTGACCGTCACTCTGCACGCCGAGCCGGAAGACCTCTCGGCCCACGCGGAGATGATGACGCAGTTGGAACATCGCGCCGGGCGGCTGCTGCTCAATGGCTACCCCACGGGCGTGGAAGTGTGCGATGCGATGGTTCACGGTGGGCCTTATCCAGCGACCTCCGATGCCCGCGGAACCTCGGTCGGCACGCTGGCGATCGACCGCTACCTGCGCCCCGTCTGCTTCCAGAACTACCCCGATGCCTTCCTGCCAAGCGCTCTCCAGAACGCGAATCCGTTAGGGCTGATGCGCTTGGTCAACGGGCAACTCACCCGGGACGCGCTCGGCTAGCGCACCGGTTCATTCGCACGCCATCACCACAATAAAATAAAACAGGTGCCATAAAAATGATGTTCAAAACGCCAACGCTAAAAACCTTCGATGTTCCAGCTGCAGTATGTATCAACTCTAATAATAATTCAGGAGCTAATCACATGACTTACTTTCGATGCGGCAAGAGTGGCGCGATAGCGGGAACGCTAGCGCTCTCGATGATTTGGGGGGTGTCAACGGCATTCGGTCAGACCGTTTTGACCGTTACCCACTCTTCACCCGCCGACAGCCATTTCGGCGAGGCGGCCATCGCCTTCAAGCAGAGCCTCGAAGCGCAAACCGAGGGCGCCATCAACGTTGTCATTCAGCGTTTGGATAATGAGCGTGAGGCACTGGAAAGCGTCCAGTTTGGAACGCAAGAGTGTGCCATCGTATCGGCGGGGCCATTGGGCAACTTTGTGCCCGAAACGCGCGTCCTGGACGTGCCCTTCCTGTTCGATGGCTACGACCATGCGCGTGGAGTGCTGGACGGCGAGACCGGGCAAGACTTGCTGGCGCTGTTCCCCCGCTATGGCCTCGAAGGCGTGGCGTGGATGGAAAACGGCTTTCGCAACCTGACGACGGGATCCAAGAGCATAGCGTCGCCAGACGACTTGGTCGGCATGAAGATCCGCACCATGGAGAACCCTATCCACATCGAGGCTTGGAAGGCGGCTGGCGTGTTGCCTACCCCGATGGCGTTCTCTGAGCTTCCGCCCGCCCTGCAGCAGGGCACCGTGGATGGCCAGGAGAATCCGATTCCGGTCATTCTGGCGAACAACCTCGACATGATGCAGCAGCATCTCTATCTAACGCGCCACGTCTACTCTCCCGGCATTTTTGCCTGCAACCCCGACTTCGTCGCGGGGCTTGACGAGGTTCAGCAAGCGTCCCTGAAAGCGGCTGGGGCGTTCGCTGCTGCCACGAACCGTGCACGGGTCGAAAAGGATGAGTTAGTCGGCATAGAGACGCTACGCGACCGCGGTATCGACATCGTGGAGATCGATGACATCGAGGCGTATCGCGATGCCATGGCCAGCGCCTATGCCGGTTTTGAAGCTGAGTTCGGCGCCGAGACGCTGCAAGCCATCCGGGACTGGAGCGCCGAATGAGCACGGTCATCGCCACGATCCAACGCATCGATCGAGGCATCGCAATGGGGGTGGCATTAGCCGCCTCCTGCGCCTTGGCGATCGCCGTAGGGGCCAGCTTCTGGCAGGTGCTGGGCCGCTTCGTCTTCCAAGCCCCGTCGGTCTGGTCCGAAGCACTGACCCGTCTGGCGCTGGTCTGGATGGTACTGCTGGGCTGTTCGGTGGCGCTGCGGCGCGGTGCGTTCGTGGCCATCGATTTAGCCAAAGTGCTGACCTCGGGCCGAGTGCGTCGGTCGATCGAACTGGTCACGCTACTGTCCTGCCTGACGCTGTTTGCCACGCTGTTCTGGTTTGGCTGGGAGGTGGCGACCCGCGTTCGGTTTCAGCAGATGGCGGGTCTGGATATTTCGATGAGCTGGGGGTACGCCGCGCTCCCTGTGGGAGCGGTGTTCGCCATGCTGGGCTGCATTGTTCACTTTCTCGAAGCGGGTAAAGGAGAGGAGCCATGACGGGCGCGCTGATCACCTCCATGATGATTTTGTTTGCGATATCGGTGCCTATTGCGATTGCCATCGGCTTGGCTTCGATGGTCGGCTTGGTGGGCTTTACCAGCCTCCCGCTTCTCGTGGTGCCGCAGCAGATTTTTATCGCGCTGGATAAATTCCCGCTGGCTGCCATTCCCTTCTTTATTCTTGCGGGCAATTTAATGGAAGTGGGCGGGCTGTCGCGCAGGCTGGTCGAATTTGCGCGGGCCTTTACCGGCCAACTACAGGGAGGTCTGGCCATCACCTGTGTGCTGACCTGCATGATGTTCTCGGCTATTTCCGGGTCGAGTGTCGCCACCACCTTTGCCGTGGGAGCTATCCTCATTCCCGCCATGCGCGATTACGGCTATCCCATTGGCTTCGCGGCTGCCCTCATGGCCGTATCGGCGGAGCTTGGCGTGATTCTCCCGCCTTCGATCCCGATGATTCTATACGGTGTCGCCACGCAGACCTCCATCCCTGATCTGTTTCTTGCGGGGGTGCTACCGGGCGTATTGATTGCCGGTAGCCTGATGGCCACCATTTTTATCTGGTGCCGGATCAAGGGGTGGGGAAAGCGCGATGGCGACGGCAGGCTCTCTCGCCTCGATGCGACCCGGCGAGCGGTCTGGTCGTTAGTGATGCCCGTACTGATCATGGGGGGTATTTATGGCGGTGTGACCACGCCCACGGAGGCTAGCGTCATTGCCGTGGTCTATGCGCTGGTGGTTGGGCTTTTACTGCACCGTGAAATGACGCTCAAAGACCTTGCTCTGGCGTTTCGTAAATCGGTGGTCACGTCCGCGGTAATCATGTTCATTATCGGTGCGGCTAGCTTGATGGGCTACTTGCTGAATCGTCAGGGTGTGCCTGATGCGGCGGCGCTCTGGTTGACCAGCACCTTCGATGGCCCAACCTCGCTGATGCTGGCCATCAACTTTATGCTATTCGTGGTGGGCATGTTCATTGAAACCGGCGCCAGCATCGTAGTGCTCGCTCCGATCCTTCAGGACGCCGCACTGCGCGTGGGCATCGAGCCGGTGCACTTTGGCACCGTCATGGTGGTGAACCTTGCGCTGGGGATGATTACTCCTCCGTTGGGCGTCAACCTGTTTGCTGCAGCGCAGATTGCCGGCTGTTCGGTCACGCATATGCTGAGACCTTTGATGGTTTTCCTGGGCGTCATCATTGTCTGCCTGATGATCATTACCTTTGTTCCTCAGCTCTCGCTGTTCCTACCGGGCACGATGGCGCGTTAAGCAGGCGTCAAAGCGTTAGGAGGGCGCTCTCCCGATGGAGGGGCAGCGCACTCTGCTTACCATGAACATTGATGGGTATTCATAGATGGTCAGTTCGCTCATTGCTCAGCTCCAAAGTGTCACGGGCAAACGCTATGTACATGTAGGCACCCGTGCCACCCACCGCTTCCGTAAAGGCTACCGCTACGGAGACGGGGAGGTGGTTGCCGCCGTCGAGCCGGGTACGCTCTGGGAGCAGTGGCAAGTCTTGCAAGCCTGCGTGGATGCCGATGTCGCCATCATCATGCAGGCAGCCAATACCGGGCTAACCGGCGGTTCTACCCCTTTCGGCACGGGCTATGACCGGCCCATTGTCATCGTCAATACTTTACGAATCGACCGGGTCGATTTAATCGATGAGGGTCGTCAGGCTATTTGCCTTCCCGGGGCAACACTGGATCGGCTGGAGCGGGCGCTGCGTCCTATTGGCCGTGAGCCACACTCCGTGATTGGTTCGAGTTGCATTGGCGCGTCGGTGACCGGCGGCATTTGCAACAATTCAGGCGGCTCGCTGGTACAGCGTGGGCCCGCGTATACGCAGCTATCTCTATTCGCTCAGGTGACTCCAGAGCGCAAGCTGGTGCTGGTGAATCACCTGGGAATCGAGCTGGGAGGCTCGCCAGAAGAGGTGCTGACCCGGTTGGACAGTGGCCAGTACTCAGAAAGCGATATTCAGATGAGCGAGACCGCCTGGGCATCCGATCGAGAATACAAGGCGCATGTGCGCAATATCTCAGCATCGACGCCGGCGCGCTTCAACGCCGACCCGCGCCGCCACTATGAAGTGTCTGGATCTGCGGGGAAGCTGGCCGTGTTTGCCGTACGAGTGGACACGTTTCCAGCCGCGTCCAACGAGCGCGTCTTCTATATAGGCACCAATGATCCCGCTGCGTTGCAGCAGATTAGAAGAGACCTGCTCAGCCAGTTCCAGCACCTGCCCATCGCTGGCGAATACATGCATAAAGATGCCTTTGATATGGCGCACGTCTTCGGCAAGGATCTTTTCTTGTTCATCCGCCGGTTCGGCACCCTGAATGTACCAAAAGCCTTTGCTGCGAAAAGTTGGTTCGATGGTGTCACCGAGTCGCTGCGCCTGGGTCGCCATCTGTCTGATCGGCTGCTTCAGGCCTCGTCCCGGCTGTTCCCTGAGCATCTGCCGCAACGCTTAATCGATTACCGTGACCGCTATACGCACCATCTGATGCTTCGCACAGGGGGCGAGTGCATAGAGGAAATGCGCACCTATCTGGCGAAGCGCTTTCCTGCCGAGCAAGGTAACTTCTTCGAGTGCACCGATGAAGAGGGCAGTGCCGCGTTTCTCAATCGCTTTGCCTCCGGTGGCGCCGTGGTGCGCTACCGAGCCGTTCACACCCGTACGGTCGAGGACATTGTGGCTCTCGACGTGGCATTGCCGCGGGATGCGCTCGATTGGTTCGAGACATTGCCGCCTGAGATCGAGGCGCGGATCGAGCGTAAGTTCTATGTGGGCCACTTTCTTTGCCATGTTCTGCACCAGGAGTATCTGGTGAAAAAAGGCGAAGATTGTCACGCCTTGGAGCAGGAGATTTGCGCACTGCTCGATGCCCGGGGAGCCGAATACCCGGCCGAGCACAATGTGGGGCACCTGTATCACGCCAAGCCAGCGCTACGCGATTTCTATCAAAAACTCGATCCAACTAACCAATTTAATCCGGGTATTGGCAAAACATCTAAGCAACGCGATTGGCAGTAAAACGAACCTGTAAAAAGAGCATAGTGGCGATTCTTCTTAGCCTTAGGAGATAACGCCAAAATGAGGCGTTAGCTATTTATAGTGCGCCAGGCATGGCGCGCAGCGCCTTGACTGGCGCTGTTCCTGGGGGTGGTGCCTCAGGATGACTTGGGGGTGAAAGTCCCCTGCACGCCCGGCAAGGGGAAGTGCTAGCCGACGGCAA
>NZ_JAUAMB010000070.1 GCF_031010175.1 Halomonas sp. SpR1
CCACCAGGGCTTGGCGGGCGTGGCTGGCCAGTTCACGGCTGGGGTGCTGGGCGCGGTTGCGCAGCTGGTCTTTCAGGCCGCTGGCGTAGTCGCTCATGCGGTGGATGGCGGCGCGGATCGCCTCGCGCTCCGGCTTGGCGAAGTGGCCAATCTGCTGGGTGGCATCGGCGGTTAGCCCGGCACTTTTCAGCACTAGGCGGCGCTCCGGGAAGGGGAGATCCGCCCAGACGCTGATTAAGTCTTGATCCGCCACGCGGCTGTGCAGCTCGGCGCGGAGTTCGCCAAAGCCAGCCCGGTCGGTGTGAACGCGGGGCGGCGCTTTGCGTGTGGGGAGTGCGGTCACGTTGGTCATGGCGGGCACCTCAGTGTTCAAGGACGATAGGGCGGCGGGTATCGGCATCGACCACCTGGGCCAAGCCTGCGTCGCGGGCCTGCTGGATCATGCGGTCGAGGTCGCGGGCGGTGAACACCACCGGGCAGCCGTTGCGGGTGCGCAGCACCACCACATGGGACGTGCTGGCGGTGAGGTCGATGGTTGCATCCAGATTGACGCTATCCAGATCCGCGAAGGCTTGGATGGCGGCCACTTCGGCGGTGGATTCGCTGATGCCGTAGTCATGCACCAGGGTGCCGATGGTGATGCGCAGCGCCTCGGCGCGGCTATCCCAGCGGTTTTGCCAGAGCACTTCGGTGGCGATATCGAAGGGGGCTTTTGTGGCGTTAATGGGTGTGACGTTCATGGCGGTTTCCTTTTGGTTTGGTGATCTCTTCTATGCCCAGACGCATCTGGCCTTCGGCTTCCAGGCGTATCTGCCGCTTCAACCACGCGCCAAACTTGATGTTCACGTTGGGGTTCGGCTGGTAGCTGGGCACAAGCGTTTCGATAATTCCCAGGCTGGCCTTACAGCGGAACCCGCAGGCAAACTCATTGGTGCAGTGCAGATAGAGCTCGCGGTAGTCAGGTAGATGCGTCTTCGAAGTCCGCACCTTCATGTGGCTACCGCAGTGAGGGCAGTCGACGCGGAGTCGGCTGACCTCATGCATGGCTATCTCTGTGTTCTCAGTCACTGCGCCCCCTGATGTCATAGAGAGCGCGGCCTCTTCCGGTGAGGCTGGCTGTACCCTTGCGTAATCGGCGGCGGGCGAGCCATTCAGCTGCTTGGTCGAGCGTTTCAAGCCCTTGCTGTTGCCGCACTGCCTCTAGCTGGGTGTCCAGCTCTTCGTCCAGTGCTAAGCGAAACTCATGGGGCATTTTTGGGTGCTCCTTTTGGGCCTTTTTTGTGCCTGCTTTTACGACGCACGTTGGCCCATACTGGTATTCACGATGTCGCTAACGCCGAGTGTTTCGAGCGCTTCTTTCAGCACCAATTGGCGCAGCAAGGTGGCTTTCGACATGCCGGTGTAGTCGACCAGGGCGTCAATCAACTTGGCTTCGTAGTCGTCCAAATTGATGGCGGCATAGCGTTGACGGATGCGACGGGTGTCTTGGTGCATGACGGCATTCCTTATGCAGAAGCACGAACAACGGCTTATTCAGCGGAGAGGGTGTCTTGGTCGTATTGGGCAATGCCGCGCAGCATGAGCATGCGAGCGGTGGCCGACATCGAACGCATTTCCAGCTGGGTAATGCGTTCCAGGTGGGTACGCTCGGCTTCGGTGAGGTAGGTCATGATTGGCGAGTTACACCCTTTGGGGGCATAAATCGGCTTTGGGGCAATGGTGTTAGTGGTGGCCATGGGTTAGGCTTCCTTAATGAAGTAAAAGACTTTAAAAAGGTCAGGCTGAGGCGACGATTAGCGTCCACGACATTTTTTGAGCCCCTGGCTGAAGCGGGGCGAATGTAGCGGTGATCTCGGTTGCACCAAAGCCATTAAGAATCAGCAAGATGTTGACGAACTCTTGGAAGGGCATTGGCTTTTCCTGAGAACGGGCATTGAAGCTTTCGAGCCCTTCTTGAGCACTCTCGACGGTAAGCACCCCTTGGGTTTTGTTTACCGTTAGTTTTTCCACCGTGATGAGCGGTGGCATATCAGCAGGTGTGGCCATGGCAGTGGCTCCCTAGTTTTTTCAATTTCTTATTGCCCGAGGAGGGCTTTGATATGACGGATTCCGCTCCAATCAACCCGGTAAACAATCCAGAGCAGGCGGCTCACGAGGTTGTGCTGGAACTGACTAAGAGTGGTGTTTTTAACTCTGCCAATCCCCTTCCTGCCGGGGATCTTGGGGAGCAAGTTGCCCAAGCGATTGTTGCTGCTCATAAGGGGCTGTCGAGTTACTACAAGACGCTTTCGACGACTGATTGATTTGGATTAGGCCGTCATGTAGAGCGATGGCTAATGCGATGGATTGTTTTTGTAGCTCCTCGCCTTTACAGCCTCGCTTAGCAAGGTCGCCAATGGCGTCGGTAAGGGCTTGGCTAGCCATTTTGGTTTGATAGCCATAAATGGTGACGGATGTTAGCTCAGCACTATCGCGTGCTTTTTCAGCAGGTGTGGCCATGGCAGTGGCTCCCTTGCGGTGTGTTGTGAAGTAAAAGACATCATTAGAATGGAATCAAATGATTTCATTGTCAATGGGGAATGAAATTAAATGAGTTCTATAGGGATGCGTTTGCGTGAAGAGCGGGTAAGGCTAGGCTTCTCTCAAACGGAGCTTGGTGACATCGCTGGCATCACGAAAAACACCCAAATGCTCTATGAGAGCGAGAAGCGTAGCCCCAAAGCTGATTACCTTTCGGCTTTGCATGCTGTCGGGGTGAACACTCATTACGTTCTTACAGGGAATCGTTCGATTTCATCAAGCGGTGAGTCATTGAGCTTGGCAGCTAATGAGCCGGGGCCGGATCTCTCCCCCGTAAAGATGTACGACATTGAAGCTGCAGCCGGAGCAGGGCGCAGTTTTGAAGGCGAGCCGGTAAAAACCACGCTCTACTTTTCGACGGTCGAGCTTTCCGAACAGGGCCTAGACCCCGCCCAAGTGGTGGGCATTAAAGTGCGTGGCGATTCGATGGACGGCACCCTGGCCGATGGTGATTGGGTGCTGGTGGATCGCAGCAACCGCGACCCTAAGCAGGAAGGGGTGTTTTTGTTGTTGGTGAGTGGCGAGCGCCGGATTAAACGGGTGCAGCGCCTGGCGGGCGGGGCGCTTTACTTGATAAGCGATAACGACCATTACCAGCCGGAAATGATCAAGCCGCAAGATATGCACGATGTGGAGATACTTGGACGCTGTGAAATTCGTATTGGGCGGGTCGTTTAACTGTAAAACCATAAAGGCAGTTAGAAGGTTTTGAGACTGCAAAAAGTAAAATGGGGAATAAGGGAATGGATGTTCTTGCGGGCTTAGCAGGTGTTGCTGCCTGTGTTGCTTTTTGGATTTTGCTTACTAAATCAATGAAGATTAACGGTATGTCGGGGTGGTGGCGGCATTTGTCTGCTGCTTTCTGGTCGCCGTTTGCCTTTCTAGGTGGCTCAATGCTAATCGGCAGCTTGCTGGGGCTAACGGATTCAGAAGGTAACCGATTGGGAGCCGCTGGAGCCATTGGCGGTATAGCAGTGCTCATGCCTTTGATTTTTCCACTGGGTATTTCATGGCGAGGCGCAAAGCGCAAGCTAGCAAGCTCGGCAGCCGCTTCGTCGCCGCATCAACCTATCATTACACCAGAGCGTGCATCTCAAGCATTCGTAGAGTCCCCACCAGAGCCAGCGCCTGTATCAGAGCCATCTTCTAAGCCAGAATCAGTCGATAAGCAGCCATCACCAGAGCCACTCACTACCACCGAACAAGCGCCAATAGGCGCATGGCTAGCAGTCGATAGCGCATTAGTTGAGTTTGAATATCAGAGTGAAGAAGAGCCTATCGTCATTTATGCCGCTAGGGTATGTGATACCCATGTTGCTGGAGCGCTGGAAGGTGAGAATTTCGATGCAGTAGAGCGTGAGTATGCCTTTAGCGGTTTCAAAAGCGCGGTAACGCTGCCGCTTGAAGATAGCCTTGAAGTACCGGTTGACCAGCTATGTGGCTACTTACTAGCCAACTACCCTGATGATTTGAGTGATGACGATAGTGCTTGGGAGGAAGAGCCACCGACCAAAGAGGTTGAATCGGTGCCCAGTGCTACCGGCAACCTGCGTTTTGTTTATCGCGATGCGGATGGTAATGAAAGTACCCGCGAGCTGACTAACTTCAAGATGAGTGCAGGTAAAGTGCGTGGTATTTGTCTTGATCGTAACGCGATACGTACTTTTCGCCTTGAACGCATCGTGGAGTTCTTGGAAGGCGAGGAACAGCTTTATGCAACTAAGGCTAAGCCTCGCTCCCGCCCTGAAATGCCTGACGCAGTGCGTTCTGGCAATCCTGAAATCACTTTCTCTGGCTTTGATGCCAAAACCCGCGCTTCGCTTGAGAAAACTGCTCAAGCCCATGGGTTTGTGGTGCGCAAGTCGGTGACTAAAAACCTGGATTACTTTGTTGCTGGCCAGAGGCGTAGTGGTGCCAAGCTTGTTGAGGCTGAAGAAAAACCAGGCTGTAGTGTGATAGATAAAGAGGGTTTTCTTTGGCTCGTGGCGACGGGTGAGGTTGCCACTGAATGAGGAATTAACGATGAAGGTAGCAGCATGATACGTGTGTTAGAGCAGGTGACCGGAGGCGTCATCAAGCGTTTTCTGGATAGCAAAGGTGTGCCGAAGAACTGCCCCTTGTGTTCGCAAGATGAAATGAGCATTTCCATTTTTGACCCGGAAGGCGAGCAAGCGGGTACCGGTAAGGCGCCCGCTGTCAGAGTAATTCATGAGCTGCCGGACGGAACACACCGGGGTTACGGCGAGTTTCTTCGCGTGTGCCTGAACTGTGGATATATCCACTATATTCGTGATACCGAGGTGTTGGCTTTTATGGACGAAGGGGGCGACAATGAGCTTTAAGAAAGTAACTCATATAAGGCCGCTTGATGGCGGCGGGGAGCCACCGGATATGGAGCGATTACGCCAATTAGAGCAAGAGGTGGCCATTATCAAAGAGACCATGGCCACGAAAGAGAGCTTGGCTAAGATGGAAACCAACATCATTAAGTGGAACGTGGGTACCATTGTCGCCGTTTCCGCGTTGGTATTTGCCATTATCCGTTTCGCGGGCAACTGAGCCTTACTAGATCCTTCTCGCCACCTCTCCTCGTATGTTATCCGCCTAATACTGCCCCTAGCGCTGCTACCAGCGCTGGGTGCTTAGACATCTCCCACACGCTAGCTTTCCATTGGCTCTTCTGCTCTGGCGGAATGTTTTGTGATTGGTCGATTGCCTGCTCTAGCTTCTGGAAGTAATGATTAACCTCAGTATTTTGTACTGAGACGCTAGCATGCCCGCCGGTAGTAGCAATAGCTGACTGGTTAAATGAACCGCTAAAGTTATTGTTTACTGTTTGTGGTGGTTGCTTGGGTACGACGTCACCCCCTTATTGAGTAGCGCTACACTTTAGAGTCCGATCCTATGCATAAGGAGATTGGACATGAAGAAGCGTTTCAGTGAAGAACAGATCATTGGCTTCCTGGGCGAAGCCGAAGCGGGA
>NZ_JAUAMB010000071.1 GCF_031010175.1 Halomonas sp. SpR1
CAGTACGTCTTCGCCACATTGCCCACCCTAGACGATGATGAACTCAACACGCTGTTGCCCTGGCAGTGGAAAGAGACATTACCGGTCTAAGCGAAATCTGACTAGATGGGTTTAGTGGCTCGCTTACGTGCATGGGGCCTGGGGGCGCTAACACTTCTTTTGATATGATGGGCCACCATTCAATCAATCGCAACGCAGTTTCCCATACGTTCTTCTTTTTCCAGTCGTTACCCAGGTTAATCGTGGTGATCCCGCAATTCTCGAAGGCCAACCTTTCAGGATTACCTTTTTGAAAGCGATCCTTGGAAAAGATAACCCAGGTTTTATCAGACTGCTTAAGCTGTTCTAGCCATAGTTCATCCGGCATTCCGGGGCCGCCGTTGACGTCACGGGCATGCATGACGGTGTGGCTTTCACTACAGAGTTTGGCTAGGTGGTTAAGCGCGTTGGCGATGTGGGGGCTGAGATTTTCGTCAATGAAGAAGTGCACCCGATAAAATCCTTTCTTCGAATTTTACGGCGCGTTCTACTTCTTCTGGCGTCACATCATACGCACGGGCTGCAGCTGCTGTGCTGCCTTCTACCTCTGCCGCTTGGGCCAGTGTGGCGGTGGGCATGTGGCTGGGCAGAACGATCGGCTTACCGAAAGCAAAGCGAGGGTCGACCACTATGCTGGGATCTTCTAGGTCTGGATGCCAGCGCACAGGTTCTCCCTTTGCATCGAATTCAATGCCTGCCCTGAGTGACGGCACTATCACATCTTCGAATGCGTTTTGGCGCTTTACCAGGTCAATCACTGCTGTTTCGCCACTTTCTTCCAGTGCCTTCAGGAATACCTTTTGGCCATCGGTACACAGCTGGGGATTGATGAGTGGGTAATCCCGCTGTAGCAGCTCGTTTAGTTCATGTAGTGCCTCACGGATAACCGATAAGCTCACATTGTGGCTACGGAATTTAGCCACGGCACGAAGCTCAAGCAAGTCTTTAAAGCTGAGCGTGTCTTCTGCGCCTAAAGCTTGGGGTTCGGGTACCCAAAGAGGCCCCTTTTTCGACCGCGCAGGCATGAGCCAGCGGCGAATCTTATCCGCTTCTACGCCAATCAGGCGCTCTGCTTGCTTGGGACTGTAAAGCCCGATGTTGGTGAATGCGGTCATTGCTTACCCCCCAGCGTGGCGCTAGGTGCTGACAAAAGCTCAATCAATCGAGTCTGTGATGCGATCAGGATTGATGTCTTTTGGAGTGTTTTACTCTGTTGTACATGACTGTAGTTTGACACTTTCCGTGTACATCGCAAGGGATATTGGACACAGATCGTGTCATGCAGCCAATGGTGAAAGCGCTACGCGAGGCTGGGTAGCGGTTGGCGTTGTGCGTGGTGGAGAGCACAAGTAACGCCCACAGTCATGGCAGAGGGCGTTGGGCTGTCAATGTTGCGGTGTTATGCGTTGATTAACGCCCCTTGGGGCAAAACCGATGATGTGTTGGCCTTGGATGCCATCGTCGCGGCTGATACGGTCACGCAGATAGTTCGTGCTCGATAGCGGTGGCTACAAACTGATTAAGGCTTTGTCCTTTGGCGGTGGCGGCGTCGACGGCGTGTTTGTGTAGGTCTTCCGGTAGGCGCACCTGGAACTTGCCAGAGTAGGTCTTGGTGGGTTTGATGCCGCGTTGCTCGCATTCATCCAAAAAAATACCCAGCGAGATTTTGCCTTCGTCGCGTAGCTTGGCAACGCTGTCGGCGTAGAAGTCGGCCCCGCCGTTCAGCCCAGTGAATTCGCCCCGGAACATTTCAATGTCCGGGTCGTACTGGATAACGGCACGATAGCCGTCAATGATCATAATGTTATTCATGGGGTCTCTCCGTGTTCTTCCAACCATTTGCGTATGCTGGCCACTGCGCCCTTATCGGTATCCGGTGACGGGTGTGGACGATGAAAAACACGCACTTCATCAAACAATACAACGGCAATCCGCGAACCTTCCCGTTCCTGAATCTCTGCACCCAGCGCCATGAATAGTGCTTCGATATCACCCCAGGCAATGGTGCCGGGAGTGGGGCGGCTAAAGATAGCGGCCAGCGTCTTGGCATGTTTTCGTTTCATATTTAAATGATACTGAATTGTAGTACCACCTACAAGAAATGCAACCTAGCGATTGGGTGGCGTTAGGCGGTTGAGCACACGGCTGGCGATGCGTTCACTGTCGGCCGGTTGATGCCATGAAAGCACTTAACGACATTTTGGATTATTTAGAAAAGAACCATGGACTAAATATTGAAAGTCGCAAGTGATCCTGAGAGTTGATAAGCATATCAAACTGAGCGTATTGGCCACCGGCAGGGTGTTGGCGTAGGGAGTAGGTAAAGCGGGTCAGCTTTTGCGATGACTTTGTCATTAGCCACCTCCTCTCCAATGTTTTTATTTTGCTACCTAGAACCGCTATCAACAAAAAACGGCCACCTGCTGTATTAGCTAAGTGGCCGTTTTTCATAGAATTTTTGGTCGGAATAGCAGGATTCGAACCTACGACCTCTGCCTCCCGAAGGCTTGTGGATAAGATAACTCGATATATCCCCAGAACTATGTGGGTAACTAGAGTTATTTTAAATCAATCACTTATGTCCTGGTCTTCTTTTCTGCTTGTCGACGCACTTACCCTCTTTTATCCTCCGCTTAGAACCTATTTGGAACCTAGTTTTATGGGTAAGACTACAGCGAAGCTGACAGCGCGATTAATGGAACGGCTGGCCAAAGAGCTGGCGGAAGGTGATGAGGTTTGGGATTCGGATCTTGGAGGGTACCACGTTCGTGCTGGCAAGCGAGGCTTGTCGATCCGGCTCTCTTATTACAACACGCTGAATAAGCGGCGCGTGCTCACGATTGGCAAATTCGGGTTCTATACCGCTACTCAAGCGCGTGAATCAGCAAAGGATGCGCTGGCCGTTATTGCCCAAGGCGGCGACCCCCGTGCGGTGATTGAAGAGACGAAAGCAGAAGCGCAACATCAGCAGCAACAAACGCTTAGATCTTACCTGCAGGCTGATTATGCCGACCACCAGAAGCGCCGCAAGGATGGCGATTCCACCTTAAGGCGTATCGAGAATAGCTTTACCGAGTGGCTTGATAAGCCTATGGACACCCTGGGTCTGGCCGATGTTGAGCGTTGGCAAACCCAAAAGGAAGCGGGAGCCCCGGATGCAGACCCACCGGTAAAGCCCCATGCTTACCAAACCTTGAAACGCTCCTATGGAGCACTGCAAACACTGCTTAACCACGCGGCCAAGCGCGGCGTCATTACTCAAAATCCGCTAAAAGACATCAAGCTGCAGAAGCCAGCGCTTACGGACGACCAGTTGGAAGCGGATGAGGGCCGCCGTTACCTTGAGGATAGCGAGCGTGAAGCCTTTTTTGCTGGCTTGAACGCCTACCAAGAGGAGAAGCGGGCGCAACGGCGAAGCAGTCGCGCTCATGGCAAGCGGTATTTGCCCGATCTGGATGGGGTGGCCTATGTCGATCATGCCGCGCCGTGGCTGTTGCTCATGTATTACACCGGATTTCGACCAGGTGATTTATTTGGACTTCGTTGGCCACACGTGAATTTTGAGTTTAAGAGCATTCGCAAGATCATCGAAAAAACTGCGCACCAATCCCCCGAGCCGCAAACTTTCCCGCTTTCAGATCCCGCCATGGAAGTGCTGCAAACATGGTGGGAACAGCAAGGAAAGCCCAGCAGCGGCTATGTTTTTTCATCACCCGTTACCGGCAAGCGGCTGGGCAAAGATGCAATGCGGAAACCGTGGAAGCGGGTGCGTCAGTTGGCAGGGTTAAACGAGGGAATGGTGCTTTATACGCTGCGCCATAACTTTGCGAGTCAGCTGGTGATGGCGGGAGTGGATCTTCTTACGGTGAGCAAGCTGATGGCCCACTCGGATATTCAGACGACGATCAAATACTACGCCCACCTCCAGCCCGATCATAAGCGGAATGCGGTACAGCTGTTTGCTCAGATCGGGCAGGGGAAAGAGGTCATAGGCGAGTAGTTATGAGGCGATGGAGGCCATGGATGCTTCAGCAGTGCTTGAATAGCTCTCACTAGACTCCAGCCAGGCGTATACGTCGGATAAGCGATAGCGCACATGGTGGCCACGCTTAACGAATCGTGGCCCAGGTCTACCTAATAGGATACCGGTGCTGCGCGCTTTTCTTGCCGTTGCGGGCATTGCTGGAATCAGCCGCGGGAAAACCACGATATCAGGCAGCTCGATCATCGCCAGGTCTACCCCTGCCTTTGCGCGCGCTAAAGCATCGGCGAGTTCTTTATCGATATCACGTTGATCGGTAATGCTCATTGGCTCTTTTCTCCTTTTTCTTTCGCCCGCCAGCGGTTGAAGCGGTTGCGAATGATGCGAAACGTTTGGCGCGCGGCTGGGTTGCTGTCTAGCTCGGCGCGACTGTTGATTTTGCAGGCGGCGCATAACCAGTCCCGGGCGTCCTGTTCGTTGTGGGTGCCGTCGGGCAAGGCGCTGGGCTCAATGCCAAACTTGGCCCGGCGGCGGCGATCCAGGTAGAGCTGGAAGGCGCGATCCTGGCAAAGCATGGCGGCTTGCCTTGCCACCGTGCCGCCTTTGGGTTGTGGCTGTGTTGTTTGTTCATCAAGGGCTTGGCTCATATCACCCCCCAAAATCTCAATAGATGTTCCACTGCCAAATACCAGGCATAGGGGAATAGCGTTATCGCAAAGAACGTAGACCAGAACCCCTTTGCAACGACTACCCCGAAGATCCAAAGGAATAGCATTAGCAACCTACGAATATCAGCGAACATGCCGCCCCCTTAGTTCACGAATGCCCTGGCACTCGATACAGGTAGTGGCCCAGGGCGCGGCTTGGCGGCGGGCGGCTGGGATTGGGTAGCCGCAGTCGTCGCACTCGCTGTTGGTGGCCTGGGTGGCGAGCGCGGCGCGGCGTGCCAGCACGGCTTCCAGGCTTTGTTGGATGGTGACCGCGGCGCGGTCGGCGTTATCGGCCATCGTGGTTCCTTCGGTTAACAAAGTTCGGGCGGGAAGAACTCTTCTTCCTCGCTTTGGGCGTATTTGGGTACCGGCGCGAAGAGTTTTCGCGCCGCTTCTATGGCTTCCTGGCCCTCGCGGAAGGCGTCTTCCGCTTCGGCCCGGTAAATTTCTGAGCGCTTCCACTCTTCGAGACGTTCGCGCTGGGCGCTTTGCTCTTCTGGGGAGGGCTCGCGGGGCTGGATATCTGGCCCCTGCGTACAGTTAGTGACACGAGTCCAAGGGGACGCGGCTTCGCCGCCTCCCGAACCCCCCTGGGGGCGCTGCGACTTGCTGCGTACTTCCCACTTGTAGAAGCGGGTCAGGTATTCGTGTTCATTGCCCCGACCGTCGGAGACGACGATGCCGAAGGTGCCCAGCTTGCTTTCGCCGTGGCGGCCTTTGGCCTCGATGCCTTCGCGCACCTCGCCGGTGGCGTGGCTGAATTCAGCCCTTTCAAGATCCACGCGGGGCA
>NZ_JAUAMB010000072.1 GCF_031010175.1 Halomonas sp. SpR1
TCGTTGCCAAGTTGAACAACCGCCCCAGAAAACGCTTGGGGTATCGGACACCGGCACAAGTGTTCCTGGGAGAGTATTCAGGGGCGCTGAAAACCGCAGGTGCTGCGCTTAATGTTTGAATTCAGGAGCAAAAGGTGGCCATCATCAAAGATACGATGGCCACCAAAGAGAGCTTGGCAAAAGTCGAGACCAACATCATTAAGTGGAACGTGGGTACCATTGTCGCCGTTTCCGCGTTGGTATTTGCCATTATCCGTTTCGCGGGCTGAGCCTTACTAGATCCTTCACGCCACATCCCCTCGTATGTTATCCGCCTAATACTACCCCTAGCGCTGCTACCAGCGCTGGGTGCTTAGACATTTCCCATACGCTAGCTTTCCATTGGCTCTTTTGCTCTGGTGGAATGTTTTGTGAGTGGTCGATTGCCTGCTCTAGCTGCTGGAAGTAATGATTAACCTCAGTATTTTGTACGGATACTCGAGCCTGCCCGCCGGTAGTGGCAATAGCTGACTGGTTAAACGAACCGCTAAAGTTATTGTTTACAGTTTGGGGTGGCTGCTTGGGTACACCGATATCGCGTGGCTCTAGAACTTCAATACCGCGTGGTGTGAGCCGTGCACCAGCGCAGCCTATGACTGTATCAATGACGCCCTGCTCATGCAGCATTCCAACAGCGCTGGCTATTCTATCCCATGGTATCCCTAGCTCATTTTCTAAAGAGGTTAGGTTTACCATGCCGTTATTGCCAAGCTCGTACTCATTAAGCAATTTATTGGCAACTGCTTGTTTTATATCCTGTGTTTTCACTGCTCACCCCGTCAGCACTAATGATATTAACCCTAAGTAAGGTTGCGCGGCCTGCGCGCTAGCTGAGTATACCCATCAAAACTATAACTCTTGTTGTCTGCTGTCAATTTATACAGTATTAGCAGCCAGGGAAGCGACAGGCAAACGCTAATATACGTCGCTTAATGTGGAGCAAGCACAGGGCAACAGCATGCGAGTGAATTACTTAGGGCCAGCAGTGGTGAGCGTGGAGCACCCAGCAGTGGCCGAAATGGACAGGCGAAAATTTCCACCCAGCTGCTTTCTGGTGGAGATTAGCGAGGATGCACGCCCAGGCGGGCTTTGGATGGAGGACGATGTGCTGGTGGTGGATGAGGCGCGTTCGTTTGGCCATGCCGATTTGGTAGTGGCAGAAGTAGAAGGCGAGTACCGGTTATTCAAAGCCCACCGCGTGGGTAGCCGCTGCCGGTTACTGCCCACCAGCGGCGGGCAGGGGTGTTTTATCACCGCAAAGCAGTATCGAGGGGTGGTGGTCAGGCAAGCCAGGTGTTGGGCGGTGTAGGTGGTATTACATTGCGTAACGGGAAATAACTTGTTTGCAACTTAGCCAAACTTTGCCATAGTGAAAGTGTCGCCTAATAGCACGCGTTGCGGTAACGTTTCGCCAGAAGATTGCGGCAATAGAAAACACCCCCGGCCATGTGGAGTGGTCGGGGGTTTTGTGTTAATTGGATAGGGTACTGCAACAATAATTACCAGGTAGGGGAAGTTATGAGTGCTTGGGAAGGGGATTTGCTTGGACGTGCTGAAGTAGCTGAATTTCTTCAAAATTTATTAGAAAATGATAATGACGACATCAAAGTCGTCAACATAGACTCCCCATGGGGCACTGGTAAAACGTTTTTCTTAGAGCGTTGGTGTAAGCACTTAAGTGATGAAAGAGGTGTGGTTTATTTTAATGCGTGGGAAAAGGACTACACCGGCGACCCCTTCATTTCTTTGGTATCTGCGATTCGTGACCAGCTTAAAGTGCAAAGAAGTATGTCGGGTGACATAGAGGATACGATCAAGGATTTCACGACCAAAGCCAAAAATATCTTTCTGAGCACTGCTCCAGGGTTGACCAAGTTGGTTAGCAAAGGCCTGTTGAAAAAGCTTATCGCTGTGGAGGGCGAGGAACTTGCTGCCACGCTCGAAGCCGTTACTGATGAAGTGGCAGATAAGGCTGTTGAAGCTTTGATTGTGAATAGCGAGAAAGATCACGAAGCAGTTAAACAGTTTAGAGAGGTTTTTGAAAAGCTGGTAACAGAAGTTTCGGCTGAAAAAAGCACTGAGAATGGAAGTTTCCCTGTTTATGTGTTTATTGATGAGTTGGATCGTTGTAGGCCGACATATGCTATAGAGTTGCTGGAACGTATTAAGCATTTTTTTGATGTCCCAGGTTGTATATTTATTATTGCTACAGATACGAAGCAATTAGGCCATTCTATTAAGGCAGTCTATGGGGGAGGGTTTGATTCTTTTGAGTATTTAAAGCGTTTTTTTGATATTACTTACTCATTGGATAATTCTGATGTTGAGTTATGGGTAAGTGCTAATTTCGATATTCCAAAAAACAAGGGCTATAATTGTCTAGAGTTAACTAGAAATTATAATACTAATCGCCAGGATATGGCTTGGGCTTCGAATAAAAAACAGGTTCCACCTGATGAAAATGCTGTGGTATGTGAAAATGCAGACCTAAATGAAATGCAAATAATTTTTGTTTCTTTATTCAAGACTTTCAGGGTTTCTTTGAGAGATTTGATGAAAATAAGAAGTCATATAAAAGCTTCTATTTCAAGTTTAACAAGGTCTGAGATTCACTTTTTTTTGTTGTGTTACTTGGTTTTTTTAAAAAACTCTGATGTTGATTTATACAAAAATTTTATTAAAGGGGATGAAAAGATTTTTATTGAAAGTGCCAATAAAAAATACCCACCTTGGAGTCTTTATTTTATAACAAAATCAGTTTCTGTTCATGATATTGCCCTTTGCTATTTGAATGCAAGTAAATCTAACCCGAATGATTTGCGTGAGCGTCTAAATAAAAATTTAGATAGATTAAATTATCAGGTTAAAATATTATTAGATGCTTGTAATGGAGAGGACTATTCAAAATATTTTAAGTTGGTAGATCTGGCTATTCAGATCAAGTGACGTGGATGTAAGTATATAAGAAGTAATTGATGGGTGTTGAAACTAAAACCCCCGGCCATGTGAAGCGGCCGGGGGGGGGGTTGTTTATGGTTACTGAATGGCTTTTTTCCGCCCCTTTAGCTTGGGGGCTCTTACCCAGGTCAGGTCGTAGTGCATGGGTAAGCGCGCCATAAAACCCATCTACCCACCTTAACGTTGGCTGATCACACTGATGGTCTCTTTAATTTTGGAGATCATCATGAGCCGCGAACTCAATCCCACTCAAGCGTTTTGGTTAGGCCACC
>NZ_JAUAMB010000073.1 GCF_031010175.1 Halomonas sp. SpR1
ATCGGGGATGGCATCGCCGGGCTGTTTGTTATGGCTGCGGTTCATCCCCGCCCGTGCGGGGATCGGATTGTCGGCCATGGCTTAGCCCTTCCCTTTTCCGGTTCATCCCCGCCCGTGCGGGGATCGGCTCTTCGTAGGATGCCCAGCGGGGTAGCTTCGCGGTTCATCCCCGCCCGTGCGGGGATCGGGCCTGGTCTGGGGAACCAAACGACAGGAATGACGGTTCATCCCCGCCCGTGCGGGGATCGGCAGACCGCTGTCGATGGAACGCTGCCGGAACTCGGTTCATCCCCGCCCGTGCGGGGATCGGTGGCCGGGGAAAAGCAAAAGGCAGCTAACATTCGGTTCATCCCCGCCCGTGCGGGGATCGGGTCGGTGCTGTGCGTGAGCATGGCACCGTTCGCGGTTCATCCCCGCCCGTGCGGGGATCGGGAAGTCAACCAAGCGCGGCGCCTGAAACGCTGCGGTTCATCCCCGCCCGTGCGGGGATCGGCATTTCCTGCTGAATGCCGACCAGGGCTTTAGCGGTTCATCCCCGCCCGTGCGGGGATCGGAAAATCGTGGAGTGGGTGGCCGCGCACTACAACGGTTCATCCCCGCCCGTGCGGGGATCGGAAACGCCGGGCGAATGTTAAGCACCGAGTCGCCGGTTCATCCCCGCCCGTGCGGGGATCGGGCATTTTGCAGCTTGCCGATGTAGTCGTCCCACGGTTCATCCCCGCCCGTGCGGGGATCGGCGGGCACTTCCTGCCCCCAAGCGGCTAAATCGCGGTTCATCCCCGCCCGTGCGGGGATCGGCCCACGCGCTTTTAATCTGCGCGGCTAGCTCGCGGTTCATCCCCGCCCGTGCGGGGATCGGGATCATGGCCGCCTGCAAGGAAAATTAGGGCGCGGTTCATCCCCGCCCGTGCGGGGATCGGGGATGGCGCATTTCAAAGAGGGCAACCGGGTTCGGTTCATCCCCGCCCGTGCGGGGATCGGCCTGCTGCGCGACTTGCGCTTGCTGAACAACGCGGTTCATCCCCGCCCGTGCGGGGATCGGCGCATCACTGCCAACGCGCCCGCTTCAATGTGCGGTTCATCCCCGCCCGTGCGGGGATCGGGCTGTAGGTTTGCGGGGCGTGATGCTTTATCGCGGTTCATCCCCGCCCGTGCGGGGATCGGAGCGGCCCGAAAGCTGAACGGCCAGATCCGCGCGGTTCATCCCCGCCCGTGCGGGGATCGGCCAGCAATGAGCTATGAAGCATGGCGGGTCACCGGTTCATCCCCGCCCGTGCGGGGATCGGCAACCACACTTCAGTGAAGCGCGCCCTGTCAACGGTTCATCCCCGCCCGTGCGGGGATCGGGCGGGTGTTGAGGTGAGCTGGGTTAGACTGCGCGGTTCATCCCCGCCCGTGCGGGGATCGGTGGCCAGCGGCTCGCTATCGCTGACTGATGCGCGGTTCATCCCCGCCCGTGCGGGGATCGGGTTCGCCGGTCTAATCCGAACGCTTGGCCGATCGGTTCATCCCCGCCCGTGCGGGGATCGGTATATGAAAAAAGTGGTTATATATGGGCATAACGGTTCATCCCCGCCCGTGCGGGGATCGGCTAATCTTACCGTTGGCACTAGGTCATCTAGGCGGTTCATCCCCGCCCGTGCGGGGATCGGTCTTTCGCGGCCTCTACCAGCGCTTGCAACAGCGGTTCATCCCCGCCCGTGCGGGGATCGGGGCGCGGGCATGTACGGTAATAGGCTGCGGGGCGGTTCATCCCCGCCCGTGCGGGGATCGGGCTGCCAGGTGCTGGTTGCTGTCACTCATTAGCGGTTCATCCCCGCCCGTGCGGGGATCGGGGATGGCATCGCCGGGCTGTTTGTTATGGCTGCGGTTCATCCCCGCCCGTGCGGGGATCGGATTGTCGGCCATGGCTTAGCCCTTCCCTTTTCCGGTT
>NZ_JAUAMB010000074.1 GCF_031010175.1 Halomonas sp. SpR1
GCTGGAGGTATCACGAGTGCGAATGCTGACATGAGTAACGATAAAGGGAGTGAAAAACTCCCTCGCCGGAAGACCAAGGGTTTCTGTTCGACGCTAATCGGAGCAGAGTGAGTCGGCCCCTAAGGCGAGGCCGAAAGGCGTAGTCGATGGGAAACGGGTCAATATTCCCGTACCGGACATGGTTGCGATGGGGGGACGAAGAAGGCTAGGTGAGCCAGGCGTTGGTAGTCCTGGTGAAAGTGAGTAGGCCGAGATCTTAGGAAAATCCGGGATCTTAAAGCCGAGACACGAGATGAACTGACCACGGTCAGGAAGTCACTGATGCCACGCTTCCAGGAAAAGCCTCTAAGCTTCAGATCATGTGCGACCGTACCCCAAACCGACACAGGTGGTCAGGGTGAGAATCCCAAGGCGCTTGAGAGAACTCGGGTGAAGGAACTAGGCAAAATGGTGCCGTAACTTCGGGAGAAGGCACGCCGGCGTAGGGTGAAGAGACTTGCTCTCCTAGCCCGAACCGGTCGAAGATACCAGGTGGCTGCAACTGTTTATTAAAAACACAGCACTCTGCTAACGCGCAAGCGGACGTATAGGGTGTGACGCCTGCCCGGTGCCGGAAGGTTAAATGATGGTGTTAGCCGCAAGGCGAAGCTCTTGATTGAAGCCCCGGTAAACGGCGGCCGTAACTATAACGGTCCTAAGGTAGCGAAATTCCTTGTCGGGTAAGTTCCGACCTGCACGAATGGCGTAATGATGGCCACGCTGTCTCCACCCGAGACTCAGTGAAATTGAAATCGCCGTGAAGATGCGGTGTACCCGCGGCTAGACGGAAAGACCCCGTGAACCTTTACTATAGCTTCACACTGGACGCTGATGTTGCCTGTGTAGGATAGCTGGGAGGCTTAGAAACTCGGACGCCAGTTCGGGTGGAGCCAACCTTGAAATACCAGCCTGGCATCATTGGCGTTCTCACTCAGGTCCGTTATCCGGATCGAGGACAGTGTGTGGTGGGTAGTTTGACTGGGGCGGTCTCCTCCTAAAGAGTAACGGAGGAGCACGAAGGTACCCTCAGCACGGTCGGACATCGTGCAATGAGTGCAAGAGCATAAGGGTGCTTGACTGCGAGACAGACACGTCGAGCAGGTGCGAAAGCAGGTTCTAGTGATCCGGTGGTTCTGTATGGAAGGGCCATCGCTCAACGGATAAAAGGTACTCCGGGGATAACAGGCTGATACCGCCCAAGAGTTCACATCGACGGCGGTGTTTGGCACCTCGATGTCGGCTCATCACATCCTGGGGCTGAAGTCGGTCCCAAGGGTATGGCTGTTCGCCATTTAAAGTGGTACGCGAGCTGGGTTTAGAACGTCGTGAGACAGTTCGGTCCCTATCTGCCGTGGGCGTTGGATGTTTGAGAAGGGCTGCTCCTAGTACGAGAGGACCGGAGTGGACGACCCTCTGGTGTTCCGGTTGTCACGCCAGTGGCATTGCCGGGTAGCTATGGTCGGACGGGATAACCGCTGAAAGCATCTAAGCGGGAAGCCCCCTTCAAGATGAGACATCCCTGAGGCCTAGAGCCTCCTGAAGGGCCCAGCGAGACCAGCTGGTTGATAGGCACGGTGTGGAAGCGCTGCAAGGTGTTGAGCTAACGTGTACTAATGGCCCGTGAGGCTTGACCCTATAACACCCAAGGGGTCTGGTCG
>NZ_JAUAMB010000075.1 GCF_031010175.1 Halomonas sp. SpR1
TAGCCCGGATTTCTCATAGCGCCTCAGCCAGTACCGCACTCAGGCTGTAATATCGCTAAACACCTATGGGCACGGCTTAAATGGCCTACTTTTTAACCATTTTCCGTCGTTCAGACACACTTCCCCCTTTCCCCCATTGTGCCGGGCCGGGGGCGCCCGAACATTCAGTTCGGCACCAACCGTCTGATGAGATCAGATAGCGCCGTTTTATAGGGGTAGCTGTCACTCATCAGCACTCGGATTCGGCGCGTATTGCGGATGATGACTGCGCCCACTTTGATGAGCTTGAGCCTCAGATTGCTTGGGCTCATGCGCGCGAAGGGCGTGTTCTTCAGGTAAGTCCGTAACCGCTCGAACAGCGTATAGGCAAAGCCTGACAAGATCAGCCGCCATTGATTAGCCCACCAGTGCGTGCTGGAAGTACGGTCAGCAAACAGGCTCAGTTGTTGATCCTTGATCCGGTTTTCCATGTCACCCCGAGCACAGTATTGCTCGTAGTAAAGCTTGAAGCCGTCGTTGTAACGGGAACTGACGATAAATCGGGGATTAGAACCCAGTTCACCTTCCTCTAAACGGGCTACCACCCAGCGTGGGTATTGCCAGGAGTGGGCTTGATATTGGAAGCGGAACGTCTCCGCCACTTTTCCTCCCACCTGCCATTGGGTCTTGCGCACCAGCATCATGGGGACGTCCACTTCCTTGAGCAGCCGACTGTTCTTACCGATACCCACGATGTAGTCAACGTGATGCCGATCGCACCAGTTCAGCATCCGGGGACGACAAAAGTGGCTATCACCCCGTAACACGATGCGGGTATCGGGCCAGTATCGACGGATAAACCGTACCAGTAAGGCGAGGATGGCCCAGCTATGGCGGCTGTCGCTGCGGTCACTGGTGCGCAGATAGCTCACCAGCAGGTGGCGGCCACAGAAGACATACAGCGGGAAGTAGCAGTGGTGATCGTAATAGCGGTTAAAGAACTTGCCGGGTTGCTCACCGTGCACAGGGATATCGGTGCCATCAAAGTCCAGCACGATTTCCTTCGGTGGTTCGTTATGCTGTTCAATGAAGTGATGCCAGAGTAACTCATGGGCCTTCACCATCGCTTGCCGATCGGCGTTCTGCTCTATCCGGCACAGCGTGGACTTGCCTGCCAGTGCAGCCTCTTCACCGAGCGCCGTCTGAAGCGCCTGATCATAGCGTAGCGCTTCATGATCGTTGAAATCTTCATAGCCAGCGGCCACGCCGAACACGCGCTGGCGAACCAGGGTATTGAGCTTATGGCGAACCTGTTCGGGTGCGCGGGGATCATGAAGCACCGAGGCCAAACGACGCGTCAGGCGATGTTGTTGATCGACCTCACGAAGCAAGAGCAATCCGGCATCGGAGGTAATGTGGCCACCGGAGAAATCGGCTTTGATTTGGCGGCGCGAGAGTGGCGAGAAGGACAGTTTTTCAGGTACCATTTTGGAAGCGGTTGTTGGTGTTGGTTTTTGGTGTAAGGCCCTGAAACGTTAACACTTTCAGCCGCTTCCTTTTATGCCCCGTGAGAAATTCGGG
>NZ_JAUAMB010000076.1 GCF_031010175.1 Halomonas sp. SpR1
TGAACTGACCCCAAAAACTTGGACAGTAAAACACTAAGCGGACAAGGCCTGAGCTCGGTACTGCACCGGGCTCAGGCCTTTTAGTTTGGACTTGATGCGCTCGTGGTTATAGTAATGGATGTAGTGTCGGATGCCCGCCTGTAATTGCTCAATGGTGTCAAAGCTGTTCAGGTAAAAATATTCTGACTTCAGCGTTCCAAAGAAGCTCTCCATCGCTGCATTATCTAGACAATTCCCCTTGCGTGACATGCTCTGGGTCACGCCCTGCTCGGCGAGCTTGCGCCTGTAAGCGGGCATCTGATATTGCCAGCCTTGATCGGAATGCAGTAGCGGCGCGTCTTGATCGGCCAGCTTGGCCAAGGCTTTTTTCAGCATTCCCCCGACTAACGAGAACGCCGGCCGTTTCTGCATTGAGTAGGACACGATTTCCCCATTGTAGAGATCCATCACGGGCGACAGGTAGAGCTTTTCGCCTCGGACATTGAACTCCGTGACGTCGGTGACCCACTTTTGGTTGGGGCGTTCAGCCTGAAACTGACGGGCAAGGAGGTTTGGCACACTGGCCTGTTGTCCACGATAGGAGCGGTATTTCTTCGGGCGTACCAATGACTTCAAACCCAGATGCTGCATCAGGCGTTGGACTGTCTTGTGGTTGACCTGCTCGCCCGTCTGGCGCAACGCTGCTGTGATGCGGCGATAGCCGTAGCGCCCTTTGTGACGCTCGTAGAGGGCGTGAATGCGACGCTTCAGGCCCGCATGTCGATCATCCAACTGCTGAGCCTTTACCTGATAATAGAAGGTGCTACGCGACAGTTCGGCTACTTTTAGCAGCACCGGTAAAGGATGGCCATGCTTCAGTTCAAGGACTAGTCGCGCTTTTTCTGCGCGGCTTGCTCTTTGGACTGACGCAAGGCCCTCAACTTTTTTAGGTAGGCCACCTCTGCTCGCAAGTATTCGTTCTCTTGGAGCAGTTGCTCCAGTGAGCTCTTTTCCGTCACTGGAAGTGGGGGCTTGGGGGGCTCTGCTGTGGGCATCTTCGTCGGGCGACCTCGGGCTTTAGGCTCCAACGCCTGGAAGCCTCCTTTATGATACTGACTTTCCCACCCCCGCACGACACCCACTCCACCTCGGATATCGAACAAGGCAATCGCTTGTCGGGCCGAGAGATCCTCTTGCCTCATCCGTTGCAACACCGACAATTTAAACTCTGCACTGTAGCGGCTGAACTTCTTCTGCAAGCCGTGCAGGCCATGTTGTTCATAGCTTTTAACCCAACGCCTGATGGTGGCGTGGTCAAGACCGTACTGATTGGCCAGACTCCTATAACCCAGCTGTCCTTCTGTGTAACGCTGTACGACTAACAGTTTGAACTCTTCATTATGTTTCGCCATGAAAAACACCCCAATCGTTGGAGGAGTGTCCAACTTTTGGGGTGCAGTTCA
>NZ_JAUAMB010000077.1 GCF_031010175.1 Halomonas sp. SpR1
GATCCGTTCTCCCACCTGTACCATCCAGCGTGCCAGAGTGTTGCGAGGTATCTCGGCGCCATGGCGGGCAAAGATCTGGCTTTGCCGATACAGCGGTAGCGCGTCCTGGTATTTAGCCGTCGCGATATAGGCGAGCAGTGTGGCGCTGGCATTGCTCTTGGGCAACAGCTTGGCGGGCGCTGGGGCGGTGTTGACACCCTCTTCGCACGTCGGGCAGGCATATTTGCGTCGCACATGACGGATCACTTCGATCCGGGCAGGCACCACGTGCAGTTCCTCACTGACCTCTTCACCGATCACCTTCAGCGCGGTGCCGTCATCGTGGCAGTGGCGAGCGTTATCGGGCAGTTCATGCACCACCTCAACACGCGGCAGCTCTGGCGGTAGCGCAACACGCCCACCGCGCGTGCGACGTTTCAGAGGCGAGGCGGTCTCGCTAGTCGCGTCATTAGAGACGGCGTCGCACGCCGATGCATCGCTGTCTTCCTCGTCAACCGCCACTTCCGCTTCATTGATCAGAAGATCCCGCTGGTCGACACGATACTTCTCGGTGGAAGGGCCGAACTGACGCTCCAGAGCAAGCCGGAACTGCTCGAATAGCGATTGTTTAGTGGCCTCCCACTGCGCTTCCTTTTTCTCCATCAACGCCAACAGACGCGCATTTTCAGCGTCAGCAGCGGCCAGCTTGCGCTCAAGCTGGGTAACCGTCGGTGAGGAAGAAGCGGCATTTTTCATACCGCTCAGTGTACCAAAAACGTCGCTAAAATAGGAGAGCTGACGTTAGCCAACGCGCTGAAAATCCAACGCTTTATGAGGCCTCATAGCCTTTAAGTCATAGCCATCCAGCAGCCAGTTAAGCTCTTGGCCGGTTAACGTCACGGTCTCGCCATTAAGGTGGGTTGGCCATTTAAACCGCTCACGCTCCAAGCGCTTGTACCACACCACAAAGCCGTTACGTTCCCAGAACAGCAGCTTCACTTTATCGCGCTGGCGGTTACCGAACACAAACAGCGCTTGATCAAACGGGTTCAAGGCCATGGCTTCCTGAACCAGCAGTGCCAAGCCGTCAATTTGCTTGCGCATATCCACGGGCTCTCGACATAGATACACCTTTAGATCAGTGCCTGGGCGAATCATGTGACCACCTCCACCGCGACAAACCGTGCGGGACGACAACGCGGCGGCACGGGGAAGCCTTGCACGAGTAACCGTTTTTCCCACGCCATCAGGTCGGCTAACGTCACGGCTTGTGCTTTGGCATAGGCACTTAACGGCATCTGTAACGCGGCGGCATAAGACAGGTGGCCTAACCAAAACGCTTGAGTGGGATTGAGTTCGCGGCTCATGATGATCTCCAAAATTAAAGAGACCATCAGTGTGATCAGCCAACGTTAAGGTGGGTAGATGGGTTTTATGGCGCGCTTAC
>NZ_JAUAMB010000078.1 GCF_031010175.1 Halomonas sp. SpR1
TATATGGTCTCCTCCCTGCTTGCAAGGCTTCGGTCATCGATGCAGGAACAGGTTGCTGCCATATATCCGGCCTGTGCATGAGGCGTCGTCTCCTGGCGCCTCTGGCCCCGATGAGTATCCGCGCATACCGTCCTTATCATCCTTAAGGCTTCTAAGAGCCTACGGGTTCATCAGGTTTTCGGTACACCGGTCTGACCTGTAATGACATCGCGTGATCGTTGCCTTCGCAACCTGGATAGGAACCTCCATCAGTCCTCTATCGTATTAACCTTTTTGCTTACACCATGTTAACAGCCTTCGGCTGGACGAGCTCGATAGTGCTCGCCTCTCGCAATGATGACCCAGGCAATGCGTACTAGCTTGTTCGCTAGCGCAACGACCGCTTTGTTATGGCCTGCTCGCGCTTTTAGGCGTATCACCCAGCGACTAAGCGCATCGTCCTTGCCTTCGGCATATCGCAACACCGCCTGAGCCCCATTAACCACCTGAGAGCGTACATAACGGTCTCCACGTTTACTAATGCCCAGCAACACTTCGCGGCCACCGGTACTGTATTGCCTTGGTACTAGCCCAAGGGCAGCTGAAGCATCCCGGCCACATGTAAACTGGTGGCCATCGCCCATCCAGCCCTGCACCACACTGGCCACAATAGGGCCCATGCCTGGCATCTCACATAGCCGCTGGCACGTTTCATCCTGTTTTGCATGACGCTGAACCTGCGTGTCATACCAGCTCAGCTCTTCTAGCAGGTGAAGGTAGCGCTGGTAGAGGCGATCCAGTAACTGACGCGCCGTAATGCTCAACCCGTTCTCAGCATCCTCCAAGAGTATCGGGATGCCTCGACGCAACGTCGCTACCCCCTGCGCTAACACGATCCCGCGCTCAGCTAACAGAGCACGGATGCGATTGCCTAGCCGGGTCTGTTCTTCTTTCAACTGTCGCCGCTGCTGAATGATCAGCAGCGCATCTTGCTGCTCTACCGTCTTCACAGGGACAGGGCGAAGTCGGCCATGCAAAGAGGCTTCAGCCAGCGCCAAGGCATCGTTGTAGTCGTTCTTCTGCCCACGCATATAGCCCTTTACATGGGCAGGTGGGTACAGCGCCACCTGATGCCCATGCTGTTGAAGCTGGCGGCCTACATGATGAGCCCCCGAACAGGCCTCCAGCGCGACTAAACACGGTTCTTGCTTCGCTAAAAAAGGCAGTAACTTCTGACGACTCAGTGTCTTACGCCAAAGCTCCCGACCATTGCTATTGAGCGCGACAACCGCATTGCTGGATTTTGCGAGATCCACGCCAATCACCCTATACTTGTTCATGGTCTTCTCCCGTCTTGAATGAAGTGACACTTTCATTCTGGCGCATTTTGACGCCGACAATGGGGGGGAGGAGACCATCTCATCATCC
>NZ_JAUAMB010000079.1 GCF_031010175.1 Halomonas sp. SpR1
CGACGTCACCCCCTTATTGAGTAGCGCTACACTTTAGAGTCCGATCCTATGCATAAGGAGATTGGACATGAAGAAGCGTTTCAGTGAAGAACAGATCATTGGCTTCCTGGGCGAAGCCGAAGCGGGACTGCCCATCAAGGAGCTATGCCGTCGGCATGGTTTTTCGGAAGCCAGCTATTACCTTTGGCGCAGCAAGTTTGGCGGCATGAGCGTGCCCGATGCCAAGCGACTCAAAGAACTCGAAGCCGAAAATGGACGCTTGAAAAAGCTGCTCGCGGAGTCGTTACTGGAGATGGAGGTCACTCGTGAGGCGCTGAGAAAAAAGTGGTGAGTGCCCCTGCACGCCGAGATGTGGTGAGCTTTATGGTGTCACGTGGCCTCAGTGAGCGCCGAGCGCTCAGTGTCATCCGTATGAGTGCCAGTGCATTGCGCTATCAATCAGCTCCTGACCGTAATGAGGCATTGCGTGAACGCATTGTTGCCTTGGCCCATCGGCATCGTCGCTATGGCGCTGGCATGATCTACCTGAAGCTGCGTCAAGCCGGTGAACAGGTCAATCATAAGCGCGTCGAGCGCCTCTACGCCGCGGCTCGGTTGCAGGTAAAACGCCGCAAACGCAAGAAGGTTCCCACGTCTGAGCGGATGCCCCTTGGCCGCCCTGGTGCCGCCAATCAGGTCTGGTCAATGGATTTTGTGTTTGACCGGACGGCAGATGGGCGAGTGATAAAGAGCCTCACCGTTGTCGACGACGCGACCCATGAAGCCGTGGCGATCGTGCCTGAACGTGCCATTGGCGGACTGTTTTTAACACGTATCCTGGATCATCTGGCTTTACAACGTGGCCTACCTAGCGCCATTCGGACGGATAATGGAAAGGAATTCTGTGGGCGCGCCATGCTGTCATGGGCGCATCTACGTGGCGTTGCCCTGTTTTTAATCGAACCTGGAAAACCCAACCAAAACGCCTACATCGAATCGTTCAATGGGCGCTTTCGAGATGAATGTCTGAATGAGCATTGGTTCACCAGCCTTCAGCACGCCCAGGTTGTCATCGAGGCATGGAAGCGGGAGTACAACGAAGAAAGACCGAAGAAGAGCCTTGGAGGGCTGACACCGTCAGCCTATGCCGAGCAACTGGTGGTAAAACACGATAAAGTTACTTCTGACTCTAAACCCAGGTGCTACTGAAGATGGGGTGACGTCG
>NZ_JAUAMB010000007.1 GCF_031010175.1 Halomonas sp. SpR1
GGAAGGCGAACTGGGCTCTAACCCCCGGTTTATCATCAGTTCCCGTTACGACGACGGCTTCAAGCTTTACTACGAGCAATACTGCGCTCGGGGCGACATGGAGAACCGGATCAAGGATCAACAGCTGAGCCTGTTTGCTGACCGCACTTCCAGCACGCACTGGTGGGCCAATCAATGGCGGCTGATCTTGTCGGGCTTCGCCTATACGCTGTTCGAGCGGTTACGGACTTACCTGAAGAACACGCCCTTCGCAAGCATGAGTCCAAGCAACCTGAGGCTCAAACTTATCAAAGTGGGCGCAGTTATCATCCGCAATACGCGTCGCATCCGAGTACTGATGAGTGACAGCTACCCCTATAAAGCGGCGCTATCCGATCTCGTCAGACGGTTGGTGCCGAACTGAATGCTCGGGCGCCTCCGGCCCGGCACAATGGGGGAAAGGGGGAAGTGTGTCTGAACGACGGAAAAGGGGTAAACAGTAGGCTATTTAAGGCGTGCCAATAGGTGTTTTACGGTATTACAGCCTGAGTGCGGTACTGGCAGAGGCGCTATGAGAAATCCGGGCTAGGGTTTCCCTGCACGCCAGTATAAAAATCAATTAAGTCATTAAAAACATATATTTAAATATCCTTCGCGCGAGTTGGCACACAAATAGCACACACAAGTAGCAATAGCTAAACGGGAAAGATAAATGGAAAAGCTTGGTGAAAAACCTATGTGAATAGTGCGATTGCGCCACGCGCTTAATCTCTTTTGCACCAGGACGGCGCAGCCATCGGTTTTGTTGCTCCTATTTATTGCTCTTATCAGGAAACACTAAAACTCTTGGAATAAGCGTCAATTAATCTAAATGACACAGGAGACATACATATGTCTTATCTAATGCCCAGTGAATTTGTCACCAAGTTGGTGGATCAAGGGGAGTCAAAAGTCTATATGGGGACGCGGGATACGCTTATCCGCGCTTTTATGGCGGGGGCGACCCTGGCGTTGGCGGTAATTTTTGCCATCACTATCGCGACCCAAACAGGAAACTTCCTGATTGGGGCGCTGCTCTTTCCGGTGGGCTTCGTCATGCTCTATTTGATGGGCTATGACCTGCTGACCGGGGTTTTTACGCTGGTGCCTATTGCATGGCTCGACAAAAGGCCCGGGGTTACCCTGCCGCGAATGCTGAAGTGCTGGGCGCTGGTGGGGCTCGGCAACCTGGGAGGCGCCCTGTTTATCGCCACCTTTGGCTATCTGAATTTCACCATGGGCGGTACCGAGGAGATCAACGCTGTCGGCCAAACGATGATGAACGTGGGTGAAAGTCGCACAGTGGGTTACCAGGAGGCGGGACTTGCCGGTTGGATTGTGCTCTTCCTGAGAGGCATGTTCTGCAACTGGATGGTATCCATGGGCGTCGTAGGTGCCGCCATCTCGACAACGGTTTCCGGCAAAATCATGGCCATGTGGATGCCGATCATCGTGTTTTTCTATCTTGGTTTTGAGCACTCCGTGGTCAACATGTTCCTGTTCCCCATTGGCCTGATGATGGGCGCCGATTTCACCCTGTATCAATACATTATGTGGAACGAAATCCCTACGGTACTGGGCAACTTGGTTGGCGGTCTGACGCTGGTAGGTTTGGTGCTCTATACCACCCACGTCCGTACTCAGCCCAAAAAAGTGTTGTCTTGATCCAGTCGCCAAAAAAAGGGCGTCACTCGCCTTCCACTCTAGAGGAGAACCATAATGGATAAGCTCGAAATGCGTCACACCCTGCTCGCCGCCAAAGCGCGCAACAAAATGAGCTGGGACGATATTGGTAAAGCGGTTGGCATGTCGCCGGTGTGGGTGGCCTCCGCCTGCTACGGCATGAACAGCGCCAGCGCCGATATCGCCCATAAGATTTGCGATACCCTAGGTGTGGAGAACGATGTTGCCGTTGCCCTGGTAGCCTTCCCCACCAAAGCCTGGGATGAAGCGATCCCCCAGGATCCATTTATCTACCGCCTATATGAGGTCGTCGGTGTGTACGGGGAGACCCTGAAAGACGTCGTGCAGGAAAAGTTTGGCGACGGCATTATGAGCGCCATCGACTTCACCATGGAGGTCGACAAAGTCGAAGACCCCAAGGGCGACCGGGTACTGCTCACTTTGAACGGCAAGTTTTTGCCCTATAAATCTTGGTAAAACACAAGTGCTGGTAAGGCTCAGGTGAAAGACTCGAGCCTCGCCACGCTGCGTTCAACCGCCGAGCGATAACCAGCACCGAACAGCAGCAGGTGATTCAGCAACGGATAAAGCTGAAACAGCGCTTCACGCCTCGACCAGTCGGTCGGGGCGTCGCCGTCCCAGTAGGCGTCAAAAAACGCTTCGCCCGGCGAGCCAAATAGCGTCAGCATCGCCACGTCTACCTCTGGGTAGTGGCGATACACCGCTGGATCGATAATCGCTGGCCCCTTGGTCGTGAAGAGCACATTCCCCGACCATAGGTCACCATGCAGCAAACTGGGCGGTGCATCGGATAACCAGCTCTCCAAATCCTGGGCCAAGCGCTCGATTCGCCCTCGCAATTCACCATCTAACAGCCCTTGCTGGTAACACGCTTCACACAGCGGTAATAAACGACGCTCGCGCTGGAAGGCCCGTCCGTCATTAAGGGGAGCATTCGGCTGGGGCGTTTGCCCGCAGGCGTTATCCTGATGCCAGCCGTGGGCATCGCCAATCACACTGTGCAAACCGCGTAGCCCTTCGCCAAGCGCTGCTTCACTTTTCGCCCCACTGGGCACGGTGTCCAACGACTCAATGACCAGCCAGCCCGCTGACAACCCTAAGATCTCCGGCACCGCAAGCTTCTCGCAGGCACTTCGCAAGGCACGCAGTCCCTCGGCTTCGCCGTTTAGCCGCGCTGCGTCGTCGTGCTTAATCACCACCTGCCCCTGGCGCGTCTCCAGACGGTACACCGCGGCGATATCTCCCCCACTGAGCGGCTGCAAATTGCCAGTGGGGGTTAAGTCGATAGATTCCAATAGCTGGCTCAGGGTGGCATCCATGAGACTTTCTCCCTGTCCCCGAATGAATAACTGCGTCGGGGTTAGGGTGCACCCTAACCCCGACACCATGGGCTAACCTGTATGTTAGCCCAGCCGTTTATCGATCAGGCTCTCTAGCTCAAGCTGGTCATCGTGGAAGCGGCGGATACCTTCGGCCAGTTTGTCGGTGGCCATGGCGTCCTGACTGTGGCCCCAGCGGAAAGCGGCCTCGTTCAACGGTTCAACTGGTTTACCGCGGCCTTCGCCAGATTGAATCTGCGCATTTACGCTGCCTTCTGTTGCGTCCAGTTCCTCCAACAGCGCCGGCGAAATCGTCAGCCGTGGGCAGCCTGCCAGGGCAAGTACCTGGCCGGTGGTGCGGAAGCTTGCGCCCATGACCACGGTTTCATAGCCGCCCTGGTTGGCACGCTGGCAAACGCCTTGCACAAACTGAACGCCCGGGTCGTTTTCCGGCGTGTAATCATTGCCGGTCTCTTTTTTGTACCAATCGGTCACGCGGCCAACAAAGGGAGAGATCAGAAACACCCCGGCATCAAAGCACGCCTGGGCCTGGGCATCGCTGAACAGCAGCGTCAGGTTGCATTGAATGCCCTCGCGCTCTAGCACCTCGGCGGCACGAATGCCTTCCCAGGTAGACGCCAGCTTGATGAGCACGCGATCCCGCGACACACCGCGGGCATCGTACAACTCGATTAACTCGTGGGCTTTGGCAATGCTGGCCTGGGTATCAAACGACAGCCGCGCAGCGACTTCGGTAGACACACGCCCAGGCACAACGGCTGCTATCTCGCTGCCCATGGCTACCGCCAGGCGATCAACGGCATGCTTAACCTGCTCTTCACGGCTGCCACCTGAGGCTTTTACGCTGCTTAGCTCTTCGTCAATCAGCGCTTGGTAACCGGACAGGCTAAACGCCTTGAGCAACAGCGAAGGATTGGTGGTGGCATCCTGAGGCTGATAACGACGAATAGCGTCAAGATCACCGGTGTCGGCGACGACAAGCGAATGTTGCTTCAACTGTTGCAGCTGGCTGGTCATAAAATCTCCTTGATATTCGTCAAATGCTTAATAATCACTTCACGCCGCCATGGCGTTGTTCAAGTGCTGCGCAGTAGCGCGCATAAATCGGTTGGTAGGCGGCCACCCGCTCCGGATGAGGGTCGGCCAGTGACTGGGCATCCAGGTGGACTAATTTTTCACACAGCGCTTCCAGGGTGACGCCCTCTGAACGCTGGTCGCACCAGGCCGCCTGTATCGCGGCGCCTAGCGCGGCCGCATCGGTAATTTCGGGGCAAATCACCTGGGTGTCGGTAATATCCGCCACCATCTGCCGCCACACGGGGCTTTTAGCGCCGCCACCGATCAGCCGAATCTGACTGGCCCCGGCGGTTAAATCACCCAGCAATTCCAGCCCATAGCGTAGCCCGAAAGTGGCCCCCTCCACCACCGCCCGGCACACATTAGCCTGGGTGGTATTAAGACTGGTCAGGCCAAGGAAGTCCGCCGAGGCATCCGGCAGCATGGGCACCCGCTCGCCGTTGAAAAATGGCAGCACGGTAACACCCTCGGCGCCTATGGGCGCGCTGGCCACTTTCTCTCCAAAAGCCGCCAAGTCTAAACCAAACAGCTCGCGTACCCGCGTAGTGGCCGACGTGACGTTCATGGTGCAGATCAGCGGTAGCCAGCCGCCGGTGCTGGAGCAGAAGTTGGCAACCATTGCGCTATCGCACTCAACAGGCGTCGCCGAATACGCGCAAACAGTACCGGAAGTACCTAAACTCAGCGTGATCAGCCCCGGGGTAATATTGCCGGTACCGATAGCGCCGAGCATATTGTCGCCGCCACCGGAGGAGACGACCACCTGATCGCCAAGCCCTAGTTCCCGGGCCACTTCTGAGCGTACATAACCTACCGGCTCATGGGCGTTCAGTACTCGGGGCAACACTCGAGTCGGGTCTAATTCTGGGGCTATCTCTGAAAAAACATCCAGCTGCCAGCAGCGCTTGCGGGTATCGAAGTAGCCAGTGCCCGACGCATCGCCCGCTTCGGTGACGCGTTCTCCGGTAAGCCAGAAATTGAGGTAGTCGTGGGGTAGGAGCAGGCTCTCGATGCGTTTGTATGCATCCGGCTGACGCTCGCGCAACCAGGCGACCTTAGAGGCTGTATAACCGGTTTGCAGCACCAGCCCCAACCTGTCCAGACAGCCTGCTTCGCCACCCAGGCGGGTAACCAGATCAGCGTTCTGGGCACTGGTCTCGGTATCGCACCATAGCTTGGCGGGGTATACCGGCACGCCATCCCCATCGAGCGCCACCATACCGTGCTGCTGGCCGGAAACCCCGATACCGCGCACTTGGCTCGCCGATACAGCGGCTTTGTCCAGCGCGGCAAAAAACGCCTCTTTCAGGGCCGTCAGCCACTCGGCAGGCGATTGCTCGCGACGACCATTTTCGCCTTCGTCCAGGTGATGACCACGGCTTGCTTCAGCGAGTATTTTGCCTTGCTCAACGTCTACCACTACTACCTTGGTACTCTGAGTACCGCAATCGACCCCGATATACATCAAAACGTCCCCTTAGATGCCGCCAGACCTTCTAGCGTAGCGCGTGCGCCGCGTTCGTGCAGTGACTTCAGGGCGGTTAAATAGGCTTTAACAAAACGCGGAGCGTCGATTAAATCGCCAAACAGCTCACGGTTTTCGATAAAGGCCGTGGGCCGCGAGCGATTTTCGGCAGCAATCGCCATTAACGGCGCTTTTAAACGATCGACGATTTCAATCGGCTCGCCCTGCTCGTCTACCCCCTCAGCGTAGCGTGCCCAGCTGGCCACCACCGCAGCACTGCGTTCTATCTCGCCGTCCTGAGCCAACTGCTGGCGAATCACTGGCACTAACCATTTGGGAATGCGATCAGAGCTCTCGGCACAGAGTCGCGCCAAAGTATCTTTGATCTGCGGGTTGGCGAAACGCTCAATCAACGTTAAACGATAGCTTTCAAGATCGACCCCAGGTACCGGCGCCAGAGTGGGTGTGCCCTCTTCGCGCATATAACCAAGTAAAAAATCGACAAATAGCGGATCCTGACACACCTCGTGGGCGTAGCGGTATCCGGCTAAATAGCCAAAATAGGTCAACGCTTGGTGACTGGCGTTGAGCAGGCGCAGCTTCATCAATTCGTAGGGCTCGACATCCTCCACGACTTGGACACCCACTTTATCAAACGCTGGGCGCCCGAGGGAGAAGTGATCTTCCAATACCCACTGGGTGAAGGGTTCGCAGACTACCGGCCAAGCGTCCTCTACACCAAAGCGCTGACTCAGTTCGTCAATATCCGTGGTCGACGTTACCGGCGTAATACGATCCACCATCGCGTTGGGGAACGCTACCTCGGCTGCCAGCCAGGCGCCTAACTCGGCATCCCGCGCCTGGGCATAGGCGCCGAACATGCGCTTGGCCACGTCGCCGTTGCCTTGAATGTTATCGCAGGACATTACGGTAAACGGTGCGATGCCCCGGGCACGGCGGCGGGCAAGTGCCTCCACCACTAGCCCGAAACTGGTAGTGGGCTGAGTGGGATTAGCAAGATCAGCCTCGACCTGAGGGTTTTCAAGATCGAATTCGCCGCTCACCGGGTGAAAGTTGTAACCGCCCTCGGTCACCGTCAGCGACACAATACGAATCGCCGGATCGGCCATCTGCTCAATCACGGCCTCAGTCTCTTCCGGCGCAAACAGGTAGTTCACTATGCTGCCAATGACTCTTGGTTCGTACTGGCCGTCAGGATGTTTGACCACCAGGGTGTAGAGATAGTCCTGCGCTGCCAGCGCCTGCTGCATGCGTTTATCGCCAGGCATCACGCCCACGCCCACAATGCCCCAGTCCAGCGCTTCGCCCTGGTTCATCAACGTATCCAGGTACATCGCTTGGTGGGCGCGGTGAAAGCCGCCTACCCCGATATGCACAATACCGGGGGTAAGCGTTTTGCGGTCATAGGTTGGTTTGGCAACATCGACGGTTAGCTTGCCCAGGTTGTGATTGTTAAGACGGGTCATGGGACTCTCCAGCCAAGGCCTACTTGGCGCGATTGGGTGAATAAAAGCGGATAAAGACGATATACGAGCACTAGCGCCAGCGCTGGTCAGGCGGTAAACAGCAACTTTTCACTAACTGCGCGTTGAGCATATCTTTATGGTGGGTGCGCTCCAGCGCCCCAGCGCGATCCTGGCCCATTTCAAGCCAGCGATTGATCAGCCGATCAACCAGCACGACGTCGTCGACATCTATAAACAGCGTCCAATCGAACAGCGGGCGCAGTTCACGCCAAGGGGACCGGTCAAGCAGTAGGTAGTTGCCCTCGACAATAACGATGCGCTGTTCAAGGGTAATCAGACGTCCACCGGCACGGGCTAAGTCCAGCGGGCGATCAAACACCGGCACCGCTACCGTGTGGCTAGCGTGGCGGATGCGTTCGAGGTCGCAGCGAAGTCCCTCCACATCGAAGGTATGGGGCGCACCTTTTACCGGCACCTGCTGCTCGCCCAGCACGGCGTTATCGAAGTGGTAGCCGTCCATGGGCACTAGCCCAGCTTGGCCTGGCAGGCGTTGATTAATGGCAGCGCAGAGCTGAGCGCTGCGGTAGGATTTTCCTGCCCCCGGTGGCCCTGCCAGCGCTACCAGATAGCGTGAGGCGCCTTCAGCGGCGCCAATAATCTGCCGGGCTAAGGTATCTAGATCAGGGGTCATGACCATCTCAGCTCATCCAGTTGCCGCCATCGACATTGAGCGTCTGAGCGACCACGTAGTCACTGTCTTGGCTGGCCAAAAACACGGCGGCGCCAGTGTGATCTTCGGGAAGCCCCATACGCCCAAACGGCACTGCCTCACCCACGAGGCGCTTCTTCTCGCCGAGTGGGCGGTTTTCATAGCGGGCAAACAGCGCGTCGACTTCTTCCCACATCGGCGTATCCACCACGCCGGGGGCGATGCCATTAACGTTGATGCGGTGTTTGATGAGATCCAAGCCGCTGGATTGGGTGAGGCTGATGACAGCGGCTTTGCTAGCGCAGTAAACGCTTACCAGTGCTTCACCGCGACGACCTGCCTGGGAAGCCATATTGATAATTTTTCCCCCCTGGCCGCGGGCCACCATCGAACGGGCAACCGCTTGCAGGGTGAAGAACATTCCTTTGGTATTGACCGCAAACTGCTTGTCGAAGCTCGCCTCGGCCACCTCAAGCACCGGCGCCATATCAAAGACGGCGGCGTTATTGACCAGAATATCGATGCCGCCAAAGCGCTTGTTTACCGCCTCTACCATGGCATCTATCGAGGCCTGAACGCAGACATTGAGCTCAACCCCCATCACCTTTTCACTAGGCGCCTGCTGCTGCAGTGTCGCCACTGCATCATCAATGTCAAGGCGATCAATATCCGCCACCACAACGCTGGCGCCTTCGCTTATATAGCGCTGGGCAATGGCCAATCCGATGCCCCGCGCGCCGCCGGTAATCACCGCGACTTTGTTGTTTAGCTTCATCGTTATGCTCTCATTTATCGCTGCGCCGTTATTGCCGGAAACCCTTCATTAAATGACCTATTGACCACTGCTTTGCCACTCATCCACCAAGGCTTCCAGGCCGTGCATATGCGCTAAAATGCGCCAAGCGCCGGCTTGCGTCAGCCGCGCCGACTGCTCAGCATCCACATGGCTGGCGCCGACAAAACCAATGACGCACATGCCTGCGGCATGAGCGGCGGTTACGCCGGCCACGCTGTCTTCCACTACCAGGCAATCTCGCGGCACTTGGCCTAACTGAGAGGCTGCCAAGCGATAGAGCGCGGGGTCGGGTTTGGGGTTAGCCACCTGATCAGCGGTAAAAATAGGCACCTCGCCTAACGCATCGGCCAGCCCCGTGCTCGCCAGTGACGCCAGCACCCGGCTGCGGCGACTGTTGGAAACAACGGCCTTCTCCAAGCGAATGCTGCGAATCGCCTTATCAGCCCCCTCTATCGCCTTAAGCTCCCGCGCCAAGCGCGCCTCAATGGCGGTATCTACCTGTTCGGTGGCATCCACGGGCAGGGTGTGGGCGCTTAATGCTTCGAGATGAGCGAGAATAGCCGCCGTGGTCATCCCCAATGCCTGACCAAGCTCCTGATCAATATTCAGATCGGGCAGCCAGTGGGAGAGGAACTCCACCAGCATGCCTTCGGCAAGGGCTTCGCTGTCGACCAGCACGCCATCGCAGTCAAAGATGAGTGTCCTCATGCAGGCTCCTCAGAAGGCGAGCCGGGGGCGCGGTTATCGTGGCGGGTTAGCCCTGCCAGCGGATGCTGCTGCAAGCTCGGCAGAGCCAAGCCACTAGCATCAAAGAGATGGGCACGCTCAGGGACAAAGCCGAAATGCACCGTATCGTTGACCCGGTAGGCCACGTGCCCATCGGCCATGATGGTGACTAGCTCATCGTCCATCTGGACATAGAGCGAGGTCTGGCCACCTAGACGCTCCAAGACTTTAATTTCACCGCTCAACGGGCCCTGTTCATCAAGCACCAGGTGTTCCGGGCGAACACCCAGTTCCAGAGCAGCGCTCTCCTCCAGGCGTGCGCCGTCCACCGGAATGCTGCGCTCCCCGCCGCCGGGCAGACGAATACCTACCCCGCCAGGCGCTACACCGGTCAACGTTACCGGTAGAAAATTCATTTTCGGTGAGCCAATAAAGCCCGCCACAAAGCGATTGCGCGGATGGTGGTAAAGCGCCATGGGTGAGCCCACCTGCTCGACCACACCGTCGTGGAGGACAACGATTTTATCCGCCATGGTCATCGCTTCGATCTGGTCGTGGGTGACGTAGATCATGGTAGCGTCCAGCTCATCGTGGAGGCGCGCCAGCTCGATACGCATCTGCACCCGGAGCGCGGCATCCAGGTTGGAGAGCGGCTCATCAAATAGGAAGATGCTGGGGTTACGCACAATCGCCCGGCCAATCGCTACGCGCTGACGCTGGCCGCCGGAGAGCGCTTTGGGCTTACGATCCAACAGCGGTTCTAGCTGCAGAATTTTGGCCGCCTCCAGTACTTTGGCACGGCGCTCCTCCTTGGGCACACCCGCTAGGCGCATGCTGAAGCCCATGTTGCCCTCTACCGTCATGTGCGGGTAGAGCGCGTAGCTCTGAAACACCATGGCGAGGCCGCGATCGGCCGGGCCTACGTCATTGATACGCTGGCCGTCGATCAAAATATCGCCGTCGGTGGCACTTTCCAGCCCGGCGATCATGCGCATTAGGGTCGATTTACCGCAGCCGGAAGGCCCCACGAAGACCACAAATTCTCGGTCGTTCACTTCAAGGTCGATGCCCTTGATCACCTCGGTATCGCCGAAACGCTTAGTAATATTGTGTAGTTGTAGTGTTGCCATGAGGAAAATCCTTTACTTGACGGCACCAAAGGTGAGGCCACGGACCATCTGTTTCTGGGTCATCCAACCGAGTATCAAAATCGGTGCGATGGCCATGGTGGAAGCGGCAGACAGTTTGGCCCAGAACAGCCCCTCAGGGCTTGAGAATGAGGCGATGTAGGCGGTTAATGGTGCAGCTTTGGAAGAGGTCAGGTTGAGACTCCAGAACGCCTCATTCCAACTTAGAATGACCGATAACAAGCCCGTTGAGGCGATGCCCGGCAGCGTTAGCGGCAGCAACAGGAAAAACACTTCCTGGAGGGTCGAGGCACCGTCCATACGCCCCGCTTCCAGAATGTCTTTGGGCATATCCTTGAAGAAGGTATAGAGCATCCACACCACAATCGGCAGGTTCATCAGCGTATAGATGATGATCAGCCCGGTGCGGGTGTCGAGCAGGCCGACGTCGCGGAAGATCAGATAGATCGGTACCAGAACGCCCACCGAGGGCAGCATTTTGGTGGAGAGCATCCACAGCAAGGTGCCTTTAGTACGCTTAGTGGGCAAAAAAGCCATGGCGTAGGCTGAAGGAATCGCAATCAACAGCGCGAAGAACGTTGAACCAAACGCCACCGCTACGCTATTGAGTGCAAATCGGGTATAGCCCGAACGTGCATGTACCGCCTGATAGCTTTCCAGGGTAGGTGAAAAAATTAGCGTGGGATCGGCAATCGCCGCGGTTTCGGTTTTAAAGCCCGTCAGGATCATCCAGAAAATCGGAAAGAAGATCACCAACGCTACCATCCAGCCCAGCACCGTTATGATGGCTCGCTTGCTTTGCGCCGACCGCCATCCCGACACTGATCGGGGCGCTGCGGTTTTGGAACTTAATGTTGTCATCGAAGTACTCCCAGGACATAAGTGCCGGTCTACTCTTCCAGGTTTTTGGCCACCATACGGACCAGGAAGATCGCCACGATATTGGCGAGAATGATCGCGATCACCCCACCGGCGGAGGCAGTGCCGACGTCAAAATCCAGTAGCGCACGAATGTAAATCAGGTAGGCCAGATTGGTAGTGGCCAAGCCAGGCCCACCGGAGGTGGTGACAAAAATCTCGGCAAAAATAGTCAGCAGGAAGATCATCTCAATCATGATTACCACACTGATGGCACGCTTTAGGTGCGGCAGCGTAATAAAGAAGAAGATCGCCACTGGCCCTGCCCCATCCATTCTGGCGGCCTCCACTTGATCCTCATCCAGCGACTGCATCGCAGTGAGCAGAATCAGCAGTGCAAAAGGCAACCACTGCCACGCCACAATGATTACAATCGAGGTCAGCGGCAGTGAGGAGAACCAGTCGACGGCGGGCAACCCGATGGACTCAGCCAGCCACGCCAGCACCCCGTTAGAGGGGTGCATCATCATGTTCTTCCACACCAGCGCACTCACGGTGGGCATCACAAAAAATGGCGAGATCGCCAGTACACGAGCGATCCCGCGCCCTGCGAACTCCTGCTGGAACAGCACCGCCAGCAGGGTGCCGCCTATCACGGTAATTGCCAGCACCCACCCCACCAGGAGCAGCGTGTTGCCCATGGCCTTCCAGAGCGCAGGGTCGGTTAGCAGGTATTCATAGTTTTCCAGCCCGGCAAAGCCTGCCATACCGGGCATTAGCAGGTTGTAATACTGAAAGGAGAACCATAGCGTCATGCCTAACGGCACAATCATCCATAGCAGCAGTAGGGTCACGGCCGGCGCTTGGAGCGACAGCGTTCTCAGCCCACCGACGGTACGGCCGGAAGCACGTGTTTTAGTCATGGAATTACCTGCGAAGTACGAGGCTCTTTACAAGAAGCTCTTTACGAAAGCTGCTCGAAAACATCGATAAAACGCCTGCCTCCGCTGTAGTGACCACGAGGCTGGCAGGCGTCGATCTCATTTATCGTTCGATGTAGCCAGCCCGCTGCATGGTGCGTTCGGTGGCACGCTGAGCACTGTCCAGTGCCTGCTCTACCGTCATGTCACCGGTTAACGCCGCGGCAATGGTTTGGCCAACCTGGGTGCCGATTGACTGAAACTCGGGGATACCGACGAACTGCACGCCAACATAGGGGTTGGGTTCAAGGGTGGAGTCGGTGGGGTCGGCGTCCTTAATGGCCTTTAACACGAAGTCAGCAAAGGGAGCGGCTTCGGTGTACTGCTCATTGGCGTAGGTCGACTCACGGGTACCTGGTGGCACGCTGGTCCAGCCTTGGGTTTCACCGACCAGCTCAATGTACTCCTGGGAGGTCGCCCAGGTAATAAATTCACGTGCCGCGTCCTGGTTTTCTGAAGAAGCCGGGATGGCTAACGCCCAGGACCACAACCAGTGGGAGCCCTTAGGTGTTTCGGCCACTGGAGCCGGGGCAAACCCTAGGCTGTCCGCCACATCGGATTCATTGCCGTCATACAGTTTGCCGGCTGCCGAGGTAGCATCCACCCACATGGCGCAGTTGCCACGGGAGAATAGCGCCAGGTTCTCGTTAAAGCCATTGGAGCTTGCCCCCGGCGGGCCGTAGTCGTTGAGTAAATCGACATAAAACTGAATAGCGTTAACCCACGCCTCAGAGTTGAGTTCTGGGTTCCACTCTTCGTCAAACCAGCGGCCACCGTAGGTGTTCACCAGCGTGGAGACAAAGGCCATGTTTTCGCCCCAGCCCGGCTTGCCGCGTAAACAGATACCGGCCAAGCCATCCTGAGTGCCATGTAGCTCACCAGCCCACTCGCGCACCTCTGCCCAGGTGGGCTGCTCGCTCATCTCAATACCCGCTTCTTCGAATAGATCCGTGCGGTAGTACATCATTGAGCTTTCAGCATAAAACGGCAGTGCGTGAAGCGTATCGTCGTAGCTTAAACCATCGCGAACGGAGGCTAGCAGGTCGCCTTCGTTGTAATCGTCGGGCAGGTTATCCAGCGGTGAAAGCCAGCCGCGTTCAGCCCAAATAGGCACTTCGTAAGTACCGATGGTCATGACATCGAACTGGGCGCCACCGGTGGCAATATCGGTGGTCATGCGTTGGCGAAGCACGTTCTCCTCCAGCACCACCCAGTCCAGGGTGATGTCGGGATGTGCTTCTTCGAAAGCCTCGGTGAGGCTCTGCATAATCACCATATCGTTGTTATTAACCGTGGCCACGGTAATTTCAGTTTGTGCCTGGGCATGGCCTGAAATGGCGATGGCAGCCGCTAGCGTAGTAACGGGTAAGTGACGTGCGAGTCGCATAAAGCACTCCTAATGGGCTTGTATTGGCATTGTTGTCGCCTTGATCTTATTGATCATCTATCGAACAAATGATCGTACGTAAGCAAAAAAAAAGCAAAGCCGATTGGCTTAGACTTTACGCTAATTCATAACCCCTAACGCATGTTGCAGTGCACACCCAGAGCTTTAAAAACCTATAGAGACTCAACAATCTGGCGGGCGGCCACTTCATCAGTCACCAACCCTTTCAGCCAGCCGCCGCGCAGCGCGGCGTGTATCGCCGGGGCTTTCTCGTGCCCACCCGCGATAGCTACCATATGGTGCTTACCAAAGCGATCCAGGGGAAGACTGGTGACCCGCCGAGTAATTGAGCAGTCGATCACCTCGCCGTCTCGGTTCAGCGGCCAGCCAAGCAACTCCCCAACTGCTTTCAGTCCCAGTAATTCATCCAGCTCGCTTTCACTAATAAAGTGGTCTTGAAACAGCGTGGCTTGGCGGTCAATACGCCCGATACCTATAAAGGCGGCTTCTGACTCTCTGGCTACATCGGCAATCGCCTTAAACAGCCGCTGGGCAAGCATCGCCTCTTTTTCAGCCAGCGACTCGGCGACCACCGGTGCAGGCAGTAAGAAGCGTTCTCCGCCGGTTTTATCCGCCATCACCATCACCGCATCGTAGCGGTTGGCCGAACCATCCCGAGCGACATTGCCCACCAGCGACACAAAGCGGTGCTGGGGCCGCTCGACACGGCTAAGCGCTTCTACCGCTGCCCGCACCGAACGCCCGGTGCCCAGCGACAGCGTCAATGGCTCGCTGCGCTCAACCAGTTGCGCAATGCGCTCAGCGGCCGCGACCGCCAAGTAGGAGGCGGCACTGTCGGCGGCATGGTTATCGGCGGGTACCACTTCACAGTAGGTCAAGCCAAAGTGATCGCGCAGCGTGCTGCCCAGCGCCATACAGTGAGAGATCGGGTGATCGATATGGACTTTTACTAGCCCCTCCTGGCGAGCCAGGGCCAATAAGCGCTGTACGCCGGGGCGTGAAACACCCAACTGGCTAGCGATCTCATCCTGGGTCATTCCCCCGACGTAGGACATCCAGGCGGCCCTGGCGGCCTGATCCAGTTTTACTTCAAATTTATCCATAGGGAGGCTCTCGTATCGGTCGTGACTAACGGTTATAGATAACCGTCGTAGATAAACGTCATAAAAATATCATCATACAAAGCCGAGCCCGAGACCCATAGTCGCCTATCCGCTAACATAGCCATAGTGTAGCGTTTCCCCAGTAAACCGATCATTTGGAGATACACCATGTATAAGCTCGCTTTCTTTGTCCCCATAGAAGATGCCGAAAGCGTCAAGCAGGCGGTATTTGAGGCCGGGGCTGGGCGTGTAGGCGCCTATGAAAACGCCTGCTTCCAAACCCGTGGTACGGGCCAGTTTCGCCCAACGGAGGGTGCCCACCCGCATATCGGCTCGGTGGGCAGTTTGGAAAAGGTCGAAGAGTTCAAAGTCGAGCTGCTATGCGATGAAGCGCATATTCACGGCGCCATCGCGGCCTTGAAACTTGCCCATCCCTACGAAGAAGTCGCTTATGATGTGTGGCAGCTCGCCGACCTATAACCCAACCTTTAAAGTGTTAAGCACTACCAAAGTAACGCTCACGATCTTCAGGCGTTACCATACTGATATGTAGCGGAAACTCGTTGTGAGGGCGGTCGGCGTAAAAGTGTTTGAGCGTGCGCTCAATGGTTGTGAAAGCCAGCTCGTCCCAAGGGATCTCATGCTCCTCAAATAGCGCGACTTCCAGGCTTTCCGGCCCGGCGCTGAAGCCACCGACTAACTCAGCGCGAAAAATCATATACACCTGATTGATATGCGGCAGGTCAATGAGCGTGTAGAGGTTGGCTAGCTCGACCTCAGCACAAGCCTCTTCCCGGGTCTCTCTGGACGCTGCCTGCTGGGTTGATTCAGCGTTTTCCATATAGCCAGCCGGCAGCGTCCAGTAACCCTTGCGCGGTGAAATCGCTCGTTTACAGAGCAGCACTTTACTACCGCTAACGGGCAGGGTACCGGCCACGATGCGCGGGTTCTGATAGTGTATCGTGCCGCAGGCATCGCACAGGTAGCGCGGCCGGTCATCCCCTTCCGGGACGGCAAAACGTACTTTAGCACCACACTGGCTACAGAAATTCATCGCATATTCTCAACGGCTAGTGAATAGAAGCCTCGACGCGCTTGACGCCAACGACCGCTGCTGGGTAAAAGAGAACAAAGTAACGGGATGCCCCATGTTAGAGAAACTGCGTAAACGGCTGCAACAGCTGACTCCTCAACGCTTGGATCACATCGTGATGCCCGAGGCCGCCGTGCTGCTGCCCATTGTCGAACGCCCAGTGCCTACTTTACTGTTTACCCGTCGCGCCAGCCATTTGAATACCCATAGCGGCCAGGTAGCGTTCCCAGGCGGCAAGCGCGAGCCCTTTGACGCTGATCTCTACGCTACCGCGCTGCGCGAGGCAGAAGAAGAGATTGCCCTTGACCCCGGCCTGGTGCAACCCCTGGGGCGGCTGTCGGACGTTATTTCGCTACACGGTATTCGCGTCACCCCCTGGGTCGGCATTATTCCACCGGATCTCCCCTTGATTGCCGACCCCGGCGAATTAGACGCCATTTTTGAAGTACCGCTGAGCCACTTTCTAGATGACCACCGTACCCATACCGATGTGATTACCGTCGATGGCGTTGCCCACTACGTGCCCAGCTATCACGTAGACGGCCATGTCATCTGGGGGCTTTCGGCCATGATGCTGGTAGAACTGCTGGCCGAAGGTTTTGGTATGCCAATCGACCTATATCAACGCCCCCTCGGGCCTTTGCGCCACTACCCTGAACGCAAAAGCCGACTATCAACCCCCTCCACAACCGCTTCCGGTTCGGCACCATCGAGATCCAACCAATGACACCCAATGTTGCTACGCCGTCACCTGCACTCCCGCCAGAGACGCAGGTCACCCTTGTGGACGCGCTGGTTGAACAGGGCTGGTATGTGGGCCGCGAGGTCATCGATCTGGAACTTTGCGCAGCGCTGAACCAAGAGTTGCTGCACCGGGCGGCCTATAACGGACTGGATGAAGCGGGCGTTGGCCGTGGCCAACAGCACCTGCTGCGTAAAGATATCCGTGGCGACGCTATTCACTGGCTGGATCGCGAGAGCGCCGCTCAGAGGCGTTACCTGGACGCCATGAGCGAGCTACAGCAGGCGCTTAACCACGCACTGTTTTTGGGCCTGTTTGAGTACGAAGCCCACTTTGCCCACTATCCCCCCGGCGCTTTTTATCAGCGACACCTGGATAGCTTTCGCGGTCGCGCCAACCGCGTCATCTCAACCGTTGGCTATCTGACACCCAACTGGCCAAGCGACGGCGGCGGTGAAATGGTGATTTACCATCCTGACGACCCCAGCCAGGAAGTCGCCCGGGTAGTACCCGAGGCAGGCACATTCGCCTGTTTCTTATCGGAAACCATTCCCCACGAAGTGCTACCCACCCGCTGCCCACGTACCAGCATCGCCGGCTGGTTCAGGCGCAATGCCTCGCTGGGTGGCGTGCTTGACCCCGCACGCTAGCATTTTAAGCGCGCAAACAGGCAGCCCCCAACTGGCTAGCTAAGCGGAACGATTTGCCCGTTGGCCCGTTCCAGCACTTCACGCACCTGCTCATAATTAGCGCTATGCGTGCTACCGCTCTCGTGCTGTTCAATAAGCCCGACAACGTTTAACAGCGTGTCCATCCCATAGGCGGTCTCATCCGTAGCGGTAAACGCTTGGATATAGCCTTTACTGCTGTTATCCCAACCTACTTTGATCGGCGAATCGATAATATTAACCTGGGTGCCTACCGGTACCCGCCAGAACACCGACTCAATATCTTCCGGGTGCATGCGAATACAGCCCCGGCTGGCACGCATGCCAATACCATCAGGCTGGTTGGTGCCATGAATCAGGTAACCGGGAATATCCAGCAGAATAGCGTATTTACCTAAGGGGTTATCGGCACCGGGGGGCACAACCGCAGGGGCGGGATCACCACGCTCAGCGGCTTCACGACGAATCGACTCAGGCGGGTACCAGGCTGGGTTTTCAAGCCGCATGGTTGTCTCGGTAATCCCCAGCGGCGTGTTATAAGCGTCACGTCCAATACCAATAGGATAAGTCTCCACCCGCGGCGCTTCTCCGGCCTCAACATCGGGGTAGTAATAGAGGCGCAGCTCCGCCACATTGATGACGATGCCTGTTCGCTCCTCATCGGGAAGAATAAACTGCCCGGGGATGGTGACCTCGGTTCCTTCTCCCGGAACCCAGAGGCTAACATCAGGATTAGCCATACGAATTTCTTCATAGCCCACGTTATGTATACGGGCAATATCCAGCAGCGTGTCATCTTCGGTCGCCCTGACGGTATACACTTGACCGACCATATTGCCCTCTTCAGGCAACAGAAAATGCCCTTTGGGCAGCTCACTGTTATCGGCTGTAGCGCTCAAGGCAAAAAGCCATGTACCTAGCGTAATACTACTGACGCAGAGCTGCTTGATAGCCTGCAAAGGGTGGGGGTTCATGGTCAGGGTTTCTCCTTTTTATGTGACCTCACTTTTTATCAAACTGAGGATAAAAAGCGAGCCATTTGGAGACGAATATGACCACTGAGCTAGGGCGGGTCAACTCGACAGACTGTCGCACGAAGGCACGGGTGTGGGGCCATGGCAGAAAACAGAAGCGGCCCCATTAGCTAAAAATCTCATTTGAATGGTTGTATTTTTGAACACAGCGGCTAACCTAATAAGTGTCTTAGCGCAGTGAAGCGCAAGACAGCGTCAACTACCCTAATGCAATACCTTGATGTATTAGTTATGAAGGGTAGTTAACTCATTTAGGAATAATAGTTTCGGCGTTGTTATCGCTTATTTTAAGCGAAAATAATACCGCCACTATTGATTTATTCGGGTTGTTACGCGGAGTCGTTAAGCCCGATAAAATCGCAAGGAGCAAGCAAAATGAAAATGATCAAACCCGCTATTCTAGGTACTCTCATGGTTCCGGCCGTTATGTTCGCCGCAGGCACCGTAAACGCCGAAGAGAATACCGCCACCATGGAAGCAACCTACCTGACTGAAACGCCAGCAGGCACTTTCCATTCTGACGCCCTAACCGGTAACCAAGTCAAAAGCAGTGTTGAAGATGACGAAGATATCGGCACCATCACGGACTTAGTGATTGATGAAGATGGTCAGATTAACGCTGTTGTCGTGGGCGTTGGTGGCTTTCTGGGCATGGGCGAGAAAAACGTCGCTATCGAGTGGGATTCACTTGAGCTGACTAAAGACGAAGATGGCGAAAATTATGTCATCACCGTTAATGCTTCAGAAGATGCCCTTGAAGCAGCCGAAGAGTATAACCGCCATACTGACAATACTGATAAATAAGCGCCCGCCGGTAGATAAAAGCCTTGGCATTAGCCAAGGCTTTTTAATGCTTACCGTTTAAAAACCAAGAAAAAATATAAGTCTCACACTAATTAAAACAATAAATGGCTCGCGAATACCGTGTATACGCAAGCCACCTATCAATCATCAGACCAACGCCTAGATTAAGCTTTAAGTTTAGCCGTCATGCTAATATCAGCGTTCAGAACTTTGGTAACAGGGCAATTAGCTTTGGCCGTTTCCGCTGCTTCCTGAAAAGCAGCTTCGTCAGCGCCACTTATCTCAGCAACAACATCCAGATGTATTTTTGAGATATCGAACCCGGCATCACTTTGGGAAAGGGTTACTTTGGCGCTGGTTTCAATGGAGTCAGCGGTATAGCCTTTATCGCCTAAAATCATTGACAGGGCCATTGAGAAGCAGCTGGCGTGTGCTGCACCGATCAACTCTTCGGGATTGGTACCCGGCTCTCCTTCAAAACGCTGTTTAAACGAGTAGCCAGCATCCAATACACCGCTTTCAGTAGACACATTGCCTTTACCGTCTTTTAACCCGCCTTCCCAGCGTGCGCTTGCTTTACTATCCATACTGTTCTCCTTTCCTGTGATAGTTAGCTTATCGATTGGGCTCCGATAAGACACGGTAACTAGACTACCGTGCTACTAGCGTAGCTGATTCCATTGTTTATGCCGAACTACTTATGCCGAATTGCTTATGCCGAATCAGGGTGATGAAGCAGTCTCGTCAGACTCAATAGGAGCGGAGGAAGCAGGTTGCAATGACTCCACTGAGCGCTCGCCGCGCTCTTCAATAGCGGCATCCAAATCAATCATCAGCTCGACACGGCGATTTTCGGCACGGCCTTCGTTGGTCAAATTAGAGGCCAATGGCCTAGTATCCGCGAAACCCTGAACGATTAGTCGTTCTGATGCAAGAGCACCGGTTGCAGTGAGAACGTTGGCCACTGAAGCGGCCCGCATCGCCGAAAGATCCCAATTACTGCGGAATTGAGATGTCCGGATAGGAACATCATCAGTATGCCCATCAATAGAAATCGTCCCAGGCACCTCGGCCAAAAGGGTTGCCAGCGACTGCAATAAGTCCTCAAAAGCGGGCGTAACAGTGGCGTTACCCGAACCAAACGTGCCATTTTCAGAAATTCGCACCACTACGCGAAACTGATCGATATCAATCTTAGCCGCACCCTCTGGCAACGATGTTTCGAGCAGCTTTTCAACACTCTGAGCCAGCTGGAAGCTTTGCAGATGTCGCTGGGTTTCCAGTACATTTCGTATGGATTCCAACTGTGGCTGCTGCTGCTGAGTCTGCTGACGCACCTCGTTTATCAAAGTGCGGTCTGGCACTGCTGGGGAAAAATGCTGCTTTACCGCACTGGTTCCCATCGGTATCTGCATGGCTTCAATATCACGCTGCACACCAAATGCCTTAGATAGCTCATCCGCTACTCGACGAAACTTTTCCGCATCGATTTCAGCAAACGACAGCAGTAGCACGAAAAAGCACAGCAACAGCGACATGAGGTCGGCGTAGGTGATCATCCATGCTGGGATATTGGTCTGTTTTTGCGCCATATTTTTACGTTCGCTCGCCTGCGGTATTGTCTGCTTCTGCGTCTGACGCGCTGCGGTGTTCTGGCGGCAGGTATATCGTCAACATCTGCTCTAGCACGCGGGGGTTCTTATCGCCTTTAATGGCAAGCACTGCGTCAATCCACAGCTCCTGCATTTTGGCTTCCTGATTCATACGTACCCAGAGCTTATCTGCGATAGGACTGGCGATCATCGTTGCGATCATCGCACCATACAAAGTAGTCAATAGGGCAACGGCCATGGCAGGCCCAATGAGTGACGGGTCGCCCATATTGGAAAGCATTTGCACCAAGCCAACCAAGGTGCCAATCATGCCCATGGCAGGAGACACCTCACCGAGTGCTGAAAATACCTGCCCCCCCGCCTGATTACGCTCTAACGTAAGCAGACGCTCCTTTTCCATCATGTCTCTTATCATCTCGGCGCTGTAGCCGTCGGCCAGCATTTGCAGCCCCTGCTGCAAAAATGGCGAACTAACTTCACGACTTTCTAGAGCAATCATCCCTTCTCGACGCGCCACTTTTGATAGCTCGACCAGCTCGTCAATGCTCTCTTGGATACTCGGCAGTTGAAATTTAAAAGCTCGTGCCGCTGCTTTAAAGGCAAATTTAAATTGCGTAATACTAAATTTAGCCAATACAACAAACAGACTCCCCCCTACCACCAGCAACAGCCCAGTGGGGTTCATGAACACCTCTGGTGAGGTGCCCATAATCACAGCGGTGCCCACTAATACAGCAGCCCCTACCAAGCCAATCAATGTTGCGAGATCCACAGCGTTTCCCCACAGTGTAAAAATACTATTATGCTAGTATTTGAGACACTAGAGACTCCCTATAAAAGCGTCAACGTTAAATTAATATCCTCCTTCGTCTTGACTAATTAAAACAGCCCACTTTTAGCACTAGGCATGCTGAGCGATTTAGACGCTGCGGACTGTTACCGACAATTTATCCCCTACTCGAATAACATTGCCCGAGCCTTCGATGAGCGTGGCGTTTTGGCCAAAATGGGCGCCTTTTTGGGTGGGTTGAGTATTGAGCTCAATCAACGTTTTCAGTGGCTCTGCAGGAGCAGGCACAGCCGCCGTATGCTGATCAATGGTGGTGACTTTGCAGCGCTTGCATGGCTTGCGTAACGCCAGTTGAAAAGCCCCGCTCTGCTCTGACAACGTTGCCCAACGATCCTCCGCCCACGCCTCATCGCTTTTTATTACGATATTGGGCCGAAAGCGGTTCATGGGTACTGGTGCTTCTCCCTTCGCTACCAAGGCTTGATTCAAGGCGTCTAATGAGCCCGTAGTGGCAATCAAAAACGGATAACCGTCAGAGAAGTAGGTGTGAGCTGCCCCGCCGTCGAGGAAATCCTCTTCAACGGCACGGGTAAATTCGGTGGCAAAACGTACCATGCTAAGCCCCTGGGCTTGCTCGCCCAGGGCGGCGACCAGCCAGCGCGATACTTCTTCGCTCTCTGGCAGCGCCTTGCAGTGGTCATTCCATACGCTAACTAGACGCAAATTCCCCTCTGGCTCGGCCAGTGGCACGTTCAACGGCTCGACATTGGAATGCGACAGCACCAAGTATTCGTCGGTCAGCGCGACTTCCACGGTGGCGAGTGCCGGGAGTTGGCGCTGGGTGACAAAACGCTGCTGGGCATCCACCAGCATCCAACGGCGATCCCAGGCCAGCCCGTGCTCTTGCAGCGTGCTGTGATTAACGCTGATGCCTTTTAAGGATTTAACAGGGTAGATGTTGAGTTGAGTAATCTCCACGACAGCCTCGCGACAAAAGTAAAAGGCTACTTTAGCCACTCCCGGCCTTGGCGGCTACTTGAAAACAAAGCCTATAGCGTCCTGCCTGTTTCAATACGATAGCCCAGATCGACCACTTGCCGGGCCAGGGGCTCTCCCCGGATCCGTGCTAACAATTCCCTCGCTGCTGTTTCGCCGATGGCCTGACGTGGCGTGACGACGCTGGCTAGTCTTGGCGTCATCACCTGTCCTACATCGTGGCCGTGAAAGCCCGCCAGCGCCATTCGCTCTGGCACGCTAATTCCGCGCCTCAGGCACTCGAAGTACGCCCCTACCGCGACATCATCGTTGGTACAGAACAGGCCATCCGCTGCGGGGTAATCGGCAAGAACCTGCTGCAACAGCGCCGCCCCGACGCTGTAGGAGGAGCGCTGGGTGCTCTGCAGCGTGACAGGCGTTAACCCGTGCTCTTGCATCGCACGATTGTAGCCTCGCTCACGCTGGCGGGTACGCTCATCCAAGCGCACGGCCAGATAAATCACCTGGCGCCGCCCACGTTTGATCATCTCACTCACCATGTCATACGCAGCTTGAACGTTGTCGTAACCCACTGCCTGTTGCAGTGGAGTGCGGTGGGTGTCCATGATCTCCACAATCGGAATACCGGCGGTTTCCAGCATCCGCAGGCTACGTTGAGTATGGTCGCGATCCGAAAGAATGATGCCATCGACGTTGTAGGAGAGCAGCGATGCGAGGCTGCGCTCTTCAAGCTCAGGGCTATAGCCATAGTGAGAAAGCATTAAATGATAGCCCGCCGGCTCCGTTAGCGTTTCGATGCCCAGAATCACATCGGCGAATACCTGATTGGTCAGTGACGGTACCAGTACCCCTATGGAGTGGCTGGTCGCTCGGGAGAGCAAATCCGGCGCGCGATTGGGAATATAGCCAATCTGTTCGGCAATCGAGAAGATGCGTTCACGCAGGCCTTCCGAGACGGTTTCAGGGTCTCGCAGGCAGCGGCTTACCGTCATTTTGGTAGCCCCTACGTGGTCGGCAATATCCTGTAGGGTGGGGCGTTTTTTTTTCAAGTGATCTCAACTAACAAGAAGCCGGGGAAGCATTATAGTGAATGAGCGCGTTAAGGCAGTTTTGTACAACCGCTTCTGGTGGCTGATCGATGGATACCGTCACAGCTTCGTTTTTACCAGGGGGTTCTAGCTGGGCGAATTGGCTCTGCAGCATATCATCCCCTTTGAAATAGTGATCTTGTCTTCCCGCAAGGCGATTGCGAATCGTTGCAAAATCGCCCTCAAGATATATAAACACTACGTTTGGCTCATCACGTGATAAACGCTCCCGGTAGCGTCGTTTGAGAGCAGAACAGCCGAGCACCAGCGCTGTTTCTTGAGACAGTAATTTCGCTAAATCAGATAACCAGCCAGCGCGATCCTCATCATCCAAAGGAATACCCTGAGCCATTTTAATGACATTGCTTTGACTATGAAAATCATCGGCGTCATAGAAAGGAATGCCTAATGAGCTCGCCAACTGGGCCCCAATTAAGCTCTTACCGCAACCTGAAACACCCATAACTACAATTTTGCAAGGCTCGGGAACGTTATGCATTGTTGACCTCTTTAGCAGCAACTTTTTCCTTATGGCGCATCCGAATGACGACTAACAGCATAATAACCACCAACACTACCAAACCTTTGGATAATGGTGTGGCTAGTAAATACTCCCATAGCGGCATATTGCGGGCACCTGCAATGCGCATCGCTCTAGCTAAGTTAGTCTCAATCAACGGCCCTAATACCACCCCGATAATGATCGGCGCCAAAGGCACATGTATTTTTTTGAAAATGGCACCAGCGATACCCAGCACAATTGCAATAAAGACATCAAACAGACTATTGCGCAGGCTATAGGCGCCAAACAAGGCAAATACAAGCACCGTTGGTACGATGTATTCCATTTTTATCTTTAAAATATAAGAGAAGTACTTGATCCCTACCGCACCGATGATGGTCATCGCCACCACCGTCAGTAACATTCCATATAAGAACGTAAACGCTACGTCAGGACGATTAACGAATAAGCTGGGCCCAAGTACAATGCCATGGATAACTAGTGCACCCGCAATGATGGCGCTAGTAGGGCTACCTGGTACACCTAGAGCCAATAGCGGTACCATTGAACTACCCACGGTGGCATTATTGGCACTTTCGGCGGCAATAATCCCATCTGGATTACCTTGCTCAAAGGGCACATCGCGACTCGAAGTACGCTTAGCGTCTCCATACGACATAAATACTGCAAGTGTCGTACCTACGCCAGGAAGCAGTCCTACCAAGGTACCGATCAGTCCCGATTTCCAAACCAGAAACCGTTGGCTCAATATATCTTTCACCACCGTCATCCGCAAAATTTTCTGATCGCGATACTGAACCTGTTCACTAGGTTTTTTACCAATATTTAAGAACATTTCAGCAAAGCAAAAAAGCCCTAACACTACGGGAACCACGGAAATACCCGAACGTAAATCTATGCTATCAAAGGTGAAACGCTCAGACCCTGTGATCATATCCACACCGACAGTACTGATAAACAACCCCAGCAATACAGCTAGAGCCGCTTTTAGAATGCTGCCACTCAGTGCGCCGACAATGATTAAGCCGCTTAACGACACGAAAAACATTTCCGCAGGGCCAAATTGCAGCGCCAAACGTGCTAGCGGTGGAGTAAACAAAATAAGAATAAGTACGCCGATAAACCCACCGAACATGCTGGAAAAAATAGAGTAATAAAGCGCTTCTTTAGCCCGACCTTGCTTCGTTAAAGGATACCCTTCCATCGCGACAGGGGCTGCGACGACATCGCCTGGCACATTAATCAAAATAGCGGTAATAGAGCCACCATACATGCCCCCCATATAAATACCGCCAAGCAACAATAGACCGATTTGTGGCTCCATCGTGAAGGTCAGGGGTAATAACAGTGAAATACCAATAGCACCGTTCAGACCGGGAATAGCACCCACGACGATACCCACTAACACACCCGCAAAAACCACTAAAAAAACACTGGGAGTCAATAAATTTAGCAGGATTGAGACTATATCCATGAAAATAACCCGGGTGTTAAAAAAATAAAACCGGGGTAATTAACCCCGGCCATGATTTGGCATCAATTACCGTTAATTTGATCTAAATTATTTTCGATAACAGGCATCAAAACGCTATTCGATTTCTCTAACGTTTCATTAACAGCGCTATCATCGAGATAACGATAAGGGATCTTAGCGTTTTCAAAGTTAGCGATCATTTCTTCGTTAGTGCTAATCGCATTCAAAGCGTCAACAAGCGTCTTACGAACGTCATCAGGCAACCCTTCAGGTGCCACTAGTACCCGAGAAACACCCATTACTAAATCAAGCCCCTGCTCTTTAAAAGTCGGCACGTCAGGGAACATTTCCATACGTTCTTCCGACGCAAAGCCGATCGGCTTGCCGTTTGAATCAACAATCGGGTCATGGCTCATTGAAGATGTCGACGCTAAGTCAATATGGTTGCCTAGCAAAGCGTTCATCAGCTCACCACCACCGGAATAACGTATAGGGGTGATTTGCATATCAGAGCGTTCCGCAAAAGCCAGTGCGTGAAGCAGACCAAGAGCACCAGATTCGCCAATGATCATTTCACCTGGATGTTCTTGACCATAGCTCACCAGCTCTTCCAGAGAACTGTGTTGACTACTAGGCGAGGAAAATACCCCCATCGGCATATCATCAAATGCCGCTAGATAATCAAAACTATCAAAAGTGAAGTTAGTGTCACGGGTATGTTCCAAGACAAAGTTATCAGGATAACCGAATACCCCTAGGGTATAACCGTCTGCCTCGCTACGGGCAATTTCATCAATACCGATCTCCCCACCTGCCCCTTCACGGTTAACGACGTTAACCTGCTGGCCTAGCTCTTCTCCCAAACGATCTGCGACGATACGCGCCACCGTATCCCCCCCGCCACCCGCACTGTACGGAACAATAATTTGAATATTTTTCGTAGGGTAATCCTGTGCTTGGACAGCGCTCGTAGCCGCAACTAGAAACGGTGCACTAAGCAATAGCATTAGGTTGGCTTTCATTATCATCACCTCTTTTATTGGGAGTACTTGGATGAGTTGGCGCCGCTCTTTTATTGCTATGTTTGCAATGCTTTATCAAAAGAGTGCGCCTGAGGGTGCTGGGAGACCCAGCAATAGTGTAAAAATAAGGTACATAAAAAGTGTAATGACTAGTGCGAAAAATATAGCGCGCATCCACAGGGCACTTTTTAGATTTGCTGCATCAATGCGATAGGCGTGGTAGCTATAAATAGTAAAAACCAAGAAAGTGGATGCTGGGTAAAACCCTACGGATACCAATAAGCCATACGCAACCAGCAATAGTCCGCCAGGCACTGCCACTTGAAAAATCAGAATATCGTTAAATTGACCACGCTCTTCACGACGTGCTTCTGACACTTCTTGTGAGACCTTCTTACGCCCTTCCAGTAGCGCTTGAAAAATCAATAATATACCGACAATAACCAGCCCCCACAAAATAAACTGCGGAAATAATGCAGAACGTTCAGGCAAATCGGTAGTTTGCAGGTAAAAAAATATTGAACTAAGTAAAACAACAACACCGAGAATAAGATTTGAAAGCATTTGAGCGCACACGTTAGTGGAACGGTGGATGACTTTTATTACCGGCAATGTTACCGGTAACTTTAATAACATAAAGGCTAGCTATCCCCGGCGATAGAGTCAAAATAAAACTGCTAATTTACGACCAATGTCTTAAAAACAGGCGTGCGGTTGGAAATATATTTCGACAGCTAAAAAGATACGCTTACACCGGCAGCGTAGCAGCAAATTGCGTAACGATCTCTTGGGGCGATAAGGCGATCGAAGTAGTGAAGGCCTCCTCCTCACTGGGCGGCTCCAAGTCGGCCAGTTGGCTGGCCAACATGGTATCGCCTTTAAAGAAGTGGCCTGCCCGGGTTTCAAGCCGTTCAAGCAGTAGTTCCCGACTGCCCTCCAAATAGAGGATCTGCAGCGCTGGGTCGCCTTGTCTTAGCCGATCTCGGTAGCGTTTTTTCAGCCCCGAGCAGGCAATCACCAGCGACTCCTCTCTTGCTCGATACTCGGCGAACAGCGTCGCCAAGGTATCCAGCCACTCGCTCCGGTCATCGTCGTTGAGCGGCGTACCGCTGGCCATTTTGGCCACGTTGGCCGGTGAGTGATGATCGTCACCGTCAATAAAGGTCGAGCCCAGGGTGTCCGCCAACTGCTGGCCAATATGTGACTTCCCACAACCAGATACGCCCATCACTAAAATACGCTGTGAGAGGTTCTTCACAGAGGCTCTCCTATTATTTAATTGCCGCGTACGGCGGTGAGATCAGGCAGCCAAGTGACAATACCGGGGAAAGCAATCAGGATCACTAGCACTACCAAAAGCGCCGCGTAGTAAGGCAGCATGGCTTTGACCAGCGACTCCATGGAGACTTTACCCACACCGCAGCCTACATAAAGACAGGTGCCCACCGGCGGGGTTAAAAGCCCGATGCCCAATACAAACGCCATCAGCACACCGAAATAAGCTGCATCGACGCCCACCGAGGTGACAATAGGCGCTAACATAGGCGCCATGATCACCATCGCCGGGGTTAAGTCCATTACAAAGCCGACTAGCAGCAGCAAGAAAGCCACAATCAATAGCAGCATAAACGGGTCTTGGGTAATTGCCTGTACCTGGCTGACCAGGGTCTGCGGCACCATATTGATGGTAAGAAACCAAGCAATCACCGTCGCGAACGCCAGCAACATCATCACCATACCGGTCAATCGGGCAGTGCGAATCAGCATACCGATCAGCTCTTTAAGCTGGAATTCGCGATAAACCACTAGCGAAATAGCCAGCGCATAGAGCAGAGCCGCCACGGCCGCTTCGGTCGCGGTGAACACGCCAAAAATAATACCGCCAATCACAATCACCGGAAGCACTAGCGCCAGCCAAGCATCTTTAAAGGCTCTCCAGAGACGATCCCAGCGGAACTGTTGCACGCCACCACCATCCTTTTTGGCAAGAATATAGGTGGTCACCATCAGTGCAAAGCCAATCAACAGGCCCGGAATAATACCGGCAATAAACAAGCGGCTAATTGAAGTTTCGGTAACAATGCCGTAGAGAATCAGCGGGATTGACGGCGGAATAATGATCCCGATCACCGACGAGACGGTATTAATAGCGGTGGCATTGGCCGCCGTATACCCCTGTTTTTTCATCGAGGGAATCATCATCGCGCCGGTGGCGGCCGTATCGGCCACTGCAGAGCCACTGATACCGCCAAAGAACATCGAGCCGGTAATCGCGACCTGTCCCAACCCGCCGCGCATAAAGCCGACCAAGGCGGCCGCCAGTTCCATCAAGCGACGGGCAATGCCGCCATTGCTCATCACCTCGCCGACTAAAATAAAGAACGGGATCGCCAGCAGCGGAAAGCTGTTCACCCCACGAATAGACTGCTCGATCATGATCGACAGTGGAATATCTGAGAGAACCGCCATCACCAACGCTGCCACGCCTAAACCAAAGGCAATCGGTAGCCCAATAACGATGGAGGCCAATAAAATAGCCAGAAAAATCCATAGCATGATTAGCGCTCCCGCTCAGGGTGGCGAATAACGTTCAGGCTGACCCACATCCGCCATATCGAAACCGCCGCAATAAAGATAACGCACAGCACCAGCGAAAGGCTGATAAAACTCAGCGGCATGTTCATAATCGCCGAACGCCCACTAGAGCGTGCCAGCACCTGGTAGCCGCCCCAAATCATTACCATCATCAGGCCGGTAATAATCAGGTGCTGTAGCAGATATAGCATATGCGCCAAGCGCAGCGGCAGGCGCCGCACCAGGGCGTCTACGGCTATGTGCTCGTAGCGAGAAAATGCGGCAGCAGCACCGATAAACACCAGCCATATGAACAGCATGCGCGCTAGTTCATCCGCCCAGGGCAGGGAGTGATTAAATAGTGCACGTCCGACCACGTTGCAGGAAACAGACACAATCAACGCTACTAAAATAGCGCCGATCAGATACTCCATGCCCAAGGTCAGCCAGCGGAACAGGGCCGGCCCTTGGCGGGTATCGGTATCGATTTCCAGCGATTTGCGGTTGGGGTCGTCCAGATACACCGAGGGGTCTTCAATCGGCGTAGACGTATTGGGGGGTGTAGAGGAGAGTGACATAGGAGCTCCAGGGCACTGACACGTCGGGCAGGCTAAAAGACCTGCCCGAGTAGTGCGCTAAACGTAAGGTTTAGTTGCTGCTCTCTTCAACAATCTTTTGAATGTCGGCGATCAGGTCTTCACCAATGCGCGGCGCCCACTCTTCGTATACCGGCTGAACGGCGTCCTGGAAGGCGGCAAGCTGCTCGTCATCCAGGCGGGTAATTTCCATGCCACGCTCTGCTAGCTGGTCGCGAGACCAATCGTCGTATTCAGCAGAGAGCTGAATTTCGTACTCTGCGGACTGGCGCGCAGCTTCCAGCACAAGCTCTTGATACTCAGGCGCCATACGATCCCAGGTACGCTCAGAAAGCATCATGATAAAAGGAGTATAGACGTGACGCGTCTCGGTGCCGTAATCCTGCACTTCGTTAAAATTAGAGGTCAGGATGGTGCTCCAAGGATTTTCCTGACCATCAACCACGCCCTGCTCCATCGCAGAGAACAACTCACCAAACGCCATTGGCGTAGGATTGGCGCCTAACGCTTCCCAAATTGCCAGATGTACCGGGTTTTCCATGGTACGAACGCTTAAGCCGCGCACATCCATCCCAGCAACATCTTCAGGGCTTGTCACCGGGCGAGCACTATTGGTTAACTGGCGGTAGCCATTTTCGGAGAAGGCGAGCGCTTTCAGACCGGTACCTTCAAAGGCATCCAGCATGCCCTGAGCCACATCGCTCTGCATGACCGCCACGGCAGCTTCCCGGCTAGGCAGCAGGAAAGGCAGGTCGAAAGCCGCCAGCTCTTCAACATAACCGGTGGTCGCCGAGCTAGACGGATAGGTCATGTCCAGCGTACCGGTTTGCAGCATTTCCAGCATCTGTACATCGTCACCTAACTGACTGTTAGGGAAAACGTTAACAGTGATACGTCCGTCGGTGCGCTGTTCCAGAATCTCACCAAAGTATTTACTGGAGAGGAACTGAGGCGAACTTTCCGCAAGACCAATGCCCATGCGCAAAGTATGCGAACCGTGATCGCCGACGACTTCGCCTTCGATCTCAGGCGGATCAGAGAGCTCGGGGCTTTGAGCGTGGGCCATACCCAGCGTCAGGGTCGTCGCGCCGACGAAGGTCAGTGTGTTGCGCCAAATAGCGGTCATAGCGTTATCTCCAAATACTCATTGTTGTTTATAGCGAATTGTTTATAGCGAACTTAAAAGTCCGGCAACTTGTTACCGGTAACATTCAGTAAGCGCAGGCTAGCCACCTACCCTGTGCGTGTCAAAACAAAACTGCCAACTTACGACCAACGTCTAGGGATAGCCACTAACTGCTTCCCGCGCTACATTAGACGACGTATTTCGGATCGGAACCCAGACTTGTGCAACCATCTTGTAGCGAATTAGAGCTCGATCACCAGCTTTGCTTTGCGCTCTATTCAACCTCGTTGATGATGACCAAAGTTTATAAACCTCTGCTCAAAAAGTTGGGGCTTACTTACCCGCAATACCTTGCCATGCTGGTATTGTGGCAAAACGATGGCATCACAGTAGGCACAATGAGTAAGCGTCTACTAACCGATCCTGGCTCACTGACGCCTCTGCTTAAGCGCCTTGAAGCCGATCAGCTGTTGAATCGCAAACGCAGTCATGAAGATGAACGCGTGGTAGAGCTGTATCTCACTGAGAAAGGCAAAGCGCTTCGCGAACAGGCGTGCCATATTCCCAGCTGTGTGGTGCATGCCAGCGAGCAGTCGATTGAGGCACTGACCACGCTGAAAGAGGACTTGGTGCGGCTACGCGATAGCCTGCAAAAGAACCAATAGCCTTCGCTTGCTGGCGCAGGGCATTGAGATTTATTTGCCATTTATATTGCGCGCAAAATAAAGCTGCGCTAAGTTAATGGTGCAGGTTCATAATGAAAACACTGACAGGAGATACAGAATGACGACCACTATTGAAAACGTTGTTTATCGTGCCCACGCCACCGCTACCGGCGGCCGTGAAGGCCAAGCCAAATCGTCCGATGGCGCGCTGGATGTTAAACTCAGCACGCCAAAGGAGCTGGGTGGCGCAGGCGGTGATGGCACCAACCCAGAGCAGCTGTTTGCTGCTGGCTACTCAGCCTGCTTTTTAGGCGCGCTTAAGCACGTGGCGGGCCAGGAAAAAGTGAAGCTTCCCCAGGATACAAAAATTGATGGCCACGTAGGTATTGGCGCCATTCCTACCGGCTTTGGTATCGAAGTTGAACTTAAAATCAGCCTACCCGGACTTGAGCAGGATGTCGCCCAGCAACTGGTCGACAAAGCCCATGTTGTCTGCCCCTACTCCAACGCTACCCGGGGCAATATCAACGTCACCCTGACCCTGGTCTAAGCTTCGTAGCCTAGTTTATTTTTTATTTGAATCAATCATTTAGCGCCCACGCCACCGCTTTCTGCGCATGCAGAGCGGTGGTGTCGTAAAGCGGCACCGAGGTATCGCGCTGACTCACCAGCATGGCTATTTCGGTACAGCCTAAAATCACCGCCTGGGCGCCTTGGGCATGCAGTGAATCAATGATGGCCAAATAGCGCTGCCGGGACACATCTTCGATACGCCCTTGGCAAAGTTCCTGGTAAATAATCTGATGAACGACATCACGCTCAGACTGATCCGGCACGACGACCTCAATACCGAACTGCTCTTCTAAGCGGCCGGTATAAAAGTCCTGCTCCATGGTAAAGCGCGTACCCAATAGCCCAACGCGTGTAATTCCGTCGATCTGTAACTGCTCGGCAGTGGCATCGGCAATATGCAGTAGCGGGATCGTAATCGCCTGCTCAATAGCGGGCGCGACTTTGTGCATCGTATTGGTGGCAATCAGCAGGCAGTCGGCACCTGCGCGTTCGACGCTTTGGGCGGCGCTGGCCAGCAGATCCCCGGCGGCGTTCCAGTCCCCCTGTTGCTGCAGCGACTCAATTTCGGCAAAGTCGACGCTAACCAGCACGATCTTAGCCGAATGAAAGCCGCCTAGCGCCGCTTTGACGCCTTCGTTTAAGGCCCGGTAGTAGCCCTGGGTCGACTCCCAGCTCATACCGCCTAGTACACCAATAACACGCATCCGCCACCTCATTTAGGGAAAATGAACTACTTTATTACCAGGCTAAACACTAGCTAGCCGCTTTGTCACCGATAACCTATTTATAGCGAGGATACTAATGAGCGACAACACCTATACGCCCCCGAGTGTTTGGAAGTGGGAACCAGGCAACGGCGGTAAATTTGCCAATATCAATCGCCCCATTGCGGGCCCTACCCATGACAAGGCGCTGCCGGTGGGCAAACACCCGCTGCAGCTCTACTCGCTAGCCACACCCAATGGCGTCAAGGTCACAGTGATGCTTGAAGAGCTGCTGGAGAAAGGTGTAACAGGCGCCGAGTACGACGCTTACCTGATTCAAATTGGCGAAGGCGATCAGTTCAGTAGCGGCTTTGTCGAGGTGAACCCCAACTCCAAAATTCCCGCGCTAATGGATCACTCTACTAATCCGCCTCAACGGGTATTTGAGTCTGGCGCAATTTTGCTCTATTTGGCTGAAAAATTTGACGCCTTCCTACCCAGGGACACGGCGAAGCGCACCGAATGCCTCTCCTGGCTGTTCTGGCAAATGGGCAGCGCACCGATGTTAGGCGGTGGCTTTGGCCATTTTTACGCCTACGCGCCGGAGAAATACCAGTACCCGATTGACCGCTACACGATGGAAGTAAAGCGCCAGCTTGATGTGCTTGACCGCCACTTGGCGGAAAACCGCTTTATGGCGGGTGATGAGTACACCATTGCCGATATGGCGATTCACCCCTGGTATGGCGCGCTGGTGAAAAATCGCGTCTACGAAGCGGCTGAATTCTTGGAAGCCCACACTTACAAGAACATTCTACGCTGGACTGAAGAGATTGATGAGCGCCCCGCCGTTAAACGCGGTCGGATGGTCAACCGCACCTTTGGCGAGCCCCATGAGCAGTTGCACGAACGTCATGATGCCAGCGACTTTGAGCTCAAAACGCAGGATAAAATTTCAAACGACGAGTAATCGTTGGCGAATCAATACAAAAAAGGTCTACGCTTGTTAATATGGCGTAGACCCTGATACGAACTATCGGTAAAACGTTAACTCGGCGCTACTTCATCAAGATAGCAGGAGGTGTCGATCTAGCCTTGACGGGGCCCCCGTACGCCCTCCAGGCTTGATTGAGAGCCCTCAGCTTGATGCTTGACGACACTTAGTGTTCCCTCGGTTTCTAACACGACTGCCTCCACGTCAGCGATGTCGCTCAGTCCATTGCTGCGAATAGCCGCCTGAATCTCATCTTGAGTAACCCGCGCTTTTTGCATGGCGGTAGTAATAAATTCCCCACGATAAAACAGCATCACTGGCTCCCCCGTCACTAATCGGCGTACCCAAGCGGTGCGTACACTGGCCCAGGTAATAAGGAACTGAAGAGCAATCAGTAGCGCCATCGCCAGCGCCCCTTCAGCCAATGCCACGTTCTTGGACAAGAGCACGGTAGCCAGGGTAGAACCCAGCGCCACGGTCACGATCAAATCGAACGCATTCATCTTGGAGAGCGTACGGTTGCCCGATATTCTCAAAAAGAGAACGAGCGCAGCATATGCCAGCACACCAATAACGAGCGTTCGAAATAACTTTTCCCAGCCATTAAAAAAATACATTTCCATATACACTGCCTCCTTGTAAGCCCACTTTATACAAACATTACGCACCTCAACACTTAGGCTAGCAGCTTTGACTCGACTCTGTTCGTTACGGTGAGACTTGACTTAGTTCTGATCCTCCCACCATTTAGCATAAGAGCTCTTGTGAGGTGCAAGACCACCTTCATCCGGCGCGTTATCATCCCACCATACGGGGCCACGCTCACCGAGTGCTTCTTTAGCGCTTTGCACTGCGTTGCGGGCTTGGCGAATCGCGTCTTCATCGTCTTGCTGTTGGGCTGTTCTAACCGCCCGACGAGCCTTCATTAATGCTTTAATATGGGTGCGCTTTTCATCTTCACCTAAGCGCGGGTCAGTGCAGCGCCATAGCCGATTTTTGGCGACGAAGTAGCGCCCATCCGGGGTATGAGGATACTTGTTGGCCATAAGCAATTCTCCTTTCCCGTGGGCGCGAGCGACTACCCGAACCGTTTTAGAAGCGTTTAGATAGCGTGATAGAACCGAACTTATCCTGCTCGTCTTGCCCGTCGAATTCACGAGAGCGCTGAACAACGGCGTAAGTCACCTGCCAATCTTCCCAGGCCAGGGCCAGCCCCGCTGAGACATCGCCCACCCACTCTTTGCGATCAACCGAGTGGCTATTTCTAAACGTATTGCCGTCCAGCGTCAGGTTTTGCGCCATATAGTAGCCGTCTACGCTGGCAAACAGGTACCACTGCCACCCCTCTTTACCGACCATGTAGTGGCGGCTACCGGGGTTGGGTGTCAACGTCGGTATGCCAGCCGCTTCATCCCCCCAACGCACGCTATACCCAGCGCTTGCGTAGGTGTAGAGGTTACCCAAAGCAGCACCGACACTAGGGCCATGGGCAAACTGTTTGCCGATCAAGGGGGAGCTATGCCACCACTGGCGCCGCATGGCGACGTTGACGATGGCTTCATCGCCCAGCTGATTATTCCATCCATTGGGTCGGTCACTTTCAGTGATACGGTGTACTTCACGCTGAATGCTATCGGCTAGTGACGAAGGCCCTACCAAACCAATATCCAAGTGCAGGTCAGTCGCCTGGCGCCAGTTTTCCATAGGCACATCTTCATAGAGCGACATACCGCCATAAACTATCCCTGCGTAGGGGCGATCGTCTTCAACCAACCCACGCTGTTCAATATTGTTGGGTGTATAAATTTGATGCACGAGCCGAAAAGCTGCCATATCAGCGTTGCCGATGAGGCTATCGGGCAAAGCAGTGGCCAAGCGCTGGCTCCAGCTTTTAGCTTCAGGTTCAAACGCCCAATTGAGCTCAAAACCGCTGGTAAAGTGGCCATCATCACTGCTGGCCATACCATCATTTTCGTGCTTGATCGAGAGAACGCTATCGTTGGCCTGCGCGAGCGTTGATAGCAGGCTTACAACAGCCACTAGCGGGAGCAGCTGCCATCGTAGAGAGGTAATTGCTTTCATTACTCGTTCCTTGAGATTTTCCTAGGGAGCGTTTTTGGAGACTGCTTTTTGATGAATATCAACAAACATTGTTGATTGTATGTAATTGTGCAAAAAGATAGCAAGCATACTTTTTCTGTCGTCTATAGAAAAAGGCTAAGTCACTAAAAATTAAGGGTGGCTCATAGGCCACCCCTTATGCGGTTGCTTGCTTAGACGTATAGCGTAGTCGACTAGACGAAAGTTTGTAGGCTAAAGGCTTAGTTTAATCACTACCTGTCGCGCAGCAGCCACTGCGGGGTAATTTCGTGCTGGCCGTTTTCATCGGTGATATACAGCGATCCTTCACTGATCATAACCGCCCAGTTAATCGCCCTGGGCAGGTCTTTAGCGATGGTCGCGAGCGCCTCCTGGGGCAGCCCTGCCACATGGAGATTTTTCAGCGACGCCACACTCGGCAGCACTTTGCTCTCCCATAGATCTACCCGACCATAGGCAAGTAGCGATACGCGCTCAGCCCGCCGTGAACACCAGGTGATGCGCTCGGCATCCGGCAGGCCTACTTCAATCCAGTGCAGCAAGCGCCCATCCAGGCTTTTCTCCCATAACGCTGGCTCATCCACATCAGAGAGCCCACGCCCAAAGGCGAGGGTCTCGCTGTACCACAGCACATAGGCGAGCAAGCGTGCGGTCATGCGCTCTTCGGTTTCGGAGGGGTGGCGAGCCACGGTAAAACGCAGCGTTTCATACACCCCGCGATCCAGATCGGTAAGATTAATATCAACTTTGTAGGGCGTTGCGCTAAGAGCCATGGACGTTTCCAAACGAAATTTGCGTCAGTGTACCCGATGCCGAGTGTTCCTGGAGAATTGCCACGTAGCTTAAGGCTTACGGTAATCAGCTGTTGCGTTGCCATTTTTCAGCGTATCGGTTTCATGCATGGACTCGCGCCATGGCTCCTCAAGCGCAGCTTGATACCACGTTTGCATGGCAGGCAGCGCTAATAAGTGTTCAACATACGTTTGGGAAGCCTCGCTGAGCGGTAAGCTGAATGTCTGCGCACGAAACGCCACAGGGGCATAAAATGCATCGACAGCCGTAAAGTGACTGCCTGCTAAAAACGGCCCACCAAAGCGCTCCAGCCCCTGCTGCCAAAGTGCATCCAAGCGCGCCACATCCGTTTTAAGTTTGGTCGATAAGCTGTTCAATGCCACCCGCATACCGCAATTCATCGGACACTCGTCACGCAGCGTACCAAAGCCGCTGTGCATCTCGGCAGTAGCTGAGCGTGCCCAGGCGCGGGCGGTCTTGTCACTTGGCCAAACGTTGGCGTGTTGCTCGGCCAGATACTCGACAATCGCCAGAGAGTCCCATACCGCCAGCTCGTCATCATCTTTCACATCCACCAGACAAGGCACTAAGCCCGAGGGTGAAAAGCGAATAAAGGTGTCGTGGCTTGCCCCAGTGCCCCCTTCAAAGGGCATGAGATGTTCATTAAATGGAATCTCCAGCGCCTTCATCAGCACCCAAGGGCGCAGTGACCAGGACGAGTAATTCTTGTTGGCAATATACAGATCAAACATGCAGCGCTCCTTATAAGAAGATATAGAATTAGCTGATTTGGGCAGGCATCCTTATCGCGCCGCTTGAGCCAACGTGTTACCGCCTAATCCCATCAATACGCCGCCGCCTATACGCTGAATGAGGCGGGAAGAGCCTTGGGATCTTTGTAGCCACGCCCGCAGTGGGCTAGCAAGCAGAACCACCACAACATCCGCAGAGGAGAACAGTACATTGGTGGCAATACCCAGCCAAAGCAACTGCCACGCTACCGGCATCGCGCTCTCGGGCTGCACAAATTGGGGCAAAAAGGCGACGAAAAAGAGTGCGGTTTTAGGGTTAAGCACTTCCACCAGAAAGCTGTCGCGCAGCACGCGTTTAGTGGTGGCCAACGGCACTTCATCGCCATGGGCGCGAATGCCCTGCTGCCATAGCCGTAGCCCCATCCAGAGCAAGTAAAGCCCGCCGATAATTTTCATGGCGATATAAGCAGGCGGGATCGCCGCAAACAGCAGCGCCAGCCCAAGTGCGGCGGCTATCACATGGACATAGCAGCCCATATGCACCCCCATGACCGCTAACCACCCTGCTCGTCGGCCACGCCCCAGGGTTTGCGCTGCGGTATACAGCATCGCAGGCCCAGGTAAGTAGGCAAAACCAAGCGCGGCGAGGATAAACGCGGCCCATTGCATTTTGGCAACTCCGACAAGATGAGTAGTAGAGAGCCTTCGAGCATAAAACGGAGGTGACGCAAGCGCCACCCCCTAAATAAGTAAAACTGGAACGAATAAAAGCCTAGAAGCCTGATTTTAGAAGCCTGGCTTTAGAAACTGGTATTAGAAGCTAGGCTTGCGCTTCTCGACAAACGCTGCCATGCCCTCCTTCTGCTCTTCACCGGCAAAGCAGAAGGCGAACAGGCTGGTTTCCAGCGCCAATGCGCTGTCCAGGTCTTGATCCATCCCGTCGTGAACTGCCTGCTTAGCTCCGCGCACCGACTGCGGGCCGTTGCCCTTGAGCTGCTTGGCTAACTCTTCAACGTAGTTTTCTAGCTCCGCTTGCGGCATTACCCGGTTCACCAAGCCGATACGTAGCGCCTCTTGGGCATCGATTTTGCGCCCGGTGGTGACCAGATCAATCGCCATGGCGGGGCCAACGCGGCGCGGCAGGCGCTGGGTGCCGCCAAAGCCGGGGATGACACCTAGCAATACTTCCGGTTGCCCAAACACCGCGTTGTCGCTGGCTACGGCCCAGTCGCAGGCCAGTGCCAATTCGCAGCCGCCACCAAGGCAAAACCCGTTCACCACCGCGACCACCGGCACGGGCAGTGTCTCAAGACGTTTAATCGTACGCAGCGCCTGGCTAGCGAAGGCCCGCGCCTCTTCGGGCGTTTTATCACGCATCTCGGTGATATCAGCACCCGCTACAAAAGACTTCTCGCCCGCGCCGGTAATCACTACGCCGCGCAGAGTGGGATGAGACTCAAGTTCTACCAGGTGCGCTTCCAACGCGGCGAGCACTTCGCTGTTCAAGGCATTAAGCGCTTTAGGACGATTGATGGTCAGTCGTACCATCCCATCGTTATCAACCTTCTCGATCACTGCTTCGCTCATGGCGGACTCCTTATTTGATTTGTTATGGAATATCAAAGTGGGTACCACTCAACCCTAGCGAACGCTTGGTTGAGTGGCAATGACTTATTTATGCCGCGCTCTTCACGTCAGTGCAAGCTAATCGTAGTGATAAAACCCCCGCCCGCTTTTGCGGCCCAGGTAGCCCGCGGCCACCATGCGCTTGAGCAGTGGGCAGGGGCGATATTTGGGATCGCCAAAGCCTTCCTGAAGCACTTCCATAATCGCTAGACAAACATCCAGGCCAATTAAATCTGCCAGCGCCAACGGCCCCATGGGGTGGGCGGCGCCTAGCTTCATGGCGTCATCGACTGCTTCCGGCGTCGCGGTGCCCTCTTGAACTATAAACGCGGCTTCGTTGATCATCGGTACCAGCAGGCGGTTCACCGCAAAGCCTGGCGCATCACCCACGGGAACAGCGGTTTTGCCTAAGGCGATAGCGAGCTGTTCAATGCGCTCAACGGTTTCATTTGACGTTTGTTCCGCACGAATCACCTCCACCAGTTTGAGCACCGGTACCGGGTTGAAAAAATGCATACCTACTACTCGCTCTGGGCGTTCGCAAACGGCCGCTAAGCGAGTTAATGACAGCGACGATGTATTGGAAGCCAAGATGGCCTCGCTGCTTAAACGGCTTAGGTCGCGGAACAACTTCTCTTTCAGTTCAGGCTGTTCCGGAGCAGCTTCAATAATTACCGCACAATCACTCAACGTATCTAGCGTCGTGGTCGTCGAAAGGCGCGCCAAGGCAGCGTCTTTATCCGCATCACTGATTTTTTCTTTCGCTACCAGCTTACCCAAACCTTTATCAATATTTGCCTCAGCGCGACTAAGCTGCTGCTCTGCTACATCGTAGAGCCTAACGGTGAAGCCACTCGCCGCCACTACCTGGGCAATCCCCTGCCCCATTGTGCCGGCCCCTACTACGCCAATCGTTTTGTCGCTCATACCCTCACTCCTTAAATGCGTTATCAATGATTTTTAGCTTCTTCGCGCAGGACGAACTTTTGGATCTTGCCCGTTGAGGTTTTCGGCAGCTCGCTAAAAATGACTGTTTTAGGGACTTTGTAGCCCGCCAGATGTTCGCGACAGTGGGCGATAATGTCGGCCTCAGTGACTTCGCCGTAACCGACTTTAAGCTTCACAAAGGCACAGGGCGTTTCGCCCCACTTCTCGTCGGGCTTGGCCACGACTGCCGCCTCTTCGACCGCAGGATGGCCGTAAATAGCATCTTCCACTTCGATGGTTGAGATATTCTCACCGCCGGAAATAATGATGTCCTTGGAGCGGTCTTTAATCTCGATATAGCCATCCGGGTACCATACGGCAAGATCACCGGTGTGGTACCAGCCGCCTTCTAAGGCCTGCTCGGTCGCTTCGGCGTTCTTCAAATAGCCCTTCATGACGTTGTTGCCGCGCATTAGTATCTCGCCGATGGTTTGGCCGTCTTTGGGCACCGGCTCCAGGGTAAGCGGGTCGGCTACGCACAATGCTTCGAGCATATGGTAGCGCACGCCCTGGCGGGCTTTGATCTTGGCCCTGGCTTCCAGCGGCAGCTCATCCCAGGCTTCGCGCCAGGCACACACGGTCACCGGCCCATACACTTCAGTCAGGCCATACACATGAGTCACTTCAATACCCAGCTTTTCGACACCAGCAATCACCGAGGCAGGCGGCGCGGCACCGGCAGTAGTGACTTTCACCGGGTGATCGAACTCACGTTTATCTTCAGCGGGCAGATTCACCAACCCATTAAGAATAATCGGCGCCCCGCTAAAGTGGGTGACCTTTTCATCGGCAATCAACTGCATGATCTTTTTGGGGTCGACCCGGCGTAGGCAGACGTTCACCCCGGCGTTGGCGGCAATCGTCCAGGGAAAGCACCAGCCGTTGCAGTGGAACATCGGCAGCGTCCACAGGTAGATGGGATGGTGGGGCATCGCCCACTCCATAATGTTACTCACCGCGTTGAGATAAGCACCGCGGTGGTGATAAACCACGCCTTTGGGCTTGCCGGTGGTACCTGAGGTGTAGTTAAGCGAGATCGCATTCCACTCATCGGCAGGCAGTTGGTAGGCGAACTCCGCGTCACCCTCTTCAAGCAGCGCTTCGTACTCGATCTCGCCAATGCCCTGGGTGTCGCCGAGAAACTCTACGTCAGCGACATCGATAATCAGCGGCTTGTGCTCAAGCTTGGCAACGGCTTGCTGGATGACGTCGGCAAACTCGGGATCGACCAGAATGGCTTTGGCCTCGCCGTGCTCCAGCATATAGCTGATCGCCTCGGCATCCAGGCGAATATTCAGCGTGTTTAATACGCAGCCAGCCAGCGGCACACCGAAGTGCGCTTCAAACATCGCTGGAATATTAGGCAGCATCGCTGCTACGGTCTGGCCCGGCTGAATCCCCCGCTTTTCGAGCGCAGAGGCAAGCTGGCGGCAGCGCGTCCAGGTCTCGCCCCAGGTACGCCGCGTGCGGCCATGAACCACCGCAGGGTAGTCGGGATAGATCGACGCCGAGCGCTCGATAAAGGTCAGCGGGGAAAGGGGTACATGGTTGGCTACGGTTTTGGGTAAGCCTTGCTCGAAAATAGCGGTCATGGTCGGCTCCTGGTCTTATTATTAAGCGTGTTGTTGAAGTCGGTATTAGTAAAAGCGTTCGTTTTAATTGGTTGTTTTGATAGTATAGAAACAGCACCGCCGCCTCATAGGGCGGCGGTGCTGACTGAAAAAATTAGCGTTAGTGAACCTCAAATTCGCTTAAACACTGTATACCCGCCTCAATCACCGCCCGCTGGGCGCGGCCTACCGGCAGCCATTGAGTAATCGCAAATTCGGCGCTGCGTATCTTGGCAGTATAGAAGGGATCATCGCTGCCGTTGTTAAGGGCGGCCTGGGCACTAAGCGCCGCCTGACCCATTTGCCATGCACACAGCACGTGGCCTGCCAATGTGAGAAACGGCGTAGCGTAGGCCTGCACTGCGTCTGGGCCGGTTTCAGGATCGCTGCCTTGTTTTAGCACTAGCGCTTGGGCGGCTTTTAAATCGTTCAAGCCTGCGGCCAAGCCCCTGCCCAGCGCTTTTAGTGCTGGGTCGGCGTTTAGCTGCTCCACGGTGGCAGCCACGTCATACAGCAGCATGGTGAGCGCTTCGCCGTTGTCACGCTGGAGCTTACGCCCTGCCAGATCAAGCGCCTGGATACCGTTGGTGCCTTCGTAAATCGGCGCAATGCGCGCATCGCGCAGTAGTTGGGCGGCGCCGGTCTCTTCCACGTAGCCCATGCCTCCGTGTACTTGAATGCCCACGGAGGCGATATCCACCGCTTGATCGGTAGAGAAGCTTTTAATCACCGGAATCAAAATATCCGCGCGGGCCTGGGCCGCTTGGCGAGCATCGTTACTTTCAGCGTGACGGGCGGTATCCAACTCGGCGGCGCAGTAGAGCGCCAGGGCGCGCAGCGCATCGGTACGCGAACGCATGGAGAGCAGCATACGGCGCACGTCCAAGTGGTCGCTAATAGTACAATTCTCACCGCCGCGTGCTTTGGGGGAGCGGCCCTGAGTGCGCTCCAAGGCGTAGGCAAAGGCGTGCTGGCAGGCGCGCTCGGCCACGCCAATGCCTTGAATGCCGACTTTGTGGCGTGCCTCGTTCATCATGGTGAACATATGGTTAAGACCACGCCCCTCTTCACCAACCAAGTAGCCTATGGCGCCGCCGTGTTCGCCAAAGCTGAGGGTACAGGTGGGCGAGCCGTGAATGCCCAGTTTGTGCTCAATAGACGCACAGGTGACGTCGTTGCGCTCGCCCAGCGAGCCGTCGTCGTTAACCAGGAATTTGGGCACCAGAAACAGCGAAATGCCTTTATTGCCTTGCGGCGCATCAGGTTTGCGGGCCAACACCAGGTGGATAATGTTTTCGGCGGCGTCGTGCTCGCCCCAGGTAATATAGATCTTCTGGCCGCTGATGCGGTAGTGGTCGTTTTCAGGCACCGCGCGAGTGCGCACTTGGGAGAGATCTGAGCCCGCCTGGGATTCGGTCAGGTTCATGGTGCCCGCCCAGGTGCCTTCCACCAGTTTGGGCAAGTAAGTCGCTTTTAATTCATCGCTGCCGTGATGGGCCAGCGCCTCGATGGCCCCGGCGGTCAGCATGGGGCAGAGACCCAGCGCCATATTGGCACCGTGAAGCATCTCCTGCACCGCGCTAGCGACCACTTCAGGGAGGTTCTGGCCACCCAGAGCCTCTGATACGCCAATACCGTTCCAGCCGCCTTCGACATACGCCTGGTAAGCCGCCGCGAAGCCCTCCGGTGTGGTCACGCTGCCGTCGGTGTGGCGCTGGGCTCCCTGCTGATCGCCAATCTTGTTAAGTGGCCCCCAGACGTCACCGGCTAGCTTTGCGGCCTCTTCGAGCACCGCCTCAATCAGATCGGGCGTGGCTTCTTCAAAGCCCGGCAGTCTGAGCGAGCGGTGCGCTAATAGCTCTTCGAGCACAAAGCGCAAATCGCGTACCGGTGCGGCGTAAACATTCATGGCGAACCTCGGGCTGAAAAATTAAACAATTGTTTGAAAGTATGCCCTAGATAGTAGTAATACTCTCTCACCTACACCATTAGCCCAAGGTATCACCTGCTACCGACAACGTCTTCGCTGCATTTTATTTTCGCTTGTTTACTTGTTCCACATCATCATAGTAAGTGATATGGCTTTCATCTTCCGCGGGTGGCCCTACCACCGGTTCGGCGGCCTCCACATCCCATACGGCATCGGAGAGATCCTCCAAGTGCTCGTGCTCCAGCGCCCCCTGAATCAACTCCTCGGTGACCACCAGCTCAGCACCTGCAGCGGTCATGGGCGTCGTTGGTGTAAAGGGTGCCACAGGCACCGGCGCTGGGCGTACGCTACGCCGCCAGGAGAAGAACATTAAGAAGAAGAGGCTGAGTGAGCCGAAAGCCCAGAACAGACCCGCATCCCCCATGGCGGTCATCACCGGGGAGATCATCAGCGGGCTGATCGTGGCGCCAATCGAGTTGATCAGCAGCAAGCCTTGGCTCATGCGCACAAGTGCCCCTGCGGGAGCGCGATCGGCCGCGTGACTCACCGCAACCGGGTAGAGCGCAAATACCCCACCGCCAAGCAAGAACAGCAGCACCGCCAGCATTGGCGTCGAAAGCGGCAGCCAGAGCATCGCCGCCGAGATCAGCACACAGAAACCACTAATGCCGATCAACACCATCTGTCGGTCATGACGATCCGACCAGCGGCCAATAGGGTACTGCAGCAGCATCGCGCCCATAATCACTACCGCCATCATCTGCCCCACTTGGTTGACGCTCATACCAATGCGCTGCAGATAAAGCGGCAACAGGGTATACGCTGCTGCGACGACCATCCCGGAGCCTAAGCTGCCCATCACGCCGGTGGGGGTCAGCGTGATCAAACGGTGAGGAGGAAGCGGTTCAGCGTGTTCAATAATAGGTGATACACGAGGTATCATCGCCATCGGCAGCACAGACAACGAGGCCAATAGCCCAATTACCATAAACGGGGCGGTCACGCCCATGGCATCGGTCACACCCAGCAGCAGTTGACCCAATACCCCAGCGGCATATAGCGAAATCATATACAGCGCCAGTAGGCGGCCACGAACCTTTTGGTCGCCTGACGTCAGCAGCCAGCTTTCAATGACCAGATACACCCCCACCGTGGCCCAGCCGCCGATCAGGCGAAGCACAAACCACGCCCAGGGGTCGAAGAACAAGCCTTGTAGCAACACCGTAACGGCGACTAATGAGGCAAAACTGCCGTAGGCGCGAATATGGCCAATGCGCAGCAACAGGCGGTCATTCACCATGGCGCCTAAGGCTAAACCGATAAAGTAAGCCGACGACACAATACCGATGACCGTGGCCGACTCACCGGCGGCATCCAAGCGCACGGTAATTAAGGTGGCGAGAAAACCGTTGCCAATCCCGAGAATGAAGAGCCCTAACAGGGGCGCTAGCGCCATGGCTAGCAGTTGCCGCGACATGAAAACCTCGTCTTGCCTAAAAGTAGTGAAAAACAGGAGTGAAAACGCAGATAAATGTGTTCACAGAAACCGTTATCTCACCTGGCACATCGAGTCAGGCCGGGATAGCGGCGCGCAATTATTACCCTCAAGGGGGCAAAGTCAATGCTTTTCTAACGTTACAATTGTTCACGTTAGCGTTTTGTATAGAATAACCACGTCTGGCCCAGGAAATTCCACTACTAAACTATTCTTTTGTGCCCACCAGCGAAAGGTCTCCTCACTAAAAAAGCTGATATGCGTGGGATCGCTAATATAGTGCCAGCGGGCAAAAGCTTCCGGTGAAGAGACGCGCTTGGTCATCAGCCCTAGATAGCCGCCGGGTGCCAGTTGAGCCACTAATTGAGTGAGCACCTGACCAGGCTGCGACAAGTGCTCAACCACTTCTGTTGCGGTGATAAAATCATATATTTGTGTCAAAGCTGAGGCATCGGGAGCGTAAAAAGGGTCGTAAAGAGCCATCGGGAAGCCCTGCTCGGCAAACATTACCGACAGCGTAGGCCCTGGCCCAGAGCCAAAATCGAGCCCACGGGCGTTGGGTGAGAGCTTCGCTAATAGCGGGATAAATAAACGCCCTAAAAAGCGTCGATATCCCGTATCATGCGGCGAGTTTTGATGTTTATCGTATTCGGCCTTTTCTGCAGCGGCGCTTAAATGCTGCTCGGGGGGGACAAATACCAGCTTGCACGTGGCACACTGGTAGTAGTCACGACGCCGATCCCGGTGGTAGAGCGCAGTAGTGTATTCAGCGCAAAGCGGACAGCGGCGCATCATTGTATTCTCTGGTTTAACGTTATGTATTAAGGAAGGTGGCATGCTATCAGGTCTGGATCATCTTGTTGTTACCGTGACCGACATCAGTCGTGCAGTGGATTTTTACTCGCGGGTTTTAGGCTTAGACGTACGCTATCGCGATGCTCAAAGGGTCGACTTAATGCTCGGGGATACGGCACTACGCCTGCATCAAACAGATACTGACATTGCCCCCATTTCAGCGACACCCACGCCCGGCAGCCTCGATTTATGCCTGCGTTGCCAGCTGCCGCTGGATGAGTTCAAGCAGCACTTAGATGCACTGGCGATTGACGTAGAACTAGGCCCCGTGGCTCGCCAAGGCGCCAATGGCCCGATTGAATCCCTCTACCTGCGCGACCCGGACGGCAACCTGTTAGAGATATGCCGCCCCGCCTCACGTTAATGCTAAGTCTAATGAACCCAGGTATCATATGTCGCGCTTAAACAGCGCGCCCTGATGTGCGAGGCATTATTACCCGCCACCGCACTTATACAGATCTGTCGAAAGGAAACATTATGCTTGATAAGGAAACTGATTCTCCACTCGAAGGCAACGTCATCAGCGAAGAGGAACATCAGCCCGATACCACCATGGCCATGGTGATCTACGCGCTCTATCTGGCTAGTTTTGTCCTTGGCTTTACGTCGATTATTGGTGTGGTCATCGCTTATGTCTATAAAGGCAAAGGCCCTACGTGGCTGGACGAGCACTACCGCTATCAGATTCGCACTTTCTGGATGGGGTTGGTGTACGGCATTGTGTTTTCACTCTTGACCCTGATACTGATCGGTTTCCCGCTTTTGCTGGCGCTAGCCGTGTGGTTCATTATTCGCTGTGTTAAAGGTTTTAAAGGGCTGCAAGAAAAACGCGCGCCTTCCAACGTAGACACTTGGTTGATTTAACGATGGCAATACAGGGGGCTAAAAACACTAAACGTTTTTCCAAAGCCAGTGTAATCAGTTGGCTATGGCGTCAGCTAGCACGCTGGCCGCTTGCTCGTCTATGGCGTATTGCTTCGGCGCTCGGCCCCCTGATTTACCGCTTTAAGAAGCGTGAGCGCGAGGTGACAGAGCGCAACCTAAACATCGTTTACCCTCGCCTCTCTGCTTTAGAACGTAAGTCCCTTGCTCACCATAGCTTGCGTCACTCAACGGCTACGATGATAGAGTTGGGCCACGCCTGGATGGCAGAGCCTGATAAAGTAGAAGCCAGCATTTTAGCGGTACATGGTCGCGAGAAACTCGACAACGCTCGCAGCGAAGGCCGCGGCGTAATTGTACTTGCCCCACACTTCGGCAACTGGGAGGTGCTTAACTTCTGGCTATCGAGCCATTTCCCTTTCACTGCAATGTACGAGCCACCCAAAATCATCGACCTCGACCCGGTCATTCGTCATGGTCGCGAACGTATGGGGGCAAGTCTTGTACCCACCAACCCCCGCGGTGTGGCGGCACTGCTTAAAGCGCTTAAACGCAGCGAAGCGATTGGCATACTTCCTGATCAGGAACCCGATTGGGGCAGCGGTGTTTTTGCACCGTTCTTTGGCCGCGAGGCCTACACCGCCACCCTGCTACCCAAGCTGGTCGCCCGGACTCAGGCACGGGTAGTCACCGGTATAGCGCTACGTATCCCGGGTAAAGGCTTTGAAATCCATTTTCTGGATGCTGACGAGCGGGTCTATAGTGACGATGATGTACAGTCTGCCACCGGTGTCAACGCTTGCGTAGAGAGCGCGATTGCCCTGGAACCGGCACAGTATCAATGGGAGTACAAACGCTACCGTAAAGTCGTGCAGGAGCAGCAAAATCTAGCCAATTTTCGTGACTATCGTCTTTATTAGGCTGAAAAAGAGAGGAGTGATGACGCAAAATTATATACCTCGCGATGAGATGCGCGCGCCACAGATAATTTACGCACTCTACTTAGCAGGCATTGTCACTGCCAATATCACCCTGCTGATTGGCGTAATCATCGCCTATGTTTATCGTAAAGAAGCAGCCCCCTGGCTGCAGCAGCACTATCGTTACCTGATCCGCACCTTTTGGATTGGCACGCTGTATGCCTGCATAGCCTTTCTGCTCAGCATTGTGATAGATGGCACCCTACTCTGGCCACTGCTAGCAGTATGGCTGGGGGTGCGCTGCCTGCTCGGCTGGATCAGTGTTCGCAAAGGGCTAACACCGGCACGCCCTGCCAGCTGGCTTTGGTAAGCCGCGTGCTCCCCACCCTTCACTCATTGCTATCGCGAGCGTAAACATCATCTAGACGCTCAATATCGTCTTCGCCCAGATAGCTACCCGACTGCACCTCGATCAGTTCAAGGGGGATTTTGCCGGTGTTTTCCAGCCGATGCAGTGCCCCAATAGGGATATAGGTAGACTGGTTTTCAGTTACCAAGAAGCGACGCTCTTCTAGCGTTACCTGCGCGGTTCCTCTCACCACGATCCAGTGTTCAGCCCGGTGATGGTGGCGCTGCAGCGATAAACGCCCGCCAGGCTTTACAGTAATACGTTTGACCTGATAACGCTCGCCGCTGTCCATCGCCTGAAAACTGCCCCAGGGGCGCTGTACCTGGGCCGCCGTACATGGTTCATTGCGACCCGCCCGGATAAGCGATGTCACCAGTTGCTTTACCTGCTGCGCCTGATTGCGATGAGCCACCAGTACGCAATCCGATGTCTCCACGACAATCAGATTATCCACACCCAGTGTGGCTACCAAGCGATGCTCGCCAAACACTAACGAATCTTGCGTATCGGTCAGCCAGGTATCGCCTTTGGTGACATTGCCCGCAGCATCAGGCGTAACGGTTGCCCATAGCGCATCGAAACTGCCGATATCACTCCAATCGGCTGCCAAAGGCACCACAGCAGCGCGATCACAGTGCTCCATCACCGCATAATCAATGGAGTCAGCCGGGCAGCGTCGAAACGCCGCTTCGCCCAAGCGTAGAAAATCCAAGTCCCGGTGCGCTCCGTCAACCGCCTCCACGCATGCCTCAAACATCTTTGGCTGTAACCGCTTTAGGTGGTCTAAATAACTGGAGGCACGCAGCAGAAACATACCGCTGTTCCACAGGTAATTGCCGCCTTCGACTAACGCTGCAGCACGCTTGGCGTCCGGTTTTTCAATAAAAGCGGCAAGATGGTGACCACCTTCCAGTGGCTCGCCGCAGGCAATATAGCCGTAACCCGTTTCAGGCTGTGTGGGTACAACGCCGAAGGTAACGAGGTAACCTGCTTCGGCTAACGGTACGGCCAATGAAACACTGTGCTGGAACGCCTGTACATCACCGATCACATGATCAGCCGGAAGCACTAGCAGCAGCGGGTCATCGCCAGTGTGACGCGCCAACAGTGCCGCACAGGCAATGGCCGGGGCGGTATTGCGGCCTTCAGGCTCAAGCACCACGGTAGCGGTTTGATCCATTTCGCGCAGCTGTTCAGCCATTAAAAAGCGATGGCTATGATGGCCCATCAGCATCGGCGCTGTGTCGGTTAAACCGGCTAAGCGGCTTAGAGTTTGTTGGAGCAGGCTCTGGGAAGAGGTTAAACACAAAAACTGTTTCGGCATCTGTTCCCTGGAAAGCGGCCATAGCCGTGTGCCGCTGCCTCCACTTAAAATCACTGGCTGAATCATTGCTGCGTCCTTGTCTTTGAAACAGGGGCTAACCGTGAATCAGCGGCTACACCCACTGCTAACTCTCCAAAATCGGCATGTAGCCAGTGGCGTAACTGGCTCATTCTAGGCGCACTGCTCACCTCTTCGAGCGCAGGCAGGGTGCCGGGAACAAAGCCACGCTTTATAAAGGGCGCCACTAGCTCAGGGTCGCCACTAATAATATGCACCGGTACTGCCGCGCTGGCATCGTCACCGGTAATTAGCGGCGCGGCTTGATGGTCTCCCAGCACAATCATCAGGGTATTATCATCCACTACGCGCTCGGCCCAGCGGCCAGTGACTTTTACAGCGTAGTCCACTGACCAGGCGTAGTGGTCGCGAATGCGCTCGATGTCCTGCCACAGCACTTCAGGCGGGTCGCCGGCGCTCCCCCAGGGGGCAAAAATATGTCCATCGCCAATCGATGACCAATCCTCCAATACCGGCAGAATCGGCGTCCAGGGTGCATGACTGGAGATCAATGCTAACTGAGCAAACACCGGCGTCTCGCCCAGCAAGTAGCGCTGGGTATAATCGAGGGTAAACTGATCTGGCATGGTGACCCAGTTGAGAGCAGGCCCGGCATAGGCGATATCATTCGCTGCGGCAATTTCATCAAAACCGTAGGCCTCTCCTTCCGGCCAAGCCAGGGTAATCGCGGGCATCACACTCAGGGTGCGCTGACCGGTGGCACGAAAATCATCGATCAAAGTGGAGTGACCGCTGTCGAGCATCAACCGATACCACAACTGATTGTCGATCCATCGACCACTGAGGGCCGTCGCGTGAGCCAGCCAGGACTGCCCACCGCGAATAGGCGCTGCCAACATACCAGAAACCACGTGGAGGTCGCGCTCATCCAGCCGCTGCTGCATCTCGGCTAGCGTAGGCAGCAGAACGCCGGAATAACGTGGATTATCCAGCGCCGAGATACCGTAGGACTCAATAAAGGTGAGCAGTACATTACGGCCTTCAAGCCCCGGTAGCGGCTGGGCTTCCAGCGGCGCGGCTTCCAACTGAGCGGTAAAGGCGAGGCGAGCGGCGTGGGTATCGGTCATTTGCTGCCACTGAAAGCGTGTCGTGTCCACCATCGGTAAACGTGCACTATCCACTAGTCGGATTCCATTAAGCTCAAGCGCCGCGCTGGTAGTGGCAATGATTAGCAGCGTTAACGCCACCGCACCAGGCAGCCGCTTAACAGAGTAGGCTACGGGTGGCAGCAGCAGGCGCACCAAAATTAGTGTGATGGCGAGCAACAAGGCAACCCCTGCCAGCATTGCGCAAACTGCCAACAGTTGACCTACATTACCTACTAGCAGGTGATAAATTGAGCGCAGCAGAGGCACATCAAAATAGAGGTTGAGTGGCCGGGCAAAGGCCATTTGGGTGGCGGCAGTGCCTAGATTAGCGGCGGTTGCCAGCACCACCCAACAGACCAGCCCAATCGCTACGATACGGCGCGCGCGTCCAGCGGGGAGCAGTAGCATGAGTGGCGTGATAATCAGCGCCTCCCAAGCGAGCAGGTGCGTACTGATATCGCCAAAGCGCCACCAAAGTGGCACGATGAGTAGGAAATTCAGTATTAGCAGCGTTAATATTAATCGACTCATTGCCCCCTCATGTTTGCCTGCTTTAGCTGACAGTTTCAAAGATATACCCTTTAGTCTCAAAGCAGAGCTGTACCCAGTCACCAGACAAGAGAGCAAGGAATAAGGCTGCTGAAAAACACAACTATCATGTACTGCAATGTTTTATCGTATAGTTATTGTGTAAAGATTACACGCTTTGCTTGGCCATGCGTTTTTGCAGGTCTTCACCGGAAAGGATTTCGCTTATGCGTTGTAGCTATGTTGATATAAGGCAGGTTGCTAGAGGGTCGGTTGGTAAATGGCGAGCTGATAAATGGCGAACTGATAAATGGCGAGTTAATCAATGGATAATTTTACTCAGCTGTACGCTAGCCTTACCGGCGTTTGCCGAAGATGATCAACATTTTAGTGAGGTTATTGAACGCGCCCAACAGCTGGCTGAAGAGGCTTATCAAGCCCCGCAAGAAACACTGCCTGAGGTGTTACGGGAGCTTGACTACGATACTTACCGGCAAATCCGCTTTGACCCCGAACACGCCTACTGGAAGGACGAAAGCCCCTTTAGCTTGCAGCTATTTCATAGCGGCTTTCTGTTTCAAACCCCGGTTACCTTGAACGTTATCGACAATGACACGGTAACGCCGCTGCCCTTTTCTGCAGAGGACTACTCCTACGATGGCAATGCCGCAACGCTAAAAGAGCAAGACTTAACCGGCAGCGACCATGCGGGGTTTCGCCTCCACTACCCACTCAATAACGACGACTATGCCGATGAATTTGCGGTGTTTTTGGGTGCCAGCTACTTCCGGATTGTGGGGCGTGACCAGGCGTACGGACTCTCCACCCGAGGTCTGGCAATCGATACGGCGTCTCCCGAGGGCGAAGAGTTCCCGGCCTTTCGCGAGTTTTGGTTATATAAACCCGACGCGACTAGCGAACAGATTGAGCTATTGGCGTTAATGGATAGCCCCTCGGTCAGCGGTGCCTACCGGTTTGTTATCCAACCCGGTGAGAATACCCAGGTAGAGGTCGAGGCCGAACTCTTTGCCCGTGAAGATATTGCCAAACTAGGTGTCGCGCCGCTCACCAGTATGTTCACTTACGGTGAGGCCAGCCGCCAGCGGCCGGACGATTTTCGGCCCCAGGTACACGACTCCGACGGGCTGCTGATACATACCGGTAGCGATGAGTGGATCTGGCGCCCGCTGAGCAACCCCTCTCATCTGCGTACATCGGCTTTTATCGACGACTCCCCCCAGGGCTTTGGGTTAATGCAGCGGGAGCGTGACTTTAACCGCTATTTAGACACCGAAGCCCAGTACCACCGCCGCCCCAGCCAGTGGGTTGTACCGCTGGATGAGTGGGGCCCGGGTCACGTGGAGCTTGTCGAGATTCCGACCCCCGATGAGACCCACGACAATATCGTCGCCTACTGGGTCGCAGACGATACGCTGGATGCAGGGGAATCCCGCCGATTGCATTACCTCACCCACACGCTGAATACCCAGCCAGAAACGCATGATCTCGGTCGTGTCATTCGCACTCGCCATGGCAGCGCAGGTGTGCCAGGACAAGCGGACTCCTCCTCGCAAGACCAACGCCAATTTATCGTCGACTTTCAGGGTGGCGCGTTAGCGGATATTAGCCCCGACCAGCCTGTGGAGTTGGCTATCAGCGCCCAGCAAGGCGAGGTGCTGCTGCCTCAGGTCACCGCGCTACCTAACAATGGCTGGCGGGCTAGCTTCCGTCTGCCCGCCAGCGATCAACCCAGCGATGTTCGTCTCAGGCTCACCTTAAACGACGAGCCGATTAGCGAAACCTGGAATTACGTGTGGTACCCCGATGACCAATAACGCTGCTAAAGCAAACCCTATACCGCCAACATCTTTGCGGATAAAGGCATGCCCGTCCTGGGAGCCTAACTAATGCGGCGCATGGCGCTTCAACGACTGCGTAGCGCGGGTGGGCTAGCCCGCTCGCTGTTTATTTACTGGCGCCCGGGGCGCCAGCGTGGACTACAGCGTCTCTACCAGCCTTTCATTCAACCAGGGGCCGTTGCCTTTGATATTGGCGCGCACCTAGGCGACCGTAGCGCGGCTTTTCATGCACTGGGCGCCAGTGTAGTGGCGCTAGAGCCCCAGCCCGACCTAGCCAAGTGGTTTAAGCGCCTGGTGAAGCCGCCGACCATTACCCTGCTACCGATGGCGGCAGGCCCGACGGCAGGCTTTGCCGAGATTGCTATTAGCCCCAGCAACCCGACCCTTGCCACGCTTGCCACCAAATGGCGTGACCAAATTGGTCAACGCAACCCAGGCTTTAGCCAGGTACGCTGGGAGCAACAGCTGCGTGTGCCGGTGACCACACTGGATGCGTTAATCGAAGAATACGGCGAACCCAGCTTTATCAAAATCGATGTTGAGGGTTTTGAAGCGGAGGTTCTAGCAGGACTAAGCTGCCCAGTAGCGGCATTGTCGGTGGAGTTTGTGGCCGGCGCCCTGGAGGTCAACCAGGACTGCGTTAACCACTTAAGCCGTCTTGGCGAGTACCGCTACAACGTGGTGGCTGGCGAACAGCGCCACTTCCGCTGGGTAGAGTGGCAAACGCCTCAAGCGGTTAGCGAGTGGCTAAACGCAGGGGCCGAAAAATTACCATCTGGCGATATTTACGCTTGTCGCTCTGACCATCCGCTACTGACGAACAACGCTAACTAACAGGTTGTGTATTAATGATTCACCACTGGCAAACCCTCACCGCTCCGCAGCTTGCTGACTTCGCCCAACGCGACCCTGTGGCGGTACTGGTACTTGGGGCCATTGAACAGCACGGCACCCACCTCCCGCTAGCCACCGACCTGACCATTGGCGAGGGGCTGCAGGCCGCCATGTTAGAAGAACTAGATCCGAACCTGAACGTTATCTGCCTACCGCCGATTGCGGTAGGCGCCAGTGACGAGCACGCCAGCTTCCCCGGCACGCTCAGCCTGCCTGCACCGCTGGCCATTGCCACGCTGGAAGCCTACGGCGACAGCTTAGCCCGGGCAGGTATCCGCCGCCTGGTACTGCTTAATAGCCACGGTGGCAATAAGGCGGTGATGGATTTAGCGGGGTTAACGCTGCGGCGGCGACATAGCATGCGCGTCGTCAAAGCGACCTACACGCGGCTGCCGCCTTTAGAAGGTGCTATTGAGGCCGAAGAGCTTCGCTACGGCTTGCACGGGGGGTTACTCGAAACCGCCATGATGCGCTATTTGGCACCGACCCTTGTAAAGCTGGGTGGCTACCAGGCCACAGCGCCTGCGGCCCCCAAAGGCGATGCATTGGTGAGCGCAGAAGGCGCTGCCGCATTTTCCTGGTTAGCGGAAGACTTAAGCACTCACGGTGTCGCTGGCGATGCCCGCCACGCCAGCGCTGAATTAGGCGAACAGTTGGTGCAGCATTACGCCCGCCAGTTGGCCGCCGTGGTGGCGGAAACGGCACACTTGCCACCGCTGGCCAACTAACATCGCTGAAACAGCAGGGAACCGTTCTAGCGAGGCCCCATCAGGTTCAACGCTGGCCGGATAGTACGTCCTCCAACAAGTGTCCACCACGGGTGGCTTTGGCATTCAGGTAGCGCTGGTTATGGTCGGTGACGCTGCCATACAGCGCTTGGCGGGAGACCACCTCGATGCCGCCCTGGCGTAACGCTTCCATCTTCAAGGGGTTGTTGGTCAGCAATTGTACCTGGTCAATGTCGAGGGCATTCAGCATATCCACTGCCACGGAGTACTGGCGCTCATCGTCACCAAAACCGAGTACCTGATCCGCATCCACGGTATCCAAGCCACCATCCTGTAAGGTGTAGGCGCGCAGCTTATTAGCCAGGCCAATGCCCCGGCCCTCTTGGGCCAAATAGAGCAGCACGCCGCCACCCATGGCTTGAATATCCGCCACGGCGTTGCGTAGCTGCTCACCGCAGTCACAGCGCAGGCTGCCAAACAGGTCGCCGGTTAAACATGCCGAGTGAAGGCGTAGTGGCACCGCGCCTTCCCAGCGCTCCGGCTTACCGATCACCACCGCAACGTGCTCGCGCAGACCGTCCGGCTCGCGGAAAAGCACAAAACGGCTGTCGGCAGCATCCTCAAGGGGAATATTCGCCTCACTTACCCGTTTGAGCATACCCGGCGCCCCGGCAAGGCAGCGCTCAGCGTCTTCAGCGGTGACTTGCAGCAACCGCCCTTCTGCCAGCTGTTGTTCAATAGCCGCTGAGGCCTCTTCGCTCACAAAGGCACACAGCGCTGCAGGAATCAGCAGCGCACGGCGCATCAATGTCACCGCGCCTCGTTCGGCCAACCCTGCAGGCTTTAACCCGCTGATAAGCCCTCCAGCAGGCTGCGAAAGCGCTTCCGCTGTGGCCAGGCCATGCAGCTCGTGGGGGCTAATATGAGCAGCCAACGGCAAGCAGGCTGCTTCAGCGGTTACCTTTATACCCATCGCCGCCAGGCGGTGACGGGTAAGCACCAGTGAAGGCCGCTCGCCCGCTAACTGGGCAAGTGCTTCGACTGACTCACTGCCTTCCAGCGCCTGCACTAGCAACCGTTGCTCACCGGCATTCACCACCACAGGCAAGCCTCGACGAATATCGAAAATAGCGCGTTCAATCTGGTACATATAGGCCTCCTGGCTTCCTTACAAGGGGGGTGGTGCATGCTTGCTCTAAACAACTTGCTCTCAACAGACCAGAGCCCGCATGATTAAGCGAATTTTTTAGCACGGAGGCGTCATGCCCGAATCCCATCTCGACATTATTGCGCTGGCCGATGCCTGGGAGTGGCTGTTGGCCCTGCGTCATCAGCGTCATTGCGAGGTGGCCATTGACGTAGCGCCAACCGGCGAGTGGCAAACGGCTCAAAGTGTTACCGCTGAGGCGCGTGAGCTGCTCGATTGCCTGACCCCGCTGGCCAGTCGGCCTGCGTGGGTAGTGGCCCAACTGGGGCAGAGCATGGATGGCCGCATCGCCACGGAGAGCGGACATTCCCACTACATCAATGGCCATGAAAGTCTGGTTCACCTGCATCGCCTGCGCGCCCTGGTCGATGCCGTAGTCGTCGGCGCGGGTACCGCCAGCGCCGATAACCCGCAGTTGACCGTGCGCCACGTTAGCGGCAGCAATCCGACACGGGTGGTGCTCGATCCTCGTGGCCGGGTTCCCAACAACTTGGCACTGCTGAGCAGCGATAGCGCCCCGACGCTGCATATTGTGGGGCCTGATGTGGCGCTGACGGGGTGTGACGCCCATGTTCAGCGCTGTGTGCTGCCGCTGAATGCCAGCGGTCAGTTCACCCCCAACGATGTTGTTACTCTGCTGGCCAACAAAGGCCTGCCGCGGGTATTGATAGAGGGCGGCGGCATTACAGTGTCTCAGTTTATCGAGGCGGGCGCCGTTAATCGGCTGCACCTGCTGGTCGCCCCGCTGCTGATTGGCTCCGGCAGGCCAGGGCTGAAAATGACGCCCATTGAGACCCTTGAGAGTGCGCTGCGCCCGCCCTCGCGGACTTTCCGCTGTGGTGACGACACCCTGTTCGATCTGCGATTGCGGGATACCACCGCTTGAAGGCTGCGCTTTTTCGCGATGGCTCAGTGCCACCCAGATGCCCGGTAGGCTCGCCAGCAGCACCAACACCCCGTAGGACAACGACACCGCCACGCCCTGCGCGGGCGGCAGGCCGACCAGCGCCCAGACACCCGCAGCGGCGCCTTCGCGTAGCCCCCAGCCAGCTACCGAAAACGGAACTAGCATGGCCAGCAACAGTACCGGTGTCAGTGCCAGCACCTGTAACGCCGGTAACTCAACCCCAATTGCCCGAGCCGCACAGACCATAACCAGACCGTAGCTCAGCACGATCACCAGTGACGAGAGCAACTGCTGGGGCCACACCCCTTGTCGCAAAAGACCTCGTCTTACATCGTGAGCCAGAGCTTGGCACCAGTGCGGCAGCTTTGCTAACCAGTGACCAAAACGCTGGCGCAGCAGTAAACCACTGACGATGACCGCCGCAAGAGTAGCTAATGCGCTTAAGCCCACCGCTGTGATCAACGCTCCTCCCAGCGCAGCATGCCAGAGCGGTGAAAGCAGCAACGCCGTTAACGTGAGCACTACTACAGCGATCTGCCCCGAGGCACGCTCAATAATCACCGCTCGCCAGGCCCGCCCCTTAGAGGGCGCTTGGGTGGCATGGCGGTGCGCCCGCCCAGCGTCGCCTAATACGCCGCCAGGCAGAAGCTGATTGACCAGCAACGCCAAGTAGTATTCACGCAGGGCATAAGCAAACCGCAGCGGGACATCGATCAGTCCCGCGGTCAACTGCCAGCGCCAGGCGCAGAGCATGATTTGCAGCGTGCTGATGGCTAGCGCCAGTACGACCCACTCTGCCGAGAAACGCTGCACCTCCGCCACGACAGCCTGGGGTTCAACCCACAGCGCCACCGCTATCAATAACGCAGCGCTAACCAGCCCGCGGCGAAACCACGGGCTGGTTAGGCGAGTTTGCCAACGCTCAGCAAGACCCATCGACTTACGCCTCTTCCTGAGGCATAGCAAACAGGTCACGGTGCCCTACCCAAATACCCAGCTTGCCATTGGCCACCGCTTGCTGACGCTGCTGCAGCCAAGTGGCAATCCGCGCCGCGGCTTCTGGAGCTTGCTCGGTGGCGGCTTCGGCCCACCCCTCGAGCAGCGCCATCATCAGCGGTTGCAGCTTTTGACTGCCCGCAGCGAGCTGCCATGGCGTTTCGGCTTGTTCAACGCGATAATCAGCCTCCTCTAACTCGCTGACTAATGCCTGGTGAGCCTGACCGCCCAGCGCATCGCCTAGGCCTTTATTGCGATGCTGGTGAGCAATAAACAGCGCCAGCAGCCAATGGTCTTCGTCATCCACCACCGGCGCGCCGTGAGGATCAATAAAGTGCCACTCACCGGTCACGCTAAGCGCTATCAGCAGTGCCTGCTGCTGCCCGGCAATGCGGGCCACCAAGGCGTCGATCCACTGCTGGGAAACCAGATCCAGCAGCGCCGATGCGGTGACGAGGTGCGCATCGTCGAGCGGCACATCGGTCAGCGCTTCCAGCGATACGCAATGGCTCTCAACGGCTACAGGCTGCCCTCGGCGATTACTTAACCCGGCGGCTCGCTGGCGCGCCTGGGCTAACAAAATAGCGTCGTGATCGATCAGCTTCCAGCGCTGCTGGCCGTTCAGGTGCGGCGCCAAAAAGCGCAGATTACTGCCCCGACCGCAGCCAAGATCCGCTATCAGGGGTGTAGGGGTGTACGCGCTCAGCCACTCTGAGGCAAGCGCCGCAAGACGCTGGCTACGGGACACAACGTCGGCTTCCTCGCGCAGCGCCAGCCAGTTGGATTCAAACTGGCTCCCTGCGCGTAAAGATACAGTATCGCTGGGCGCGGTTAACGCCGCGGCAAACTTAGCGCCCGCAGCCTGCCAGTCACTCAACGCATTCCGGGCCTGGGCAGCGCCCTGGCGCAGTTGCTGGCGTAACTCCTCGTCATGACAAAAACGGCTCAAAGCGTCTTGAAGCGCCTCACTATCTCCCGGCTCAACGCTTAGCCCGGCACCCGCAGGCAAGGTATCGCGCAGCGCACCACCAGTGGTAGTAATCACCGGCAGGCCGTGGACCAGGGCTTCGGTGACCACCATGCCATAGCCTTCATACCAGGAGGGCAGCACCAGCGCGTGGGCATTGCGATAAGCCGCTTCCAGCGTCTCGCTATCACACTCGCCATGCAGGCGCACGCAGTCCTGTAAGCCGTTCTGCTCAATCAGTTGCTCTACGCGCCGAGTGAACTCAAGGTCACGTGCGCCGCCATAACAGTCACACTGCCAGTGGTCACCGGCGACGCCCGAGAGCGCTTTTATCAGGATATCCTGCCCCTTGCGCGGCGTTAGCGTTGCCACACACAGCAAACGTAAGGTTTCACCAGGTTCAGCTGCGGAGCTAATCGGTGCCTGGGCCACGCCCGGTTCAACCACTGTTACATTAGCGTTGAGGGGGAGAGCGTAGTGGGCAGCCAGCTCAGATAAGCGCCGGGCGGTAAACTGGCTGGTGACGATAATCCGTGCCACGTGGTCAAGGGCGGTTAACTCACTGCGATGAAAGCGCTGCTGCTCGGCCTCATCAAGGCCCAGCTCATCGCCTAAGGGGTGGTGCAGCAAGGCGGTGATTTCCAGCCGTTGGGCATGCTGCGCAATCACCTCCGGCAACGCCCCCATGGCCAGACCATCAATTACCACCGCTGACTGGTCGGGAAGCGACTCAAGGGCCTGAGAGAGGGCTGACGCCGCCTCGGCATCAGCGTCGGGGAAGCGGCCCGCTAGGCCAACCACTTCAATTTCCCAGCCCTGGTCACGCAAAGCCGAGACAATCTGGGCGTCATAAATATAGCCGCCCGTACGCTGAGCGGGGTCACCGGCAACGACTAAGGTGAAGCGCTGACTCATAGCGCGCCTTCGAAGCTGGCCCAAGCCACATGGGATTCATGCAGCTTGATCTCCATATGGGTAATCCCCTTGGCGGTGGTACCCATTTTGCCCTCACCAATCGCCTTGGCGAGCTGGTCAAAGATCACCTTGGCCATAAACTCGGTGGTAGTGTTTTTGCCCTCAAACTCAGGCACTTCATCCAGGTTGCTGAAGTTGTAGTCAGCCAGTACCGATTTCACCGTTTCGCTAGCCAGACCGATATCGATGACTAGGCCATCCTCATCCAATTCAGGACGCTGAAAGACCACATCCACCACATAGGTAGCGCCATGAGTGCGCTGAGCGGGGCCAAATATCTCGCCATTAAAACTGTGGGCGATCATAAAGTGGTCACGAACACATAAACGAAACATAGAGACTCCAAGTAGGGCTAAATAAGTTATGAGGGGTAGCGCAGGCGGTGACAGAGCTCAGCGCTGCCTGGGCCAAACAGCTTAGGGGCCAGCATGGGGAGCTGGTCAAAGTCGCTTTCGCCGCTAATCAGTGCATCCAACCGCTCGTCTACCAGCAGGCCCAACGCTAATTGAAGGCGCCGCTGGTAGCCCCAGCGGGGACGCAGCTTGGGCGGCAGTTGACCCACCTGGCTAGCCTTGAGCGTCAGCCGCTGGGAGTGAAAAGCGCCGCCCAACGGAATCGCGACGTCCCCCTCGCCAAACCAGCTCATTTCGATAATGCGCCCTTCGCTGCCGACTAATTCAAGCGCTTGGCGTAAGCCCGCGGTCTGGCCGCTGGCGTGAATCACGCAATCCTGGTCTTGGACAGCTTGTTCGGGGGTACAGAAAGCCACGTCCAACTGCTCAGCGAGCTGGTGACGTTCAGGGTTGATATCGACCAACTGGACAGTAACGCCGGGCACCTGGGCGCACAGGTACGCTACCAACGCACCCACCACGCCCGCGCCAATCACACTCACCCGTTCACCCAGCATCGGCTCGGCGTCCCACACGCCGTTAATGGCAGTTTCCATATTGGCAGCCAAGACAGCCCGCTTCGCAGGTACGCCGGCGGGCACTTCCAGCACCGCCGAAGCAGGCACAACGTAGTAATCCTGATGGGGGAACAGGCAAAAAACGGTCTTGTTTAGAAGCGCCTCAGGCCCTTGCTCAACGCGACCAACGCTGCAGTAACCGTATTTGACCGGTGCGGGGAACTCCCCCGCCTGAAAGGGGGCACGCATGCGCAAAAATTCACTTTCGGGCACGCGGCCATTGAACACCAACGACTCGGTGCCACGACTGATACCGCTGTACAAGGTGCGCACAAGCACTTGGTCTTGGGTCGGCGCAGCAAACTGTTCGCTACGCAGCTCGCCTTGTGCCGGGTTGGTTACCCAAAAGGCTGTGGCACAGCTTTTTGAGCCAACATAAGCTTTATGACCAACATAGGCTTTATGGTCAACATCGTCAGGCGCCGACATAAGCGTTCCTTTTCGTTACGAGCCCACTTGATCCGGGCTCTCTTTCATTCCGTTGAATGTGGCTTGGCACCATTGCGCTGCAAGTTAGGAGTAAGAGGCACGTCGTGTGACTCAGCCTCCAAGCGTAATATGTGACCATGCTTTGCATGGCCCTGGGCAGAACAGTTTTCAATGGTTCACCATCTTCAGCGTAGCGGGTGAAAAGAAAATATTCGATTAACCATTTGGAACAATTGAAACTAACCCATCCATTTCTTGATCCTATGGACAACCCTACCTTCTTCTACAAGAATGGTACATATAAAAATAGTTGCATCATTTATTTCAACTGCGGACAACGATTCCGCTTCGTGAGACACCATGCCACTCTTCTCTAACGCTTCATCTTACACCCTGCCTAAACGTCTCTATGGCGCTGCAGAGCTACTGTTGGGCGGCATGTTGCTGATATTTTTGGGCAAAGGTCTGCCGCTCTTAATGGTGACTGCCGCAAACTGGGGGGTGGCTATAGGCTTCTACATATTTATATCCACCCTGGTCATCATCTTCTGGCCTTACGGCTCACTAGGCTGGGCAAACCGAGTCACGTTGGCCCGAGCGGTTTTGGTTGCTCTCGTGGCCGGCGCGCTCGCCGACAATGCCTTTGTAGGCGGTATCTGGCAATGGCTGACGATCGCGGTGGTCGCTCTGCTATTGGATGGTGTTGATGGCTGGATTGCCAGACGCACGAAAAGCCACACACGGTTCGGTGCGCGCTTTGATATGGAGCTGGATGCCCTACTGATTTTGCTACTGTGTGCAGGCTTGCTACGGCTGGAATCGCTGGGGCTTTGGGTGCTGTTAATAGGCGGAATGCGCTACCTGTTTATTGCTGCCAGCTGGCAGTTCCCGTGGCTCTCAAAACCGCTGTTTGCCAGCTTTCGACGCAAGGCTGTTTGTGTCTGGCAAGTGATAGCACTACTGCTGGCGTTGACACCTCTCACGTCTCATCTTCTTGCCAGCCTGCTCGCCATTAGCGCATTGATATCTCTTACCTATTCATTTGGTTTTGACGTTTGGTGGCTGTACCGAAAAACACAGCGCTCCTAGCACGCTGCATCTTATTAGCGAGCCGCTTGGCGGCTCCGAGCGGTAACGGCTTGGATAAGCTGTTTCTTCCTGACTCTAGTTATTTCGTTTACTGGGAGACCGTCGCGCGTATGACCTAGTGCTGGTATTACCTCGTAGGGGTGTACCCGTTGTCTACGATGACGCAGTGATTTCCTTATTGCAGAAGGCTCACTCTTTTTTATGCATTCTTTGATATCGATGAAAATACAAAAAAGCCAGCTTTCACTGCGCATGAAAGCTGGCTTTGCTTAATCAATTAGGCTTTTATGCGTCTTAGGCAGCCATCGCAGCGCACTCACTGGCGCAATGATGGCACGCTTTGGCACACTCCTGACAATGCTCAGCATCGTGTTTGGCACACTCATCGCCGCATGCTTTACACATATCAGCGCATATCCGACAGATTTCCTTGGCGTATTCACTCCCCTGAGCCATGAAAGAGGCTGCCAAGCGGCATATCTGTGCACATTGCCGATCCAAACGGATGCACTCTGCCATCATTTTTACATCAACTTCCTGCAAGCAGGCCGCTGCGCAAGAGTCACAATAAACCGCACACACATTGCACGCTTCAATACATGACTTATTTTTTTCAAATTCCATCTTTCTACCCTCCTTGTCATCAAGCGAACGCACGGCCTGCTACCTGAACAGGCGTGACAAACCGCATGGTGAGTTCCTGAAGAACCCATTTAAAAGAGTAGAACAGAGAGCTTGCAATACAAGCGCAGCAAGCTGCGCCACTTGAGCTCTAACACTCCAACCCCAGGCGCTGGTGCCACTCGGCAAGGCTTTCATCCGGGTACTCATCGAAGCATTTATCCTGGAACTGGGCATTTACCTCAACCCAATCCGCCCTGCTTCCCAACATCATGTGTGTCCGCTTGGGTGGTGTTGGCAGAGGTGTATCGATTGCTGAGGCGAAAGGGTGTACAAGTTCGGGCCAGTCAGGGTCATAAACCCATAGCGACGTAGCGCAATGCTTGCAAAAATGCCGCTCTCCCGTGCTTTGCACACCATTAATGACCGCTCGGTAGATCGAGATGTGCTCATCGCCACTCACATTGAGGGTTTTACTATCGCCGCTGAGGTTGATGGCATAGCCGCCGCCACCTGCCGTTTTACGGCAAATAGAGCAGTAACAACGGTTGAATGGGTAGGGATGCTGAGACCTTACACTAAACGTCACGGCCTGGCAGTGGCATGATCCTTTGAGCAGCATAGTTACCTCCGTTTGCAGCGGTTACTCAAAATAAGTATCGAAGCGCGACTGCATGAACCGAGTGCGGTCTTCAGCTCTCTTTTAAGTTCTCTTTTAAGCTCTCTTTTAAGCTCACTCCTAACATCTTAGCGCATAGGATCTCCGTCGCTTTCAACGGGAATGATGGTTGCTGTTGGGGGGAGCGTTTCAACGCTCAGTCTTTAAGGCTTGCAGCAGTTCGGCCACGGCCAGTTCCCCTTCGGGTTCGTCAAACGCTTGGGCCAGAGAGCCTTGCACAAAACTTAAAAAACGATAGGCGGCAGGCGGTAAACGACGCTCTCTGCGCACAACAAAATGCCAGCGGCTTTTCAGCGGGAAACCTTGCAAAGGCAGCTCTTGAACACCTTTGGGCGAATCCGCCACTACGTGGCGGGACAGCACTGCCAGCCCCATCCCGGAGGCCACCGCCAGCCGGATCGCCTCATTACTGGCGATCTGCTGAGTAGAGCGCAGCTCGATACCCGCGCTGTATAGCCAGGCATCAAAGGTATGTCGTGTCGCCGAGCCCGGTTCACGCAGCAGGAAACGCTCTTCTTTCAAGGCCTCCATGGTGAGGTCGTTTACATTCGCCCAACGGCTATTTTCGGGCCCTACTACCACCAGCGGATTGCTCAGAAAAGGCGCGGCCATTACGGCGTCGTCCGCAGGCGGGTGGCTAAATACGTAGAGATCGTCTTCGTGGCGCTCAAAGCGATTGAGCATCTGCTGACGATTACCGATCTCAACCGTGACGTCTACCTGTGGGTTAGCCTGACTGAAGGGCCCCAACAATCGCGGCAGCACGTATTGGGCGGTGTTCACTAGACCAATACTAAAATGGCCGCGGCCGCCGCGGTTGTATTCGTCCAGATACTGGCTGAACACATCGGCGCGGCTGAGCAAGTCCTGACTTAGCTGATAGAGCGCCTGGCCGACCTCTGTGGGCACTACGCGGCTATCTTCCTGGCGCACGATGGGTTCGCCGACAATTTCCCGCAGCCGTTTCAACTGCTGAGACACCGTTGGCTGGGTCAGATGAAGCCGATTGGCGGTGGCGGTAATCGAACCTGTGCGTACCACGTCGGCATAGACCTGCAGCAGGCGGAAGGTCAGTTGTCGTACTTTCATCGCTTACACCATAGATAATCATCTATGACTATATAAAGTTTATTTGTTTTCATCAATCTCTTGAGGTCGCTAAAGTAGCCGCCCGACCAACTTTTCAGGAGATTTCCCGTGCCGGATATTGTGGTGATGTTCTTTGTGTTAGGTGTGATTGCCGGTGTGGTGCGCTCCGATCTCAGCATTCCCAAAGCCGCTTATGACATTTTGAGCCTGCTGCTGATGCTGACCATTGGTCTTAAGGGCGGCATGGCTCTGCACGGGAGCCTGGATGCGGCTCTGTTAATCGAGCTTGCCGGGGTTACCCTGCTGGGCATTTTAATCCCGCTGATCATCTTCCCCGTTGTTCGCTACCTGGTGCGGCTCTCTTTGGCAGACAGCGCCAGCCTTGCTGCCCACTACGGTTCGGTTAGCGCCGGTACCTTCGCCGTCGCCCTGGCCTATACCGAAGCGCATAGTCTGATGACCGGCGGGCAGGTAACGCTTTATCTGGTGCTGCTTGAACTGCCGGCGATAATGCTCGGGATTTTGCTCTATCGGCGCTTTAGCCGTGAAGGCTCAGCCACGTCGATGTCAGGCCTGTGGCACGAAACCCTGACCAATCGCGGCGTCATACTGCTGGTAGGCGGCGTTTTGATCGGCTGGTTATACGGGCCGAATGCCGGCGAATCGGTGACCAGCCTTTACACCAACGCTTTCCAGGGCATTCTGGCACTGTTCCTGTTGGAAATGGGCCTGGTCGCGGCAGAGACGCTGCGCAGCCTGCGCTGGGGGCACAGCCGCCTGATCATCTTTGCCTTGGCAGCACCCGTTGTGCTCTCCTGCTTGGGTTTGATGATGGCGTACTGGCTTGGGCTGCCCGCTGGCTCAGCGATTATTCTGGCAAGCCTGACCGCCAGCGCCTCCTACATTGCCGCCCCCGTCGCCATTCGCGCCGCAATTCCAGACGCCAACATTGGCCTGGCCATGCTGGCGTCGTTAGGACTCACCTTCCCCTTCAATGTGCTGATTGGTATTCCGCTCTATCATCAACTCTGGGGATGGCTGGCGGGGTGAAGCGTGCCCTCCAACGTCGAGCTGTGATGACTGACCAGCGGCCGAGAGCCGGAGAGCTTGCGCAGCGCCACGTAGAACACCGGGGTGAGGAATAGCCCAAACAGGGTAACCCCGATCATGCCCGCAAACACCGCTGTGCCCAGCGCCGCCCGCACCTCGGCACCCGCGCCGGTGGCGATTACCAGCGGCAGCACGGCAGCGGTGAAGGTAATGGAGGTCATGATGATCGGGCGCAGCCGCAGTCGGCAGGCTTCCAGGGCGGCGTCCACGACACTTTTGCCCTGCAGCTCCAGCTCGCGGGCAAACTCCACGATAAGGATGGCGTTCTTGCACGCCAGACCAATCAGCACCACCAGCCCCACCTGCACGAAGATATTGTTGTCGCCCCCGCCAAACCAGACGCCAATCAGCGCCGAGAGCATGCACATGGGCACAATCAGGATCACCGCCAAAGGCAGCGTCCAGCTTTCGTAGAGGGCCGCCAGCACCAAAAACACCAGCAGGATCGACAGCGGGAAGATCACCAGAGCGGCATTACCCTGGGTGGACTGCTGGTAGCTCAAGTCAGTCCACTCGAACGCCATGCCCGGCGGCAGCACGTCCAACGCCAATGCGTTGATGGCATCCATGGCCTGGGCAGAAGAAAGCACACGAGGATCCGCCTCCCCGGCCAAGTCCGCCGCCGGGTAGCCGTTGTAGCGCAATACCGGGTCGGGGCCGAAGGTTTGGGTGATATTCACCATGGTGCCGATTGGCACCATTTCTCCTTGGTCATTACGGGTGCGTAGCCGAGCGATATCTTCCACGCTGGCCCGGTAAGGGGCGTCCGCCTGGGCGATCACCTGCCAGGTGCGGCCGAAGCGGTTGAAGTCATTGACGTAGGTTGAGCCAAGATAGGTCTGCAAGGTATCGAACAGCTCGGTTAGCGGCACCCCTTGGGCTTTGGCCCTCAACCGATCCACCTCCGCATCCAGCTGTGGCACGTTGGACTGGTAGCTGCTGATCGGGAAGCCCATCCCTGGCGTCTGGGCAATGGCACCCTGGAGCTGATTGACTGCCTGCTGCAACGCCCCGTAGCCAAGATTGCCGCGATCCTCGATAAACAGCTGATAGCCTGAGCCATTACCGAGGCCCAGAATCGGCGGCGGCATAAAGGCAAACGCAAAGCCCTCCTTCAGCCCGCCGATGCCCTGGTTGATCCTGGCGTTTATCTCCGCGGCGGTCAGGCTGCGCTCGCCAAAGGGGCTAAGGGTGAGAAACACCACTCCCGTGTTGGAAGTATTGGTGAACTGCAAGGCGTTGAGTCCGGGAAAGGCAATCGCGTGCTCGACGCCTTCGGTCTCCATGGCGATATCCACTACGTCCTGGAGCATCTGGTCGGTTCGCTCCAGGGAGGCACCTTCCGGCAGGATAACGCCCGCAATCAGGTACAGCTTGTCCTGCACCGGGATAAAACCGGGCGGCACCACCTTGAACATCACACCCGTTCCCGCTAACAACAACGCATAAACCACAAATACCGTGCCCCGGCGTTTTAGGGAGCGCGCAACGCCGCCCTGGTACTTGTTGGCACTGGCGTTAAAGAAGCGGTTGAAGGGCCGAAACAACCAGCCGAATAGCCCGTCAATAATGCGGGTAAGTCGATCCTTGGGCGCGTCATGGGGTTTGAGCAACATCGCCGCCAGCGCGGGCGATAGGGTCAGGGAATTAATCGTGGAGATCACCGTAGAGATGGCAATCGTCACCGCAAACTGACGGTAAAACTGCCCGGTCACCCCGGACAAGAACGCCATGGGGATAAACACCGCACACAGCACCAAGCCGATAGCGATGATCGGGCCAGAAACTTCTTTCATGGCCTGGTGCGCCGCTGCCTGAGGATTGAGCCCTTCGCTGATATTACGCTCGACGTTCTCCACCACCACGATGGCGTCGTCCACCACAATGCCGATGGCCAGCACCAGCCCAAACAGGGTCAGCGTGTTGATGGAGTAGCCGAGCAAATAGAGCGCCCCAAAGGTACCGATCACCGACACCGGCACCGCCAGCAGCGGAATAATCGAGGCGCGCCAAGTTTGCAGGAACAGAGTCACTACCAGCACCACCAGCAACACCGCTTCCAGCAGGGTTTTCACTACCGCCTTGATAGAGTCGCTGACGAAAATGGTGGTGTCGTAGACCGCCTCATACTCAACGCCTTCCGGGAACTGTTCAGACAATTCATCCATGGTGGCCACTACCTGCTCACGGATCGCCAGCGCATTGGCGCCCGGCGCCTGGAAGATACCGATGGCCACCGCATTATTGCCGTCCAGCTGTGAGCGCAGGGTATAGTCTCCGGCGCCCATCTCCAGCCGGGCCACGTCGGATAGCCTGAGGATGTCGCCATTGTCACCGCGCTTGAGCACGATATCGCCAAATTCCTCGGCCGTCTCCAACCGCCCGCGGGCGTTGATCAGGGTCAGGAAATCACTCGATTCAATAGGCTCGGCGCCCAACTGCCCGGCAGAGACCTGAACATTCTGCTCGCGCATGGCCGCCACCACGTCGCTGGCGGTCAAATCACGCGCAGCGACGCGATCAGGATCCAGCCAGGCGCGCATGGCGTAGTCACCGCCACCGAAAATCTGGGCATCCCCTACCCCTTCGAGCCGGGCTAGGCGATCCCTGACATGCAACCGCACGTAGTTACGCAAATAAAGAGTGTCGTATTCGCCCCCCGGCGAGGTGAGGTGAACAACCATCAGAAAGGTAGGCGACTGCTTCTGGGTGGTGACGCCCTGGCGACGCACGGCTTCCGGCAACCGCGCCTCGGCCTGGCTAACACGGTTCTGCACCCGCACGGCGGCCTCTTCGGCATCGGTTCCCGGGCGGAAGGTGACGGTCATCTGCAGTACGCCATCAGAGCCAGCGACGGACTTGAAGTACATCAAGTCCTCAACGCCGTTGATGGCTTCTTCCAGCGGCGTCGCCACGGTTTCGGCAATCTCCTTCGGGTTGGCACCCGGGTAGACCGTGCGCACCACCACCGAGGGGGGCACCACGTCTGGGTACTCGCTGATTGGCAGGTTGGGAATGGAGATCAGCCCAATCGCCAGGATAATAATCGACAGCACCGCCGCAAAGATCGGTCGGTCGACAAAGAAACGGGAGAAATTCATGGTGTTCTACTCCTCCCGGATCGCAAGGGTGGGCTGGGTATCTTCAACCGACGCAGTAGCTACGCTTTGCGGGCTTACCTGCATACCGGGGAAGAACACTTTTTGCACCCCGTTGACGATCACCCGGTCACCGGGGCTAAGCCCTTCGGTAATCACCATCTGTTCGCCCATCTGACGGCCGGTGGCCACCTGGCGACGCTCTGCACGGTTGTCATCATCAATAACATAGACGTAACGACGATCCTGATCGGTCAGGATCGCCTTGCGATCCACCAGCAGCGCCTGCTCCAAACGGGCTATCGGTACCTCAACTCGGGCAAACTCCCCCGGCCGTATACGACCATCAGCATTGGCCAGCAGCGCCCGGAACTGCAGAGTGCCCGTACCGGGGTTCAAACGGTTGTCAATAAAGTCCAGCGTGCCCGTGTATTGGCGCTGTTGATCGCCGCCCAGCTCAATCTTCAGGCTGCTCTCGCCGTCCACCATCAGTGCGTGGCTGGCAAAGGCGGCCTGCTCGTCCGCTTCGAAGTAGACGTGGATAGGGTCGATAGTGACAAGAGTGGTCAGCAGGCTTTGGTCAGCGTTAGCCAGATTGCCTCGGGTCACCATGGCCCGACCGGCGCGACCACTGACGGGTGCAGTAATACGGGTATACGCCAAGTCAAGCTCGGCGGTATCCAGCGCGGCTTCGGCGGCATCGACCATGGCGCGGGCATTGTTCAGGGCTGCCTGACGCTGGTCATGGATTTCCTGGGAGATGGCTCGGCGCCCCAGCAATACCCGGGCCCGCTCAGCTTCACTAGCGGCCTGGGCACTCTGACTTCTGGCTTGGGCAAGTTCAGCCTGGGCCGCGCTGACGCGCGCCTGATAGGGGCGAGGGTCAATCTGGAACAGCAGCTCCCCCTCCTCCACCAGTTCGCCCTCCTCGAATGCCACTTCCTCGATATAGCCGCTGACCCGGGGCCTTAACTCAACCGTTTCCGCCGCTTCCACGCGTCCGGTAAACGACTCACTTAACACCACCGGTCGAGCCACCATCTCCGCCACGTCCACCTCTGGAGGCGGCGGGGGTTGCTGTGCCGCCGCTTCCTCACTCTTGGCCTCACAGCCGGTCAGCAATACTATGACCAGCAGGCACAGAATCATCGCCCGGCTGCTTGCCAACCGGACATCTTGTATCAGACTTCTCATGATGACTTGCTCCAATGGCTATCGGAGACCGATAGCCGCGTTGGTGATCTATTGCGTACCGCGTTAGCGGTCAGCTTCTAGTCGTTTGAGTAGCGCCAGAATCGACAGTGATTTTTGTTGTAGTAGGGAGGGCTGGCGGACTGGCAGGAATGAGCTAAATGCGAAACACCTACCAGAGGTTGACTACCATAGGGTGTGCGGAAGCGTAGAGGGTATCGGATTCCTGCGGGAAGATTGCCTGATTCTGTCGTGAGCAGTGAAAGGCTTCACAAAGCGGGAAGCTGAAATATCGCGCTGTTTTGGTGTTGAGGCATAATGACCGTTAGGTGACAAAAGGCTCAGGTTGCTGGTTTCTGCGCGGTGCTTGCCTGATTCTGCAAACACAACTGAAAGAGCCTTCGGTTTACGCAGCGAAGGCATATACTGCGAGCTGTTAGGGAGGAGAACCATTGACCGATATCTTGCCCATGCAAGCTAGCCATTCGTCAGACACGCTGCGACAGCTGAGCAGAATCGCTCGGCGCTGGACGCCCCTGGAGGAGCTTCAGGATACGGCGATTGCCGAAGTGCAACTGATACGCGCCGATTCCGCCACCAGCTACTGCTCTGCGGTATATGAACCGTGCATCTGCTTTGTCATTCAAGGCAGCAAGACCGTGCAACTGGGTGACAAGGAGATCGTCTACAGTGGGCCGAGTTACATGGCAAGCGCCATTCACCTACCGGTGTTGGGCAGGATTGACCACGCGACCCCTGAGCAGCCCTACCTGGCTGTCAAAGTCTCGGTGGAACCCCAAGAGGTGGCCGGGTTAATACTGGAGCTGGGCGATAAAGCGCCGCCAGCGGGCCACGAGGCCATCTGCTCCGAGATGGATTGTGGTCTTAGCTCGGCACCCATGGATGCACGTATGCAGGAAGCGCTTTACCGACTACTGAGCCTGCTGGATTCTCCGGAAGATATAAAGGTGCTTTCACCGCTGGCCCGGCGAGAGCTGATCTACCGTGCGCTGATGGGAGGTTTGGGGCCACGGATGCGCCGATTCGCTGCCACGGATTCCCAGGCAAACCGAATTGCGCGGGTTATCTATACCCTCAAGGAGAACTTTACTCAGCCTCTGCGGATCCGCGAGCTAGCGGCCGCTGCCAATATGAGCGAATCGACCCTGTACCATAGCTTCCGCGAGGTCACTCGCATGTCGCCGCTCCAGTTCCAGAAAAAGCTGCGCCTTCACGAAGCCCGGCGGCTGATGCTGGCCGAGGGGCTGGAAGCAGCCACCGCCAGCTACCGGGTGGGCTACGAAAGCCCCTCCCACTTCAGCCGCGAATATAGCCGCATGTTTGGCGCCCCACCTCGCGCTGACGTTAGCCAGTTGCGAGGGGCACGGGAGGCATCGCTGCCCGCCTGAGCTTTTTTCGTAAACTGCCTGCGTGGATTGGCATCTATTTATTTTCTACCAGCCAGATAACAACGTTCAAAACGTTATAACCCGTAAGCTAAAACTATATCAAACACCTAACCAGCCCAGCATTAAGTTAAATTAAATACAACAATACCCCCATAAAAATATTAAAAACCAAGAAAATCAGCATATACACACATTGTTAGCCAAGGCTATATTAATTCTCCAAAGCAAACTTTATTTTTAAAAATCCATATTGCTTGTTTAATAAAACATGGTAGGATTCATCGCCATTAAATACCCTATCTTTACACTCGGGTATAATTTATTACCATACCCGTGATCCAATAAGTGCGGTACTTTCCCTGCGAGCGAGTTCATACTCCATGACGCCGATTGCCCTAATATTCCTGGCCGTTTCCATGTCGGCGGATGCTTTTGCCGCTTCTATCAGCAAAGGCGCAGAGCTGCAAAAACCCCGGTTCCATCATGCTATCGGTATAGGCCTGGTATTTGGCATTATTGAGGCAATTACTCCCGTTCTTGGCTGGATAGCGGGAAAGGCATCGCAGCAGTATGTGCAAGCTTGGGATCACTGGGTGGCCTTTATCCTGCTTTCCGCCATAGGCCTGCATATGATTTACACCGGGCTTAAAAAAGAAGACAAAATAGAGCATCGCAAACAAACACTCTGGTTACTGGTACTCACGGCAATGGCCACCAGCCTAGATGCCATGGCCGTTGGTGCTAGCCTTGCCTTTATCGATGCCAGTATTATCGCCACCAGCCTAGCCATCGGCCTAGCTACTACGGTAATGGCCTCTATCGGCGCCCTGCTGGGCCATAAACTCGGTAAGTTTGTCGGCCATTGGGCGGAGCTTATGGGTGGTGTTGTGTTAATCGGGATTGGCTTAGCGGTTTTGGCGGAGCATACGGGTTTTTTTAATGCTTAACCCTCATTTGTATTCATGGCCTCTTTTAAGCCTAGAATTCCTTCTTATTCATACCTTGCGTAAACGCAGACTGTGCTTGCTCAAGCATTCCGTCGGGAAGCCGCTCAGCAACTGACGTTGTTGCCTACAAACTCTCGGATTTTGAACTATTCCTTATAGAGCCTACCAAGTTGAGCCCAATATATTGAATCAGTGCTTCTCCAGCCTCGTTGATATAGCCCATCCCCAAAATGAGCTGCCTAAACCAAAACCAATCTCAGCACGTCTGGAGCCCTTGTCATAGCTGAACAGCATGCACTTCCCGGCCAGTTCACCTGTCGATTTCAGGCATACCCCCAGTACCAGTGATTCCTGACGCCGCATGGAGTCATTGCTGCTATTCACGAAATCCATAGCGTCCTGCATACCCGCCCAAGGTGCTGTGTTCCAATATTGTATTACCTCTGGTCGGAAAATATATCTAGCAAGCTGTTTGAATCACTTGGCACTAATGAGCGCAACTCCAAACGTTCGGTTTCAATAGCCGGATAAAACAACTGTTCAGGCATTGCCACACTCTTCTAGGCTTAGCGAAAGTACTGCTAAAAATCCACTCAACATAATCAGCAAGGACTCGACTGAATAGGCGTCCAGCCGAACAACTTTGACGACAGCCCTTGAAGTCCTGAACATGGGGGCCAAACTAACAACGTTCTATTGGACTTTCTTGCGTCGTAACCCGGAAAGAGGATTAAAGCGTGGGTGAATTCAACATCGCCCTGGCGCTCGTTGGCGCCACGGTTCTGGTTATTGGGATGGTTTCCCGGCTGTTGAATCGAAGCATTCTGTCGCTGCCCTTGTTGGCATTCCTGCTCGGGGTATTGGCAGGCCCCGTATTGGGTTGGCTAAACCCCGCCAACTGGGGCCATGAGATGAAAATCCTGGAGGAGGTGGCACGAGTGAGTCTGGGAATCAGCCTCATGGGTATCGCCCTGCGTCTGCCACCACGGTTCGTGTTCGACCATGGCCGAACCCTGACTGTGGTTCTAGGGCTCGGGATGCCCCTGATGTGGCTGATAAGCAGCGGGCTGGCACTGGGGTTCCTAGATGTGGCACTAATGACCGCGCTCATGCTGGGAGCCTCAGTTTGTGCCACTGACCCGGTAGTCTCCAGTTCAATAGTGACGGGTGGAGTGGCCACCGATAATCTGCCTAGCCGCTTCCGCCATACCCTGTCGGCTGAGGCCGCCCTTAACGACGGTCTGGCTTTTCCGCTCGTCATGTTACCGATTCTACTGATCAAAAGTTCAGATACAGCGTTACAGGAATGGTTTGTCCACGTTCTAGGCTGGCAAGTGCTGGGGGCGGTTGCGGCCGGCGCCCTGCTGGGCTACCTAGCCGGTGCTGCCCTGCGAGCGGCGGAGGCCCGCAACCTGATCGACCAGCCCTCTTTCCTGGTGACTACCCTGGCCCTGACCTTGCTGGCCTTAGGTGCCGCCAAACTTCTGGGTACAGACAGCATCCTGGCGGTGTTTGCCACCGGCATTGCCTTCGATCAGCAGGTTGACGGCAAAGACCGCAGTGAGGAGAGCGAAATTCAGGAAGCGGTAAACCTGCTCCTCACCCTACCGGTCTTCATGCTGGTTGGACTGATGATCCCCTGGTCGGGCTGGCTGAACCTTGGCTGGGCCGGGGTAGGGCTGGCTGTGACAGTGTTGGCGCTACGCCGCCTACCGGTGATATTGCTGTTACGCCCCGCCATCCGGCTTTGGCGGGATCTACCGGTAGCACTCTTGGCTGGCTGGTTCGGGCCCATCGGCGTGGCGGCGGTTTTCTACTCCATGCTGGTCTACCACAAGACCGGTAATGAAACGGTTTGGATCGGTGCCAGTTTGCTGGTGGCCGCCTCGCTGGTGGTGCATGGCATGACTGCCGCACCGATTGCGAAGTACTACGGCCGCCGTTATGGGCAGCATTAGAGAGCAAAGCCGCAGCGAGACAAAAACGCTGCGCTTTGCGATAAATTTGCCCTCCAGCAGCGAAGTGTTATGGCTCAGCACTCTCTTTTCGTAGGCATGCGCCATTCTCAAACACGATTTATTGAAACCCCTCCGTCTACCAACAGCGCAGAACCGGTAGTAAAACTGGAGGCATCTGAAGCCAGATAAAGTGCGGACTGAGCAATTTCTTCAGGTTTTGCCGTTCGCTTCATTGCATGCAGGTTGGCTACGAATGCTAATGCTTCGGGGGTGTTGGCAAACTCTCTCGCGGCAGCGGTATCCGTTCCCCCCGGCAATAATGCATTTACCCGAATGTTATGAGGGCCATATTCACAAGCGAGCACTTGCGTCAGCCCGATTAACCCTGCTTTGCTGGCCGCATAAGCCGCCATGCCTGGCATTCCTGCGCTATAGCCAACAAATGTCGAAGTAAAAATTAACGAGCCACCGCCAGCCGACCCCATGGCAGGCAATTGATACTTAGCTGCCAGAAAAGCGCTCGTTAAATTGGTTGTGATTACCTGATCCCATTCGGCCAATGACATCTCGGGCACCGGCCCCATCGCGCCTAAAATGCCTGCGTTGTTAAACGCCACGTCCAACTGACCAAACCGCGCTAGAGTCTCGTCAACGAGTTTTCTGGCAAAATGCTCATCACCTACATCGCCAGCAACCGCTAACGCTTGGCCGCCCTCTTCTTGTATAGCGTCGACCAATACCCCCAGCTCTGACTCTCTTCTGGCCGCTACCACTACAGTAGCCCCTTCCTTAGCGAAAAGCCGGGCGGTTGCTCTGCCAATACCTGCGCTGGCACCAGTAACAATGGCGACCTTATTTTCGAGTGCACCCATTTTTGTGACCTCCATCACTGTTCAGAGATAGGGAGAACTCCCCATCAACAGCGAAGATCATAAGAAGTCGTTTACCTAGCGCCGACCCGAAACTTGCTAGATTTCGTTGAGACGCTAGTGCTCAGCACACTGGTCGTTGTGGGTGCGGTTTAGGGTGCCATTGAGTTCGTGGGCATCGGCATAGCCACCGTAAAAGAAATTCGTGTTGCTAAACACGAGAAGCAGGAGCTTGTTCGAAGTAGCGGTTAAGACGAGTCGTAACAGTGCAAGCTGGAAGAAGTCCGGGCGCGGAAAAGATTACCGCGGCTGTAGCTATCCCGGCGAGCTTCTGGATGCTTAAATGTCATACTCGTCATGGCGGCGGTTCCATACATAGGGCTTCGTCTGAGGCCAGCCTTCTGGAGAGTCTTCCCACGTTTCCTGGCGACCATAAGGCGTTAAATCCAGGTACGTCCAGAAGCTACCTAAATATTCGACTCCACGCGCCCCGGTAAAATAAGTGCGATATATGTCGTCCCCGTCGCGGAGAAATACACTGGCGCCGTGCCTTTCCCCCTCCTCGGTCGTCACCCCAAAATCATAATTAAAGTCGCTTTCAAAAGAGGAGTACCAGGGAGTCGTCCAACCCATACGCGTTTTGTACTGCTGAATTTTCTCTAAGGGAGCGCGTGACACCATCACCAGCGAGGTATCACGCGCATGCAGATGGGCTGGGTGAGTCATGGCGTCAGCAACCCACGAACACCCGTCGCACCCCGCTTTCCATTCAGGCGCGTACATAAAGTGATAAACAATGAGTTGACGACGCCCAGCGAACAACTCGAGGAAGGATATGGGGCCTTCGTCGCCATGGAATTCGTAGTTTTTGTCTACTTTCACCATGGGTAGCTTTCTACGCTCAGCGCTCAAGGCATCGCGTGCTCGGGTCAACGCTTTCTCTTTTATAAGAAGCTGATCCAGCGCTAATTCCCACTCTTCTGAAGATACGATACTTGGTAGCGGCTGTTTAGTGGTTGCCATTACCCCACTCTCCTGTGTATTTCATGGGTGACTTCGCGTCGCACCAGCACTAAAGGTCTTAGCCAAGACGGTAAAGGCTACTGACACGGCCAAGCGGCGATTGTAAGCACCAAGGAATTTATGCCACGGTGGCCGGTCGCGGCAGCGCGTTAAGCCGGAAATCACATTCGGGAACATATCTAGAAGGTTTGTATGCGGTACCTGACTTAATGCAGCAACCACGAGAATGTCTGCATGGGTGAACTGGTCGCCAAGTAAATAACAATGGCGCCTGATTCGAAAATAATAACGCCGTGATAAGTGACTGCTTTCAGCAATATTCATTCTGATCGTCAGACCCTTCTCGCTGCCAGATACCAAGACACGCCTCAATAGATTTTCGCAGACAACAGGTGAGCGCTTTGGCCTCCCCCTGCTTCTCGTCCCATCAATCCTCAATATTTCCGAGGTAACCTTGCTTAGCGTAGCCCAATAAAGCTGCGTGTTCCTTTGCTAGTTGGCCTTTTGCTCACTCAACCGCGACATCTTTTGAAGCAATATCACCCATTGCTGCCGTTAGCCCCACACAACAGCAGGCTCTTAACGACCATCTTTTTCAGAACAATCGCTAGGTAGGGTTCAGCCAACCTCGTAACGCCAATGAAACGCGGAACGCGTTGTAGTCATTTACAGGTACAGGGGATTATTCAGCATGATCGTAACCACCTTCAGCAAACACTAGCAGGCAGAACCCATTGCCAAATGGATCGCTCATTGTCACAAGCATCCCCCAATCAAAAGATTTGATTCCTCCTTCCTGGACAGCACCCACCGAAACTGCCTGTTCGACTGCTGCGTCAATATCTTCAACAATGAAATCCAGATGCACTGGCGTCCAGTGCCGCCTGTAATCACGTTGGAGAGAGGTGCCTGGGGCCGCAACGCTCGCATCAGGCTGCTCAATCAGGTAAATGGAGGCAGGCCCGCCCCCCATTTCTGCAACCGTACCGCCAAATAGCCGCCGAATGAGCTGCAAACCGAGCCCGTTCTCGTAGAAGGTAATTGCTTTCCCAAGATCCTCTACATCAATGTTTACGATGAATTTCATTTTCCCCCCTCAACTATCTGTACGATGCTTGAGCTCACCAATGCCCGTCAGGGCGTCTGGTGCATTGCCTTGTTGGGTAATTTGTAGCAATGACTCGATCTCTATGGGCTGCCCAAGAAATTCAAATATTTGAGAACCAGAAGCTGCCCGGTGCAATGCAATGCCCGACAGCTGGTTGGTTGCCAAAGCTAGCGCTTGATAGGAATCCACTCCACATGCATTTTTAATAAACACTTGATTGTCGTCGACGAGTACGCGAACAGGGCATCGCCAGTCTTTCCCAGCGACAGTGTCAACGTCCTGAACGGGGTGGCCAATTTCAAGACGTATTTGTTGTCGAGTGCCATCAAAGACTGCCTCAAATGCACGCGACGCAATTGTTGATGTGTATGTATTTGAAATAGGATTCATGCTATCGCTTCCTTTATTCAGCGCTGCAACCAGGCATGTGCCACGCTCAGCGCTTGGTGAAACAGATGATGAGTGGCTGCTCAATACGCCTCTAGCGCCTGAAGGCTAGAGGATTCGCAGTATTCTGGTAGCTTATACCCCTTCGGACGGTTCCTGCGCTTAATGAACATGAGTTGGAATAGCATCACAGCAGAGGATTTAGACATGCAGAAAATCGAGCTAGGTGGAGTAAGTGTACCCCGTATAGGCCAGGGCACCTGGCATATGGGCGAGAATGCCGGGCAGCGGCAGGCTGAGGTCAGGGCGCTGCGTGAAGGTTTAGATCTGGGCATGACACTGATCGATACCGCAGAGATGTATGCCGAGGGCGGCGCGGAAGAGGTCGTTGGCCAAGCAATCCGCGGTCGGCGCGATGAGGTTTATCTGGTCAGCAAAGTCTACCCGCACAACGCCAGCACCAAGGGTGTTCAAGCCGCCTGCGAGCGCAGCCTACGCCGATTGGGCACCGACACTATCGATCTGTACCTGCTGCACTGGCGCGGCCAGTATCCGTTGAGCGAAACAGTGGAAGCTTTTGAGCGGCTGTGCGAGCAGGGTAAGATCCTGCGCTGGGGCGTATCGAACTTCGATACTGACGACTTGGCAGAGCTCGACGCGCCCGCTTGCGCCACCAATCAGGTGCTCTACAACCCCGAAGCACGCGGTATTGAATACGACCTGCTGCCCAGGCAAGCACAACACAACATGCCGCTCATGGCCTACTGCCCGATCGGGCAAGGCGGCGCGCTACTGCATGATGCCATCCTGCAACGCATCGCCGACAAACACAGCGCCACCACCGCGCAAATCGCCCTCGCCTGGGCACTGCGCCACCCCGGTGTGATTGCCATTCCTAAAGCCGTAAATCTGGATCACCTCAAACAGAACGCCAAGGCAGATACCGTCAGACTCGACGACGATGATCTGGCACAAATCGACGCCGCCTATCCCCCAGCAACGCGCAAGCACTCTTTGAAGATGGTGTGAGGACGAGCCATCAGCGGCGTAAAACATCTCAGGCCCCAACGGCCCCGGACAGGAGCGCTGTCATGACACTGCCCGCCCCACCACCCAATGCCTGGATCCGCTTTCTCGCCCACCTGCTGTTTATCCTCGCGGCGTGGACGCTGTTCATCAAATACCTGTTCCCCGTTGGCTATGCGCTGGCATACGGGGAGCACTGGGCGCGGTATATCTATTGGGATCTATGGCCACTGGCGCACGTCTGGCTAGGCTGGGCGCTGCTCAAACAGCCTCGCTATACGCGTGCATTAGCGGTGGGCATGTCCGTGATTGAAATCCTCATCATCTGCACCCTGTTCGTGCGTTTTCTCGGCGACCCTGAGTGGTCGATCTGGCGCACCAACTGGTTTATTAATAAGGTATTTGTGCTGACATGCTTTGTTCTGGTGTTGGCTGCCACGGTGCCGATTCAAAAAAACCGGAAGGAGCGATCGCTATGAGCCATCCCATCAAGTATCGCATCACGCGCAGACAAAGCCTTAAGCTCATGGGTGCCACGCTAGCCGCCATGATGCTGCCAAGTGTACCGTTGCTCGCCAACACCGGCGGGATCCACCGAAAGACCTTTGCGGGGAGTGACAAAAAGCTGCCCGTGATTGGTATGGGTACCTGGCGTACGTTCAACGTTGGCAGCGACCCGAAGTTGCTCAATGCCCGCACCGAGGTGGTTAAAGCATTTTTCGAGCTTGGCGGCGGCCTGATCGACTCTTCGCCCATGTATGGCTCGGCGCCGGATGTGATGGGCTATGCCTTGCAAGAGCTCGGCACGCCCGAAAGCCTGTTTTCCGCCGAGAAGGTCTGGAGCCCCGCCGGGGGCGCAGCCCGTGAGCAGGTGGCAGAGCTGAAAGAGCGCTGGAAGGTTGAGCACTTCGACCTGGTGCAGGTACATAACCTGACCGACTGGCGCGAGCACCTGGCCGCGCTGCAGGAAATGAAAGCCGAAGGAATCATCCGCCATGTGGGCATTACCACCTCACACGGGCGCCGCCACAGCGAGATCGAGCAGATCATGACGTCTGAGGACATCGACTTCGTTCAGCTCACCTACAACATCACCCACCGCGAAGCGGAAAACCGGCTACTGCCCCTGGCAGATGAACGGGGCATCGGCGTGATCGCCAATCGGCCTTACGATGGCGGCAGCCTGATCAAGAACCTCAAGCGCCGCAACGCGCCATTGCCCGAGTGGGCAAACGCGGAATGCGGCTGCGATACCTGGGCGGACTTTCTGCTGAAGTTTATCGTCAGCCACCCGGCCATCACCTGCGCGGTACCCGCCACTACCCAGGTCGAGCACATGCGCGAAAACATGCGCGCCGGCCACACCCCCATGCCCTCGCCCGACGCCCGGCAGCGGATGGCCGACTATATCGAGTCGCTATGAACGCGTGGACAAGCTACCAGCTGCAGGACTTTATTCCCTTCACGGCGGAGGTTTACTTCCGCCTGCTGGAGCGCATGGGCGAAACCTTCTGGCCGCTGCATCTGCTGACCCTCGCCCTTGGCGCCGCGACCCTTGCGCTGGCACTAAGACACAGCACGCGACTCGCCTGCCTGCTGCCCTCGCCGGTCTGGGCCTTTGTCGCCGTCACATTTTTCTTTCAGCGATATGCAGAACTCAACTGGGCCGGGGGCTATGTTGGCTACGCTTTCATCTGCCAGGCCGTACTGCTGGTAGTGATGACGCTAACGGGATGGGGAATAGATAAAAGACCGAGCCATACAAGCCCACCCGTCGTCATAGGCATGACCATCACCCTCTTCGGTCTGATAGTAATGCCGCTGATGGCGCCGATGAGCGGCGGTTCCTGGTACCAGGCGGAGGTGTTCGGCATACACGCCGACCCCACGGCGGTTACCACGCTGGGGCTAGTGCTTATTATGCTTCGTGGGCTCGCGCTCTGGATCGCCGCCATCATCCCAGCGCTCTGGCTAGTGGTTTCAGGGCTGACACTGCAGGCGCTTGATTCGACGGGCGGCGCCGTGTTGTTCGCCGTATTGGCGATTGCGCTGGTTGGGTTGGTTTGGGGATCCAAGCGATAGCGACGCAGCACTGGTGCCGTTGACGCGCAGGCAAATCGGCTGCGTGCCGCGCTCAGCCTGACTCTTCGCTATGTTCCAACGGAAGATAATCGCACATACTCCGGCACCCTTTCCTTAAGCAACTTGATGAGTTCGGGCTGCATGAGTTCGTAGTGATCGGGAATACCCAGGCAGACTAGCCACTTTCCCTTTAGTAGCTCCCCCCACGCCCCGCAGTGCATTCTTGAAGTGTTTAAAGGCGGATGTGTGAGGTCGCGTCCATCCTTTTCGAAATCCCAAGGCGATAATCAATGGGGTCAGAGTCATTGATTTCGCTGATTAGTGCCTGCCCAGAAAGCTTGAGCCGTCCCAAACGGTTACCGTAGTGCAGTCGTTCTATCCGAGCTTCGATCGCGCCCAGCCCGTCGCCGGTGCCCGCTCGATAAACCGCTGCGCTATCAACTGGTGCGCTTCCGAACCGGGGTGCAACGCATCCGGCAGCGGCCAGCGCTGATAATCGTCCGAACTATAAAGCTCGCAACCGTCGAGATAGAACAGATGTTTGTCAGTGCTCATCCGCCGGTGAATCAACCCGGCCAACTGAGCACGGATCGATTGCAAGGTCAGCTTGCCGGTCGCGCTGTCCTCATCGTTACCCGTCGCCTGAAAGCGAATCTGACCCTGCGCCAGCGCCTGGACATCGAACGCGCCCGGCTCCGGGGTGGTTTCGTGAATCGGGCAATACAGCGGTGATATCACCAACAGCGGCGTATCCGGTTGCCGGTCACGGATCACGTCCAGGAACCCCAGCACCGCAGGCCCAAAGGCACGCGCCCGTATCACATCGCTGTTTACCAGGTTTATACCCAGCTTCAAACTGATCAGGTCAGCTTCGCTCTGGGCAATTACCCGAGCGATAAAGGGATCCAGCAAAGCACTGCCGCTGAAACCGAGATTGACCAGATCAAGCCCGGTCTGCATCGCCACTTGCGCCGTCCAGGTGCCTGCGGCATTGGAGCCCTGACTGATGGAGCTGCCGTAATGCACCCAGGTGGGTTGGTCAGATTCGGCATCGGTCAGCAATTCAGCATCGCTGCGCAGGTCGAACAGTTCAACGGTTTCGTTGTAAGGCAGCCAGATCTCGACCTTCTTGTCGCCCTCTGGCAAATCATCAAAACGCACTATGCTGATGCCACCGCCTTGCTGATGAGTCTTGCCGCTGTGTAGATCAAAACTGATTTCCGTGGCGCTCTTGGGTATCGCCAGGGAATAGCATTGCCCGTCGACACACAACTCAAACTGCCCCTCGGGCCGGAGCGGCCAGAAATCAATGGAGTCAGAGTCATTGAGCGCTTTACCTGCCAAACGGTAGCCCGCCTACTGACTCATAAAACTGAATAGCCGATTCATTCCAGTCAAGTACGTTCCACTCGAAACGACCACAATCTTTCAACTTGGCATCTTCGTTAATTACTGCCGCCATCTCCCCCACCGCCCGAACAATCGATGCTAGACGCATCACCTCCAAAACTCGCTGACGCTGTTATCACGCTTGAACAGTTGAACTCAGTGCTACCCGAAAAGTAGACACCGCCGATCTCTTCACGCAGCTCTTCATAGCTGAAATTTTCATGTATTTCGCTCTGATAAACGACAAATTCAGGACGATTGGCATACATCGCCAGCGCGTAGTGTTGATGCTGGCTATTTAGCCCCGCGCGCTCAATACTCCGCCTTACCTGCAGCTGCGTGTAATATTCCTGGCGTCCATAATCGTTGACCAAAACGTTAGGCAGTTTCTCTATGTAGCCTTTAATGGCACGCTTCTTCTTGAAGTTATCGAATAGTCCCACCCTTAACCTCCGTTCTTTAATAAATACCAGGGAACCTCTGGTTAATTATTACGCTTAGCCATACGGCGATAAGAATCGGTTAGTGCACGAGTCCAATCAAAGAACTCATTGACAATCCATAAACTCGCACGCGAATCCGATTCTTCTTTGTAGATTGTGGCCTTGCGTGGCCTGCGCACGCCGACTGTTCAGAAAAAGCCTAGGCATTAGTCTGACTCTATAGGCAGCTGTTTTTAAACTTCCCCTGTGAGCTCGTTAAGACGCTCTGTTTACTCATGGCCCAAGCAAACCCTGTGACACCGCAAAGAGTGCGAAGAGAGGAATTGCCACGACCGTTGCGGCCGCATCAAATGTAATGGCAACAGGCGTTGCGATAACACGCCCGGCTGTATCGATGGGGCCCCTGGGCATGCTCATACTGACTTGATACTCGTTTTCTAGCTTTTCAAGCGGCAAACTTCCTTCAATGGTATATCGCTCACCCCTAATCTCGCGTATCAACAGGAAGTTATTCGTGACAGGATTTTTCGTAAAGCCCAATGCGGTTAATTGACTGACAAGCTCGGCTGAAGGGTTCTGTTCATGCAATGTGAGCTTAATGCTGCCGGTCACCACATTGGCGCTAGAGAGCGAGAAGCCGCTAAATTCGGGAAGAAACTCAACTTCTCGGCTAAGCATCAGCGCCTGGCCAAGTTGCTGCTGAGAGGGAAATAAAAACGCTTCACGCCGCGTGGTGACCACTAAATCGTTCGTTTCTTTATTAACGTAGAAGCCATCAACGGCCATCACTCTCTCAGGCTTGGGCTCCCACAGCTTTGTGGTGCAGCCTGCTAAAAAAATACATAGAACAATCAATATTCGATACATGCTTCCCTCCCGGTTATGGCTCTGGTTAATCAAGTAAACTTTACCTTACCATAGCATTAAAAAACCAGGATTTTTATAAGTATAATTTCATATAAACCTGAAGTGAACGGTGTGCGACTCGTCGGCGCTACTATCAATCCTAAGGCGCACCGGCTCCTGGCTATGTCTCGACTGCCGACAACCGCACATACTCTGGAACCCTTTCTTTGAGCAAGGTGATCAGTTCAGGCTGCATCAACTCGTAGTGGTCGGGAATATCCAGGCAGACTAGTCTCTTCCCCTTGAGTAACTCCCCGTACGTCTTGGCGACTTCATCCCGGTGGCTCTTTTCCATCGCCAGGACGATATCAGCCCACTCAATTAAGCGCCAAGAAACGGGCGTTTTAGCACTCGAACTTGTTCCAGCTCCGATTGCTTGAATACTGGGGTAAGCTGAAAAGACACGTTCAGCCGTCGGGCTCCGTAGCCTATTTTCGCTGCAAATAAACAGAAGATTCATAGATTTTCCTTGGTTTTCAGTGCCTCAGCTTTTAAGCCAACTAAACCATATCCATTTATTTTTTATCAACCACTTCTGCTCGCCGCTTTATTTTAACTTAGGCATAAAGTTCGCAACAGGAGATAGCAACCTCTTTTGATAATCAATATCATGTATAGCCATATACCTCCCCCCCTGACGATAGGAATTTAAAAACACTCTATATTGATCAGGATAAAAAACGATCCCTACAAACATCGCAAGAGTCGAATAAATGCTGCGCTTACCATTACCCCAGAGCCAATATTGCATCGCTATTTCTTGAGCCACATTTGTAGAAAAACCAGTCAAAACATGAAAAACGTCATGATCCTCGCAACGTGGCTGTGGCTCAAATTTGTTTTTCAATAAAAAACTCCCCAGATGAAAACCTAAGCTACTTTTAGGATATAAAAACAATTGACTTGCAGAAACATTCCACACTGGCTCACTCTTAAACAAGATATAAAATCGACTAGATAACTTAAACCCTACTCCTACAAATTGCTCCCTGGCCTTATAAAGAACCCCTTGCAACTCAAATAAAAAAGATAAAAAAACACTTCTCATAGATACGACCTTAATTTTTCATTTTGACCAATAATTTAATAATAACGAGCAACAACCACACTCCTAAAAAATAAAATATAGAAAATACTGCTCCGGTTATTGGTGCAAATGTTCTGCCTGTATCCGCTATCACCCGATGCATTGCTTGTTCTGGTGTTATCTCATTACCCGAGAAAACTCCATCCCCATTGAGATCGAAAGCTGTCATTTCGGCATCAAGCTTTAATTCAATGAATGTAACGCTACCGAGAATGAACAGATAAACAAGCACTGCCGATATGGCAGATATAGGCACACTTCTTAGCCTTCCAGAATAGAGGTTATTATTCATTACACAAACAATTACTGGAGCCAAGAACAATACGATCGAAAAAACAACGATACTCATAGGCATAGAACTCAGCTACTTGTTTATAAATCTTAACATGTTACAACCATTATTAAATCATACTCGCTTAACGATCCACTTCATCACAGACCATATCCTTAGATGCCGCTTGGCGTATAACCATCGTACCAGACAATTTGTCGTGCCAGCCTTGCTTTCGCTCGTCACAAGCTACCCACAAAAATCCAAGGCCAAATGGAATACCCGAAATGGTGTAGGCAAAATACCTACCGATCAATTGTCCGCGACTTGCTGGCTCCCTTGAAGAAGCGTCAACTATTTTACAAGATACAGCCATTTTCCCTGGCGTTGCTTGCTTAGCACACCAGAAAACGATTACACCAACTGCAGGTAAAATCCACGATATAAAAATATCGGCTGTTATCAGATACAGGCTGTTCTGACTAACATTAGTAGTACCACTATAAAGGACAGCTAACAGAGGATAAGTTATTAGCATTAATAAAATAGCATCAATAATGGATGCACCGACACGAGCCCAAAACCCCACATACTCAAAACTCTCTTGTTTCACCTTTCACTCCTCCCTTAAAACAATCGACAGCTCATCTTCTTGACGAAGCACCTCTAATACATTAGCTATATTTTATACAAAACACACATTAAATCAAAGAAAAATTAGCACCATTATTCCCTTCTTAACTTCTTATATCGAGAACATTGAGTCTGAAGCACCGTTACATACGAACTTGCAGACAACAGCTTATGATAAAAATCCAACAACGGACTTCCATTGCGATCAAGCTAAAGCCTTACTTCAACGATTGGATCGATGCCGGGCTCTAACTGCTCGCCCACCCAAAGGCGATGTAATCGGGTTTTGAGAATATCGCCAGGCCCAGAGATGAATTTAGGCTGGCCGAAGTGAGCCATAACTTCGTGCTGGCGCTCTAATGCGCGACGATCCTGCGAGACCACTGGGGTCAGGAACAACCGAATGGCCGCCTGTTTAAGCCAGCTTGGCGCCATACCCTTAGGTGTCGAAAAGCGCGCGAAAGGCGTGAAACTGCTTTCCGTTGCTGGCGTGAAAATGGCGGTGACACATAACGTCAACTTGGTTTCACCTTCCCACCGCGCTTGAACCATAGTGGGCGGATAATAGCGCGAGACACTGCGCGAGCGATCACGCTCCAAAAAGCGCGACATCAGGCCATAATCGGGCTGGGTTTGCTCAATTGCCATATCGATTCCGTCACCGTAGCTGGTAACAATCAGCTCCACTGGCAAGCGTCGATCACGGCGACGAATAAAACCATGGTGCAGATGATTGGTGTGGAACGGATCCATAACGTTTTCAAGCGCATCGTAGGCGCGTCCCGCCCAGGTGCCTTGTTGCCACCAGAAATGATCGAGTTCAGGATTACCGAAGTCAGGAGGTAACGCTGGCTCGGCGGGTGCCGCGTCAGAAAGTGCCACAAAGACTCCCCCGTGCCGCTCGACCACGCGCAGTGCATCGGCCTTGAGCCGTTGATCATGGGTCGTATCGACCAGACAACCGGGCACTTCGGTGCAGGTTCCATCGCTTGCGAAGCGCCAGCCGTGGTATGGGCACTCCAGCGCTCCTTTATGCACACGCCCTTCGGAAAGCGGGTAATTGCGGTGCGGGCAGCGATCGACCAAGGCACCCATCCCCTCTTCGCTGCGAAAGAGCGCAATCGGTGTACCGCAACACATGACTTTTTGCGCCTTGCCACGTTTCAGGTCTTTCGATAAGGCAACCAAGTGCCAGGCATCACGGACTGACTGGGGAAATGTCATTAAGGCAGCTCCTCACCATTCCACTCGAGATCGTAAGTGGCGGCGGCATTTGTCGAAATATTGTGTTTGAAACCCGTCAGGGAGAAGGAGGCGGCGTCGCAAAGCGCACCAAACAAAGGCCAGCGATCGCCAGGCCGAGACACCACATCACGGCCAGTAGCAACGCAGCGCCACCAATCGCGCATACGCGCACCACGCACCGCCTGCGGCAGGCCAAATACGACCATCGCTGGGCCAAGATAAAGAGTGCCTGGCGTAGCCTCAGGTGCGGCTACCCCGTCCCCTATGGCATGAGCAAGATGACCTGCGCCAGTAAGCAGATGCACACCGCTGGTCGCGCGTGGATTGCATTCGAGCACGTAGGCAGCACCCGCTTCATCGAACATTGCATCGCAGGCAAACTGCCCGTGAATATTGGCACACTGCGCCATGCGGGCGGCCATTTTGCGCAGCGTTTCGCGACGGTGGTCAGCGACAGGGTCGAAAGCATAGCCAGCTCCTCCGGCCAGGCGCCAGCTGGAACGGTAGGCAGCAAAGGCGACCAACGCTCCCCGATGCGCCACGCCATGAAAACAGACTTCTTCGCCGCGGATACGCGCTTGTGCCATCCACGGCGCGTCAGGGCTGGGTGTAATGGCGGCCAACGCACGCGCTTCAGGGGCGACCAGCGCGCTATCACCAAATCGGCTAAAACGCGGCTTGAACACCCAATCGCGACTTCTGCTCGCGAAGCGGGCCAGGTCTGCTACGCAATCTATCGGGTGGCTTTCCGGTACGGGCAGGCCCCATTTGCTGCAGTGGTGCGCAAAGGCGAGCTTGTCGTGCAGTAGGCGCAACGTAGCAAGGTTAGGCACAAACAGGCGCTCACCCAATCGGCACTGAAGGGCGGGCGCCGCAAGATGGAAAACCTCCTCGCAGGTCGGCACCACCCGCTCGAAACCGAAGGTATCGACTAGCTCGACAATACGTGCGCGAAAGGCTTCGCCCTGCTGCCGTGGCGCGGGATAGCGGTGAACCCGCGCAGGGGCTTTCGACCAGCGCGCCATGCGCACCGGTACGCTATCCGCCAGATGCGGCTCCCATTCCGCAGCGGCGAAATCCCGGGCAATATCCAGCGCGGCAGCTGCCCGGGCGCCGGTGATAAGCACGCGTCTAGCCATCGCGCCACACCACTTTACGGCGCTTGGGGCCACTCCACGCGCTTAGATCATGAAAGACCTCAACCGGCACCGGTAAATCGCATGCCTGGCTCAGCGCCCGAGCAGCAGTCGTTGCGCTCGGGGTAGAGATCGAGGCTGGGCAGGGCGGCGACAGATGAAGCACAACCCGCTCAGGCCCTGCTTCGGCCTGCCAGATCTTGTCGCCCCCCAGCACCGCCTCAAGCGCCGTTACCACCTGGGGTGGAGTAACGGTGAGACCCTCAAAGCGCCAAATGTCGTTCACTCGACCTTGTGGCGCATGGATGACGCGACCCGCGAAACCGCAGGGGCAGGTGTGAGGATCTAACTCAAGATAATCATCGCCGCGCACACGGACAATCGGTTGGCTGGTGCGGCGGAGATCGGTAATAATCGGACGATAGCCGGGCGTGCCGGGAACCGGCTCAAGTTCGATAGCCATTGCATGATCATTAAGATGCAGCCGGCCGTTCGCACACTCAGTGGCCAGAAACCCTTCGGTCGATTGGTATATTTGGCGTGGCCTTACCCCCAACCGCTCATTGATAAAGTCGCACTCAGCTTCGCTAGTCGGCTCGCTGCCGCAAAATAGGTGCTGCAGCGAGGAGAAATGCGCCCCTGCTGCTGCGAAAGTGGCCAGCCGATGCGGCGGTGCGATCAGGATCGTCGGCTCGAAGTGCGCCAATTCCGCAATGCTCTGTTTAATCGATGCTTCAAGGGGAAAATGGGCAAACGTAAACCGCCCCCGCCCAACATCGCTGTAGAGCGCATTGCTGGCGCGCAAATGCAGGGCGAGCCGCTGGCGCTTGAGCAAGGTACGCGCTGGGAGCAGCCGAGCCAGGCTCTGGCCGATATAGTCGGCACGCTCTGCGGGGCTGGCAAGGAACAACCCTCGCGCACCGCGCCCCGTTCCAGTTGACCAGCCTGCCGACAATTCGCCAACGGCGGAGCCTTGCTCCGCGGCGGCGGCCAACCCGCGCAGTTCCTCATCGCTCATGCCTAGGCTGTTCCAGGCGCCGTAATCAGCACGAAGATCCGCAATTTCAGTGACCGGAAACTCAGCCAGATCGCGACCGGCATAGCGTGCTAGTGCGGGCGTACGGGCGATGACAGGCTGCAGCTTGCGCCACATGTTGGCTCGCCGTGCAGCCAGTTGCCCCGGCGTGAGGCTCAACGCACGCCGCGTTCGTAACCACGCGGCTAAGACCCGGTCAGTTCGCATCATGGCCGCCAAAGCGCTTGGCGCTGGCAGCGCAATGCGAAGGTAGGATCACCAAATCGCCATTGCAGCACGCCGCCTCGCTCAACAGGTTGAGAGTTGCGCGGTAACGCTGGGTATTGCCGAGAAGCGTGGTGGTAAACCGCGGCGGCGGCCTACGCTGCGTAATCGATTTGCCAAGCCACACCGCATCGGCGGCCAGTAAGACCTGGCGATCATCGCAGGTGCGCAGTGCCAGCCCCCAATGACCGACGCAATGGCCGGGCAGTTCGACGGCGATCAGGCTACCATCCCCCAGGATATCCCGACCTTCGCTGAAGGGCGCAAATCCGCTGGGTAGCGCCACTGCTGGGGCATCTTCGAAAAAGCGAGCATTGGCATCGGCTGCCTGGGGAACCAGCGCAGGCAGCAGGCCCTGGCGCACGCGGCTAAAGCGACCCGGCCGGCGCAATTCGGACAGACCTGCCCGGGCGCAATAGACCGGCCGCTGGGCAAGGTGGCTCATTCCCGCGACGTGATCGCCATGAAAATGCGAGATGATTGTGCCCATAATCGCGCTGTCTTCAATCCCGTGGGTCGCAAGCCAAGCGCTCCATGCCTGCTGTGTATCGACCTTGACCGGTGTTGCCCAGCGATAGAATCGCTCTGGAAATGTCTCGGTTGCATCGATAAAAGCAGGGTCATAGCCGGTATCAAACAACAAAATGCCCCGTGTCGGGTGCTCTATCACCCCCACCATGGCAGGAAAATCAACTGCGCATAGGCTGCCGCCCGAAAGGGTGGCGACCTCGGGATGTCGGCATGAACCGCGCTCAAGCCAACGGAATCCGACACGGATCATAGCCGTTTATCCTGCGTAGAGAGCTGCCGCGCTTCGGCCAGCAGAGTTGCCAATGCATCATGCTGTGGCCGATAGCCCAGCAGCCGCTGGGCGGGCTCGAGATCAAAGGTTTGAGAATAGGCCAGCGTCGCCAGTTTATAGCGGGTCAGCATCGGCTCCCGTGAGGCGCGCATCAGCAGCGCAGCGTTTTCACTTAGCACAGCGATAGCTCGCGCCAAGCCAACCGGCAGCGAGACAAGTTGCGGTTTTTTTCCTAACGCATCAGCGAGCTTATAAGCCACTTCGCGTACCGTAATAGGGCTACCTCCCGATATATTGATTGCCTTTCCGGTAAGCTCAACCGGCCGCTCCTCAGCGGCACAGATGGCCCATGCGGCATCACGCAGATCGGTCAACTCAATCAGCGCCCTGCCCCCACGCGGAAGCGGTATGCGCTTGCGCCCCGCAAGTTCAGCCAGCTTGGGTAGGATCACCCGATCACCCGGCCCCACCAGCGCACGCGGGCGAATGGCGCAGCAGGCCATGGCGTCTTCCCGCGGCGCAAGCACGCTGCGTTCCGCCGCGAGCTTGGTGCGTGCGTAGTGGTTGAGAGGCTGAAACGCGGGGGCGTCATGTTCGCCGATGGCTAGACGATCACGATACGCGGCGAAAATTGACGGCGAAGAAACAAACACAAAGCGCTCAACGCCAGAGCGGCTGGCCGCTTCAAGCAGTTGTTCGGTCATATGAATATTGTGGAGGTCGAATGCGCGCCGCGGCCCCCAGCTGGCCGATAAAGCGGCGGCATGAATAACGCTATCGACGCCCTTCAAGAGCTCGCGAAAATCGGTCTTTGAGTGGGTAAGATCCACCCTAACGAACTGTGCGCCGAGTGACGTTAGCGCATCGCCTGCCGCCTGCGAACGACCTGTGGCACGCACAGCATGCCCGCGTTCTAGTGCCTCGCGCACCAATGCCATGCCCAGCCCGCCGGTCGCCCCGGTTATCAGGATGCGCCGCTGGCTCATAGCTTGAGCACCATAGCACTGGCACTGATCCCCGCGGCGGTGCCCAGCAGCAAGATATGGTCACCCCGCTTGGCAGTACCCGTCGTAAGTGCGTGGGCGAGCACAGTCGGGATTGAGGCAGCGATCTGGTTACCGGTCGTCGGGAAGATATTAACCACGCGGTCACTGTTGGGCGTGAAAAGCCGTTTGATATGCTCTACCCCAGGTGCACTGGCTTGGTGGCAAATCACACAGGCGAGATCATCCTTGCCTATTTCCGCCTGTTCGAGCGCACGCTTGATGATTCCAGGCAACACCTTGGCAGCAGCTTTGAAAATGCCAAAGGCGTCCATCTCGAAATAGGCGCCGGCGACTAGCGCTTGGTAACCTTCAGCAATACGTAATTTTGTGCCGCCCGCGCGAAGCTGCGCTAATTCGTGGTGAGCTCCATAGGTAACCGTCACGTTTGAGCGCATTCCGCAGGTTGTGTCTGACGTCGCCTCAATCGCCAGCGCCGCTGCGCCATCGCCAAAAATGGAACGCGTTTTTGGCTCTTCGGGGTTAAGCCCTGCCGAGGCGATGTCGCTAGAGAACACCAGCGCGCGCCGCCAGCGTCCACAGGCAACTCCCATGGCGGCGATATCCAATGCCACCATAAAGGATAAACAGGTCTGGTTGACGTCAAAGCTAGGCACGCCGGACTGACCAAAGCCGAGACGGTTCTGGACTAAAGCGGCAGTGGACGGAATCGGCTGTTCCATAACGCCACAACCGCCGATGATAACGTCGGGCGGTGTATTGCCCCAACCTGCGTGGTTCAGCGCCTCACGGGCGGCCTCAGTCGCCATCATTGAGGTGGTCTCCTCCTCACCCGCGACATGACGCGCGGCAATGCCGAACTGGCGCTCAGTCCAGCCAGACAGATGACCTTGATGCTCATCCAGCGAGCGCGAAGTTAGCAGAGTACGGGGGCGATAGCTGCCCCACCCGGCAATCGTGAAATTGCTAATCATATGTCCAATTCTAATCGATTCGCTCACATACTCTAATAAAGCTTAATATCAATCAATTAAAAGTTAGACGAGGTTCATTTTAGGGTTAACCTGGCGGGGTGCATAAAGGAGAGCTAATCACACGCTAAAAGTGGTTCCTGATGTGCGGATAGCTGCCTGATGCGTACATTTGTTAAATCCCTGTTGCACCAGCGATGGCTAAACCCAAGTAGAGAGCCAACACCGTTAGTAACCTAGCGCACCAAAGAGTGAACTGCTTGCGAAACAGGTTTATAACGAACAGCATACTCCCCACTACCCCAACTAAAACTCCTAATCCAACGACCATTGTCCCTGGCTCGCCACCGAGGAAATAGGCGCGCATTATTTCGGGAAACATACTCCAGAAAAAAGGGATGAGCAAAGCAACTACAACACTTGCTAAACCAACGATTAATGCAGTGACTTCGAGCTTAAACATAGAACTCCAATATGTTTTTAACACTGCTTATCTTTGGTGACTAAACTGCCGAGAAGCTGGGTGACAAACCGAACTTCCTGAAGCCGAGCACCACCGAGCTCGAAGTTCTTTGGAGCGGCCCCGTCATGGGCAAACCCGATTGAGCGGTAGAACTTAATCGCCCGTTCATTCTGAGGAAAAACCCACAAACTGCATGATTTGAAACCTTGCACAAGCATCAGCTCTTTCGCCCGCAGCCAGAGCACGCGCCCCACTCCCGTTGACCAAGCCATTGGGGATACATAGAGAGCCCAAATTTCAGCTTCACTCTTGTGCTCACCGATATCTCGACATGGCCCAAAGCTCAGCCAGCCTTTAACAGCGCCATCTTTCTTGGCAACAAGTAACTCGGGATCACCCGCAGCTATGCATTCGCCCCACATAGCTTCGCGACGCTCTATCGATAGCGATGCTAGATAATCAGTTGGAACAATGGATCTATAGGCGGCACGCCAAGCTTCGACATGAATCTCAGCTACAGCGCGCGCATCTTCAGGATTGGCGTGCACTATATCCATAATATTGATCTTTTAAGATCCGATGATGATAAGACTAAGTTGGTAGCTCTCTAGAGCCGAAGAGTTTTTGCAACAAGCGCTGCTCTGCACTGATCGGCAAGGTTCTGATTAATGAATAATCCCCCATTAACGCTCAGCTTTGGGTAACTAACGATGAACAAGTTGCCCGCTAACAGCGTCAGTTTAAGCACTATTCGTAGTGACTCCAGAGCCGCAGAACCTTAACCACCCGCTCTTCTTCAAGCACTTGGTAAACCAAGCGATGCTGGATGTTAATCCGACGTGAATAAGCGCCTCCAAGATCACCGATTAGCTTCTCAAATGGAGGCAGCTTTCGATACGGATCTTCTGCGACGAGGGTAAGCAACTCCTGGGCTTTTGGCTTCAGGCCACTGGAAGCCAGTTTCTTAGCATCTTTCTGGGCTTGTTTGGTATAAACCAACCTCCATGTCACCAACCCAGCTCCTCATCACATTGCTCGACAGGGGTATTCATCCCCTCGCGAATCGACTCACGCATACCGGGAACGGATAACAGGTAGAGCGTTTCCTGAATGGCAGCCCAATCTTCCTCGGAAACCAAAACTGCCTTGTTCCGCTTACCCATAATGACGATAGGTTGGTGGGACTCAGCCGTTTCATCAATTAGGCGATAAAGATTGCTGCGCGCCTCGGTGGCTGTAATTCCAGTCATGACGCACCTCTCGGATGTTTAACTATCTCCAAATGTACGCCTCTATAAACGTACGTCAAGGCGAACGTGTAGTATAGGGACGAGTCTCACGCTAATGCAGCTCCGCAGTTTCGGATCGAGAGGCTGCCTGATAACGTAGGACGAGCAGGTTTGCGCAAGGTGCTGGCTTTGGTTCCATGAACTGCGATTTAACCGGTAGCCAGAGCAGCATCACAGGCGGCAGGTTGAGGTCAAGGTGCTTCGTGAAAGTTTGGCTCTGGGCATGACCCTGTTCGATAACGCCGAGATGTATGCCGAAGGCGGCGCTGAAAAAATCGTTGGCCATGCGATTCGTGACCGACTCGATGAGGTGTATCTGGTCAGCAAGGTCTACCCCCACGACGGCCACCATGCTAGGCCTAGTGCTTAGCATGCTTCGTGGTCTCGCCCTCTGGATCGCCATATCATTCCTGCGCTCTGGCTGTCCTTTTCAGGCCTGGCGCTTCAGATGGGGTATCCTCAGGCCTGTAGTAGCGCAATCCTAGCCGTTCTGACGCAGTGATCATATCTAGGGGCTCTTCTTAAGAAGAACAGCCTGGGTTTTATCTTTGCTGTAGCCCAGGGACTCATAGAAGAGGTGGGACTGCTCCCTAAGCGCATTAGCGCGCACTCGGATAACATCGACGTTGCCAGACAGCCACTTTTCCGCTTCGAGAACCAAGCCTTTACCAAGCCCTTGTCCTCTTACGTCTTTGCTTACCACTAGGCTTACAATCTCACCCTTGACACCCTCGGCCAAACGCACATCAACAATGGCAGACACGCAGCCGAGAACGTTGCCAAAAACCTCCGCTACAAACACTTCCCCGCCCTGCTTCCGCACAGCGCTAACATTGCTTGAGAGCGCCTCTTCAGAATGATCATAGCCAAGCTGGGCCATTAGCGGGATCAGCGCTTGTACGTCTTTATGGGTGTATTTTCGATAAATGGTCTTCATGTTGCTACTTTAGCGTTTAGCGCGAAAAGTGTCTTCCAACAGTGGCGACCTAAGGGTTTTTTACTCGCTGCAAAATAAACGACACGCGTTCATCTACAGTGCCACGCTGCCCTTCCGGTGTTAAGGATGCGGAGTTTTTCCATCACCGGGGCCACCGGCGAGTATAAATTGATGGTTCATCTTAATTCTAACGCAGACAGCACCCGCGGCTGCGGAATGGAGGCGAAGCCGCAATAGAGTAGACGTCGCCGTGCCTGTAATTGTTAGGAACTGCCAATTCCTTTTGTAGCGAGATGATGTCCGCTACGCCACCGGCAACGACTCACTGCTGCCCCAGTCGGCCCAGGAACCGTCGTACAGCGACAGCTGAGTATACCCGGCCAGCTCGGCCGCCAGCAGGATAATGCAGGCGGTGATGCCGGAACCACAGGAAAACACCAATTGGTGCCCGTTGCTGGGCTGAAGGGAGGGAGAGAGTTGGGCAAACGTTGACGCCAGTTGGCTGGCTGGCTTGAACCGATAACCCTCCAGCACCTCTGTAAACGGCAGGTTGAGGGAGTGAGGGATGTGGCCACCGCGCACACCAGGCCTGGGTTCTGGCGCTTGCGCCAGGAAACGTGCCTGTGATCGCGCATCGATAACCGTTACTCGCTCGTCCTCCAGATGCTGGAAAACGTAGTCAGAATCTCGAACCAGGGTGTGGTCGAGCTTGCCAACCACGCTGCCATGCTTGGCCGCATCTGCAACCGAAGCAGAAACGACCTCCCGCCCTTCGGCCAACCACTGCGGCAGGCCGCCATCCAGAACAAACACCTGTTTGAGGCCCATAGCCCGCAGAATCCACCACGCGCGTGGTGACGAGTAGATCCCCTGATCGTCGTACAACACCACCAGGCTCTCGGGCTCGATGCCCAATCTATGAACCTCCGCCGTGAACTGCTCTTCCGTCGGGAAGGCGTGAGCTTGGGAAGCTCCGGTATCGCAAAGCGTTCCTTCCAGGTCGATCCGGAAACTTCCCGGGATCAACATCGGACGGTCATAAACGATCGGCTCCTTGCCAACGACATTGGCCATGCTAGCGTCGATCAGTACCAAATGTTCGTTATCCAGATTGTCCTGCAGCCAGTCGGTGGTCACAATGGGGGAAGGCATGGCGTTCTCCGGTCTAGGTCGAAATGCAACAGTACATGATCGCAGACGGGCGAGACCAGCAAGTTGACGCGGCCCGCGTAATCCGCAGCATGCTGATCGACGAACTGCAGAGCCCCTGACGTGCCGATTGGTTCGGGTGCGGGAGCCGTGTCCATATCGCCTTTTCTCCAGTGATGGCCGATGCAGGCGGGGATTTTAGCATCCACTTCAAACCTCGCAATCAGGCCTGATATCACTCCGGGACTACTTACCTCGCAGCCGCAATCCTCGTCAACTGAGGATTTTTCAGCACCCTAACGAGGCTGTAGAAAAACCCGATTTCGAGCCGTCTCCACCGCCTCTCGTACTAATTTACTTACTCAGCCAGTCATCTGGCTGAGTAATCTTAATATTGGCATTTAGCCACTTGAGCGCCCAGCTAAAGCTTGTTGAAGACGGTCTGTTGCTCTTAAAAAGCAACTTATCCCGCCCTAAGCCCTTCATGACGCGGCTAAGTGACCGTAATTCGCTAACTTCTCAATATTGTGCACCAAGCAGTAGAGCTGCCACTGACCTTGCACCTTTTTCTTACCCCGAAGGATGAAGCGATTCAGTCTTTTCGTCGTGCCAATGTTGCCGAATACCGGCTCTACGACTGACATACGATGGCTGTAGATTTCCTTGCCCTTCGGGCTATCCACTCGGTGTTTCATCCAGTCGGTGTAATTGGGTAAGCGTTTGTTCTCGATAATAAAAGACACTTGTCGCCCTGCGCCATTGAGATCTTCGTTGGCGAAGCCGGTATCCGCGGTGACGACGGTGCCTTTCTGGTAGATGTTGTCCGCAATTCCTAGCTTCTTAAAACGGGCTTCGACCGTTTCCAGTACGGGCTGCAAAGTGTGATGTTCCTGGCCTTCGCCAAAGGCCTGGGCATCGATGACGATCTGGTGTTTTTTATCCACCGTGGCTACACCGTTATAGCCTTGAATCGTGCCCTTGCTGGTGGTTGCCACAGGGATGTGGGGAATGCAGGTTTTGCAGGAGCAAAAAACCTGCCTTTTTAGCACTTTCGCTATCGGCCAGATTGCTCTTCACTTCCTTGATTCGCTTCCCCCGGCCCATCCTTGGGCTGTATCCACTTTGTTCATGGCGGCATCTAGCGAGAGAATCGTCTTGGCCCGTCGGATATCCCGATCCAGATCGGCTTCCGTCTCGGCCTCATCACGCGCGTAGTGCTCCAGTAGGTGATGCCGAATCAGGCCTCTCAGTTTCTCACGTTTCTCGTCCAATTCTTTGAATGTGCCAGACCACTCTTTGGAGGCATCGGAGGACATCTTACAGCCGTCAATCGCAAAGAGTTCGTTACCCAATAAGCCTTGTTCGTGGCACCCCAGTAGCACTTGCTCGAACAGTGCTTCAATCTCATCAGCATGGCGACTGACGAAGCTTGCCAGTGTGGTGAAGTGGGGAACGGTATCGCAGAAAAGGGCTTTGAAAATAATATTGGTCTCACAGCACCACTGCATTTCACGGCTGGAGGTGATACCTTTTGAGTAAGCAAACAGGATGATCTTGAGCAAGATGGCTGGATCATAGGCCAGCCGGCCGCATCGTTGCGGTACTTGGGATGGAAAACGGACAAGTCGAGCTTGTGCTCGATCAGATAGTGCACTGCGTGTTCAAAGGTGCCTAGCTGGAGCTGATCTTGGTAGTTGATCACCACCATGGCGTTCTGATCGTAGTTATAAGCCTTGAAGCGCGGCATGCTGACCACTCCTCGTCTGTTTTCTCGATCCTACCAAAACTTAGCCGTCAGTGGGGTTTTTCTACAGCCTCAACGCTGGCGTAACGGGCCGGTTTGGAGCGCGAGCGGAAAACCGGTTCCGTTGACACGCTGGTTAACTAGTGGGTCAGACTGTATGCATCATTAACCGCGTTCCAAAGGTGGTAAGGATCAGAGAAAACGGTCCAGAGATGAGCACCAGCTGCCATGACACAACAAGCTATGGCGTACTTAAAGGCATGATTATCAATGTGGTTCCACTTTTTTATCTTAGGAGAAGAGCTGTACTTAATATAAAACCCTAGAGCAAGCATAAACAGAGCAAACACTGTTGCCATGATGATTCCAGGACTTCCTCCATAGGTTCACCAACCGAAGGCGCATACTCCAAGCAATAGCCCCGTTAACACAAATACGATTTTCGTTGGACCTCCTAAGAGCGCTGAAACTGAACCGTAAAAGTCGTTAAATAGCTCATTATCAGATTTGAAAATCGAGTGCACGTAGAATGCAATAGCCCAGACTATGAGCATTGGTACAGTTGATGCCACCAACATGTCAGCTATCATGCCCTGAACATCAATCACTTCGGCTAGAAGAGCATTACTCTGCACTTGGTTCTTGGCCCACTCATAGACCTCCGAATCCATAAAAGGACCAATAACGAAAATCCCTGCAACAAAGGCTACTAAAAAAAGGATCAAGAGATAGGTATTTTTTACCCATTGGATGACCTTTTTTCCTCTAGCGATTGCTTCCTGCATTGCTTCTCCTATTTCTAGTTAACGCCTGCAGCATGCGCGCCCTTGGAAGGGAGCCGAAGGCGTAATGTAAAGGGCGTCGCCGTGCCTGCATTGGTTAGCCATTTGTGTTTTGGCCAGAATCATCTTGTTTCTTGATCGCAGCTTTCTTTTCTGATGGAAGCGAATGGGGCTGTGGCTGTTCAAAAGCTTCTTTTAAAGCTCTTATTCCCTCAGCAAGCGGCGGCAGCTCAAAATCACCGGTATACACGTTAGCTTTCCCTCCCGAGAGGATTACTGCCAATGTTAAAGCCACTAAACATCCCCCTGCGGTCTTGGCTACGAACTTAAGCGGACTGTTCTTTGAGATCTCCAAGAATTCCAAATCTAGTTCGGGAGAAAGCTCAGCCAACCATAAATATGAGACTTTTTTATTTATTACATCTATCAAATCAGCCCTGCTGACATCGCCTAAACCTTCAAGATCAGCATCTTCGCCTTTCGTCAGCTCAAGACAAGCAACATATGCAGAACGGAAAAAGTATAAAAAGTAGCCGAGCTCAAAGGCGTTAACCGACTCCCCATCAGTAAACTCTTGGACAATTATCTCTGAGCGATCACGTGCTATCTGCATCTTCTCTATTCTCTATACTCCGTTTATATCCGGCTAACAGTGATTATACACCCTGCGATGAAGCCTCAATGAACGCGACGTCGCAATGGCTGAGGTTTCATAGCCATAAAATTGAATCTACCTCATTGATTCTACAGCGTGCAAAGAAAATTTCGGCTATGTAGGCAAAATTCGCGTGTTTGCGCGTTTTGCTTATCTCAATAATACTATTTTTATGTACAGCATTATTGAGGGGATCTCCCATGAAACTGATGGAACGCGTCAAGGCAACCATGAGGGTCAATCGCTATAGCCTTCGCACTGAGAAAACCTATTGCTACTGGATTTGCTTCTACATTCAGTTCAATAACTTACGGCACCCTGCCACCCTAGCAGATCATGAAGTACGGCAATTTTTAAAGTATCTGTCAATCGAAAGGCACGTGGCGGCCGCCACCCAAAACTTGGTATTCAATCAAACTACCGGCTTTCTCAAGATAAGATCAAACCGATGCCAATGGTGCGGTACCAGACCACCCTCTCCCTCGCTTTCACGTAAAAGCTCGATATTCAAGCCGTCACACAGCTCCTCTACTGCTTGCTGTGAATGAAAGCTCATTGCTGAATGTGTAGCCCAGTCATGTCTGTCGCCAAAGAGGTGGCCAACGAAGACACCTCCCAGTTCCAGCGCTGATAGGATCTTGTCCCAAACTGCGGGAAAGTGCGTTGGCTCACAGAACGGTAGACTTAGCCCAGCATGGATTAGTGCTGAAGGTGCTAGGCTTTTCAACTCCTCGAACCGCGAGTGCACGACCGTCAGGTCAGCAGAGAGCTGCTCGGCTTTCAATGCCCCGACGCGTGCAATGGCGTGGGGTGCCTTGTCGATTGCCAGAACACTCCAGCCCGCCCTCAACAGCATGGCCGTTTCGATACCGCTGCCACAGCCTAAATCGACGGCGTAGCCGTTACCGATGGGTAAGCATTCATCACCTAGAGCGCGCCTTAACAGCGGGGAAGCGGCGCGTGTTTGATTGGCTTGGTAGAAGGCTTCCCAGCCCGCTCCGTTTTTGTTTTTCAATGTCGGTATTCCCGTATCGCATCACGCCGTGAGGATGAGTCTTGATGGCACTATCGAATAAAAACTAACACACAGCTCCGTCAACTACCCCCTTGCATCTCCCCCACCCGCCTCCTACACTGCCCTGAATACTGCTTGACGGGGTGCCGGTGGAACCGGCTGAGATCGCTATACGGCTGGCTGCTACAGCAAGTCGTCACGGCGGGGCCCGTTGAACCTGATCCGGCTAGTACCGGCGTAGGAATCAAGCGGTGGTTGGGGTGCACCGTTTTCACCTGATAGCTTGCCCCAACTCACTCTCCCTTCGCCCGTGCGCCGGTTCGTTGTACCACCGGAGGCATCATGGGCTACCGCTTTACTGATCTCACCACCGCCTGCCAGGACGATTGGCGCGCCTATATTGAGCACGATTTTGTGCGCCAGTTGGGCAGTGCCACGCTGCCTGAAGCGCCATTTCGCCACTATCTGAAGCAGGACTACCTGTTTTTAATCCACTTCGCCCGTGCCTACGCGCTGGCGGCCTATAAAAGCCCCACCCTTGCCGATCTTCGCCAGGCCCATGAAGGCTTAAAAGCCATTGTGGATGTGGAGTTGGGCCTGCACGTGGGCTTTTGCCAAGAGTGGGGGATTTCCGAGCAGGAGCTGGAAGCGCTCCCCGAAGCCAGGGCGACGCTTGCCTACACTCGCTATGTATTGGATACCGGCAACCGCGGTGATCTGCTCGATCTGCACGTAGCGTTGGCCCCCTGCCTGGTGGGCTATGGCGAAATCGCCAACTGGTTGAATGCCCAGCCCACAACCCTGCGCGGCGCGCAAAACCCGTTTGACGCCTGGATTGCCATGTACGAAGGCGAGGAATTTCAGGCCGCCATGCAGGCCGAGCTTGAATGGCTCAACACCCGCCTTGCCGATGTGTCGCCCGCCCGCTTTGCCGAACTCAGCAAGATCTTCCGCGATGCCACTCGTCTGGAAATCGACTTCTGGCAGATGGGGTTAGCGCTGATAGACACCGACCTGACCCAGTAAGCAGTACCACAATCACAATCGAAGGAGACCGTAATGAGCAAAACCAGTCACTTTTTAGCCGAAACCGCCCAGGTGGATGCCGCCGCCATTGCGCCACTGCCCGGCTCGCGTAAGGTATATATCGAAGGCTCGCGCCCGGATATCCGCGTGCCGTTCCGGGAGATTGCGCTATCGCCGACCAAAACCACCGGCATTGATGAAGAGAACCCGCCGCTGCTGGTGTACGACACCTCTGGCCCCTACACTGATCCTGACGCTATCAACGATTTACGCAAAGGCTTGCCCGCCCTACGTCGTGCCTGGATTGAAGAGCGCGATGACACCGAGTTTCTGGAGGGCCACACCTCTGAGTACGGTAAGCGCCGCGCTAACGATCCCACCCTTGCCCAGTTGCGCTTTGATTTAACCCGCACTCCGCGCAGGGCCAAGCCTGGGAAAAACGTTACTCAGCTGCACTACGCCCGCCAGGGGATTATCACCCCGGAAATGGAGTTTATTGCCATTCGCGAAAACCAGCGTCGCCAAGCGTTGGGTACCGCAGAAGTAGAGCGCATTCTGGGTCACCAGCATCCTGGACAGAGCTTTGGCGCCAGCCTGCCGGAAGAGATCACCCCAGAGTTTGTGCGCGATGAAGTGGCCCGTGGCCGGGCGATTATTCCCAATAACATCAACCACCCAGAATCTGAGCCGATGATTATTGGCCGTAACTTTCTGGTCAAGATTAACGGCAACCTGGGCAACTCGGCGGTAACCTCTTCGATAGAAGAAGAGGTAGACAAGATGACCTGGGGGATCCGCTGGGGCGCGGACACCATCATGGATCTCTCCACCGGTCAGAATATCCACGAGACCCGCGAGTGGATCCTGCGCAACTCGCCGGTGCCGATTGGCACAGTGCCTATCTATCAGGCGCTGGAGAAGGTTAAAGGCGTAGCCGAAGACCTCACCTGGGAAGTGTTCCGCGATACGCTCATTGAGCAAGCCGAACAGGGCGTGGACTACTTCACCATTCACGCGGGGGTGCTGCTGCGCTACGTGCCGCTCACCGCCAAGCGGGTCACCGGCATTGTTAGCCGCGGCGGTTCGATCATGGCCAAATGGTGCCTGTTCCATCATCAGGAGAGCTTCCTGTACACCCACTTCGAGGAGATCTGCGAGATCTGCAAGCAGTACGATGTGGCGTTCTCCCTCGGCGATGGATTGCGCCCCGGCTCAGTGGCGGATGCCAACGACGAAGCGCAAATGGCAGAGCTTAAAACCCTGGGTGAGCTGACCCATATCGCCTGGAAGCACGATGTGCAGGTGATGATCGAAGGCCCCGGCCACGTGCCCATGCATCTGGTGAAAGAGAACATGGATAAGCAGTTGGAGTACTGCGACGAGGCCCCCTTCTATACCCTCGGCCCGCTGGTGACGGATATCGCCCCCGGCTACGACCACATTACTTCCGGCATTGGGGCGGCGATGATTGGCTGGTTTGGCTGCGCGATGCTCTGCTACGTGACCCCGAAAGAGCACCTGGGCCTGCCCAATAAAGACGACGTTAAAACCGGCATCATCACCTACAAGATTGCAGCTCATGCGGCAGACCTGGCCAAAGGCCACCCGGCGGCACAGCGGCGGGATAACGCTCTCTCCAAGGCACGTTTTGAGTTCCGCTGGGAAGACCAGTTCAACCTTGGCTTAGACCCGGACACCGCCCGCGAATACCACGACGAAACCCTGCCCAAAGACTCCGCCAAAGTGGCGCACTTCTGCTCCATGTGCGGGCCGAAATTCTGCTCCATGAAGATCAGCCAGGAAGTACGCGACTATGCCAATGAGCATGGCCTCAACGGCGACCAGGAAGCAGTCATGAAAGGCATGGAAGAGCAGGCTGAGAAGTTTCGCCAGAAAGGCAGCGAGCTGTATCAGGAAGTGTGATCTGCCGCTTTAGCCTTCAGCGCCCGTCGACAAGGCGGGCGCTGGAACAGCGATGTTTCACACTAGCTATTGCTCACATACGCCACACGTCTTGGGTGGGTAGGAGCAGCATGATTCCGAGACAGAATACTGCGGTGACCTGGAACACGCCTGCTAATTGCCAGACCTCTGCAACCAGCCCCGCCAGGGTCGGCGATATCAGTTGGCCTGCAGAAATCAGAAAGAACGTTAAACCAAAACCTGTGGAGGGTGCTTCAGGAAAACAACTGACGCTCCAGATACCATAAAGGGCGGTGATCAATATAAAGGTGGCGCCAAACACCACGGCGGATAGGGCTATCATTAGCAGCCCATCGCCCGGCATGGTAAGAGTAGCCATTGAGGCTGCAATAGCTAATGTTGCCCACTTCAATACCTTGACCAGCCCAAGGCGAGTTACCAGCTCCCCAGCCAGCCCACCTGCTACACCAGCAATGCCCACTACCATCCAGAATATCACTCGGCCTGTCGCAGAAAGCCGGTCTTCGCCTGCGATCAGTTCAACAGAAAACGTCCAGTAAACGGAGGTTACCAGTCCGAACAACAGCGCCCCCAACAACAGTCGCCGCACCGAATCATTCCTCAACTTGCGCCTCAGCAGCGCCATTAGGGGTTCCTGGTAATCACCCAACACCGCTGAATCTGCATTATCAGAATATTCATCATTAGCAGTTCCACGCCTATCGCCCGGCATTATCAGAAAATTCCATAGCGTGGCGATCAGCGCGATAAACGCAAAACATAGCCAAGCCAGCTGCCAGCGTGGGCCTGCGATAAGTGCCAAAGGGCCAGACACCATCACCCCAAAGCTGGTACCCGAATTAATGATGGCTTAGTAGCGACTCTGTTTTTCAGCGAGACACAGTTGCTTGATGGCATCGGATAGCGGTGGATAAGCGAGCCCTGGACTACAACCGGCAAGCGTAACGCCCAGCGCTAACCACATCGGGGTAGCCGCCAGTCCGACCAGCAACATACCCAGCGTCGCTGTCATTCCGCCCAATATAATCGGCATACGAGGACTGAAACGACGCACCAACAGTGGACTGGCAAGCGTTGCCAATAGATAACCCAGGTAGGACGCACTGCCAATAGCACCAACTGTTGCTTGGTCTAAATTAAAGTCATGTCTAATGGCAGGCACAAACAGGCCATAAGTATAGCGCGACAGCCCATAAGTGGAGGCCACTATTAAGAGGCCAGCACCTACGACATTAAAAGCTGAGTTACGCCTTAGTAAGATGGGACAGTACATACTTCTAAGCCTATTGATTTTGCAACTCTAATTGAAAAGCGGCCGCTGGAATGCCGCGCCACTAGGGCCCGATTAACCGCATCACTAGATTGCCTTATCCCGATATGAAGACAGTATTTTCAGGGAGGTTTTCAATGCAGCATCAATAGGCCAATCCTGCATAAAATTCTGCGTTTGAATAATGGCGCCATCGAAAAGTGAGTAGATCGCATTAACTAACTCGTCAAAGTCATTCGACTTCAGCCTGGGCCGATACTCGTTAAGCACATCATTGGCAATGATTTGTCTTACGCGGTCTTTGTGTTCACGTACAAAGGCCCTAATCGGGCTTTTCTCATTGCTGAATTCCCCGGCCATATTGATAAAGCCGCACCCACGGTACCCTTCTTCGTGGATCTGGTCGTACCACATGGTATACATCGCGGCGACACGCTTATCGGTCGATTGATGCTGCTCAATGCGTTCCTTGAACTGCTGTATCCAGTTTTCTTCGCGCTGCCTTAGCCAAGCAAGAGCGAGAGCCTCTTTGCTAGGAAAATGCGTATAAAAACTGGCCTTCGCCACACCGGACTCGCTGATAATCTGATTAACGCCAGTGGAACAATAGCCCTGGCGGAAAAATAATCGGCTAGCCGTTTCGATAATACGTTCGCGGGGCCGGGAAACCGACGATGGATCAAGTGTCATCATAAGGCGTCATCATAAAGTGTTAACATAAAACATCACTGAACAGACAGGTCTGTCTGCTAATCTAGTAGCAAGCATTCAATCCGTCAAGGCCTAAACGGCGATCAGAAATCGGTAATTAAAGGAATAGAAGAGCATGCGAAGAAGGTTCGCAACAAAGATAGCGAGCTGTATCAGGAAGTCTAAATAGCGGCCTATTAAACAGCATTGCAAATGAATATGGCCCTTGAGCTTTAGGAAACTCAAGAGCCACCACGTGGCATGAGTTACTTTCTCTCCCCTGACCTTACGGATTATCAAGTGCTATTTAACCAGCCTCTGCTGAACCTGTTTTAAAGTATTTTTTCGCCTAAGTAGATTAATTATACATTGCACGTGTATGATTCTCATTTTCTCAACGCACTGTTCATAGCGTTCTATTTAAAACCAACACTTTGCAAAGAACTGATTACAGATGAAAACCAAACTTTCCATAGCGGTTACCCTTGCCCTCTTCAGCGCAGGCATGCTCAGCGGCTGCAGCGATGATAACGAGCCAACCGAAGCCGCAACGCAAAAGGAAGCGTCGAAAAATAACGTAGCGCCAATGCTGAAATACGTTCCGGCTAACTCCCCCTACTTCATGGCCACGCGCGAAACTTTGCCTGAGCAAGATGCTTTTGATCTTTATCAGCGTATGCAGCCCATGACGACCCTTGAGTCAGATCTGGATGAGCTGCGCAACACGCTGCCCCAGATAGAAGACGATGAAGTGCTGCATGCGATGATGAAGCTGTTGATCGCCACGGGTGAAGAGCTAGTAGAGGTTGAGTCACTGGATGATGTGCATTCGCTGGGCCTCAAGATGAGCCCTCAGGCTGCTTTTTATGGGCTGGGTATTTTGCCTGTTATGCGTATGCAACTGCAGGATGAAGAGGCTTTTCGTGAAACGCTGCAGCGTATTCTGACCAAGGCAGACATCACCCCGCGCACGGCCACCACTAACGGAACCGACTACTGGGTACTGACGCCAGAAGGCCCACTCCAGGCCATCCTAGTCATTGAAGACCAGCAGCTACTGGTATCGGTAGTGCCGCAAGATGCCAGCGACGAGCTGTTAGCGCAGGTGTTGGGTAAAACGCTGCCCGACAGCACCATTGGGGATACCGGCGCACTGGCAGAGCTTGAAGAGCGTCATGGCTTCACACCTTACGGCGCTGGGCAGATTAACTCCTCACGGCTGTTTGATGAGCTGAGCAACCCCACGCATTCGGGTACTCAAGCATTGATGAATGCCGTTGATGCAGAACCTCTGGATCTGTCCACCTGCCAGGCAGATATCGACCGCATCACCAACCGAATTCCTGGCCTTGTCATGGGCATGCGTGAGTACAACTTTGACCGCATGGAGATGAATCTCATCCTGGAAACCGATGAGGATATTGTCAGCGATCTGCGTGCCCTGACTACTCAGGTTCCGGGCCTTGGTAGCACAGGTGGAATGGCCAGCTTTGGATTGGGCCTGGATCTGCCAGTACTGCTTCAAACCGTTCAAAAATATGCTCAGGAAGTGCGTCAGAACCCGTTCAGCTGTGACGAACTGCAGGAGCTAAACGGCACTTGGAATGAGATTAACATGGCGATCAACAACCCGATCACCATGATGATTGGCCCGTCGTTGTCTGGCTTCAATGCTCGCATTGACAGCCTGACGATGAAAAACGGTGCACCCAGCGGTGTCGGCATCCTCACCCTCGCCTCACAAAATCCTCTGGGGCTGCTGACTACAGTGAGCGCTTTCATGCCGGAGCTGGGGGTTCTGGGGCTTGAACCAGGCGGAAAAGCCAAGCAAGTCGAGAGCATGATGTTGCCACCTGACTCACCCCCGCTCTACGCTGCCATGTCTGACACTGCGGTTGCGTTGGGCGTGGGTATTAGCGATTCGGCGACGCTGCAGTCAGAGCTACAAGCCTCTACTTCGGAACGTGATCTGCTGTTTCATGGCCATATGACAGGCGAGTTTTATCAGTCCCTGGCCAATATTATGGAGCAGGCACCGTCCGATGAAATAACAGCGTCTGATATTGAAGTGCTCAAGCAATATGGTGATGCCTACAAAAATACAGAGTACTGGTTCAGAGTGGATGATGCAGGCGTTGAAATGAGCTTCTCGCTGGAATTGAACTGATACCCGACAGTTCATTCAATACGAAGAACCCGCTGATATAAACGATTTATCAATATTAGCGGGGGCTTTGGAAGCCGTATAAACGCCAACAGGGGGCCGAAGCCCCCTGTTGTAATCAATGTAAAATTCTTAGCGCTGTTTTTTCTGACTCTCCTTGGCATCGCCTTTGCCTTTTTGCAGTTCGCCTTTCGCCTGCTGGGCCTTACCTTTGACTTCTGTTTTGCTGCTACCACTTGCCTTGCCCGCAGTTTCTTTCGCTTTGCCTGCTGCTTTATTGGCCGTTCCTTTCGCTTTATCTTCTTTACCAGTTGCCATGACGAACACCTCTAATCCGTTAGTAGGGAAAACGCCGTATGTGAAAGGTGCAAATAGCACGGCTAATCACATGTCGGCACACTCATCAGAGTAGCCTGTATTAAAAAAGTTGCGCTGATTTATTCATGTCAGGGTTTTTATGGCCGGTTGCTTGCTGGTAAACGCGTTGGCGCCCAGCGGTTTAACACAAAGTGTAGGCAGGCCATAGCCAACAACGTGAGGGCCAGTGCGACACTCATTGACGAGAACCTATAGAGCGCGCTGTATACCAGATCCTGCTGCGGGCCTAACGACTGACCAAATAGAATCCCCAGGGTAGTCAGCCCACCAAAGCCAATCCCCGAACCACCCCCTTCGTGAATGTGCTCGCGAGCAAAAAGCATCAGCCCCAGCCAATAGAGCAACACTACCAGTAAAAAATGGTGGCTCTGGGTATACAGAAGTAGCTGCATGAGTAACGCCAAATTGCATCCCAGCAGTGTTCCTACGGCTCGTTTGGCGGCGGATACTTTCGCTCCAGAGTACCCCAGCGTAAACAGCACCAAAATGGTGGCCATCTGCGCAGAAAGTGAACCCTGTAAGTCGAATACCTGAAACACCACAAACGAGAGCGTGGCGGTTAATCCACCAATGAAAGTTTCATGACGAACTTGCGAGGAAGTTTTGGAAGCTCTTGGTGGTGGCTTCCGGGCTTCTACATCGGGAAACAGCGTATGCATCAGCATGGCAATAAACACGGCTAAACCACTGGCAACGAGATTACAGGCCAGTAAATCGCTCAAGTCCACATTAGGGTAGCTGGCGAAATGCAGCAGAATGCTGAGCGTCAGCACGCCATTGGCGCCAAACAGAAACAGCGGCCCTTTCGCCATCAGGTTAAAGCGAAACAGAAAAATGCCCAACACCACTAGGGTCATCACTACCGGCATATGTTTCAGCAACCCCACTACCAGGCTAACTTCGAGCACGTTGATCGATACATTGGCTAGAAACTGACGAATGATATGGCCATTAAGAATCGGCACCATGCCCAGTAAAAACATCGGGAAAACGGTAAAAAACACACCGTAGTTCCAGCCCATCAGCTGGCTAATCACAAACCCCAGCGTGCCGCCCCCAGCCACTCTAAGGCACTGACGCAGGCCATTCCTTGAGAGTTCGGGTTTGCGCTTAGCTGCCGCTAAGCTAGAGGATCCCGCTCTGGCAGACCTCTTTTTAATAAACATAGTGCAGCCAACTGATGAGATGTGCCTGTAACCATACAAAAGGCTTGGCCAGGACAGCGTCACCGGGCTGGAGCTGTACCGTGGCGCGGGCGCCGCTGGGTAATAAGTTCGCGATTGGCTGAGTTAGCGCCAGGTGTACGCGCATACGCTGAGCATCGCGCACCCAACGATCAGTGGTGGGAATATCGGCCAACTGCCCATCGGCAGCCAACTGCCCTTCGCGGACACCGGCGTCCATGGCAAGGACTTGGGCATCAAATACCTGGCCCGGCCAGGCATCAAACACTACCCGCGCTGCGTCACCAGGCGCCACATGGCGCAGACTCTTTTCACGAAAATCGGCAATGATATCTACTGCATCCGCCACTACCGCTACCGCTGGCTGCCCCGCCTGAACATAGTCACCGACATCTAGCTGCAGGTTGGAAACACTCCCGGCTTGCGCGGCGCGCACCTGGGTATGGGCAAGATCCAACCGCGCTTGGGAGAGTGCGTTTTCCGCTTGGCGTAAACGCAGGTTCGTCTCGCCGACATCGCCCAACTGCACTTCCAGGCTGACTATTTTAGCCCTGGCCGCTGCCACGCTGGCCTGTGCGGTGCGCTCAGCAGCCACCTGCTGCTCATACTGTTGACGGGATACGCTCTGCTGCGCCACCAGGGTTTCGGCACGACGAAGTTCCCCCCTCTGCTCGTCAGCTGTCGCTTCAGCTGATGCCAGCTCCGCTTGCGCCGAGGTGAGCTCTGCTTCCAACTGGGCATTCTCCCGTTCAGCCTGTTCGCGATTCAGCTGTGCCTGCTCAACGGCCAATCGAAACGGCGCGGGGTCTATCTGAAACAGCACATCGCCTTTAGCCACATGTTGGTGATCACGCACCAATACCTCACTCACTGGGCCACTGAGTTCGGGCGCTATACGCGTTACCGGCCGCATCACTCGCGCCTCGGGAGTCATGGGCATAAAGCTATCGGCCACCAGAAAATAGATAAAAAGCAGCACAAAGGCAGCAAGGGCTATTTTCACCCAACGGGCAAATTTTTGATCAGGGGTCATGCAAAACTCTCTTGTTAGCCACCAGGCATCCACCCGGCCAGCGCCTCTATACGGGCGCGTATCGTGTAGGAAATAGCATATGGGACTTTAGTCTAACAAATAATTAGCTTGCTAACAATATACATATACTTATTCACTACATCAGCGCTCAATAACAAGCTTATAAAAACAAAAACCCCATGGCATAAAGGCCACAGGGCTGAGTACTGAGTGCTTAGTGATTCGCTACGCTTTTAAGCGAACGATTTAGAACCGATAACGTAGACCAATGCTGGCCGCATCAAAGGTATAGTCAGACTTATCCAGGTAGCGCATGTAATCTGCATTCACCGACAAATTGGGGGCTACGTCCATTTCGGCGCCGCCACCGTAGGAAAAATCACTCTCCCGGTTACTACTAACCTCAACTTCCGTGAAGCCTGCTAAACCGTATAACCGCACTTCAGGGGCCACCGGAAAAATCCCTTTTGCATAAGCGCCAGCTAGATGATCCAGATCAGCACCGCCATCTGAACCGCCTGTACCTAAATGGCCTTCCAGAGCAAAATAGTCATTAAATTGAGCGCCGCCACGCAGGCGTAAGCCTACGTCATCGCGGGAAGAGCCTCTGTCTGGATCCAGGCTCCAGAACATGGCATCGCCGCCCAAGTAAGCTTGCGGGTAACCGAAGGACTGTTGTGCTTGGGCACTCGTTGCAAATGCGCCTGCACCCACCAGGAGTACCGCCGAAGTAAGTGACAACATGGACATCTTCATAGCTTGCACCTCAGTTAAAAAACAGTGTTTCCTTACACTTTTGTATTGTGATTCATAACTATGAAGAACGCAAATATTTACCGCCCCTTGGATAAGCTCAGCACGATAATACCGCCAACGACCACGGCTCCACCGACTAGCTGTCCAGGGCTAAGCATTTGTCCCAGCACGAAATAACCCAACACCAGGGAGGCCACCGGCTCGATATTCATCACCGGCGCGTTGCGTGCCATATCGAGTCGGGGCACAAAAATAAACAGCGTTGAGAACGCCGAACCATACAGCAGCCCAAGGAGCGTAAGCCCCAGCCAGCCAGTGCTGTTATCTGGCAGGCTCATTCCCCCTGGCACCACACCAGCGATGCCGCCAATGATCATGACGATAAACACCGTTTGCATGGTCAAAAGGCTGCGCAGCGTACTGCCCACACCCGCCAGGCGGTGTTCGGTGACCCACAGCGCGCAGGCAAATACGAAGGCCGCCATTAATCCAAACCCAATGCCCGCGATCCAACCCGGCCCCATGGCATCAGCGCTAGCAATCCAAGAGGGGATATCAAGCACCACCAGTAAACCAATTAAAATAGTGCCCATAATCAGGCAGCTTCTCAGCGTAGGGCGCGGGCCGCCCAATGCCCAACTGAGCAGCGCCAACTGAATGGGAAAGGTATTGACCAATAGGAGCGCAATCACCACCGGCAGTCTGGCTACGGCCGAGTAGAGGCTAACGCTCTGAATCGCGATCAGCAGCCCCACCGTGAGCTGCCACGGCCAACTCCCCGCAGGCAGCCAGAGCCGTTTTTTCTGCACGATAACGAGTGCCACCAAAATCAGACAGGCCACCCCTGAGCGGGTTAATACCGCCAGTAACAACCCGGTACCATTATCAAACGCCAGCCGCGCCGAGACATGATTGGCGGCGAACATGGTAGCCACAGTCATCATTAACAGAATAGCCAAGTGGCGCGGCAGTAGTTTAGGCAAAGGGGACGCTGACATAAGAACAGAACGGCTCATTAAAAGAGTAGAAGGTGTAAGGTGAATCTCGGGCGTATAGCCATCAATGGCTCAGCATGCCTCGCTTTTCCATAGAAGGCTAACGAAATTCAGGCGCTGCTTTTCCGCAACGCAGCATGTTATACTAAAGTCTATCTCTTTGCTCACTAACCTCCTAGCGAAAAGGTTTTTATGAACGCACCGGTGCTGGTAATTAACTGCGGTTCCTCCTCTATTAAATACGCGTTGATTGACTCAGATCCTCAGGCACCGCGACTCGAAGGCATCGCTGAACGCTTGGGTAGCGAGGAGGCGCGCTTAAAGGGCAAAAACAGCGCCGGTGAACGCTTTACTCAGCCACTGCCTGGAGCCGACCATACCCAAGCCCTTAACGCAATCCTTGAGCGTATGGAGGGCCGATTACCGGCGGCTGTAGGCCATCGCATCGTTCATGGCGGCGAGCACTTCACCCAAGCCGCGCTCATCGATGATAGTGTCATGGCGGCTATTCAAACTACCGCAGCACTAGCACCACTGCATAATCCAGCCAATCTAGCGGGTATTGCGGCGACCCAAAACGTCTTTCCTACGCTGCCCCAAGTGGCCGTGTTTGATACCGCTTTCCACCAAACCATGCCGCCCCGCGCATACCGTTACGCGCTGCCTGAAAACCTCTACGCCGAGCATGGCATTCGCCGCTATGGCTTTCACGGCACCAGCCACGCTTACGTTAGCCAGCGGGCAGGGGAACTGAGTAGCCGTGGCCCAGGTGGCTGGCTGACCGCCCACTTGGGCAATGGCTGCTCTACCAGCGCGGTGTGGAACAACCACAGTCTGGATACCAGTATGGGCCTGACCCCCCTGGAAGGCTTGGTGATGGGCACCCGCAGTGGTGATGTTGACCCTGGCCTGCATGTCCACCTGCACCGCCAACTGGGCTGGTCGTTAGACAAAATTGATGACGTGCTCAATAAAGAGAGTGGCCTGCTGGGGCTTTCAGGCTTAACCAACGATATGCGCGAAATTGAAGAGGCAGCCGAACAAGGGCACGCCACCGCACAGTTAGCCATGGAGGTGTTCTGTTACCGTATCGCCAAATCGTTAGCAGCGCTCTCTTGCGCTCTACCCCAGTTAGACGGGGTTATTTTTACCGGCGGCATTGGCGAGAACTCGCCTATCGTGCGCCGTCATGTGCTGTCGCTTATGCCCCACTTCGGCTTTGCGCTGGATAACGACGCGAACGAAGCGACTATCCGCGGCAAAGAGGGCAAGCTGGATAGCGCTGGCCACGATGGGCCCCAGGTATGGGTGATTCCTACCGATGAAGAGGGCCGCATAGCCATGGAAACCCGCCACTGCTTAGAGACACGTGTATGACTACCCACCCCGACCAGCCTCAAGCGATTCTGTTAGTACCCACCAGCGAGGGCGTTGGGCTTACCTCCGCCTGCCTGGGGTTAATTCAAGCGCTGGATACCATCGGCCTGAAAGCCGGCTTTTTAAAGCCGTTTATGCAGAACGAACTGAACGGCCCGGGGCTGGATCGCTCCACCGCACTCGTCTCCCGGGCGCTTAACCAGCGCCCTCCCTCGCCGATTTCCCAGGCACGGCTAGAGCGCTTACTACGCGACGACCAAACCGATGAACTGATGGAGAATGCCGTCGAGCTCTATGAGCAGGTTGTCCAGCAGGCTCACCGTGATGGCAGCACCCTAGACCTCGTTGTGGTAGAAGGCGTAGTGCCTACCCAGCACACCACCTACGCCACCCAAACCAACGCCCAGCTCGCCAACGCGCTTAATGCGCGGATTATTCTGGTGGGCACCGGTGACTTAAACGAGCCTCAGGCCCTGGCCGAACAGTTGGATATGCACGCCCGCAGCTTTGGTGGGGTTAGCTCCAGCCGCACCCTGGGCGGCATTCTGATGCGCATGAAGAACCTACCCTACGCTCAGGAAGACGATCTTTCTGCAGCGCCGGGCACCTTCAAACCGCGGCTGGAAGAGTCGGTACTCAGCGAACTACGCCAGTACTCCCCGGCCCTGGCGACGGATAAATTCCACCTGATTGGCGTGGTGCCTTATAGCAAAACCCTTAGCGCCCTGCGCACGCTGGATGTAGCCCGAGCGCTTAATGCCAAGTTGTTGAACGAAGGCGAGGCAGCCAGCCGCCGGGTGCTTTCCACCAGCCTCTGCGCCCGCAGTGCTGCCAACGCGCTGCATATTTTCACCCCTGGCAGCTTGGTAGTGGCCTCCGGCGATCGGGATGATGTGGTGCTGGCCTCGGCGCTGGCGACCATGAATGGTGTTCAGCTAGCGGGCGTACTGCTGACCAACGGCTTTATGCCCAACGACAATATGATTGAGATGTGCCGCCCCGCGTTGAAAACGGGCCTACCGGTATTGGCGGTAGACACCGACAGCCTGACTACCGCCCAGCACCTCAGCCAGTTAAGCAGTGAAATCCCCATGGACGATTTCGAGCGTGCCGAGCAGGTGGCCCGCTACGTTGCGGCCCATATGGATCTTGAGTGGCTGAAAGACCACCTGAGCAGCGGTTATACCCGTCGTCTATCGCCTTCAGCGTTTCGCCACCAGCTGGTTAAACTCGCTCAGTTGGCCAAAAAGCGCGTGGTGCTGCCGGAAGGCGATGAACCGCGCACGGTTGAAGCGGCGATTATCTGCCAGCGCCGCGGCATAGCCGACTGCGTACTGCTGGGTAAGCGCGACGATATCGAAAACGTAGCGCGTAACCGCGGGCTGACGCTGCCCAAGGCGCTGACAATCATCGACCCGGAGAGCAGCCGCGCGCGCTATATTGGCCCCATGGTCGAGCGTCGTCGCGGCAAACTCAACGAACTCACCGCCGAGGCGCAGCTGCAAGATAACGTGGTGCTCGGCACCATGATGCTGCAGTTGGATGAAGTCGACGGGCTGGTTTCCGGCGCCGTACACACCACCGCCAATACCGTGCGGCCCGCCTTCCAGTTGATTAAAACCGCGCCGGAGTATAATCAAGTCTCGTCGATTTTCTTTATGCTGCTGCCCGAACAGGTAGTGGTCTACGGTGACTGCGCAGTGAATCCCGACCCGGACGCTGAAACCCTGGCCGAGATCGCCCTGCAAAGCGCCCGCTCCGCGGAAGCCTTTGGCATCGAGCCACGGGTCGCCATGATCAGCTACTCCACCGGCGACTCCGGCACCGGCGCGGATGTGGATAAAGTCCGCGAAGCCACCCGCATTGCCAAACAACGCGCGCCACATCTGGCCATCGACGGCCCGCTCCAGTACGACGCCGCCGCCATCGAGAGCGTGGGCAAACAGAAAGCCCCCGACTCGCCGGTCGCGGGTAAAGCCACCGTGTTTGTGTTTCCCGACCTCAACACCGGCAACACTACCTATAAAGCGGTGCAGCGTAGCGCCCGCGTCGTCAGCGTAGGCCCCATGCTGCAAGGCTTGAACAAGCCAGTGAACGACCTTTCCCGCGGCGCGCTGGTCGACGACATCGTTTACACCATTGCGCTGACTGCCATTCAGGCCAGCCAGCGGGAAAGTTAGGTCTCATCCTGCCAAGTTATCGATAAACAGGGTGGTGACGGCACAAAGCCACCACCCGCTCCCGGACTTGGCGTGCCACCTGCTCACTTGCGCCCGTTTCGAGCGCGTCTAAGACATCGCACAACCAACCTGCGAGCTGTTCGCACTCATGCACCTTGAAACCACGTGTGGTGACGGCCGGAGTACCGATACGCAGCCCTGATGTCACTAAAGGAGAGCGGGGATCATTGGGCACTGAGTTCTTGTTTGTTGTGATATAGGCCTCGCTCAGCGCCGCATCCGCATCCTTACCGGTATAGGGCTTGGCGGACAAGTTGATCAGCATCATATGATTGTCGGTTCCACCAGACACGATATTGTAGCCACGCTGCTGAAGCACTGCGGCCATGGCGCGGGCATTAGCCACTACCTGCTTTTGATAAACCTTGAACCCTGGTCGTAGCGCCTCCTTGAAAGCAACTGCTTTAGCAGCGATCTGATGCATCAATGGGCCGCCCTGGATACCAGGGAAGACAGCCGAGTTGAGCTTCTTGTAGAAATCTTCACCCTGGCCCTTGGCCAGAATGATGCCTCCTCGCGGGCCACGCAGGGTTTTATGCGTGGTGCTGGTCACCACATGGGCGTGAGGCAACGGATTGGGATATTCGCCAGCCGCGACGAGACCGGCTACATGCGCCATATCCACCCAGAAAATCGCCCCCACCTTATCGGCAATGGCCCGCATACGCGCCCAATTTTTGTGGCGTGAGTAGGCCGAAAATCCGCCAATCAGCATTCTGGGGCGCACCTTCAGAGCAGTGCGCTCCATCTCGTCGTAGTCGATCAGCCCTGTCTCAGGATCAAGTCCATAAGCAGCCACCTTATAATGGATGCCGGAGAAGTTAGCAGGATTACCATGGGTAAGGTGGCCACCTTGGGCCAGGTTCATCCCCATCACAGTGTCGCCAGGATTAGTCAGCGCCAGAAACACCGCCGCATTGGCCTGTGCGCCCGCATGAGGCTGGACGTTAGCATAGTCACAATCAAATAGCGCTTTGACCCGCTCAATGGCTAGACGCTCTGCCACGTCCACATTTTCACAACCACTGTAGTAACGTTTGCCTGGGTAACCTTCGGCATATTTGTTGGTGAACACCGAGTTTTGGATAGCCATTACCAGTGGGCTGGCATAGTTCTCGGAAGCGATCAACTCAACATGCTCTTCCTGACGACACTCTTCGTTCTTAACGGCTCCCGCAAGCTCGGCGTCAAACTCGGCAAGCGTCATAGAGGAGTTGTACATGATGGGATCCTATCAGTTAGATGAATGAGCAGACTGGCAACTAGTCTCATGCGCCCACCTCTCTATCAATTGCGGCGTAAGACTGGGTTAAGTGCTGGAGCGCAGCGGGCGCCAGAAGGCGAGACACGCGCGCCACAATATCGTCGATGTTTTCCTCGTCACACACCAAGGGCGGTAACAGACGAATGACGGTATCGCGGGTAACGGTGATCAGCAGACGCTGTTCGTTTAACGCACGCCCAACCAGCTCCCCACAGGGCCTATCCAACTCAATCCCGACCATAAGACCCAGACCACGGACAGCATTAACGTTTGGATGATTGTTCAGCGCCTTTTGCAACCCTGAGAGCAGCCGAGCACCCAACATGGCAGCCCGCTCTTGGAGCTGATCGCGGGTCATGATGTCGAGCACGGTAGAGGCCACCCGGCAGGCCATCGGGTTGCCGCCGAAGGTCGAGCCGTGCTGGCCAGGCGAGAACAGGTCGGCCGCCACGCCGCGTGCTAGGCATGCACCGATAGGAAAGCCGTTGCCGAGAGCCTTCGCCAGGGTTATCACGTCCGGCGTAATACCCGCGTGCTGGTACCCGAACCAAACACCGGTGCGTCCCAGGCCAGTCTGGATCTCGTCAAGCATCAGCAGCCAGTTGTTCTGGTCACACAGTGCCCGCAACTCGCGCAGGTAGTCGGCGCTGGCGATGCGAATGCCGCCTTCTCCCTGCACCGGTTCTACCAGCACCGCCACGATATCGGTCTCTAGGGAAGCCGCTCGGTACACCGCCTCAATATCATTGTAGGGAACTCGCACAAAGCTGGGCAGCAATGGCTCGAAGCCGTGCTGCACCGCAGGGTTACCAGTGGCTGCGAGGGTTGCCAGGGTCCGGCCATGAAAGGCGTTCTCCATCACCACTATCTTGGGCCGCGACACCTGCTGGCGCCCCCCATGTAGCTTTGCCAGCTTAAGGGCGGTTTCGTTGGCCTCTGCACCCGAGTTGCAGAAAAAAGCCGTTTCCATGTCCGACATTGCGCACAGGCGCTCGCCTAACAGCTCTTGCCAATCGATGCGGAAGACGTTGGAAGTATGCATCAATAGTCCGGCCTGCTCGGCGACAACAGCAGCGATCTCTGGGTGAGCGTGGCCCAGACTAGTCACCGCGACACCTGAAATGGCATCCAAATACTCCACGCCCTGTTCATCCCAGAGATGCACGCCTCTGCCGCGCACAAAAGAAACAGGCTGGGGCGCATAGGCGCGCATCAGGTGGGAGTGTGTGTGCGGCATAGGTCGATCCTTGTGTCGAGAGTTCCAGCAAGCCAAGGCCTACAAAGCGGGCCTGCAAAGCAAAAGTAAAGAGTCCGAATGGCAATGACTGTTTTTATCGCGGTAACGCTTCTGTACTAGATTCGCCCGGCCAGTAATGGCTGTCTGGCAGAGGGCGGGCACCGAAGATCGCCTGCCCTACCCGAACCACCGTCGCGCCCTCTTCGATGGCAATTTCAAAATCTCCAGACATGCCCATCGACAACTCATCCAGTCCAATGCTGGCTGGCGCACTCTGCCGCAACTGGTCGCGCAAGCGGCGCAGCAACACGAAGCACTGGCGTACCCGCGCAGCCTCGGAGGAGAACAGCGCCAGCGTCATCAACCCGCGCACGCGCAGCGCGGAAAACGCCGGTAATGCCTGGACAAAGGGGGCTACATCCTCTGGGTTCAGACCGTATTTACTGGGCTCGCCAGAAGTGTTGACCTGCACAAATACGTCCAACGCGCGCCCTTCAATTTGCAGGCGGCGATCCAGGGCCTCGGCTAGCCGTAAGCTATCCAGCGCCTGAAACTCGCCAGCAAACCGCGCGACCAGTTTGGCCTTATTGGTTTGCAGGTGACCGATTACTGACCAGTGCAGATCATCCAAGTCCTGCATGGCTTCCCATTTGCGGTGGGCCTCCTGCACTTTGTTCTCCCCCAATATCCGGCAGCCCGCCGCATAAGCCATGCGCAGGCTCGCCTCAGGCTTGGTTTTACTGACGGGCAACAGGCGCACCGCTGCCGAATCACGGTTGGCGCGACGACAAGCAGCGTCGATGCGCTTGCGTACGGTGGCAAGGTTGCGCCGAAAGTCCTCAACGCTATTGGCCTGCGGATATAAGCCGTGCCGGTCGTGATGGGTTTGTGTGTCGATCTTGGCTAACATCTTCTGGCACTCCTTACACCTGATCCCTATTCAGAATGACGCACAGCGCTATTCCTCGTCGGTCACAATACAGTAGCGATAAACACAGTCTAAGCTTAAAATGGTCTGCCCTATCAGACCACTGCTCAGCCTTGAGGCAGACCGCTTGTCAAAGACATTCGAACTCGAAACGCTGAAGATACGGCTGAACGATGCCGACTTCCGACGGCTTGATCTGCACCAGCGTATTCAGCGTTCTTTGCGCGCGCTGATTTTGGATGGTGCCCTCTCTCCTGGCGTCAAACTGCCAGCCACCCGAGCGCTAGCCAAATCACTTGGCGTCGCCCGCGATACCGTTGAGAACGCTTACGTACAACTTCAGCGTGATGGCTTTATCGTGCGGCGAGGCGGCTCGGGGAGCTATGTAGCAGAGGCTGTGGGTACTGAGCTGCGGGGCGCAGCACGCAGACGCATCCAGCGGCAGGGGTACAAACGAGATGTGATGGAGCAGAGCTCGGGGCTGAGCCGACGCGGCCAAGTGATTCTTGATAGTGGTGGCGTTATCGATCCGCAGGTGATCAAAGCCTTTACCCCCGGATTGCCGGAAACCCGCAACTTCCCGACCGGTGTATGGGAACGTTTACAACGTCAAACGCTGAAGGACTACCGTACCAATGCCCTTTTACATGGCGACCCACAAGGTGCCGAACCACTGCGCAAGGCGATCGCGGTTTATTTGAACCTTGAACGCGGCGCCATGGTTTTTCCCGAACAGATCTTGGTACTCAGCAGCACAAGGCAGGCACTATACCTGTGTGCCCAGCTGTTGGTGGACGCTGGCAAGCCAATCTTACTGGAGAACCCAGGGTATGTCGGTGCCAAGAAAGCCTTTGAAGCTTCCGAAGCCAGGGTTGTTCCCATTGATGTCGATAACCAGGGAATACGCACAGACCTATTAAGGGCAGATCAACATGGAGCCAACTGTGTTTACGTGACGCCCTCTCACCAATACCCCACTGGCGCAACCCTGTCATTGCAACGCCGACTTGAACTAATTAACTGGGCTGCCGAAAATGACAATTGGATTATCGAAGACGACTACGACAGTGAGTTTCACTACGAAGGGCTGCCTACCGCTTGTGTCCAAGGCCTGGACAAATATAAAAGAACCATCTACTTAGGCACCTTTAGCAAGACGCTCTACCCAGGACTCAGAATGGGATACATGGTTTTACCGCAAGAGTTGGTCAGTGCATTCACTTACGCACGCAGCGTCATGGATGGACACACGCCTCAGATCCCCCAGTTGACCCTTGCACGCTTTATGGAAGATGGGTACTTCAACGCTCATGTCCGGGCCATGCGCAAACTTTATGCCGGCCGCAGAGAAGTCATGCTCGAATCTATCGGCACACACTTGGGAGACATTGTGACGGCGTTACGACCAGAAGGTGGCTTGCAGATCCCCTGCCTATTGAAAACTGGATGGTCGGAAGAAAAAACCATTCGTCAGGCCGCAGCCGCAGGCGTGCACCTACTTGGGCTCAGCCGACTGTATGCCAGTAAGGAAAAGAAGCAAGGTTGGCTTCTGGGCTACTCCTCCTTAACCGCCTACGAAATCGAAATGGCCGTGCTACGCCTCGCCAAGGCCTTGAAAAAGCCCTGAAAAAACCTTCGGTTAAAAAACAGTATGTAACGCAATCCAAGTGGTCTGATACAACGTTAAGAAATGGCCCAACATACAAGACCATAGAGTAGCTACTATTTACCGCATCTATTTACCACATGGCTGAGGCCAATAGCCTCTCGCGGGTGCAGTGGAGATAGGTGGGTATTACTCATGTGTACTGATCGAGGGAGTTTATATGAAAACAGCGATTGCTCTTCGCCATCTTCATTTCGAAGATGTTGGCACACTAGATGCTGTGCTAACGGATCAGGGCTATACGCTGCATTACCTCGATCCAAAAGGCGACGATCTTAATAGTGTAAGCGTACAGGATGCCGACCTGCTAATCGTGTTAGGCGGCCCCATTGGTGCCTACGATGAGCAGATCTACCCCTTTCTCGAAAATGAGCTATCCGCCCTGCGCAAGCGGTTGGAAACCGGTAGGCCCCTGTTGGGTATCTGCTTGGGTGCTCAACTCATCGCCAGGGCACTGGGTGCCAAGGTCTACCCATTGGGAGTCAAGGAAATCGGTTTCGCACCACTGACACTGACACCGGAGGGACAGGCATCCCCGCTGGCCGCTTTGGGGGAGACCCCAGTCCTCCACTGGCATGGCGACCAGTTCGGCATTCCCGCTGGTGGCATTCACTTAGCCAGCACGCCTGTAGGTGCCCACCAAGCATTTTCGATCGGACGCAACGTGCTTGGGTTACAGTTTCATCTTGAAGCCGATGCGAACAAAATTGAGCAGTGGCTGGTCGGCCACGCTAGTGAACTGAGCCAAGCGGCCATTGACCCCCGCGAGCTACGTGCGGACGCCGCGAGACTGAATGACCGCCTAACCAAAGCCGCGCGAGAAGTTGTTGTGGACTGGCTAAGCGAACTGGACGACTAGCTTTCAGAAAGTCTTTGAACAGCCCGTAATTATTTACTAACGCATAGTGAAAAAAAACCGCCCCAGGCAAACGCTGCCTAGGGCGGTTTTATATGTGCTTTAACTCGCGCACAAACGATTCACACCCACATAGGCACCATCGATTCCAGCACCATGACTAAACTCATCGCGGTGATGGTAAGGATTGAGACGCCAAACACTTTCTTGGCCCAGCGCACATCGTCGTCTAAACGGTAGCCACGCAGGGCCAGGTAGAGCCAGTAGCCACCCATGGTCAGCGCCACGCATAGATACCCGGCGCCCGCCTGGCTGGCCAATCCCAGCGCCAGAGAGGCGGGAATAAACGCCACGATATAGCCCAGGATATGGTGTTTGGCCATTTTGACCCCGCGCACCACCGGCAGCACCGGGATCGACGCGCGGCGGTAATCCGCATAGCGGAAGATCGCAATGGCGTAGGAGTGCGGCATCTGCCACAGGCAGAAGATCACCAGCAGCATGATGGCGCCGCTGTCGAACTGCCCCGTCACCGCACAATAGCCCACCACCGGCGGCATGGCACCGGAGAGACTGCCCACCAGGGTGCCGTACTCGGAGCGGCGCTTCATGTAGAGACTATAAAGCCCCACATACACGCCCCAGCCAATCACCGCCAGAGCCACGGTTAACCCGTTGGTGCCCAGCGCCAGACACACCACCCCCGACACCCCCAGCAGAGCTGAAACGCCCAGAGCCTGAGTAATGGAAATGCTGCCTCTTACCAGGGGGCGATGGCGCGTACGCGCCATCAGTGCATCAATATCGCGGTCAATGACGTTGTTACACGCACAGCCCGACGCAATGATTAATGCAATCCCCACCATGACCGCGACAAAACTGAGCCACTCGAACTGCCCCTGGGCGGCCAGAAAATAGCCGCCTAGGGTGGCAATCAGGTTGCCCCCGATAATGCCGGGTTTGGTCAGCTCAAGCAGATCCCGCCAGCGGCTAGGTGCTGAAATCAGCCGATCATCATGTTGAGATGCAGATGCTGCATGATCCACAGCGAGCCTCCTACCACTAAGACGAGAATCGTCAGTGTGAAGACGAAGGACATCATATTCCAGCCTTCGTCGGCTTTGGTACTCATATGCATAAACATGACCAGCTGCACCAGTATTTGCAACACAGCGGTCACCATGACCACCACTACGGTAGCCAGTGTGCTTAGCGCGCCACTCATTACCACCGCAAAGGGGATAATGGTCAGTATCAGCGACAATACCAGTCCTGTCACATATGACTTTACGCTGCCATGGGCGTTGGTTGAACTAGCACTCATCTCACAGCACTCCCATCAGATAGACGAATGAGAAGACACAGATCCAGACAATATCCAGGAAGTGCCAGAACAGGCTTAGGCACAAAATCCTTGGTCGGGTCATATCATTCAACCCTTTGGTAGAAAGCTGAACCAGCATCACCAGAATCCAGATCAACCCGAAGGTTACGTGCAGGCCGTGGGTGCCCACCAGGGTAAAGAACGACGACAGAAAGGCACTTTTATCCGGCCCATAGCCCTCGTGGATCAAGTGCTGAAATTCGTAGATCTCCATGCCCACAAAGGCCGCACCGAGCACAAACGTGATGGCGAGCCATGCTTTCACCTGGCCAAGGCGCTCGGCATTCATTGCCAATACGCCCATGCCAAAGGTAAAACTACTGAACAGCAGCAGAAAGGTTTCGACCAGTACAAAGGGCAGCTCGAAAATTTCTGCCGCGGAGGGGCCTGCTGCCGTGCCCTTCATCAGCACGGCATAAGTGGCGAACAGCGATCCAAAAATCACCAGGTCGCTCATTAAGTAGACCCAAAAACCAAACACTTTGGTGCCCGCAGCATCGTGATGCTCATGGGGCTCGGCCGATGCGCCGTGATGTAACGTATCCGTTGCCATTACGCTTGCGCCTCCACGCCTAGTTGTTGCTCACGTTTGAGTTGATGCTCACGTTCGATTCGCTCAACTTCAGCAGCGGGAACGTAGTAGTCGATATCATCGTTAAACACCCGCGCCATAAAGCTGATGAATACACCCACGGCGCCGACGCCGGCTAACCACCAGATATGCCATACCAGGGCAAAACCGATGACCAGCGCAAAGAAGCTGATAACCGGCCCGGCCACGGTATTACGCGGCATATGAATATCGGTGTAGGGGGCTTCTTCAAGCTGCTCACTACCGCGCTGTTTTTGCGACCAGAAGCTGTCGATATCACCCACTTCCGGCAGGCGCGCAAAGTTGTAGAACGGTGCAGGTGAAGAGGTAGACCACTCCAGCGTGCGGCCATCCCAGGGATCGCCGGTAACATCCGCATTTTGCTTGCGGTCGCGGATACTCACCCAGAACTGAATAATGGTGCAGACAATACCCAGCATGATGATCACGGCGCCCACCCAGGCCAGAATCATCCACGGTTGCCATTCAGTGTTGGGATAAGACTGCATGCGGCGTACGGCACCAAAGAAGGCCAGCACGTAAAGCGGCATAAAGGCGACGTAGAAGCCGATAAACCAGCACCAGAACGAACGCTTGCCCCACTTTTCGCTCAGCGTGAAGCCGAAGGCTTTGGGGAACCAGAAGGTAAGCCCCGCCATCATGCCGAACACCACGCCGCCGATAATGACGTTGTGGAAGTGGGCGATGACAAACAGGCTGTTATGCAGAACAAAGTTGGCTGCGGGCACCGCCAGCATGACGCCGGTCATACCGCCAAGGGTAAAGGTGATAATAAAGCCCAGCGTCCACAGCACCGGCGACGTCAGCTCAAGGCTGCCGCGGAACATCGTAAACAGCCAGTTGAACACTTTCACCCCGGTGGGAATGGCGATGATCATCGTCATAATGCCGAAGAAGGCGTTGACGTTGGCCCCTGCCCCCATGGTGAAGAAGTGGTGCAGCCAAACAATAAACGACAGCAACGTGATCGCAATGGTCGCCCACACCATAGTGGCGTAGCCGAACAGGCGCTTACGGGCAAAGGTCGCAATCACTTCAGAGAATACGCCAAAGGCGGGCAGAATCAGGATATAGACTTCCGGGTGGCCCCAGGCCCAGATGAGATTGACGTACATCATCATGTTGCCGCCAAAATCATTGGTAAAGAAGTGCATACCCAAATAGCGATCCAGGGTTAACAGCGCGATGGTCGCGGTTAAAATAGGGAAGGAGGCGATGATCAGCACGTTGGCGCACAGCGATGTCCAGGTGAAGATCGGCATACGGAACATCGTCATGCCTTTGGTGCGCATTTTGATAATGGTTACAAAGAAGTTGATACCGGTGAGCGTCGTCCCTATCCCGGATATCTGTAACGCCCATATCCAGTAATCGACCCCCACCCCGGGACTGAACTCGATCCCCGATAAAGGCGCGTAAGCGAGCCAGCCGGTAGCTGCGAATTCGCCCACTACCAGCGAAATATTGACCAGTATCGCGGAGACCGCAAACAGCCAAAAACTTAAGTTATTCAGGAAAGGGAAGGCAACGTCGCGGGCACCAATCTGCAGCGGTACCACCAGGTTCATCAGGCCGATGACCATGGGCATGGCGACAAAGAAGATCATAATCACGCCATGGGCGGTAAAGATCTGATCGTAGTGGTGAGGCGGCAAATAGCCCGCTGCATCCCCGGCGGCCATGGCCAACTGGGTACGCATCATTATCGCATCCGAGAAGCCACGCAGCAGCATGACCAGGGCGACGATGAAGTACATGATACCGAGCTTTTTATGGTCGACGGAGGTAAACCACTCGTTCCATAGCCAGCCCCATTTGCGGTAGTAGGTTATCAAACCAAACAGCGCGATCCCACCAATGGCCATAAAGGCCGCGACGACCATGATGATCGGCTCGTGGTAGGGAATTGACTCTAACGTGAGTTTTCCAAACACGACTTAACCTCCCGCTTCTACGCTAGAAGGATGGCTGCGCATGGCACTATCCTGACTAGCATGGTTGTTGGTTTCATGGCCTGATTCGGCCGCATGATCAATAGCGTGAGCGCTTTCGCCATCGGTTGGCTCAGCATGGTCGCTACCCATCTGGTGGCCACCGCCCATCTCATGCTCTCCGCCGGTGTGGAAGCTTCTCAAAATGCTTTCATACAAAGAGGGCGAAATCGCAGAGAAGTACTCCACCGGATTCGATTTGCTGGGCTCAGCCAACGCCTCATAACCTTCGGGATAGGTCAGCGTTTGTGGGGCGCCGCGCACCGTTTCAACCCAGGCGTCAAACTCGGCAGGCGTGGTCACTTTGGCTTCAAAGGTCATCCCGGAGAAACCCGCGCCGCTGTAGTTAGTGGAGCGACCAGGGTAAATGCCGATTTCATCGGCGATCAGATGGACGTCGTTATCCATGCCCGCCATGGCGTAGATCTGGCTGCCAAGGTGAGGGATAAAGAAAGCGTTCATCACCGAGCCAGAGCTCACCCGAAAGCGCACCGGCGTATCCACTGGGAAGGCCACTTCGTTAACGCTGGCCACGCCCTGCTCGGGGTAGATAAATAGCCACTTCCAATCCAGCGCGACGGCCTGAATTTCGATCGGCGCCACATCGCTTTCCAGCGGCTTGTGGGGATCAAGGGTATGGGAGGTTTTCCAGGTCAACAGGGCGAGTACAGCGATAATCGCGCAGGGTACGATCCACACCACTGCCTCGATCACATTGGAGTGTGCCCAGTCAGGCATGTATTTAGCCATGTCATTACTGCGACGATAGCGCCAACCAAACAGCAGCGTCATGGCAATAACAGGAATAACCACAATCAACATCAGGCCAAAAGCGGTTAAAATCAGCGTGCGCTGCTCAGCGCCGACCTGGCCTTTTGGGTCTAACAGCGCTGAGCTACAGCCTGCTAGAAACAGACACAGCGCAAGGAGCACCAAAGTGCCTCGCCTGCGCCAAAGAGAGCGTCGTTGCATGGTGTGATCTCATCCAGGGTTTAAAAAAACAACAGGTTAATTGAAACACTAGCCTGCCAAGCGGCTAGAAACATAGCAGGCTAACTACCACCCCATACTCTTCCCAAAACATGCTCGTAAGAACATTGCATTAAGCAGTGAGCGTCATTGCTCCGGGAAAAATATGCGTCGCCGGATGGGAATTGGCGACGAGCCCAGCTGTTCCAATCACAAGAGTGTTGGATCAACTAAGACTAAAGTATTTTCTATTGATCTAGATCACGAAAGAAGTGGCGCATTGCCGCACCCCAGGTATTGACTGCTATGCGCCCCCTCTTCGTCGGTGACCACCACGTCAAAATCGTCCAGGGCAGCGAAATAGGCCGGGCGTACTACGCCAAACTTACTGGCATCCACCACCAACAGCCGCTGCATGGCGGTGGCAATGGCTGCCTGTTTGGGTGCAACCTCGTGAAAGTGAAAGCAGCTAACACCACGCTCTAAATCTACACCTGCCGCAGATATCAGCGCTTTATTAATGCCTAAACGTTCGATGGCAGCAGCGATATTGTCGCTGCCAAATGACTGAGAAGCGGGATAAAACAACCCACCCAGCAGCACCAAGCGCACGTTGGGGAGTGCGGCGACGGCATTGGCAACGTTTAATGCATAGGTGACGACTGTCAGCTCATGGAAATGACTTAACTGGCTTAACAGCGGCATCAGCGTTGACCCGCAGTCAATAAACAGCGTATCGCCCTCTTGTATATAGCCTAAGGCACGTCGGCAGAGCCGATGCTTGGCCTGATAGTGGCTGGCCTGCTGTTCATTTAAGTCATAAATAGGCGTTACGCCTGGGTAATTTGCCATCACTAGCCGCCCCCCCAGCAGGCTAATAGCGCTCTTCTGGGTAGTCAGATCGCGGCGGATGGTCATTTCGGAAACATTACACAACTCTGCGGCATCGCGCAGATGTAGAGTCCCGCCACTGGCAAGCGCTTCCTGAAGTTTGGCAAGGCGCTGAGCGCTACGGCCATTCATGGTGGGCATCTCCTGGCAAACCCTCTTGTTTTGATTTTATCAGCGGGAGTATCGGTATTGCGTCGATTTCTATGCTGAGCGAGCTGCGGCGTAATTTCCACTGCTACGACGGTTCTTGACGCTATTAAGTGCCACAGTGAGAGTTATATGACATTTAAATAGCGTTGATGTGACACTACTTGCAAATAAACGTTAGAAAAATAACACTAAATGTTATAATTTTAACATTAACGCCAGCCCGCACAATTACAACCCACGGATAGCCACACCCAAATGGCTCCGCGATAACCTTGTTGAGGCTCCTATGACAGTTCGTACACACTCTCCCTCTTCTTCTCGCCCCTCGTCTGCTGTCGCGCTTGGCGCTGGCATAGTGGGTGTAATAGCGGCAACGATCGCTACGCCGCTAATGGCAGATGACGCTCAACCGCATCCTCTTGATCGGCTGTGGTCATTCGCCAACGTTTCGGTTAACTATCTTGATTGGTCAAACGGTACTGAAGATCGCACCGCTTCCAACGCGGCGAAAAGCGACTTTATGTTTCTCGAAATCGAAGGTGGCGCTGGCTTTAGCTGGGGTGAGTTTTACGGCTTCTTTGATTTCGAGAACCCCACTAACGATCAGTTCGATGAGTCAAGCGGTGGTAAAGACAACTTCCGCACCGCGGGTAAAGTGACCTCGCATATTTACCTGGGTGATAGCCCGCTATCGATTTATGCCCACCTGTATGACTTCCGCGATTACGGCTATAACAGCCGCGAGCAGGATCAGATTCTGGGCCTGGGCTACCGCACCACCTTTGATAACGGCCTCTGGTTCAAGCCCTTTATTGGTGCTGCGCGGGTGCAAAGTAACAGCTACACCGGTATGAACGGCTATATGGCTGGCTGGGTCGCGGGTTATGATTTCACTGCGCTCAACCAGAACTTCAGCGTCACCAACTGGCACGAGCAAACCTTTGGTCGTGACGATGAGTATCTGGAGCAGAATTACGTGGGCGATACAGCGGGCAGTGTAGGCACCAACGGTGCTCTGAGCCTGTGGTGGCACCCTAGCGACTTGATCACCACCGGCATTCAGTATCGCTACTCTGAGAATAAGTTGGGCACTCCCAACGATTACCAGAATGCGATGATCTACTCCGTCAAGCTCAACTTACTATAATCGCGTTTTACACGCGCGGACTCGAAGGATCTCCCTATGACACTCCTTATGAGCTTGGTGGGTATGGTCACTCTGGTGGCCATTGCCCTGATCTTCTCCTACGACCGTAAGTCGATTCGGCTACGCACTGTTCTAGGCGCCTTTGCTATTCAAGCAGGTATTGGAGCCTTTGTACTCTATGTGCCGTTTGGCCAAGCGGTGCTTCAGGCCATCTCCTCCGGCGTTAGCCAGATTTTGGTGTATGCCAACGACGGTATCGGTTTCCTGTTTGGCGGCTTAGCCGATGTGGATAACGTTGGCTTTGTATTTGCCATCAAAGTACTCCCGGTAATCATCTTTTTCTCCTCGCTAATCGCCGTGCTCTACTACATCGGCATTATGCAGTGGGTTATTCGCATCCTGGGTGGTGCCCTGCAGAAAGCCCTGGGTACCTCTCGGACTGAATCACTCTCTGCCACGGCGAATATTTTCGTCGGCCAAACCGAAGCGCCGCTGGTGGTGCGTCCGTTTATTGCCCGCATGACGCCTTCGCAGCTGTTTGCCGTTATGTGTGGTGGTTTGGCCTCGGTCGCTGGTTCGGTATTGGCAGGTTACGCCGCACTGGGCATTCCCATGGAGTACCTGGTAGCGGCCTCCTTTATGGCAGCGCCCGGCGGCTTGCTATTTGCCAAACTGATCATGCCGGAAACCCAAGACGTTACCGATAGCGACAGCGTTTCCAAGGTGGAAGAAGAAATTGAGGCCAAAGAAGATAAGCCTGCCAACGTGCTCGACGCGGCGGCATCGGGCGCGACATCAGGTCTCATGCTGGCAGCCAACGTTGGCGCCATGCTGCTGGCATTTATCGCCCTGATCGCCTTGATCAACGGCATATTAGGCGGTATTGGCGGCTGGGTGGGCTTTGACTCACTGAGCCTGGAACTGATCCTGGGCTGGCTGTTTGCCCCGTTGGCCTTCCTTTTAGGTGTACCCTGGGAAGAGGCCACGTTGGCAGGTTCTTTTATTGGCCAAAAATTAGTGGTCAACGAATTTGTCGCCTATATCAACCTGGCCCCCTACATTGATGGGGAACAGGTGGTGGCTGCCACGGGTCAAATGATGACACCGCACACCATGGCGATCCTCTCTTTTGCACTGTGTGGCTTTGCGAACCTTTCTTCCATTGCAATTCTGCTTGGCGGCTTGGGCAGCATCGCCCCAACTCGTCGCAAAGAGATTGCCCGCTTTGGCGTCAAAGCCGTGTTGGCCGGTACACTGTCCAACTTAATGTCGGCCTCGATTGCTGGCTTCTTCATCGCCTTAAGTAACGCCACTGCTTAACGCAGCGGGTTTTACTGAAGGCGGCGGGCGCTGCGGTTTTATCCGCAGTGCCCGTTTTTATCATTTACTGATTTGTGAGAACTCCATGACTGCGACTGCTTCCCCCCATATCGTCCAAGCCGCCCGCCTAGCGCTTACCCTCATGGATCTGACGAGCCTGAACGACAGCGACACTGACAGTACCATTGAAGCGCTCTGCCAACAGGTAAAAACGCCCTTTGGCACCCCTGCTGCGGTCTGCGTCTACCCACAGTTTATTGTCACCGCCCAGCGCGCGCTTACCGCCCATAAACTCGATAACCAAGTTAAAATTGCCACGGTCACCAATTTCCCCAACGGCGGCGATGACATTATGGCCGCCGCCCGTGAAACCCGCGATGCAGTTGCCTCCGGCGCTCATGAAGTCGACGTGGTGTTCCCCTATCGCGCGCTGATGGCGGGCGATGAAGAGACTGGCCTTGAACTGGTCGAGATGTGCAAAGCCGCCTGCGCGGGCCAAGCGCTGCTGAAAGTCATTATTGAGTCCGGTGAGCTTAAAGAGCCTGCGCTGATTAAACGCGCCAGCGAACTCGCTATTGAAGGCGGTGCGGATTTTATTAAAACATCCACCGGCAAAGTGGCCGTCAACGCCACCCTAGAAGCCGCCGAAATCATGCTCAAGGCAATTAAAGCCAGTGGCCAGGACGTTGGCTTCAAAGCGGCAGGGGGCGTTAAAACAGCCGAAGATGCGGCCGAGTACTTGGCCCTTGCCAACGACATCATGGGCCCAGGCTGGGCAACCCCCGCGCACTTCCGCTTTGGGGCCTCTAGCCTGCTGGGCAATCTGATGGCGACGTTGACCGGCAACACCAACGCTGCCACTACAGACGGAGGTTACTAATGGCTGCCAACGCAACTAAACACACCCTACTCCCCCAGGAACTGATTCGCCTTAAGCGTGATAATCAGCCGCTACCCGCGGAAGAGATCAAAGCCTTTGTCCAGGGCATTGCGGATGACCGTATCAGCGACGCCCAGATTGGCGCCTTCACCATGGCGGTGTTTCTTAACGGTATGAGCCGTGAAGAAGTAGTTGCCCTGACCACCGCCACCCGCGACTCCGGCCATGTGATGCAGTGGAGTGACCTGAACCTGCCCGGCCCGATTGTCGATAAACACTCCACCGGCGGCGTAGGTGATTTGGTCTCACTAGTACTCGGCCCCTGGGTGGCCGCCTGCGGCGCCTTTGTACCGATGATCTCCGGGCGCGGCCTGGGCCACACTGGCGGCACGCTGGACAAGCTCGAATCGATCCCCGGCTATGACCCCTACCCTGCCCCAGAGCGTTTCCGCGACGTAGTGAAATCCACCGGCGTGGCAATTATCGGCCAGACCGGTGATCTCGCCCCAGCCGATAAGCGCATCTATGGCGTGCGTGATGTCACCGCTACGGTAGAATCGATTCCGCTGATTACCGCCTCTATCTTGGGCAAAAAGCTGGCCTCAGGGCTGGACGCGCTGGTGATGGACGTTAAAGTGGGCAGCGGCGCCTTTATGCCTACACCGGAAAAATCCCGCGAGCTGGCCAAAAGCATCGCTAATGTGGCGACCCAAGCGGGTACGCCCACGACTGCCCTACTCACCGATATGAGCCAACCGCTGGCCCCCTGCGCCGGTAACGCCGTGGAAATCGTCGAGACATTGGCGCTACTGCGTGGTGACCGCCCCAACAGCCGCATAATGCAAGTCACCCGCGAGCTGGCCGCGGAGATGCTGATCGCGGGCAAGCTCGCTGGCTCCCGTGAAGAAGCGCTCACTAAGCTTGAAAAGGCGCTGACCTCCGGCGCCGCCGCTGAAGTATTCGCCCGCATGGTGCGCGAACTCGGCGGCCCCAGCGACTTTATGGAGCGCTCCGAGCACTACCTGGCCAAGGCCGACGTGATTAAACCCGTGCATGCCGAGCAAGCGGGTATCGTGCAACGAATTGATACCCGCGCCGTGGGCATGAGCGTGGTCGAACTGGGCGGTGGTCGCCTACGCAACGACGCCAACGTTGACCACAGCGTCGGCTTCACCGACATCGTCGAAATCGGCGATAGCGTCGATAGCCAACGTCCCATCGCCATGGTTTACGCCCGCAGTGAAGCCGCCGCCGAGCGCGCCGCGGAACAGCTCCGCGCCGCGTTCACCATTGGCGAAGCGGCGGCCAGCGCCGACACCCTGCTGCAAGACACCTTCCGTGGAGAAGCCTTATGAGCCGCGCGATTGTAATCGTCCTCGATTCATTTGGAATTGGCGCCGCCCCAGATGCTGCGACCTTCGGCGATGAAGGCTCCGATACCCTGGGCCATATCGCCGCCGCCTGCGCCCGTGGCGAAGCGGATACCGCCCACCGTTCAGGCCCGCTCAAGCTACCCAACATGGCCAAGCTGGGGCTGTTTCACGCCCACCGTGATGCCACCGGCAGCGTGGCCGAAGGCGTTACGCTACCGGAAAGCCTGGAGGGCGCCTACGCCCACGGCAAAGAGATCTCCAGCGGCAAAGACACCCCCTCCGGCCACTGGGAAATCGCCGGTGTGCCGGTGCGCTTTGACTGGGGCTACTTTCTGGATAAAACCGACAGTTTCCCCCTTGAGTTGCTCGATGCCATTGTTGATGAAGCCGACCTAACCGGCGTGATTGGCAACTGCCACGCTTCGGGCACCGAGATCATCGCCCGCCTGGGTGAAGAGCACATCGCCACCGATAAACCGATTGTTTATACCTCGGCGGATTCGGTGTTTCAGATTGCCGCCCACGAAGAGTATTTCGGTTTAGAGCGGCTCTATAAGCTGTGCGAAACCGTCCGCGAACTGCTGGAGCCTTACAATATTGGCCGCGTCATCGCCCGTCCGTTTATCGGCGAGGACAGCAAAACCTTTGCCCGCACCGGCAACCGCCGCGACTACAGCGTTGAGCCGCCCTCGCCTACGGTGCTACAAAAGCTTGCCGATGCAGGTGGCGAAGTCGTCTCGATTGGTAAAATCGCCGATATCTACGCCCACTGTGGCATTACTCACAAAGTCAAAGCCAGCGGCCACGATGCATTGATGGACGCTACGCTCCAAGAGATCGAGCGCACCAGCCAACGTGACGAAGGCGAGCGCGCCATGATAATGACCAACTTTGTCGATTTTGACTCGGTTTACGGTCACCGCCGCGACGTACCGGGCTATGCCGCTGCACTGGAAGACTTTGATGCCAAGCTGCCAGCACTAATGGAGAAGCTAAGCGAAGACGACCTGCTGATTCTGACGGCCGATCATGGCTGCGATCCCAGCTGGCACGGTACCGAGCACACCCGCGAGTACATCCCGATTCTGGTACACGGCCCCGGCTTTACCCCCGGCCCGCTGGGCGAGCGCGGCACCTTTGCCGATATTGGCCAAACCCTCGCCGACTTTTTCCTGCTTCCGGCCATGGCCGATGGCAAAAGCTTTCTACCCGACGCTGCTTAAAGGCTAGCGCCGCTTAAAGGAGACCTTTTATGGCTACCCCACATATTAACGCTGCCCCCGGTGATTTTGCCGATACTGTACTGATGCCCGGCGACCCGCTGCGCGCCAAATACATCGCCGACACCTATCTGGAGAATGTTCGCCAGGTCAACGATGTACGCAATATGTTCGGCTACACCGGCACCTATAAAGGCCGGGAGATTTCCGTGATGGGCCACGGCATGGGCATTCCGTCGGTCTCCATCTATGCCAAAGAGCTGATCACCGACTACGGCGTTAAATCGCTGATTCGCGTGGGTTCCTGCGGCGCGGTGCGCGATGACGTCAACGTCCGCGATGTGGTCATCGGCATGGGCGCCAGCACCGACTCCAAAGTTAACCGTATGCGCTTTAACGACCATGACTTCGCCGCGATTGCGGACTTTGAGCTAACCCAGCACGCCGTGGCCGCCGCCAAGGCCAAAGGCGTGCCGGTAAAGGTCGGCAATATCTTCTCGGCAGACTTATTCTACAACCCGCAAACCGAGATGGCCGAAATGCTCAAGCGCTACGGCATTGTCGGCGTCGAGATGGAAGCCGCCGGCCTTTACGGCGTTGCCGCCGAGTTTGGCGCCCGCGCCATGACCATCTGCACCGTGTCCGACCACATTCTAAAAGGCGACTCGCTCTCCAGCGCTGATCGTCAAACGACTTTTGACGACATGATGCTCATCGCGCTGGACACTGTATTGCGCGACGACGCAGCCCGCGCTTAAGAGGCTTAAGAGGAAGTGTGATGAGTCAACAAACGGATGAAGTATCAGCAGATATCGTTGAGAAGTTGTTAAGCGCTCGGGCTAACGCCTATGCGCCCTACTCGGCACACCCGGTGGCCTCAGTGATGGTAAGCCCTGATGGCCAGCAGTTCGCGGGCACTAATGTGGAAGTAGCGCACTACAAAGGCCTGTGCGCCGAGGCATCGGCCATCTCCGCGATGATCACTGCTGGGCAGCGTCAACTGGCCACCGTCTACGTGATGGGCCCTGGCGATCACCTGTGCACACCCTGCGGGGACTGCCGCCAGCGCATCCGCGAGTTCGCCACGCCCGAGACACAGATCAAGGTGCTCTCCGGCAGCGGTAAACTGCTGAAAACCTACACCATGGAAGCCCTGCTCCCTGACGCCTTTGGGCCAGAGCAGCTGCCGCCGCGTTAATCTTTCTACACCCAAGAAGCCGTTTCGCTTTATTTAGCTGACGGCTTTTCCGTGGACAACTGTTGATACGCTTCCACAGCAGCCACCACTTCTTCGGGTGGAATAACGCCGTCTTTACCACGAATCACCGCACGTGAAACTCCCTCAGCAACCGTGGCACCGCTGGGGTTGGTAAACCTGTGCCGCATGTAAAAATACTTCTCGTCCCAGTGTTCCATACTCATATTGCAACGATAACGCTGACCAAGCTTGAGTGACTTATAGTAGCTCATGTCATGATAAGAGATTATGGGCATCCATTTTCGCCGAAGCATGATTCGAGCCAAGCCTGTGCGAATGAACAAGTCAATGCGGTTAAGATCGCAGACCGTCATGAATCGGCCATTGTTCATATGGCCATTCACGTCGATATCATTGGGTAAAACAATCCCCTCAAGGGTATTTTCAAGGGCATTCAGGCGCATCAAACCGCGTCGACGTTTCGCAGTCAGTAGTAGCCAGATCATTCGAAAATATAGATTCACTGTGTTGTCCCCATAAAAAATCACTCACGTTATCAAGCCAGCTCGGCCAGAACTTGCCTTCACGCACTTGGTAGAAGCCTAAATGGCCTCCAGTCGTAGAAAAACGAGCGGTAAGATTATGTCGCAGAGATGCTGAGGCAGGAAAGGTTTCTCGCGGGATCAGCGGGTCGTCTAGAGCGGCAAGAAGCAGTAAAGGATGTGTAACGTTCGGCAGGTGGCGCTTGGCACTAGAAGCTTCATAATACTCCTCAACACTCGCGAATCCGTTGATTGGCGCAGTGTAGAGGCGATCAAAATCCCGAATCGAGCGAACACGGTCTAGAAAACGGTTACGGCGCCGATATTCGGGGAAATGCTGTTTTGCTTTTGCCACCGACTTGTAGGAAGCCAGAATGCGCTGCTGATACAAGCGATTGATACCACAATTGGCCACCTCAGCTGTTGCGTCTAGGCAGAAGGGCATTGAAACCGTAGCTGCTCGTTGAATTGGGACTGTGCAATGTTCTGCAAGAAAGCGAGTCAGAATAACCCCGCCAAGAGAAAAACCCACTGCGTACAGCGTAGTTGCCCTCCCCAAAGAGGTCAGACGCTGAACCAACCAAGCAATATCCTCAATGTGTCCGGCATGATAAAACTTCTGAAGGCGATTGGGCTTACGCGCCCCGCGGTGCGATAGCACCACGGCAGACTTTCCCAACCTAGCTGCTGCCTGCATCATAGTACGAACGCAAGTTGAATCAAGCCCACCTTCCATGCCGGGCAAGATAATCAGTGTGTCCCGCGTCATGTCTCCTCTCGCAGCTGGGCCGCTCCAGTGTAGCGATAATTCGTCACCATCCGGCAAGGACAGAAGCTCGGTTCGCGTATACAAACCTTTCGCGCAGCTCAACAGAGCGGGAAGAATAGTCTGTACATGAGGGTTGTCGAGAACTCGTATACGTCTAGGTTTAAGATCCGAACATACATGAGTGTTATGGTGTGTTCGTCGTCTCATCTATACTTCCGAACACTCGAGGTTGAACCCAGGAGCCCCGAGTTCAGCAAGTAGTCTGGCATCTTTCAAGCTAGGTTTGCGAACCTTCCTACGAAAATAATCCGCTCCTAATACCAAGTTGAAATTCGAGGTGCCACCATATCGATGATGCAAGAAGTGATTAATATACTGCCACCGGAAGTAACGAGTTCCTAAAAACCAACGAAGCCACAATGGTGCATGGCTCCGCCGCTGAAGAAAGGGTTGATGTAGATGAGGGTGCACCCAATGGCTCATGACAGGAGGAAGCAGCACTGTAGTCAGCAGGCCAAGTCCAAACCAGTGTGAACTGTAAATTGCCAGCAGGCCGCATGGAATAAGCGAGGGAAGCGTAAATTTCACCGCTCCCCAGCCATGCAAGCGGGTACCAAAAACCCCCTTTATGATAGTCTCGCCATGTTTACCCCTCTCAAGCAACAGGCGTCGTACCTCTTCCTCTTGCTGGGCGGAGTCGAACATCCGATCATGACTCTTGCGGTAAGTTTTAACGTGGTGGATAGTGTGATGGCTGTAATAAGTGTTGATAAGTGATCGTAACAGTCGCGGATAGCGCTCCCATTTCCTCACACGGTGCGTTAAGGCATCTGAAACGTATTCATGCAAGAATGACTCCACCCAAGAGCTGATTAAATAACCTGTCACCACACCAGCTAGTACCAACGCTGCATTGATCAACGGTTCAGCCATGTTCCCCCCCTCCCCGGCGCAGGAGGCCCGGGAATATCATGTGTGGCTTTCAGTGGCACCATTTGCTGTGATGTCTCACTATATAAGTGCAGCCGAAAGCAGCTTGGAATTTCGCACGGCAGTAGTCGAATCGAGGTCTGATCAAGACAGTGGTGAAGCATGAATTGGCGTAATCGATAGTTCGGCACCCAGGGCACCAAGTGGTGCACGTGGTGAAGATTGATGCCTGCCACCAACCATTCCAAACAGCGCGGCAGAACCAAATGCGAGCTACCGCAAAGCGCAGCTTCTTTCCTGGACCACTCCGAACGCGGTCGCCAGTAAGCCGATTCAAATTGATGCTGGACATAAAATAGTACCAGTCCAATGCTGCCAGCAACCTGCATCGCTACCAGATAGCCAATGACAAATTTGATGCCGCTTTCAAACTGAAAGGCTGCCAATAGAAGTGTCACGAGGAAGGTGTTGGTTAGATATATAGAGGCCCGCTCGCGACTCCCTGCCGGAGCGATCCAAGGCAAGCGAAAATGAATCACGAATTGCCAGATTGGCCCCAGCAGTATAATGACCCAGGGATTTCGGTAAAGGCGATAGAATAATTTATGCTTGACCGACAATGCTTGATACTCAGCTACCGTCATTGTATGGATATCTCCCATGCCTCTCGAATCGAGGTTACCGCTGGTACGGTGATGTGCCAGATGAGTTCGTCGCCAATACGCGTGAGGTGTGAGACAAAGCACGCCAAGTAATGTGCCGATGACGCGGTTAAGGCGGCGGCCAGGAAACAGCGAGCAGTGGGCGCAATCATGCTGAATAATGAATAGCCTCACAATCGATATACCAACTAACATCCAAGCACCAAGAGCCCATACGACACTTAACCAATGATCCGTTGATAGTGTCAGAGCAATCGCCAAGACAAGTGTTACAAGATAAAGCACCAGTGTCATTACGAGTGATAATAGTCCCCTGCGAAAGGACGGAACCCAGTGTGACTTTCGGGAACTAGAGGATTCAAATGTCGCATGCATTAGATGGGCCTCAAGACAGCTTTTGAAGCAAAAGCAGCTTTCATGATCGCGAGTGCGGTAGCTTCAGTTTTGATCGGGATAAAGGGGTTCTAATGCATTCATATCCACTAAAGTCGATGTTAAGCTGGCATCCAGTAGACAACGATGTTTGAACTCTTTCATATGCTCTCCTCAAGTCTTATATTCACTTTAGTCCGCAGTTTAAGCCAAACGATATGACTAAGCAGTAGCAGCTCAACTAAGGGTCAAGAATACAGTGACAACCTATTTCGCCCGACAGCACTCGTTTGCTCTAACAATGATTTCGTCTATTTAAATTATCGAAACCAGAAAAGTAAAGTATATTTATTAAACGAGAGTACGACAAGTACTCAGACGCACTCGTGGCTGTTGACCAGACACTTAATGAGACTAAACAACCGACTACAAGGAATTCGCGATAATGCAAAAAAATAAAGTATTGCGCCTCTGGGAAAGGTTTTCCACCACTCCACTCCGACGCTGGCTGTTCAGCCGCATCGTGTGTTTTCGCGCGCCATATTTTGGCTCCATCATGCCGCTGTTCGTCTCCATGCAGCCAGGAGAAGTGGTCATTCAAATGCGCAAGCGTCGGCGCGTGAAGAACCATATCGGAACCGTGCACGCAATCGCCATGTGCAATTTGGCTGAGTTGGCGGCGGGAACCATGATGGAGGTCAGCATCCCAGGCAGCCACCGGTGGATTCCAAAAAACATGAGCGTGGAATATCTGAGCAAGGCAGAAACTGATGTTCGCGCGATTGCAACACTTAGCCCATTGCCAGAGTTCGGTTCGGATTCCAGCGAGATCCAGGTGCCTGTTGCCATTCTCAATCATCATGGCGAGACAGTAATGAAAGCCTCCATTGGCATGTGGGTAAGCCCACGAAAGCAGGGTTAAACGAAACTCAAGTGACACTCTCAATTATCGGGAGTGTCATCGTATAGCGACTGCTAGACACTCCCCCATAAAAGCCGTTTCGCTTTATTCAGAAACGGCTTTTTCTTTTTTAACAAACTCAGCGTTGATAAACCCAATCCTCATAAACCAGCCCAGGTACCCGGCTAAATTCACGCACATTGTTGGTAACCACCGTACAACCCGAGGCGATAGCATGCCCGGCAATAGCCGCATCGTTTGAGCCAATAGGCGTGCCTGCCTTAGCTAACACCCGCATTATCTCAACGGTCGCATCCACGGCTTGCTTATCCCAGGGCAATACGGCATCTAACCGCTTCACGAACTCATCAACTAGAGACTTATGCTTAGCAGATGCCTTCTTGCCAATTTGGCCATAGCGCATTTCTGCATAAGTAATTGTTGATACCACCATTCGATTACCCTGCTCGACCTCAGTAGCGAGGCGACTGATCACCGATGCCGCTCGCTCGCGCATAATGAACGAACAGATACAGGTATCCAACATATAGGTAGTCACAGATTGAACCTGCCCTCGTCACTCACGACGTTAGGGCGCTCCATCAGAAAATCGTCGTCCGCTTTGGGAAGCTCTGAGAAGGACGACCAAGAGGGGCGTACTGGCCGCAGTGTGATGACGTCACCTTCACGGGTGATTTCCAGCTCTCCGATACCCTCATACGCCATATCGTTAGGTAATCGAACGGCTTGATTTTTGCCGTTTTTGAAAATAGAGACTGTGCGCATAAAAATCTCCTGCAAATGCCTTACCTACGCAATATAGCACCCAGCCAGACATATGCAAGCCATATGCCAAGCTTGCTCAAACGTCTTCGGCCCTGAGCAACTACCGACGCGTTAACTTGTCTCTCGCACCACCAGCGTCACCGGCAGCGATATATGCCGGGGCGCTTCTCCCGCCCGCGCTTCTGCCAGTAATGCCATGCTCGTTGCGGCAATCTCGGCGATATCCTGTCGTACCGTGGTTAGCCCAGTGGCGAGGGTGGGCAGATCATCAAAACCGGTGACTGCCACTTGGCCCGGCACCTCAATCCCGCGATCTTCCAGCGCGGCCACACAGCCCAGCGCTAGCTCGTCGGTGGCACATACCAGCGCATCAAACGGCAGTGTTTGAGCGCCCGTCTTGTCCAAGTAACTGTTCAGATAGCGATAGCTATTTAGGGAATCCGATGCAAAGCGGTGTGGCAAGCTGATTAACTGCTCATTGAGCTTTGCCTCGGCTAACGCCTGACGGTAGCCCGCCAAACGGCTATGGGGGCGCGGAACCTCTAGCTCACCGCCCATAAAGGCTAGCCGCTGGCGCCCATGGCCAATTAGATAAGCGGTAATTTCATACAGCCCCTGTCGATCATCTGGTGCGACGGAAAATCCCTCCCCGGCGTCGCCAATGCGCACAAAGGGAATCGCCGCAGCCTTGAGTAGTGCGGGGCGTTCATCATCCTGCGCTTCCCCGAGTAAGATGGCGGCTCCAGCACGCTCGGGCAACTCAGCGGTCTGCTGGTGATTAAAAAACACTGGCACCATCCCCTGCTGATGAAGCGCCACCGTAAGGTGCTGGTAGAGCAAGATATAGTAAGGTCGCAGCTCAATATCCTGACGACCAAGGGAGATACCCACCACCGCCGATTTGCCACTGATTAACTGGCGAGCAGCGGCGCTGGGTTGGTAGGCCACCTCGCGGCTAATCGCCAAAATCTTTTCACGTAGGGCGTCGCTTAGCCCAGGCTTGCTATTCAGCGCCCGGCTGACCGAGGCAATCGACACCTCGGCCCGCCGGGCAATTTCGCGAATGGTGGCCGTTTGGGCGCCTTGTTTACTCTCTCTCACCGACTATTTCTCGCCCTATTTTCACCTGGAAGGCGTCCAGTGTGCCGAAAAATCCACGACGTTGCGACGCTGATTAACCAGCAATGGCCAAGCTGCGATCTTCCTGGCTGGAGACAACGCAGGCATCGAGAACGGCCTGAATCGCGGCACCGCGAGCGAAATCCGGCTGGTCATTGACGCCGCTGCGCATACTCTCCACAAAGCGCTGATAAATACTCGCCGTGGGCGGAGCCTTCACTGTGCTCCAGCGCGCGGGGTGAACGTCATCGTCCAGGCATACCTGCACCTCGTCTCTTGAGGTATCTAAATCGACCCGAATGGCGCCTTTATCGCCGTGTACACTCAGGGTTAACGAGTTGTGATGCCCGGTCGCCCAGCGGGTAGCCTGAAGAGTGCCCTTGGCTCCATTGGCAAAGGTCACGCGCATTAGGGCGGTATCGTTGGCGTCCAGCTGATAATCACCGATGCGGTTATCCGGCGCTTTCTCAAAGCAGGTCAGCTCGCAGTTTACGCGGGTAATATCGCCTACCGGGAAGCTGGCAAAATCGACAATATGGACGCCTACATCGCCCAGCACGCCTTTGCTACCGTGGGCTTCCGAGAGCCGCCAAAGCCACTGGCTATCCTGATCCCAACGCCCCCAGGCATGGCTGACCAGCCAGCTCTGTCGGTAGCTGGCGTCTACGTGACGCACCTGCCCAATGGCCCCGGCGGTAATGAGTGCACGAGCGTGCTGTATGGCTGGCGCATCGCGATAGCTAAAGTTGACCATGTTGATGACATTGGCAGCCTGGGCCGCTTGGGCCATCTCACGAGCATCCTGCGCATTAGTGGCCAGCGGTTTTTCACACAGGATATGCTTACCTGCCGCTATCGCAGCCAGAGACGTTAGTTTATGAACGCCATCCGGCGTAACGTTGCTAACGGCCTGAATATCCTCCCGCGCCAACATGGCTTCCAGGTCATCATACACATCGGCAATGCCATAGCGGCCAGCAAAATCGCGCGCTTTGGCCAAATCCATATCACACACTGCGACGATTTCCACACCCTCAATGCGGCCAAAGTGCTTGGCGTGCTCGCCCGCCATGCTGCCAGCGCCGATAATCGCTAAACGGATCATTTAAAGCCCTCCTCGCCAGGTTTATGCAACCCTTCCCCTTTTACTTCCACCGGGTTGGGCGCCTGGTCAGCAGGAATATTGGGGCAGCTATCGATCCACCGGGAGCCTTCCGGGCGGGCCCATTTCACAGCGTTCTTGAGCACGGTTTTGACCGGGGCATCGTAGTAAATCGGGTAGGTTTCATGACCGGGGCGGAAGTAGAAAATCTTGCCGTTGCCTCGCTTGTAGGTCAGTCCAGAGCGGAAGACCTCACCACCTTCAAAAGCGCTGATAAAGATCACCTCGTCAGGGTTGGGCACCGCAAACGGCTCGCCATACATTTCGGTATGCGGTAGTTCGATATAGTCGCCCAGCCCCTGCACAATCGGATGCCCTGGGTTCACCACCCATAGTCGCTCGCGCTCCCCTGCTTCCCGCCACTTGAGTGAACAGGTAGTACCCATCAAGCGCTTGAAGATTTTTGCGTAGTGCCCGGAGTGCAGCACAATCAACCCCATGCCCTGCAGCACGCGTTTCTGGACGCGATCAACGGTCTCCTCCAGCACATCGCCGTGGGCCGCGTGGCCCCACCACAGCAGCACATCGGTATTGTCGAGTAGCTCTTCGCTTAGCCCTTGCTCGGGGTCTTGCAGTGTAACGGCGGAGGCATTGAGCCCTTCCGCTTCGTTGAGGCCTTCGGCGATGCAGTGGTGCATGCCGTCTGGGTAGATTCGCGCCACGACTTCATTGGTTTGTTCGTGGACGTTTTCCCCCCACACCGTGACATTAATGGTCATCTTCTCTCCTCAGCTAGGCTGATAGTTGCATAAAAAAGCGTCTTTGTAGCGCTTAACCGCTAAAGTAAACGTTTACGATCATTACGTAAACGTTTACCTAAATACAACTTTAGTCGCGACCACGCCGTCCAACGCTGTTTCTAACACTATTGGCATCGCTACAGAGTTATCCGTATTCTTACCCATGATCTTGCGCTTAAACGCAGCGCATACCCAATAACAGGAGAACGCCATGGCTGGTTTACTGCCCAACGTCGACCCCGACGGCTTGCTTGAGTACTCAGTGGTCTACACCGACCGCTCGCTGAATCACATGTCACAGCAGTTTCAAGGCGTGATGCGTGACATTTCTGCCACCTTGAAAGAGGTCTATAACGCCCAGGCAGCGGTTATCGTGCCCGGTAGCGGCACCTTTGGCATGGAAGCCGTCGCGCGCCAGTTTGCCGTTGATCAGAACATCCTGGTCATTCGGAACGGCTGGTTCAGCTACCGCTGGACACAAATTATTGAGATGGGCCGTTTAACCGATCAGCACAGGGCACTTAAAGCACGGCGCCTGAATGCCGATGACCCGCGTTCGCCTTTTCAGCCGGTGCCTATTGATGAGGCCGTGGCACAGATTCGTAGCGATAAACCTGCCGTGGTGTTTGCCCCGCAGGTGGAAACCTCTGCAGGCTTACTGCTCCCGGATGACTATATCCAGGCGCTTGCCGAAGCGACTCACGAGGTAGGCGGTCTGTTCGTACTGGACGCCATTGCAGCGGGCACCCTGTGGGTGGATATGCAGGCGCTAGGCATTGATGTGGTAGTCAGCGCACCGCAGAAAGGCTGGAGCGGCTCACCCTGCTGCGCCATGGTCATGCTCTCGGAGCTTGCTACGCAGCGCTTGAAGGAGACCCAGAGCAACAGTTTTGCCTGCGATTTGGGCAAGTGGCACAGCATTATGCAGGCCTACGAAAATGGCGGGCACGCTTATCACGCCACCATGCCTACCGATGCGCTGCGACAGCTACGGGATATAATGCAGGAGACTCGTGCTTACGGCTTTGCCAAGGTAAAAGAGGAGCAGCAAACGATTGGTCGGGAAGTCCGTGCCATGCTTAAACACCATGGTTTTGTCAGCGTTGCGGCGGAAGGCTTTGAAGCCCCCGGCGTGGTGGTGTGCTATAGCGACGATAGCGGCTTGGTGGGCAAACTGGCCCAGGCGGGCGTTCAAGTGGCGGGCGGTGTGCCGCTAATGTGCGATGAGGGCGACAACTTCCAAACCTTCCGCATAGGCCTGTTTGGGCTCGATAAGCTGCACCACACCCAACGCAGCGTGAACAGCTTGGAACAGGCGATTAAGGCAGTGGTGTAAGGGTGTAAGGAAGGAACAGCCCGCTATTTTAATAGCGGGCAGATTAATCGCGCCCCCATAAACGCCTGTTTACTTACGTCTGAATCAATCCGTAGCGGGGGTTATTCGACCAGGGATGGCGAATTCATCGCCCATGGATGGGGCTACAGCGCCCCCGCATAGGGTTGATCAGACCGGTAAGGATGCGCGGCTAAATATACCCCACGCCCCGCGGCATCATACCCAGGTGGTTTTCGACCTTGGTGACCCCCGGCACGTTTTCCGCTGCCACTGATACCGCCTGCTTCTGCTCAAGGGATTCGACCAGCCCCCAAACCTCTACCGCACCGCCATCCACTATCACGCTAATGCCTTCGACCTGTACGCCGGTATTATTCTCAACTTCTATGAGAATGGCCTCGCGAATTTGCCGATCATCAGTAGGTGACTGGGTCGGCGCCACCGCCGCATTGGCAATCCCTTGTAGCAGGTTAGCGCGGCTGACAATGCCCACCAACTTACCGTCACGCAGCACAGGTACCCGCTTGATATGGTGTTTTTCCAACATGCGCGCAATGGTGTGCAGCGGCGTGTTTTCGGCTACTGACAGCGGGTTGGCCGTCATTACTTCATGGGCTTTACGGCCATGGGACTTAACATAGTCGCCAGCATCCTTGCCACCGGCAAACAGCGATAACCACCAGGCCTCGCGGTGGTCACTGTTATCTTTTACCCGACGCATTAAGTCGCCTTCGCTGACAATGCCGACCACCTTGTGCTCATTATCTACCACAGGAACGGCACTGATACGGTGCTTGAGCAGCAGTTGGGCAATTTCTCGCACTTCAGTATCGGGGCCCACGCTTACCACTTTGGGCGTCATAATATCGATTGCTTGCATGGATCTCCTCCTTGCGTCAGGCCTTAATACGCATTTTAAAGACTGAGTCGCAGATGCAGGTTACCCTGCCTGTTCTTTGAGCCTAGTTCGCTGCGGGCAATTTGCCTATGTTGGCCAGCTATAACCAAGAGCGCATTAAGGCTGCGTTGATCTGGCGCAGTTTATGAGGGCTTATTTACTACTCACTTTTTATTTATTCTCCTGCACGCCACTGCTCTCTTCGACTTTCTCCACATCGACAATGCCCGAGCGGCTAACAACGACCTTCCAACGGGCGAGATAGGGTATATCTTCGCTGCCTGTCTCTCGAATCACCAGGTTGAACAGATGACGGCGCTCGACCCCCTCACGCACTGCCTGGCCATCTTTGAGACGGTAAATATGATGTTTGCCCTTACTCATTAGCCGGGTGAGCATGGAAATATCCAGATTGAGCGTTTCTCGGGTATGCTCGTAGCCGCTTAAAAAGCGCGTGGGCGACATACGTGAGCTAGAGCGGTAGTGAAGCACCACTTCTTCACGTTGAGCGACTGTGCGGCGACGCATCTTTTGGATATCAGCGCCCAACGAAGCAAAGCGCTTGTAGTCAAACCACTCCAATTGGCGACCCACCACGGCATTGCGAGTGGGGTCTAAATATTGGCGGCGCCACTTGGGGCGGCCTTTGCGCAGCCAGCGCCACAGGGTATTGCGCAAATCATCTTTAAACACCTCACGCATGGCATAGAGCAGTGCCATGGCTAGTACAAACAGCGCGGTTATATCGCCCAAGGCACTACGCAACTGCAGTACGCCCAACGATACAAAGGCCATCACCACGGCGGTGGCAAGCGCTTTGACCGCTTTTTGCTCGCCGCCGCCGAGCTCCAAGGCCTCTTGCTTCAGGGTAATCGGGTGCTCAATTAACCGCCGCAGCAGGCGCATTTTATTCGACATTCGCGTCGGGTCGGCCATCACTCGCTCAGCGTTGTACTGCTGTTCGCGGCGATACTCGTCTTCCCGGTGGCAGACACTAATAAAGCGTCGGCGGATATCAGTAAACTCACCGCCACGGGGCATATGCGCCACCAGCGCCAGCAACTGCTGTTCGGTAAACCAGGAGAGGTAGTTATCAATATTGGCAAAGTACTTATAGAGACTTTCATCATCGGGTTGATGCCGCCTCAACCGCTTGAGAATACCGTCGCTCAGATCGATCATTTCATCCAGTTGGTCACGCAGGGCAACGGCACTCTCTTGTGCCTCACTGTTCTCTTCACGCTCCTCTTGGCGAGCATGGCGCAGCTTATTGGCACTCACTAGCATTGAGCGGGTAGTGCGCTCCATCGCTTCCACGTATTGGTAGGCGTAGAGGCTCAGGCTCAACCGGTACGAGTCGCTACCCAGCCGATTCCGGCTCGCCAGTCGACTATGCACCAGCGGCAGGAGATACTCATCACTATAGTAGGTGCGCGAGACATTGATGGCAGCATGATAAAAGGCTTCTTCTGAGATAAGCTGGGTGCTTAATCCCAAATCGCCAGGCACAAAAAGATAGACGTCGAGGTTATGCGATGTCTCTTCCTTGAGCCGCCGGGTAAGGCGCAGATGAAAGCTGTTTTTACGCTCAACGTTGATCAACTCATCAATCTCCTACTCCTTTGCCTAACGTGATGATATACCATGGCTAAAATGATCATGGTGCTGCGCAAAGCCACCGCCCTTTGTTCACCTATTCGTCTGTGGAGCTAGGAAATGTCCATTGCCCGTTTTTCACCCTTTGAGCTGCTGCTATTAAAGAGCCGCAGCCAAGTGGATACGGCAACCCTGCTGCTGTTGGCCTGGGTGCTGGTGCACCGCCAACACGTCTCAGAGGGGCAGCGACGCCGCCGCTTAGCCCAGGTGACCGCGCAGTTTCGCCATGGGCATGAGTTAGGCCCGGTGATAAGTATCGCCCATAGCCAAGACCTCCAAGCGATCCAGCTGGCTGCCGAGGTGGTTCGCAAAGAGTGTGGCACTGAGCGTAGCCTTAGCGTTCTTCATCAAGCCATTACCGTGGCCACTGATGACGGCGAGCTGTCGCTGGCCAACCACTATATTTTGCGCTTTTTGGCTGACTTGCTAAACGTTGCACCGATAACGCTAAGCACTCTGTTTAAGGAACTCACCGGTACCCCACTTGCGCCTCCCGAAGACCCTAGCCGCGATGCCTACTGGCAAACCCACGACCCAGATTACCATGCCCGAAAAGCACGTGAGGCTGAGGCTGCTGAGCAGCAGCACCAGCAGGCCAACGCACGGGCCGAACAACAGCAGCGAAAGAAAGAGCAGCGCCACCAACAGAAGCAGCAAAAACAGCAGGAGAAGCAGCAACGTCAGGAGCAGGCGCGCCAAGCGCGAGAACAGGAACAGCAGCGCCAGCGGGAACAGACCCGCCAACAAGAGCAGGCACGACAGAGGCAGCAACAGCAGCGCGAACAGGCCGAACGCGAGCAGCAACGCTCCCGCCAGCAAGGCTCTCGTCAGCAGCACCATCAAGAGCACCGCAATCGGCAGCAGCGCGCTTCACCGCCACCGCCCGACCGCACCGCGCGGGCGCTTTCGGTGTTGGGGCTTACCCCTGGTGCCACCCGGATAGAGGTTCGCCACGCCTATCGACGGATGGCGCAGCTCCACCACCCAGACCGCTTCTATTCAGAAAGCGAACAACAGGTCGCCTTGGCTTCAGCGCGGTTTCAGCGTATCAAAAATGCCTATGATTATTTAATGCAAACTTACTAAGACCATGTAACGCTATACCTTATCGCACTATGCTCCGCCCTACGAGAAACCAGTCTTAAGAAAAACTAACCCTAAGAAAAATCAGTTCTAAGAGAAACAATAGCTCCCAATGCGTGATTTGTATCAGCGCCTCGCGGTTTCCCCCGAGGCCAACGACCAGGAAATCAGCCAAGCCGTGGCTAGCTGCCAGCATAGCGCCCTACGTCAGGATGCCGAGGCGGTGTTCGCGATTGCCGAACGCCGCGAAACCTACGATACGCTGCACGACACCGTCAGCGATATCGGCAGGCTACGCGCGCGCCTGGGGCTCAGCCACGGCGCCCACTGGCAGGGCGATGTCGCCAACGACTTTTCGCTGCCGCCTGACCACGCTATTTCCCGTCACGACGAACTGGTTGACCGCGTTAGCCACGCGGTCTCGCTGTATAACCGCTGGCGCCGCTTACGCGGCCCATGGCTACTCATCGCCGTGTTCGCCGCCGGGGCTGGCATAGGTATCGCCCTGGGGCTCGCCTTGTGCCTGGGGCTTTTGCCGATGTGACACTGCCCGGTTAGCCGTCTTATCTTGCTTGCGCGCCTGCTCGTCCTGGCGGATCTCAGCCTTGGTCGGTTGCGGCGCGGGCTTCGGCGGTGCTGGTTTCTTATGATGCTCGTCGTTTGATCCACTTGCTTGCGTCGCTTCTCCCTTGCCCTGCTCACTCTCAGACGAGCCATTTTCTTGCGCGGTTTCTTGTGAGCCCTTTTCTAAAGAGAACGAAGTCCCCGCGGCGGCCTCCATACGGTCTTCGGAGCGCGCTTCCATGCTTACACTGAGACGCGGTACGCCCAGGTCAATCTCTTGGGCTTCCATACGCTGCTTCAGCAGCAGGTTAAACGCCCGTGAAACATCCCACTGCATCTCCGGCGCGGTGCGAAAGCGCATACGTAGAATAGGGCAGCCATCTTCAAAGCCCTGGACGCCCTGCATCTCCAGCGGCGACCAGATGTAGTGGCGCATCATCGGATCGCGGCGCAGCTCCTGGGCAGTCTCCTGCATCAGCGTAATCGCATCGTCGATTTTCATATCAAACGGAATACGGATACGCATCAGCGCGATACCGAATTGGCGCGACATGTTATGAATCGATTCAATGCGGCTGAAGGTAATGATATGCACAATCCCATCTAAATCACGCAGCCGCACGGTACGCAAAGTCAGCCCCTCGACAGTACCTGTATGACTATTGATCTGCACGAAGTCATCAACCGCCAGCGAATCCTCAATCAAGATAAAGATACCGGTAATTAAATCCTGTACTAACGTTTGAGCACCAAAACCAATCGCCAACCCGATCACACCGGCACCCGCTAACAGCGGCGTCACGTTGACGCCCAAGTTAGCTAACCCGGCAATGACGGCAATAATCAAAATGGTGACGAAGATGATATTACGAATCATCGGCGTAATGGTTTGCGCCCGGGCCTGATTGACCCGCCGACCCCGCGAACGTGCTGATGACGTCAGCGCTCGCTGAATAGCAGTATCGGCAAAGATCCACACCAGCCAAGCCAGCAGCACGGTGGCGCCCAGACTCATCAGCGCTTGCCCAATCCGCGCGCTGGCCACGGCCTGCTGGCCCAGGCCAAAGAACGAACTGCCCCACACCTGCATCGAGAGTTCAGCAAATACCATCCATGAACAGATATGCGCCAACACAAAGCCGAAGCGCTCTAAACGTTTGCGATATTGGCTCTGGCGGTGTCGATGACGGCGCTTGCCTATCCGTTCTGCCTGACGCCGCAGCAGCCCAGTGACCACCAGCGTCAGCACCAACAGGCTGGCAGAAATAATTGAGCGCGCCAGAGCGGTACCCACATCCCCCACGGTGATAAAAATCGCCAGTAGCGAGCCACTCACCAGTAACAGCGCGGGGATGTGCCAGAGCCCCCCCAGAGAACGAACCATTTCGACCGCGGTACTGGCATCACGACGCTGCTTGAAGGGGCGATTGCAAATCAAGTGGCGCACGGGCCGTTTGAATTTGATAATAAACCGCGCCGCGAGCAGCGCCGCCAGCATATTGGAAAGCACCGACACCAGGCTCGACAGCTCGCTACCCAGCATTTCCACCAAGCGAGAGGAGTTAACTGCATCACCAAGCGCAATCAAGGCACCGATCACAAATAGACCGCGCAAAGCGCGTTGTTGAAGTAGTTGTACCGCAGTAAACCGATGGCCGCGGCTAAAGAACGCGATCACCGTTTCAAATACCACCGAGAGAGCCCGGCCACACAGGCAGATATAGGCCACCACCAGCACTAATGTCCGCCCAGGGCTATCGGGCAACACTTGTCCAATGCCCAGCGTAATAGCAAACGACAACGCCCAGGGCAGCATACGGCGCAAGAAGTGCACCGCCATCAACCAGCCTTTTGGATCTCTGGGTAGATCCAGCGGCCACTCCCGCCGGGTGGCCACCATACGTCCAAAGGCAATCATCACGACCAGCAATACGCCCCAAATAAAGGCCAGCACGGCCCCCTCGGCCACCGCCCGAATTGCCTCACCTTGGTCGGCATCATCATTAAGCGCGCGCAAATCTTCAACACCTTGTGCCAATTGACGCGCCCACTCATCAATGGGAGAGCCACCCGCTTCGGCTTGGTCGCCAAGGTCACTTAAAGTGTCGGCAAGAGCCCCTAGCAGCCCTTGGCGCACTACGCCCTCATCCTCACTGGCAGCGTCGGCGGTGACCTGCAACTCACGTAGCGATTTAAGCAACTCGGTACGCTGCTGCTCGTTTTCGAGCATGGTGATGACGTCATTTAAGGACGACTGGAACTCTTCACCACTAACCTCGGCCGCTTGCTCTTCAGAACCGCTGCTTAGGCCTGGCAGCGACACCACTTGCGCCTGGGCCTGGGTTATTGCCATGCTCGTCACTGCTAGGCTTGCTAACACAAACAAGACGACGCCTATTAGCGAGTTGATTAACCAGTGCTGTCGCACGCCTTACTCCTGAAAATTAGCCTTGATGGCGCCCTGCTTATCGTTTGCCACCGCTTCAGTTTACTGAACTTAGCCATAAGCTCAGGCCACAAGCTCAGTCTCAACGCGTGACTATGATAGGCTGGAGACTTAAACGTTCACCTCAAGGATGCCGAGATGACGCTACAAGCTCCGCCTAATCGCTTAAATAGCCACGGGAAAATCCGGCAAGTTGGGGTCGAAATTGAATTCGCTGGCCTGCCGCCCCGAGACACGGCGATGATCGTACGCGAGCTGTTTGGCGGGGAGCTTAACGTGGTAAGCCCCCACCGGCTACTAGTAGAGGGTACACGCTGGGGCGAATTTGGTATCGAGCTCGACACTCAGTACGCTCATCCTGACAAAACACTCGTTGAAGACCCGCACGTCCAAGACAGCGAGTGGGCGCGCCATCAGCATCAGCGGCGAATCGAGTTTCATCAAAAAACCCGCGAATTGATTGGTGATATGGTCACCGGATTGGTGCCTACCGAAATCGTTTGCCCTCCAATACCCTGGAATGAGCTGGAAGATTTAGACGCGCTGTTTGAAGCACTGCGTGAGCACGGCGCCAAGGGCACCGATGCCAGCTTGCTGTATGGGTTTGGGTTACACCTCAACCCAGAAGTGGAGCGCTTTGACGCTGACTATTTGCTGGCCATGCTGCGCGCTTACCTGCTGCTGGCTGGCTGGCTGCGCGACGAAATCAAAGTCGATATTACCCGCGAGATGCTGCCCCACGCGAACCCATTTCACAAAGCCTATGCGCTTAAAGTGCTTAATAGACGCTATTCGCCGGATCTCGATACGCTGATTAACGACTACCTACACTACAATCCAACGCGCAACCGCGAACTGGATTTGCTGCCGCTGTTTGCCTACCTGCGCCCCGACCACACTCATGAATTACTGCATAATCCGCTTACCAAGCCACGCCCTACCTTTCACTATCGTCTCCCCAACGCCCAGCTTTCCCAGCCAGGGTGGGGCTCAGTGATCGAGTGGAATCGCTGGGCGGAAGTTGAGAAACTGGCCGCTAATTCTGAGGTTTTGCTCGCCCGCTGCGATGAGTATATCGCCGATCATAACCGACCAATGTTTACCCGTGTAAAAGAGAAATTGGTTCGCTGGCTGCGTCGTGAGCGCTAGCCTTCTTACCATGCCTCGTTTTGCATCTTTCATTTCCTGTCACAGTGAGTAACGACCCGCATGACTCGGCCGCTTATCGGAATTACTACCTCTGACCAAAAAAGCCATTTAGCGTGGTGGTTTGATTGGTTTGCCGTCTGGCGGCATGGCGGCAAACCGCTACGGTTATCCCCTTCGCGCCCACTGCCGGCAAGCCTTGATGGCTTAATCATCGGCGGCGGCGACGATATCCAGGCCCACCTTTACGGTGGCGAAGTACAGCTGGATGTCCGTTTAGACCCTGCGCGGGACGAGCTGGAACTCTCCCTGCTTGAGCGCTTTATCCCCCAGCATACGCCGGTGTTGGGCATTTGCCGGGGGGCGCAATTAATCAACGTGCACCTTGGCGGCACCCTGGACGCCGATATCTACACCACCCATGAAGGGCTAAAAAGGCGACGCACCGTACTGCCACGTAAAACCGTTGATATTGTAGGGGCGAGTATGCTGCATCGCTTGCTAGGGGTCACCTGGTGCCGGGTTAACAGTCTGCATCATCAGGCCGTTTATCAGGCGGGCAAAGGGATTGAAATCGTTGCACGTGACAGAGATGGTTTAGTGCAAGGGATTGAGTCGCGGGAACACGAATTCTTGATTGGCGTTCAGTGGCACCCGGAGTGGCTGATATTTAACCGCCCGCAGCAGCGCCTGATTCGCGCACTGGTGCGGGCGTCAGAACGGCACGCCAAACATCATACGAGCTAGTTCAGCACCGCCAAGGCAGTCTCGTAGTCGGGCTCATTTTTCAACTCGCTCACCAGTTCGCTGTGCAGCACCCGGTTGTCGGCATCCAGTACCACGACGGCACGAGCGCAAAGGCCTTCCATGGGGTTGTTGCACAGCGCCACCCCCCAGGCTTCACGAAACTCTGGGTGGCGGAAAGTCGATAGCGTTTCGACGTTATCCAGCCCTTCTGCGCCACAAAAGCGTTTGGCCGCGAAAGGTAAGTCCGCAGAGACAACCAATACCACGGTGTCAGCAAGGTTCGACGCCAACTCATTAAAGTGGCGCGTGGACATGGCACAGGTAGGCGTATCCACACTGGGAATGATATTGAGCACCTTGCGCTTGCCTGCATAGGTATCGAGCGTAACGTCTTGCAGCTCGGTATTGGTCAGCGTCATCGCAGGTGCCGCCTGCCCTGTTGCGGGCAGCGTGCCCGCCACATCCAGTGGTTCACCTGCGCGGGTAATCTGTTGCATTATCCTCTCCTTATGACGTTAATAATTAATGCGTTCTTACCATTTAAGCAGCCATGGTAGGCTATCTTCACGCCTTTACGCTGTTCCTGAAAGACCTTTGTTCAACGTTTGCGTTTCATCCTACCGAGGGAGTGATATGGCCTGTGTATTGATCGTTAAAACTGGCGACGCTTTTCCGGAAGTTGTCGACCAGCACGGTGATTTTGAAACGCTATTTGCAAAGCAGCTTAGCACGGCTATGCCCGCACATTTAGATTTACAGGTGTGGGATGCAACCCGCCAACCCAGCGCGCCTGAGCTTAAGACCCTCGCGGGCATTGTGATTACTGGCTCGCACAGTATGGTCAGTGAAGCCGAGCCCTGGAGCGAAGCACTCAAGCCGTGGCTGCAAGAGGCGTTAGCAAACGACACGCCAATGCTAGGCGTTTGCTACGGCCACCAGTTAATGGCCGCCGCTTTTGGTGGCGTGAGCGACTACCACCCGGCGGGTAGGGAATCCGGCACACGTACCGTGCGGCTAACCCAAGCGGGACAGCAAGACCCGCTGTTTGGCCAATTGCCGGAAAGCTTTGCTGCCCATCTGACCCATGCCCAATCGGTGATGCAGGCGCCTCACGGCTCCACGGTGCTGGCCCATAACAGCCACGACGCCCACCAGGCGCTGCGCTACGGCCCACGCCAGTGGAGCGTGCAGTTTCACCCCGAGTTTACGCCGCCGGTGATGCGCGCCTACCTTGAGCGCCAGCGCGCCGCGCTTCGCGACCAGGGCGAAGAGCCCGATACGCTGCTGGCAAACATTGTGGACTGCCACGAAGCTTCCAGCCTACTGCGACGTTTTTTGGCGTTTGTGTAGCGCTTAGCACAAGCCGACTACTTACGCAGGTCACGTCGCGAAGCCAATCGATCCGCCAGCCGCGTTGGCTCAGGCAGCTTGGTGCGCCCTAAGCAGCGCATCACCCACTCAAGCGATGTCTCCAGGGTGATGCGATGCCCAGGCGATATGTAGACGGGTTTAACCCTGGTTCGGGAGCGTAAAACCGCCCCAATGGTCTCTTGCCCCGCGTAAAGCGGCACCCAGTCACCACGCTGATCGCCCACTTCAGTGTGCTGGCCACATAGGCGCGACTTGGCAATTCCAATAGTGGGCAAATCCAGCCATAGCCCTAAGTGAGCCGCCACCCCTAACCGGCGTGGGTGCGCAATCCCCTGACCATCGACCATGACCAGTTCAGGTATCACGTTGAGTTTCTCAAACGCGCCCAGCGCAGCGGGAATTTCGCGAAACGACAGCAGGCCGGGAATATACGGCATACGCGTTGGCTCACGGTGAACGACTTGCTCAACCACGCTTAACTCGGGTGCTGTGGCGGGGTTCCATTTTAATACCACCACCGCCGCCCGGGTGATTTCGCCCCCCTCTTCAAAACCAATATCTACCCCGGCGATATGCGTTACCGGTGCTAAGCGGTCTGTCATTTCCAAGCGTTTGGCCAATTGCGACTGCAGTGCCCTCGCCTCCCTCGGTGCCAGATTCCATTCGTGTAGTGGTGTGAACATGGCTTCCTCCTTGAAACGGTGAATGGTGAATGGTGAATGGTGAATGGTGAATGGTGAATGGTGAATGGTGAATGGTGAATGGTGACTAAGGTAGCAAAAAAACGCCCCCGCACCTGGAAAGGTGCGGGGGCGTTTGAGACTGATTCAGGTGCCGTTTAACGGCAACTCATCAACCCTTACGTTGATAAAGACCTAGGCGCGTTCGCGACGACGAACCGGCGCATCGCCTTCATCACGACGGCGGCGTGGAGCACGCTCAGCCGGTGCGCTGTCTTCGCTGATTTCCAGCGGACGGCCAGCCACACGAGCACGGGCCATCTTAGTCAGAATCGTCGAGGGCAAGCCGCTCGGCAGTTCGACCACAGAGAAAGCGTTGCGGATATCGATACGGCCGATACGCGCGCCTTCAATGCCGCCTTCATTAGCGAGAGCGCCAACAAGTTGGCCTGGCTTGACGCCATCTTTATGACCAACGGAGACGCGGTAGCGCGTCATGCCTTCGGTCGGGCCGCTAGTGCGTTCACGACGTGCACCCGGCTTACCGGCTGGCGCGCCATCACGCGAAGGCTTCTCTTTGCGCGGTGCCTGTAGGCGACCGATCGGCGCTTCGTCAGCACGTGCCATAGCGGCAAACGCACAGGTCAGCTCAATCGGGTCGTGACCTTCTTCGATCAGCCGCTCAATCAAGGCACGCTGCTCTTCTGCGCCTTTGGTTAAGGAAGCGATAACCCGGTTATGGAAGACGTCATCGCGGTGGGCGCGAATGGCAGCTTCATCAGGCAATGGCATTTCAGTCATTTTCTGACCGGTTGCCTGCTCCATCCAGCCTACTTTACGGCCTTCACGGAAACCCGCAAAGGTAATCGCGATGCCGCTGCGGCCCGCACGACCAGTACGACCGATACGGTGCGTATAGGCTTCCGCATCTTGGGGCAGGTCGTAGTTGATAACGTGAGTAATGCGCGATACGTCTAGACCACGCGCAGCCACATCAGTCGCAATCAGCACGTCGACTTTGCCACGCTTCAAGCGCGTAATGGTGCGCTCACGCAGGCTCTGATCCAGATCACCCGACAAGCCTGCGGCGTTAACGCCACGTGCGGTCAGTTGCTCAACCAGCGTGGTACACGCAGCACGGGTACGCACAAAGACGATAGCGCCATCGACCGGTTCAACTTCAAGAATACGCGACAGCGCTTCCAGCTTAGCGCCGCCATCAACGCGCACAATGCGCTGTTCGATGTTTTCGCCGGTAGTGGTGCCAGACTCAATGGCGACTTTCACCGGATTAACCAAATAGCGGTTAACGATGCGCTCAATTTCAGTCGGCAGTGTCGCCGAGAAGAACACACGCTGGGCATCTTTCGGGGTATCGGCAACCACGCGTTTTACGTCGTCGATAAAGCCCATGCGCAGCATTTCATCAGCTTCGTCCAGTACCAGAGCGGAGAGGCCGTCAAGCTTCAGGCTACCGCGGTCCAGGTGGTCGATAATCCGGCCTGGGGTACCCACAACCACTTGTGCGCCACGCTTAAGGGCGCCCAGCTGTTCACGGTACTCTTGACCACCACAGAGGGTGGCAACTTCAAGACCTTTCAGGTTTTGGCCATACTTGCTAAACGAAGCAGCTACTTGCTGAGCCAATTCGCGGGTTGGCGCCATTACCAGCACTTGCGGCTCGCGGCGAGTCAGTTCTAAACGTGACAGTAACGGTAATGCAAACGCTGCGGTTTTGCCGGTACCCGTCTGGGCCTGGCCCAGCATATCGCGGCCTTCAAGCAGCGCAGGGATGGTTTGCGCCTGAATCGGCGAGGGAACTAGATAGCCCTGTGATTCAACAGCAGACAAAACGGCAGGCAATAGAGCGAGATCGCCGAAGCTCGGCGAAGCGACAGAAGTCGAGGTCATTAATCACACCTTGGTAGGCCGGTAAGTACCGGCAAAAAACATCATAAGCGTCTCTGACTTTGTCATCGCATAACGACATAACATGTGGTCGTTAACGAAACAGGCACCGCCGTAGCGGTCATAGCCATCAATGGAGTCGGAGACGCCGGTCGCACCTAGCATCCGGTTGGCAAGCACCGCGTTAACGGGCCAACCGTTGTGGCGACCTACTGCGCCGATTTCACCCGTTTGGTGAAATACTGGAGGCGCGCCATCTACACAGCAATGAACATCTAGCAATTGGCGAGATGTTCCCGCAAGCGACACTACAAATAACTATTAACATCTACTCATTAATAACTATGCAGTTTAACGCTTACCGTCGTGATGGAGGGGTCAACACATGCGAGGAGGGCGCATCCTAACATCGCATTTCGCTTCTGACCAGCATTTTTAACTTACACCACATTGAAACAGAGACTTGCACTCATGCACATATGGTCTAACCTGAGAAATGCCTAAACAAGTTCACTATTCTCAAGGAGCGATGCAATGAACTGGGATCAAATCGAGGGCAAATGGACAGAGATGAGGGGCAAGGCCCGCGCTAGTTGGGGTGAGCTTACTGACGATGAACTGGATCAGATCGGCGGTAAGAAAGACCAACTGGTAGGCAAGCTTCAGCAGAAGTATGGTCTTGAGCGCGAAGAAGCAGAGCGCCAAGCCGACGACTGGGCTGACAAGCAGTAACGTTTTTACTGCACCTTCTATCAATTCTCTATTCCTGTTTTAAGCCTGTCGGCTTGCTAACACCAGCCGATAAGCGAGTTAACATTTGTCGTAGCCACATGGAGAGATGCTATGCGTAAGACAATCCTGACTACAGTGATCAGCACCGCCCTACTGGGAAGCTTTGCGATGGGTGCTCATGCCCAAAACGAACCTCAGGGCATGTATTCTGCTGATGATATTCTTGATGCAGAGGTCTATTTTGCCGGCGGTTCCGGCGAAGAAATTGGCAACGTTGATGATATCTTGTTTGATGAAGAGATGCGTATCAGTGCCATTGTGATCGAAAGCGGTTCAGTACTTGGCCTAGGCGGTCGTGAAATCGTTGTTGATACCGATTACTTCACCCTAGAAACCGAAACGGAAGCCGACGGTGATACCGAACATCGCATCATGGTCGACGCCAGCCAGGAAGAGGTGGAAGCCTTCCCTGCTTATGATAATGACTGGTGGGAACAGACTAAAGCCAACGCCCGTGATGCCTGGCAAACGACACAAGAAGGCGCTGAGAGCGCTTGGCAGCGCACTCGCGATGCGGTAAACGCAGACCAATAAGGTTGTTAAGTCAGTCAGCATCAATAGTTAAAAGGGCCGCCCAATGGGGTGGCCCTTTTTGATGAAAACCGCCTTGTGTCGGGCTTACTATTTCCGCCGCACCCCTTTGCCCGGCAAACGTTCCCGGTCATGGGACCGCTGAAAATCGAGTAGTGGGCCAGCAGGCACGATACGCGTCGGGTTAATCGTGTCGTGGCTATAATAGTAGTGGCGTTTGATGTGATCCATATTGACGGTCTCAGCCACCCCGGGCCACTGGTAGATTTCTCTCACGTAATTGGAAAGATTGGGGTAGTCCTCAATAAGCTTAAAATTGCATTTGAAGTGACCATAGTAAACTGCATCAAACCGGATCAGCGTTGTAAACAGACGAATGTCCGCCTCGGTTAGCCACTCGCCTGCCAAATAACGCTGTTCAGCCAAGCGTGCTTCCATACGCCCTAGGGCGTCAAACAATGCCTTCACATGCTTTTCATAAACCGCCTGTTCGGTGGCAAAGCCCGATTTATAGACACCATTATTGATGTGGTCGTAGACATCAGCGTTAACGTCATCAATGACGCTACGCAGGTCTTGAGGGTAAAAATCCAGGTCGTTACCAGTCAACTCATCAAACGCACGATTAAACATACGCAGCAGATCCGCAGACTCATTATTAACAATGGCACTACGCTGTTTATCCCATAGCACGGGCACAGTAACACGGCCGGTATAGTGCGGGTCGGTCATGGTGTAGAGCTGGTGGTGAAAGTCGACGTTGTTAATAGGGTCACCACTGGCGCCCTCGTCCTGGCGATACGTCCAGCCTTGGTCGAGCATCAACGGGCTGACATGAGATGTACCGATCAGCGGCTCCAGCCCTTTCAACTTGCGCATAATCAAGGCGCGATGCGCCCAGGGGCAGGCGAGCGATACATATAAGTGATAGCGCTCTTTTTCAGCGGGGTGACAATCGCCGTCGGTCTCAGCCTGGTCACCTACCCAATCGCGCAACTGGGCAGATTCGCGTACAAACTCGCCGCCGTGCTTTTTGGTGTCATACCACTGGTCTTGCCATTCGCCGTTTACAAGTAGTCCCATGAAGCGTCTCCTGAAAAGTTTTTTGGGTCTTATAGCTATTGCATTACTTTTTCAGCATACGCCCGCTTCAAGGAGGCTCAAGCGGATGTTTTACGGCCTTTCATTCGAGTCAGTCGAATCATGCAACGCGCACTCGCTTACCACGGCTTGTTTCAGCGCAGCGGCCATCGCATGGGCCGCAGGCCCTGCCCGATCCCGGTCGCGGAAAATTATCTGAATCGGCACTTCGCGAATACCGCCCGCTGGCAGAGGTAGCGGTTTTAATTGACCACTTTTTAACTCTTCAGAAATACGTGTTTCCGGCATCCACGCAAACCCCAGGCCACGCCTTAGCATATCAAGCGAGGTGTTTAGGTGGCTGACGGTCCAGCGCTGCTCCGCTTTCAGCCAACCCGCGTTGGTTGATTGGCGCAGTGCTGAATCACGCACCACTAACTGCCGATGTTGGGCCAGGTCGCGCAGATCCAATGAGCGCCCCAATTGGTGCAGCGCATGCTGGGGATGCGCCACCGCAACAAAACGCACCGTTACCAGCGGCTCACCTAAAAAGCCCTGCGCCTCAATGCCAGAGACCACAAGATCTGCGCGGCCATCATAGAGCATCTCAATACCGCCATTGAGAACACTCTCGTGTAACTGAACACGCACCTGTGGGTACGTTTCCGAAAAGCGCTCCAACGCTTTGGCTTGAGCGGCAACAGGAAACACCTGATCGATTGCTACCACTACTTCCGCTTCTAAACCAGCGGCTAACCGGGTGGCGACATCCTCAAGCGACGCCGCACTCTCGATTAATTGACGCGCACGCCGAAGCAGCAGCTCGCCCGCTTCAGTTAACCGCACTTGTCGGCCAATAGGCTCCAGCACTTGGACACCTAACTGCTCTTCTAATTTATGCACGGCATGATTCAGCGTGGAAGGGCTTTTATGTACAGCTTCTGCCGCACGCGCAAAGCCACCGTGGTCAACCACGGCGGCCAACATTTGCCATTGTGAAAGTGTTACCCGGGACATTTCGATTTCCTCAACGCAATACAGCGAAACAATGCGCTTAATGTTCGAAAAAGCATGTGTTCGAAAAGCATGGCTAGAATGCCAGGAAACAGCCGACACTTCCGCCCATGCTTGTAAAATGCTTGATAATAGCCGCTAGTGGCAGGCAAAAAAGCGCTCCACGCCTAGCGAGCGGCCAAATACTTACCATTGGGCATAGTTAAATTTTTAAAAAACGTATTTTTCGCCTATAGTTAACTCAGGATATTTAGTTAGCAAGCTTTGCTGGTTACATTTGTTAGCAAACGGTGTTTATAAATAGTAATCTTTGTCTATTATTGCTATTTTTATGTTTAATTACATTTTATGTATAGACATACAGTCTATGCACCCCTGCCTTCATGGGGTATGGTTCCTGGGTTTATTCACTTTATAGTTACTTTTAATCACGAACTCGGCGGTCCATTTACCCATGTTGCGAATCCTCCATTCGCTGCCTCGCACGCATAAATTATTACTGTTACCCGTGGCCACAATGGTCACAGTGCTGGGCACACAAAAATTACTGACGACATACCAAGACTTAAATCAACTGCACACACCGCTTGAAAGCGTGCTGGTACCGCTTCCAAGTGATTCTACTCCGGGCGTTCCCTCCCTGCGTCAAGAACGCACTCCGGTGGCAGAAGCGATCGACCGCGCCTCCCGTGCCCTCGACGCCACTCGTGAAAATATTCCCCTTAGTGAGCTTACAGCTACCGAAATCGTTGACCTTGACGTCATTGCCAATGCGGAAGCTGGTATGGCAAGCCAACCCGCCCCAGGTGGAGATGTCACGGTATTGAAAGCTGCATCTCTTGGTGACGCGCCAACGCTTAATACTTTAGCGCTAGGCAACAGCAGCATTGATGATGGCGCGCTGCACATGGCCATTGTGCTGGGCACACTAGCAAGTGGCATGCTTGATGTAGATGACTCCTCCTCCGTTGAAATAGCCGACGCCACCTCTTATGAGGACTACGGCATTGAGCTATTCGATGATATCTCGTTTCTGGATTTAGAGCTGGCAGCTGAAGAGCCGTTTGTGCCTGAGTGGCAAACACACATTGTCGAATCTGGCGAAACCTTCGCCGTGCTGGCGCAGAATGAATTAGGCCTGGGCTACAGCGAAGTGATGGCACTGCTTGAAGATCTACCCGATCAGCGCATGCTAACTAATTGGCGCGCCGGTCACAGTTTTGATTATCAGCTGGATGAAGATGGCCGCTTGTTATCGCTGCGAATGATGAAAAACACCCGCGATGGCATATTGTTGGAGAAGGATGCAGATCACTTCGCCATCACCACCATAGAACGTCAGGGCGAACCGGTTCAGCGCCTCTATGCAGGTAGCGTCAGCGGTAGTTTTGCGCGCTCCGCTCAGGCGACTGGTTTGAACAGCGGCTCGGTAACGGAATTGACGAAGCTGCTTGAGAAGAAACTCGATTTCAGGCGTGACAGCCGCCGCGGCGATCGCTTCCAGGTGCTAGTCGAATCAGACATGATCGACGGGGAAACGCTTGATTCTCGCGTTCTCGCGGTGCAATACGACGGCGAGCGCATGGATTTAACCGTTGTGCGCAATGCCAGCGACGATAATTTCTACACACCAGAGGGTGGTAGCCTGGATCCCGCCTTTGCCCGCCACCCATTCGAAGGCAATTACCGCTTAAGCTCTGGCTTCAACCCACGCCGTAAGCACCCGGTGACTGGCCGCATCAGCCCTCATAACGGCACCGATTTTGCTATGCCCATTGGTACACCGGTAACGGCTCCCGCCAATGGTGTTGTCGAGCGCGTGAGTAACCATCACGCCGCTGGCCGCTATATCGTCATTCGTCATGACAACGGCTACCGTACCCGCTATCTGCACCTCTCCCGACCGCTGGTGACGCAAGGTGAACGAGTAACAATGGGCGAGCGTATCGCGCTGTCGGGCAATACAGGCCGCAGCACCGGCCCACACCTGCACTACGAAGTCATCGTCAACAACTCGCCGGTGAATGCAATGACCGTTCCCCTGCCAGAAAATACCAGCTTGAGCGGCGACACGCTTATTGCCTTCCAGAACCAGGCAGCGCCAATGTTAGCTGCGCTGGAAAGCGGCGAAACCGGGCCGGTTAGCGTGGCTAACTATCAGCAGGAAAGCGACGACTAGCACGCTATCCAGTAACGAATGCTTAATCGAGTAGGAAGGGGAGTCGCCTCCCCTGTCCTCTCACACCACCGGGCATACGGTTCCGTACCACGGCGGTTCATGAAGAACGCTTGAGCCATCTTACCGCGTCCAGTATCGAGATCAGTCCCTG
>NZ_JAUAMB010000080.1 GCF_031010175.1 Halomonas sp. SpR1
CAGCTGTTGATCCTTGATCCGGTTCTCCATGTCGCCCCGAGCGCAGTATTGCTCGTAGTAAAGCTTGAAGCCGTCGTCGTAACGGGAACTGATGATAAACCGGGGGTTAGAGCCCAGTTCGCCTTCCTCTAAACGGGCCACCACCCAGCGTGGGTATTTCCAGGAGTGGGCTTGATATTGGAAGCGGAACGTCTCCGCCACTTTTCCTCCCACCTGCCATTGGGTCTTGCGCACCAGCATCATGGGGGCGTCCACTTCCTTGAGCAGCCGACTGTTCTTACCGATACCCACGATGTAGTCAACGTGATGCCGATCGCACCAGTTCAGCATCCGGGGACGACAAAAGTGGCTATCACCGCGTAACACGATGCGGGTATCGGGCCAGTATTGACGGATAAAGCGTACCAGTAAGGCGAGAATGGCCCAACTATGGCGGCTGTCGCTTCGGTCACTGGTGCGCAGATAGCTCACCAGCAGGTGGCGCCCACAGAAGACATACAGTGGGAAGTAGCAGTGGTGATCGTAATAGCGATTAAAGAACTTGCCAGGTTGGTCACCGTGCACGGGAATATCGGTGCCGTCAAAGTCCAGCACGAGCTCCTTTGGTGGTTCATTATATTGTTCAATGAAGTGATGCCAGAGTAGCTCATGGGCCTTCACCATCGCTTGTCGGTCCGCGTTCTGCTCTATCCGGGACAGCGTTGACTTGCCTGCCAGCACCTCCTTTTCACCCAGTGCCGTCTGAAGGGCCTGGTCATAGCGCAGGGCTTCATGGTCGTTGAAATCTTCGTAGCCAGCGGCGACACCGAACACGCGCTGGCGAACCAGGGTGTCGAGCTTGTGGCGAACCTGATCAGGTGACCTGGGATCATGGAGTACCGAGGCCAAACGGCGCGTCAGGCGGTGTTGTTTATCGACTTCGCGAAGTAGGAGCAATCCGGCATCGGAGGTAATGTGGCCACCGGAGAAATCGGCTTCAATTTGGCGGCGCGAGAGTGGCGAGAAGGTCAGTTTTTCAGGTACCATTTTGGAAGCGGCTGTTGGTGTTGGTTTTTGGTGTAAGGCCCTGAAACTTTAACACTTTCAGCCGCTTCCTTTTATGCCTCGTGAGAAATTCGGG
>NZ_JAUAMB010000081.1 GCF_031010175.1 Halomonas sp. SpR1
CCTGGATTCATAGAATAACCGCAGCACTTTGGATCACACAGTAGAGGAAGGAGGGCCAGCGCCGGTACCCTCTCGACTTTACCGACCAAAGTGAAGCAGAGCATGGGATACCGACAACTGACCCAGGCCCAACGATACCAAATTTTTGCTTATCTTGAGACTGGCATCAGCCAGCGACAAATAGCCAAAGCTATTGGGGTTCACAGCAGCACCATTAGCCGGGAGATAAAGCGCAATGGGCTTAAGACTGGCTATGCGCCTGAGCAGGCGCAATCGAGAAGTGATCAGCGCCGACGCAGCGCCTGGAAAGTGACGAAGCGCCTGCCCAGCCTGATTCGATGGGTCACTGATCAACTGATGGACGAATGGAGCCCCCAGCAAATTAGTGGCTTCATGGCGAATGCCAACGGCGTTTGCGTAAGCCATCAGTGGATCTATGCGCTAATCTGGGACGACAAGAAACGCGGCGGCGAATTATGGAGGCGACTCCGGCTACCACGCCAGCGGCGCTATCAGCGCCGATTGGCCAAGCATGCGGGATTGGGCAAAATTCCACACCGGGTAGGCATTGAACAGCGTCCCGCCGAAGCGGAAGAAAGGCGCAATATCGGCCATTGGGAAGGCGATACGGTGCTCAAAGGCCACAAAGAATCTGGCCTGGTGACCCTGGTCGAGAGACGCAGCGGTTACCTCTTGGCAGCGCGCCTGTCGACGATCACGGCCACTGGTACGGCTAAAGCGATGACCCGTTTATTAAAACCACGCCGAGGCGCAGTGCAGACCATCACCTTGGATAACGGGTCGGAATTCGCCGAGCACCGACAGGTTGCCAAGGCTGTCTCGGCCAAGACCTATTTTTGCGACCCGTACCGCTCATGCCAGCGTGGCACTAATGAAAACACCAACGGCCTGATTCGGCAATATTTCCCGAAAGGAACGGACTTCCGAAAGGTGAGCGACTCAGCACTGAGGAGAGTCGTTGCCAAGTTGAACAACCGCCCCAGAAAACGCTTGGGGTATCGGACACCGGCACAAGTGTTCCTGGGAGAGTATTCAGGGGCGCTGAAAACCGCAGGTGCTGCGCTTAATGTTTGAATTCAGG
>NZ_JAUAMB010000082.1 GCF_031010175.1 Halomonas sp. SpR1
CGTGACGCATCGTTTAAGGAGGTGATCCAGCCGCAGGTTCCCCTACGGCTACCTTGTTACGACTTCACCCCAGTCATGAACCACACCGTGGTGATCGCCCTCTTGCGTTAGGCTAACCACTTCTGGTGCAGTCCACTCCCATGGTGTGACGGGCGGTGTGTACAAGGCCCGGGAACGTATTCACCGTGACATTCTGATTCACGATTACTAGCGATTCCGACTTCACGGAGTCGAGTTGCAGACTCCGATCCGGACTGAGACCGGCTTTAAGGGATTCGCTGACTCTCGCGAGCTCGCAGCCCTTTGTACCGGCCATTGTAGCACGTGTGTAGCCCTACCCGTAAGGGCCATGATGACTTGACGTCGTCCCCACCTTCCTCCGGTTTGTCACCGGCAGTCTCCTTAGAGTTCCCGACATTACTCGCTGGCAAATAAGGACAAGGGTTGCGCTCGTTACGGGACTTAACCCAACATTTCACAACACGAGCTGACGACAGCCATGCAGCACCTGTCTCTGCGTTCCCGAAGGCACCCCGGAATCTCTTCCGGGTTCGCAGGATGTCAAGGGTAGGTAAGGTTCTTCGCGTTGCATCGAATTAAACCACATGCTCCACCGCTTGTGCGGGCCCCCGTCAATTCATTTGAGTTTTAACCTTGCGGCCGTACTCCCCAGGCGGTCGACTTATCGCGTTAACTTCGCCACAAAGTGCTCTAGGCACCCAACGGCTGGTCGACATCGTTTACGGCGTGGACTACCAGGGTATCTAATCCTGTTTGCTACCCACGCTTTCGCACCTCAGTGTCAGTGTCAGTCCAGAAGGCCGCCTTCGCCACTGGTATTCCTCCCGATCTCTACGCATTTCACCGCTACACCGGGAATTCTACCTTCCTCTCCTGCACTCTAGCCTGACAGTTCCGGATGCCGTTCCCAGGTTGAGCCCGGGGCTTTCACAACCGGCTTATCAAGCCACCTACGCGCGCTTTACGCCCAGTAATTCCGATTAACGCTTGCACCCTCCGTATTACCGCGGCTGCTGGCACGGAGTTAGCCGGTGCTTCTTCTGCGAGTGATGTCTTTCCTGATGGGTATTAACCACCA
>NZ_JAUAMB010000083.1 GCF_031010175.1 Halomonas sp. SpR1
TTCACCGGTGGCCAGCCCCACCTGGATCAACTGCGCGACATGGCCAGCCAAGGCCACGCTTGGCCATTGATCGAAGGCACCGGCAAAAACTACGGCTTTTTTGTCATGGAAAGCATAAAGGAGCGCAAGGTCGCCTTAATGCGCGACGGCGCCGCCCAGCAAATAGATTTTGATATGGTGATGCACCGGGTAGAAGACGATAACGGCAACCTGCTGGCCATGCTCGGCCCGCTGGCAGGCATGGCCCTGCGCGCCGTGCCAAGGTTGGTGTAAGCATGATTCCCGCCCGACGCCCCGCCTACGCCATCGGCGGCATGGCTGCCACCGGCCGCCTGCAAAGCCTCACTATCACCGACCGGCGCGGTACCACCACCGACGAACTCACCCTAACCCTGGAAGATCACGACGGCCGCCTCGCCATTCCCCCACGCGGAAAAATACTCACCGTGGCCCTAGGCTGGGAAGGCGAAGCCCTGGTGGATCGCGGCAGCTTTACGGTGGATGAGGTTGAACACTCAGGCGCCCCGGATGTGCTCACCATTCGTGCCCGCAGCGCGGATCTACGCAAAGAGAACCCCGCCAAACGCTGCGAAAGCTACCACGAAAAAACACTCGAAGAGATCGTCGCCACCGCAGCTGGCCGACTTGGCTTGGCCCCGAACATCGCCAATGCGCTGGCAGGCATCTTTATCGACCACATCGACCAAACCGACGAAAGCGACCTGCACTTTTTGCACCGTCTGGCAGAACGTTACGACGCCCTGTGCATGGCCAAAAACGGCAACCTGCTGTTTATGCCCATGAACGGCGGCGTGACCGCTGGCGGTACGCCCATCCCCATGCTCACCCTCAAGCGTGGCGTAGGCGACACCCACCGCTATCTCATCGCCGACCGTGAAGAGTTCACCGGCGTGCTCGCCTACTGGAGCGACTTGGACGAAGCGGAACGCAAAGAGGTACTGGTGGGCAGCAGCGACAACACCAAGCGGCTACGCCACACCTACGCAAGCGAAGCCCACGCCATTGAAGAGGCAAGCGCCGAACTCAAGCGCCTGCAGAGGAAACATTCAGAATTAACGCTGG
>NZ_JAUAMB010000084.1 GCF_031010175.1 Halomonas sp. SpR1
TGGCGCGCAGCGCCTTGACTGGCGCTGTTCCTGGGGGTGGTGCCTCAGGATGACTTGGGGGTGAAAGTCCCCTGCACGCCCGGCAAGGGGAAGTGCTAGCCGACGGCAAGGGTGTCTCCCGCGAGGGAGAATCCGAAGGCAGCCCGAGGCAAAACGCTGGCCTGACGAACAGGAAGCGGATACGAGGCGCTATGGCGGGGTGAGATGGCCATAATCATCAAAGCCCAGTACTTGCACGGAACGCCATGACGTAAATCCGACAGGCATAAGCGGGAAGGTCGCGCGTCTTACCCTGGGAGGTCTGGTGGTTTGCCACGGTGCTACCGCCGTCGAGAGGCGACGGGATGGATCACCAGACGTCAGCAGAGGCCATAGTAAGTGTCGATTCACCCCGGCACCAAGGGCCGAACATGAAGAACCGCGAGTAGGCGATAACGTCTCGAGGATCGATCATGAAGACAGACACTGACGCTAACACCGTCACTCACCCAGAGGGGCAGGGGCGGTACCCCGCGTCCCGGCCGGTGAGCGTCGAGACGAGCCCGGCGTCGTTATCGTGGACGAAAGCGGAGCCAGCCTCGCTCATGGAACGGGTCGTAGACCCGAAGAACATGGAGCGAGCTTACCGTAAGGTGGTCGCCAACAAAGGCGCACCGGGTGTCGATGGCATGACGGTGCATCAACTGGCTGACCACTTGAAACAACACTGGCCAACGCTGCGTGAGCGGTTGCTGGCCGATGAGTATCACCCCAGCTCGATCCGAGCGGCCACGATCCCTAAGCCTAAAGGCGGCGTACGGCAACTCGGCATTCCGACGGTCACTGACCGACTGATCCAGCAGGCGCTACTTCAGGTGCTGATGCCGATCTACGACCCGACCTTCTCCGAGTCGAGTTACGGCTATCGCCCCAAACGCAGCGCCAAGCAGGCCGTCTCGGCCATGAAGGCCCACGTCACCGCCGGCCACCGCTGGGTGGTCGACCTTGATCTGGAAGCCTTCTTCGACCGAGTGAACCACGACCTGCTGATGGCCCGGGTGGCGCGGCGCG
>NZ_JAUAMB010000085.1 GCF_031010175.1 Halomonas sp. SpR1
GACTTCTCAATCCACCTTCATTGGCTTACACGACGCTCCTCTACCGCTCATTCCTAAGAATGAACCCGTAGCTTCGGTACCTGGTTTAGCCCCGTTACATCTTCCGCGCAGGCCGACTCGACTAGTGAGCTATTACGCTTTCTTTAAAGGATGGCTGCTTCTAAGCCAACCTCCTAGCTGTCTGAGCCTTCCCACATCGTTTCCCACTTAACCAGGATTTCGGGACCTTAGCTGACGGTCTGGGTTGTTTCCCTTTTCACGACGGACGTTAGCACCCGCCGTGTGTCTCCCACGCGTTACTCACCGGTATTCGGAGTTTGCCTCGGGTTGGTAAGTCGGGATGACCCCCTAGCCGAAACAGTGCTCTACCCCCGGCGGTACTACGTGAGGCGCTACCTAAATAGCTTTCGAGGAGAACCAGCTATCTCCGAGCTTGATTAGCCTTTCACTCCGATCCACAAGTCATCCAAATCTTTTTCAACAGATCCTGGTTCGGGCCTCCAATTGATGTTACTCAATCTTCACCCTGCTCATGGATAGATCGCTCGGTTTCGGGTCTATATCCAGCGACTGTGTCGCCCAGTTAAGACTCGGTTTCCCTACGGCTCCCCTATACGGTTAACCTCGCCACTGAATATAAGTCGCTGACCCATTATACAAAAGGTACGCAGTCACAGAACAAGTCTGCTCCTACTGCTTGTACGCACACGGTTTCAGGATCTATTTCACTCCCCTCTCCGGGGTTCTTTTCGCCTTTCCCTCACGGTACTGGTTCACTATCGGTCAGCCAGGAGTATTTAGCCTTGGAGGATGGTCCCCCCGTCTTCAGTCAAGGTTTCTCGTGCCCCGACCTACTCGATTTCACATGATCAGATTTTCGACTACGGGGCTATCACCCGCTACGGCCACGCTTCCCAGCGTGTTCGCCTAATCAGTCACATGCTTAAGGGCTGGTCCCCGTTCGCTCGCCGCTACTAGGGGAATCTCGGTTGATTTCTTTTCCTCAGGGTACTTAGATGTTTCAGTTCCCCTGGTTCGCCTC
>NZ_JAUAMB010000086.1 GCF_031010175.1 Halomonas sp. SpR1
ACTACAATCCATTGAAATTCAAAGAACCGAGTCCCCTGACCAGCAAATCTCTTTAACAGACCCTGACGCTCGCTCCATGACCGCGCGAGGAACGGGAATCGTAGGCTACAACGTACAGACGGCTGTCGATAGCCAGCATCATTTGATTGTCGCCCATGAGGTTACCAATGTCGGCAGTGACCGGCGTCAGCTTTACCGGATGGCCAAGCAAGCACGCGATGCTAGTGCTGTCAGTGACCTCCACGTCGTAGCTGATCGAGGTTACTTTACGGGTGAGGAGATACTTGCGTGTCACAAGGCCGGTATCACGACGCATCTTCCCAAGCCCAAAACCTCGCCTAGCCAGGCTAAAGGTATGTTTCCCAGAGAAGCGTTCCGCTACGTGCCTGAACGTAATGAATATCGCTGTCCAGCGAGAGAACGTCTGATTTGGCGTTTTAAAAATGTTGAAAAGGGTCAGACGCTTCATTGCTATTGGAGCTCGGCCTGTCCAAGTTGTTTTATGAAGCCGCAATGCACCACAGGTATCTATCGGCGTATCAAACGGTGGGAGCACGAAGAGGTACTGGAGGCGGTGAAATTTAGATTGGATCAGGCGCCGGATATAATGCGCATTCGTCGTCAGACGGTCGAACACCCCTTTGGCACGTTGAAAGCGTGGATGGGAGCGACGCACTTCTTGACTAAGGGACTTAAGAACGTCAGCACGGAAATGAGCCTCCATGTACTTGCTTATAACATGAAGCGCGTCATGAATATCCTTGGCACCCAGAGGTTAGTCCAAGCAATGCGTGGGTAAGGGCTTAAACCTGATTTTGGCAAGCTTGTAAAACCGATAACGCTCTTTAGCGGGTGTTTATTAACGATCATCTCAAACAGCTAGAGATGCGGGAATAATAAATGAAGACGTTCTAAAACGTATTGCTGGCCGATAGTCGTGCCAAGACGACAGGACACTGTCATCGGCAACTGATTTTTAGGTTTTCACACAGCCTCGGCCAAGAGC
>NZ_JAUAMB010000087.1 GCF_031010175.1 Halomonas sp. SpR1
TGTAGTGGTCAACTAATCCCGGACAGTAATTTAAGATTTTCCTCAGCCACAACGGGAGGCATGCCATCGTTAAACGAGTGAGGGCGCTGCTGGTTGTAGTAACCCATCAGATAGCCACTAACGTCCTTCTTGGCCTCAGATAGATTTCGATATCCCAAAGCCGGTATCCACTCCGACTTCAGGCTCCGGAACAGCCTTTCCATCGGCGAGTTGTCCCAGCAGTTGCCACGTCGGCTCATGCTTTGTTTCATTCGATAGCGCCAAAGTCTTTGGCGGAACTTGCGGCTTGCATACTGACTACCCTGATCGGAATGGAACATGACGCTCTTTGGCTGACCACGTTGTTCCCAGGCGTGATCGAGCGCTTTCACAACAAGATCTGCATCCGGGCTGGACGACATGGCCCAGCCAACAACAACACGAGCATAAAGATCCAACACAACGGCCAGATAGTTCCAACGCTGGCCACTCCAGATATAAGTGATGTCACCACACCAGACCTGATTGGGCTGGTCTGTTGTAAATTTTCGGTCAAGATGGTTCGCAATATCAGGTCGCTCAACGGTCGCCTGCTTGTAAGCATGAGGGCCCGGCTGCTTACAGATCAACCCCATTTCGCTCATCAAACGCCGAACCTTGAAACGACCAATGGTGACGCCTTCTTCGCTGAGCAAACCCTTGATCGAGCGGCTGCCAGCTGAGCTGCGACTCTTTTTGAAAAGGCGGTTTACCTGAGCTTTTAAGGCCAGACGCTCAACATCCACACGGTGCCGTCGCTGGCGGTACTCGTAGTAACTGGAGC
>NZ_JAUAMB010000088.1 GCF_031010175.1 Halomonas sp. SpR1
GGGGGAAGTGTGTCTGAACGACGGAAAATGGTTAAAAAGTAGGCCATTTAAGCCGTGCCCATAGGTGTTTAGCGATATTACAGCCTGAGTGCGGTACTGGCTGAGGCGCTATGAGAAATCCGGGCTAGGGTTGGGCGTGCATGGCCCTGGGGCGCTCTTTCTTGCTGAACCAATCGAAAGCCTTGACGATTTGCAGGGCAGAAGGGTGCGTATCGGTGGCGGCGTGATGGCGGATATTTCCAATGCGTTAAGCCTCACCGGGGTCGCACTGCCGCCAGGTGGGACATACGAAGCAGCCACGCAAGGAGTGGTCGACGGTGCCATGCTCACCCTTGAAGGACTCAAGAGTTTTCGACTGGCTGAAGTATTGCCCTACACGGTACAAATGCCGGGCGGCTTCTATCGTGGCAGCTTTTCCATGGTCATAAATCCCGATACCTGGCAGTCGCTTTCCGAGGAAGACCGTAACGCCATTATGGATGTCTCAGGCGAAAAGCTGTCCCGTCTGTTTGGTTTTATGATGGATACCGTCGATGTGCGTGGGGTTGAGTTTGCTAAGGAAGTGGGCAACACCTTTATCGAATTGCCTCCTGAAGAGGTTGAGAACTTCATGCAACTGGCGGCCAGCCTCCCCAGCGATTGGTTTGAAGTGGCAGCCGAGAAGGTGTAGTGGTCAACTAATCCCGGACAGTAATTTAAGATTTTCCTCAGCCACAACGGGAGGCATGCCATCGTTAAACGAGTGAGGGCGCTGCTGGTTGTAGTAACCCATCAGATAGCCACTAACGTCC
>NZ_JAUAMB010000089.1 GCF_031010175.1 Halomonas sp. SpR1
TACCCGCCGATTTCCAGGCGCGGTGCCTGTCTATGCCCAGCCCTTTTAACTTCCGGCGTCGAGTCGCTGGGCGTTTCCATTGCCGCCAGATCAGACCGCGTAAGCGGCGGCGTATCCATTGATCCAGTGCTTCCAAGGGGCGCTTCACATCAACAAGACTGAAGTAGTTGGCCCACCCTCGTAGGACTGGCTTCAACCCTTCGATTATCCGTTGCATGTGACGCCCCCTGCCACGCTTCAGGAGCTCACGGACACGCTGCATCATGCGCTTCAGGCTGTTCTTGGCTAGCGTCAGTTTTGACTGCTTGTGCCGAGTAAGACTGTAGCCTAGATAGCCGCGCTTCCATGGCCGATCCACCGCACTTTTGCGGCGATTGACCGTTAGCCGGAGTGAGCTCTCGAGATACTCACTCAAGCTGTCCATGACGCGCTCACCTGCTCGCCGACTTTTGATATACACCTGCACATCATCGGCGTAGCGGCAGAAGCGATGGCCGCGGCGCTCCAGTTCCTTGTCCATGTCGTCCAACAAGATGTTCGCCAGCAGCGGGCTGAGTGGCCCACCTTGGGGCGTCCCCTGCCGTCTCGGCGTGGCCAAGCCGTGCTGGAACATGCCCGCTTCCAGGTAGCGGCGGATCAGACGCAGCACGCGCTTATCGCCAACGCGCCGCGCCACCCGGGCCATCAGCAGGTCGTGGTTCACTCGGTCGAAGAAGGCTTCCAGATCAAGGTCGACCACCCAGCGGTGGCCGGCGGTGACGTGGGCCTTCATGGCCGAGACGGCCTG
>NZ_JAUAMB010000008.1 GCF_031010175.1 Halomonas sp. SpR1
ACACCCTTGCCGTCGGCTAGCACTTCCCCTTGCCGGGCGTGCAGGGGACTTTCACCCCCAAGTCATCCTGAGGCACCACCCCCAGGAACAGCGCCAGTCAAGGCGCTGCGCGCCATGCCTGGCGCACCACTAAAAAAGCACCGTCGCAGGGCAACGGTGCTGAGAAGATGTCCTATTTACCCTAGAACGTCAACTTTGATTGGCGGGGAAAGAGAACTCCGCCCGGGTCGCTTCGCTAACTGACGGCCAGCGCTGGGAAACCGCTTTTCGGCGGGTATAGAAGCGCACTGAATCCGGGCCGTAGGCGTGAAGGTCACCGAACAGCGAGCGCTTCCAGCCGCCAAAGCTGTGGTAGGCCACCGGTACCGGCAGCGGCACATTGACCCCCACCATGCCCACTTCAACGCCGTCGGTAAAGCGGCGGGCGGCTTCGCCATCGCGGGTGAACAGGCAGGTACCATTGCCGTATTCGTGGTCGTTAATCAGTTGCATGGCGTCGTCCAGGCTGCCGACCCGTACCACGCAGAGTACCGGGCCAAAGATCTCCTCCTGATAGATGCGCATCTCAGCGGTGACGTTATCGAATAGGCAGCCGCCCACAAAGTAGCCTTCTTCGTAGCCTGCGACCTGCAGATTACGGCCATCGGCGACCAGCGTTGCCCCGGCGTTTACACCGTCCTCGATAAAACTAAGTACTTTATCACGGTGCTCAGCCGTCACCAGAGGCCCCATATCCAGATCCTTTTTAGTGCCAGGGCCAACTTTCAGTTGGGCGATTTTAGGCAGCATGGTTTCAACCAGGCGATTGGCAGTTTCATCACCAACGCATACCGCCACCGAAATCGCCATACAGCGCTCGCCGCAGCTGCCAAACGCTGCGCCCATGAGCGTATTGGCGGCGTTCTCCAGGTCGGCATCGGGCAGCACAACGGCGTGGTTCTTCGCCCCGCCCAAGGCCTGAACGCGTTTGCCAGCAGCAGATCCACGGCTATAGATCGCTTCCGCTACGGGCGTTGAGCCAACAAAGGAAATAGCTTTTACGGCCTTGGCGTCCAGCAGCGTTTCCACTGCTTCGCGACCACCGTGAATCACATTCATCACGCCTTTGGGCAGCCCGGCTTCTTGCAGCAATTCCGCCACGGCCATGGGCGCCGAGGGGTCTTTCTCCGAGGGCTTGAGGATAAAGGTATTACCGCAGGCGATCGCCATGGGATACATCCACAGCGGCACCATAGCGGGGAAGTTAAACGGGGTAATGCCCGCCACCACGCCTAACGGCTGAAAGTTAGACCACGCATCTATGCCCGGCCCTACGTTGTGGGAGTACTCGCCTTTGAGCAATTCCGGCACGCCGCAGGCATACTCAACGTTCTCGATGCCGCGCTTGAGCTCGCCCATGGCATCTTCAGGGGTTTTGCCATGCTCTTCGCTGACCAGCTGTACCAGGCGGTTAGCGTTATCTTCGAGCAGCTGCTTGAAGCGGTACATCACCTGGGCGCGCTTGGCGGGCGGGGTATCGCGCCAAGCGGGGAAAGCCGCCTGGGCGGCGGCAATCGCACGCTCTACGTCGGCGGCATTGGCATCCGCCACTTGGCGAATCACTTTGCCCGTTGAGGGGTTGGTTACGTCCAGCTTACGCTGGCTTTGTACTAATTCACCGTTAATCAGGTGGGAAACATTACTCATATTTAAACTCTCTAAAATTTAGTTCAGTCACTTTTGCCAACGAAGTCTATGCCCGTGTCTCTTAGGCCAACGAATCCAAGGTGGACGCCACCGCATCAAACAGCCGCTCTAACTCAGCCTCGGTGGTGCCAAAGGGAGGGCCAAACTGCAGGGTGTCGCCGCCATAGCGCACATAAAAGCCCGCTTCCCATAGCACCATATGCGCATCGCGGGGGCGGATAATGGGATCGCCGTCCCGGGGCGTTAGCTGAATAGCGCCAGCCAAGCCGTAGTTGCGAATATCAACAATATGGTTGCGGCCTTGCAGGGCATGCAGCTTTTTCTCAAAGGCGGGCGCAATAGCGCTAACCTGGGCGGGGAAATTCTCACGCTCCATCATCTCAAGCGCAGCCAACCCTGCCGCACAAGCCACCGGGTGGGCGCTGTAGGTGTAGCCATGGGGAAACTCCACGGCGTGCTGGGGGCCACCGGCGTGCATAAAGGTGTCGAAAATCTCGCTGGAAGCGATCACTGCGCCCATAGGAATGGCGCCATTGGTGATCTGCTTGGCTACATTCATGATATCCGGCGTGACGCCAAAAGCCTCGGCGCCGGTAGTCGCGCCACTGCGACCAAAGGCGGTGATGACTTCATCAAAAATCAGCAGAATATCGTGGGCGGTGCAGATCTCGCGTAGCCGATCCAGGTAGCCTTTTGGCGGCACAATGACGCCTGCAGAGCCGGACATCGGCTCAACAATCACCGCGGCAATGGTGGAGGCATCATGGAGCGCGATTTGATCGAGCAGCGCATCGGCAAGCTCGGCACCGGTTTCAGCTTGACCACGGGAGTAGGCATGGCCCGCCTGCAGGGTGTGCGGCAGGTGCGTTACATCCATCAACTGGCCGTAGTGTTTACGATTACCACCAATACCGCCCAGGCTGGTGCCGCCGATATTCACCCCGTGATAGCCCTTGGCACGGCCGATCATACGGGTTTTCTCAGGTTTCCCTTTCAGCCGCCAGTAGGCCTTGGCCATCTTGACCGAGGTATCGGCGGCTTCTGAACCCGAGTTGGTGAAGAACACATGATCAAGCCCAGCAGGCGTCAGGCTAGCGACCTTTTCCGCCAGTTTGAATGCCAGCGGATGAGCAAGCTGAAAACCGGGGGCAAAGTCGAGCGTGCCGAGCTGCGCCGACACAGCCTTTTGGATCTCTTCGCGATTGTGGCCCGCGCCGCATGTCCACAGGCCTGACAGCGAATCAAACAGCTTCCGACCCTGGTCATCAATGTAGTAGCGCCCTTCCGCCCCGGTGATAACACGCGGGTTGGCGTGAAAATCGCGGTTGGCGCTAAACGGCATCCAGTAGTGCTGGTTAAGTGCCGTTTTTGAAGGCGTATCTTGCTGAGAAGAGTGCGAAGTTTGAGACTTCGTTTTGCTTTTTATTCCAAACATGGTGTCCAGCTCCATCGTATGTGGCATGGCTTCAGCATGCGCCACTGAACACGTTTATAAAATTACCCTTTTCTTTTGTTCACGTTAGGGAATCCATACGTAATAGAGCCGCGTTGAAAATCTCTTAACCTTGACGCCGGTTAAAAAAGCACCTAATCATTATATTTATACGAATAAATACAACAAATCAGTGGAACACGCCCAAACAGTACTCGGCACCGATAACGTTGCATCAACAAGCGATGTGATTCGTCACCGCACGCTGGAAATACTGCTCACAAATTCAACACAAACAGTTCAACGTAAATAAAGGGCTAACTCGCTATGAAATATTTAACCCCGCTAAAGCTGTCGATTTATGGCGGCATGCTTTTCAGTTTTTTTATGCTGGAAAGTCCCCTCATTATGCTAGCTAACCGCATAGAGCCCATGGTGATGGGCATCCCCTTTCTGTTGGTGTGGAACTTGTTTTGGTGGTTTGTGATAACGGCGCTGTTTTTGGTGGCCTACTTCACCAATTGGGGCAGCCCCGTACCGACAACTGCTCACACCAATAAACAGCCATAGCAAGGGGATTAACCATGACCGGTAGTTTATTAATTATTGCGGCCTTTATGATTATCCCCTTGATGGTGGGGATGTTATCGGCGCGTCAATCGCAAGAAACCAGCGAAGACTTTTTCGTTCAGGGGCGCGCCATGGGCAGTATCGCGGTGTTTTTCACCGTGGCGGCAACCTGGTGGAGTGCCTTTGCGTTCCTCGGTTCCAACGCGACCTTTTATACCAATGGGCCGGTGTTTCTTACTGCGTTAGCCTGGAACCTGCTGTTTGGCTTTATGTATTACTGGATCGGTAAGCGGGTTTGGTTTTTAGGCAAGCGATTTAATTATTTAACGCCTTCGGATTTAATTGGCGACTTCTATAATAGCGAGGCGCTACGCATTACCGTTGCCGCTATTACGCTGATTTTCACCGTGCCTTATTTGCAGATTCAGCTAACGGGGGGCGCCTATTTAATCGAAGTCGCCTCCGGCGGGTTGATTCCGTTCTGGCTCGCCGCGCTGCTGTTCTACTTCATCATTATTATCTACGTTTGGATTGGCGGCATCCGCGCCATTGCCTGGACCGACGTTATTTACGGCGCCCTGCTATTCTTCGGCATGCTGTACGCGGGCTACTACATTTCCAGCCAGGTAGGTGGGCCAACCGCCCTCTTTAGCCAGCTTCAGCAGACCTCTCCTGAACATCTCACCATGCCTGGGCCTAACGGCACGATGGGCTACCCTATGTGGTTCTCGCTGTTTGCTATTACCGCTATTGGTGCCTTTATGGGCCCGCAAATCTGGCTGCGCATGTACTCGGTCAAACACGGCAAGCTGTTTAACTTAATGCCTTTTTTGCTGGGCTTGGCCGCCTTTGCTTATGTGGGATCGGTGCTGTCTGGCTACTCCGGCGTGCTACTTGAGCCCAATGTAGAGAATCCCGATCAAATCCTGCCCATCATGTTGATGGAGTATGCCCCTTACCTGCTTGCCTCGTTGATTATGGCAGCAGGCGCTTCGGCCGCGATGTCCACGGCTAACTCGCAGATTCACGCGGTTTCCACCGTGGTAACGATGGATATCTACAAACGCTATGTGAACCGTGAAGCAAGCCAGGCACGTATTGTTTATATCGGTCGTCTATCGCTGGTGGGCTTCTCTCTGGCGGCTTATATCATGGCGCTTACCGTACCCGGTGTACTGGTCACCATTGGTATTGCTGCACTGGCGGGCACCGCACAGCTGGTGATTCCCACCATCGGTGCCATCACCTGGAAAAAGGCCCACCCTACCGCTGCGCTCGCCGGGTTATGGGCTGGCGTTGCCTGCGTGCTATTAATGACCTTTGGCCCGCTAAGCGCCCCCTTTGGTTACCATGCAGGTATTTGGGGGCTATTGCTGAATGCCGTGCTCTTTGTTGGCCTAAGCCATGCGTTGCACCGTCGCGATACAGCAGTAGTGGAAAGGTTTACCCAGGCACGCTACGACTACGATGCTGAGTACCACCCTGAACGTTTGCCCGCCTATACCCAAAACGTTACCAGCAGCGCTAACCACAGATAAGGAGTGTGTTGATGACGCAAGCCCCTGTTACAAAAACAGTTTCAACCACTGGTCCAGCCTCAAGGCGTAGACCCAAACTCGCCGAGCTGATCAGCGACGATATCAAGCGCTGGATTGCCGCCGAGTCATTAGGGGAAGGCGACCGGCTACCAAACGAAAAAGCGCTGATGGAGCTTTACGGTAGCGCCAAGGCCACCGTGCGCGAAGCGCTCAAGATCCTTGAGGTTGAGGGGCTTATCACTTTAAAAACCGGGCCAAAAGGGGGCGCGGTGATCAACCAGCCAGGCATGGAGCCCGCCAGCCGCATGCTGCGCAACTTTCTGCATTTCCAACAACTGAGTGGCAAGCAGGTATATCAGTTGCGCAAGCTATTGGAAGTAGAGCTTGCGGCATCAGTGGTGGGAAAGCTCACCGAGCACGACTTCCAGCAGTTGGAAGCCAATATATCGGCCTGTGCGTGCTGCGGAGGCGAGGAGGATCATCGCCACCAGCGCTTTTTAGAGCTGGAGTTTCACCAACTGCTGGCCCGTGCCTGCCCTAACCCGTTACTCGCGTTTATGTGCCAGTTTTTAAACGACATGCTGCGTGATTTGGTCGTGATCAAAAAAGCGTACGTGCCCGAGCGTAAGCAATTCGATCACGCCAATCAGGACTATCACCGACAGTTGATAGAGGCTTACCGCGCTGAAGATGCCCAGCGGGTGCGTCAGGTAATGTCCGAGCATATGGCCGATGCCGAGCATCATATGAGCGCGCTGGAAGCGGAAATGGCTGAACAGATGCTGATCAGCAACGAATCGCCCAACCTTCAGAATCACCGTTCCAAGCTACACGACTTACCGACGGAAAATGCGTCCGTCTAATCTTGCGAGGAGAGTGAAATGAACACCTACGTTACGCCAACCAATGATATCACCGACCTAAGAACCGACAGCGACCGCCTATGGGAGTCGCTGATGGAGATGGCCAAACTGGGCGCCACTCCCAAAGGCGGGGTCAACCGTCAAGCGCTTACCGATTTAGAACGCCAGGGCCGCGACTTGTTTATTCAGTGGTGTCGCGCCGAGGGCTGCACGATTCGGATTGATAATATCGGCAATATCTTTGCCCGCCGGGAAGGCAGCGACCCCAACGCCAAAACGGTCATGGCGGGCAGCCACTTGGACAGTCAGCCAACCGGCGGCAAGTATGACGGCTGTTTCGGCGTGCTCTCCGGCCTGGAAGTCATTCGCACCCTTAACCAGCACAACATTACGACGCAATCCCCCATCGAAGTCGTCGCCTGGACTAATGAAGAGGGCTGCCGATTCCCTCCCTGCATGATGGGTTCCGGGGTATTTAGTGGCGTGTTGGAATTTGACGCCATGCTAGCGCGCACCGACGCCGATGGCGTCACGGTAAGCGATGCGTTAGATGCTATTCACTACCGCGGCAGCGATACGGTCTCGCCAAGCGAGATAAAAGCCTACTTTGAACCGCATATCGAGCAAGGCCCTATTCTGGAAGACACCGACACCACCATTGGTGTGGTCATTGGTGGTCTTGGCCAGAAGTGGTTTGATTTAACCCTGACCGGGCTCGAAGCCCATGCAGGCCCTACCCCAATGAATCTACGCCGCGATGCCCTGATGGGCGCGGCAGAAGTCACCCAAGCACTCAACAGGATTGCCTTTGATCATCAGCCCCACGGGCGCGGCACAGTGGGCTGCATGACCCTGCACCCAGGTTCGCGCAACGTGATCCCCGGCCAGGTCAAAATGACCCTGGATATGCGCCACTGGGAGCCCGAAGCCCTTATCGCAATGGGCCAGGCCGTTGCCGCTGCTGTTGAGGAAATCTGCCAACGTCACGGGTTAGAGTACGAGCTAACTCCCACCGCAGATTTTGCACCTGAACACTTCAATAAAGCGTGTGTTGATGCGGTTCGCCAAGGTGCGGAGAAACTCAATCTCTCGCATATGGATATCATCAGCGGCGCTGGCCACGATGCGATGTTTGTCGGCCGCGTGGCTCCCGCCGCGATGATCTTTATTCCCTGCAAGGATGGCATCAGCCACAACGAAATTGAGAGCGCCACGCCTGAACACGTTCACGCAGGCTGTAACGTGCTGCTACACGCCATGCTTGAAGCGGCCGGTGTTGGGGATAATAAATAGTCATGGCCGATACCTTTGAAACACTAACGGCCGTCGGCGCATTGGCTCGTTTCGGCGAGGGGTCGCTCTCGCCGGAAACGCTAATTGATGACTGCTTGGCGCGGATTGAGCGCGATAACCCCAAGGTCAATGCATTTACCTGCGTTAATGATGTAGAGGCTCGGCGCCTGGCCGCAGACTCGGCTAGACGCTGGCAGGCAGGCACGCCCTGCGGCACGCTGGATGGCATACCCATTACCATTAAAGACCTCACCTTAACCCAAGGTTTGCCTACGCGCATGGGCTCAACCACCACCTCGGCAGATGGCCCTTGGGGGGTAGACGCCCCGATCAGCCGCCACCTGCGAAACGCCGGGGCCATCGTGATTGGCAAGACCACCTCGCCTGAGTTTGGTTGGAAAGGCGTCACCGATAACCCGCTGCACGGCATTACTCGCAACCCTTGGAACACTGAACTCACACCAGGGGGGTCATCCGGCGGCGCAGGCGCGGCGGCAGCGCTCAATTTGGGTTTGCTTCACCAGGGCAGCGACGCGGGGGGCTCCATCCGCATTCCATGCAGTTTCACCGGCACCTTTGGCATTAAGCCCACCTTTGGCTGGGTGCCCCAGTGGCCCGCCAGCGCCATGAGTACACTCTCCCACCTGGGGCCGATGACCCGCACCGCCGCCGACAGCGCGCTTATGCTTAGCGTGATGGCGCAGCCGGATGTGCGGGATGGCTATTCCGGCAACCCACTCGGGCCAGACTGGCGAACGCCACCCCCTGCTGACCTACGCGGCTGGCGCATCGCCTTTAGCGCTGATCTTGGCTATGTAGAGGTAGCCCCGGATATTGCCCAGCAAGTTGAGGAGGCCGTTGCCCATTTAGAAGCACTGGGCGCGACCGTAGAACGCGTGGATCCTGGCTTTAGCGATCCAATTAAAACCTTTAATACCCTCTGGTTTGCGGGTGCTACCCAAGCGATCGAAAAACTCAACGAACAGCAGCAGGCAGCGCTCGACCCAGGATTTCTGGATATTGCCAGACGTGGGCAGGATGTATCGCTTTCCGCCTACCTCGCCGCCCGGCGTGAGCGCAGCGAATTAACGGCGCAGATGGCGGCATTTCATAAGCGCTATAATTTGCTGGTCACGCCTACGATGCCCATTGCACCCTTTGCCGCGGGCCACAATGTGCCGCCAAGCGGGCGCTATAAAGACTGGATGGACTGGACGACGTTTAGCTACCCCTTCAACCTTACACAACAGCCCGCCGCATCACTGCCTTGCGGGCTGGATAACCAGGGGCTGCCAGTGGGGCTACACCTTGTGGCAGGCAAATACCAAGATCTAAAAGTGCTGCATGCTGCCCAACTGCTGGAGCGCTACTTACCACCACTAACGCCGCCCAACTAACGATTAGTCTGCTCCCGCGCCAGCGTAGCGAACTGTTTGCGGGAGGGTTTAAAGCCCACTCCAGGTGGCCAGGCCAGCCAAGCATCGGGCACCATAAAGCCGGGCAGTGCTTCGCGTACCCAGGCATTTAGCGCTGGTTCCGATACGGCCTCGCCGTGCCAATCGATAAACGCCACCGGGCGCTCGCCCCATTCGGGGTGGGGCACTGCTACCACTAGCGCTTGGGCAATGCTGGGGTGGTCGACTAAGCGCTGCTCGATAGTTTCTGGCTGAATATTTTCGCCACCGGAGATAAAGCCATTATCGAGCCGCCCTTCCACCACCAGCGCCCCGTCCGCGTTGAAGTGCCCCTTATCTCGGGTGGCAAACCAACTCTCTTCATTCAGCGCTGGGTCTAGGTTGCCATTGTTTAAATAGCCACAGAACAGGGTCTCGCCGCGCACCTGAATTTCGCCATCGACCACCCTCGCCTCACGGCCCGGCAGCGGTTTTCCGACCACACCCGGTGCGGTGGGAATACCAGTACAGACTTGGCTGGCCATCTCGGATAGCCCGTAGCTCACTTTCGGCATTAGACCCAGGGATGTCATCTGCGCCACCAGCGGCGCAGGAATCGCTGCGCCGCCCAACAGTAGCTCCCGCAGTTGAGTGCGTTGGGGTGTAAATCCCGCTTTCAGTAGCCGCCACAGCTGAGTGGGCACCAGGGAGAGGTGGCTAATCGCCTGCTGTTCCAGACGCTCCGCCAGCGTATGGGGAGCATCGTCAAGGATCACCCGCCCGCCGGCAAGAAAGACGCGAAACGGGATTGCGTAGCCGCCGATATGAAACAGCGGCAGCGACAGTAGCCAGCCACTGTTTTGATCAACGGGAATCAACGACGCCGAGCCACGGGAAGAGGCCAAATGATTCCCCAAACGATGCAGCACCGCCTTGGGCGTACCGCTGGAGCCGGAGGTAAAAATTGTGTTGCACAGCTGGTTGCCATTCAGCGCCGGAGGCTTAGCCACATCAACTTCCGCCAAGAAATCGAGGGTAATCGGCGTTAGTTCGGCAGGATAATGGTGGTCACTTTCCGTTTGGCAAACCCGGCCAGCCTGCAAACGCTTGGCTAGACTGAGCTGCTGGGCAATAGGGAACGCAGGGTTCAGCGGGCAAAAAATAACCCCTACTCGCAGGCAGGCCCACGCCAACAGCAAGGATTCAAGTGAGCCTTTGGCGGGGACTACTAAGCGCCCCCCGGGCACAAAACCTGCCCGCGCCAGCTGTTGCGCTAAAGAGGCCACCCGGCGATTGAGCGTTCGGTAGCTAAGGCGCATCGAGCCAGCCTCTATCGCAATATGCTCGGGGTTCTCTTTTGCCCAGTAGTGAATGGGGCAGGTGTCTATCACGCTGAATTTTCCATTGTAGAGAGACAGTGCAAATTTTCTATCATCACTGCGCCTGCTAGATTAGTAACACGTCCGCTAAGCCAATGCCCCGTATCCAGCCCCGGCGGCTCAGTGGGCGACCACTCACTGGCCAACCGACTCAACAGCCCGAGACCCAAGTCAGACTCAAAACTGGAGGAGATCACTACCCGCAGGTTGCACTCACGGGCTCGCTTAACGAGTGCTTCGCAAGCACTTAGTGAGCCGATCAAAGTGGGTTTGATCACCAGGGCCTTAAGCTGCGGGTGATAGCGCCACTCTTCCTGGCGCGATAGCGTTTCATCCAGGCCGATGGATACCCCTGTTGCCTCGGCCACGGCGATGGTGTCGGCAAAGGCAGCGCAGGGCTCTTCCAGGTAGTCGATCTGTTTAAGGGGGAGGCGCGCGCAGAAACGCTGGGCTTGTTCCCGCGTCCAGCCGCCGTTGGCATCCAGAATCAGCTTAGTCTTGGGTAGCTGAATGGCGAGCTGGTTAATCAGCGCCAGCTCCTCAGCCATGGCGTAGCGCGCTACTTTTAGCTTAAGCCTAGACGGTGGCAAAGCCCCCCAACCGGTCACGATATTATCAAGCCCGAGCAACAATTCCCTGGGCACGCCCTGGAGCAGTGGATAGGGCGGTAAAGGCGCAGGAAGGTTGGCAGGCCATTGGCGCTGGGCGCAGTCGAATCCAAACTGCACTGACGGTAACGTTGGCGTGGCTTTCTCACCGCGTTGTATAGCAGCAAGGCAGGCCAGGCTCTCAGCTTCCGCATCAACAAGAGTTTCAGTCGAGAAACCGGGCAGCGGGGCTATCTCGCCCCACTGGCCATTGATGCACACCAACAGCCCTTCTCTGTTTGCTAGCCGATTGCCTTTAAACATCAGCGGCTGGCGAAACGGTAAGGAGTAGCGGTAAAGCACCAGCTGCATTACGGGTTGCGCGGGTAGCGGGAAAAATCCGGGCGGCGTTTTTCATTGAAGGCGTTGCGCCCCTCCTGCCCCTCTTCGGTCATGTAGTAGAGCATGGTGGCGTTACCCGCCAGCTCCTGCAGCCCGGCCTGACCATCACAGTCGGCATTGAGCGCGGCTTTCAGGCAACGCAGCGCCATGGGGCTGTGCTGCAGCATCTCCCGGCACCAGCGCACGCTCTCTTTTTCCAATTCGTCGAGCGGCACCACATGGTTGACCAGCCCCATTTCCAGCGCCTGCGCAGCGCTGTACTGGCGGCATAGGAACCAGATTTCCCGAGCCTTTTTCTGACCCACAATGCGCGCCATATAGGAGGCGCCGTAGCCGCCATCGAAGGAGCCGACTTTGGGGCCTGTCTGGCCGAAAACCGCGTTATCGGCGGCGATGGTCAGGTCGCACATCATATGCAGCACATGACCACCGCCGATGGCGTAGCCCGCCACCATGGCGACCACCGGCTTGGGGCAGGTGCGAATATCGCGCTGAAAATCCAGTACGTTAAGGTGATGGGTGCCCTCTTCATCCTGGTAGCCGCCGTAGTCACCGCGAATGCGCTGGTCACCGCCAGAACAGAACGCTTTATCGCCTGCACCAGTGAGAATAATCGCGCCAATGGCACTGTCGTGGCGGGCGCGATTAAGCGCCTGGGCCATTTCGCTCACGGTTAGCGGGCGAAAGGCGTTGCGTACTTCGGGGCGATTGATGGTAATCCGCGCAATGCCATCGGCAGTGGTGTGATACAAAATATCCTGGTAGCCATCTGAGCGATCCTGCCACTCTACCGGTGCATAGAGGTCTGTTTCAGTGAGTCCGTTAATCATGACAATCTCTTTTTTATCTGTCAGGGATAGTGATTACCACGCGCCGCTTAACCCAGCATGCCTGCCACGACCAAGCCTAACGCTAGAATGCTTAGCAGCGCGGCACCGCCATACATAAGCTTTTTATTGGTGGCGTCATTGCCCACGCTGATATCAAACATTCCATGGCGTAAGCGGTGGGCGGCGTGGAACAGCGGCAGGCAGACCACCGCGCCAACAAACAGAAAGCCCAGCACGCTAAATAGCAGTGTTGAAGCCCGCTCATAGCTCAGTGCTTCGGCGGGCAGCAGGCCCAGGGGCAGTAAAACGGCGATAAACAGAATCACGGCGGGCAGCAAGACGGCGAAACAGACACCACCTGCGCTAAACAGCCCCCACCAGAGCGGTTCATCAAAGGCTTGTTTATGCTGTGTACCATGTTTACTAATACTCATGCCTACACCCTCCCCAGTAGCCAGAAAAACAGCAGCGCAACCGCCACCACGCCAGCCCACTGGCCAGCGACAATGGCATTGTCAGGCAGGCTGTGACCAGCGATGCGAATCGGCATCACCCGCGGGAACAACACAAAGAAGGTAGCAGCGTGGAACAAGCTGGCAGCCAATGCGACAAGGTTCAGCAGCAATACGATGGGCGAACCCATAAAGGCGATCCATCCCTGCCAGCTCTCGGCCCCTTGAAGAAGCGCCACCATACCGGCGAGTAAACACAGCGTGAAAAACACCAGCGGCAGCACCGTGGCTTCGCGCAGCATATAGAGCTTGAAAAAGCGGTGTTTCAGCCACCAGTTGCGTTTCAGCGGCGGCAGGCGTTGCGATGATGATTTATCCATGATTTTTCTCCTCACCCTACCCTTTAAACAGCGCAATAAGCGTGTGCTTGGCAGCTTCCACTTTGCCCTGATTCACCGCTGCCGCCGGATCAACGTGTTTGGGGCATACCTTCGAGCAGAAGCCCACAAAGGTGCAGCTCCACACGCCGTCGTGACGATTAAGCTCGGCCATGCGCTGTTTTTTGCCATGGTCGCGGCTATCCAGGTTGTAACGGTGAGCCAGCGTTAGCGCCGCCGGGCCGAGGAACTCTGGATTAAGCCCAAACTGCGGGCAGGCGGAGTAGCAGAGGCCGCAGTTAATGCAGTTAGCGAATTGCTTGTAGCGGGCAAGCTGTTCAGGCGACTGTTGATAGGTCTCCGGCGCCCTGGGGTCGTAAGCTTTCACCGGGTTATCGTCAATCAGGTAGGGCTTCACCGCCGCCAGGTGTTCAAGGAAGATCTCCATATCCACCACCAGATCCCGCTGCACCGGAAAGTGGGCCAGCGGCTCGATACGAATATCACCTTCGTAATCGCGCAGGAAGGTTTTACAGCCCAGCTTGGGAATGCCGTTGACCATGACTCCGCAGGAACCACAGATCGCCATCCGGCACGACCAGCGGTAGCTCAAGGTGCTATCCAGCTGCTCCTTGATATGGTTGAGGGCATCCAGCATCGAGGTGCTGTCGTCCACCGGCAGGTCGTACTGCTGCCAATAGGGGTCAGCCGAGCTGTCTGGCAGGTAGCGCTTGACGCTGATGTGTTTGGTTTGAATGTTCATGCCTTTTCCCCCTTGCCTGCATCGCCATAGGCCCGCTCAGCTGGCGCGGAGAATCGAACATCAACGTCCTGCCAGCGCAGCTCGGCATGCCCTTCGCCCTGGTAAAAGACCTGGCTGTGCTTGAGGTAGTTAACATCATCGCGCTTCTGCATGCCTTCATCCAGGCGCTGGTGGGCACCGCGGGATTCACGGCGTTCAAGCGCGCCCAAACAGGATGCTTCGGCAATATCCAGGCCACACTCCAGTTCCAGACACTCAAGAAGCTCGGTATTGAAAATCTTGCTGGTATCGTTAACGCGAACCTTGTTAAAGCGCGCGCGCAGTTGACGCATGGTATCCAGCGATTTGCGCATGCCCTCTTCGGTGCGATAAATCCCGCAGCCGCTCTCCATGGCCTGCACCATGGCGTGCTTGAGCTCTACCCAGTTCTCCTCACTGCCGCTGCCATCGCATAGCCGCAGCAGCTTGGCCTGCTGACGGTCGCCCTGGGCTTCCAACAGGCGCTCATCGGCCCACTCGGTTTGCGCCGCGCGGTTGCTTGCCTGTTCACCGGCCAAGCGGCCAAACACCAATAGCTCCGTCAGCGAGTTTGAGCCCAAACGATTGGCACCGTGCAGCCCCACCGAAGCACACTCCCCCGCGGCGTAGAGCCCGGCAATGGAGGTTTCGCATTGGGGATTGGTTTCAATGCCGCCCATGGTGTAGTGAACCGCCGGGCGGATGGGGATGGGCTCTTTCACCGGGTCGACGTTGATATAGGCTTTGGCCAACTCGCAGATAAACGGCAGGCGCTCCAGAATATACTTTTCGCCCAGGTGGCGCAGGTCGAGATAGACCACGTCGCTGTCACCAAACTTGCCGGTGCGGCCCGCCTGCTGCTCCTGCCAGAAGGCCTGGGAGAGTTTGTCCCGCGGGCCCAGCTCCATGTACTTGTTTTCCGGCTTGCCCAGCGGCGTTTCCGGGCCAAGGCCGTAATCCTGCAGGTAACGATAGCCGTCTTTATTGAGCAAAATGCCGCCTTCGCCCCGGCACGCTTCGGTAATCAAAATGCCGGAACCGGGCAAGCCAGTGGGGTGGTACTGAACAAACTCCATATCCCGCAGCGCCACGCCATGGCGGTAAGCCATCGCCATACCATCGCCGGTAACAATGCCCGCGTTGGTATTGAAGCGGAACAGGCGCCCCGCGCCGCCGGTCGCCAGCACCACCGCTTTAGCACGCAGCAGGGTCAGTTCACCGGTGGCGATCTGCAGGGCAATCACGCCAATCACAGCGCCTTCATGGACCGCAAGATCGAGCACGAAGTACTCGTCAAAGCGTTCGATTTCGGAGTATTTCAGCGAGGTCTGAAACAAGGTATGCAGCATGTGGAAACCGGTTTTGTCGGCGGCAAACCAGGTGCGGGCGGTTTTCATGCCGCCAAAGCGGCGTACCTGCACCTGCCCATCATCCTTGCGGCTCCAGGGGCAGCCCCAGCGCTCCATCTGCACCAGCTCTTGGTAAGCGTGATGGACAAAGTAGTCGACGACACCCTGCTCAACCAGCCAGTCACCGCCGGAAACGGTGTCGTCAAAATGTGCCTGATGAGTATCCTCGGCACTGGTCACGGCGGCGGCGCCACCTTCAGCAGCCACGGTATGCGAGCGCATGGGGTACACCTTGGACAGCAGCGCAATGCGTTGCGGGGTGTTGTGCTCTTTGGCGTGCTCTGCAGCACCAATGGCAGCGCGTAAGCCTGCGCCACCCCCACCGACAATCACGATATCGAAATCTCGCTGCTGCATGACAACCCCTTCCATTAGCCAAGTCAAAGGTGGTACTGGCGGCACTCTATCGATGCCCTTTCATCATTCGAACTTATTCATTATTCGAACTTATTCATTATTCGAACTTAGCACGCCCTTGGCAGGCCCTGTTCATTAGTCGAAAGGACTATTGACGTGTATCAAGGAAGCAGTGAATCGAGTGGGTATTGCTGTTCCCCCCCGCTCCGCAGACCCTACTCTGCAAGCAACTCACTGCCGGGCAGATAGCTATCTGCCAAGCAATAAAAATAGCCCAAACAGGCTTAAGAGAGGTGCCGCATGACAACCAATGCCCAACCCTCACCGCGATGGAAACTGTTAGCGCCGCTAGCAGTTGCTATCATCGTCGCGCTGATACCCACACCTATGGGGCTTGCGCCTCACGCATGGTACTTCTTCGCTATTTTTCTGGGCGTCGTGGTGGGCTTGATCCTTGAGCCACTACCGGGTGCGGTGGTAGGCCTTGTCGGCGTCACCCTGGTGGCGCTGCTTTCTCGCTGGGTGCTGTTCTCTCCCGAGCAGTTGGCTGCTGACGGTTTCAATCCCGCCAGCCAAGCCTTTTCCTGGGCGGTATCGGGCTTTACCAACTCTACGGTATGGCTGATTTTTGGCGCCTTTATGTTTGCCCTGGGGTATGAAAAAACCGGTCTGGGCAGGCGAATATCGCTCTGGCTGGTCAAGGCAATGGGCAAGCGCACCTTAACCCTTGGCTATGCGGTGATGATTGCCGATGGCATTTTGGCGCCGTTTACGCCCTCCAATACGGCGCGCAGCGCAGGCACGATCTACCCCGTGATTCGTAACCTGCCGCCGCTTTACGATTCGCACCCCAACGACCCCAGCATGAAGCGCATGGGCAGCTTGCTAATGTGGACAGCGCTGGCCTCGACCTGTGTGACCAGCTCACTGTTTTTGACTGCCCTGGCACCTAACTTACTGGCCATCGCACTAACCGAGAGCGCCACCGGCATTCATATAAACTGGGGGCAGTGGTTTATGGCGGTCGCACCGGCGGGCATTCTGCTGCTACTGCTGGTGCCGCTGCTGAGCTACTGGCTTTGCTCGCCCGAAGTGAAAGCGGGTAATGAAATTTCTGATTGGGCGGGACAGGAGTTAACCAAGCTGGGGGCACTGACCCGCCATGAAATAATGTTGGTCATTATGGTGGTCACCGCCCTGCTACTGTGGATTTTCGCGGGCGACATTATCTCTGGATCGCTGGTAGGCCTGGTGGTGATTTGCGGCATGCTGTTAACCGGCATTGTGACCTGGAGCGATATTCTCGATAACCGTGCTGCCTGGAATACCTTTGTGTGGTTTGCCACTCTGGTGGCGCTCGCGGGTGGGCTAAGTCAGGTGGGATTCGTTAACTGGTTTGGCAGCGTAGTCGGCGGGCAGATCAGCCACTTCGACCCGCTGATGGCCATGGTGGCGCTAGTGGTTATTTTCTACCTGCTGCACTACTTCTTTGCCAGCGTAACGGCCCACGTTACTGCCCTGCTGCCGGTGATTCTGGCGGCGGCATCGGGCATTGCCGGACTGGATATGCAGATGTTTATTCTACTGCTACTCCCCACCCTCGGCTTTATGGGTATTCTCACTCCCTATGGCACTGGGCCAAGCCCGGTTTACTATGGCAGCGGCTATCTGCCCAGCGCGCTGTTTTGGCGGCTAGGAGCGATCTTCGGTCTGCTGTTCCTGGTGGTTTGGCTGGTGATCGGCCTGCCTTGGTTGATGGTGATCAGTTGATAGACATTAGCCTAGCGTGCGGTACCAGTCGTTGAGCGGCTGTGAGAACGCCTCTGGTTGCTCAATATGAAGATTGTGGCCCCCTTCCAGCGTGATATGGCGCAGGCGCGGGGCCATCTTTGTTAGATGAGTCGCCAGGGTGTGGAACTTGGCGTCTCGCTGGCCCGAAAAATAGCTGACCGGTAGTGAGGTATTTTCCAGCCAATTCCATAGCGAGGGCTGATGACCGAGCGACGTTGCCCGCAGCATCGCAGCGACGGCTGGCCCGTGATTAGCCAGTCGACGGTGAATCTGCCGATGACGTTTCGCTTCGGTGAGATCGGCAAATACCGGCTGCTGATACCAGTCGGCAAGCACGTCTTTCAGCGGCTCCTGTTCAAAGCGTCTGGCCCACTTTTCATCATGGGCAATGCGATTCGAGCGCTCACTGGTTGGCAGCCCTGGGTGGGCACTCTCCAGCCAGAGCGCTTCCAGACCCGGCGGTTTTCGGCTGGCATGGTACAGCGCCAAACGCCCGCCCAGGGAGTAGCCCAGCAGGCAGTAACGGCTTACACCGTGGCTTATCAGCGTATCGCCAAGCCAGTCGTGAAACGCCTGGAAAGAGGCTACCTGTACCTGGTGATTTTGACCGTGGCCTGGCAAGTCCAGCGCTAGGCAATTGATACCATCCAAGCCGGCGAGAACCTCTCCCCAGTCTTGGCGATCGCCCAACAAGCCGTGTAGCAGTACCAGGGTTGGCGCCTGCTGCAGAGGTTTACGGCTCACGCGGCTCCCCTCGAATCGCTGCGCCAAGCGCCTTGAGATCATCGGCGACCTGCTGATGGGGTACGTTAACCTCGATCAGTGTAACGCCCACCTCTAACGCCTGGGTATAAGCCGCCATGAAGGCCTCCAATGAGCTCGGTGCCGCATAGCCAAGCCCAAACATCTTCGCCGCATGTTCGAAACCCAAGCCATGGGGCTGGCGATAGTAACGCTCCAGCAGCTCACCCTCTTTGGGCACCGGCAGCATATGAAAAATACTGCCGCCGTCATTATTGAGGATCACCACCACCAGCGGCTGGGTGGCCTGTTTCAGCAACGCCAAGCTGTTGAGGTCATGCAGCGCGCTGGTATCGCCCAGCACAATCGTCGTGGGTTGCGAGCATGTGCAGCTAATGCCATAGGCCGTGGCGATCAGGCCATCAATACCGGAGGCACCGCGATTGGCGAATACCTGCAAGGGCGTTTGGCGATGTGTACCCAGCATATTCATCAACCGTGCAGGCAGGCTGTTGCCGATAAACAACTGTCCTTCCGCCAACTGCGCGAGCTGGTGGCAAACACCCAGCTCTGAGAATGTCGTACACCGATCTTCCACCAACTGGCTAGTGCGGCGTTGAAGGCTATCCAACTGATGCCAAGGCGATTGTTCAGAGTGCGCTGGCAACGCTGCGATAAAGTCAGCAGGTGAGGCTATCAAACGGCGTTTAACGCAGTAGTCGGGATCCAGCCGCTGGGGCAGTGGGTCAACCAACCAGACATCCTGCCAGGGCTGCTGGGCAATAAACTGGGTTAAACGCTTGGAGATTAACCGGCCGCCAAACTGCAGCAGCACTTCTGCCTTAGCCAGTTCCGCGCTAAAACGTTCGTCATGCAGCGCCAGATCAAAATGAATCAGGTTATGAGGGTCAAAACGCACCTGGCTCTGCACATCCGCCAACAATGGCCAGCCCAGCTGCTTGGATAACTCAACCACCTGCTGCGCCTGTTGGAGGTCACCAACGCTACCTACAACAATCAGGCCCCGCTGCTGGGCAAACGCTTCCCACTCGTTGTTGAGCGCTGGAATGATAGTGCTGGTCTGCTCATCTCCCCATGGCCAATCACTCCACGGTTTTGAAGCCATCAGCCAGCGCCCTAGAGGGGCGAGATAGTCGCTGGCATCCATTAAGCAGGTGCCGGGGTAAAGAGGCTCACGGTAACGGCAGTTAATATGGAGGGGCCCTGGAGTGCGGCACTGCTGATCTATCGCTTGATCAATCGTACTGAGTAGAAACGCTGCTTTTATTTCAGTATCTGGGGGTGGCAGGTCGTGGTGAAAAATCGTGTGACGGGAGAATACATCCCGCTGGTCAATGGCCTGGTTGCTACCGTTATCCAGTAGTTCAACGGGGCGGTCGGCAGAAAGCACTATCAGCGGCACGCCGAGCAGATTCGCCTCTACCACCGCCGGGTAGAGGTTCGCCACGGCGGTGCCAGAGGTGGTGATAATGGCTACCGGCCGCTGACTGCCTCGGGCAATGCCGAGGGACATAAACCCCAGCCCGCGCTCATCAAAATGGCAGTGGCAACGTAAATCGGCATGCTCACTGGCGGCCATCGTTAAAGGCGACGAACGCGAGCCCGGCGCCAGCACCACGTCGCGCACGCCTAAGCGGTAGAGCTCCTCCAGCATTAGTGCCGCCCAAACGTGATTAAAGGTGGCATGCTCTCGCGCAAAACCGCTCGATACAGGTGTTGCCATGTACGTTATCCCATTCCTAGCAGCGACATAATATCGGCGATTTTGGTATCCAGCTCCTGCCACTCCTCATGTGGCTGGGAGCCCGCCACAATACCTGCACCGGCATAAAGGCGAATCGCTTGTGGGCCGATATGGGCGCAGCGAATAGCCACCGCCAGATCGCTGCTGGCGTGGCTGATTCTACCAAACACACCTGAGTACCAGCCGCGCTGATGACGCTCGTGCTGACGGATAAACGCTAGCGCCGACTCGCGGGGAACACCGCCCACCGCCGGTGTAGGCGGCAGCACTGAAAGCAGTTGCTGGTCGGTGACGCTGTAATGAAGTTCAGCATGAATCAAACGCCGTATATGCTGCACCGAGCGCAGCTTAACCGTATGCGCCTCGCCCATCTGAATGTGATGGGCAAGGGGCTCAAGCTGGGACAACAGTTGCTGATAAACACACTGGTTTTCCAGCGTGTTTTTCTTATCCGCCAGCAACTCATCGGCAAGCACTAGATCTTGCTCGGCATCCCGCCCACGGCGCGTGGTGCCCGCCAATGCTTCGGTGATTAAATGCCGGCCTTCGCGCTGATACAGCCGCTCCGGTGGGCAGCCGATAAAGGCCTCATGGGGTGTCAACTGAACACCAAAATGAAAACAGTCGGCGGCCCCCGCCTGCCAGCGCGACAGCAGCGCCCAGGGATTGGGAGTTTCCGGTGTTGCCAGACATGTTTCACGGGAAAGCACCACCTTGGGCGTATGCATAAGGTGGTCGGGGTGCGTTACCTTTCCCACCCACGCCACCCACTCTTGTTGGCTAGGGTGGTCTTCACGCTGGTAAACAAGGGGCTGCAGGTGAGGCAACGGCTGTTCTTCTACCAAGGCGTCCAAACAGGCATAAGCCTGGGCGATTTCGGCAGTCGGGCCACGGTCGTCGAAACGCAGATTAAGCGACAGCGTCGCGCCGCTTTGATCACGCTTAAGTTCGATGCGGGGCAACACAAAGTGACAGACGGGAAAGTGCTCCCACCCCGGCGCACCAGGGTCAAAGGCCATGCCGCCAAAATAGTCTGGCTGTTGGCCGCCAGCATCGGCCAGCGCGGCAAGATCCGCCTGCAGCGCCGCTGGCGAATCAAACGCTTTAACCGCCCCCAAAGCCGCGCACTCAACGGCATGCGTATCACGCGCCTGCCAATAGAGACGAGGATAAACGCTCTGCACGTTTAGCCACCCCATCAGGTTATCTACCTGACAGGGAGTAGTTAGGCGGATAAACCCTGTTTTATCGGCATGGCAAAGCGTATCAAGCTGCTGCCTGAGGGCTTCAATAGGGTTAAATCGCATAATTCGCCTGCTCTGAAAGCATTACTAGCGCCGCATATTTGTCTTGTCTAAATACCTTTCTCAACAAGATGCAAACTCCTGGCCCAGGTGCGATACGGTTTCGTCTGAGCTTCGTCTTCAAGAGAGTCAGCGTCATTTATTGAAGTTGCGGATATAGAAGACGTGAGGCTTTGTTCCCTGATCCCGTTGGAGCACCCGTGGGGTGTACTTGGCCAGAGCCTTGCTGGGCGGGCTTTCCAGGTCGTTCAGGTCACCAAAGATGCGGGCATCCGCGGGGCAGGCGACCACGCAGGCGGGATCCTCACCCACTGCAAGACGGTGGTCACAGAAGGTGCACTTTTCGACCATGCCGCGATCACGAATACCCTGATAGGTCGTGGCCCTTGCGGGGTTGTAGTAAGGAATCGGCGCATCAGCCGCCTGGGCGACCTCCTGGCCGGTCGAGGTGCCCCCCGGTATGGCCGGCTCGCTGTCGCGCATAAAGTTCTGGTGAGGATCTTCCTTGTTGAACCAGATGACGCCATAGGGACAGGACAATTGACACAGGCGGCAGCCGATGCACTTGTCGGGGTCATGCAGGGTCAGCCCATCCTCACTCTTATGCATCGCCGTGGTCGGGCAGTTAGTGACACAGGGCGCATTTTCACAGTGGTTACAGAGTGTCGGGATGTAGTTGTAACGGGTATCCGGGAAGGTACCGGAAGTCTCGATGATGTGATTCGACCAATGAAACTCCACTGGCACGTTGTTCTCGCTCTTGCAGGCGATGTCGCAAGCCGCACAGCCAACGCAGCGATGCAGGTCGATCACCATGGCATAACGCTTGTCGCTCATATACTAGCCTCCAGTGCCAGGGGTTAGACCCGCTCGATCTTGACGCGTGATTGTCCACCGTGGCGGGCGGTCGAGCCGCTGAGGCGCTCGAACTCAGGGTACAGAATTTCGTTGTTGTTGCCGCCAAGCGGCACATGCTCGGCGAAGTTGGCAGCGGCGACCCGGCCATAGGCCCAGTGGCCCTGGCCATAGCATTTCGCCACCGTGCCCGGCCTGAGCCCTTCCCAGCGCTTCAACTGAACGGTGATTGAACCCGTCGTCGAGGTGACTTTGACCCTGTCGCCGTCGTGCAGCCCAAGGGCGTCTGCATCGACCGGGTTCATTTTGAGTACGTCACTCCAGTTCTCGTCACCTGGGTCGACGTTCTTGTGCGCCTGGTACCAGGTACAGTTGGCCGAGCGCCCTTCGCGGTTCAAGCGAGAACGGTGTTCAAAAAAGATGAAGGGGTATTCGGCCTCGTCACCATGGCGAAGAGCAGGTTCGAAGTGGGGAACGAAGGCAAGTTCTCCGCGACCGACATAGTTGGTTGCCTCAAGTACCTTGTCTACTGTGGTGGCATGACGGTCGGCATGCCCCTGCAGAGCGGCCTTGAGTGTTTCGCTGTAGAACTCGACCTTGCCTGTCTGGGTGGCAAAGTTGTCGATACGCTGACCATATTCATAGCGATGGGAATTCCAGACGCCCTTCTCCTTGAAGTCTTCCCAGCCCTCGAGCCTGTCGCCATACCGGCCATAATCCGGGTGGGTGCTGTCCCAGCAGCCGCGCGTCAGCATCTTCAGGGCGTATTCGGTAAATTCCTCGCCATTGGTCGGCGCCGCACCGGTTTCCGGATCAGCGAAGGCCTCGGTGTAGTAGCGATAGAGATTATCGAAGCCCCGCTCGGCCAGTTTCTCCGCCAGCATGAAGGGCACTTCCGTCTCGTCCTGCTTTACATCCCAAAGCGGCTCAAGCACCCGCTGATTCAGCGAGACATAGCTGTGCAGATTCTGCTTGTTCTTGATGAATCCCCACTTCTCGAACAGCTGGTGAGCGGCGGGCAGAACCAGGTCTGCGAACATCGACATTTCCGAGGCATTGGTGGTCAGGTGCACAAAGAAGGGAAGCTCCGACAACGCCTGCTCCCAACGGTAGGAGCCGGAGGTGGAGAAGCCGAAATTCGACCAGTAGGCGATGGCCACCTTAATCTCGTTGGGACTCTTGGCGAGCATGCCATCGGCGGCGGCATTGGTTACCACACCGCCCCCGCTCTTGCCGCCGTTGAGTGATGGGAAGGCCAGGGTGCCGCGCTGATCGATCTTGTCGTACTTGCTATGGCTGGCAGCCAGCTCGTCCTGATAGGCCGTCAGGTCGGGTATATCGCCGGTAGGATCCTTGACCTTGGCGACCACGCCTCCTTTGGCATCAATGGAACCCACCAGGCCGTTGAGGGCATGGGTGGCCATGGATGAATAGCCACCACGGGCCTGCATGGAGGCACCGGGAGACAGCCAACTGATGGCCCGCGAACCGGCAGCGGCGAACCCCAGCGCCACACGCCGAATTTGTTCTGCGGGAATGCCGGTGCGCTCTGCCGCCCACTCCGGGGTGCGATCCTTGAGCTCGATATTCCACCACTGAACCACGCCATGGGTATGGATCTCGTTGAATATCGGCACCGTAGCCTGGCTCTCGTCGACGGCCTGTCCCGCCACAAAGCGGTTTTCGCCATCGATGAAATCTCCGACGAAGGCCTTGTTCCAGACGCCTTCGGCGAGGATGACGTGAGCCATGGCCACCGCCAGCGCGCTATCCTCCCCGGGGATCACCGGCAACCATTCATCGGCTTTCGCGGCGGTGGCGGACAGCCGTGGGTCGACGACGGCCACGGTGGCATTGTCGCTCATGTTGCCCCAGAAATTGATGGCGTGGGGCACCTGCCGATTGGAACTCACCGGGTCGGCGCCCCAGCAGAGCACATAACGGGTGTGCTCCAGGTCATAGTCCCGATAGTCCCACTGGCCCTCCACATAGTAGGGGCCGAACTTCTCGGCCTCGGCGCAGATGGCCGAGTGACTGATATTATTCGGGCTGCCGATGATCCTCGGCACGGCGGAGTAGAGGATATCGCGCAGGTAGGTATAGCGGCCGCGGAAGAGCGCAAACTTCTCGGGCTCCCCGGCATCGCGCAGCTCCATGATCTTGTCGGCGAGCATGTCCATCGCCTCGTCCCAGGAAATCGGCACGAAGCCTGGATCCTTACCGCGCCCCTTTTCAGGATTGGTGCGCTTCATCGGCTGACGGACTCGATCGGGGTCATAGACTTGTTGCAACGCCAGGTGCGGGCGTGGACAGATTTTGCCGTGGTTGGCCTTGGCCAGCGGATTGCCACGCATATGAACGGCGCGGCCGTCGACCACCTTGATCTGTACCGGGCACCAGCTCGTGCAGCCCTGGCAGGTAGAGGGCATCCATTTTCCAGCGGCTTCCGGAGGTTGTGCCTGGGCGCTGGCTGTCGAGAATAAACTCAGTGCCGGGCCCCCTGCCGCAGCGGCGACGGTACCGGCGCTGCCCTGAAGAAAGCCTCGGCGAGAAATCTGCCAAGCGTCATCATGTTTGGATGTCGGGATCTGATCCGTCATGGAAAAACTCCTCAGGATAAAGTGGCCAGCGTCGAGACCGGCGGGCTCAGCTGTCCGCCCAGTACCGCTACGTAACGGATGGCAAAACCGCCCCCCAGCATCAGCACGCAGAGGATGGCGGTGGCAAAGGCTGGCAAGGAACGGCCACGTAGACCCGCCAGCAAGGCGGCGACGCATAGGGCCAGGGCTCCGACCAGTGCAGTGATGGCCAGGGTAATGAGGCTGCCATAGGTCGCCAGCACGGCAGTTATCACCTCCTGATCGCGCGTTGGGCCGAAGCGGAGATCCATCCACCAGGCCAGTAGAGTGACCAGCAACAGAGCCGTCGACACCAGCATGACCAGAACCAACGGACGCAACCCTGCCCAATAGTCTTTCAGGCTCCCCTCCTCCGAACGGGCTCCCAGGAGGGCGGTGCGAATCATGTGCACCAGCAGGGCTCCAGCGCTCCCGGTGATCATGAAAAGCAGCACAGAGGCGATGACCATCTGGCCCGTGGCCCACAGCGGGTGCGAGGAAATCACCGCCAGCAGCACACCGTGATAGAGGCCAGTGAGCACCGCGAGAGGAACCGCGACCCAGCCCACCCGTCGTGCACTCAGCCAGTCGAGCAGGGAGACGTTGGGGAGCAGCAATCGAAAGGCAAAAATGGCGCTCAAGCCCACGAAGGCGCCCTGCAGCAAAGCGCCCCACCACATGATCGAGGTCGGGGCGAAATTAAGCCCCATCTGATAGACGTGGAACTTGTAGCCGAGTTTCGAAAACAGCAGGGTCAGGCCGATGGCCACCGCTACCGGGGCAATCACCGCGGCTGTTTGGGCCAGGGGCCGATAGCGACGATCCGCCAGGCACCAGAGCAGGAAGGCGAGCAGGAAAGCGCCAACGCCGAGGCCGCCCAGGGACAGATCCCAGGCAACCCGCGCGTCCCAGATAATGCCGGGCTGTATCTCATAGAACTGTGTCTCAGAGAAGGATGACGTATCCATGATCGACCTCTTTGTGATGGTGAGGGTTGTTTTGTCTGCTGCTACCCGCAGTCATTGGCCGTGTCGACAGGCGGGACAGCGGCGAAATTGTCGTTCGATATCGGCGGCCCCGGTCGCCGAAGCGAGCTTTGCGATCATCGAGTCCAGCAGCGTCACCGGCATGTGCGAGCTGCCGCAGGCGTCACAGGTGGCAAGCACTACTTCATTGAGAGGCTGCCAGCGATAGCGTTGTGCCGCGCTGGCCAGTCGAGGTTGCAGGGTGATGGCGTCCTCCGGGCAGAGTCGTTCGCAGAGACCGCACTGAATACAGTTAGCCTCGGCGAGTTCCAGTCGGGCAGTATGCTCGTTCTCACCATAGCGAATCGAAGCCGTCGGGCAGGAATGGGCGCATACCGAGCACATGACGCAGTTTTGAAGGTCGACTGAAATCCCGCCGAGCGGCGATCCGACCGGCAATTCAAGAGGTTGCTGGTCGCCAGGCATCAGGGCTTCCTGCCAACGACGCAGGGCGGCATTGAGCAGCTCACGCTTGCGTGAATCCTGTGAGAGCACAAGAGGCTCGTTGAGCATGTGCTGGAACCTGGCGATGCCAGGCTCGAGTTCATGTTGATGGCGATCGCTGCCGATGCTGATAGCGTCTTGTCCCAGCCCCATGGCCTCGGTGATGCAGGCGATCTCGGCCAGACGCTTATCCAGCAGTTGACGAGTGTCATCGGGCAGCCCGGCTTCGGGCGACAGCACCACGCGCTTGACGCCACGGGCTAGCGCAGCCAGCCAGAGTTCCTCACCAAAGGCAGCGATCACCGGCGCCTCCAGAACAGCATGCGAGCCGAGTGACTCACTGGCGTCGCAATCGGGACTGACACCTCCTGCCACCACATGCAGTGTCGACGGGGGCGATTCGAACGCCTTGATAACACTGTTCATGCGCTCCAGCAGATCGAGCCGACCGGGCTCGGCGACGCTCAGGGCCCCCGTTGGGCAGGCCAGCGTACAGGCGCTGCACCCCTGACAGAGGTGAGGTTCGACACGAATCAGGGCGCCTTCGGAGCGGATAGCGTCAGCGCCACAGACATCCAGGCAGCGCGTGCAGCCCGTCTGCCCGGCGATCTCGTGGGCACAGATTTCCGCTGAGTAGTTGAAGTAGCGGGGTTTCTCGAACGTACCCACCAGATCGCCTGCCTGGGCGGCGAGATCCGACGGCATGACCGACGCATCGGCATGCAAATAGCCTGGGGGATGAACCGAGCGTGCGAGTAGCGGGCGAGTCGAGAGATCAATGATGATATCGGCGGTCAGAGAGTGGGAGGCGTTGGTTTCCGTCATCGCCGTTTCGATACGAAAATCGCCCAGCCATCCCTCGATGTGTAACTGCGCGGTGTCGACCACCGTCCAGCTCTCGGGAGTTCGGCTGGCCGCCAGCCCCGGCGCTATGGCAATGATGCTCCCCTGGGTAAAATCACTGGCGAGTGCCAGCAGCGTCGATGCGCGGTCACTGATCAGCGCCACAACCCCGTCAGACTGATAGGTAACCCCGTTCGCTGCTGCCCTTCCCGCAGCGACGCGCGTCAGCGTCGGTGTCTGACAGGTTGATCCATTGCTGAAGGGTTGCTGATTCATTTCGACTCCATTGCGGATAGGGGCATCACCCAGTGCTGACGTTGCAACAGCCCGCGGCTGCCTGTATTCCCTGTCGATATCTACTGTGTCCAGCAGGCTGCACTCGGTATCGCTTCTTGCCTGCTCCAAACGTTGACGAAGTTGCTGCACTTCCTCAGCCAGGGCTTCGCGCTGGAACTGTCGGTTCAAGTCGAGGCAACAGGTTCGCAACTTGCTGGCCCACAGGCCCAGGGTGTAGATGACCCTTGGCAGACGGTGCGGGCCGACGACGATCAAGGTGATCAGACAAACAACCAACAGCTCCCAGGTGCTAACATCAAACATAGGGATGGTGGCAAGGTTCGGGGAACATGGATTGGGCTCCTTGGCAGGCAACGACCTGCATTCACATCACTCTAGGAGCATTGAGGTAGCGTGCCAGCATTGATCGGCGCGAGCTTGATTCAGGTCAAGCATCAGAGAAGTATTGTGTTCTTTGTGGAGAAGTGTCTCGGCAACCGCGGATACTGATCTACCGAGCCTAAATGCGGCAAACTGCCATCAGCTTTTTAAATGAAAATAGTCAATAGGAACAATGACGTAATGGAATCACCCGCTAAACGCCGCCACTACCAAGCCTGGTTGCTAGCCGCTCGCCCCCGAACTCTCCCATTGGCATGCGCTTCTATTCTATTGGGCAGTGGGCTAGCGGCTAGCGTGGATGCCTTTAATGGCACGGTGCTTTTGCTCGCCCTGCTGACGGCCATTGCGCTACAGATACTCTCTAATCTCGCTAATGACTATGGCGACGCGGCTTCCGGCGCTGATGATCAGGCACGCATTGGGCCGGTGCGGGCGGTCTCTTCAGGCTTGCTAACGCCACAGGCAATGCGCACAGGGATGGTCATTACGGCAATCGTAGCAGCGCTGTTAGGGCTGTTATTGCTGGTCACTGCCTTTGGCAGCCAGTGGGGGCAGATTCTCACTTTTATACTGTTAGGGGCGGCGGCACTAATGGCTGCGGTGACCTATACCGTTGGGTTGGGCGGAATACCTTATGGATATCGGGGGCTGGGGGATATTTCCGTCTTTATATTTTTCGGCCTTTTAGGCGTTCTGGGCACTTACTACCTCTATACGCAGCAACTCAGTTGGTTACCGTTACTACCCGCCGCGGCGTGTGGGCTGCTGGCCACCGCCGTGCTCAATGTGAATAACGTGCGCGATATCGAAAGCGATGCACGCAACGGCAAGATTACCCTGGCGGTGCGGTTGGGCCGCGAGAACGCGATTAACTACCACTGGGCATTATTGGGACTGGCGCTGCTTCTCACTGTGGTTTATCTCTTAGCCCTCCCCGCTCCCTGGTTGAGCTGGAGCTGCCTGCTGGTGGCCAAGCCACTGACGGATGCCGCCAGAACACTTCGCCATACCCGCGATGGCGAGATTCTGACCGGCATGCTGAAGAAAACCGCCATTTCGACGCTGCTTTACAGCGTATTGCTGTCTATTGGCTTGGCGCTGTTTTAAGTTTTTACCGACCTTAGTTAGCACTTAACAGCCGCCCAGCTCAGAACAGATCCTCACTCTGGCGATTATGAGCTCCGCCGCAGGGAAAATTACAACTTACTTAGGTAAACTAAGCCGCTCTAAATACGCCAGCCGTACGAGTATCTGCCTCTGGTTGCCCCTCTTCGGCACTATTTTTGACAACACGCCTAGACAGCATGCCTTCCGTATCAAGGATGATGAATTATGACCACAGCCATATCTACGCCCTTCTCTTTCACTGAATTCCAGCAGGATCTGTCCACGGCAAACAAACGCAAGCTGCTGCATTGGGCTGGCAGCGATCTCTGTGTGGCCTTTTTGCGCCACGCTTCCGGCCATGAGCAGCCAGCGGTGATTCAAATCGGCCAGCAGCGCTGCTACGCAGCTTCCACCAATGCTGAAGTTCTACACACCTTGTTTACCAGCGCACCGCTTGAAGAAGGCACGGAGATGGTAGTCAAGTCACTGTCGCTTGCCGAGCTGGCTCGCAATGCTCATCTCTATCATTTCGGTATCCACCTGAGCGATGGGCAGACAACTCTGCATATCGTAGAGCCGAGCATGTCGATATTGGGGGTAACGGCTATCGTGCAAGACTTGCAGGGTAAAGAAGTCATCTACCAAGCCGAAGCCTTCCCTTTCGAGTCGGTTAGTAAGGCTGCAACCTTGCCATACGGCTCCGTCCAGTATTGGCTGGACATCGAGCTGGAGTACGATCCTGACCGCGATCTGAGCCAAATCGAATCGCTGCACGTATTTGATGATCAGTTAGACTGGAGCAATCCCCTGTTCCCGAACCTACCGGATAATGCAAAGGCACTAAGTACGTTATCTCCCAGCGCTCAAGCATTTTTCGAGCGTATGAGGGTGCCACTGCTGCCGAGCTGGGACGGAGAGCCGGAGATGCCAACCACTCCAGAGCGTAGCTATCAAAGTAACCTGATTGATGCGGATCGCCTCACCGCCTTCAATCAACTACGCGCTATGGTGAATCAGGACTTTGTGCCCCCTGCAAACGAGATCACCCTGACCGTAATCAAAGCCTCTAGGCTGGATGACGAGCCTGCCAACAGCCCTGAGCGCTGGGAAATAAAGATCTCCTTCACCACACCCATGGGCATCAAAGCTCTGTTTGCACCGGACTGGATCGATATTTCGTTATGTAAAGCCAATGCAGAACTTCCAGATACCATTGGTACCCATCGAGCCAGCGAGATATTGCGCGAACGCATCGTCAACCATCTTGCCTGGACACTCTTCCAGCGAGGCCGTAGCTTTGATTTTGGCCTGTTCGATGACGACCTCGATGGGCTGCTCCCCGGTTCCCTTATCAATAGCTATGGCCACTTTCAGCCAGACTACGCGGGCAGCAGCTTCCCCTGCTTGGCGCGCTTTCAGTGCGGCGAGCACCAAGTGCCGGTACTCCTGCTGGGGCAGGAAGGGGGCAACTACGTATGCAAGCCCATGAAATTTATAGAGATACCGGAAGCGGATGTCTCTACCCTGGTTCCCAATCGCAGCGAGTTAATTATTAGGGAATCACAGCTTATGGTGCTGGCACCAAACCTCGACAAGCTAGCGATACCAACCTCACTTATCGACTTCCCCGACTATTGGTACCGGGGTATACGGGTCAGCAATCAGCGACTTCGATCCAAATTCATCTCCAGAATGCGCGTCAATGCTCTGCTGACCGCATTTGAGGGCGAGACCGGCAATATGGGGAGCACCAAGCTCAAGTGGGTCGTAGCGGGCTGTGCGGCCGCACTTATTGGCTTGGTGATGGTGATGAACTTATAAATCCATACCGCTTGGATAACGCGCGCATCTCTTGCTTGTTGTCTAGCGTTGGCGTTAGTGCCTATGGCTTACAGCACTACCTCATAACCCTCAAACTTGGGCGGGCCAAGGTAAATGCCTTCCGGCGCTTTGGCATTGGCGTGGGCTTTGCGGAACGCATCTGACTTTGTCCAGTCACGGAAAGCCTCTTCCGACTCCCACACGCTGTGGGAGATAAACACGGTGTGGTCTTCCTGGCTTTCGCCTTGCAGCATCTTAAACTGCTTGAAGCCCGGCACTTCATCTAAGTGAGAATCACGGTTGCGCCACACCTCTAAAAAGTCCTCTTCGCGGCCTGGGGCAATCCGAAAACGGTTCATGGCGATATACACTGTTAATCTCCTACTGTTGGATCCTGCTGTGTTGATTACGCAAACGCTACCTTGATGGTAACGTCATGCTTTAGCGGCGAATAGCCCGCAACCACCAAGGTAAGGTATGGCTAAGGCACCCATTCAGGTTGTTTGGTTCAAACGCGATTTACGTATCCATGATCATGCGCCGCTCGGCAACGCTGCCATGGCTGGCCCCGTGCTGCCTATCTTTGCCATTGAACCCGGCCAGTGGCAAGCGCCGGATAGCGCCCTGCGCCACTGGCAGTTTGCCGCTGACTCACTGATCGATCTTTCCAACGCACTCGCAACACTGGGCCTGCCGCTGTGTATTTGGCAAGGCGATATGGTCGATTTGCTGAATGCCCTGAAAGCCCATTACGGCGAATTTACCCTGCACGCTCATCAGGAAACAGGCAACGCCTGGAGCTTTGAGCGAGATAAGTGCGTTCATCAATGGTGTCGAGAACACCACGTGAATTGGCTGGAAGCGCGCCAGCAGGGCGTGGTGCGTGGGCTGACGAGCCGCACAGGCCACCAGAGCCGCTGGGAGTCGCATTGGGAAACGCTAATGACCGCCCCCACCGCCGCTGCCCCGCAAAACGCCCAAACGGCTGAGGGCTGGCAAACCTTTCACCATATTGACGTTGATCAGCTCCACAGCCTAACCCTGGGGTTTGATACCACGCCGTGCCCCGAGCGCCAGTTAGGCGGCCGCAGCGAAGGCCGCGCACTGTGGCGCAGCTTTGTCGCCCAGCGCGGGCGGCGCTATCGCGGTTCGCTATCTAAGCCGTTGCTTGCTTGGGAGTTTGGCTCGCGGCTTTCGCCCCACTTGGCCTGGGGCACGCTCTCTATGCGTGAAGTGGTGCAGTCGCTGCGCCGTCAGCGTGAAAAACATGCGGCAGAGTCACAGTGGGCACGCTCGCTGCGCGCTTTCACTTCGCGGCTTTACTGGCACTGCCACTTTATTCAAAAGCTCGAAAGTGAGCCCAGCATTGAGCATCAAACGCTGCATCCAGCGCTACGCGGCCTGCGGCAGCGCGACCCCGAACACCCCAACTTAATCGCCTGGAAACATGGCCAAACCGGCATGCCGCTAGTGGATGCCTGTATGCGCAGCCTGATCGCCACCGGTTGGATCAACTTTCGCATGCGCGCCATGCTGATCTCTTACGCTACGTTCAACCTTGGGCTGCACTGGTATGAGCCCGCCCTGCACCTTGCGCGGCTATTTACCGATTATGAACCGGGCATTCACTACCCTCAGGTGCAGATGCAGGCGGGCGCCACAGGCACCAACGCGTTGCGGGTCTACAACCCCATCAAACAAGCAGAAGATAACGACCCGGACGGCGAGTTTGTCGCCCGCTGGGTACCAGAACTAGCGCCGTTGCCGTTAGAATGGCGCGCCAAACCCTGGACGCTGCCAGAAAGCCTGCAAAAGCGCTTCGGCTTCCAGCCCGGCGAACACTACCCGCTACCCAACGACTTTGAAGCTGAAGCGCGCCATTGGAAGAAGATGCTCTATGAACTGCGCCGCACCCCAGAAGCCAGGGAATCGAGCCAAGCGATTGTGGATAAACTCGCCAGCCAGCGCCGACCTTCAAAGCAGCGCGCTAAAAAAGCAAAACCCGCCAATCGCCAGCAGCTTTCGCTGTTTGATGATGGCGGGTTGGAAACCTAAGCATGAATGCCGTCACAGTTCGATGACAATGCCCCTTACCGTAGCCTTCGAAACCCTGACTTACCGCTTTTCTTCATCCCTAATAATTCAAGATAAGCCTCCGGTGATCCTCCCGAAAACCGCCACTGCGCCAAAACAGCTGCCACTAATCGAGAAGTCTTTCAGGGGCATCCATATCCTCGTGCAGTACACGAACAACTAGCACCTCCGGTTCAAGCACTCGATAAAAAACAGCATGATGCTCGATCTGCAATCTGCGATACCCAGGAAAAACATGGGCATAGTCCGAGCCAAGCGATGGATGTTCAATCAGCCGTCTCATTCCTACCTCCAACTGATCTAAGTATTTATCCGCCTGCTCAGCCCCCCATTCTTCACAGGTGTAAATCCAAATCCCGATCAAGTCTGATTCCGCCTTTGGCGTGACGCTCAGCTTAAGCACTAATCAGCCACCTTCATGCGCTCACGGCCAGCCGCTTTGATTGCCGATATATCGAGCAACTTCGGTTTACCGCTTGACTCACCCTCAGCGAGGGCCTGCCGAAGCGTGGCAAGACGTTCTTTGGCCTGCTGATCTTTTCGGATAAGATCGCGGATATACTCACTATCATTACCAAAGTGACCGCTTGCAATTTGGCCTTTCACCCAGTCGTCTTGTTGTTCAGTCAGCGTGATGGTTTTCCGATGCATGCTCATCGCTGGAGCTCCTGAAACATTAAGTGTATGAAATTATCATACCATTCTGCTGCACCGGAGCAATGCCCAACTTCTTGTCGCCCAGCGCCGAAGCGCATCAGTGGCCCTTATAAAGCGAAGCGGAGTAAGGGTCATCCGCGTGACGTGAATTGTTGGGTAGGATCATCGATCCCGAGCCTTACTAATGAAATCCTCTAGCAGAGTGTTTGCACGCTCAATATCCCGTTCGTAAATGAACAGGTGATCAAACACGGCACCGCATTGGGGACCAGCCTTGATCCCTTCATTATTTAGCAATTCTAAAACAGGACGAAGGAATCCGATGACGTCGAATGGAAGGTCTCCATCCGTTGAAACGACCCGGAACGGACCGAAGTACTCCCTGACAGTCACTTCGGATTTTAAGCGTTCAAATGCTGTTTCCTCGACAATGGCTGACACACCCGCTTGGTCGCGAATCAAACAGCTGTAGCGGTCATCAAATTCGATGAACACGCTAGCGGCAGCAGAGGCAGATGCATCTCCTAGATCTAACATCCAGTACCGTTCAGGCCAGATTTTCAACTTCATATTCGCCCATACTGCAATCGGATCAATAGACATCAAATCCTCCTATTAGACGGCCACCCAACGCCCACAAAAAACGGCGCGAGGAACGAGCGTCCGGCGACCGCAGAGAGCGAGTTTAATTGCTTTGTTAGTTCATTCACGACGAGCCAGTAAAAGCCCAATGCCAGCACTGCCAAGCAACCCCGAGCAAATCCGATTAAACACGCGACGCATCGAAGGTCGAGAGAACCAATGCCGCAATGCTTTGCCAAAAAATGCATACCCAGCAATTGCTAACCATTCAAGCATCAAGAACAGGATACCTAGCACCAAAAACTGAAATCCTACATAACCAGTGGGGTCAACAAACTGAGGCAAAAAAGCTGTAAAAATCAAAATAGCCTTGGGATTTCCAGCTGCGAGAAGAAACTCTTGCCGCCCTAATTGGAACAAGCTCCTTCCTCCGAGCGCTTCGTTGCCACTGTCCGAAGGATCTGCAGTCCACAATTGAAAAGCAATCCAAAGCAGATAAAGGCCTCCGCCAACCTTTATCATAAGAAATAACTTTTCGGATGTGTGTAACACGGTTGCGAGCCCTGTTGCCGCAAGAGTAATCATACCCACGAATGCAACAAGGCGACCGACCCCAGCATAGCAGGCAGTTCTAACGCCGTACCGCTTCGCATTAGCCATTGACAGCAGATTGTTTGGTCCAGGTGCCATGTTCAAAGCAAAGCATGCTGGTATGAACAATAAAATAGTCATTAGCGACACAACTAATTCTCCTCCTTGAACTAACAGATACTAGACAGCGCATCCTATGATTGAATGAACGCGCCGACATGATTGTCCGAAAAAAAAGCCTGCCACAACCTCCCAAACCTATGATTCTTATATTTATTAGGGTGCATATCTAAAACTCGCACATCTGCTGCATTTGCCAACACCTCCACGTTGGAAGGTTATCTGTCCTACTATTTTCTCATTCACCGTACCAAATTCAGCTTAGCACAAGGTGCTTAGGGCGGCTAATTGACTCAGAATTGGGCTTTCAACGCATAAAAAACCGCCCTCGCCAACAGCTTGCGCTAATTGACGAGGGCGGGCTTGGTACTGCCTAAACGCTATTAACTAAGCGCTTCCAAAGACAGCTCAATAATGCTCAAGCCTTCCTCCAACACCGCAGACGATACCGTTAGCGGCACCAGAATACGGATGCTGTTGCCGTAGAACCCACAGGAAAGCAGGATCAGGCCTTTCTCGCGAGCTTTGGCACATAGCGCGCCGGTCATCTGCGTATCTGGCTTGCCGTGGCTATCGAGCAGTTCAAACGCCGCCATGGCGCCTAGTTGGCGGCTATGGGCAACGGCGGGGAAGCGTTCTTCCCATACGGCAAAGCGTTCGGCCAGCATCTTGCCCATCTGCTCGCTGCGGGCCAGGATGTTTTCCTCTTCGATTACCTCAATCACCGCCAGGGCAGCCGCGCAGGAGAGCGGGTTGCCGCTGTAGGTGCCGCCTAGCGAGTTGGGGCCAGAGGCGTCCATCACCTTGGCGGAACCTACCACGGCCGAGAGCGGCATGCCGTTGGCCAGGCTCTTGGCGGTGGTGAGAATATCCGCCTCAATGCCGCTGTGTTCCAGCGCAAACAGCTTGCCGGTGCGGGCGAACCCGGACTGCACTTCATCGGCGATCAGCAGAATGCCGTGCTCGTCACACAGGGCGCGTAGCGCTTTCAGGTAGTCCGGTGAGGCGATATAGAAACCGCCTTCGCCCTGTACCGGTTCAATCACGATGGCCGCCGTGCGGTGCGGGGCAATATCGGTTTTGAACAGCGTGCGAATGGCGTTGAGCGAGGCCTCTTCGCTGATACCGTGCAGCGGGTTGGGGAACGGTGCGCGGAACACGTCGCCCGGCATCGGGCCGAAGTCGTTCTTGTAGGGCAGCACCTTGCCGGTCATCGCCAGGGTCATCATGGTGCGGCCGTGGAAGGCACCGTCAAAGGTGATAATGCCAGTGCGGCCAGTGGCTGCACGGGCAATCTTCACGGCATTTTCCAGCGCTTCGGCACCAGTGTTGACCAGCATCGCCTTGCGCTCGGGGCCGCGCACCGGGCTCAATTCACACAGCTTTTGGCACAGCTGCACGTAAGGGGCGTAGGAGATGACCGCCGCGCTGGTGTGCATGACTTTTTTCAGCTGTGCTTCTACAGCAGCAACGATTTTCGGGTGGCGGTGGCCCAGGTTCAGCACGCCGATACCGCCCGCGAAGTCGATCCAGCGGTTGCCGTCGGCGTCCCATAGCTCGGCGTTTTCAGCGCGCTCGGCAAACTGGGTGGTCGGCGTGGCGGCCCCGTTGGCTACGTAGCGGTTTTTTAGCTCGTTCAGTTCTTGGTTAGTCATCATTTTCTCTTTAAAGACCGCCAACGCAGACATATTTCAGCTCGGTGAATTCGTCGAGACCGTGGTGGGAGCCTTCACGGCCCAGCCCGGACTCTTTTACGCCGCCAAACGGCGCCAATTCGGTGGAGATTAGCCCTTCGTTGACGCCGACCATGCCGTACTCCAACTGCTCCATGGTGCGCCAGATGCGGCGATAATCCGTGGCGTAGAAGTAGGCCGCCAGACCAAACGGCGTATCGTTAGCCATGGCGATGGCTTCTTCATCGCGCTGGAAACGGAACACCGGCGCTACCGGGCCAAACGTTTCTTCGTCGGCTACGGCCATTTTGGTGGTGACATCCGCCAGTACCGTGGGCGTGAAGAAGCGCTCGCCTGCGGCGTGGGGCTTGCCACCGCAGAGTAGCCGCGCGCCTTGGTTCAACGCGTCGTCTACGTGGCGTTGCACTTTATCTACCGCCGCCTGATTGATCAGCGGGCCGATGATACTGCCGTCCGCCAGGCCGTCACCGACTTTTAACGCGTTCACACGCTCGGTGAGCTTAGCGACAAAGGTGTCGTAAATGCCGTCCTGCACCAGAAAGCGGTTGGTACACACGCAGGTTTGCCCGGCGTTGCGGAATTTGGAGGCAATGGCACCGTCGACGGCGGCATCTACATCGGCGTCGTCAAAGACGATAAACGGCGCGTTGCCGCCCAGCTCCATGGCGGTTTTCTTCACCGTGCTGGCGCACTGGGCAAGCAGGTGTTTGCCCACCGGGGTCGAGCCGGTGAACGAAACTTTGCGCACCCGTGAATCGGTGGTGAGCACCTCACCCACCGCCGCCGGTTTTGAGGCGGTAATGACGTTAATCGTACCGGCGGGCAGTCCAGCCTCAAGCGCCAGATAGGCAGCGGCCAGGGCCGTTAACGGCGTGGCTTCGGCAGGTTTGATCACCACGGTGCAGCCAGCGGCCAGGGCCGGGGCGCACTTGCGGGTAATCATCGCCAGCGGGAAGTTCCAGGGGGTAATCGCAGCGACCACGCCCACCGGTTCGCGCAGCACCAGCAGGCGTTTGTCAGCACCGTGGCTGGGCAGGGTTTCACCGGCCATGCGCTTAGCTTCTTCGGCGAAGAACTCGATAAATGAGGCGCCGTAGACCACTTCACCTTTGGCTTCTGCCAGCGGCTTGCCCTGCTCTAAGGTCATAAGGCGGGCCAAGTCGTCGGCGTGCTCAATGATCAGTTCAAACCAGCGACGCAGTACCGCCGAGCGCTGCTTCACAGGTGTCGCGCGCCAGCTGGCACCCGCGTTATAAGCGGCGGCCACTGCGTCACGGGCATCATCCGCGCCCATGTCGGCTACGCGGGCAATCGTTTCGCCGGTGGCGGGATTATCGACCGCAAATGTCTGTTTCCCTGCGCGCCACTCATCGCCGATCAGGCCAGCGACGCCATCGTGCAACCACTGTTCAATAAAGCTCATATTATTCTCCTGAGTAACGCTGTTAGAGGCTTACAGATCCACTTTCATATGGCGGTCGCTGTACTCACGCCCGTAGGTGCGCAGTGCATGCACATACAGCACAATACCTAGCGCCGCCCAACCAGCAAAAATAGTCCACTCCGCACCGCTTAGCGCCGCAGGGCTACCCGGTAGGTAGAGGCATGCCATTCCAAAGGACAGAATGATGGCTAGGGTGCCGCACAGTTTGCCGTTACTCACTTTGAATGGGCGGGGCATATCCGGCTCGCGCACCCGAAGCACCACAAAGGAGATCGCCACAAACAGGTAGGCCAAAACGATGCCTAAGCCACCGGCGTTAACGATCCACACTAGCGCAGGGCGTCCAAAGAAGGGCGCGATGCAGGAGAGAAAACCCATCATAAAGATGGCATTGGTCGGGGTTCTGTAGCGCGGGTGCAGCTTGGCGAATGGGGCAGGCAGCATACCGGCTTTCGCCAGCGCGTAAATCGCCCGAGAGCCGCCAATGTAGAAGGCATTCCAGCTAGTAATGATGCCCGCAATACCCGCCATGACCATTAAGTTGCTAGCCCACGCGGCGTTAAACAGCGAGCCCATGGCATCCGGCACGCTCAGCGAGCTTGCCGCCAACTCATCGCTATTCAATGCCAAGCTGGTGGCCAGAATAATCAGCGCGTACCACACTACGGCCAAAATCACCGACATCATCAGCACTTTGCCGATGGCTTTATAGGGCAGGTTAATCTCTTCAGCGGCCTGAGGAATAACGTCAAAACCCACAAACAGGAACGGCACCATGACCAGCACTGCCACAATCCCCGCTACCACGCCGGTATCGGCCTGGGTGAACAGCGGCATCATATTGATGGTTTCGCCTTCAAACAGCGAACCGGTGACAAACATCACCCCCACCAGCAGAATTAATCCGGTGACAACTTTTTGCAGCAGCGCAGCGGTGGTCACGCCGAAGTAGTTAATGACCATCATGGCCAGCGAACCGCCCACGCCTACCGCGACCCAAGTGGCTTTAACTTCCCACCCGGCAATTGTCCAGAGGTGGCCAACGGCGTAGTTGGGCGCCAAGTGCTCGATAACCGTGGGCAGGGCGACGGCTTCAAAAGCCACCACGCTTAAGTAGCCTAGAATAATTGCCCACGTGCACAAAAATGAAGGCAAGTGGCCTAAAGCGCGGTAGCTGTAAACGTGCTCGCCACCGACTTTAGGCATCGCAGCGGCCAGCTCTGCATAGGTAAGGCCGACCAAGACAATCGCTAAGCCACCGATAATAAACGCTATAATGGCACCTAGACTGCCAGCGGATTGAATCGCTGTGCCGGTCAGTACAATCCAGCCCCAGCCGATCATCGCGCCGAAAGCTAGCGCTAATACATCGCCACGGGCCAATACCCGGACGAGCCCTTCCTGTTCTGATGAGGGAGTAGTCATTGTAGAGTGTCCTGCGAGTTATTGGATGTTGTCGTTGGCGCTCAGGGGCGCAGTATCCTGATCCTGATTAACGACCGCGTTTTAAACGGTCTTACTAAACAAGATAGCAACACGCTAGCAGGCGGGAGAGAAAACGCGAATGCACCACTTTTAGGTTCGACTAGACCACTTTTTAGGCGCACCGAAAGGGTGCAATATTTTCCTACTGCTTTCGTCTAAGAGCCCGCCGTTAGCGGGTCAAGCGGGATTAAGGAGGCATTCAGATGAATCGCAAGGAGGTCGTGCACCAACTTGTACAACTTTATGCACTCCAGCCGGAGCGGTTGAGTAAACAGGTGCGTATTGAGCAAGCCTTGCGCCAAGCCATTACCCAGCAGTGGCCTTCCGGGCTGCGGCTGCCCTCCCACCGCCAGTTGGCGGATGCCTTGGGCGTTGCTCGCCAAACCCTGGCGCTGGCGATCCATACGCTACTCGCAGAGGCACTGCTTAAAACCGCCCATGGTCAAGGCACCTGGACGTGTAGGCCGGTTACGCCCACTCTTCCCCTGCGTGGCAATGCGCAGCTCTCCTCGCGCGCCCAGCGGGTATTGGATGGCCCAGGCGCGAGCATGATCCAAAGTGGCGCCTTCGTACCTGGCATTCCTGATATCGCCCAGTTCCCGATGCGTAAATGGCGGCAGCTATACGCCAGCGTGACAGTGCCGCAAAACGCCCTGCTGCTCTCCTACTCCACCGGTGGCTACGGGCCGTTAAAGCGCGCGATCCGCGATTTTTTGGCGCGCTGGCGCAATATCAATTGCGACACAGAGCAGATCATCATCACCGACGGCACCCATAACGGCATTGAGCTATGCGCCGTGGCGTTGGCCGATGTGGGTGACACCGTTGCCATGGAGTCGCCCTGCTACTGGGGCGCGCGCAATGTCTTTACCGCCGCAGGTTTGGAAATCGAACCCGTAGCGTGGCTGCCAGGCCAGGGGCACACCCTTCCGCCTGCTTCTGGCCCGGTCAAACTGGCCTACCTGACCGGCTCGCACCACTATCCGCTTAGCGTGCCTACCAGCGCGGTGGATAAACAGCGCTTATGCGATGCCTTAGCGCCTGCTTATATTGTCGAAGATGATTACGAATTTAACCGCGATGACCACCCTAACCTGCTCTTCGACCCACACTCGGAGTGTCACTTGCTGGTAGGCTCGTTTTCCAAGATGATGTTTCCAGGCCTGCGCTTAGGTTATTTAGTCGTTCCGCACCACTTAGCGGGACCAATGAACCGCCTACGTAGCGAGCTATTCCGCGAAGGGCGCATGCTTGATCAGGCCGTGCTGGCACAGTTTATTTTTGATGGCGATTTGGATGCCTGGTGTCGACGCATTCAGCGCGACTACTTAGGGCGCCAACAGGTGCTGCATGATCAACTACGCTCGCTGCCGCAGGTGCGCCGCGTTTCGCCGCCGAGCAACGCCATCAGCTTATGCGTAGAATTTGAACCGCATATCAATGACGTGCAGATTGCTCAAACGCTGTTAAAAGAGCATTTGATTGTCCGCCCACTAAGCCCGGTATGCGCTAAGGGCGACTCGCGCTCGGGGCTCGTGATGGGCGTGGGTATGCTTTCGGGTGAAACCTTAGTGCGCGAGGCACAGCGGCTAAGACGCTGCTTAGAGGCGCTGCTCCGCTAGTCGGCTGGGTTACTCAGCAGTTCTTGTGGAACATTAATCACACAGCTTATCCACAAGCTCTCAATAACTTATTCACAAGCTCCTATCTAGAAGAGCTTACCTATAAGGACATTTTATGCGTCACCCTGTTGATAGTTTGACTGCTTTCGCCTCGCCCTTTCTCCCGTCGGCTGTCTCTACATTACGCTTGTGGCTGACGCTGAGCTTCGTGCTGCTCCTGTCTGGCTGCGCCACCTTTGCGCCCAACCCGCCCCAGGATCAAAGCAATATCTGCGAAATATTCCGCGAGCAGCCCAGTTGGTACGACTATGCCCAGGAATCAGAGGAGAAGTGGGGCACGCCGATCGCCACTCAGATGTCTTTTATTCAGCAGGAGTCATCGTTTCGCAGCCATGTCCGCCCAGACCGCAAATACTACCTGGGCTTTATCCCCGGCCCACGCCCCTCTTCTGCTAAGGGCTACGCCCAGGCCCAAGACCCTGTGTGGGAAGAGTATGAGGATCAAGCGGGCAGCCTGTTCGCCCGGCGTACCCATATGAAACACGCCACCGATTTTATTGGCTGGTACAACCGCCGATCCCAGCAGCAGGCGGGTATATCGCTCAGCAATCCTGAGCATCTCTACTACGCCTACCACGAAGGCGCGGGCGGCTACCAACGAGGCACTTACCGTGGCAAGCCTCATGTATTGAGTGCGGGCAGACAAGTAGCGGCCCGCACGAACCGCTATCAATCCCAGCTCAACGCATGCGAAGCAGAGTTTCAGTGCCGCAAGTTTTATCAGGTCTGGCCGTTTTGCCGTAGTTAAGGGGTTTAACAATGTCACTATGGATAGGTGCGGCACTGGTTAGCGTGGTGTTTTTCACCTCGATGCTCTCCGGTGTGTTTGGCATGGCGGGCGGTTTGGTACTGCTATGGTTTTTGCTGCTGATTTTTCCCGCGGGCACGGCGATGGCGGTGCACGGCGTGATACAGCTCACCGCGAATGGATCACGAGCGTGGCTATCGCGGCGCTTTATTGTCTGGCGTATCGTCGCGTTTATGACGCTGGGCGTGCTGAGCGCTGCTGGCCTGCTGATGCTATTCAACTACAGCCCTAACGCCGCCAGCGTATCTATTTTGATTGGCCTAATGCCGATTTTGGTATGGATGCCCAAGCGCTGGTTTCACCTGGATGCTAACCGCGCCAGTCATGCGCTGTGCTGTGGCATCGCCTCTGGCGGTTTGACAATTGCCGCCGGGGTTTCAGGGCCGCTAATCGATATATTCTTTGTGCGCTCACGCATGGATCGCCGCCAGGTCGTGGCCACCAAGGCGATGATTCAGGTAGTGGCCCACAGCATTAAGATCATCTTCTACCTGGGTGCCGCCATGGCGCTTAGCGCCGGCGAATGGGGCATTGTGCTGTTAGCGGCACCATTTGCGATCTTTGGCACCCACACCGGCAACCGCATTTTACACCGCCTCACCGATGCCAACTTCCGCACCTGGACGCGCTGGATCGTTACTGGTATTGGAGCCTTCTACTTCTTTCAGGGGATATTCCTGCTCACCCGCTAGCGTTGAGGGAGATAACGGCGAGCTTAAAGCTGGTGCCTATACTGACCTTACCTATTGATGGAGGTCGCTATGGATTATCACCACTACCGCGAAGCCCTTGCGGAAACGCTCGCCCAGAGTGAACTGCCCTTTCCCGCTGCCGAATATCAGGCACGCCTGGATAAGATCCGTCAGGCAATGACCGCACATGGCTTAGATGCTCTGCTGCTTACCGATCCCGCCGACATTAATTACCTCACCGGCTATCACACCTTTGAAGTCTCGGTTCACGCCTGCCTGGTTTGCACGCAGGAGCGGTTAGTGCTGCAAGTCGCTTCAATTGAAACCGGCGCCGCAGTGGTGACCGCTCGCGTGGATGAGATCATTGGCTATCGCTGGGAAAATCTGGACGAAATCATCACACCGTTGGCCGATATTCTTACCCCCTGTCAAAAAATCGGCATAGATGGTTGGAGCAGCGGGCTACGTTTTGGAGTGATTGATGCGCTGATGCAAACCATTGGCCGTGAACGCTTTAACGAGGCAGGCGCGTTAGTCGATGCCCTCAGAATTGTTAAAAGCCCTGCTGAACTTGAGATGCTGCAAGAGAGCGCACGAATTACCGCCCTAGGCTTAGAGATCGCCATACAGAGCATTCGCCCCGGCATGACCGATAACGATATTGCCGCCGTGGGAGCCAAAGCGCTGCTCGAAAATGGCAGCGAGTTTATGAGCCTGCAGCCCATTGTGACCAGCGGACACCGCATTGGCGTGATTCATGTCAACCATAAACGGCGTGTCATCCAGGCCAATGAGCCGGTCTTCTTAGAGTTCGGCGCCGCTTATCAACGCTATACGGCACCCATGATGCGCACCGCGGTAACCGGCGTGCCAAGCCTAGCTCTCTCTGCCACCCGGGATCTATGCCGCTCAATTTTTGAAGCGCTGTGCGGCGCCATGCGGCCAGGCAACACCTTTGATGACGCCGCCCAGGCTGCCGACGCCCTGCTCGCCCCTCAGCGCGACCAGTATTTCTTCTCCGGTGTATTTGGCTACGCCGTGGGCGCGCAGTTTCCACCTAGCTGGGTGGAAGGTACCGGCTTTATCGCCAAAGGCCAGAACCGCACCTTTGAAACCAATATGGTTTTCCACCTGCCACTCTGCCTGCGCGTACCCGGCCAGTGGGGGGTAGGCATAAGCGACACCGTGGTGGTGACTGAAAACGGCGCCAAACCGCTGACCACTAACGACTGGCAGCTGTTTGAGGCGCACTCATAGGTGCTTGCGCCTTATAGCCACCGTATTGACAGGTCGATGGAGTAGCGCTATCGTCAGCATAGATGCAAATGAGAAACACTATTTTTAGCTCTCTCATCTATATGAGGTGACGATCATTTGAGGTAAGGGTAAGCACCATGACCAGTGAGCAGCGCCAACTCCGCCAAACGTTGATATTTTTGCGCACCTCTTTTGAAGCGGTTCAGCACTCGATTGCTGGCCGCCTGGAAGACCCGTTGCCCTGCTGGCTCGATACCAGCATGCTGTCAATGCTCTCGCGGGAACTCACTCGCTGCTGCCAACAAGCCAAACCGCTGTTCGCCCCACCTGTTATCGAACAGCTTTATATCGCCTCCCAGCAGTGCGAGCTGCTACTCAAACAGTGCCCTGGGGTACTCAGTAGTGCCGTCTGCCATCGTCAATTGGGTGCCATTATGCTGCCGCTCTCTAGCGCGCTCCAGCAGATCGATACCCCCGTCAAGCGGCGCTGGCCTTGGACGAAGTGGCACTGACCAACCCTCTGGCGTTTCTTCGCTCCAAGTGGGTATGCGCTCATGGCGATTGCTAGTGTGGCAGATGATAGGGCTGGTTTTCATTGATGCGTATTCTTAGTGGCAAGAACGCGCTTACCGAGATCGGTTAATTGGTATTTTTGCAGGCGACTACGAGGTTTGTCCGAGATCGTCATCTCTATTAAGCCCTGCTTAATTGCGATTTGCTGATAATGTTCTCTGAAGTGCTTTTCAGCTTGTAGCCTCAAGGCAGCCATCAAGTCAGCTCTTCCTGCCTCACCTTCGAATGACTCAAGCAGGCGTAAAATCCCGGGGGTGACATCATCTACTGCTTCTTTGCCGACCAAAAAACCCTCGTGAACGGGTAAACGAATTAAAAAGTAGCTGCGTTCATCGTCGGTTTCGAACACCGGCAATGGGGAACCATTTGCCTTCATCACCCGAAGAATTTTGGGAACCCCCGTTGAACGTCCTTCAGTTAAATCCAGCTCTTTTAAAAACTCGCCGATACGCCGGTTTCGATAGCGGCGACTGATCGAAGCTCGCCCTGCTTCTAAAAAATAGCTCCTGCTTGACCCTGCTATTTATCATGATAAATTCAAAGTAAGGCGCCAATGAGCGTCTACGCTGAGACACATCACAAGCAAGGGTATCCTCATGGCCGAACAACACTCCGCGGCAGCCTCTGGCTCGCGTAAAAAGTGGTATCAGGCGGTTCCCGACCCCATGGTGCTCATCTTTATTATCCTGGTCGCTACGTATTTGCTGACCTTTATTATTCCTGCTGGCGAATTTGAACGTGTTACCCAAGACGGCCGAACGGTGGTCGTGCCAGGCTCTTTTGCCTACTTGGAAGATGTCGCCAATATTCCGCTATTCAATATTTTTGTGGCGATTCCTGAAGGGCTTATCTCCGCCTCGCAGTACTTATTTATCGTTTTTATCGCCGGAGGACTATTTCATATTCTGCAAAAGACCGGCGCGTTAGAGAACGCGATTGGCGTTGCGGTTAACCGCGTTGGGGTTGAGCGGCGTAACATGATTATCGTCGTCGGCACCTTTATCTACGGCTTTTTTGGCGTCGCCGTTGGGTTTGAAAATAACATTGCGCTAGTGCCCATTGCGGTACTCATCGCCAGTGCCATTGGCTGTTCAAGTTTGGTGGGCACCGCGATGGCCGTTGGTGGTATCGGGATCGGCTTTGCACTCTCCCCTATCAATCCATATACCGTTGGGGTGGCTCAAGGTATTGCAGAGCTTCCGACGTTCTCTGGCGCATGGCTGCGTACACTACTGGTGGTTTCATCGCTTGCACTGCTTTCCCTATATATCTGCAAGCGAGTGGTCAAGATGGAGTTTGAAGAGCCAGATAACGCTGAAGCGCTGAGCAAACCGCTTAATGAATACCGTCTTACCAAACGCAACATTCTCACCATGGTCGTGTTTGTGGGTGGTTTGATCGCCATGCTTATCGGCGTTTTCACCCGCGGCTGGTACATCAACGAAATTGCCGGCACTTTCCTACTGCTAGCGATCATCATTGGCGCCCTAAATGGTCTCTCGGCGAATGGGATTGTTAAACAGATGATGGAGGGCGCCGCCAGCGTAACCGCTGGCGCACTGGTGATCGGGGTGGCGGCCTCTATTCAGGTTCTTCTTGAGCAAGCCGTGATTATCGACACCATCGTTAACTCGCTGAGCGCTATGATCGACGGTATTCCGTCAATATTTTCCGCGATTATGGCCAGTGTGGTGCAGGGTGTTATCAACCTCTTTATCCCTTCTGGCTCTGGCCAGGCGCTAGTGACCATGCCGATTCTAATTCCGGTGGCAGATCTTGTCGGCATGAGCCGTCAACTGATGATTACCGCTTTCCAGGTTGGCGACGGCTTAACGAATCTAATTGTACCAACATCGGGCGGCACCCTGGCCATGCTCGCCCTGGGTCGTGTCTCTTACGCCCAATGGCTGAAGGCGATTATGCCTTTTATGCTACTGGTGTATGTTCTGGCCTGGGTGGGACTGGTGATTGGCCATCTGGTGGGCTACTGACCACAGGGAATCGCGATGACACTTTCACTGGTTCACTGTCATCCCATCACGGGCACCGTCGCGACCATCACCGCCACTGGAGGAGTGGCGGTGGGTGGCTATGTGCATCACTGCTGGCGGGGTATTGGGGCATGCGTTACCCAGGGGCGGTTTACCAATCCATGGTACCCGGCTCGGGTATACGAAGCCCTTGCCGCTGGCGCCAGTGCTCAACAGGCATTGAGCGCCGCCGTTAGCCAAGATAGCGACTCTGCGCTGCGTCAGTGCTTGGTAATGGATGCATATGGCCGCTCATCGGTGCACTCCGGCGCTGCGAATGTGGCCGAGATAGGCGAAGCCTGCTATTCAAGCGTTTCTGCCGTCGGCAATATGCTGCAGAACACCGACGTCGTACAGATCTTCGCAGACCAATTTTTAACCCGCAGTGCCACTAATAGCAGTGCGGCTATTCAAGGTAACGAGACGCCCTGCTACCCCAGCCATCACGATCAACAGCTGCTGGCGCATCTCATTGGCGCACTGGAAGCAGCACTAACCGCGGGTGGCGATAGGCGCGGTGCCCGCTCGGCAGCGCTGCGCATTGAGTCGTTTCATCAAGCGCCTATTGATTTGCGCGTCGACTGGTCGGAAGACGTCGTGGGCGCTCTCCAGCGCCTAGCTGACCAGTTTATGGGCGACGATTTTCAAGCCTTTTGGCGCCAGCTACCGCTGCGCTAACAGCTTTCCTACTCTTTTGCTGGCCTTCCAGGCCAATACTGACCGGAGAGTTTATGACCAACACCGCTGTATACACTGCGTTTAGCCAAGGCGCCTTAGGGCAAGTATTAATCGACCGCCTGGACGAAGCCGCCCAGTTTTCTGAACCCGGTTCCGGCGTCACACGGCTATTCTGCTCTCAAGAACACCGTGATGTGCTGCCGCTGATCAGCCATTGGATGGAGCAGGCTGGGCTCACTCCACAACTGGATGCCGCCGGTAATCTTGTGGGCCGCTGCTCCAAGGCCCAGGCTGGCGAAAAAACGTTCATTATGGGATCCCACCAGGACTCGGTGATTGAGGGGGGAAAGTACGATGGTATGTTGGGCGTTGCCCTACCACTATTGGCACTTGAAGCGCTGAAACGCGAAGGAATTACCCTCCCCTATGGGGTTGAAGTGGTCGCGTTTGGCGACGAAGAGGGCGTGCGATTTCCTACCACCCTGGTTGGCAGTAAAGCGCTGGCTGGGAGCGTGACTCCAGACCAACTTGAAGCAAAGGATGCCGAGGGCACCACACTGCAAGAGGCGTTGATAGCCTTCGGCTGCACACCTAAAGATATCCCACATATTGCCCGCGATCCCGCCAAGACGCTGGGCTTTTTAGAGGTGCATATTGAGCAGGGCCCGATTCTTGAACAGCGTAATCATGCGGTGGGAATCGTGACCGCGCTAACAGGCATCGAACGCCACCGGGTCAAGCTAAGCGGCAAGGCCGGGCACGCAGGTACCACACCGATGGACATGCGCTACGATGCGCTAGTAGGCGCGGCGGAAATGGTGCTTGCCATCGATAGCGTGCTGCAGAGTACCGACAACTTGGTTGGCGTGGTCGGCAAGCTCAACGTCCACCCCAATGCGGTCAACGTCATTCCCGCACAGGTAACTTTCACAGTAGAGCTACGCTCACCAGACGCCAACATTCGCCAGCGAGGGCGAGAAGCGGTAACAGCTGCCTTACAGGAAGTGGCTACCCGCCGCAGCTTAGCGCTTGATATGGAAAACACCTACAGTGCCGACGCGGTCACCTGTGCAGACTGGATGATGGCCTCTCTCGAACAGGCTTGCGCCCATGCAGACCAACCTGCAGAGCGGCTATTTAGCGGTGCGGGGCACGACGGTTTAGCGATGCAGGCATTAACCGACATAGGGATGCTATTTGTGCGCTGCAAAGATGGGCTTAGCCACCACCCCGACGAAGCCATCAGCGCAGCAGATGGCGAAGCGGCGACACGAGTGATCATGGCATTTTTACAGCAGCTTGGGCGCCCATAACACTGATAACTGTGGCTCGTTATAACAGTGGCTCAGGCAGAAAGCCTCTACGCACCTGCGCCTCCTGATGATTCATTACCCGCAGAGCATCCAACATATGCTCGCGCATGATGCTATAAGCGCTTTCAGCATCGCCTAGCTCAATGGCATCCAAAATTTTTGCATGATAGCGACAGCCTGTCTGCCCTAGATCATGGGTAACAGGCTCATAGAGACGGTGATAAACCGTCAAATCCGAAAGCACCTGTATGGTAAAGCGAATAATAAACGTCAGCAGCTGATTTCCCCCGGCTAATTCGGCGAGCATTAGGTGAAAATGCAGAGAATCAAGATGCTGCTGACGTTCAGTCTCGCTATCCTCCGCAGGGTCTGCGTAGCTATGCAGACTTTCACGTAAGCGTGCCATATCGTTGTCGGCCACCTTGCCCGCCAACGAGGCGGCTAGCTCAGGCTCTAACGCCAAACGTATCTGGTAAATATCCTTAATTGAAATATCTTTAAAAAACAGATAATTGCTTAGCAATGAAACTGCTTTGGCATCACTCATTTCGCGCACGAAGGCTCCACCTCCGGGCCCTGTGCGAGTTTCAACCAACCCCTGGGCTTCCAGTACCCGCGTGCTTTCTCGAACAGTGCCTTTCGACACATTTAGCGTGTCCATTAATTCTGACTCGCTAGGTAGTCGGTCACCTGGCTTCAGGTGCCTATCCACGATCCAGCACTTGATGGTTTCCGCCACCCGATAAGGGCGGCGTTGTGTTGCGTTTTTTAACATGCCGACGAGAACTTCCTGACTAATAAGCTACAAGATTACCAGAGAGAGCACACATTGGGATGTGCAAAAGACAGCTATCTAGCGCACGAATAGGTTTTTAAACCCCCGGCTGGCGTCAGCTAGTAAACTGGTCTATTCTAACGCGTACTATTTCATCGAAGCATTCAAAAGGAGCGCAATTGATGGCTTTCGAAACACTGTTTACTCCCACCCAGATGGGCAGCCTATCGGTTCCTAACCGGGTGATCATGGCGCCGCTGACTCGTTCGCGTACGCCAGATAGTGTCCCGGGTAAGATGCAGGAAGCTTACTACGGCCAGCGTGCGGGTGCGGGGCTGATTATTAGCGAAGCCACCAATATCTCCACCACTGCCCGTGGCTATGTCTATACACCTGGCATTTGGACAGATGAGCAGGAAGCTGGCTGGAAAGGTGTGGTGGACGCAGTACACGCCAAGGGTGGCCGTATTGCCTTGCAGCTGTGGCACGTTGGGCGCGTTTCCCACGAAATGGTTCAACCTGATGGTCAACAGCCCGTTGCGCCGAGTGCACTCAAAGGTGAAGGCGCCCAGTGTTTCGTCGAGTTTGAAGATGGCACCGCAGGCCAGCACCCTACCAGCACACCGCGCGCGCTGGAAACCGATGAGATTCCCGGCATTGTCGACGACTACCGCCAGGCGGCTGTGCGCGCCAAGCGGGCCGGTTTCGATATGGTCGAAGTCCACGCCGCTAACGCTTACCTGCTGAACCAGTTCCTGGCCACCGGCACCAACCAGCGTACCGACCAGTACGGCGGTTCATTGGAAAACCGCGCCCGCTTCCCGCTGGAAGTGGTCGACGCAGTGATTGAAATTTATGGCGCTGACCGGGTCGGCATTCGCATGACGCCGTTTATCGAACTGTTTGGCCTGACCGACGATGAGCCAGAAGCGATGGCGTTCTACATGGCCGAGCAGTTGTCAAAGCGCGGCCTTGCCTATCTGCATCTTAACGAACCCAACTGGGCCGGTGGTGATATCACCTTCCCTGACGGTTTCCGCGAGCAGTTGCGCAAGCGTTTTAGCGGCAGCCTGATCTACTGCGGTAATTACGATGCCGAGCGCGCTGAAGCCCGCATTAGTGAAAACACTGCGGATGCGGTTGCTTTCGGACGCCCCTATATTGCCAATCCTGATTTACCGGAACGCTTCCGCGTTAACGCACCGCTCACCGAGCCCAACCATGAAACCTTCTACGGCGGCGATGAGAAGGGCTACACCGACTATCCGTTTATGGATAATGGCTATGATCGCATCCAGTAACAGACAAATGTAACCCCCCGCGCCCTGTTCAGCCTGTGACTGAACAGGGCGTTTTCCCTGCGAAGCACTACACGCGTGGTTGCTGCTGAGTGATGCAGTGAATGTTCCCGCCACCAAGCAGTATTTCCCTTGCCGTAACGCCGATCACCCTCTTCGTGGGAAATAACCTGGATAGAATGCCTTTAGCCTGTTCATCGTAACGAGGATCCAGCAAGGGCATTACAATGACCGAGTTACTAATATAAAAGTTGACGTAAGAGCCTGCCATGCGATCCCCAGGTAACCGGGGATGCGAGCTGTTCAGGCGATCAATCCCACTGGCTTCATCGTCGGCAATATGGAGCGGGCCTGGCTGGGGCAGTTTATGGATAGTGAGCCGTCTGCCTTGAGCATCCGTGGCATTTTCCAGCACACGCAATGCTTCCCGACAAATAGCGCCCTGGGGATCCTGCTCATCCTCACACCACGTTAGCGCCACATGGCCAGGAGCAATAAAGCAGCACAAGTTGTCCACATGGCCATCGGTCTCGTCAAGATAACAGCCACGCGGTAACCAGATGATGTGACTGACACCTAAATACTCCTGCAGCCAGTATTCGATCGTGGCACGGCTCATCTCCGGATTACGGTTAGGATTCAGCAAGCACTCTTCTGTGGTGATGAGCGTACCTTCACCATCCACATGAATGGCTCCTCCTTCTAATACGAGTGGGGCCTCGAAGCGCTGAATACCCAGCATCTCACTGATTTTACAACGAATCCGCTTATCTTTGTCCCATGGGAAGTAGAGCCCCTCCTTCAACCCGCCCCAGGCATTGAACTCCCAGTCCACCACGGCAAGCCGCCCATCGGGGTGGGTAATAAAGGTGGGCCCGACATCGCGCATCCAGGCATCATTGCTGGACAGCTCAACCACCCGAATATGCGCAGGCAACTGATTGCGGGCATTTTCATACTGCTCATCATTGACACCCACAAAGACCGTCTCACTCTCGGCAATCGCTAGCGCTACATCGACAAAGGCTTGCTGGGCGGGTTTTGCACCATAGCGCCATGTATCTGGGCGCTGGGGCCACAGCATCCAGCAGGCAGCATGAGGGGCAAACTCTGCCGGCATCGAAAAGCCCAACGCTTTGGGTGTTGCCTCGCGCGTCAGAGACTCGGTGGCCGTTGTAGGTATGCTAGTGGCGTGTTTCATATATTCCCCACCACTATAAAGAAGCCAGTTGCCACGCCAGCGGCTATTAAGACATAGGGAAGTTGCGTTAACGCATGGGCCATTGGCGTACACCCCGCCCCTTGGGCAGACAGGACGGTTGAATCGCCGTAAAAGCAGGCGTGGCTGCCGAAGGCACTGGCGGAGATTAAAGCCCCCACAACGAGCGGCATATGCGCATCCATACTACTGGCAAGCGGCAATACGATAGGCATCGCCACGGCAAACAGTCCCCAGAAGGAGGCGGTCGCAAAAGCGAGAAAGGCCATGGTGACGAAGACAACCGCCGGTAGCATGCCCGCGGTCATTAAAGGCTGAACGCTCTCGATCACATAGTTGGTTAAGCCAAGTAGGTCATTCACCTCCTTAAGCACAAACCCAGCCACCAGCGTGCCGAGTGGCATAATCATGGCTTTGAAGCCATCCAACGCGGTGTCAAACGTATCGTTGAAGCTTAACAGCCGTTGCACCGCGATAAGCACTAGCGTCACTGCAAGCGCCACAATCACGCCGCGCAGCACATCAATCTCAAAATACCAGGTGAAGAAAATCAGCGTCGCAATGGGAAGCAGAAAATTGAGCAGATGAGGGCGTTTTTTGCCTGTGTCTTCTATTTCCAGCGCGCTGTCGTCAGCGCCATCTGGTTGCGGCTGGCCAGCTTCAGCACGGGCCTCAGCTGCTCGCATTGGGCCAAGGTTGGGGATAATACCCAATGCCACCAAGGGCACCAGCGCCGCCGCTATCCAAGCGTAAAACATAAACGGTATGGCTTGGATGTACAGCTCCATGCCGTTACCAGCGACATTGTTCTCTTCCAGCAAACCTGCAAAAAACACAGCCCAGGTGGAAAAAGGTACAAGAATACAGATTGGCGCTGCAGTAGAATCAACGATATACGCTAACTTCTCGCGGGATATGTTAAAGCGATCAGTGACTTTCTTCATGGAAGCGCTAATGGTCAGCGCATTGAGATAGTCGTCGACAAAAATTATTAGTCCCAGCCCCCAGGTAGCTAACAAGCTCTGTCGACGGGTATGGATGCGTCGGGTAACGGCATCACCAAAACTTAACACACCGCCCGTTTTTACCAGCAAGGCAATCAAGCTACCAAATAGCCCGCACACCAGAATAATCCACGTCACCGTGTCATTACCCAATACCGATAATAGAATATCCGACCCTTGGGTAATAACATTGAGAGGTTGAAACATTAATAAGCCTACCAACGCCCCAGTCAACAGGGACTCAATCGTGCGCCTGGTAATAATCGCCATGACTAAAACCACTAGCGTGGGTATAAGGCTTAAAACTCCATACTCTTCCATTGGTTATACCTCTTTATCGTTGTAGTAGATCACTACTCAAGACGGGCGCTAACGCCCGTCCCTAATAGCAAGTGCTTATAGATAACCATCCGCTTTGAGAGAGCGCGTGGTGGCGGCAAAAGCGTCATCAAGAATCGCTACGACTTCATCCACGACTTGGCGCGTCCAGATCAAGGGCGGAGAAATGATATTGAGATGGCCAACGGGTCGAATTATTACGCCTCGCTTCTGTGCTTCAGCCGCCACGCGGTCACCCACGCGTGCTTCCACTGGGAGCAACTCCTTGGTCGTTTTATCTGCCACATTTTCAATCGCCATCATGAAATGACTGCCACGTATATCGCCTACCGTTTCATGAGAGGCGAGGGTTTTGAGCTGTGACTCAAAATAGGGGCCAACCTCTAGAACATTTTCACAAATGCGTTCGCGTTCAATGATTTCGATATTTTTTAACGCTGCAGCACAGCTAACGGGATGCCCTGAATAGGTGAATCCAGTGCTCAACACCCCGCCCGGGCCTTGAGGGGTGCTGAGCACCTCATAAAGGTTGTCAGATATCAGCGTTGCCCCCAGTGGGGCATATCCAGATGAAAGCCCTTTTGCCACGTTGATAATGTCGGGCTGGGTTTCAAACACGGCTTCTGAAGCAAAGAAATGCCCTAAACGACCGAAGCCCGTCACCACTTCATCAGCAATAAACAGAATATCGTTGGCACGGCATATGGCCTGTACGCGGGAGTGATACCCCTGCGGTGCCACCAATACGCCGCCCGCGCCCATAATGGGCTCAGCAATGAAGGCTGCTATGTTATCTGCCCCTAGCCGGTCAATGGTCTGCTCAAGTTCATCGACCAGGTGATCACAGTACTCGGCCTCACTCATCCCCTCGGGACGGCGATAGCAGTTGGCTTCGCTCAAATGTGTCACCAGATCAAGCGTATCGAACTGCCAGTTATTGCTGGCAATACCGGTCAGGCTCGCCGCCATGTAGGTAGTGCCGTGGTAGGCATTGGTGCGCGACAAGATCCGCTTTTTCGAAGGCTTGCCCAAGCGATTGAAGTAGTAATGCACAAGCCGGATGGTGGCATCGTTTGCCGCTGATCCGCCGCAGCTATAAAACACATGATTCAAGTGAGCAGGCGCAAGCTCGGCTAGCTTGGCAGCCAGCTCAGTGGCCGGGGCATTGGATAGGTTATTAAACGTGGAGAAGTAGGCCATGCGAGTGGCTTGCTCGGCCATCGCCTGGCCAATTTCGGCACGGCCGTGGCCCACATTGACACACCACAGGCCCGCAATCCCATCGATAAAGCGATTGCCGTGTACATCTTCGACATAGATGCCATCACTGTCGGTAATCAAGTCACAGCCTTTTTCGTGGAACAAGCTGAAGTCGGTGAATGGGTGAATAAAGTGATTTTTATCTTTTTGCCAAAGGTCTTGCGCGTCGTAAGAGGCTTGCGCCTGCTGCTGAGTCATCATTATGCCCTCGCTTATTAGGAAGCCGTTGTAGAGGTGGCTTCACAGGCTAGCGGGGAAAACAGTGCCGGGAATATATCCCGATTGGGGTATATCGGCTGCGCGGAAGGCCGCCTAAGGTGGATCTCCTTAACCCAACAAACACAACAGGAGATACGCCATGCAAGTTTCCATTGATGCCCAGCGATTATGGTCAAGTTTAATGGCGATGGCAGAGATCGGCGCTACCCCCAACGGCGGCAGCAACCGCTTGGCACTTACGCCAGAAGATACTGCCGGTCGGCAGCTATTGATTGAGTGGTGCGCCGACATTGGCTGTCACGTTCGCAGTGATGCAGTGGGCAATCTTTTTTTTCGTCGACCCGGCGCACGTGACGATCTGGCGCCCGCCGCTGTCGGCAGCCACCTGGATACCCAGCCGAAAGGTGGCCGCTTCGACGGCGTGCTGGGGGTTCTCGCGGGTCTGGAAGTGTTTCGCACCCTGCACGATCACCAAATCGTTACCGAGCGACCACTGGAACTGATCGTTTGGACGAACGAAGAAGGCAGCCGTTTTGCCCCCGCGATGGTGGCTTCTGGTACCTATGCGGGGATGTTTACTGTGGATGAAACCCTAGCTCGCCAGGACGAACAGGGGGTCAGTTTTGAACAGGCCCTTGATGAGACAGGCATGAAGGGCAGCCTGCCTATTGGCGAGCCTCGGTTAGCCAGCTTTCTGGAACTGCATATCGAACAGGGGCCGGTGCTTGAAGAAGAGGGCTTAGATATCGGTGTGGTCACCGGGGTGCAAGGGATGCGCTGGTTTGATCTGACGATTGAAGGCAACGCTGCTCATGCAGGTACTACCCCCATGGCATATCGTCATGACGCCCTCGCCGCTGCCGCCCGGCTCATTGATCGTCTATACGCCATCGCCGCCGCCGACACCAGCGGTGACAGCAAGGTGACCTTTGGCTGTCTGGAGATCGATACGCCTTCTCGCAACGTGATTCCTGCCCAGGTCACCATGACTGTCGATCTTCGTCATGTGCACGACGATCAGCTAGACGCGCTGGAGGCCCGCTTTTATACCGAGCTAGATGCCTTGGTAGAGACCTTTGGTGTAGTGGTATCGCCGCAGCGCCTCTGGAACTCCCCAATGGTCGCATTTAACGAGCAGTGTATTGCGTCCATCGAACAGGCGACAAGGACACGCGGCATTGCTTACCGCCGAATGCTCAGTGGTGCGGGCCACGATGCGGTGAATGTGGCACGGGTGGCTCCCACCGCGATGATCTTTATTCCCTGTCGCGATGGCATTAGCCATAACGAAGCCGAGTACTCAACGCCGGAGCAGTGTGCACTTGGCGCCCAAGTGCTTTGCGACGCGCTACTGCATAACGCTAATGACCTTGAGGTTACCCAATGAGTACAACTGTCCCCATGCACCAGTCCGAGTGGCAATCACTGGCAGACACGCTCTCCTTTGAAACCCGCGCCTATATCAACGACACCTTTGTCGAGGCACAGCGCGGCGCCACCCTATCCACGGTGAACCCAGCCACCGGCAAGGTGTTAGCCAAGGTCGCCAGCTGTGATGACGCTGATGCCGAGCTCGCTACTCATGCTGCTCGGCAGGCCTTTGATCGAGGAGAGTGGTCGCGACGCGCGCCAGGTCAGCGCAAAGCCACGCTGCTTGAACTTGCGGCGTTAATGCAGGCCCATAGACACGAGCTTGCGCTGCTAGACACTCTGGATATGGGGAAACCGATTACCAGTGCCCTGGGGGATATTGACGGCGCCATCGGCTGCCTGCGTTATACCGCCGAAAGTATCGATAAGCTTTACGGTGAAGTGGCCCCGACAGACAATCATCACCTCGGTTTGATTGTGCGCGAGCCACTCGGGGTAGTGGTATCCATCGTCCCCTGGAACTTCCCGCTCATGATGACCGCCTGGAAGATTGCACCGGCATTGGCGGCCGGTAACAGCGTTATTCTCAAGCCCTCAGAAAAATCGCCGTTATCGGCGCTACGCCTTGCTCAACTAAGCCAACAAGCAGGCCTGCCCGCTGGGGTGTTCCAAGTACTCCCCGGCTATGGTCATACCGTAGGTAAAGCGCTTGCCCTATCGATGCAGGTCGACTGCCTCGCTTTTACCGGCTCCACCCAAGTGGGCAAACAGCTCATGCAGTACGCGGGCCAGTCCAATTTGAAACGCGTTTATCTGGAGTGCGGCGGCAAAAGCCCCAACCTCATCTTTGCCGACTGCAAAAATCTAGACGTCGCAGCTCAGCACGCCGCCGCTGCCATTTTTCATAATCAAGGTGAAGTCTGTATCGCTGGCTCACGGCTGTTGGTGGAAAACCGCATTCGCAATGCCTTCGTTGAGAAAGTGGTGGACGCTGCGGCTGCCATGCAACCAGGCGACCCACTCGACCCGCAAAGCTTTATGGGGGCGATGGTAGATGACACTCAATACCAGCGGGTGCTTGATTATATCCGCCAGGGGCAAGAAGAGGGTGCCACGTTGCGTACCGGCGGACAGCCATTAGATAGCCCCGGGCTCTTTATTCTTCCCACCGTATTTGACGATGTCACCCCGGCCATGACCATAGGTCGCGAGGAGATCTTCGGGCCGGTGCTGTCGGTTTTTGGCTTCGATACCGAAGAAGAGGCGTTGGCCCTGGCCAACGACAGCGAATACGGCTTGGCTGCCGCCGTCTGGAGCCAGGACATTGATCGTATTATGCGCGTTTCACGCAAGCTGCACTCTGGGCAGGTCTACGTTAATAACTGGGCAGGCCCGGACATGACAGTGCCGTTCGGTGGGGTGAAGCAGTCTGGAAATGGGCGGGATAAATCACTGCACTCCATTGACGAATATACGGAGATCAAGACCATCTGGATGTCCCTCAACGCTTGATATAAAACCACAACTCATCAATACAATTTATCAATACAATCGCCCTGTATGCTGATTTAAAAAGCCATACAGGGCGCTATAGACACTCAACAGTTAGTTTTAGAAATCGATATTTTCTGCGGCTCGTGTTAACGCAGCTTCATTTTCGTCTAAGAAAAGCTGATATTCATCGGTGGGTAGGAAATGAACGACTGAGCCAAACTCATTCTCTATACGACTTCTAATACTTTCATCTTCAAGCGCTTTAGAATAAGCATCCGCCAATACCTCTAAAATATGTGAGGGGGTGCCTTTGGGAGCGAAAATGCCTCGATTGGTAGCACTGACCAAGTCCACCTGCTGTTCTCTTAAGGTAGGCACCTCCTCTAACCCTTTAAGGCGTTCATCATGAGACACACCTAAAGGCCGGAAATCACCACTCTCGAAAAAAGCACGGCTTGAAGGCATATCAGCGTTAACGAAATCTATCTCTTGCGCCATCAGTGCCGCAATCTGCTCGTTGGTGTCCTGATACCCGACAAATCGTACGTCTTCTGTGTTAACACCAAGCGCATCGAATAGCCGCACCCAGTAGAAGTGATCCACCGAAGAGGGCGTCATTCCAAAAGTTACTTCACCCGGATGTTCAGAGATATAGCTGGCCAGTTCAGTTATATCGCCTACGGGATGGTCAGCGTAGGTCATCGGAATCACAATCGTTTGGGTCAACAGTGCCACGGGCTCAAAGGCATCGTAAGAGTAATCGACCGTGCCCGCGAGGCGTGAAAGCGCGATCGTATCGTGACTCCCCAGAAGCGTATAGCCATCCGGCTGCGCTTCTTTGACATGACGTGAACCGGTCGTTGCCCCAGCGCCTGCCATATTGACAGGTATCACCGACACGCCTAAATGCTTTTCTGCTTCTTTCGAGACTAAACGAAATATGGCGTCGGTTGCCCCTCCAGGGCCATAGGGGATAACCATACGGATATCTTGTTGGGGATAATCTGACGCTGAAGCGTTTAATGCTACTGTGCTCGAAGCGATTACGATAGCAGAGATAAAGCGCGTTACTTTTTTATCCAACATGGTCATCACCTTATTAATTAGTTAGTTATTGTGTGCTGACGCCATTACACTTTAGAAAATCGTTATCGTTATTTAATAAGAAAACTAGCAACATAAGAAATTAAAAAAAATACCCTCATTGGGGTATACGTAAATTGCCCACTCGGCCGTCCCATCAAACAATTGCAGCGATCAGGATGCGCAGAAACGTTTCTTCAGTTGCAGGATAGATGGGGGCAGCCATTAATCTGTTTTGGCCACACACAGTGTCCTCATATGCCGTTCGACATACTCAGTTCCTGTCGCTTCTCGCATTAATTTGCAGCGAGACGAGAGAAATGTGTTCAAGAAAGAGCTGAAACAACTGGGATTGACTGGAGACATCCAGGCGCTGGTAAATATGCTTACGGTGTACCTTCACAGTGCCATCGCTAATATCCAGCTCCCGGGCCGCCGACTTGGTAGAGTGCCCCGCGAGCAACAGGCGAACGATTTCTTGTTCACGTGCCGTTAAAACCTCTCGGCCGAAGCTGGCGAAAGCAGCTTCCACTGGGGCGTACTTTTCCAATGTGGGCTGGAAGAGGGCGCCCTGCCATTTCCAGAACTCCATTAACAAGGTTTCGATCATCGGCTCCACATTCTTCAGCACCTGCAGCGCACGTCGCTTCAAGGGCGCTTTTGCCTGAAAACCCAGCGATACCACCATCAAAACATCATCCCCCACACGCGCGAAAAGACCAACCTCATCCGCCAACCCTAACCCGCGATAATAGTGGGCATAATAGTCACTGGATTCAAAACGATCAGGGGCTAGCTTCCGCAAACGGTGCACTCCGCTATCCAGGCCACCACTCATGGCGGTAAAAAAGGGATCCAATAAATACGCTCCGCTGAGGTAGCGATCTATTGCTTGAGGGCGATTTTCAGGCGGGTAATCATCATGAATTAGAAGTGGTCTGTGACGCCCTTTGTAAGTATTGATCAGAATCGTATCGAACCCGGTTATCGCACGCAGCACTTGCTCCAGCCGTAAGGGGAAATCGCGCTGCCCCGATGAACTTACTAAGATCGCCATATGCCGATGCCAAGCAGCACTTCCCGCACTCGCCAGAAAGGCGCAATCGATATCATCGGTTGTCGGGCAATATTTCATAAAAAGCGCTTCATCAGATTGTTAGACAAGACAATACTGCTTTGCAATAACACGGTAAACTCAGTAAATACCATTGACTGATTGCTTCCATTAATGGCTTTGTGTTGAGCGCACTAGATAAACGCTGCTAAGCTATTGATTCTTTCGTTTGAACACACGGGTGATGAATGTTTGGTTCGCTGTTAGCGCTACTGGTGTCTCTACTGCTCGTCGGCCTTGCCGCCACGACCGGTGCGCGCTTTCGGCCTGATGGTTGGTACCGCGAACTAAGTAAGCCAAGTTGGACACCTCCGAATATCGCTTTCCCTATCGCTTGGGGCATACTGTATCTATTGATGGCTATCGCCGCATGGCGTATCTATATAGTGGATGACTCAGCATGGCGCTCGGCAAGCTTAGTGACTTACGCGCTGCAGCTTTTGGTCAATGCTGCTTGGTCGTGGCTGTTCTTTGGGCGTAAACGAATTGTCGCTGCGATGGTAGATATCATGGCGTTATTGGCGTTAATTACGATTGCCATCGCACTGTTTTTCCAGGTAGACGCCCTAGCCGCGTGGCTTATGGTGCCCTACTGGCTCTGGGTTGCACTTGCGCTAGCCCTAAATGCCACTATTTTTCGGCTCAATAAAGCCTGAGCGTTGATTAAAAAACAAAGGGTTCTGAGAGTATGGATCGCACTACCACTATAATAGTACTCGCCTTCATATCGCTGGTATTAGGTGCAATGGCAACGGCGATATTTATCTATGTCATTGTGCCCTGGCGGCGCCGACGGCGCGCAGCGAAAGAGAAAGCCGCTAACCCAACACCGACTCAAGCGAATAGCCCTCCAGAACAGTCCGAAACATCCACACCGGCCAAGCGCACTAACAATGTGAAACAGCACTCACTATTTATTATTTTTGATCAGCCGAGTGAGCGTTCAGATGAGCAGCTTACCGAGTGGTTGCGTGAGAAAGACGCTCATTACGAACCGCTCAAAAAAGTATTCTTAATCAACGGACAGCAACCCGCTAACCCCATTACTATTGCCAATGCCTTTTTACCGGGAGAGCTGCCGGATCTCTTCAGAGATGAGCGCGGCAGCGAAAAGATCAAAGGTATCAGCCTTATCGTCAAGCCCCCATTGCGTAAACGCCGAAACCAGCAAATGGTTGTTTTTGTTGAACTTGCTAAGGAAGCGGCGACGCTATTCAATGCCAATGTATTGGATACCGAGCACCAAGCGGCAACCGAAGGAACCTACGCTCAGATCATTGGCGAATAGCCTTAGCGATGCTTATAAAAATAGCTTGTACACATAGGCTTACACCACCCCCTGGCTACGCAGGTAGTCGTCATAACTGCCGCTGAAATCGACGATGCCTTCCGGCTGCATATCAATAATGCGCGTGGCTAATGATGAAACGAATTCGCGGTCGTGGCTGACAAATAGCAGCGTCCCGGGGTAGTTCTCCAAGGCTAGGTTTAATGCCTCGATAGACTCCATATCCAGGTGGTTGGTCGGCTCATCCATCAGCATTACGTTGGGCTGAGTGAGGATTAACTTACCGAACAGCATGCGCCCCTGCTCGCCACCGGAAATCACCTTCACTGACTTGCCGATATCATCACTGGAAAACAGCATCCGTCCTAAAGCACCGCGAACTACCTGCTCGCCCCCCTTGGTCCAGCGCGACATCCACTCAAACAGCGTGGCATCGACGGCAAAATCGTCACTGTGATCCTGGGCAAAAACGCCCACTTCAGCGGCCTCGGTCCACTTCACTTCGCCAGCATCCGGGTGCAACTCGCCCGCCAGGGTTTTTAACAGTGTGGTTTTGCCAATGCCGTTAGGGCCGATAATCGCAATCCGCTCACCGGCCTCTACGGTCATGGAGAGACGCTCGAACAGCGGCTTTTCACCACCATAGCTCTTGGTAATGCCATCCACATTAACGGCGTTGCGGTGGATCTTCTTGGCCTGATCAAAGCGGATAAAGGGGCTAACCCGGCTGGATGGTTTGATGTCTTCCAGTTTGATTTTATCGATTTGACGCGCTCGCGAAGTGGCCTGCTTGGCCTTCGAGGCGTTGGCAGAGAAGCGGCTAACGAACTGCTGTAGCTCGGCAATCTGGGCCTTCTTCTTGGCGTTATCCGAGTGCTGACGCTCGCGGGCGGCAGTGGCAGCGGTCATGTAATCATCGTAGTTACCCGGGAACAGGGTAATTTCGCCGTAATCCAGATCCGCCATATGGGTGCAGACACTATTCAGGAAGTGGCGGTCGTGGGAGATGATAATCATGGTACTGCTGCGCGCTTTAAGAATATCTTCCAGCCAGCGGATAGTGTTGATATCCAAGTGGTTGGTAGGCTCATCCAGTAGCAGCACGTCCGGGTCTGAGAACAGCGCCTGGGCCAGCAGCACGCGCAGCTTCCAACCCGGTGAGACTTCGCTCATCGGGCCGGTGTGTTGCTCAATGGGAATCCCCAGGCCTAGCAGCAGTTCACCTGCGCGGGACTCAGCGGTGTAGCCATCGAGCTCGGCAAAGCGCACTTCCAGATCAGCGACGGCCATGCCGTCCTCTTCGCTCATCTCTGCCAGCGAGTAAATGCGCTCGCGCTCGGCCGCGACCGACCAGAGCTCGACGTTGCCCATAATCACGGTATCGATAACGCGCTCGTTTTCAAACGCGAACTGATCCTGTCGTAGCTTACCTAGCCGGGTACTGCTATCCAGCATCACCTGGCCGGAAGAGGGCTCCAAATCACCACCAAGAATTTTCATAAAGGTGGATTTGCCGCAGCCGTTCGCGCCGATCAGGCCGTAACGGTTGCCGTTATTGAATTTAACGGAGACATTTTCAAACAGGGGCTTGGCCCCAAACTGCATGGTGATATTGGCGGTTGCGATCACAAAAAGGAGCCCGGTTAGCTTACATTTACAATACGAAAGGCTCGCGATTCTACGCGCTATTGGACGGGTATTCACCCATCAGACTTTCGTCACATCAGGTGATTGCCGGAATATCGAGTAGAAAGCGTTGATCATCAAGTGCTTGGCGCAGCCGCGAGTGCAAAATATCGACGATCCCTTGGTGCTCCCCCACCAGCCTGGTCGTGGTAACGGAAAGCCCTGGATGCTGCTGTTCAGCGGCCGCACTAATCTCGGCAATATCGCCGCCCTCCCCGGCGTGGCGACCCGGCGAAAGAAACAGCATCGCCAAGATAACTGGCCCTGAACTGAACTCGGGTGATGCAAGCAAGTTTTCCAACAGCGGCTCGTTAAAGCGGTATTCCTCGCCCTCGCGGCGCTCCATGGAGGCAGCAGCAACGCATGCCACCTCTTCACCAAGCAGCACACTAAGCTGGCCTGTCAGGCGGTTACGCACGGCGGTAACTTCAGGAATCGGGCTGCCGTGATCCACCAGCGCCACATGCGGCTTGGTACCTGGCTGAAGTTTATCGCGCACGTTGTCGGCCAGCAGATGGGCTAAACGCAGATCGTTATCCCCGAACTCATCCACCAAGGGCTGAGCGACACGCACTTTTACATGAGGAAAGCGCTCTTGCAGCGTGGCCATACGTTCAGGCAAGTAGCCGGTGAGGGCTTTGCTAGGGCCAAAAAAGAACGGGAGTACGACGATCTCCGTTGCCCCCTGTTCGGCACTGCGCTCGGCAGCGGGGCCAAGCGTTGTCGCAGGGATACCCTCAACCTTTTCAGCTGGTATCTTGTTGGAGTGCAGCAGCGAAGCCGCCTGCACGGTTTCGCCAATCAGCTCGCTAAGCAAGGCCGCCACGCGGCGCAAATTCAGCGTTGCCTGGGGCCGCAGGGAGCCATTATCGACCAGAAAAATCGCGCGCATGTCTGTCTCCCAAGTGATCGTCAGTGACATGATAAGATAGACGCTGAAACAAATACGCCGAGAACATGATGCTTGATACTAATGTTTGACACCACTGCCTTAAACCAGCAAAGAAACTTCTTCGAGGGCCATGCGGCTATCTGGCTGTTTGGCTACGGCTCGCTGATCTGGAAGGCCGATTTTGACTTTCTGGAGCGCCGCCCGGCTTATATTCAAGGCTGGGAACGGCGGTTTTGGCAGGCTTCCCACGACCATCGCGGCACCCCTGAAGCACCTGGGCGTGTAGCGACGCTGATCCGCGCCAAGGATTCGATTTGCCACGGTATGGCCTACCGCATCACCCCTGAAGTGCTCGCCCCGCTGGATGTGCGGGAGAAAAACGGCTATTTGCGGGAAAAAGTACCACTGACGTTTGTTGATGAGAAGGGCAATGGGATCGAACAGAGCGAAGGGCTTATTTATCTGGCCAGCGATGACAATCCCGCCTTTTTGGGTGAAGCGCCGCTTGCCGAGATCGCCCAGCAAATTGCCAACGCCCATGGCCCCAGCGGCCCCAACCGCGAGTACCTGGTCAACCTGGCCAAGGCGCTGCGCGAGCTAGGCGCCAAAGACGCCCATATCTTTGCCTTGGAGCAGCAGTTGAGCCGTTTTTAACATTACCAGTAGCGCGGATAGCGCCGGTGACGGGCAAGGTTATTGACCAGGATGGCGATTATTAGCATCACAACACTACCCGCACCGATTGGTAAAAGAGGATACCACCACCCCAATTGGTGAACGCTGGCACCTCCGCCTACCGCAATCAGAGCCGCCGCTGCTCCCGGTGGGTGAACCGTGTGAGTTAGCTGCATACCCAGCACTGATAGTGACACGGCCAGGGCCATAGAGAGCGGTGTCGCCCCCAGCAGTTGGTAGCAAGCAACGCCAATACCGGCAGAGAGCATGCTGCCAAACAGCACATGACTGGGTTGAGCAAAGGGGCTCTCAGGTGCCGCATAGATGAGCACCGAGGTTGCGCCGAAGGAGCCTACGATTAGCAGTTGTTGCGACAGCCAAGCCGAGCTTAACCAGCAAATGACCGCCATACCGGTAAAGGCACCGACCCATGACCAAAAAGCATCCTGCCAGCCTACCCGGGTGCGCTTAACTGGCTGCCCCCGCATCTTGCCAAGATAAGTTTTCATTGCACTCGCTTTGCACAAAATGAGTGCAAATGATGCCAAAATGCACCAAATAAGCAAATGACAATCCATCATGCCCTTGATGAAACTGACTCAAGGGCAAATTAACCCAGGCTAGCCCCCAGGCGGGGGATGATTTTTACGCACAATTTTATAAACAAACGCCTGGCTCGCTCGTCTTATTAGATACAGGGACTAAATAGAGGGGTCAAACAGTTTAACTTCGCGTATATCGACCTGTTCCCAAACACGCTCAGTCATATAAGGCTCCTGCGCCAACCAAACCTCTAAATCTTCTCGGGTGGCAAATCGGAAATGTGCATTAGAGCCGACCATTTTGCCTTCATCATTCAATATCACCCCACCACTGACGAAATTACCCGAACGGTGGAGGGTACGCAGGCCTTCCAGGTGCGGCTCGCGACAAGCCAAGCGACGGCCCAAGGCGCCCTCATCGGTGTAGTCGTAGGCTACTAACGCGTATTGCTTCATTTATTACTCCTCACTGTGTGTCTACATCATCAACCATGAAAGAATAAATAGCCCCAATACAGTACGCACAATACCGCCTAGCAGCGAGCCGCGCAGAAACGCGCGCAAACCGCCCCACAGAATCAGCAGCCCGATCACTAAGACGGCAATGCTGAAAAAAGAATCATTGATTCCCAGCGAACGAGTGAGGCCGTCGATAAAATCGCCGAACGCTCCAAAGAAGTTGGTAAAAATACCCAGCAAAAACTCCACCACCACCCGGATCGCTTCACCAATAGTTTCGCCGATTTCGTCAAAAAAGTCATTTGCCTGCATCGCGTTTGCTTGCATTGATAGTACTCAATAATGAGAAAGATAAGAAGCATTGTCGTTTAAATACGCTGACTGAGCAAAGCAGCACACTATCTCGCTACCTTTCGCCTTCAATGTTTAGCGTCTTTCCTGCCAAGCAACTACTATGAGAACTATAAAACGTTCGTTTAAATAAACACAATTATCGCCTCTACCCGCTAGGTTCTTGCTATGACTCACCACTACCCCCTTGCCGACCAACTACAAGCCAGCACCCATCAGGTGGAAAACCAGCCGCCATCGCTTGAGAACTACAACAGCTACACCTCTGACAAGGCCCTTCAGGAAGGCGTCAAGCGCGAAGGCGGCACTGACGACGCTTCACTCAAGGCGTTTGGACAGTGGGCAGGCTCGTCTGAAGCCATCGCCTTAGGGTTTGACGCCAACCGCCACTCGCCACAGCTGGTAACCCACGACCGGCAAGGCCATCGAGTCGATTTGATCGAGTTTCACCCGGCCTATCACCAGCTAATGCAAACAGCGTTCGAGCAAGGCCTACACGCCAGCCCTTGGCGAAATCCAGGATCGGGCGCCCATGTTACACGCGCCGCCAACTATTATCTGAATACTCAGGTGGAAGCGGCTCACGGCTGCCCGATCACCATGACGTTCGCCGCCTTGCCTGCGTTACGCCACCAGCCCAGCCTGCTTGAGAGCTGGGGCAATAAAATCACCGCGCCACACTACGACCCGCGCAATGTGCCTTATTTCGAAAAACAGGGCGTCACCCTGGGCATGGCGATGACCGAGAAGCAGGGCGGCTCCGATGTGCGGCTTAACACCACCCGCGCCTACCCGATTGATCAAGGCGGGCCAGGTAAAGCTTACGAGTTAGTAGGGCATAAGTGGTTTGTTTCCGCGCCGATGTGCGACGCTTTCCTGGTACTCGCCCAGGCGCCCGGCGGTTTGAGCTGTTTTTTGCTGCCACGTTGGCGGCCCGATGGCACTAAAAACCCGCTCCATATCCAGCAGTTAAAACGCAAAATGGGCAACGTGGCCAATGCTTCCAGTGAGACGGAGCTGCGGGGTGCCTTTGCCTGGATGGTGGGTGATGAAGGGCGCGGTGTGCGCACCATCATTGAGATGGTAGCCATGACCCGCTACGACTGCATGATCGGCTCCGCGGCTGGCATGCGCCAGGCCACCGCCCAGGCGATTCACCACGCCACCCATCGCCATGCCTTCGGGGCACGCCTAAGCGAGCAGCCGCTAATGCAGAATGTGCTCGCCGACCTGGCCCTCGAGAGCGAAGCCGCCACCACCCTGATGCTGCGCATGGCCCGAGCGATGGATCAGCAAGATAACGAGCACGAGCGCCTGCTTTCGCGCATAGCCACGCCGGTCGGCAAGTACTGGATCTGTAAGCGCACGCCCCACCACGCCTATGAAGCGATGGAAGTGATTGGCGGTAGCGGCGTTATGGAAACCCATATGATGCCGCGTCTGTTCCGCGAATCGCCCATCAACGCCATCTGGGAAGGTAGTGGTAACGTTCAGTGCCTGGATATCCTGCGCGCGATTGAAAAGCAGCCCGAGGTGCTCGACGCCTACTTTGCCGAACTCGCCAAGGCACAAGGCGCTGATGCGCATCTGGATCGCTTTATTCACCAGTTACAGCAGCAAATGCAGGATACCCAAGCGCTCCAATACCGCGCTCGTCAGTTGGCCGACGGCATGGCCCTGGCTTTGCAAGGCGCCCTGCTGGTACAGCACGCTCCCGCTGATGTGGCCGATGCGTTCTGCGCGGGGCGGCTCGCTGAGCGCAGTGGCCTCAACACCGGCACCCTGCCCACCGGGCTTGATTGTGCGGCGATTATTGCGCGGGCCCAGCCCTTGGAATAAAGCCCTTGGAATGAGACCCGTGGAATAAGCGTTCAAGACCATCGTCGTCTTTCATGCTAAAACTAATCACGTTACAACTGACCGTATTAAAGACATAAAGACATAAAGACAGCAGCATTTAAGACAATAAGACACAAGGTAATAGCGGGAGAGCTTGGCGCATCTGACAGCAATCGCGATGACGCCAGCGCCGAAGGAGCAACTGCCCCGGAAACTCTCAGGCAACCGGACCGCTATTATTATCACTTTCCGAAGAGCGGCTGATGACTGCGTCACTCAGCCCACCGAAGGAGCAAGCGCGCCTCGCAGCGGCACGCGAATCTCTCAGGTTCCATGACGGAAGGGGTACGCCCAGCAGCATTTACGCCGTTAGGTGGGATTCCCCGACGCTCATACAATCTGGAGAGAGTTATGCAACGCATTGCCGTTATCGGTGGTGGTATCACCGGCATTACCAGCGCTTACGCCCTGGCCAAACGTGGCTATGAGGTCACCGTCTTTGAAAAGCATCGCTACGCCGCGATGGAGACGTCGTTCGCCAATGGCGGTCAGCTTTCTGCCTCCAATGCCGAAGTGTGGAACCACTGGCCGACCGTGATCAAAGGCCTGCGCTGGATGCTCAGAAACGACGCCCCGCTGCTGGTCAATCCTCGACCGAGCTGGCACAAGCTCAGTTGGTTTGGCGAGTTTATCGCCTCGATCCCCCGCTACGCTGCCAACACCACCGAGACCACGCGGCTGGCCATCGCGGCCCGCGAACATCTGTTTCAGTGGGCAAAAGACGAGCAGATCGACTTCGATTTAAAGCAGAAAGGCATTCTGCATATCTACCGCGATAAAGCGGGCTACGACCACGCCGCCAAGGTCTCCAATCTGCTCAGTAAAGGCGGCCTCGAGCGACAGCCGGTGACGCCGGAGGAAATGCGCACCATCGAACCGACGCTGGCGGGCAGCTACTACGGCGGCTTCTTTACTGAAAGCGACGCCACCGGCGATATTCATAAGTTTACCCATGGGTTAGCCCAAGCCGCTGGGCGCCGTGGCGTAACGCTTAAATATGGCCATAGCGTGCAGGATCTTAGCGCGGACGAACACCATGCCTGGGTCACCGCCACTATTGAAGGCGAGGCTGACGGCGAACCCGTGCGCGAAACCTTTGATAGCGTGGTGGTATGCGCCGGGGTGGGCAGCCGTGCCCTGGCCGCCAAGCTAGGCGACCGGGTCAATATTTACCCGGTCAAAGGCTACTCGATTACCGTGCAGCTTGACGATGCCGCCTCCCAACAGGCCGCCCCTACCGTTAGCTTACTGGATGATGAAACCAAGCTGGTCACCAGCCGCCTTGGGGATGAGCGCTTCCGTATCGCCGGCACCGCCGAGTTTAACGGCTTTAATCGCGATATCCGCGACAACCGCATCCGCCCGCTGATTCGCTGGGTCGAAGAGTGCTTCCCCGGCGTCAGCACCCGCCGCGTGGTGCCCTGGGCGGGCCTGCGCCCAATGCTTCCCAATATGCTGCCCAAGGTCGGCCCCGGCAAACTGCCCACGGTATTCTACAACACCGGCCACGGCCACCTCGGCTGGACACTCTCAGCCATTACCGCCGATATGCTTGCGGATGCGGTAGAGGATAAAAACGTTCGCGCTCAGCAAGCTGCCCAGTCGCTTAGCTAGTCTCAACCATGATAAGTCCAGGCAGGCTTCCGGTAAGATATAAAACCTCCCATCATAGGCGTGTTTTATGCTTAACCAGCGTGCATTAACCTACCTCAATGAAGTGATTCGCCGCGGCTCGCTCAGGCGCGCCGCCGCCCACCTCAATGTTGACGCCTCTGCCGTTAGCCGCCAATTAAAAGCGCTCGAAGAAGAGTTGGATACCCAGCTATGTGAGCGGCACGGAAGGGGGATGCGTGCTACTGCAGCGGGCCAGCTCCTGGTGCACCATTTTCATGCCCAGCGAGCATCAGAAGAGGCCGTACTATCCCAGCTCATGGCACTTCAGAGCCTAGCGAAAGGCGAAGTTCGCATTGCCGTGGGAGAAGGGTTTATCGCTGACCTGATCGCAGCACCGTTAGGCACTTTCATGTCAGGATTTGCAGGTATCAATGTTGAAATTCGCATGGCGGGCGTTAATGAAGCGATGTCGTTACTCAAAGATCGTGAAGTGGATATAGCGCTACTTTATGCACCGCCGGTAGACCCACAACTTTTTTGCCATGTGGAAACGCGCCAGCCACTCGATGTCATTGTGCCCCCCAAACATCCTCTCATTGAGCTGAATCGCCCCGTAACGCTGCATGACTTAAAAGATTGGCCGCTGGCGTTGATGGACAACCCTTTCGGTATGCGACAAATGGTCAATATGGTGGCTCACCAGGAGCGTATTCATCTTGAAGCACGCCTACATACCAACTCTGTTTCGGTGTTAAAGAATTTCGTCCGCTCAGGCATCGGCATTACGTTTATGCCTGAGCTCACCGTAATGGATGAGATAGAGCGAGGTGAAATTTTTACGCTACCGATGCAGTACCCGGTGATGAATGGTACCCGCGCCCAAATTGTTAGCCTGAAAGGACAAGACCTCACTATTGCCTCAACCACCTGCATCGATCATTTGCACAAAGGCATGCGCTTTTTCTCGGCCGATGCGCCACGACTGTTGCAATAAAAGCCACAGTTTGGGTATTGCATAGTCAACGCTTCAATACATAGTCTTCTAGTAGGCACTCCTTATAAATCTAATAACGCGCCTTTAGCGCCTTCTAGCTCACGACAATAAACCAGGAGACTTACGATGCTTGCTCAACCTATGTTTACACCTAAACGACTCATTTCAGCTTGCCTGCTTGGCTCTGCTTTTATGGCAGGAAACACCCTTGCAGCCACCACGATTAATCTGAGTTACAACGGTGCCCCCGATCCCGAGAAGAATGCTGTCCACGTCTTTGCAGAGAACCTTAAAGCGTTGGTAGATGAGAAAACCGGCGGTGAGATCCAGCTTGAGCTCTACCCGAACAGCATGCTGGGCGAGGAGCAGGAGCGCATGGAGCAGACCATGAGCACACCAATGCTCAACGTGGCGTCTTTTGCGGGTGTCTCGCCTCTCGTTGATGAAATTTTCGTCAGCGCGATTCCGTTTCTATTCGACGACTTTGAGGCGGCACGTAACTTCTTCGATGAAGGCGAATATTGGCAGGAAGTTGGGAATGCTCTGCAAGAGCGTGCCGGTATCGATATGCTGGCGGTTGTCGAAGAAGGGGGCTTCTTAGCATTCACCAATAACGAACGACCTATCAGCCACCCTGACGACTTCGAAGGTCTGCGCTTCCGAGCCATGGATCCCAGCCAGGTAGCTCTCTACGAATCCTTCGGCGCCTCTGGCACGCCTATTCCCTGGACAGAAACCTACATGGCACTGCGCACAGGGGTGGCCGACGGCCAGATGAACCCGCCGATGTATATCATTCTGGGCAGCCTCTACGAAGTACAGGACTACCTGACCCTCGCCAATATCCAGTATTCCAACCAGTTCCTGGTGGGAAATAGCGAAATGATCGCTGGTTGGGATGAGGAACTTCGTAGCGCCTTTCAGGAAGCCGTCGCCGAAGCTAATCAAAATGCCCGTGAGCACAACGAGGAGCAGGTCGATTCACGTATTGCCTACCTGGAAGAACAAGGTATGGAAGTGATTCGCCCTTCTGAAGAGGAACTCACCGCTTTCCGCGAAATTGGTCAGCCTGCTTATCTTGAATGGCTCGAAGAGCGTGATATCGAGCAACGCTGGATCGATATGGCGCTTGAAGACGCGGGTATGAGCGAACTGCTCGACTAACGGGCTTTTCAACACTGCTGCAACCACAGGGGCTGGTACCTTACTGGCCCTCTATTTTCTGTGCTTAATGTTCTAGCGCTTCATGGAAGGCTGCCATGTTTCATACGCTTAGATCCCGGCTACTGGCTATTAGCCGCCCGGTTACTCTGACCCTGGCGGGCGCGCTGTTATCCCTCAACGTTGCGGCCATTCTATACGGTGTGTTTGCCCGCTATATCGCCGGTGGCGCGCCTATCTGGACAGATGAGCTGTCGCGTTTCTTAATCATCGCCACGGTGATGCTTGCGGCTGGGGCCGTCTGGTCGGAAGGTGGGCATATGCGCGTTGGGCTGTTGGAGAAACTGCTGCCCGCCCCCTTCGCTCGTTTGCTCAATGTGTACCAGTGGCTACTCACCCTGGTGATTGCAGCCGGGGGTGCATGGGTAAGCTATCGCTATGCGTTATCGGTCAACATGTTTACCACGTCCGGGCTCGGCATTAGCCGCACGGTGCCACTCCTCTCGCTACCCATTGGCTTTTTGCTACTTGCTTGGCATGCGCTTATCTATGGCCCCGCGCCGCTCAAGACCGTTGAGGACTCTTTATGAAAACCGTTGAGGACTCTTTATGATTGCGACGATGCTGGCGGTTTTCTTAGGCCATGTACTACTTGGGCTTCCTCTGTTCATCGCACTGCTTACCACCGCGATAGTGGGTTTTCTGTTTGTCGACCCCTCGATGATTCCGCGTATGCTGCCTCAGCAATTCTTTAGCGGTATCAATGTGTTCTCCTTAATGGCTATCCCGCTGTTCATCTTCGCAGGCAACCTAATGAACGTCAGCGGCTTAACGGAGCGCCTGATGGGGTTTGCCCGCCTGATAGTAGGGCACTTGCGGGGCGGCATGGGCCACGTCAATGTGGTGTCGAGCGTTTTCTTCGCAGGCGTTAATGGCTCAGCGGTGGCCGACACCTCGGCGCTGGGGTCGCTGTTAGTGCCGGCCATGGAGAAGGAGGGCTACTCAAGGGCGTTTGCCGCTGGTTTAACTGCTGGGAGCTCGCTGATCGGCCCGATCATTCCCCCCAGTATCTTTATGATTCTGTATGCCTCACTGACGAACACCTCAGTAGGTGATCTATTTATGGCAGGCGTCGTGCCCGGACTGCTGCTGGGTGTTGCCTTTATGGGCATGAACGCCTGGTATGCCTGGCGTCACCGATTGCCTAAAAGCGGTCAGTTGCCCTCGCTCAGCCAGCTTGCGATAGCCTTCGTAGCCGCCCTGCCTGCACTTATCGCCCCCTTCATTATCGTTGCGGGTATCGTGCTGGGCTTTGTGACGCCTACTGAGTCGGGCGCTTTGACAGCGCTGTACGTGGCCCTATGTGGTTTTGTGCTGGGAGGGTTGCGTTTCAAGGAGTGTTGGCAAGCCATCCTTGATACGGCACGCTTAACCTCAGCGATCTTTTTGATCATGGCAGCCTCGGCCACGATTAGCTGGCTGCTCTCCTATGCGCAAGTGCCCGCGCAATTTGTCTCACTGTTATCTCCTTACATAGATAACGCAGTACTGATTCTACTGTTACTGAGTGCCATTACCTTTATAACGGGGATGTTTATGGAGGAGGTGTCGGCATTAATGCTACTGACGCCTATTTTTGCGCCGGTGGCCATGATGGCGGGTATCGACCCCATCCATCTAGGCGTCATCATCACGCTGAACATTACTATTGCGTTAATCACACCACCATTGGGGGCCTGTGTGTTCGTGGCCGCCGCGGTCAGTCGGCTAGAGATAGTGTCGCTGTTCAGAACCATTTGGCCCTTTGTGCTGACAGCAATTGCGGTGCTTATTCTATTAATCCTGTTTCCACCGCTGACGCTGTGGCTACCGACTCAGTTTTGATAGCCAGTTTTGCTAATGCTCTTCTTGAAGAACACTCTGCTTGGATAACATGATGCCTTTAAACACACTATTGAAGGCTTTGCCGCCTATCCTCAGCTACCCAGCCCCCTGCTGGGAACAGCTCCGCCGTGCGCCTATTGAAGATAACGGCGAGCGCCTGATGCCGATGAGTCTCGCCCCGGCACCGGTCAGCGTGTTCCCCGCCTATGCGCGGCTGGGCATTCCAGGTGCGGTAGCGGAGTGTTTTGTACGTGAAGGTGTTTATCGGGCGCTACTCGCTGCTGCACGCAGCTTACCCGATGGCATCGGTTTAATCGTACTGGACGGCTGGCGGCCATGGCGGGTGCAGCAGTATCTGTTCGACACCCTGCACGAAGCCATCCACCACCACCAACCCGACCTCACTGAAGCGGAGCTATTGGAGCGCACAAGAGAGTTTGTCTCGGTACCCAGCCGTGATCCTCTCGCCCCCAGCCCGCACCTTACTGGCGGGGCGGTCGACGTCACGCTGTGTGATGCCGATGGCTTACCGCTGGATATGGGCACCTTGTTTGACGAGGCATTACCGGCCTCTCATAGCGACTATTTCGAGCATTTGGAAACGCTGAGCCCACAGCAACACAAGGCGCGGGATCACCGTCGCCTGCTCTATCACACCATGCGGCAGCAAGGCTTCACCAACCTGCCCAGCGAGTGGTGGCACTTCGATTACGGCGATCAATTATGGGCCTACTACGGGCAACATGATCATGCCCTTTACGGCCCGGCCGAGCTGGATACCATTGAGAACCGCTGGCGCAGGCAGTTGGGGTAATGATGAGTTAGGGATAATCCTGGCGCGCGTGCAGAACATCAACTATTTCGATCCTGCTTGCCGCCAAACGGTAAGCCACGATGAATAAGAAGCAGCAATAGTGGCATTCATGGCAGGCACCCTGTTTAATCCATTAGGAAATAGTGTGCTTGCCAGCCTAGTGAGTTTGATCCTTGAGGCTGTAGGGCCAGTCGCGACACATCAACGGGACAGCGAATGTCACATCGGCTGTTGTTATCTGGCCCTAATGCCTTGGGCCAACGTTGCTTACAGTGAAATAATCATGGGCAATGTCGCCCTATTAAGCATTAACCAACATGGAGATAGTGCAATGCCTAGCGTACTTATCACGGGAGCTACTTCGGGGTTTGGTAAAGCGGCAGCGCAGCGCTTTGCCAAAGCGGGTTGGTCGTTAATTCTAACCGGGCGACGCGTTGAGCGCCTAAAAGCACTGGAAGAGGAGCTCTCCGAGCAGGTACCTGTGCTAACGCTGGCGCTTGATGTACGAGATAGTGAGGCAGTCACAAGTGCCATCAGTAATCTGCCAGCAGAATTTTTACCGCTAACTTGCTTGATCAATAATGCGGGCTTAGCCCTGGCGCCGGAACCGGCACAAAAGGTGGCGCTGGAAGATTGGCACACCATGATCGATACCAATATCACGGGCCTGGTCAACGTGACTCACGCGGCGCTGCCACTGCTACTTAAAACCGGAAAAGGGGCGAGTATTCTTAATCTTGGCTCGGTGGCGGGGCAGTGGCCGTACCCTGGCGGGCATGTGTATGGCGCCTCCAAAGCCTTTGTGCAACAGTTCAGCTATAACCTACGCTGCGACTTATTGGGCACAGGCGTGCGGGTCACTGATCTAGCGCCCGGTATGGCAGAAACCGAGTTTACTCTGGTTAGAACCAAAGGCGATCAAGCCGCCTCCGATGCGCTTTACCGAGGCACCACACCACTTCAGGCGGAAGATATTGCCGAGCAACTTTACTATTTGGCTACGCTTCCCGACCATATCAATATCAATCGCTTGGAAATCATGACCGTTCGCCAAGCGTGGTCTTCGTTTGCGATTGACCGCGACCCTACCTAAGCTTGCTTGGCAGACGATAATAAACCACCCGTTGACACCTGATCACGCCCTTCCTCTTTTGCAAGGTAAAGGGCGTTATCTACTCGCTTCATAACGCTCTTTACTGACTCATTGGAGAGCACTTCCACAACACCAAAGCTTGCCGTGACCCAACCTTCCACGGGGAAGTCGGTGGATTTTATTGCGCCGCGCACTTTTTCTGCCAGCCGCACGGCCTGTTCAAGCGAGGTTTCAGGCGCCAGCAGCATAAACTCTTCACCACCCCAGCGTGCGCAACAATCCGCCTTACGTAGATTGCGCTTAAGCAAATCAGCGAGCTCAACCAGTACTTGGTCACCGACATCATGCCCGTAGTTATCATTGATCTGTTTAAAATAATCGATATCCAACATGATCAAAGAGAGCGGGCGAGCGTAGCGGTTTTGGCGGTTGATTTCGCTTTTCAGTACCGTATCAAACTGAGACCTGTTAACGAGCCCGGTTAACATATCGGTGGTTGCTAGCCGCTTAAGCTGGGCTTCTTTCTCCTTCTGCTCGGTCACATCGCGCTGGGTTAACACGAGCGTAATCGCGTCATTGTGTCTTACGCCCATCGCTGTAATTCGCCATTCAACATATCGACGCGACCCATCATGACGGCGGTTTACTTCCAGCCCACCAATGCCCTCAAAAAAACTTTCCGCATCATTGATCAATGGGTTCAGAGCATCGTGCAACTGGTCAAAAATTTGCCGGTTGGCGGCCTCTTGCTGAACGATAATGGGCGCCACTCCCAGCCAATCTTCACGGCTGCCACCCCATAACCGCTGATAGTCGGTATTAACGTCGACAATGTGAACCCCAGGTGAGCTTCCTTTAAAGCGGAGAATTGCCACCGCGTGGCCTGGCCGCTCTTCATCAAGTTCCGAACCTTGCTGGCTATAGTGCTGATACATGCTATTTACTCGTCCTTGTAAAATAGTCGTGCGGTCATGGTGCTAAACATCTACAGGTCGCGATACCCACAGCCGATATAGCGCTGGGGTAAAGACAAACGACACTAGCGTTGCTAAGAGTAGACCAAATCCAATAGTTTGCGCGAAGGGTGGCCAAAGGCCGCCGGAAGTCACCATCAGCGGTATTAAACCGGCAAAGGTAGTGATCGTAGTCGAGACGATATGTCGACTGGTGGGGCCACTGATCACCGCCAGCATGGCCTCAATGTCGCCGCGGCGGGCGGCTTCATCGTCATCAAAGGCAGCAATAATGATAATAGTGGCATTAATTGCCACCCCTACCAGCCCCATGATGCCGACGATAATCACAAAGCCGAACGCATGCCCGCTTAGCAGCAGCGCCACAATACCCATGCCCATTGCTTGAGCTCCGGCAATGAACACAATGGCGGCCCGCCGGAAGGAGTTAAAGGCCAACACCACGGTAGCCACCATGGCGATGACCAGCAACACCACCGAAGCAAGCAACTGGTTCACGGCTTCATCACGCTCGGCGGCTTCGCCACCGGTCTCAATTCGGTAACCTGGAGGCAATTGGAATGCCCCCGATTGCAACGCCGCCTGAAGTTTAGCATCTAGTTGAGCCATAGAAACCGCTGGAAGAGCGTCAGCCACCAGGTACCCCTGCACCAACTGCACCCGTTCAGCGTTACGACGGGTAATCGCGCTCCAGGCAGGCGTGAGCGACACCTCCGCCACCGCCGCCAGCGGCAGGCCCTCCGCTACTTGATCGCTGACCAAGCGCAGCGCTGCCAACTGCTCGGCGTTAGTGCGCCACTCATCAGCGTAGCGTACCCGCACCGGCAGTTGCTGGGTATCCTCCAGCAGCATGCCTGCCGATTGTCCCGAGAGCGCCGCCCCCACTTGTTCCGCTAGTCGCTGCGGCGTTAATCCTGCATCACTTAGTGCCGTGTGGTCGATATCAAGGGTTAACCTGGGCAAATCACGCTGCATGCCCGCCCGCACATGGGTGACTTGCGGCAGTTGGTGCATGAGCCCCGCCAATTCAAGCCCAAGCGATGACAGTACCGCTAGATCATCACCATAGACACGAAGTTCAATCGGGGCTTTAAACGGGGGCCCCTGTTCATACTTGCGCACTACGCTTTGGGCCTGGGGGAACCGCTGATCAAGCGCCTGCTGCAGGGCGGGCACCCGCTCGTTAGTGATCTGTAAAGACGTTGTGTCCACAATCAGATGCACGAACGCTGGGTTGTTATCCTCATTGGTAAGCACGTTATAGTACATCATCGGCGCGCTTTCACCCACAAACGCCGAGACGCGGGTGACGCCCGGCAGCTCCCGAATCATGGCCTCGACCTCATGGGCCAGAGCTTCGCTGTTGGCCATACTGCTGGCAGGAGGCAAGCGAACCTCTATATGAAATTGATCGCGGTCTGCGGGTGGGAAAAACGCCACGTCGAGCGTGGGCATCAACGCCATGCCACCCACCGGCACGCACAGGGTAATGATCATCGCGGCCCAAGGGTGACACAGCGCGCTACGTACCGTTCGGCGAAAGCCGCGCTTAATCCTATGACTGATGCCGCTACCGCTTGGTGTTGGAGGTTTGTCAGCGACCTTGGCTAACAGCATGGGTGACAGGGCCGGCACCAGCAGCAACGAGACCAGATAAGAGCTTACCAGCGCAACCATCACCGCCATGGCCAGGGGCCCTACAAACTCCCCCGCAGGGCCTGGCATCAACACAATCGGCATAAACGCCAGAATGGTGGTTAAGGTACTGGCCAGCAGCGGCACTGCCAAGTGGCGCAGTGTGTCCCGGGTAGCGGCCAGCGCTGAATCGCCTTTCAAAAAACGCTCGCGCAGCGCGTTGGTCATCACAATGGCGTTATCGACCATCAACCCCAGTGCCACAATAATGCCGGTAATGCTCATCTGGTGGATATCGATACCCAGCGGCTTGAAGAACGCCAGGGTAAGCAGGGCCGTAGCGGGGATCGCCAGTCCCACTGTCACCGCAGAGCGCCATCCCATAGTCAGGAACAGGATCGCGACCACCAGCACCAGCCCTATCAATAGGCTAACTGCCACGTCACTCAAACGCTGATTGGTGTAACTGGCTTGCTCGAAGACCTCTTCAACCGCGATACCGATCGGCAGCTCGTCGGCGAACGCCGCCAACTGCTGCTGGGCTTGTTCCACCCAGCGATCAATACGCTGGCCGGGCGCCATACGTGCGCCGACAAACACCGCACGCTCGCCGTTTAGCAGTGCCACCGCGGCTGGGGGGGCTTGTACGCCGCGGCGTAGCTCTGCCAACTCGCCAAGCCTGACGGTTTGCCCCTGACGAGTCGCCACTTCTATATCGCGCAGCCTATCAAGCGCATCGAACTCACCGCTTAGCCCCACCGTTAGCCGGTGGCCGTCGGTAACCACTTCACCAGCGGTACGCCGACCGTCGCTTGCCTCAATAGTGGCCGCTAACTGCCCAACCGAGAGCCCCAAGGCGTTCAGTTCAAGCGGGTTAACGCTCACCTCTACCTGCTCCCCCGCCACGCCGAAGCGGTGGGTATACTCCGTGCCAGGGACGTTTCGAAACGCTGCTTCCAAACGCTCGGCGTAGCGCTCCATCAGTTGGGGATTGGGTGGGGCGTCCAATGTCCAGCGCAGCGCGGCCACGATGCTAAACGCGTAGCCCCGGTCATCCAGCAGCTCTGGCGTTTGCACGCCATCAGGCAGTGTAGGCGCCACGTCGGCCAGCTTGTCACGCACGCGACTCCACACCGGCGTTACGTTAGTCACCGCGTCCTCGAGCTCAAGGCTAATCACCGCAATGCCTTGGCGTGAGGTGGATTCCAGCACGTTAATTTCGGCGATGGTGCGTAGCTCATCCTCAATGGGGCGCGCCACCAAGGCTTCGACCTGTTCTGGGGTGGCACCCGGAAAAGTCGCTAGTACGGTAGCCATGCGCGCTACCAAGTGAGGATCCTCCGCACGTGGCAACGTTTGAATGGCTGACAGCCCGGCAACCACGAGAAGGCCCAGCGCGAGCGCTAGCAGTCGTCGGTTAAATAACCACTCAAGGCGCTTCATTGGCCACTTCCTCGCTCAACGTGACCTGCTGTCCTGGGGTAATCCGGTGGGTGCCGCTGGTAATCAGCCGCATACCCGGCGCTAGCGTGCCACGCACAAAGGCTTGGTCGCCTTCGCTATGCAGCAGTTCCACGCTGGCCTGGGCCACACGGTAGTGATCATTCTCTAGCGGCTCGGCCACCAATACGTTCCACAGGCCGCGTTCAGCGGCTTGCAGGGAATCCAAAGGCACCCAGTAGCCGCTTGCGGGCTCGGTAATCGTGTAGCGCAGTTCTGCCAAGTCGCCGGGCACGGCGCTGCCGGGCTCACCCAGTGATACCACCAGCGTCTGGGTACGGCTGTCGCTGTCAACCTGGGGCAGCCGGGCACGCACCTCTGCGCGGATCGCCTCGCCATTGACACTCAGTTCAACGGCCTCGCCTGGGGTAAACGTGGCAGCTAGCGCGGCAGGTAGGCCAAGACGCGCTTCTAACTGCTCGACATCGATAAGATCGAAAGCCGACGTGCCGCTACTCACCAGACTGCCGACACTGACATGGCGCTCGATCACCCGTCCGGTAAAGGGCGCTTTTAATGTGCTGTCATCCAAATCGGCGGTCAGGCTATCGCGCTCGGCAGCCAGCGCCGCAAGTTGAGCCTGAAGGGTTAACCGATCGGTACGGGCCTGATCCAGTGCGGTACGGCTGGCAAAGTTATTCTGGTTTAGCTGCGCTTCACGCTCCTCCTGGCGCTGGGCAAGGGCGAGGCTGGCACGGGCTTCTTCACTGCGCGCGGCGACCTCCGCCAAGCGGCTCTCTAATCGGCGGGTATCCAGCGTGGCCAGCACATCCCCTTGCTCAACCGCATCGCCTCTGTCGGCGGACACAGCAGTGACCCGCCCCGCAGGTTCGAACGCCAGTGATACTGACTGGCGCGCCACCACACGCCCGGTTAAGCGCACCTCCCGCTGCAGCTGTTCAGCCTGTTTCAGGGCCTCGGCCGCCACCTGCAGTAGGGCGTTATCAGCGCCTTGCTGGCGGGCCAGCTGAGCACTGCTGCGCTGGCTGGTCAGGAAAAACACCGCCACCAGTGTGACACCTATCATCAGCAGCGCCGCCAACATGCCGCGTAGTCGGTGCCGCCAAGAAGACGCTAATAACCTAACCATAATGGCCTCGAAATGGTTTATTCTTGAACGATACCGTCCACTATAATACCTGTACGCGTACGTTCAATATTTATTTACTCGATGGGCACGGATTGCACTGGATGACAGATTCTCAACATACATCGCCGGAACCAACACGCCGCGCTGGCCGACCTAAAGATATGGCTAAACGGAATGCCATGATGGATGCGGCGACAAGCCTGTTTTTTCGCCACGGCTTAGAGGGGGTAACGATGGAAGCCGTTGCCCGAGAAGCGGGGGTTTCCAAAGTCACCGTGTACGGCCATTTTGTAACCAAAGAGGCCCTGTTTGGTAGTGTGATCCGGCGTGAAACCACCATCATCCGCCGCGGGTTGGATAAACTGCCCGACACCCACAGGGCGGTGCGCCAATCGCTGATCGAGGTCGGTTTAGGCCTGGTACGCTTTTTATTAGAGCCTCATGTGCTGGCGGTTGAACGGGTAATGACCGCCCAGGGCGAGCAGTACCCGGAGCTGCTACGGGCGTATTTCGAGGCAGGCCCGTGGGCCACTAAACAGTGGCTTCAGGAGAAATTGGAGGGGTTAGCCAAAACCGGGCACTTAACGTTTACCGCACCCCAATCTGCCGCCGACCAACTGTGCAGCATGTGGCAGGGCACGCTGGTCACAGAAGTCCGTATGGGCGTGCGCCAACCGCCCTGCGATGAAGAGCTTCACCGCCAAATCAGCAGCGCCGTGGATGTGTTTTTGGCGGCGTATGGGGAACCCAGCCGAGATAACAACGGTTGAGTCACTCTCTATCTTAACGCCGCTCAAGCACACCGATTAGCGCGGGTATTGGAAGGCTTTGATCTTCAACCGATGTATACAGGTTGCGAACGGCTTCAGCGATACCTCCCTCTACGGCGAGATCTTCGGTCATCGTGTGGTAGTAACCCAGATCTTTGCTGGCATTGGCAACGCTAAACTTAAAGCCTGAAGGATCATTATCAGCGATATAGGGGCGCAGTCGTTCGAGCACAACTCCACCTCCGCCTCCAGCCCCTAATACCTCTAGCAATGCGCTATCACTAATACCCGCTTTACGAGATGCCGCTGTAGCCTCGGCCAATACTGCCGAAAATCCCAAAGAGACAAAGTTATGCAGCAGTTTAAGGGTATGCCCCGCGCCCACATCGCCCGCATGGGCAATATTTTCGGCAAAGCCCTGTAATAGCGGCAGCGTTTCATCGAACAGCGCTTTTGGGGCGCCAACGATCAAATTGAGCCGCCCTTCAGCCGCTTCTTTGGGCGTGCGCGTCATGGCCGCGTCCATAAAGCGCCCGCCCGCTTCGGTGACTCTGGCAGCGACTTTTTCTGTTGAGCTGGGCAATGCTGTAGAGCAGTCCACTACCACGCCACCTGCCTTTAACCCTTCCAATACGCCGTTGGGTTCAAACAGCACGGCCTCTACCTGGGGTGAGCCGGTGACGCACAGAATCACCACCTCAGCGTTTTGCGCTACTTCTCGTCCCGAATTTAGCATGGTGGCGCCGGCTTCCAGCAAGTCCTCTACTGGCTGATTGCCTGGGTGCTCAAGAAAGCTGATCTGATGGCCTGCGCGGAGCAGACTGCTGGCAATCCCATGGCCCATTAGGCCCACACCGACGATGCCTACCTGGCGTGATGTTGTCATTGTTATCTCCTTACAAGTGAAGCACCCGTTAATGTTTAATCGCGACAGTTTTAATCCGTGTGTAGCTACGCAGCCCTTCAAAGCCCTTCTCACGGCCATGACCGGAGCGGCCAACGCCACCGAAAGGTAACTCAACACCACCGGCGGCGCCGTAGTTGTTAATAAATACCTGGCCACTGCGAATACCTTTGGCTAGGCGTAGCTGACGCCCGCCATCCCGCGTCCAGACACCTGCACATAGACCAAAATCAGTGGCATTGGCGAGGGCAAGCGCTTCGGCCTCATCATCAAACACCTGCACTACTAGCACCGGACCAAATAGCTCTTCGCGCAGCACTTCATGGCCTTCAGGAATATCGATCAACAGCTGGGGCAACACAAAATGACCGCCAGCCGGTGCGCTCGGCGCTAATTGGCCTTTTGCCGCCACGCGGATACCATCGGCTTCGGCGGTCGTCAGGCGCGCTTCCAGCTTGGCTTTTTGACGCGCATTGATCAGCGGGCCACAGTCCGCATCCGCTTCCCCCGCATCACAGCGCAGAGCGGCGAAGCGCTCGCAAAGATTCGCTACCACGCTATCTGCGATGTCACGTTGAACCAGCAGGCGGCTGCCAGCTGAACAGGTCTGCCCGGCGTTCTGAATAATCCCGCGCACCACCGCGGGAAGCGCAGCGTCGAGATCCGCATCGGCAAATACAAGCTGGGGGGATTTGCCTCCCAATTCCAACGTAACCGGCACATGGTGCTGCGCGGCGGCTTGGGCAACGTGTGTGCCGGTTTCCGGGGAGCCGGTAAACGAGAGATGGTCAATGTTGGGATGGGCAGCAAGCGCGGCGCCTGCTTCATAGCCAAGCCCTGGCACCACATTAAGTGCCCCGGCAGGCAGGCCATGACCCACGGCCAGTTCCGCCAAACGTAGCACGCTCAAGCAGGCATCTTCGGCGGGTTTTAGCACGATGGTATTGCCTGCCGATAATGCCGCTGCCACACAGCGGCCAAATATCTGGGAAGGATAATTCCAGGGAATAATTTGCGCGCATACGCCGTAGGGTTCGCGCAGGGTCATCACGGCGAAGTCGTTTTCAAAGGGAATGGTCTCACCGTGGAGCTTATCCGCCGCGCCGCCGTAAAAACGGAAGTAGCGGGCGCAGGCGGCAATATCGCCTTTGGCCTGGGTCATCGGCTTACCGGTATCGGCACACTCAAGCTGTGCTAGCTGTTCGTGGTGCGCTTCGATCACATCGGCAAAGCGCAGCAGCCATTCGCTGCGCTGCCGGGCAGACCAGCGGGCCCATTCACGTAGCTGACCGGAAAATGCCTGCCGTGCTGCCTTTACCGCTGCATCAATGTCTTCTGCCTGGCTACGCGCAATACGCGCCAGGGGTTCTCCCGTGGCAGGAGCCTCTATCTGTAGGGTAGCGGCCGTTTCTACCCACTCACCACCGATCAGTGCTTGCTGCGGTGGCAAGGCCATTGAATACGACATTTAACGCTCCTTTTATTGTCATTGTTGAGTTCACTTAACATAACGACTTTTCTAACCGTAGAAAGTATTCACCAGTCCCATGGAGATCCAAGGCATATAGGTAATCGCCATCAAACATGCGAGTACGACCAGCACAAAGCGCACCAACCATGGCAGCATTTGATCAATCGATATTTTGGCGACGGCACAGGCAGCAAACAGATTCACGCCCAGCGGCGGGGTAATCATGCCAAGCGCCAAGTTGACCACCATGACCAAGCCGAAGTGGACGGGGTGAATACCAAACTGAATGGCTATCGGCGTGAGGATCGGTGCCAGTACCAAAATAGCAGCGGACGTTTCTATAAACATACCGACGATCAGCAGCAAAGCATTGACCACCAACAAAAACATCATGGGGTCATTGATAGTGTTGGTGACCAAGATGGCGATTTGCGCAGGCAGCCCTGTGCGGCTGAGCAGAAAGCTAAACAGCGAGGCGGCAGCAATAATCAACATAACGGCGGCAGTAGAAATCACGCTCTGGCGCAAAATCGGCCACATGTCATCCAGCTTCAGCTCGCGATAGTAGAAACCGCCCACAATCAGAGCAAAAAATACCGCTACAGCGGAGGCTTCGGTGGGGGTAAATATCCCGCCATAGATACCGCCGATAACCACCACCGGCATCAACATCGCCACCCAGGCACGCTTTACCGAGACCATAAAGCCGGTGCTGTCTTTGTAGTCGTCTTTGCCGTAGCCGCGAACTTTGCAGAACAGATAGAGAAAGATAATCAGCGCGCTGCCAATCAATATGCCAGGGCCAATACCGGCGAGGAACAGCTGGCCGATGGAGGTATCGGTACTTACGCCATACAGGATCAGTGGAATCGACGGTGGAATAAGCACCCCAAGCTCAGCGGATGAGGCCTGAATGGAGGCCGCCAAGGGTTTGGGATAACCATGCTTCACCATGGCTGGAATCAAAATGGCGCCAATCGCAAAGGTGGTCGCCACGCTGGAACCAGACACCGCCGCAAACATCATGCAGGTGAGTACACAGGACATCGCCAACCCGCCCTGCACACGACCAACAATGGATTTTGCTAAGTCTACCAAACGTTGAGATATGCCCCCCGCGGCCATTAGATTCCCGGCAAGAATAAAAAACGGGATTGCCATCAGCGGAAATTTATCGATACCGATAAACATCTGCTGAGGCACTAACAACAGCGGCAGGCGGGTAAAGAATTCGATGCCGATAATCGACGCTAGAATAATTGAAATCGCGATCGGAACGCCGAAGGTGAATAGAATAATCAGCGATAGGCCAATAACCATATTCATGGCTTCGCCCCTCCTTCAGAGAGCTGCCCATCCTGGGCTTCAGGCACAATTTCACTATTCTCCGGCCCCACTTTCTCGCGGCCGCTAAGCTGCGCCAGTAATCGCGCAATCACCGCCACAATGGCAAAAAACGACCCTGTCGGTATCGCCGCATACGCCCATGCCATCGAAATATTCATCCCGGACATGGTTTGATTGCTCACCCGCATGGTCATTTGAATGCCGTAATGGATCAGTACGCCGAGAACCAGCAGGCTGCAGAGCACAATCGCTATTTCGAGTAGCGTTATAAAACGTGCTGGAACGACTTTATAAACGACCTCTACCGCCATCATATAGCCGCCTCGAAAGGTGGCAGCCGCCGCCATAAACACGCACCAGATCATCGCCGCTCGGGAAGCAACTTCCGTCCAGGTAGAGGGGGCGTTAAACACAAAGCGGGTGAGTACCTGATAAAAACTGAGCGTCACCGATATCGTCAACATCGCCACGGCGATCAGCATCGCGAGCCGGGTTAACTGACGCTCAAAACGAAGAAATACCGCTAGCATAAGAGATCACCATGCCAAAGCGGCCTCCGGCATTTACGGAGGCCGAGGAAGGGAAAGCGCTCGACAGTGTTAGTTAACAGCTACTGGCCTGTTCCTGAACACGTTCCAGCATTTCCGTGCCGTACTCAGAGGTAAATATCTCGTAGGCGGGCTGAACCGCTTCCTGGAAAGGAGCGATATCAATATCAGTTTTTACCGTCATGCCGTTCTCTTCCAGCAGTGCTACGCCTTCTCGCTCCAAACGCGAGACCTCTTCACGGGTCGCTTCAGCAGAAGCTACAGCGGCTTCCATAAACCAGCCCCGCTCTTCATCGCTTAAGCCGTCCAGCAAAATGGGCGAGCCCAGTACGATAGCCGGAGAGTAGACATGCCCAGTGAGAGAGAGGTAGTCCTGCACTTCCCAGAAGTTGGTCGCTACGATGACGGTGATAGGATTTTCCTGGCCATCAACAGTACCCTGCTGGAGCGCGGTGAACAGCTCAGGGAAGGCCATGGGGGTAGGACGCGCGCCCATCTGACGGAATGCCTCCTGATGCACCGCGTTCTCCATGGTGCGTACGCGCAGACCTTCGGCATCGGCTGGCGTGGCGATCTCCCGCTGGCTGTTGGTCAGATGGCGAAAGCCATTTTCAGACCACGCTAAACCCACCAAGTCGTGCTCACCCATTTTTTCCAGCAGCTCATCGCCAAGCTCACTGTCGAGCACACAGCGCGCCTGATCGTAGTTTTCAAACAGGAAAGGCAGGTCAAGCACATAGCTTTCGGGTACAAAGTTACCCAGCGGGCCCGTCGAGGTAATCACCACGTCGACCGTGCCAATCTGTAAGCCTTCGATCATCTCCCGCTCGCCACCGAGTGATCCCGAGGTGTGCTCGGTCACGGTAAACTCGCCGTCGGACAGGCGCTCAAGCGTTTCCTTAAACGCATCAGCACCCACCGAGTAGTGAGAGGTAGACGAGAGGGTATGGCCCAAGTTCACTTCCGTGGCCGCCTGGGCTTGGAGCGCGATACCAACGGTAGCGATACCGCTAATCGCTGCCACCAGGGCATGGCGTGTCAGTGTCGGAGGTGTTGTAAAGCGTTGCTTAGTCATTGAAGTGCCCTCTTTATATTGTTGTGAGGGTGGGTAGTGAAGCGACACACGCTATAGGTAGCATCGCTCCATGCTGTTGCCTGCCGCGTAAGGCAGGGCGGAACTTATGACGGCTCAGTCACAAACGCATCGATAATCTGTTTGAAGTTGTCATCACCCACAAAGCCGAGCTGCTTGGCTTTTGTGGTTTCAAATTGAGCAGGCCAGCTAGCCACAATGGCTTCGATGCGTGGGTCGGGCTCATGACGCACCCGCGCAAGCGCTTTCTCTCCCGCGACTTCACGCAGCGCTTCCAGCATGTCAGCTACCGTGACGGTAATACCCGGCAGCATGAAGGCTCGAAAAGGTGCCAATACCTCACTTGGCACTTCCGCGCCATGAATCAGCGCATCCACCACTTTACCCGGCGACATCACAAACATCGGAAGCCCTACCGGCACCGGGCAAATCGCTTCTTCGCCATTTAACGGTTCACGCAAAATACTGGAAGCAAAACTGGACGCAGCGGCGTTAGGTCGACCAGGGCGAATAACAATGGTCGGTAATCGCAGCACCAGGCCGTCTACCAATCCGCGGCGGCTGTAATCGTTAATAAGCAGCTCGCACATGGCCTTTTGGGCACCATAAGAATTCTGTGGATGAAGCGCCGTCATATCATCCAGTACCTCCGGCAACTCGCCGCCGTAGGCCGCCACCGAGCTGGCCATAATCAAGCGGGTATCGGACAGTGACTGCTCCCGGCAGCCTTCCAGCAGCGCCCGAGTCGCATCAAAATTCACCCGCATGCCCAGCTCTAAATCGGCTTCCGCGGCAGAGCTGACCACCGCGGCCAAGTGATAAATAACGTCCGGGCGTTGCTTCAATACGCTATCCAGTGCGCCGGGGTCGGTAATATCCAGCGCTATTGATGTCACAGCCACGTTTCCTGCTGCGGGCTGCGGTGCTTCCACCTGATCAATCAGCGTTAGCCGTGTGATGGCCTTCTGACAAAGCTCGCCTTTCGCAAGCAACTGCTGCACTAAGCGCTGACCTAGAAAACCGGCCGCGCCGGTGATGGCTATATGCATTTCTTGCTCCTATGCGCTGTTGTTATTGTTTATTCAGCTATTGTTTATTCAATGTAGCCAGCTCACTGAGGGGTTAGCCCCCAGGCGGTGCCCCAGCCCAAACCGGCTCGAGTCTCTGCTTTGGGGCGATACTCACAGCCGATCCAGCCGCTATACCCCAGCTCGCTTAGGCGTTCAAAAATGGCGGGATAATGCACTTCACCCACATTAGGCTCGTGGCGCTCGGGCACGCCCGCGATTTGAATATGGCCAATGCTGCTGAACTGGCGCTCAAGGTGGCGAATCAAGTCGCCGTCCATCATTTGACAGTGGTAAAGATCAAATTGGAGCTTCAGGTTTTCCGCGCTGACTTCTTCCAATACCGCCATGGCTTGGGCTTGGCGGGACAAAAAGAAGCCTGGCATATCATGAGTATTGATTGGCTCAATCAATACTTCTCGGCCCGCTTTGGCCGCTTCACTCGCCGCAAAACGGAGATTGCGGGTGTAGGTCGCATGGTGGTCAGCCTGGGTCGCCGCATCGGCGCCTTCCGGGAGCAGCCCGGCCATGGCATGCACGCGGGAGCAGTTGAGCACCTCGGCGTAACGCAGCGCCTCGATTACCGAGTCACGAAATTCCCCTTCCCGGCCTGGCAGGCTCGCTAAGCCTCGTTCACCAGCCTCCCAATCCCCCGGGGGCAGGTTAAACAGCACCTGCTCCAACTGCGATTCTTGCAGTGCTTGGCGCAGCTCTTCTGGGGAGAACGCATAAGGAAATAGGTACTCAACACCTTTAAAGCCCGCACGCGCAGCCGCGGCAAAGCGATCCATAAAGGCGTGCTCGTTAAACAGCATGCTGAGGTTGGCGGCTAATCGAATCATCGTGGGGCTCTTGTTGTTAAGTGCTTAGTTGTTAAGTGCTTAGTTGTTAAATTAAATAGTGTTAATCACGTGGAAAACGCGCTTCCAGCTCGGCGACTTGTTCTGGCGTTAGCCCACGGGGATTCTCGCCACGCAACAACAGATAAAGCTTAGCGGTCTCTTCAAGTTCTTCAGTGGCATACACCGCCGCTTCGAGATTTTTCCCCGCCACCACGGGCCCGTGGTTGGCCAGTAGTACCGCGCTGTGTTTGCCGGCCAAGCAACGCACCGCATCGCCCAGCTTGGGGTCGCCGGGTATGTGATAGGGAATCAGCGGTAGCTTGCCTACCCTCATCACGTAGTAGGCGGTCAGCGGAGGAATACAGTCGCAAGGGTCAACACCTGGCAAACAGGACACCGCTACCGAATGGGTAGAGTGCAGGTGCACGATAGCCCCAGATTGCGGACGCTCCTCGTACATGGCCATATGCAGAAACTGCTCTTTGGTGGGCTGGTCGCCGCTTAGCAGTTGGCCGTGTTGATCCAGATGGGAGATCCGCACTGGATCCAGCCGGCCCAGACAGGCATTGGTCGGGGTCATCAGCCAGCCGCCATCTTCCAAGCGCACGCTGATATTGCCGCTGGAGCCCATGGTCAGGCCACGATCAAATAGCGACTTGCCCAGGGTGCTGATCTGCTCACGCAGACTGTTTTGATCATGAGTACTCATACCAGCACCTCAAATGCGCGGGTAAAGAAATCAACGCCACCAAAGTTGCCGGACTTCAGCGCCAGCGACAACGGTGCATCACGACCCGCCAGCGCGGCTTGTGTCCAGGGCACGCCGGGGTCAATCTGCTCGCCGATGCGTAGGGTGGTAATACCTAACGCCGAGACCACTGCGCCTGAGGTTTCGCCGCCAGCCACCAACAAGCGACCCACGCCTTCGTTGACCAAAGCAACCGCCAGTTGGCTCATTGTTTCTTCAACCAGTGCGCCCGCGCGCGCAACGCCCAAGGCTTGCTGGGCGGCGCAGACCTTGTCTGGATCGGCCGAGGCGTAAATCAATACCGGCGAGTTGCTAGATAGGCGCTCTCGGGCAAAGACCAGCGCTTGCTCCTGCTGCTTGTCTCCTTCACTAAGCGATAACGGATCCAGGGCAAAGCCACCGTCAGGATGTTTGTCCAAAAAATCCGCCACCTGAGCGAGTGTGGCGCGGGAACAGCTACCAGAGAGTACCAGCGCACTGCCAGAAGCAGGGGTTAAACGACCTGGTTGCGTAATTGTCTCTAACCAGCCCTGCTTGCGATACTGAGCAGGCAGCGCCTGCCCCAGACCAGAGCCGCCGGTGACCAAGGGCATCAAAACGGTCGCTTCAGCTAGGACGTCTAGATCCTGCTCATCCAAGGTGTCGCAAATCACATGGCGAACCCCCTGCTCTGCCAGCGTAGATAAATGCGCACGGGTAGCGTCTGCTCCTTGGGCCAGCATGGCACGATTGGCCAAACCCACCGGGTGCGGCGTTTGGCGGGAGAGTACGCGCACTAAGTCTGCGTCTTGCATGGGGTTTAATGGATGGTGCTGCATCCCGCAGTCGTTAAGCAGACGGTCACCGACGAACAAGTGGCCCTGGTACACCGTGCGGCCATTTACTGGAAAGGCGGGCACCATCACGGTTTGATTAGCGCCGAGGGCTTCCAGTAGAGCATCGGCCACCGGGCCGATATTGCCCTGATCGGTGGAGTCAAAGGTGGAGCAGTACTTAAAGAACAGCTGTCGAGCGCCTTGTTGACGAAGCCACCCAAGCACGGCGAGGGAGTCCGTGACGGCCTCATCCGCCGGACAGGATCGAGATTTAAGCGCCACGACCACCGCGTCGATATTGTTAAGGTTGACCTCTTGCGAGGGCACGCCAATCACCTGTAGGCAGCGCATACCCCCACGCACCAGGTTATTGGCGAGATCGGTGGCCCCCGTGAAGTCGTCGGCAATGGCGCCTAAGACGATTTTCGCTCCCACCCCCATGCGCATCAGACTTCCTCGGCATCGTTGGCAGCTTCGGGCAGCGTGATGCCGGATAGCCGCTGGTAGACTTTGATGACCGCCGAGTCATCTTCACGGCCAAAACCCGCGCCGCTGGCAGCGGTAAATTGCTGCAGAGCGCTTGAAGCAACGGGCGTTGCCAGCGCCAGTTCACGGCCGGTTTGATGCACGATATTGAGATCTTTGACGAAGATATCCACCGCTGAAAGCGGCGTGTAGTCGCCACTCAGAATATGCGGCACGCGGTTCTCAAACATCCAGGAGTTACCCGCCGAGTGGGTAATCACCTCATAAATAACCTCGGGGTCGAGCCCCATGCGAATGCCCAGCGCCATCGCTTCGGCAGCGGTGGCGATATGTACCCCTGCCAGTAGCTGGTTGACCAGCTTCATGCTTGAACCAACGCCTGGGGTATCGCCAAGGCGGTAAACCTTGGCAGCCATGGTATCGAGCACTACTTCGGCGTAGGTGAATGCCTCCTCTGCCCCTGACGCCATCACCGATAGCTCACCACTTTTGGCTTTGGCAGCACCGCCGCTAATGGGCGCATCCAAAAACATCACCCCTTCTGCCGCCACACGCTCGCCAAACTGTTTCGCCTGACTGGGCGCCACCGTGGCGCACTGCACGATCAAGCTGCCCTGGGCCAAGTGGCTCACCACACCCTGCTCACCGAACAGCACTTGCTCAACCTGCCCCCCATTTACGACGACCACCAACACAATATGGCAGTGAGCAAGCTCAGCAGGAGTCGCTACGCTTTGGCCCCCTGCTGCCACAAAAGCCTCTCTGGCCGCAGCGGAGATATCGCAACCTGTTACGTTCAACCCTTGTTGGAGCAAGTTGGTTGCGGTGCCCATGCCCATAGCACCCAAACCAATGACACCTACTTGAAGTGATTGCTTATCGTGTTGACTCACCCGCCGACACCTCGCTGTTGTTGTGTTTGTTGCTATTTCGCGGTGCTTCGCTGTTTCTTCTTTCACTCATCGCCACCAGAGCTTATCGCCACCAGCGCAGTGGTAGCGCTGTCATGATAGCGCTACCATTCGTTTTAGATTACTGTTTGCGTAACGACAAGTTGAAAATCAGGATCGTGCGACCAATGTCTAAAGACTCGCCTAGCAAAGTTTCTCCCAACGCTGACTCTCCCAACACTACCAGGCAGCGCCGAAGCTCGGATCAGGTCACGCTCAGCCAAGTGGCCCAAGCGGCAGGGGTTTCACCGATTACCGCATCTCGAGCCCTGAACTACCCTGATAAGGTCAGCGATAGTGCTCGCCTGAGTGTTCTACAAGCCGTAGAGCAGTTGGGCTACGTACCCAACCTAGTGGCCGGTAGCCTGGCCTCTTCCCGCTCGCGGCTGATAGCGGTGATTGTGCCGTCACTGATCAACAGCGTGTTTGTTGAGGTCATTAAAGGCCTACAGGAAACACTCGAAGCTGAGGGTTACCAGATACTGCTGGGTAATACCGACTACGATTTAGACCGAGAGTATCAATTGGTGCGCACTTTTCTGGGCTGGTCATGCTCTGCACTGGTCACCGCTGGACTGCGCCATAACAAGGCCTGCCATACGCTGCTGGCGAACTGGGATCACCCCATTATGGAGGTAATGGAGCTTGGCAAAGGCATGGATCTTAACGTTGGGCTGGATCACGTGGCGGCAGGCCGCTGCATGGCCAGCCATCTTATCGACAAAGGCTACCGTCATATTGTTTATGTGGGCGCGCGGCTCTCGCAGGATTATCGTGCCAGCATGCGCTTTGATGGGCATCAATCGGTGCTAAAGGAGAAAGGGCTCGACGCCCCACTACTGGAACTAGACACCCTGGGCAGCCTGCAGGCGGGCGCGGAAGGGCTTACCCAAGTATTAGCTCAATACCCTCACACCCAAGCCATTCACTTTGCCAACGACGACTTGGCGGCAGGCGCCCTGCTGGCCGCTCAACGCCAAGGGCTCAATGTACCGAAAGATATCGCCATTGCGGGGTTTAACGGACTCCCCCTTGGTCAACATGTGACGCCGCAGCTCACTACTATTCTCTCCCCCAGAGAGGAGATGGGACGCCTCGCTGCCAAAGAGCTCATCCGCCGACTAAGCGGTAAAAACGTCTACCGTCGCCAACACGATGTAGGTTTTACGCTGCAAACTGGCGGCAGCACTTAAGTTCTACCTGCTAACCAGGCGTCAAAGAAGGTCATAAATGCACGCGCTTTAGCGGTCACGTGTCGCCCTGGCGGATATACCGCATAAACACCTCCTTCGGGCAGTGCCCACTCGTCAAGCACGCGTACTAAACGTCCGGCGGCTATCTCCGGCGCCGCGGTAATATCCGGCAATACTGAGAGACCACCGCCAGCGACCAGCAGCGCAACTAAACTCACCGTTGAGTTGGCTGCCAACCCCGCACTCATTTGCACTTCGTATCGCTCATCTCTTCGCTGAAAATTCCAGGTTAACGGCGCTTTTAACGGCGTAAAGGCGATCCAATCGTGCGCTTCCAGTGCCTCGGGGTACGAGGGCGTGCCGTGGCATTTCAAGTAATCAGGCGCAGCCACCACATGCTGCTGAAAGGCGCCTAGCCGACGGGCTCGCAGCGTTGAGTCTTTTAACCAGCCTAAACGAAACGCTAAATCGATACCGTCCTGCACCATATCGCTTATCTGGTCGCCGCTGCGTAGCTCTATATGCAGCGCCGGGTGCAAGCGGCTGAACGCCACCACCGCTTCGCTCAACACCCCGGCGGCGTAATCTTCAGGGGCCGTGATACGCAGCTCGCCATGCAGCTGTTGGGTGTCACTCACGGCACTGGCGAGCGCCCCCTGTAGATCTGTTAACAGCGGGTGACATTGATGATAAAGCGCCTCGCCGGCCTGGGTAAGTTGAACCCGCCGCGTGGTGCGAAGGAACAGGGTTACGCCCAGGCGCGTTTCCAACTGGCGAATTTGCAGGCTTACCCGAGTTTTCGTGCAGCCTAGCCGCTCCGCCGCCTTGGTAAAGCTACCTGCCTCCACCAGGGCGATAAAGATCGGCAAACCGTTTAAGTCGAACTCGCTGGCGGTGGTCATATGACACCCTATTGTTATGAAATCGACAACAGTAAATTACGTTAATCGCTATTTTTCAAATCAATAAAGCGTCCGACAATGCAGCGACTACCCACTGAAGGAGTACTACGATGAAGATTGCGCTGATTGGCGCCAGCGGATTTATTGGTTCCGCCCTATTAACCGAAGCGCGCTCCCGCGGCCATCACGTGACGGCGTTAGTGACTCGCCCTGAACGGGTGGCAGCACAGGAGAATGTCACTACCGTTAAAAGCGATGTGTTAAATACCGATGCACTTACCGAGCAGCTCCGCGGTTTTGAAGCTGTTATCAGCGCCTTTAGCGGCCATGCCCAGGTGGATGTTTACGACTACTATCTCAAAGGCTTTAATTCGATTTTGGCCGCCACCCAACACGCGTCTGTGCCTAGATTACTGGTAGTAGGTGGCGCAGCCACACTCGAAGTAGCGCCGGGTAAGTTTTTGTTAGATGCCCCGGGGTTCCCAGCAGAGTACCGGGCTACAGCGGAAGGAGCGAAAACGGCTCTTGAAACACTGCGCGGGCAAACGGCTCAAGCGTGGACGTTTCTCTCCCCCGCTGCTGAGATTTTCCCCGGCGAACGCACGGGCAGTTTCCGGATTGGCGGCGATACACTATTGGCCGATAGCGAAGGCAATAGCCGTATTTCCGTACAGGATTACGCCATCGCCATGATTGATGAGTTAGAAAACCCACGCCATACCAATCAGCGTTTCTGCGTCGCGTACTAGAGCCAGTTCCCATAACCCCCTCACCTGAGACAGGAGAGGGGGTATGTTTAATCCCCCGTAATATTCATCAGTTATATTTAACTACGCGAACTAATCCAAACACCACCCGACTACACATTATTTAACAACTGCGCATTAAAAACTTACTTATAAGATATTTCTTACATTAGCATAGCGAATCTCTTACAAACCGCGTCCACAATATCCTACATACACAGCAGCCTATACCCTCAACAATCAGGTAAACACAAATAAAGAAACACTAAAAAAACTTGCACATTTGTGACAGCTAATGAACTTGATAGGTTCAGAATCAATTACTCAGACATGCACGCGCATAGAGCTCACATTAATAGAACTCGCATTAATAGAACTCGCATTAACTGACCCAATTACTGCAAGGAAAAGATCATGAAAGCCCAAACCGAACTCGTTGAGATAGGCAATCATTGCGTGCATGTAGAAATCTATCAACAGCCACAAAATACTGAAAGTATTATTATGGTCAATGGCGCGCTAGCCACCACGGCTTCTTTTACCAATTGCGTCAAATACTTGAGTGACGGGTTAAACGTTATCCTGTTTGACTTGCCTTTTGCTGGCCAATCGAAACCACATAACCCTGTGGGTGGTATCATTACCAAGGAGGATGAAGTCAATATCCTCCTAACCCTGATTGAACGTTACCAACCAACGTCGTTACTTTCCGTTTCTTGGGGAGGTTATGCCGCCATGAGGGCCTTGGCGCAAGCCCCCACCTCTATTAAAAGAGCGGTACTAGCCTCATTTTCCACTCAGCTTAACGACGGCATGCTGCGCTATATCAATGGTGCACGCCATTATATTCAGATTGGCGATGTCAAAACCGCTGCTAATCTGCTTAATGACGAAGTGGGCAAATACTTACCCCGCTTATTAAAATATATTAATTATCGGCATCTCTCGCGGTTAGATGACCAAGAGCTTCAACAGGTCTGCTTTCATATTGAGCAAATACTTTCCATGAACGACACCGACTACGAGCAGCTACTGGGTAATATTGAGATACCGACGCTTTTCGTAAATGGCAAACTGGATGAGTACACGACGCCAGAAGACATCCTAATCGCCAACGACTATATGCCGAAGTGCGAGTTTGAAGTCGTGCCCAATGCAGGCCATTTTCTTGACCTCGAGCATGCTGACGCACGGCAGAGAATGGAGAAAATCCTGCGTGGATTCTTGATTCCTGGTGAGCTTGAAAGTCAGGTTGCCTAACTCAATGGGGGCTGACTATCACTGCTACTCAACAACACAGAGCCACCTCGCTAAGTGCCATCGCCGCTTAGCGAGGTGTTTTGATATATCCTTTAGCAAAAAAACAACGACATTATCTTTTTTAATTTCAAGGATTAAGGGCTATCTGCATCAATGCGCCGACTGCCAGTGGCATTACTGCCTCATCAAAGTCAAAGCAGGCGTGATGATGGCCAGCCGCAAGGTCAGCACCGAAAATCATGTAGGTTGCCTGACCACCACGCTCCATCACCCTGGCCATTAACGAGGTAGCATCTTCAGAACCCGCGGGCGTCACGTCGTGCCTCACTAACTGGGTAATGCCAGGGTGATCGGCTAGACAGGCGGCAATTTTTTCTACCAGATCAGGAGTGGCGGCGCAGGCACTGGCAGCGCCCACGCGTTCGGTAGAGATGCTTACTCCCTGCATAGCGGCAGCCCCTTTGAGCACCTCAAACGCACGGTTTTCCATATAGCTGTTTATGTCCGCAGTAGCGCCACGGGTCTCCAGCGTTAACAAGGCGCTATCGGCAATGATATTGCGGCCACTTCCCGCTGTTAGTTGCCCTACGTTAATACGCGAAACGCCTTGGCTATGAGGGGCAATGGCGTGCAAACCCAGGGTCGCCTGGGCGGCCGCCAGCAAGGCGTTTTGGCCCATCTCTGGCTGCCCGCCAGCATGGGCCGCCTTACCGGAAAAGTGAACATCCAGCTTGGTGGTGGCAAGAAAGCCATCCGCCGCGCATATCACCTGGCCGCTGGGATGGCCGAGGCCCAGATGCGTGGCAACCAGTCTGTCAACGTCATCGACGACACCCGCCTCGACCATCGACTGGGCCCCCCGCACGCCCTCTTCGGCGGGTTGGAAAATCAATTTTATTTTACCAACCAGTTGACTGGAAAATTGGCTCAACAGTTCGGCCATTCCCAAGCCAATGGTGGCATGACCATCGTGGCCGCAGGCGTGCATTGAGCCTTGATTGAGCGAGTGAAAACCCTTTTGGTAAGGGCGGTGATTACCCTCGCTGGACTCTACGATGGGTAAGGCATCAAGGTCGAAACGAAACGCCTGGGTTGGCCCAGGGCGCTGCGTATCCAGTGTGCCCACCACACCGGTAAAGCCCCCTTCCAGGGCAGGCAACCAGCGTTCAATGGCGCCCTGTGCGCGCGCACGCGCCAAAGCTTCTTCCAGGGTTTGCCTATCCGGCACGCCCATGCGGGCGCACTCACTCACCACCGCTTGCCCCAGCTGAACGCTGAACCCCAGTTGGCTAAGCCGTTCAGCCACAAGGCTGGCGGTGCGGAACTCCATCCACCCCTGCTCGGGGTAGCGATGAAAGTCACGCCGCTGGGCATTGAGTTGGGGGGTGATAGCGTTAGCAGCATCCACAATATTCGCGTTCATAAGGTCTCTCCACCGCTAGCCCATGGCCTGAGATATCAAGCCAAAGCGCGTTAACGGCCCCTCCTCAACGCTCTCGCCATAGTACATGCGGGTCACTTCGTCGACGCAGCTGAGCCCTGAAGCAGTCAGCCAGCTATCATCGTCGGGATCCACTAAGTCGATGCGTATAAATTCCCCCTCACTCTCCGCCAGCAGCGCCAATACCAACGCCTGAGCCTGTTCAGCACTGCGTGCCAGAATGGGGCCAATTTGCGCACCGCGCCCATACGTTCGCTTCAGCGCTACCCCTTCAATCACGCCCGCCTTTTCAATGACCACCCCATGGGTAGCCGATTGAGCGACCGCCGCATGAGCCGGGCTATCGGGTGAGAGAGCAAGCAGTGCCGCCTGATCGCTTGCCTGCATCCCACGTAAACCCGGCAGCGGCGGCGCAGGCGGTGCGCCGGTGACCACCCCTTGGTATTGGCAAATGCGATTGCACGGCTCGAAACCCAGCTTTTGGTACAAGGGCCGGCCGGCGGTCGTGGCCACTAATAGCAGCGTCCGCGTGTCTGCCAGCGCCATCAGCCGCACCATCATCTCGCGCCCCAGCCCGAGGCCCTGCCACTCGTCGCTAATAACCACCAGTCCCAGGGTAGCCACAGCACCTTGGCTGAAACAGAGGCCAGTTCCCACCAGCTCACCGTCAACGCTTTCCAGCACGACGCCCTCACCCACATCAAGCATCTGGCGCCAATCGTCGATGCGGTGGGGCCAGCCAAGTTTAAGCGACAGGCGATGCGCCGCCTCAAGATCGTTAACGGTCATTGTTCGCCACGTTAAGCCCTCACGCTCAAAACGGGCGGGAGCACTAGCTGAAGCAGACGTCAAAGGGGAGTGGGTCATCGCACTATTTTCCTTGCGCTGGTGTTAATCGGTTTGCCGCTACTTTGGCACTCAGGACGCAGCGATGCCACGCCATAAAAGAGCACTTCGTGCAATTCAGCAGATTTAACCGTCGCTGCTATGGGGGAGCGCATCACCTGCGCCCAAGCACCCTGTACTCAGCACCCCATGCTGGGGCATACGACCTAGGATGGTAGCTAAACGAAAACGCTATTGAACTAACTTCAAGGACTCTTATGCCAAGTTTCGATCCTGCCCGCATTGCCTTGCCCTGTGCGCACTTTATTCAGGGCCAGCACGTCACTGACCCAAGTGCGCTCAGCGTATCCCGCCCCTCCGACGGGGCTGTCTATGCCGAACTGCCCATGGCCGATGCCAACCGCGTCGATGATGCCGTCACCAGTGCCCACCAGGCGTTTGTGCGCGGCGACTGGTCACGCTGCGCGCCGCGGGAGCGGGCACGTATTATGCGCCGCTGGGCGGATCTGATTGAAGCCGATATTGACTATCTCGCCCCACTGGAATCACTCGGCTCCACCCGGCCGATCGATCAGACGCGGGCCTGGGATGTGCCCTACACCGCCGAGGGTATTCGCTTCTTTGCGGAATTCGCCGACAAACACGGCGGCGAGGTCGCGGCGACCGCCCACGACCACCTGGGTATGCAGATTGCCGAGCCGCTGGGCGTCGTTGGCGCGATCGCCCCCTGGAACTTTCCCCTCAGCATGACCTGCTGGAAAGTCGCCCCCGCGCTGGCCGCAGGCAACACAGTGGTGCTCAAACCTTCCGAGATGACCCCTTTCACCGCCGTGCGGCTGGCGGAGTTAGCCATCGAAGCGGGCATGCCACCAGGGGTGTTCAACGTCATTCAGGGTAATGGGCCGGTCACTGGCGATGCGCTATGCCGTCACCCCTATGTGGCCAAGGTCACCTTCACCGGCTCAACGGTGACCGGGCGCACCATCATGGGCGCCTGTGCCGAAACCGGGCCCAAGCCGGTCACCCTGGAGCTGGGTGGCAAGAGCCCGCAACTGGTGTTTGCCGATATCCCGGATATTGATCGCACCGCCAAAACCCTTGCCGCCGCCATTACCGGCAACGCCGGGCAAGTGTGCGTCGCCGGCTCGCGGTTATTGATCCAACGCGAGCTGCTTGAGCCCATAATTGAACGGCTTAGCGGGCTTTTCAAAGCCCTCACCCCTGGCCACACTTGGCAGGCGGGCGGTTGGTTTTCACCGATTATTTCCAACACCCAGTTGACCCGCATTGAATCGATTGTGGCACGCTCTCGCGAGGCAGGCGCTGACCTATTGAGCGGAGGAGAGCGCTTCGAACGCCATGATGGCGGCCACTTTTACCAACCCACCCTGCTGCATACAAACGATCGCCATAATCCCGCCGTGGAGGAAGAAATCTTCGGCCCTGTGCTGACCATTCAAACCTTCGACAGTGAAGAAGAGGCCTTAGCGCTGGCCGAGCACGATGTTTACGGCCTGGCAGCCGGTATTCATACCGCTGACCTGGGGCGCGCGCTGCGCACGGTAAGAAAACTCTCGGCGGGCACGGTATGGGTTAACCGTTACGGCCGCAGTAACGACTACATTCTTCCTACTGGCGGCTACAAGCGCTCTGGGGTGGGCCGGGACTTGGGCCGTGCTGCCTTTGACGCCTGCCTGCAACACAAAAGCGTGCTGATCGATCTCGACCAGTGAGTGACACCGCGTATTAGATGATTACTTTATCTACCAAATAGAGGTAGCAAGCATGTTTATCAACGTGGACGCCGTACACGACAGCCCGGCCCTTCCCGAGCAGGTTGATGTGGTGGTGATCGGTGGCGGCATCGTGGGGACGACCGCCGCCTATGAACTGGCGCGACAAGGGGTCTCGGTTGCCGTTTTGGAGAAGGGACTTATCGGCGGCGAGCAGTCAAGCCGCAACTGGGGATGGGTACGTCAGCAGAATCGCGACATGTTCGAACTGCCGCTGGCCATGTATAGCCTTGACCGCTGGGAGGCGTTCTCCCAAGAGATAGGCCGCGACGTGGGCTTTCGGCGCAACGGCATCGTCTACACCACCGATAGCCAAGCCAGCCTTGCCAAGTGGGAGGCATGGGGAAAACAGGCCCGGGAACGGGGCTTCATCAGCCATATGTTGAGTGCCGAAGAAGCCCGTGAGCGCTCGCCGGGCAGCACCACACCCTGTATTGGCGGCGTTTGGTCACCCAACGATGCCCAGGCCGAACCCTCGATGGCCTGCTCGGCCATCGCTATTGGCGCCCGTGAACACGGCGCCTATATTCATCAAAACTGTGCGGTGCGCGGCCTGGATCTGCATGACGGGCGTGTGAGTGGCGTGTGGACTGAACATGGATTGATAAAAACTTCGACGGTTATCTGTGCAGGCGGGGCCTGGAGCTCTCGCTTCTGCCGTCGCCACGGCGTTGAGCTCCCCTCGGCCAATATCATGGGCACCACACTGCAAACTACCGCCGCACCGGAGGTCACGCCGGGCTGTTTAATTACCCCCAAGGTCGCTCTACGCCGCCGCCTGGATGGCAGCTACACCTTGGCGCTGTCGGGCCTTGGCCGGGTGGAAATCAGCCCCCAGGGGCTACGCTACGCGAGCAAATTCTACGCCGCCTACCGCAGTAAATTAGCCAAGAAGCTGCAGATACGCATCGGTGCGTCTTTCTTTAACGGGCCAGAAGCGGCCGGCAGTTGGCAGTTTGATCAGGTATCGCCGTTTGAGCGCCAGCGGGTGCTTGACCCCGCCCCTGACCTACCTCAGGCACGTGCCGCCCTGGCTGCCCTACAGACAGAGTACCCCGCGCTCCAAGGTGTCCATATTGCCCGCGCCTGGGGCGGCATGATCGATACCACGCCGGATATGATACCGATCATCTCTCCGGTTGAGGCCATCCCTGGCTTTATCGTCGCCGCTGGCTTTAGCGGTCACGGCTTTGGCATTGGGCCTGGTGCAGGAAGACTGGCAGCGGATTTGGCGACCAATGCAACGCCTGTTGTCGATCCTGCTCCTTACCACATCAAACGCTTCTCCGATGGCAGCCGTATCCGCCAGCCCGAAATGATGTGATCGACCTGCCGCATTCTGTGCTGCATCAATCCCAAAAAAAGGCGGTTTGTGTTAGCCGGGCGCGTACTTTCAGCGTCGGGCGCCTGCTCAAGAATGCTGTAATGAAATGAGTCGTTGCGCTAAGGACTCTCCAATTACTCCAATCATGACACAAGAGGATCAAACACCATGAGCGAGATTATGCGCCCTAAGTACATCACCTTTGATTGTTACGGCACACTCACCAACTTCCAGATGGGGCGCATGACGCGCGAAATTTTTGCCGATCGCATCCCTGATGCTGAACGCATGGAGCGCTTCGTGCAGGACTTTGGCGCTTATCGTTACGATGAAGTACTCGGCGAGTGGAAACCCTATGCGGAGGTTCTCTGCAGCGCTCTGGAGCGCACCTGCAAACGCTGGGGCATCGAATACCGTGACAACGAAGGCATGCTCTATTACCAGGCCGTCCCTACCTGGGGCCCACACCCGGACGTGATTGAGGGGCTGGCGAAAATTGCCGACAAAATCCCCCTGGTGATTTATTCCAACGCCGATGACAGCCAAATCATGTCGAACGTGCAAAAGCTCGAGGTGCCCTTTCACAAGGTCGTCACCGCCGATACGTTCAAAGTCTACAAGCCACGTTTAGCCGCCTTCGAGGCCATGATCGACAGCCTGGACTGCCACCCCGAAGAGCTGTTGCACGTCTCATCGAGCTTCCGCTATGACCTTATTTCAGCTCACCTAATGGGCATCAAGAACAAGGCGTTTGTGGCGCGCAACCACGAGCCCTATTGCGACGGCTATGGGGCGACCAAGATTAATGATATCCGCGACTTGCCCGCGTTAGTCGGTCTCTAAGCTGACTGTTTCGCCAACCGTGCAGGAGCCGCCCATGCAACTCAACTCCTATTGGCTGTCCACAGCGCCCGCCTTTACCGGGGGCCAGCAGGCCCTCACCCAAGAGCACTACGATGTTGCGGTGGTGGGTGGTGGCTTTACCGGGCTATCGGCTGCCCGCACGCTGGCCCGGGGCGGGGCCCGCGTAGCACTGTTGGAAGCAGGCCAAATCATTGGCGAAGCCTCGGGGCGCAACGGCGGCCAGTGCAACACCGGCGTGGCCCAAGACTACGCCAGCTTGGTCGAGCAGCTTGGCCGCGAGCGCGCGATTGCTCACTACACCACTTACGCCGAGGCCGTCTCCAGCGTCGAGCAGGTGATGGCCGAAGAAGCGATCGACTGCGACTACCTGCGCCACGGCAAGCTGAAACTGGCGGCTAAACCGGAACACTACGACAAGCTCGCGCGCACCTGCGACGCCATTCGCCGCGACGTGGATAGCGACGTGGAGATGCTCTCCGCCGCCGCCGTTAGAGAGGAAGTCGACTCGTCGCTCTACCATGGCGGATTGCTTCAGCGTAACGGCGGCCAGATGCATATGGGGCGCTTCGGCGTCGGCTTGGCCGAAGCAGCGGCGAGGCATGGCGCGCATATTTTTGAACGTACGCCGATGACCCGCGTCACCCGCGAGAAGTCCGCGTACCAGCTAGGCACACCCAGCGGTGACATTCGCGCCGAAAACGTGCTGCTGGCCACCGGCGCTTCGCAGACAGGCCCACTAAGCTGGTTTCGCCGCCGCCTGGTGCCGGTGGGCAGTTTTATCGTCGTCACCGAACCACTTTCAGCCGCCCAGTGTGCCCAATTGCTGCCCCAGCGGCGCTCTTATGTCACCAGCCGCATTGTCGGTCACTACTTCCGGCTTACCGCCGACAACCGACTGCTGTTTGGCGGGCGGGCACGCTTTGCCATGTCCGGCAGCCAATCGGATGCCAAAAGCGGCGAGATACTGCGCCGCGGGCTGGAGGAGGCCTTTCCCCAACTAAAAGGGGTGCGGCTCGACTACTGCTGGGGCGGGCTGGTCGATATGAGCCAGGATCGGTTTCCCCATGCAGGCCAGCACAACGGCATGTACTACGCCATGGGCTATAGCGGCCATGGCGTACAGATGTCGGTGCATATGGGGCATGTGTTAGCCGAGGTGATGCTTGGCAACCGCCAAAACCATCCTTGGCAGGATACCAAGTGGCCAGCTATCCCCGGCCATTTTGGTAAACCGTGGTTTTTACCCCTGGTGGGCAGTTGGTACCGACTACAGGATCGATTGCATTAAGCCATCACCACAGCACTCACACTACTTCCCAAACTCACCAAGAGAGCGATCAAAACGGCGATTACAAAAACAGGGCTATTAAGAAAAAAGCTATTAAGAACAGAGCTATTAAGAACAAGGCTATTAAAAATAAAGCTATTACAAAAACCAGTTAAGCACGCGCTGCCAGACTCACAACAATACTTAATCGCAGTAAGGAGAAGGCTTATGACACGTGAAAAGAATCCTAATGATCTGTTTGTTTCTCCCGAACAAAGCATGCAGGTTTACAACGCCATGCGGCGCGGGCTGTCTCGACGCGAAGCTATGAAAGTCCTTGGCGCGGCGGGCGTTTTTGCCGCCGCGTCTGGCGCCTTTCCCGGTTTCTCCTCGGCCTGGGCGGCGGATAGCGAAAGCGCAACACCCCAATACGGCGGCCGTATCCGCATAGCGGCGCACTCGGCATCCACAAAAGACACACTGGATCCCGCCTTAGGAGCGACGGCCATCGACTATGTCCGCGCCTACATGTTTTATAACGGCCTGACCCAGTACGATGAAGATCTGACACCCCAGCCCTGCCTGGCGGAGTCGTTCGAGAATACCGATAACGGCAGCCACTGGATCTTTACCCTGCGGCGCGGCGTTACCTTCCACGATGGCAAACCACTGACACCCCAGGATGTGATCTTTTCGATCATGCGCCATAAGGATCCCGCGACGGGTTCAAAGGTCGCCTCCATGGTCGAACAGATCGACAGTATCAGGGCACTGGACGATCACCGCGTCGAATTCAACCTCTCCTCGCCCAATATCGAGCTGCCCTCTATCCTGGCCGTTTCGCACTTGGTGATTGTGGCAGATGGCACGACCGACTTCTCGAAAGGGCTGGGTACCGGCGCCTTTAAGTGCCAAGAGTTTACCCCCGGTGTGCGTTCGGTCGGCGTTAGGAATGAGAACTACTGGCGCGATGGCCATCCCTATCTGGATGCCATTGAGGTGGTGGGGATTAGCGACGAATCATCACGAGTCAATGCGCTGCTCTCTGGCGATGTGCAGATGATCAATGAAGTCAGTGGCAACTCCGCAGAGCGCTTGAAAACCAGTGACGGCTATCAGGTAAAAGCGACGAACGCAGGTAACTACACCGACCTGGTCATGCGCTTTGACCAGCAGCCCACCAGCCGCCCCGAATTCCGCGAGGCGATGAAGTACCTCTTCGACCGCGAGCAGATCAAGCGCGTCGCCCTGCGCGGCTATGGGGAGATTGCCAACGACCATCCGATTATCTCCAGCTCCCCCTACTACTTCGATGGGCTACCCCAGCGTGAGTACGACCCCGAGCGGGCGGCCTCCTTGCTTGCCAAGGCAGGGCTGGCTGGCGCAACCGTGCCTCTGGTGGCGTCGCCTGCTGCTTCCTCGTCGGAAGATATGGCCGTGCTTCTCCAGCAGTCCGCGGCTCAGGCAGGGCTCAATCTTAATATCAACCGTGTTCCCTCTGACGGCTACTGGTCGAACCACTGGATGAAGCACCCGCTGGGGTTCGGCAATATCAATCCCCGACCCACGGCGAATATTTTGCTCTCGCAGTTTTTCCTCTCCAGCGCTGCCTGGAACGAAGCCGGTTGGCACAACGAGCAGTTTGATCAATTGCTGATTGCCTCGCGGGGAGAGCCGGATTTGGCCACCCGTAAGCAGATGTACGCCGACATGCAGACCATGATCCATGAAGAGGGCGGCATCGGCATCCCCGTCTTCCTAAGCAGCATTGAAAGCTTCGATGCCCGCATTGGCGGCATGGATCGTACCGTCCCCCTGGGCAGTTTCATGGGCTATATGTTCGCCGAGCATATCTGGTGGAAAGGCTAATTCCTGCTCTCCCTACTGTGATCACAGGCCATGGGTATTATCTCCGGCGCGGCTAACGACGCTTGATGATGATGAACATGGCCCTTGAGCCGGAGAAGAAAGATGCGCGACTCACTCTTTGGACTGGTACTAGGTCGCTTAGCCTCCAGTCTTATTACCCTGCTGCTGGTCTCCCTGGTGATCTTTGCGATTACCTCGCTGCTGCCAGGGGACACCGCCCAGCAGGTGCTGGGGCAGTTTGCCACGCCGGAACAAGTGGAGGCACTGCGAGCCCAGCTAGGTCTTAATCAGCCGCCCTTGCTGCGCTACTGGCAATGGTTAAGTGGCTTTGCCACCGGCGACCTTGGCCGCTCCGCCAGTAATGGCGTCGATGTCATACAACTGGTCAATGACCGGCTGCCCAATTCGCTACTGTTAGCCGCGATTACCACGGTTATATCAGTCCCCGTGGCGCTGATTATGGGTATCGCCGCCGCCATGCGCCGAGGTGGCGTGCTTGACCGCACCCTGAACTTGATCACCCTGTCGATGGTGGCGGTACCCGAGTTTCTGGTCGCCACCCTGGCGGTGCTGATTTTCGCCGTGCAACTCGGCTGGCTACCGGCGCTCTCCTACGTATCCACCGTCGACAGTTTGGGCGCCTTTATGAAAGTTTACGCCATGCCGGTGCTCACCCTGTGCAGCGTGTTGATTGCCCAGATGGCGCGCATGACGCGGGCAGCCTTAATCGATCAGCTCGACAGCGCTTATGTGGAGATGGCCCGGCTCAAAGGCGCTCCCCCGATGCGGCGTGTACTGCGCCATGCGCTGCCTAACGCCGTCGGCCCGATTGCCAATGCGGTAGCGCTTAGCCTCTCCTACCTGCTGGGCGGGGTGATCATCGTCGAAACCATCTTCAACTATCCAGGCATCGCCAGCTTAATGGTCGATGCGGTTTCCAACCGCGATCTCGCCCTGGTACAGGCCTGCGCCATGATCTTTTGCGGCGCTTATCTGCTGCTGGTCATGCTGGCTGACCTATGCGCGATCCTCTCCAACCCGAGGCTGCGAAACCGATGAACGACACCAAGACAATGCCTGTTAGCAAGGGCAAACGTCATCCCTATGTCTCGCCAAGAAGCCGCCTACCGATAGCGGTACCTAAACAGCGCAATCGTTCAGGGTGGCAACTCACCCGCTGGATCGGTCTTAGCTTGTTCAGCTTCTGGCTGTTAGTGGCGCTGTTTGGGCCACTTTTCGCGCCCTATCCCATGGGGGCTTTTGTCTCTGATCAGATATACGGCGGCGCGAGCACAGCCCACCTGCTGGGCACCGACTATATGGGCCGCGATATGCTCAGTCGCATGCTCACCGGGGCACGCTACACCGTGGGGCTGGCGCTAGTGGCCGCGTTACTGTCAACCCTGGTTGGCGCGGGCTTTGGCATGTTGACGGTGCTCCTGCCGCGCTGGCTCGAGGAGAGCGTTCGGCGGATATTCGATACGCTGATTTCGATCCCCAGCAAAATGATGGCCCTGGTGATGGTCTCCGCCTTTGGCACCTCTATCCCACTGCTGATTCTGGCGGCAGTGCTCAGCTACGCGCCGGGCTCTTTCCGTATTGCCCATAGTTTGGCCAAAAATCTCGCCACCCTGGAGTACGTTCAAGTCGCCCGTACCCGGGGGGAGGGACGGCTGTATATCGCCGCCGTGGAAATTTTTCCCAACATGATCCAGCCCGTGCTCACCGATATGGGCATGCGCTTTGTGTTTATCGTCCTGCTGCTCAGCGGCATGAGCTTTCTGGGCTTAGGCGTGCAGCCGCCGGTCGCCGACCTGGGCTCCCTGGTGCGTGAAAACATCGGTGGGCTTAGCCAGGGGGCGCTGGCCGTGATTGCCCCGGCGCTGGCGATTGGCTCATTAACCGTCGGTGCCAACCTGTTGATCGACAGTCTCTCAAACAGCCGCGACAACCAGAAGGAGTGATGCCATGCAAGGTGAATCGCTGATCGTCCGCGATCTTGATATCTGTGCGACCCCGCCTGGCGAGGATGAGCGCACGATCGTCAGTCAGATCAATTTTGCGCTTAAGCCTGGCGAGGTGATGGCACTGATCGGTGAATCCGGTTCAGGCAAAACCACCATTGCGCTGGCCATGATGGGCTACGCTCGGCGCGGCTGTCGGATCGCCGGGGGCAGCGTGCAACTGGGCGAGACCGACATACTCACCCTCTCAGCCGTGGAAACCCGCGCGTTGCGCGGCCACCGGGTGACCTACATCGCCCAAAGCGCCGCTGCAGCCTTCAACCCCTCGCGCCGGCTAATGGATCAAGTCATCGAAGGCGCGCTTATCCATGGCGTTATGGATCGCCAGCAAGCGCGGCAAAAAGCCATTCAACTGTTTGGCGAGCTGGCGCTGCCCGACCCGGAACATATCGGCGACAGATACCCTCACCAGGTCTCCGGGGGTCAGCTACAGCGTCTTATGGCCGCCATGGCCTTGATTACCGATCCCGCGCTGGTGATTCTGGATGAACCGACCACCGCATTGGATGTGACCACTCAGGTCGATGTGCTGCGGGCTTTCAAGCGCGTTATGCGCGAGCGTGGTACCACGGCGCTGTATGTCTCTCACGATCTTGCTGTGGTTGCCCAGATTGCCGATCACGTGCTGGTACTACAGGCCGGGGAAGAGCAGGAGCAAGGGCCCATCGGGCAAATTTTGGACAATCCGGGCCATGCCTATACGCGTAGCTTATTGGCGGCGGCGCGTCCGGAGACTCGCGTGCCCTCCCGGGTTCAGTCCAGCGGCGACGAACTCTTGCGTATTGATGATCTTCAAGTGGGCTATGGGCGCTCTGATCGCAATGGGCTCCCGAATAATGTCGTGCTGGATCATATCCAACTGCGCATTGATCGCGGCCAGGCGTTAGGTGTGATAGGTGAGTCCGGGTCAGGCAAATCGACGCTTGCCCGAGCGGTCGCTGGTCTGGTGGCACCGTCACGGGGTGAAGTTCAGTTCAATTGCCGTGAGCTACCGCCGACGCTGCGAGGACGCACACCCGACCAGTTTCGGCGTATTCAGATCGTCTTCCAGAGCGCCGACAATGCGCTCAACCCGGCCCACACGGTTAGGCGGCTGCTCAACCGCCCGCTGGAAACCTATTTTCAGATGAGCCGCGATGCCCGACAGCGACGGGTCGAAGAGTTGATGGACCTGGTCAAACTGCCGCGCACGCTGCTCGACCGCAAGCCCAGCGGGCTATCGGGTGGCCAGAAGCAGCGCGTCAATCTCGCCCGGGCGCTGGCCGCCGAACCCGACCTGATTCTCTGCGATGAAGTGACCTCGGCGTTAGATACCGTGGTGGGCGCCGCCATTCTCGAACTGCTGGCCGAACTGCGCCGTGAACTGGGCGTCGCCTACCTGTTTATCAGCCATGATATCTCGACGGTACGTTCGCTGTGCGATGACGTCATGGTGCTTTACCAGGGGGAGTGTGTGGAATTCGGCCCCTGCAGCACGGTGCTCAACCAGCCACAGCACGACTACACCCGCAAGCTGATCGGCTCGGTGCCTGAACTCCAGCCTGGCTGGCTGGAGGCTTGTGAATGGTCAACCCATACGCAGCCCACAACCGCGACCGTTTAATCACTAACCCTATTAATGACAAGGAGAAAAGCATGCCGACGCTGCCCCTTAATGACAGTGACCTGCTACGCGAGCAGGCCTTTATCAACGCACAATGGTGCGACGCCGACGATGCGGCCACGCTGACCGTCACCAACCCCGCCACCGGCGAAGCGCTGGCTAGCGTACCCAGCATGGGTGCCAGCGAAACCCGCCGGGCAATCGAAGCCGCCGAAGCGGCGTGGCCCGCCTGGCGTGCCCGCACAGCGGCAGACCGCGCAGCACTGCTGGAGCGCTGGCATGCGCTGATACTGGAAAACAGCGAGGATTTGGCGGTATTGATGACGCTGGAACAGGGCAAGCCCCTCAGCGAAGCGCGTGGCGAAACCCAGTACGGCGCGAGTTTTATCAAGTGGTTTGCGGAAGAGGCGCGCCGCGCCTACGGCGAGACCATCCCCTCGCCCAGCGCGGATCGTCGCATTGTGATCCTTAAACAGCCGGTGGGCGTGTGCGGTGCGATTACGCCATGGAACTTCCCCATTGCCATGATTACCCGCAAGTGCGCACCCGCGTTAGCGGCCGGATGCCCGATTGTCATCAAACCGTCGGAGCTGACGCCGCTGTCAGCACTGGCCTTGGCAGTACTCGCGGAGCGTGCGGGTTTCCCCCCCGGCGTAGTGAATATCGTCACCGGATTGCCCGAAGGCATTGGCGGTGAACTAACCTCCAACCCCACCGTGCGCAAACTCTCCTTCACCGGCTCAACCCGGGTGGGCAGCCTGCTGATGCGCCAGAGCGCCGACGATATCAAGCGCCTCAGCCTGGAACTGGGCGGCAACGCCCCGCTGATCGTGTTTGACGATGCCGACCTGGAACTGGCGGTGGCCGGAGCCATGGCGAGCAAGTTCCGCAACGCCGGTCAGACCTGCGTTTGCGCCAACCGTATTCTGGTTCAATCCGGTATTCATGACCGCTTTGTGGCCCGTTTGGCGACGGAAATCGAGGCGTTGCGCTGTGGCGACGGCATGCAGGAAGGCACCACTATTGGCCCACTGATCAATGACCAGGCGGTGAGCAAAGTCGCCCGCCATCTCGATGACGCCCTATCCCATGGGGCTGAACGAGTGCTCGGCGAGGTACCCAGTGGTCAGGATCGCTTTGTGGCGCCGGTACTGCTCACCAAGGTAACCGAAGCCATGCTGGTCACCCAGGAAGAGACCTTTGGCCCCGTCGCCCCCATCATGCAATTTGACAGCGAAGAAGAGGCTATTCGTATTGCCAACGCAACGCCCTTTGGGCTAGCCGCTTACTTCTTTACCGAAAGCGTGCGCCGGGCCTGGCGGGTGGGCGAAGCGCTGGAGTTCGGCATGGTCGGCCTCAATACCGGCTCCATTTCAATGGAAGTAGCGCCGTTTGGTGGTATGAAACAGTCGGGTCTGGGCCGTGAAGGCGCCCACCAAGGCCTGGAGGAGTACCTGGAAGAGAAAGCGTTTCATATGGGCGGACTTAACTAGCCTGGGAAAGTACCTGGAAAAGTACCTGGGAAAGTAAGTGAGGCGCCCGCGCCATGGCGGTCGCCTCTTTCTATAAAAACATATAGATACCCATAAATCACTTATGGGGAGGTCTCATGCAATCGTTATTAACATCGGATTTTATATCTGATTAAAAAACAAGAGACACTTAAATGAAGACACTTTTGCTTAAAAAGGAAGAAGTCAGCAAGTTAATATGTATGAGGGAAACCATCGATGCTGTCAGGGAGGCATACAAAGCATTCAGCAGTGGCAAGGTGGTACAACCTGACTATATAGGGATAGATCTCCCTGATCCTCGCGGAGAGATTGATTTTAAAGCGGGGTACTATAAAGCCAATGAAATAATATCGATGAAGACCTCTTCAGGCGGTTTTGTTGATAACCCCGCACACGGTCTGCCTAGCGGCATGGGTAACATACTGCTGTTCGATGCGATGAGCTGCGCATTGATTTGCGCTATGGATGGCAGTTTGATCACCGGCCTTAGAACGGGAGCAGCGGGGGCTGTTTCGGTACAAGTGCTGGCCAGAAAGAACGCAAAAAAAATCACGACGATTGGCACCGGCAACCAAGCCCGGATGCAAATTCGAGCCATCAATGAAGTGATGAAGATTGAGGAGATCCACGCCTGGAGCAGAAACCCGGCGACGCTTTCCCGCTATAAGGAAGATATCGAAAGAGAGTTCGGTATTCCTGTGGTACTAGCAAATTCAAACAAAGAGGCCGTTGAGCAGGCTGACATACTCATTACGACAACCCGTGGTCAAGGCCCACTCGTGGATGCAGACTGGATTAAGCCCGGCACACATATCGTGGCCATCGGTACAGACCAACAAGGTAAACAAGAACTGGATCCAGAGATATTCAGAAACGCAAAAATCGTCAATGACTCCATCGAGCAGTGCGTTACAAAAGGAGAAACTTGGCATCCTTTGAATAAAAACATCATCACTAGAAACGATATCCATGGTGAAATTGGCGAAATACTTCTGAACCAAAAGCCGGGAAGAGAAAACGATACTGAAATTACCATTTTCGACTCTACCGGCATGGCCATACAAGACAACACCACTGCCTTCAAAATCTACAGCAATGCAATAGAGAACAGCATTGGGACTTCTTTTGAATTCTTTTAATGCTGTTTATGGAGATAAGGACTATGTGCGACCGTCCTACTATTCAGGATATTCGAGAAGCCCAAGAACGATTAAAACCTCACATTAAGCACACACCGCTATTACGCGGTGAAAAAATGGATGAAGCGCTTGGCTGTCAAATATACCTTAAGCCAGAGAACCTACAAATTACCGGCGCCTTTAAAATTCGTGGGGCTTTAAACAAGTCACTATCCCTCCCAAAAGGAGAGATAGCTAATGGCATAATCGCTACTTCTTCGGGCAATCATGCACAGGGGCTTGCCTACGCCGCTAGGTTGCTGGGTGTAAAAGCGCTATTAGTGCTTCCGGTAACCACGCCAAAAATTAAAATTGCCAATACAAAAGCGCTTGGTGCCGAGGTCATACTGTTCGATGGTGATACGGCAGCTAGATGGAAAAGGGTGTATGAAATTGCGGAAGAAAATAAGTACGCAGTTGTTCACGCTTTTGAAGACCCGATGGTAATGGCGGGCCAGGGCACCATTGGATGTGAAATATTAGAAGACTTGGAAGATGTCGACACGGTCATTATTCCCATGGGCGGCGGAGGCCTTATTTCAGGGATCGCCACCGCTATAAAAGCAATAAAACCATCGGTGCGTGTGATCGGTGTGGAACCCTCCTTAACCCCCAAATATTTTCAAAGCAGGATACATAAAGAGCGTATATCGCTTCCTTTACAAAACACCATTGCGGATGGGTTAAGAATAAGCGTACCTGGCCAAAACCCATACCCTATTATTGAAGAATATGTCGACGAAATCATTCTCGTAGAAGACAGTTATATTATTGCAGGCATGCAAACTCTTGCTAACGATGCAAAACTGGTAGTAGAGCCTGCCGCTTCAATTGGCATCGGCGCCTTGTTGGCCGGTCATATAAAAACCAGACCAGATGAAAAAGTCTGTGCTGTACTGACTGGCGGAAACTGGGACTTATGTGAACTAGCAGAGATATACAAACCTACTCACTCGCCAATCCCCAAGGCGAGTGAGTAGGTAGGAACGCTATTGTTAACGGTCAGGTGTTGCACGAAAAGACGGCGAGTGCAGGCAGTTTTCGTACAACGCCTAGTAGCCACGCTGCAGATCGACTCTGCCAATCATTGCCTCTCCGCGCTGATAACGACGCAGGTTGTCCAGCAGAACCGGGAAAGCGCTATCCGGCTGGGTCATCGCGGCCACGTGGGGGGTCAGCAAAATCCGTTCGTCTCGCCAGAAGGGGTGATCATCGGCGGGCGGCTCTTCACTCAATACATCCAGAACCGCCGCACTCAACTGCCCCTCGTCGAGGGCTTGCGTCAAGTCATGGTCAACCAGGTGCTCGCCACGGCCAATATTGATCAAGGCCGCGCCTTCGGGCATACGCGCAAAAAAGTCGCTATTGAGAATGCCGCGGGTGGCGTCGGTCAGCGGCAACACGCAGATCACAATATCGCTTTCAGCAAGGAACCCATCCAGCGCTTCCTGGCCACTGTGGCAGTGAACATTCGCCACCTGTTTTGGCGAACGCGACCAGCCGCGCACGTCAAAGCCGTAACCTGCCAGATGGGTAGCGATGGCGCAGCCAAGCTGACCTAAACCGAGTATACCGATGCGCCGTTTTGCGGTGGGTACCAGCATATGCGCCTGCCATTTTCCCTCGCGCTGCTGGCGCACATAGTCGCCCATGCGGCGGTGCAACCATAGCGTTGCAAAGGTAGCGTACTCAATCATGCCGTCCTCAATGGCGGGGTCGAGCATCCGTACGACCGGCAGCTCTGAAGGCAGTGCGTCAAAATCAAACTGATCGACACCCGCAGACGTGGCAAACAGCACCTCAAGGGAGGGCAGGCACTCCATCAAATTTTCCGGGGGCATCCACGCCAACAAATAGCGGATCTCGTTAGGGTCACCCATATCGGGCCATTGGCGGAACTCAATATCCGGCGCGTGTTGGGCAAAAAGTTCTTTCCAACGGGCGCCGCGCACCGGGTCGGATTTATACAGCAGTGCCATAGCAGCGTCTCCTTAGCTAAAACTTCATCCTACGGTGGTTTAACAGGCAGCGGATACTGTTTTGGCGGCTGTGAAGCGAAGCCATGGGCCTAAATCCGCGCTTAAGGCGCAGATTACACTGCGCCCCCCATGACAGTGAATCATGCTGCACAGACTAGAAAATACGAAGGATTACGCGGTTACCGACGCCATGCCAAGCGTAACTAGCTTGCTAACAACGGTAAGCTCAAGAACGTATGGGGTGCTGGCGCTCGCGCTCCACGTTCTGCCAGCGGCGCCAACACACCACAACATGAAAATCGTGACTATAACCGTGAATATGTTCAAGGAGCCCGCAGATGAAGACCGACGTCCACCCTTCCCACGCCATGCTAAGCCAGCGCGAGCAGCACATTCCCCGCGGTGTGGTGAACGCCCACCCTATTGTCATTTCTCATGCCCGCGGCAGCGAAGTCTATGACGTCGACGGTAATCGCTATTTGGATTTTGTGGGCGGTATCGGCGTGCTCAATGTCGGCCATAATCACCCACGAGTGGTGGCAGCAGTTCAGGCCCAGGTGGAACGTATTTCTCATATGAGTTTCCAGGTGGCTGCCTACCCAGGCTATATAGAACTGGCTAGCCAGTTGGCCAAGCTGGTTGGCGGCGAAAATGCCTACCAAAGCGTGCTCTTTACCTCCGGTGCTGAAGCGGTGGAAAACGCCATCAAAATCGCCCGCGCCCATACAGGGCGCCCCAACGTGATTGCATTTCGCGGTGGCTTTCATGGGCGCACGCTACTGGGCACCACGCTCACCGGCATGAGCCAGCCCTACCGACAAAATTTTGGCCCTTTTGCCCCCGCTATCCACCACGTCAGCTACCCGGATGCGCTGCGGGGCGTCAGTAGCGAGGACGTACTTGCCGAGCTGGATACGCTGTTCGCCACTGAAGTCGTCCCCGATCAGGTCGCCGCTATTCTGATCGAGCCGGTACAGGGGGATGGTGGTTTCCTGCCTGCGCCGATCGAGTTTATGCAGGCCCTGCGCACATTGACTGAACGCCACGGCATTGTGCTCATCGCCGATGAAATTCAGACCGGCTTCGGGCGCACGGGCAAGATGTTTGGCTTTGAACACAGCAATATCCAGCCAGACCTGGTCACTGTCGCTAAAAGCCTGGGCGGAGGCTTGCCGATTTCAGGCGTGGTTGGGCGTACCGAGATGATGCAAGCTCCCGCGCCGGGTGGGCTTGGCGGCACCTATGGCGGCAGTGCGCTGAGCTGTGCGGCGGCACTGGCGGTGCTGGATATTTTTGAAGATGAGCAACTGCTTGAACGTGGCATCGCCATGGGCAAACGGCTGGAAACAGGACTACGTCGACTGCAAGCCAAGCACCCTTTGATTGCCGAAGTACGCGGGCAAGGCCCGATGCTTGCCATTGAGCTTCTCAACGGCCCGCGGGCCACACCTGAAGACGCCGCACTGGTGCAACAGGTCATCGATCACTGTCGTGCGGCGGGTTTACTGGTAATCAAGTGTGGAGTTCATCGCAATGTCATTCGCTTCCTGGCGCCATTGAATACGAGCGACGAACAAATCGACGAAGCAGTGGCGATGTTAGACAACGCATTATCGAACACCACTGACTAATTCATCGCCAACGCCGGGAGAGCAGGACGTCATGCAATTGACCGACTATACGACGCTATGCATGGATGCCCATGGCGTGCTGATCGATCGCGATAGAGACATTGTGCGTGGCCTATCGCCACTGTTAGCGTTGATGCCTGCCCCGCCACCGCAGGAGCAGGTATTAGCAGACTATGTACAGGCGCTGCATGAACTCACGGATGAGCAGATGGGCGCCGTTTCGGCTCACTGTACTGTCTATCGCGCCCTGGCCAACTGCTGGGGGCTGGAGGTGGATTGGCAAGAAGGAATTGAATTTGCCAGCTCACTTGGCTTTGGCTCACTTTATGAAGATGCCCCTGGGGCTATTCACTATCTGCGCAAGTTCTATCGGCTCAAAGTGGTGACGTCCCTCAATGAGCAGGAGTTCTTTGCCTTTAATCAGCGCATAGGCCTTTTAGCTAATGAGCGTCTCACCACTGGCAGCTTTGTGGCCGCGCGTGCCAAGCTTCGGGAGATGGAGGCGGATAGCCAGGTTCTGCTCTTAACTGCTGGCCCCGCCTCGGTAAATAGCCGTGGGGGGCACTGCCGTATCACGCGCCGTGCCAAAGCTGACCGGCCACAAACGCAGGCGTGTATCTCGCTTAGCGACTTTATTTATCAACACCAGCTTGCCCTGCGCGGCGAATTGCTTTAGACAAAGGTATTAGTTCAAATCAACGGGGCGTAACTTATTGCCCCCCTAATAAATAAAGGGCTTTGCATGGTGGCTAGCGTTCGTCTTGACCGTATCGACATCAATATTCTGGTACAGCTTCAAGCAGATGGAAGGATGACCAACGTTCATTTGGCCGATGCAGTCGGGCTATCGCCCAGCCCTTGTCTACAGCGAGTCAAGCGACTAGAAGCCGCCGGCTATATCACTTCGTTTCAGGCTCGCCTCAATCTGGCCAAAATAATGGAGAGCGTGACCGTTTTTACAGAGGTCACCCTGTCGGATCACCACCGGGAAGATTTTCTACGCTTTGAGCAAAAAATTCGTCAGGTTGATGAAGTCATGGAGTGCCACCTTATCAGCGGTGGCTATGACTATTTACTGCGCTTTATCACCCGCAGTATTGCCCATTACCAGCGTGTGATGGAGGCACTTATTGAGGATGAAATCGGCATTGAAAAGTACTTCAGCTATATCGTTATCAAGACGCCCATCAATAAAGAGCAGCTTCCGCTGCGCACGTTAATGGAGGGCTAGGATCAGAGAACAATACTCAACCCTCCCGAAACGCCTCGACCACCCGTTCGGCCAATACCTCGCTGGCATCGCCACTGCCTGCGCGCTTCACCAGTGCCACTTGGTAATCGCCTAGTGGGGGCAGCGATTCGTTGTGGAGACGTTTGAGGGGCGGGCGAACCAAGCTTTTGGGGAAGGCCGTTACGGCTAAATCGGCCAGCATAGCGGCCTCCTGCCCAGCACAGTGGTCGCAGGAGTAAGCAATTCGGTATGCAATCCCCGCTTGATCAAGGGCATTGAGGGTAATTCGACGCCACGCACACCCCTGTTGTGCCAGGGTTACCGGTAGTGGCGTGCGCTGCACGGCAACGCCATCCTCACGCCCCGCCCACACCAGCGGTTCGCTGTGAACGATCTCTCCCCGCGTCGCCTGGCCAGGCCCTCCGGCCATCACCAGAGCGAGATCAAGTTCACCCTCATCCAGCCTGGCGAGCAGATCTTTGCTGCGCCCCACCTCGACATCGACCTGCACCGCCGGGTGCGAGCGGGCAAATTGGGCGAGTACCGTGGGCAAGATACGCCCTACCACATCGTCCGTTATGCCCAGTCCCACGCGCCCCTCTATGGTCGGCGCTAGAAACTGGGTCACGGCCTCGGCATTGAGTTTAAGCAGCCGCCGACCATAGCCCAGCAGCACTTCCCCCTCGGTAGTCAGGCGGACGTGCCGCGCCTCGCGCACAAACAGCGTCTGGCCGAGGATCTCTTCCAGGCGTTTGATCTGCATGCTCAGCGCGGAAGGGGTGCGAAACAGCTGCTGGGCGGCGCGGGTAAAACTACCGCTTTCCGCAATCGTTACGAACGTTCGTAGCACCTCGCTATCCAGTAGCGGCAAGACGGCCCGGCTGGGAGCTATGGTAGAGAGTTGATTCATCACACCTACCTTTCAAAAAAACTTAACTCACAGTGTAGATCTTTTCGTTTGATTGATCCAATGCAAAGCACCAAGCTGATCACCAGAGGTCGCGACCCTCCTACTTATTAATCACAGCTCACACCTGCCCAGTCGGTGCATAGGCGCCGCTTACTGTGCAGCGGGAGCGACGATGGAGGTGCGCGATGAAATGCGAAGATCCTACCCAACATGCCCACAACGCCTGGGAAAAGGCCAGCCAACTGGCGCCGCCGCCCAAGCCACCACAATTGCATTTCTACATGCCAGCCATGCCGTCAATGCGGCTGATTCGAGCGTTGGATATGGGCTGGTGGCATTACCGGCGGCGCTGGCTTTTCCGCCGCCATATATTGCCGCTACTGGCTTACGATGACCATATTTTGCAAGATATTGGCCATCGGCGTGAAGATATTCTTTGGGCCAACCAGCTCCCATTGAAGGTCGATGCTATCCATGCGTTAGATACCAAGGCGCAAATTCATTCTAAAACTTAACTTATATATATTTATCAGCCACAGATTCATTGCTAGCTTTAAATGATCGCATGGAGTTGCGATCTGCTAATTTTCTACCAATCAGCATGGAGCAAAACATGGTTATTAAAAACGCTAATGAGCTTTTCGTTCGCCTTCTTTCTGAAACGAACAGCGCAGAGAAGCAAATGACGCGCGCGCTCCCCAAAATGGCTCGAGCTGCGGATGACCCCAAACTGGTCGACGCTTTTAAACATCACCTTGATGAGACCCAAGGACAGGTAGAAAGGCTTGAACAAGTAGCTGATAGTGTGCCTGACATCCGTATCAAGCGACTGAAATGTTATGCCATGGAGAGCTTGATAGAGGAAGCGCAGGAGCTAATTGAAGCGACCGAAAAAGGCGCTGTACGCGATGCAGGTATGATTGGTGCTGCACAAAAAGTGGAGCATTATGAAATCGCCACTTACGGCACGCTATGTTCGCTCGCGGAACAATTAGGCTACACCGAAGCTAAAAATCTTCTTGCCGAGACTCTCAAGGAAGAAAAGTCTGCGGACGACAAGTTGAATACGTTAGCCAAAGAAAACGTTAATAAGAAGGCTGGCTAAAGAGTGCTAGTGGAATATGCATACAGGCAGGCTCGCTTTTAAGTCATTATGATGGCACGAATATAATGACTTAACCGTCACTCTTGCCAGAATTTTTCCTGCTTGTTTAGGGTGGGCTTGGTTAACCAAGCCCACCCTTTCTACTCAGTATTTATTGTCTATCTTACTAAACGCCTATCGGCCCGCCATCACGTTTCTGAATAACCACCGTAGACGCTCGGGGCCGTATCTGACCGCTAGCAGCGACAGTGGCATCTTGCACTAGCGCATTACCATCGGCTGGCCAGTTATCTGGATGCTGAATATTGATAAACAGCGCGGTTTTATCCGGCGTGGTAAAAATGCCAGTGACTTCGCAGCCGTTAGGCCCTACCGCAAAGCGCTTAAGCTGTTGCTGGTTACTGCTGTTAATCACCGGGCCGGTTCCCTGGATATCGTCTAATCCGTTGGGTACCACCGCGAGCAGTTGGTCGTTGGTGTACTCCGTAATGCCTTCATAGCCGTTATCGGTCTGAATCCACAGGATGCCTTGACCATCATCGCGCTCATCAAACCAGAGCCCATCAGGGCTGGCGAACTGGTTCATTTCGGTTAAGCCCGAGTGGTTATCCGCATCGTCAGCCGCCGCACCAAATACAAACACTTCCCAGCGAAATGCATTCGGCAGGCGACTTTCACGCCAGCGAATAATGTGACCCGCGCCATTATTTGCCCGAGGGTTGGCGGCGTTAGTCGGGGCAGTGACATAGCCAACCCCCAACTGATCAATCTCATCACCTTCGTTGGTAAAGGCAGGCGCTGCGGCCTCCTCACTGCGCTGGGAATTGTTAGTCAGCGTTAGATAAACATCGCCAGTGGCCGTATCCACGGCGGCCCATTCAGGGCGATCCATCGGTGTTGCCCCCATCAGGTCTGCCGCATCGCAGGTATTGATAATCACACCGGCTAAATCGTTCTCTGCCAGTCCTAAGGCCGCTGCCAGCGTTCGGCCGTCCTGTGTTTGCGCACCAGGTGTGAGCGGTAACCACTCACCGCTGCCGTCGGCGTGAAAGCGGGCCACATAGAGGGTGCCGTTATCCATATATTTATTGCCGATGGCGAGGCGGTCGTACGCCTCGCCCGGGCGGTTGGCATCGGCGGGATCCCAGACCGCATCAGAAACGTATTTATACACGTACTCGTTGCGGGCATCGTGGCCGGAATAGAACACCACCGGCTGGCCAGCTTCCAGTTTGCCTAACCAGCAGCCTTCATGGCGAAAACGGCCCAGAGCCGTGCGCTTAACTGCCCGGGCACCGCTATAAGGGTCGATTTCGACCTGGTAGCCGAAGGTGCGCGCTTCATTACGGTAGTCATCCTCGGCGCGCTCACCGCGTGGGGTGATATCAAAACGGGCAAACTCGTCGTTCTCTTCAGAAGCATCACCCGCCGACGTTTCCCAGGCGTAGCGCCCACGCTCGGTGGGAATGCCAATCCGGGCGTCGTCCTGGAAGCGCTCGCCGGTGTGAACAAAGACGTTGGGCCAGTTCTCTTCACAGGCGATGTAGGTGCCCCAGGGCGTGACGCCGTGCCCACAGTTATTGTTGGTACCCCGGGTTTGAGTACCCGCCGGTGAAAAGCGTGTTTTAACGTAGTCACTGCCCGCCACGGGGCCAGCCAGATCCATTTCCGTTGCGCTGGTAAAGCGACGGTTATAGCGCGATCCCGGCACATGCGACCACTGCCCGTTAGCGTCTTTTTCGACCTCGACAATGGTCACACCGTGAGCATTGATCTCGGTGCGCGACTCCTCCGCCGGGCGCTTACCTTCATCCGCGTTGGTGGGGCCGCCTTGGGGCGCCCAGAGCGCCGCCTGGTCGATATATTCATTGTTCAGCGCCAGGATGAAACGGCGCGAGGCGCTGTCGATATCCAGCGGGAAAGCATCCATGCCATCGTGGTGCATACCCACGCTTTCCGCCTGACGCTCGGCGGTCATTGGCTGGTCAGATTGCCACGAATCACTTTGATTCAGTGGTGTGCCCCAGGGCACTAAGACCTGGGCAACATAGCCTTCCGGCACCACGACGGCGTCGGTGAGTGACCCGTGAACCGCTTCAAACGCCAGTGTCAGCGGTGTTTTTTGTGTCCCGTTTGAAGCAAGCGCTTGGGCAGCACCGCCAAAACTAAGCATCGAGGCAGCGGCCATGCTCAAACCACCGCGCATCACATCGCGACGGGATACATGGCGCGCCAATACATCGGCGAAAGGTTGGTTGCCGCTGTGGTTAAACAGGCGATGATCTTCGATCTCTTTACTCATTTTGGTCTCCCCCTGATCGTTTGTAAGTCAACGATTGAACGTTAGGAGACACTAAACAAGCTAAATGACAGCACGATGACGGCCTACCTGCATTTAGATGAAGAACGTGTGGCTAGCCCCTCCTTCTACTCTCCAAACCCTATTGAGAGATACCGACAACTCTGCTAAATTAACGCTAATAGTTATCATTAACAGAGGAGTTATTCTCTCATGCAGCTAGCCGACAAGGGCGCTCGCCGGGGGGATGCGTCGGCCACAGCGCCCCGCGAAGTGGATAGTAGTGAATTACTGGGCAGCTCGGGCCAGTTGGTGATTCACCATGAACAGCGCCGCTACGTATTGCGCCGCACTAAAAGTGGCAAGTTAATCCTCAACGCCTAACGCCTTAGCAGCTAATTTCTCTGATTAGTTTAAAAATGTACCAAGTAAAGCCAGCCAGGTAGCCCATCGCACCCAGCCAGCGACCTCTTCCACTTATCCCGGTTGGAACTCTCTGGCTTATGACACACACACGCGCTTTTAGTGGCCTCTTGTTAACCTGTCTTCCGCTGTTAGCCGCAGGGCGACGATGGGCGCAGCCTGTTCGCCAACCTCAATTGGCAGTGGTAACCCCAGCCAGTGAACCATAAAAGAGGTGCGTCATGATTCCATCCCAACAGATCGCGATTATCGAAGCCCTTGACGCGGCGCGTGCCGCTCAGCCGCGCCTTCCCGCCATTGAGATTGCCGAACGCTTAGCCATCAGCGAAGGCGAACTCCAGGCCGCCCGGTTAGGGCGAGATGTATGGACACTGCCGCTCTCGCCCAACGAGCTTGCCGCCTACCTGCCCCAGTTGGGGCGGGTTAAGGCGTTGACCCGCTCGCGGCTGGCCGTGCTGGAGCAAACCGGCGATTACCCTGAACTAAGCGGCGGGCCACAAACTGGCCTGCTGCTCGACCCCGGCGGCCTAGACCTACGCCTGCTCTATACCCACTGGCACTGGGCCTGCTTAATTCGTGATCCTATGCCTTCCCTCCATCCTATGCCTTCCTCTCATGAAGAAGAGCCCCAGTGGCGGTGGAGCCTGCAGATATTTAACCAGCATGGCTGCGCCGTGCATAAATGCTTTGCTCTGGAGAACCCGCTCCCGCGCCCCTGGGGCGTACTAGCGGCGTTGGGCACGCGGGATACGCCGGCGTTTACCCAGAGCATGCCTCGTCTCAAGCGCCCCCTGCCCGAAGCGCCAACCCTGGCCAGCGAGTGGGGCGCGATGCGCGATGTGCACCAGTTCTTTACTCTCCTCCAGCGCCATCGCCTGGAGCGCATTGAAGCCAACCAGCTAATGGAAGGTCGCTATACCCGTGCGTTGCCTACGCACGCACTGGAAACGGTGCTTCAGCAGGCCACCCAGCGCGAGCTGCCATTGATGCTATTTGTCGCCAGCCCCGGCTGCGTGCAGATTCGCACCGGCACACTGCCCGCTCCGCAGCGCGCCCGTGGTTGGCTGAATCTGTTTGGCGAGCAGTTCACCCTGCACCTTGACGACACCGCGATTGACCAAGTGTGGCAAGTCAGCAAACCCAACCGCGATGGCGGCGTCACCAGCCTAGAGGCCTTCGATGCCCAAGGCTCGCTAGTGCTGCAGCTTTACGCAGAGCGCCAGGAAGGCCGCGCGGAGCGCCGCGAGTGGCGGCAGCTGCTGGATGAGCTCGACAGCCAAGAGGCGGTGGCATGAGAACAACACACCTGATACGCCGCTCGCTGGTAGCACTGCTGATTGGCTGGTTGACTACCGGGGCCGCGTTGGCCAGCGAGCGCTGGGTGGTGCTGGGTGGCGATATCGCCGAGACCCTGGCCGCCCTGGATGCCGATATCAACGTTATCGCCCGGGACGACACGGTGGTCTATCCACCGGCCATGGCGGAACTGCCCTCGGTGGGTTACCTGCGCCAGCTCTCCGCTGAAAGCGTGCTTTCTATTAAACCCGACCAGATCCTGGCCGCCGGACACGCAGGCCCCAAGGAAGTGCTTGAACAGCTAGCGGCGGTGGGCGTCAGCATAGAGATCATCAACGCCTCGCCCACCTTGGAGGCCATTGGCGATAAAGTCCGTGCCGTTGGCCAACTCACCAATCGCCGTGAGGAAGGAGAGGCATTAGCGGACGCATTGAACGCTAAGTTAGCACAGCTGGCCAACCTGCCAAGCCTGCCGACCACACGCGCCATGTTTATTATGCAGCATAGCGGCTTAACCCCCCGGGCGGCGGGCAGCGACACGGCGGCGCATACGGCGCTTGAAGCGGTGGGGCTGGATAATGCCTTTGCCGAGATGCAGGGCTATCACAGTGTGGGTGCCGAAGCCCTGGCCCGGCAAGCGCCCGACGTTGTGGTCGTCTCCGAACGGGGTTTGGCGGCAATGGGTGGCGAAGCCGCGCTATGGCAACTGCCGGGTATGGCATTAACCCCCGCAGGACGTCATCGACAATTGATTACCATTGATGATCAAGCGCTGCTCGGCTTTGGCCCGCGCACGCCTGATCAGTTGCTCACTTTGCGCCAAGACATGGAAGCGCTACTGGGCGTATCGACTAGCATTCAAAACAGCACCGCCCAGCGAAGCCCATGATAGCCATTCTTAACACTTATCGTTTCCGGGTGCGGCTGCCGGTTAGTCGCACTACCCGCGTACTCGTCGGATTAACCGCTACGCTGCTGCTGGCCTTAGGTTGGGCGGCCGCCTCGGGGGTGCTGGGCATTTCCCCCTGGGGGCTTATCAGCGGCCAAGCCGACCCGCTCAGTGTTCAGGTGTGGTGGCAACTGCGCCTGCCGCGCTTACTGCTCGGCGTGGCAGTGGGGGCGATGCTCGCCGGTAGCGGGGCCGCCATGCAGGGGCTGTTTCGTAACCCGTTGGCCGACCCGACCCTGCTGGGTCTTGCCAGCGGCGCGGGGCTGTTTGTAGCGCTATGGATTGTACTGTTTCAAGACAGCGGCGCTGGCAGCCTTTACGGCCAGTTTGCCGCGGGTTTTCTGGGCGCCTTATGCGTCTGTTTGCTTGTCTTTGGCATCGCCAAGCGCCAGGGCGGCGGCAGTGCTGCGGTGATGACGCTACTGCTGGCTGGCCTGGCCATCAATACCCTGGCCGGGGCGGGCGGTGGGGTTTTGGCCTTTATCGCCAGCGACGAGCAGCTGCGTCAGCTTAGTTTATGGGGCATGGGCACGTTGACGAATGCCCTATGGCGCACCACGGCGCTGGCCCTGGTACTGATTGCCGTTGCCCTGTGGCTGTTAATGCGCAGTGCCAGTGAACTCGACCTGCTCCAGCTAGGCGAAGCGACCGCCCACGCAGCGGGGCTGGATGCGAGCCGCCTAAAACGCCGGGTGGTGGTCGCGACCTCGCTGGGCGTAGGCCTGTGTGTGGCACTCACCGGGGTGATTGGCTTTCTAGGCCTGCTGGTACCCCACTGCCTGCGACTCTGGCTGGGCCCCGGGCACCGACTGCTGCTCCCCGCTTCGATGTTAGGCGGCGCGCTGCTACTAGTCGTGGCCGATACCTTAGCCCGTACCGTTGCGGCCCCGGCAGAAATCCCTGTGGGGCTGCTCACCAGCCTGCTGGGCGGCCCCTACTTCCTGTACCTACTGATGCGCAGGAACCGAGCATGCTAACGCTTCATCAGGCGGGTTTAACCACCACGCCCGCCATCGCTCCCCTGGACGGCACAGTTCGCCCCGGCGAGCTGCTGGCCATTGTCGGCCCCAACGGCGCAGGCAAAAGCACACTGCTCAGCATGTTGTCTGGCTTTCGTCCTGCCGAACAGGGGGAACTACATTTAGATGGCAAGCCCCTGCGCGAATGGCCCATCGCCGAGCTTGCCAACCGCCGCGCACTGGTCGCCCAGCAGGAGCTGCCCGGCTTTGACTGGCAAACCGACGAGCTATTAAGCCTAGGCAGTAGCCCGGCTAAATCACTGGTAGCGGCGCTGCTCGATGACCTGGATCTCACTCACCTCGCCAAGCGCAGCGTGCTCTCGCTCTCCGGCGGTGAGCGCCAACGGGCGATGATCGCCAGAGGCGCCTGCCAACTTCTCTCAAGGTTTTCTCCTACCGCCAAGGATGGCGGTATTCTGTTACTGGATGAGCCCACCAGCGCCCTGGATATCGGCCACCAGCAGCGCCTGATGCGCCAGCTACGCGCCTGGGCCGCGCAGCACCGCATGGCGATTGTCTGCGTGCTCCACGACCTGAATCTCGCCAGCACCTACGCCGACCGGGTATGGTTGCTGCATCAAGGCAAGCGGATTGACCATGGCCTACCCAACCAAGTGCTCAACCCCGCGACCATTGCGAAGATTTACGCGGCCGAGCTTCACCACCTAAAGGGCGGCCCGCATGGCAAACCCCTGCTTGCCCTGGCGCCTTAAAACGGTTTTATCAGCCGTCGAGGTCTATCCCGCTGGGTGGCAAAGTCATCATATAAGTCCATACTTATCCATACATAACGGGCCATTGATGCGCCACCGCGTGCCAATTTGGGAGCAACAATGAGATTGATCCGCCTCATGTGGGTGGTGCTGGCAGGGGTGAGTTTTAGCATCGGTGTGCTGGGTATTTTTCTGCCTCTGCTACCTACCACTGTGTTTATGCTGATGGCGGTTTACTGCGCCTCCAAAGGCTCTCCCCGCTTTGAGGCCTGGATTCGCTCCCGGCATTATGTCGGCCCGCTGTTGGTTACCTGGGAACAAGAGCGCGCCATCCCTCGCCGCGCCAAGCTGGCGGCCGTTAGCATGATCGCGTTGAGTGCGCTGATCACCGCCTGGTCACTCGGCCCCGGCTGGCAACGTTGGTTGGTGGTGGCGCTACTGATGCTGATTGCTCTTTGGCTGGCTACCCGGCCAGAGCCTTCTTCTTCGCCATAGCCCAGGACTCAATTAACACAAGCTTAAACCACCACCTTATGGGTAGAGACCACTTGGCGCAGCCCCATAAACGAGCGGATCTGGCGCACGCCGGGTAGGTAAAGCAACTGCTCGGCATGCAGCCTGTTGAAGCTTTGGCTGTCCCGGGTGCGCACCAGCATAAAGTAGTCAAACTCCCCCGTGACCACGTGACACTCCATACAGCCGGAGACCTTCTGGGCGGCCTCTTCAAAGGCGGCGAAGGATTCCGGCGTCGAGCGATCCAGCACCACGCCAATCAATACCACCATGCCCGCCTGGAGCTGTTCCGGGTCTAAATGCGCCACCACCCGGCTGATCACCCCGTCTCGTTTAAGCTTTTCCACTCTTCGCAAACAAGCCGCAGGGCTCAGGCTCACCTGCTCCGCCAGCGCCACATTGGAGAGCGTGGCGTCGTCCTGAAGCAGTTTGAGAATACGCCGGTCTGTTCGATCTAGTTCAATCGCCTGATCATCAGGCTCAGCGCCTGAACGGAGAGTTTTTGAACGCACTATTATTTACCTTATTGATATTTACACACCATTTAAAACTACATAATGCATTTAATATCAACTCTCGTTGCTTTAACACGTCTAATTTTGCAACACAAAAATCTTAGCTAGCACTTAGTATAAATAGCAGAGCGCGCCCACTGTTCACACAAACCTTCCACATCCCCACTCGCCACGCGAGCTTTCTATTTCGCACTGAAACGCTTAAAAGCTGGAGCCTGTTATGAACCTAGAACGTTTCCCACGCTACCCTCTCACCTTTGGCCCCTCCCCTATCACGCCACTCAAACGTCTAAGCGAACATCTCGGCGGTGAGGTGGAGCTCTACGCCAAGCGCGAAGACTGTAACAGTGGTCTGGCCTTTGGCGGCAATAAGACCCGCAAGCTGGAATACCTAATCCCCGAAGCGCTGGAAAAGGGCTGCGATACGCTGGTATCGATTGGCGGCATTCAGTCTAACCAGACCCGCCAGGTTGCCGCCGTTGCCGCTCATTTGGGCATGCAGTGCGTGCTGGTGCAGGAGAACTGGGTCAACTACTCCGATGCGGTGTATGACCGGGTGGGTAATATCGAAATGTCGCGCATCATGGGCGCCGATGTGCGCCTGGACGAAGCAGGGTTCGATATCGGCATTCGCCCCAGCTGGGAACAGGCGATGGAAGATGTGCGCCAGCGAGGGGGTAAGCCCTTCCCAATTCCCGCAGGTTGTTCCGAACACCCCTACGGCGGCTTAGGTTTTGTGGGCTTTGCCGAAGAGGTGCGTCAGCAGGAGAAAGAGTTGGGCTTTAAATTCGACTATATCGTCGTTTGCTCAGTCACCGGCAGTACCCAGGCGGGCATGGTGGTGGGTTTTGCCGCCGATGGTCGCGCCCAGCGAGTGATTGGCATCGACGCTTCCGCCAAGCCCGAGCAAACCCGTGAACAGATCTTACGCATTGCGCGCAACACGGCCGAGCTGGTGGAGCTGGAAGACGGCATCAACGATGACGATGTGATTTTGGATACCCGCTACGGCGGCCCGGAATACGGCCTGCCCAATGAAGGCACGCTAGAAGCCATTCGCCTGTGCGCCCGCCTGGAGGGTGTACTCACCGATCCGGTTTACGAAGGCAAATCCATGCACGGCATGATCGATAGGGTGCGCAACGGAGAATTCCCCGCGGGCTCTAAAGTGCTTTACGCCCATTTGGGCGGTGTGCCTGCATTAAATGCCTACAGTTTCCTGTTTCGTAATGGTTAAGCCAGCCCAGTAGCTTACCCATGCCGCCTGAACGACAAATTTCGGCCAGGCGGCCCCCTCCATATCCGCTTCCCGCACTAAAAGCTCCCACACACAGCCTGCCTCCATTCTTGCTAATAAATCCAGCGCTTTCCCAGATAGCCTTCATGGCTTTCAACTATCCCTGTCGATAGAATCTAAGCCGAGCCATCAAAAAAGCTTTCAAGCAATTGGATTGAAAATTAATTTCCCATAGGATGGACGCTATGCGCGATGATGAAAAATATACCAATAACGAAGAGCAGCTGCTCTATCTTCAAAAGCTTTTAGACACCCCAGACACAGCGGCTCTACAAGAGTTCTTCACTGAACTCGATATTTTAGACATTGCGCGAACACTTGAATCCTTCCCGGCCAAAACACGCGATTTCCTTTGGGAATATGTTCCTGACGAGTTAATTGGCGAGGTACTCGCCGAAGTTGACGAAGACATCCGTGCTGACTATATCGAAGACCTGTCGGCAAGCGATGTGGAGCAGATCGTCAAAGGCCTGGATGCCCAGGAAGTGGCTGAAGTACTAGATGTTGCTGACGAAGCCATCAAAACCAGCGTTTACGCTAGCTTAGACCAAGAAATACGTGCCCAGGTCGAAAATCTTCATGCCTATGAGGATGACGTGGTGGGTCGCTACATGGATCCCGAAACGGTCAATGTAAAACAGGGCGTCTCGTTAGAGGCCGTGCAACGCTATATTCGAATTCATCGCCTGCTCGACGATGAATCGCAGCAGATCATGATTACGGATAAGGATAAACGCTTACTCGGCACCCTGACTCTAATCGATTTAATCAAACAACCCCAAGACGCGGTGGTTGATGATTATATGGATGATTTCTTCACCCTAAATGATCAAATGAAAGTCAGTGATGCCGCAGCATTACTGCGCTCGAAGGAACTTCACTTTGTACCGGTATGCGATAGTGAGGGGTTATTGGTCGGTCAGCTCAATTCCACCGATGTGTTAGAAATCACCCAAGACGATGCTGACATGACGTTAAAACACATGTCCGGCGTCAGCGATGAAGAGGAAGTCTTTACCCCTATCATGCGAAGTGCCAAAAGCCGCGGCATTTGGCTAGGCATCAATCTATTAACGGCTTTTCTAGCCGCTTTCGTGATCGGACGGTTTGAAGTGGTACTCGACCAAATCGTGGCATTAGCCATCCTGATGCCCGTCGTTGCTAGCATGGGCGGTATCGCCGGCAGCCAAACCTTAACGGTGGTCATCCGCGGCCTGGCGCTAGGTCAGCTCGCCGGTAACAATATTAAATGGCTTTATAACAAAGAGCTGTGGGTGGGCATGAGCAACGGTCTGGTTTGGGCGTTAGTGGTCGGCTTCATTGCACACCTTTGGTTTGACGACGCCATGATTACGCTGGTCATTACACTAGCTATCTTTATCAATATGAGCCTGGCCAATGTCTCTGGGGTGCTTATTCCATTGGTGTTGAAAAAGCTGCAGATTGATCCAGCGCTGTCCGGCGCGGTGATTTTAACCACCGTCACCGATGTGGTTGGATTTTTGTCGTTCCTGGGGCTAGCGACGTTGATTATATTGTGATCTCTTCATCGCCGGCAGGCGCTGGGTTCTTTGGAAAACAGCGCCATCGCTTAGTGTAGTAGCCACGACTATACCGTCACCCACCGGCCGGTCTGATCCGACTTTTCGATGGCATCGATCAGTCGATTAATCCGAGCGGCTTCGCGAAAATCGGGGTAGAGAGGGCGATTATTGATGATGCCTTCGACCAGATCACGCACTTCGATAATTTTCTGATCGTTATAGCCCAGCCCATGCCCCGGCGCGGGGCTGAAAGCGGCATAGTCGGGGTGTTCGGGGCCCGTAAACAAAGTGGTAAAGCCGCGCCTCCCTGGGGCATCACCATGGCGATATAGCTGCAGCTCGCTCATGCGCTCCTGGTCAAACACAATGGCGCCTTTTGTGCCCGTTAGCGTGTAGGCCAGGCCCATTTTGCGGCCAGCGGCTACCCGGGAGGTCTCGATATTGCCAATTAATTCCTGGTCAAACCGCAGCATGGCCTGGGCCTGGTCGTCGTTTTCCACTTCGGCCATACCGCTGCCGTCGCCCCTGGGACGCTTGGCAATGACAGTTTGTAGTTGACCGCATACCTCGGTAATACGTTGACCGGTTAAAAACTCGGCCATATTGAGAATATGCGACCCCACATCGCCTAGCGCGCCGGCACCCGCTGTTGCCCGCTGTGTATGCCAGTCGTGGGGCTTTTGCGGGTCGAGTAGATAATCCTCGTTGTGGCGACCGCGAAAGTGAATCAACTCACCAATTTCACCACTGGCGACAATTTCGCGGGCCAATTGGGTGGCTGAATTGCGAATATAGTTGAAGCCCACCAGGGTTTTGACGCCCGCCTTTTCAGCCGCAGCGACCATCTCGTCGGCATCGGCGCTACTTAGCGCCAGCGGCTTTTCAGCGTAAACATGCTTGCCCGCGGCAATGGCGGCCAGCGCCATCTCTTTATGCAGAAAATTGGGCGCGCAGATATCCACCACGTCCACTCCACTGTCTGCCACCAGGGCACGCCAATCGTCGGTGGCGCGGGCAAAGCCCCAGGCCCGCGCCCGGCTTTCGGCTGTGGCGAGGTCGACGTCTGCCAACAGTTCGCACACGGGTTTAGCGGGTAGTTCAAAAACGCTGGACGCCGCGTTAAAGGCAATCGCGTGGGCTTTACCCATAAAGCCGGTGCCGATTAAGCCAATTTTGAGGGTTTTCATTATGATTATCCCTGTTGCAAAACAATGACGCCGGGCTAGGCCCGGCGTTGATTATTGAGCCACTATCAGGCTGTTTACATCGTCGGCATAGTGAAGTGATTGGTCTCTTCACGAATGCCACTGGGCCAGCGTTGGGTGATGGTTTTCATGCGGGTGTAGAAGCGCACGCCATCCGGGCCATGCATATGCAGCGGGCCAAACAACGAACGCTTCCAGCCGCCGAAGCTGTGGAACGCCATGGGCACCGGAATCGGCACATTAACACCCACCATGCCAACCTGGATCTGCTCGCAGTACTGACGCGCAGCGTCGCCATCCCGGGTAAAGATCGCCGTGCCGTTACCATACTCGTGGGCATTGACCATGCTGACGGCTTCGTCAAAGCTTTCCGCACGGGCAATCGCCAGCACCGGGCCGAAGATCTCCTCGGAGTGAATGCGCATCTTAGGTGTCACATGGTCAAACAGCGTCCCCCCAATAAAATAGCCATCGCCCGCGCCATCGATGGTTGTCTGACGGCCATCCACGACAAGCTCGGCGCCCTCATCGACGCCGGTTTGGATATAACCCGCCACTTTATCGCGATGCTCCCGGGTGATCAGCGGGCCCATATCGTTATCCGGGCCATCGACCAGACCAGGCCCAACCGTCAATTTCTCCAGTTCTGCCACCAGTTTTTCACGCAGGCGATTAGCGGTCTCTTCACCCACGGGCACCGCCACGGAAATCGCCATGCAGCGTTCCCCTGCCGAGCCGTACGCGGCCCCCATCAGCGCACCCACCGCCTGATCCAGATCCGCATCGGGCATGATCACCATATGGTTTTTGGCGCCGCCAAGGGCCTGAACGCGTTTGCCATGTTTTGATGCCGTAACGTAGATATATTCGGCGATGGGCGTGGAACCCACAAAGCTTACCGCCTGCACACGCTCATCGGTGAGCAGCACGTCCACGGCTTCTTTATCTCCGTTGACGACATTGAAAACGCCATCCGGCAAGCCCGCTTCGCTTAACAACTCGGCTAATCGCAGCGGCGTAGAGGGGTCTTTTTCAGACGGTTTCATCACGAAGGTATTGCCGCAGGCCAGGGCGATAGGGAACATCCACATCGGCACCATGGCAGGGAAGTTAAACGGTGAGATACCTGCGCATACGCCCAGTGGCTGCATCATCGAGTAGCTATCCACGCCGGTACCGACGTTCATGGAGTGCTCGCCTTTCTGCAAGTGGGGTATGCCGCAGGCGAACTCGACCACTTCCAGACCGCGGGTCACTTCGCCTTTGGCGTCTGAAAATACCTTGCCGTGTTCACTGGAGATTAGTCGCGCCAACTCGTCGGTGTGCGTCTCGACCAGTTCCTTGAATTTAAAAAGAATTCGAGCGCGCTTTAGCGGTGAGGTTTTTGACCAGGCGACAAAGGCCTCATCGGCGATGCGCACCGCTTCACGGGTTTCGTCAGCGGTGGCCAGCGCCACCTGGGCGCTTTGCTCGCCGGTGGCGGGATTATAAACCGGCGAAGTGCGTTGGTTCTGGCCTGCGATATGTTGGCCGTTGAGATAGTGGGATAGCGTCTTCATAAAGACTCCTGATAAAAATGCGTCGCGGGTGCTGTTTTAGTCGGCAATGTCAAAATCCGCCTGCTCGGCAAGCTGACGTAAATTGCGGTAACCCAGACGGGCATAAGTCAGCGGGTGGGCAACTTCGGGATCTTGCTCGGCTTCCACGACTAACCAACCCTGATACCCTTGCTCGCGCAGGTGGGTTAAGGCGGGCAGAAAATCCACATTGCCATCCCCCGGCACCGTAAACAGGCCGTCCAGCACGCCGTTTAAAAAGCTTTTGTCGCGGTTGCGCACTGCGTCTAACACCGGGAAGCGCAGGTCTTTGCAGTGCACATGATGGATACGCTGGCTGTAACGTTTGGCGATGGCGAGCGGATCGCCGCCAGCACCGCGTAGATGACCAAAATCAAGCAGCAGCCCTACTCCTTCACCGGTGTTGTCCATTAAGCGCTCAACATCCGATTGGCTCTCGATCACCGTGCCCAAGTGGTGGTGATACACCAGTTGAATACCTTGAGATTTCAAATAGTCGCCCACTATGTCCAGACCTTTTAGCAAACGCTGCCACTCTTCTTCAGCAAGATGCGGGCGTTGAGAGAGCGGGCGCGCCTGGTCGCCGTGCACACAGTGGGTAACTTCACACAGCACCATGACCTTGGCGCCGCACTGCTTGAGCAGGTTCATATGGTCTTGAATGGCTTCAATCTCTTCTTCCGGGCTGCGCTCTAACAGATGTGCGGAGTACCAGCCTGAAACAAGCGCCAAATCGTGAGCGCTAAGCACCTCATTCAAGGCATCCGGCGTGCGGGGAAATTTATTGCCCAGTTCAAAGCCGCTAAAGCCCGCTTCGCGCCCCTCTTGCAGGCAGGTTTGCAGGGGCGTTGCGCCGCCCAGGCTGGGCAAATCATCGTTCGTCCAAGTGAGCGGGTTGATGCCTAAAGTGACCGTTGGCATAACGTATTCCTTGTGATTATGTGAGCATTTTCGGCGTTAGGGCGTCGCGAGGGCGCTGTAAACCCATCCCTGGGCGCTACTTTCGCCATCCCTGAAGCGAAAGACCCTCGCTTTGCCCTATCGCCGACTATCTGATGTGCTGCATTCGCTTACCGGGCTTGGCGCTGTTTGGCTTCGCGGTACCCTTGATAGGCGTTATTGACCGCCTCACGCTCGGAAACCTCGGGCACGGCCACTTCCCACCAAGTGCCGCCTTCCTGGGTACTGGGTAACGGGTCGGTATCTAGAGCAATCACGTAGGTAGACTGTGCTGCGCGAGCGCGCACCAGCGCCTGCTCCAGCTCCGCAATACCGCTCACCGCTTCAGCCTCACAGCCCAGGGATTTGGCATGGGCGGCAAAATCGGTTTTCGGCGCGCCCGCCTCCACCGTACGGCAATCCTGCAGCAGGTTGTTGAAGCCCGCGCCGCCGGTGGCGTGCTGCAAACGGTTGATACAGCCATAGCCGCGGTTATCCAGCACCACCACAATCAGCTTGTGGCCCAGCATCACCGAGGTGGCCAGCTCGGAGTTGTGCATCAGGTAGCTGCCATCACCAACCATCACCACCACTTCCCGCTCGGGCTTGGCCATCTTGACGCCTAGACCACCGGCAATTTCATAGCCCATGCAGGAGAAACCGTACTCCACGTGGTAACTGCCAGGGCCCGAGCACTGCCAGAGCTTATGCAGCTCGCCGGGCAAGCCACCGGCGGCGCATACCACGGTGGTATCGTTGCCTGCTTGGCGATTCACCGCACCGATCACCTGGGCATCGGTGGGTAGCGCCAGTCCTTGATTAGCGGTTACCCGGTGTACTATTTCGGCCCATTCGCGCTTGAGCGTTCCGGTTTGTTCGCGCCATTCATCGCTGCCGCGCCATTTGCCTAGCGCTTCATCAAGTTCACCCAAGCCAATCAAGGCATCGCAGGTGAGTGGTAGCGCCTGATGCTTAACGCTGTCAAAACGGCCAACGTTGAGGGCAATCAGCGTTTTATCGCTGCCCTCAAACAGCGCCCTAGAGCCGGTGGTAAAGTCCTGCAGCCGCGTACCTATGGCGAGGATGACATCAGCCTGCTCCGCCAGCTGATTAGCGGCCGCGCTGCCGGTCACCCCAATGGCACCTACCGCGCAGGGGTGGCTGTCGGCCAGTGCGCCTTTGCCCGCCTGGGTTTCAGCCACCGGGATGCCGCGTACTTTGGCAAACTCGGCCAGGACGTCGCAGGCAGCGGCGTAATGCACGCCGCCACCGGCAATAATTAGCGGGCGTTTGGCCTGTTGCAGCGCGGCGATTGCTTGACGAAGCTCATAAAGATCCGGCGGCGGGCGGCGAATGCGATGTACTTTGGGGGCAAAAAACGCTTCTGGATAATCGTAGGCGAAGGTCTGCACATCCTGGGGCAGTGCCAGGGTCGCCGGGCCGCAGTGTTCGGGATCAAGCAGGGTAGCCATCGCCTGAGGCAAGCTGGTCAGCAGTTGCTCTGGGCGGCTGATACGGTCGAAGTAGCGCGATACCGGACGAAAACAGTCGTTGACGCTAATGGTCGGGTCGCCAAAATGTTCTACCTGTTGCAGCACCGGGTCTGGGTCGCGGGTGGCAAAGGTGTCTCCCGGCAGCAGCAAGATCGGCAAACGGTTGGCGTGAGCGAGCGCCGCAGCGGTAACCATATTGGTCGCCCCTGGGCCAATCGAGCTGGTAGCGGCCATTAAGCGCTGACGGCCGCTGGCTTTGGCAAAGGCGATGGCCGCGTGGGCCATGGTCTGTTCGTTATGGGCACGAAAGGTCGGCAAGCGGTCTTGCACGTGGTAAAGCGCCTCGCCCAACCCGGCTACGTTGCCATGGCCAAAAATTGCAAACACGCCTTCAAACAGTGGCACTTCATGACCATCTAGCTCGATACGCTGGGCGGCAAGGTACTTGACCAGCGCCTGGGCCATGGTGAGTCGAATAGTGCTCATCTTACGCCTCCTCCGTGTGGGCCAGCGTTTGCGGCTGCGCCTGTCTTAATTGCCGCCACGCCTTTATCAGTTCGGCATAGTTTTGGGCGACCCGCTCTACCAAGCTGGCATCGTCGATACGCCCCGCCAGCCAGTCGCGACTGGCGCTGGCAAATAGCGTGCGCCCAACGGTGAAACCTTTGCAGCAGGCATGATTGGCTGCTGCTTGAAAGCCGCGCTTCATATCGTCCATAGGGGCGTCGAGCCCGAGCAGTACGACGCCGCGACAGTAGGCATCTTCGCGCTCAATGATCTCGCCCACCGCCTGCCAGGCGGCATCTGACATGGCAGGCAGCTTCCACCAGTCGGGGCGAATGCCCAGGTTGTAAAGCCGCTGCAGGCTTCGCGGTAACGTCTTATCGTCGTTGGGCATGTTTGCAGGGGGAATGATTTCAATCAGCAACTCCAGCCCATACGCACAGGCCGCCTGATAGAGTTGACGCAGACGCTCCTCCTGCTCCAGACGCAGCGCAATCTCGTCGTCAGGATGGTAGAAGACCAGGCATTTAATGATCTGCTCTCTAGGCCAGTTGCGCAGGCAGGCACCTAAATCGTCGCCATGCTGGAAGCGCAGCGGACGTGACCCTGGCAGTTCCACCGGACGGCCAATCCACCAGCCTTTGCCGCTGGCGTGATTGAGCGCGTCCTGACCCAGCACGTCGTCTACCAGAATCGCGGGCGTGGGAATACCACCCAGCTTTGCGCCCTCTTCAGCGGCGGTGACCAGGAGTTTTTTGAGTGCGGGTAGCCGCGCAATGTCGGCATGCGCTTCACGGGCCATATCGGTGAGCTGGCGGCGGTGGTCAAATGCCAGTCCGAGTACTTCAGGCCACTGAGCAGGCACTCGGGTAGTGACCCGGTGCAAATGATTTAGGCGTTGATCGATATCCGGACGGGGTACTTCGTCGCGGCGCGCCAGGTAATCAAATAACTCGTCTTCAGTGGGCATGGCGGGGGCACAGCCGTGACGGGAGACCACTAGCGCGCCACAGGCGTTGGCATAGGCAGAGCTGGTTTGCCAGGGCTCATTGCGTAGCCACCCCCGTAGCAGCCCGCTCATAAAGGCATCCCCGGCGCCCAGCACATTAAGCACTTCGACCTGCACGCCCTTGACCAAAATACCGTCTTCAATACGCTCAGGAATAGCACCTTCAAACACTACACAGCCCATGGGCCCCAGTTTGCAAACCAGGGTAGCCTGGCTAACCTCACGCACTGCGCACAGCGCCGCCAAGGTGTCCGTACTGCCGCCGGCAATATGAAACTCCTCTTCGGTACCCACAATCAGGTCAAAATCCGGCAGCCAACGCTGTAGGTCGGTGGTCACTTTATCATCGGCGATAAAGCGGGTTTCACCATCTCCAGGATTGGTCAGCCCCCACAGCACCGGCCGGTAGTCGATATCCAACACCCGCTTCACGCCATAATGAGCGGCGGCGTCCAGCGCCTTGCGACACGCCCGGCGGGTGGTATCGGTAGAAAGGTGCGTACCGGTAATCGCCAGGGCTTTTGCCCGGGCAATGAACTCAGGGTCGATGGCGTCAGCGTCGATGGCCATATCGGCGCAGTTACGACGGTAAAACAGCAGTGGAAAGCTTTCGCGGTCTTTCAGCGCCAGCAGTACCAGGCCGGTGTGGCGCTCGGGGTCGGTCTGTAACGCAGTGGTATCCACCCCCACCCGCTCCAGCTCTTCGCGCACAAAGTTGCCCATCTGCTCATCGCCTACCCGCGAGAGCATGGCCGACTTCAACCCGAGACGAGCGGTGCCGTATGCCATATTGCCCGAGCTGCCACCCAGGTACTTGGCAAAGCTGGCCACATCTTCTAAACGGCTGCCAATCTGTTCGGCGTAAAGGTCGACCGCCACGCGTCCAAGACAAATCAGGTCAAGCGGTCGGTGTTGACTATTGTTATTCAGCATAAACGTCTCCCCACGTCACAAATTCGTGGTATCGGACAAAAGATGACTCTGGGCGTAAAAGCGTCTTGGGTGGCTAAAATGCGAAGGCCGCACGGAATCGTTCGAGCGCCACCTCATCATCACCCGAGGCCCAGCCTTCCAGCCCTACGGTGCCGCGATACCCCATGTCGTTCAGCGTTTTGGCAATGGCCGGGTAGTTAATCTCGCCCGTTCCCGGTTCGCAGCGCCCAGGCACATCGGCCACCTGCACTTCACCTATGTACGGCCCGCAGCGGCGAATCAATTCGATCAGATTACCTTCGCCAATTTGGGCGTGATAAACGTCCAGCATGATGCGCAGACCCGGCCGATCAACGCTTTCGACAAGCGCCAACACATCTGCCAAGCGAGCAAACGGCACACCGGGGTGGTCAACCTCGGTATTCAGGTTTTCAAGCACAAAGGTGACGTCATGCTGCTCGCCGAGATCCGCCAGCCGGTTGAGTGTGTCGCGGGCTTTGAGCCACATAGCACCGGTCATCTGCTGGCAAGGTTGAACGGGCAACCCATCACCATCTAGCCCGGTGCCGTGCAGGTTAAGGCGCGGAATACCCAGGCGCTTTGCTACCTCAACCGACTCAGTGGCGGTGCGAAGCAGCTCATCGGCCCCGGCGGCATCCGCCAGGGTGCCGGTGACATAGCCGGTCATGGATGAAAATGTCGCACCACTACTGGCTAGTGCCTCGATGTCGTGCTTTGTCCAGTCCCAAATTTCGACTTGAAAGCCCAGTTCAGCAATACGCTTAACGCGCTCCAGTACGGGCAAATCGCGGAAGACCATTTCAGCACACACGGCCAGTGTGAACGGAGAGGATGAGGTTGGGTTATTCATCATGTCTCCTTAATAGCCGCCAGCAATACGCGGTGAAGAGTGGCCGGAACTTGTTTCGCTTCCAGGCTGAGGGCCCTGACCTGCTAAGTTGGCCTTCTTGGCTTTATCGTCCCGCTGGAACTCCGCGAGCTCTGCGTCCAGACTTTCTAGCTCAGCGCCACCCGCCATCATATTGAGTACCTCTTCGCGGCTGACTTCTTCTTTACGGAAGGAGCCCAAGCTGCCACCGCGTGACAATAGGGTGAAAGCGTCAGCCACGGGGTAGGCATGGTGAACGTTGTGGGTAATAAAGATGACCGCAAGGCCATCGGCGCGGGCTTTGGCGATGTAGCGCAGTACCACGGAGGCCTGCTTGACCCCGAGTGCGGATGTTGGCTCATCCAAAATAAGCACTTTGGCGCCAAAATAGACCGCCCGGGCAATCGCTACGCACTGGCGTTCGCCACCGGAAAGCGTACCCACCGGCTGGCTTGGATCACGCACATCGATACCGATCTTGGCCATCTCCTCTTTGGCAACCCGGTCGGCATACTTCCAATCGATGCGCTTAAACGGCCCCCAGCCCACCGTCGGTTCGCGGCCCATAAAGAAGTTCCGGGTAATCGACATCAATGGCACCATCGCCAAGTCCTGGAAAACCGTGGCGATACCCGCATCTAGCGCATAAGCCGGTGACTTGAAGCGGGCGGGTTCGCCATCCAGCAGCATTTCGCCATGGGTGGGTTGATGAACCCCGGAGAGGGTTTTGATTAGCGTCGACTTGCCTGCGCCGTTATCCCCCAACAGGCACATCACTTCGCTGGCATAGACCTGCATCGAGATATCGCTTAAGGCGATAACGCTGCCAAAGTGCTTGCTGACATTGCGCATCTCAATCATTGGCGTACGTGTGGTCATATTATTTGGCCTCCATCGCCTTTTTGCGCATGTAGTTGTTAAACAGCACCGCCACCAGCAGCATCACGCCCAGGAAGACCTGGAACCAGTCGGTGTTGACACCGGTGTAGAAGATGCCCATTTGCACCATGCCGAAGATCAACGCACCGAGGGCCGCACCAATGGCAGACCCATAGCCACCGGTCAGCAAAGCGCCGCCAATGACCACTGCGATAATGGCCTCCAGCTCTTTTAACAGGCCGCGAATAGTGTCCGCCGAGCCGGTATCCATGACCTGAATGCAGGCAAAAATGGTGGCGGAAAAAGCGGTAAACATGAAAAGCGAGATCTTGACGCGGTGGACAGGCACACCCGAGTTGCGCGCGGCGTTAGCGTCGCCACCGCTGGCGAAGATCCAGTTACCGTAAGGCGTGCACAGCAACACCCAGGTTGCCACAGCGGTTAAGCCGAGCCACCAGACGATAGAGACTGGAATGCCCGAGACGACGGGGTTGCCCGCAAAATTGGTCGCCATCCAGCCATTGGCTGCCATCCAGGTAAACAGGCCCGTGGCCACCTCACCGGAGAATAGCGCCGCGAACCAGTCACCTGGAATATGCTCTTGTACGCCCCCGACCTGAGTACGTCCGGTCAATAAGCGGCTGACGCCAATCGCCAGGCCACGCAGAATAAACAAAAAACCCAGCGTGACGATAAAGGAAGGCAACCCCGTTTTATTGACCAGATTACCGTTAATCCAGCCCACCAAGCCTGCACATGCGAAGGCCAATAAAATAGCCGCCCATAGCGGCCAGCCATACTCCACCGCAGGGATAGCAATCAGAATGCCGGCCAAGCCGATCATCGAGCCAATCGATAGATCAAACTCACCGCCGATCATCAGCAGCGCAGCCGCCGTGGCGATAATGCCGAGCTGGGCGGCGACTTCAAGAAAATTAATAATACCGGCGGGGGTAAACATCCCGGTGCCACTGGACGCGGCGATAAAGAAGGCAAGCACCAACACGGCACCCGCTAGCGCACCCAATTCAGGGCGATTGAGCGCTTTTTTCCAAAATGAGACTTTCTGAATCCGCTCATCTTGATCAACCGCTGCTGGCGCAACAGGTTGGTTAGTTTCATTGGAACTCATGGCGATCGACTCCCAAGGCTCGGCGGTGCCGAGCCTTTTCCGATTAGGTCGTTATCAACGGATGCCCTGGCTACTCAGCTCAACAACCTGCGCAGCGTTTTCTTGAGTGACAAACCCCGGCCCGGTGGCAACATCCCCTGCGGGTAACAGACCGTTCTTAACGAACTGATCCAGGAACATAACGGGCAAGTAGCCCTGCATGTACTGCTGTTGGTCGATCGCAAAATCCAGGTCGCCCGCATCAAGCGCTTCTAGAATGCCGGGTGAGAGATCAAAGGTACCTAGAGTGAATGTGTCGGTCGCCCCTTGCTCACGCATGGCCTTAATCATTGGATCTGCCGCCAGCGCGCCCAGCGTTAACACACCGCGAACGTCACTGTTCTGGTTGAGATAAGCCACGATGGCGTTGCGAATATTGGTGGGGTCGTAGGTGGTCGCCAACTGATCAGCGTTGCCATCAAAGCCGTCGACAAAACCGTCGCAGCGCTGGTCAAGGCCCTGGTTACCCTGCTCATGGTTGACACAAACGCCTTTCTCAACGCCCAACTCTTGCATACGTTCGGCGGCCTGCTTACCCGCTTCGTACTCACTCTGCCCAACGTGTAAACGGGCACCATAATCCCGCGCCACATCACCACCGGAATTGATGGTGATCACGGGAATCCCGTTATCGACTGCATCTTGCACAACGCTGCCTAGGGCATTTTCGTCGGTGAACGACAGAATCAAACCGTCTGGTTGAGACGCTACCGCCGCCTGGACGAGTTGCTGCATTTTGGCCATATCAAAGGTGGAAGGTGCGCGGTACTCAAGCTCTGCGCCTACAAGGTCAGCCGCCGCCTCAGCGCCGTTTTTGACTACTGACCAGAAAGGATCCGAGGGAACGCCATGAGTCACCATGACAAAGCGGCTCGCTTCTTGTTCCGGTTCTTGTGCTTGTGCGGCACCTGCCATTAAAGCCGTGGTGGCGGCGGTGGCTAGAAGCCATTGAGATAGACGTGCCATAAATAATTCCTCATAACGTTATCGTTGTTGGTAGGGAAGTGGCATTAAATGCCTTGGCGATATGAAATATAGATTCCAAACATCAAAACTAGCAAATTATTTATTCCATACTTTGGTATAAATGGAATATTTGTTTCAACCAGCTAGACTGCATATCAACCAGCCACGTTGCTCATTGGTTCATGAGCAATGAGTGGTACATGAGTTAACGCTAAGGAATTTGTATGCCCCAGCCACCACAAAGCTACCGCGAGCTGGAAACGCTGATCACCGCCGAGTACGACACGCTAAGCAAACGTTTGCAGCAAACCGCGCGGTTTATGCTCGACCACCCTCAGGAAGTGGCGCTGGCGACCGTAGCCAAAATTGCCGAGCAGGCGGATGTCACCCCCTCCACCTTGATTCGCCTGGCTAATAGCTTGGGGTTTAAGGGTTTTTCCGAAATGCAGCAGCTGTTTCGTAGTCGCCTGGTCGATGAATTGCCGAACTACACCGAGCGAATTCGAGCGGTGCGCAGCGCCACCGGGGAAACCCCAGATAGCACCCAGCTGTTATGGGAGTTCGCCGATGCTAATCGAGCTGTTTTGGAGCAGCTTCCCAGCCGTATCAATCCAGAGAGCTTAGAGAAGGCGCTGGATATTTTTGAGCAGGCCCACGCCATACATGTGATGGGCGCCCGGCGAAGTTTCATGGTCGCCAGCTATATGACCTATGCCTTGGCGCATGTGGATAAGCCCGCTTTATTGGTCAGTGGATTAGGGGGTATGTACGGCGAGCAACTGCGTGCCATGAGCCAACACGACGCCCTACTGACCATCAGCTTCTCCCCCTATGCCGAAGAGAGCCAAAAAGCCTATGAAGACGCCCATCAGCGTGGCCTGCCTATCGTGGTGATTACCGACTCGACCCTCAGCCCCCTGGCCCGTTTCGCCGATGTGGTGTTTGTGGTCAACGAGGCCGAGGTAAAAAGTTTCCGCAGTTTGACCGCATCGCTCTGCCTGACCCAAGCCTTGGCGATTGCCCTTGGCGTGCGCCAGGACAAATCCCGGGACAAAGCGCTGGGAAAAGTTCAGGCAAAAGCCCAAAGCAAAAAACGTAAGACCTAAATGCTCAAACAAACCAACACCAACAACAAAACAGGAGAGCTTATGAAACTCGCACTTATCGGCGCTGGACGCATCGGCAAGGTACACGCCCAGGCCATTCATTCACACCCGAGCGTTACCCTGGCCGCCGTGGCTGATTTTCATCAGCCTGCTGCAGAAGCCCTGGCCGAGCAGTACGCAAGCCGCGCGATCAGTGTCGATGATATTTTCGCCGACGACACCATTGATGCAGTGCTGATTGCCTCCAGCACGCCCACCCACGCGGAGTATCTGGAACGTGCGGCACGTGCAGGCAAAGCAATTCTGTGCGAAAAACCCATCGCCCTGGATTTAGCCCGCACGCGAGATGCCCTGCAGGTACTCAGTGAACACCCGGTGACCTGCGCATTAGGCTTTAACCGTCGCCACGATCCCCAATTTGCAGCGCTTAAACAAGCCATTACCCAAGGGCGTATTGGGGCACTGGAAACCCTGACGATTATCAGCCGCGATCCCTCTCCTCCACCAGCCGAGTATGTGGCTGAGTCCGGTGGGCTATTTCGCGACATGATGATCCATGACCTTGATATGGCCCGGTGGCTGCTGGATGAGCCAATCGAAAGTGTTTTTGCCGTCGGCAGCAGCATTATCGACCCAGCCATTGGTGAAGCGGGTGACGTGGATACCGCCATGGTCACCCTGACTACCGCCAGTGGGAAACTTTGCCAAATCAGCAACTCACGGCGTGCCAGCTACGGCTACGACCAGCGCATCGAAGCGTTTGGCAGCCAAGGCATGCTCCAGGCACAAAACGAGTCTGATACCCGGTTACGCTTTACCGGCGAGGCAGGGCAAGTGGAAGACAAACCCAAGTGGTTCTTTTTAGAGCGTTATGCAGAGGCTTATCGATTAGAGATTGGCGACTTTGTCGATGCCTGGCGCGAAAAGCGTACCCCTCTGGCAGGCGCCCAGGATGGGTTAGAAGCATTACGCTTAGCCGAGGCAGCGGAGCGCTCGCTACGCGAAGGGCGCAAAATTCTGCTTGATGCTTCAGTTTAAGCAGCCTCGTAAGGTTTTATTTTCAAGACGTTTGGCTGACCAGACCGTCACCGAACCGTTAGGAGAAGCGAATAATGACTTCACTACTGGTACACCCCACCGCCCCGAATGCGCAAGGCACCGTGATTGACGTTACTCCCGCCTCCGCTGGCTGGACGCATGTCGGCTTTCGGGTACATAAACTCGCCAAGGGCCAGCGCCTGGAGGCCAGCAGCGATGATCAGGAACTCTGCCTGGTACTGCTCACTGGTCGCGCCAATGTGGTCTGCGGTGAGCACCGCTTTGATGATATCGGCAAGCGTATGGATATCTTTGAGCAGATTCCGCCCTATGCGGTTTACCTGCCCAATGGGGTTAGCTACGCGGTGGAAGCGACCACCGATCTTGAGCTGGCCGTGTGTGCGGCCCCAGGGCATGGCAATCATGCGCCACGCTTGATAGCGCCTGACAACATCAAGCAGAGCACCCGCGGCCAGGGCACCAATACCCGCCATGTGCATGATATCTTGCCGGAAACCGAGGCTGCCGATAGCCTGCTGGTGGTCGAAGTATTCACCCCCGCGGGCAACTGGTCGAGCTACCCACCGCACAAACACGATGCGGATAACTTACCCCACGAGTCGCAGTTGGAAGAGACCTACTACCACCGCATTAATCCCGCCCAGGGCTTTGCCTTTCAGCGCGTCTACACCGACGACCGCAGCCTTGATGAAACCATGGCGGTAGAAAACGGCTGCTGCGTACTGGTGCCCAAGGGGTATCACCCCGTTGGCGCTGCCCACGGCTACTCGCTTTATTACTTAAACGTGATGGCCGGCCCCAAGCGGGTGTGGAAGTTCCACAACGATCCTGATCACGAGTGGCTAATGAAGGCTTGATGGAGCGACGCTTCGCCCGCTAACGTTCATCTAATGCTATGCTGTTGCCCCGCTTCTGCGGGGCTTTTTATTGACCCTGATATCCGCGAACTGATAACCGAGAATTGATAACCGAGAGAGGCGCATGCTCCCCGACTACTCCGTGATCGCCTGGCTGCTGATCCTGTTTTCCGTGTACCTGACCGGCGTTTCAAAGGGCGGTTTTGCGGGGGGCTTTGGCACGCTTTCGGTGCCGCTGATGGCGCTGGCAATCAGCCCGGCCCAGGCGGCAGGGCTGCTACTGCCGCTATTGCTGGTGATGGACGTATTTGCCGTAAAAGCCTGGTGGGGGAAGCAGTCAGCCGCAGAGGTTTGGCGCTTTGTACCGGGCTTATTCATCGGCGTTGCAGTGGGGACGCTGCTGTTTGACAGCTTAAGCGAACAGGGCTTGCGCCTGATACTGGGCGTTATCACCCTGCTGTTCGCCGCTTACATGCTACTCAAGCCCGTCGCTAAAAAGCCCATTTCTTCCCGCTGGGCGCTGCCCGCGGCGAGCGTCTGCGGTTTTACCAGCTTTATGGCCCATGCGGGCGCGCCGCCTCTGAACGTCTACCTGCTGCCGCGCAAACTGTCTAAAGAGACCTTCATCGCCACCTGCGCGGTGTCGTTCGCAGTAGTCAACGTGATCAAGTTAGCGCCTTATATGTGGCTTGGCGAGATCAACGTCACCAGCGCCTGGGCATCCCTGCTGCTGGTGCCCATCGCCTGGATCGGCGTACGTAATGGCCTATGGTTGCAAAGCCGCGTCAACGAAACGATCTTTTACCGGCTGGTGATTCTGGCGATGTTTTTAGTCGGCTTTAATCTGATTTACCAGGCTATTTAGAGGATGCTGGTGAGGACGACTTAACGGCCGGTTTTCCGTTCGCCAGTCTAAGCGCCGCCACCCTTCAACGCTAGCCACCTCGGCCAGTACCGGGTCTGGGTTAACTGCCACGGGGCAATCCACGTACTGCAACAACGGGAGGTCGTTGCGGGAGTCTGAGTAGAAGGTGGTGTGACTCGGGGTGATCTGTTGCTCGGCCAGCCACTGCTTCAGACGCAGTACTTTGCCGCCGCGATAGGAAAAAACCCCTTCGCTGCCGCCGGTATAGCGTGGGTCTTCATTAATGCCGTGCTCCACGCTGAGTTCCACCGCTAGCACGTGTTCAATGCCCAAGGTGGATGCAATTGGCTCGACCAGGTGACGCGACGAGGCGGAAATCAGCACCAGCGTGTCACCTGCCTGGCGATGCGCTTCCAGGCAGGCCCAGGCTTGATCAAAAATACGCGGCTGCAGGTGGGTAGCGACGAAGCGCTCGACCTCTTTCTGTACATCTCTTACCCGGCGCCCGCGTAGCGGCGCCAGGGTCATGGCTAAGTACTCTTCAAGCTTCAGCTTTCCGGCGTGATAGGCCTGGTGCATTTGCTCCGCTCGTGCCATAAAGGCGTCGGCATCGCTGATCCAACCTTGCTCTATCATCCATAAATTCCAGCGGTCGCTGCAGTCTCCATCCAGGAGGGTGTCGTCAAGATCAAACAGGGCCAGGCGCATGGGGCACTCCTTTCATCGCGGGTTGGCGGCGCGTAGGGTATGCCAAAGGTGATGACAAGACGATGACGCTGGCATCAAGACGCGTCGATACACAAGCGCAATAACAGCCTAGCAATAATAGAAGGCTAAGTAGTCAACCACTGCACCGCAAACTCATCCGCCGGTAGCGGGCGGCCAAACCAGTACCCCTGGGCTTCATTACAGCCCATTTCAGCCAATAAACTTGCTTGGTCGCGAGTTTCAACGCCTTCGGCCACGGTCTTCATCTCTAGCGCTTTTGCCATGGCGATAATGGTCTGCACGATGGCACGATCATTTTTGTTTTCGAGCATTTCGCGCACAAAGGAGATATCAATTTTCAGCGCGTCGGCAGCGAAGCGCCGCAGGTAGGAGAGCGATGAGTAGCCGGTGCCAAAATCATCGATAGAGAGTGCATAGCCAGCTTGGCGCATGGTGTGGGTAATCTCAACGGCCTGATCTGGATCGCGCATAAAATCGCTTTCGGTAAGTTCAAGGGCGATAGCGCTCGGTGAAACCCCGGAGGTGAGTTGCGCAATGTGGCTGGTGAGTTCTGGGTCGGCAAACTGTTGGGCGGAAATATTGATCGATAATCTCCCAGGCAACCCTCCCCCAGGCTGATTATGCCACTCCATTAACTGCCTAGCAGACGCCTTCAGCACCCAATCACCAAGGGCGCGAATCAATCCGCGCTCTTCGGCCAGGGGAATAAACTCACCGGGGCTCACCCAGCCCCACTCGGCGTCGTACCAACGGCACAGGGCTTCTGCGCCGGTCAACCGGCCACTGGCAAGATCCACCTGGGGCTGAAAGTAGAGCTCTAACTGATGTTCACTGATAGCGGCGTTGAGTCGCTCCGTCATCCGTTGGCGCCGCTGCAGTGCATGGCGCATAGCTTGGGTATAGGGGCAGATACTTTTTTCGCGACGCTTAGCGTGATGTAAGGCGATGCTGGCAGCGTTAAATAGTTCGCCTGCCTCGGCCACATCCTGAGGGTAATGGGCAAATCCGATGCTGACATCGAGTTGGAAGGCACGACGCTCCAGATAAAGCGGCGGCTTTACCGCTAAGCGTAGCTGCTCGACAAGATGACCTATATCACTAGGGACGGGGCGAACTACCAGCAGGGCAAATTCGTCACCTGACAAACGCGCCAGCGAACCATATGAGCGGCTAATCTGCTCTAGACGTTCAGCCACTTTGACCAGCAGTTGATCCCCCACTTGGTGGCCATGAAGATCATTAACTTCTTTAAAACGGCGGATATCCAATAGCAGCAGCGAAAGCCCATGCTCACCTTGCTGCGCCTCTTTCCACATCTGCGCTAATAGCTCCATAAAACGGACACGGTTTGGTAAACCGGTGGTGCTATCGGTATAAGCTAGCTGATGCATATGACGGTGGTCGCGGCGGCGTTCAAGCTCTGCCGCAGCACCGGTGGAGAGGATTTGTAGCACCGAGGTGGCGAACGCATTAGTCGTCAATGGCTGGCGGTAAAACACCATCATCACGCCAATGGCTTCGCCGTTGGCATTATCCAAACGCCGCCCAATCCATGCCCTTGTCGGCAGCAATGTGCCTGGCAGCATTAGCGGCGGGCCGTCATGCATGACCGCTTCACGCTCCAGCACTACCTGCTCGCAGGGTGAGCCTCGTAGCGCAAAGGTGTGCTTATCTCGCTGCACGCCTTCAACTACCATGCTGACGGTCGTAGCCTGCCCATAGACGCTCTCATCGCCCTGGGGGGAAGTATGCAGCAGCGCAATAAAGCCAGCGTCAGCTTCCAATACCTTCACCAAGGTAGCAATCAACTGCTGAAAATAGCCGTCCCCCACCTGAGTGGTGACCGTAGAAGCCACTTGAACTACGGCGTTTTGCACCCGCTGCGACTCTTGCTGGTCGGTCACATCAGAGATAAAGCCTTCCAAACAGACGATTTCGCCTGTTTCATCCCTAACGGCCTGGCCTTGCTCCCACATCCAGCGGTAGCCGCCGTCGCGATGGAGCAGTTGGTAGGTCACGCGGTAAGGGCGATGAGTGGCAATGGCTGATTGCACCTCGCCATAGAGCCTGCCTTGATCATCTGGGTGAATCAGGGCAGCGAAGCTGGTCAGCCGATTATCTTGCAATTCGTCTGGCCGATACCCGGTTAATGCTTCGGCTCCCCGGCTCACCACTTGCATTGTCCAATGACGGTCATTCAGACAACGGTAGGCCATGCCCGGCAGGTGGTTGAGCAGCGTATCCATGCGGCGCTCGCTTTCTCGCGCAACCGCTTCGCTTTTTCTTAATGCCTGTTCCGCCTTTTGGCGATCCAGCTCAGCCCCCGCCTGGGCGGCGGCGATTTGCAGAACCTCACCGGCTAAATTATTCAACTGCATCGGGGAGTTTTTAAGTACCGCTAACAAGCCTATCAACGCGCCATCAGCCGCATAGAGTGCCCGACCCAAGTAGCTCTCGGCACCTAATTCACAAAGCAGTTTATCGTCAGGAAAGCGTGACTGAACATTACGAAAGTATAGGCAGGGCTCTCTCCCCAACGCGGTTTCGCAAGGCGTACCGGTTAGCGGGTAAGTAATATTGCTAAGCAAGCGGCCATTTGACCAGACCGCTAGCGTCTCAGCCTGGTTGCATTGTGTAACATCGGCTACTAGCACATGATCAACGCCGAGTATCGCCGCTAAGCGCTCCACCAGCGTTGCGTAAAAGCGGGGGCTACCGCTATGTCCTACGCATTCTGCCAACTGGCGAAATATATCGGCCGGGCCGTTCCTTGTGTGCATCGTTGCATTCACTTTTTAGTTCTGGAGCAGCTGGGGCGCCTGCCTCTAACCTCATAGAGTATAGCGACTTACCAAGCATAAACCGCTCTTGTTCACCCATAACAACCTCAATTTTACTTGGCTATATGGTAAAGTTAAGGCATCACATCATGATGGCTGGCCACTACGCTAAAAGTGCGCAGGAGATAACGTGACTAAAACATCGACCAAGGATGAAGCGCTTTACGTAATGCTCACTGAAGCACTGCCTGGTTTTTTAATCAGCGATTTCCTCAGGTGCCAACGCTTACCTTCGCTGCCCTCAATCGCATTACGCATCCTCAGGTTAACGCAATCTTCGAAAACGACTATCAACGATGTTGCCGAGACCATTGAGCATGACCCAGCGTTAACCGCTCGGTTAATATCGCTCGCCAATAGCGTCCACCTCACCCGCTCCGCCAACTCGACACAAACGTGCCTTGAAGCCATCCAGCGCTTAGGACTCGATGCCACATTAACCGTCGTGTTGAGCTTCAACCTTTTTCAACATCCCAGTAAAGGGCCGCAGCATACGTATATTTGGCAGCGATCGATTCTGTCTGCGTTGATAGCGCGCCAGCTTGCCGAGCAAGTGTGCCCTAAACTGGCAGGCAATGCCTTTACGGCAGCGCTGCTACAGGATATTGGCATATTGGCGTTGAGTGCGACCTACCCTGAACAAGCAGACGAACTCTATAACGATAGGACTATACCCCATGACCATCTTATTCAAGAGGAGCAGCGTTATTTTGGTTGTGACCACCCCGTTATAGGGGCTTGGCTAGCCGCCAAATGGCGGATCCCCTCCACGCTGGTCAATACCATACGTTTTAGCCATGCCCCCTATAAAAGCGATAGAGCAAGCGATAGTACTGGTGATAGTGCTGGTAATAGTACTGGTGATAGTACTGGCGATAGCACCGGGAATAGCTTGCTGGACATGTGCGTTCGCCTATCCGGCCCGGTGGCGGATGCCTACCTGTCGCCTACTCCAGAAGAGCGCCTTACCACCCTGATAGTCGATTTAAGCACGACAAAAGGGCTACCCCCTGTGTCAATTAAAAACGCTCTCCAGGAAGTTCAGCCTAAAATGGAGTTAATCGCTCAGACCCTAATGATGGATGCTCCCGCTTCTATTAACCCCAAAGAGCTGCTTGAAGATGCTCAACAGCTCCTGCTTAACCATACACTCATACTCAACAGCCGCAGAGAAGCGCAGTCAAAAGCACTCACGATGCTACGCAAAGGGTATAGCGCCCCGGATGGGCTCAACAAAGACATAGCTTTCAAAAAGCTCAATAAACAATCCCGCACTAAGTCTTAAATCGCTGACCGGAACATAAGCGCCATCAAGCACTCCGGCCAGCGCGTTTTTTCTAGAACAGGCTTCTTTTATCAGTGCCTCACTGCGTCATTGCCTGCGGTAGGTAGAGGGCAATGCCAGGGAAGATATGCATTAAGGCAATCGCCAATAACATCAACAGGAAAAACGGCAGCGTGGCTTTGGTAATGGTTAGAATATCTTTACCGGTTAGCCCCTGGATCACGAACAGGTTGAAACCCACCGGCGGGGTAATTTGCGACATTTCAACCACCACGACCAGATAAATACCAAACCAAATCAGATCGAAACCGGCGGCGCTCACTAACGGCATGATAATCGCAGTGACTAGCAGAATCAGCGAAATGCCGTCGAGAAAACAGCCCATCACCAGCAGCAGTAAGGTGAGCGCAATCAGCAGCATGGTGGGTGATAGCCCCATTTCACCAATCGCCTGGGCCAATTTCATGGGCACCTGGGTAAAACCCATGGCCGAGGTCAAAAACGAGGCGCCAGCAATAATAAAAGCGATCATGCAGGCGGTACGCACAGCGGCAAACAGCGAGCTTTTAAAAATCTCGCGATCAAAGTGACCGTTAAAGCGCGCAATCACGATCGACAACACCACACCGACTGCCGCGGCCTCGGTGGGCGACGCCAAACCGCCATAGATCGAAAAGATAATCCCGCCAATCAGCAGCAGAATAGGCACCAGTGACCAGGTATTGCGCAGCTTTTCGGCAAAACTCATACCGGATTCATCTGCGCCGGTAAGCCCTTGGCGGTTGCCCTTGAGTAGCGCCCAGAGCACTAGATAACTCATAAACATCGCCAGGATCATCAGGCCCGGGCCAATACCGGCCATAAACAGCCTGGAGATTGACTGCTCGGTGACCACGCCGTAGACAATCAGTACGATTGAGGGCGGAATCAACAGCCCCAAGGTGGAAGCGCTGGCCAGGGTACCAATCGCCATATTGCTGTCGTAGCCCCGCCGCTCCAGCTCCGGCAGGGTCATTTTGCCCACCGTGGCACAGGTGGCGGCCGAGGAGCCGCACACTGCCGCAAACATGCCGCTGCCAATGATATTGGTATGCAGCAAACGCCCCGGCAGGCGGTTTAACCAGGGCGACAGGCCACGAAACATATTGTCAGCAAGCCCGGAGCGAAACAGAATCTCGCCCATCCAGATAAACATCGGCAGTGCAGTGAGATCCCAGCCGTAGCTGGCGCCCCAAAAATCGGAGGCCAGGATAGCCCCTGGGGAGAATGAGCTGAAGAACTCAAGCGCTATCCAGGCGGTGCCGATCAGCGCAAAGGCGATCCACACCCCGCTCCCCAGGAGTACCACAAGGGTCAATATAGTGGCGAGACTTAGTAGCAGCACAAGGATCTCTCCAATTCAGGCAGCAGCGAGGTTAACAGAGATGTCGTTTCAACAGACTGGGTGAAAATCGCCATTTAGTGGCCCTCGCTGTCATCTGGGGCCGCCGCTTCGCGAAAGCTCGCAGGGTCACGAATGGCTATACGAACCGCCATAAACAAGGCTTCAGCAAGCGCCAGGCACAGCAGCCCAACGCTTGTCGCGAGCACGAGTTGAGGAATCCACAATGGAATCGATACAAATCCTGAAGACACGTCATTATACTGTATGCTCTCTCTCGCCAGGCCAATCAGGCCGTAACTGAGCACCAGGCTGATCGCCAGGGCGACGATGAGGCCAAACACTTCAAACCACACACGGATTGACGGTGGTAGCCGAGTGATCAACAGCGTCACGCGAATGTGGGCGTGATGCACAAAGGTGTAGGCCAGCCCCAGAAAGGTCGCGCCGACCAGTAGGTAAGAAGCAATTTCCGAAACGCCGGTAATACTCAGACCCAGGCGGCTTAGGCCCACCAGCACCAGCAGGGCATCTAGCAGGCGAAAGGTCACCTGCAGCGCTATCAGCGTACAAATAGCGACCATACACGCTGCCGCACCCCAAGCCCCCAGGCGATAGAGCTTGTCGAATTTAAACGTCATGTTCGCAGCCTCAAGAAGCGCGTGGGAGAAGCAGGTACGGCGACATCGCCACCGCACCTGCAGACAACATCACGACAGAGCCCAGTTAAACGAGTACTTGGGCTAACCAGTAGGTAGGTTAAACAGTACTTAGATTAACCATCACTTAGATTAATTAGAACTTAGGCTAAACGATGCTTAGCTATCGCGCTGCTCACGGTAGCTTTCCAGCGCCTGTTTGGCTTCATCATCGGCACGTGACTGCCAATCTTCGAACAACTGATCACCGGCCGCCTGAAGCGCTTCTGAAATAGCGTCGTTAGGCTCAGAGACCGAGATACCGTTCTCTTGCAAAACGGCAAGACTGGCATCGTTATCTTCGCGGCTCATTTCCCAACCCCGTTTTTCAGCTTCAGCGGCGGCTTCCATCAGGGCTGCCTGGGTCTCCTCATCCAGGCCATCAAAACTACGTTGGCTGATAAACACAATATTCTTCGGCAGCCACAGCTTGGCGTCGGTGTAATCCGTCACGTAATCCCACGCGGCCATGGAATTGCCGGTGGAGCTTGAGGTGATCATGGCATCCACACGCCCGGTGCTGAAAGCGGTAGGGATATCAGACTCCTCTGTTTCAGTCGGGCTACCGCCCAGATTATCAATGAAACGCTGGGTATTAATGTTAGGCGCACGGACGCGCAAACCTTCAAACTGCTCGGGGTCGGTGAGAGGCTCTGCGGTATAGATACCTTGTGCAGGCCAAGCGACTGCGTAGAGCGGAATCAACCCTTCATAAGCGAACAGTTCGGTGATCATCGGTTTGGTGGCTTCCCACAGCGTATAGGCATCGTCGTAGCTTCCCGCCACACCTGGCAGCGTATCCACTTCGAAAATGGGGTCATCGTTGGAAAGAACCGAGAGGAATACTTCACCTGCATCAATAGTGCCACGGCGCACCGACGGCTTAATCTCACCATGTGAGACCAGCGAGCCGCCGCTATGCACGGTAATGGTCAGCTCACCGTCGGTCGCTTCTGCTACATCTTCAGCGAACTGTTTGTTGTTTTGGGTATGAAAGCTGGCATCCCCGTAAGGTGTCGCCATCGTCCATTCTGCGGCGTGAGCCGACACCGTTAATCCGCAGGCGGTCGCTAGTAGCAGTGAAGTCGTGATTGTCTTGCGCATCGTGAGAACCCTCTTGTTTCTATTAATAGTGTGGTGCTTCTGATAGTGCGTTGCTTCTAGTGCATTGCTTCGGTGGTACCAGAGGAGGCGCGGGTAGCAACCCAGCGCCCGGAGAAAAGTGTTGTTGTCATATCAGCACGCCGCGCCTGGGCGTAGCGGCAGGCACACTGCTGGGCCAAGCGGGCAACGCCTCGGCAAAAGCGCGGATGATTCGCATTGCGCCATATCGCATCATAATGCATGGCCGGTAACGGCACCGGCAGTTCAAGGCGGTAGAGCTCCCCCCGCTGCCACTCATCCAGCACCGTAGCCACCGGCAGCGCGCCGATTCCTAACCCTTCGGTGGTCATGCGTACAATCGTCATCAAGGTACTAACGCTATGAATACGCGGGCTGGCCACGCCCTGCTCTGCCAGGTAACTCACCAGCTCGGCATAAGGGCGCGCCTGCTTACCAAACGAAATAAACGGCAGTTGTTTACCCCAGGCGGCGGCACTTTCACTTAGCAGCTTGGCGTGCCGGGGAGAGACAAACATGCCCATCTCATAGGGGCTGAGTGACTCGTACTCGATCTGCTTCTGCGGCGAATAGCCATTCATCGCCAGCACAATATCCAGCTCATTGCCCAGTAGCCGCTCATTCAGCACCGGCGAATAATCAACCGTCAGTTCTATGGTGAGACGCGGATACCGCTCGGTGAGCCTGCGCATAAAGTCGGGAAACCAGCTATGGGCAATGGTTTCAATCGTGCCGAGCCGAAGTGGTGCAGAAAAAGCCTCTTCGCTATCGAATAGCTTCATTGCCTCATCGCGTTGGTGCAACATTCGCTCAGCGTGGACAAAGAACTCACGACCGCGCATGGTCGGCTGGATAGGCCGAGCAGACCGTTCCAGCAGCAATTCTCCCACCGTGGATTCAAGGCGTGAAATACGCTCAGAGACGGAAGGCTGGGTAAGGTGCAGGCGGGTCGCCGCCTTACGGAAGGAGCCAAGCCTTACCGCCCATACAAACGCCTCAAGTTCCTTAAAATCGAGCATAGTGACTCGCCTACCCATGACCTTCTAAAGTGGAAAACACCGTTGCGCCGTTGCATCGTTACTGCCGAGGGTTACCACACAGCTAGCATGTCACTATGCAACTTTGAGACCACTCCCGACAGCGCAACTCGACCAACGTTATTATCACGCCGCGCCTATACTGTGATAAGCGTATCGCCCCTCACCGTCAACCATTTTTCAATAAATAACAATATGATAGGAGAGCCCGATAGTTAGTATCGACAAAAACGATTGGCACTGAGCAAACCGACTTCATATATTGGTGTTGGCTTCGCATTTTGCTTCAGCCAAGTGAAAGCACTAATAACTGAAAGCCCCCATAACTAACAGGAGTCGCCATGGCTATCCCCCTGCTTAATTGCGATATGGGCGAAAGTTTCGGCAACTGGCGCCTCGGCCTGGATGCCGAGGCGATGCCTTACGTCGATTGCGCCAATATCGCCTGCGGCTTCCACGCCTCTGACCCCCACGAGATGCGCCGCACCGTCAAACTAGCGGTTCAAAATGACGTGCGTATTGGCGCGCACCCTGGCTACCCGGATTTGATGGGGTTTGGGCGACGCTCCATGGCCTGCTCGCCGGAAGAAGCGGAAGATATGGTGCTTTATCAAGTGGGGGCATTGGCGGGCATATGCCAAGCCGAAGGCACTCAGCTAAGCTACATCAAACCTCACGGTGCGCTGTATAACGACATGGCCGCCAACCCGGCGCTACTGGAGGGCGTGATGCGCGCGGTGCGGGCTTACGACCCCAATTTGCCACTCATGATTATGTCCACTGCCAATCCCGAGCCGCACCGCGAGCTAGCCGCCAAAATGGGCATTACCCTGTGGTTCGAGACCTTTGCTGATCGCGCCTACGACGCCAACGGTCACTTGGCCTCACGGCGTTTACCCAATGCCGTTCACCACGACCAGAACACCATCGTCAATCAAGCCGTTATGCTGGCCAAAGGCGAGCCGCTGACCGCACTTGACGGTACCCAACTGCAGTTAGCCTGCGACACCCTCTGCGTTCACGGCGACAATCCTGAGTCCGTGGCTGCCGTTCGCGCTATCCGCGAGGCCTTTCAGGCGTTGGAGCAGGCGTGAAGGTGCGCATTGAAACCGCCGCCATGGATGCCCTGATGGTGCGCCTGTTCGACGCCATCGACGAAGCCAATATGGCCTGGGTCATCGCCGCCGACCAAGCGCTGCGTAACGCCTTTGGGAACGCGTTAATTGACCTGGTGCCCTCTTACACCACGCTGTTGCTGCATTACGACTGCCAGCAGTTAGCCCATAGCGAGGCTATGCAACTTATTCACAAGGCGCTTTCAGGCCTTACCCCTGTGGATACAAAAGCCGGTGAGCTCCACGACATCCCGGTGTGGTACGACGAAAGCGTGGGCCCTGAGCTGCCCCTGGTCGCCAAGCGCGCTGGCATCAGTGTGGGCGAGCTGATTAATCAGCACTGCAACCACGACTACTGCGTATTCGCACTCGGCTTCGCGCCCGGCTATGGCTTTATGGGCTTGGTAGACGAATCGCTCGCTACGCCGCGCCTGAAAACGCCGCGGCGAAAAGTTGCCGCCGGAAGCGTGGGCATCGCCGATCGTCAAACTGCCATTTACCCACTGCTCTCGCCGGGCGGCTGGAATATTCTGGGTCGCACCAACGTGCCGCTGTTCGAGCATGCCAAGCGCGGCGATCCGCTTTTCCGCCCCGGCGACAAGGTGCGTTTTAGAGCAATCTCCCGGGCGGAGTTTGAAGCGGACGGTGGTGATACCACGCCCATGGAGGAGCGCCCATGAGCAACGTCACCATGAACGATGCACAAACAGGCATGGTGGTTAAACAAGCAGGCCCACTGGCATTGATTCAAGATGCTGGACGCTTTGGGGTCGGCCATTTAGGCGTTACCCAGGGCGGCGCCGCCGACTGGGTTGCCTTTAACTGGGCCAACTGGTTGCTGGGCAATGCGTTAAACAGCGCCGCGCTGGAAATCGTTATGGGCGGCGGCCTGAGCTTTGAAACCGAACGCGAGGTGCGCCTGGCACTGACCGGTGCGGATCTGGACGCCCAACTTGATGGCAAGCCGCTGGCCCCGAACGTAAGCTTTAAGCTACTGCCCGGCCAGCGCCTGGAGTTCCGCCAACCGCGCCACGGCCTGCGTGCCTACCTCGCCTTTCCCGGCGGGTTAAACGCGCCAGAAGTGCTAGGCAGCCGCGCCTGCACCGCCCGCGAACAAATCGGTGGCCTGCATGAAGATGGTAAGCCCTTAAAAGTGGGCGACCGTTTAACCTGGAAAGGCACCGACCCTGCACTACGCCGAATTCCAGAAGGCCAAGGCCCACTTATGCCCACCTCGGGCTGCCGCTTGCCTATCGTGCTCGGTTCGCAAATCGCTTCGTTTAGCGGTCGAGCGTTATTCCAAGCGTTCAACCACCCCTGGACAGTGGATAACCGCGCCGACCGCATGGGCGTCCGGCTCACCGGCCCCGCGCTACACGGTTCGCTTACGGGGATTATTTCCGAAGGCATTCCGCTGGGGGCGGTGCAGGTACCGCCGGATGGTCAACCCATCGTACTGATGAACGACCGCCAGACCATTGGCGGCTACCCGCGTTTAGGCGCTCTCACCCCGATGGCCTGCGCCACGCTTTCCCAATGCCTGCCCGGTACCGAGGTGTGGCTTACGCCGGTCAGCGCCAGCCAGGCGCAGGAGGATTATCGTAAGCAGTTAAAAGCATGGATTTGAAGTAGTCCGCAAAAGCATATGAACGGTCTGATCAACCCTATGCGGGGGTGGTGTAAACCCATATATGGTCTCCTCCCTGCTTGCAAGGCTTCGGTCATCGATGCAGGAACAGGTTGCTGCCATATATCCGGCCTGTGCATGAGGCGTCGTCTCCTGGCGCCTCTGGCCCCGATGAGTATCCGCGCATA
>NZ_JAUAMB010000090.1 GCF_031010175.1 Halomonas sp. SpR1
GGGTCACAGGTTGTTGCCACCTCACCGAACCTTATCGCAGGCTACCACGTCTTTCATCGCCTCTGGCTGCCTAGGCATCCACCGTGTGCGCTTCATTGCTTGACCCTATAACCCGAAGGAGTCTGGATGTCGCAATGATAACGTTCTATTTTGCCGGATACGCTTGAGACGTATCACAATTTAAGACCACTTCTTGCGAAGTGTTCTTGTCAGCATGATATACATTGTTAAAGAGCAGCTGTTCAATGAACAGTGATAAAGCGATGCTAAAAAACAGCGACTTATCAATGGTCACGAAACATTCACAAACGGTATTTAAGGTAAAAGAAAGTAGTACGTAATGGTGGAGCCAAGCGGGATCGAACCGCTGACCTCCTGCGTGCAAGGCAGGCGCTCTCCCAGCTGAGCTATGGCCCCATCTAGTCACTCTTAGTCACACTCACCTCTGGCCAATTTTATTTAGCGCAAGGCATTTTATGACGACGCATAGCCTGCTATGCGAGTTATAAAATAACGCAGCGATAGATAAAATTTGGTGGGTCTGGGCAGACTTGAACTGCCGACCTCACCCTTATCAGGGGTGCGCTCTAACCAACTGAGCTACAGACCCAAGAGGGGATCGTGCTTAAACCGTTTGCTCTATTACTTGATCAGGTAATTCATTGTGGACGCTTACTAACCGTGACGCATCGTTTAAGGAGGTGATCCAGCCGCAGGTTCCCCTACGGCTACCTTGTTACGACTTCACCCCAGTCATGAACCACACCGTGGTG
>NZ_JAUAMB010000091.1 GCF_031010175.1 Halomonas sp. SpR1
TAACCCGAAGGAGTCTGGACTCGCAATGATAACGTTCTATTTTGCCGGATACGCTTGAGACGTATCACAATTTAAGACCACTTCTTACGAAGTGTTCTTGTCAGCATGATATACATTGTTAAAGAGCAGCTGTTCAATGAACAGTGATAAAGCGATGCTAAAAAACAGCGACTTATCAATGGTCACAAAACATTCACAAACGGTATTTAAGGTAAAAGAAGTCGTACATAATGGTGGAGCCAAGCGGGATCGAACCGCTGACCTCCTGCGTGCAAGGCAGGCGCTCTCCCAGCTGAGCTATGGCCCCATTAACACATAACTTTTCCGGGTAATTTTATTCAGAACAAGGCATTTTATGGCGAAGCATAGCCTGCTATGCGAGTCATAAAATAACGCAGTGCTGGATAAAATTTGGTGGGTCTGGGCAGACTTGAACTGCCGACCTCACCCTTATCAGGGGTGCGCTCTAACCAACTGAGCTACAGACCCGGCTATTCAGCCATTACAGATATTAAGAACCCGTAACAACTAAACTAACTACCGTTTGCTCTATTACTTGATCAGGTAATTCATTGTGGACGCTTACCGACGCGTGACGCATCGTTTAAGGAGGTGATCCAGCCGCAGGTTCCCCTACGGCTACCTTGTTACGACTTCACCCCAGTCATGAACCACACCGTGGTGATCGCCCTCTTGCGTTAGGCTAACCACTTCTGGT
>NZ_JAUAMB010000092.1 GCF_031010175.1 Halomonas sp. SpR1
ACCAGAAGTGGTTAGCCTAACGCAAGAGGGCGATCACCACGGTGTGGTTCATGACTGGGGTGAAGTCGTAACAAGGTAGCCGTAGGGGAACCTGCGGCTGGATCACCTCCTTAAACGATGCGTCACGGTTAGTAAGCGTCCACAATGAATTACCTGATCAGAATGCTGTTGATACGCAGTGATAAGTGGCTCTGTCTTTTTCACATTGAAAAGAAAAAACAAAGGTCTTTTTCTTTTTTAACGTGAAAGAACGCTTATCACTGCTTATAGCAGTCGCTCTTTAACAATGTATATCATGCTGACAAGAACACTTCGCAAGAAGTGGTCTTAAATTGTGATACGTCTCAAGCGTATCCGGCAAAATAGAACGTTATCATTGCGAGTCCAGACTCCTTCGGGTTATAGGGTCAAGCAATGAAGCGCACACGGTGGATGCCTAGGCAGCCAGAGGCGATGAAAGACGTGGTAGCCTGCGATAAGGTTCGGTGAGGTGGCAACAACCTGTGACCCGGACATCTCTGAATGGGGAAACCCACTCATCATAAGATGAGTATCATGCACTGAATACATAGGTGTATGAGGCGAACCAGGGGAACTGAAACATCTAAGTACCCTGAGGAAAAGAAATCAACCGAGATTCCCCTAGTAGCGGCGAGCGAACGGGGACCAGCCCTTAAGCATGTGACTGATTAGGCGAACACGCTG
>NZ_JAUAMB010000093.1 GCF_031010175.1 Halomonas sp. SpR1
AGTAGGCGATAACGTCTCGAGGATCGATCATGAAGACAGAAACCGACGCTAATACCGTCACTCACCCAGAGGGGCAGGAGCAGTACTCCGCGTCCCAGCCGGTGAGCGTCGAGACGAGCCCGGCGTCATTATCGTGGACGAAAGCGGAGTCAACCTCGCTCATGGGACGGGTCGTTGACCCGGAGAACATGGAGCGAGCTTACCGTAAGGTGGTTGCCAACAAAGGCGCACCGGGTGTCGATGGCATGACGGTGCATCAACTGGCTGACCACCTAAGGCAGCACTGGTCAACGCTGCGCGAGCGGCTATTGGCCGATGAGTATCACCCCAGCCTGATCAGAGCCGCCATGATCCCCAAGCCCAAGGGTGGGACGCGGCAGTTAGGTATCCCCACGGTCACCGACCGGTTGATCCAGCAAGCGCTATCCCAGGTGCTCATGCCGATCTTCGACCCAGCGTTCTCTGCGTCGAGCTACGGCTATCGCCCCAAACGGAGCGCTAAGCAGGCCGTCTCGGCCATGAAGGCCCACGTCACTGCCGGCCACCGCTGGGTGGTCGACCTTGATCTGGAAGCTTTCTTCGACCGAGTGAACCACGACCTGCTGATGGCACGGGTGGCGCGGCGCGTTGACGACAAGCGCGTGCTGCGTCTTATCCGCCGCTATCTGGAGGCGGGCATGTTCCAGCACGGCTTGCCCACGC
>NZ_JAUAMB010000094.1 GCF_031010175.1 Halomonas sp. SpR1
TTCTTCGACCGAGTGAACCACGACCTGCTGATGGCACGGGTGGCGCGGCGCGTTGACGACAAGCGCGTGCTGCGTCTTATCCGCCGCTATCTGGAGGCGGGCATGTTCCAGCACGGCTTGCCCACGCCAAGACGGCAGGGAGCGCCCCAAGGCGGGCCACTCAGCCCGCTGCTGGCGAACATCCTGCTGGACGACATGGACAAGGAGCTGGAACGCCGAGGCCACCGCTTCTGCCGCTACGCTGATGACGTGCAGGTGTATGTCAAAAGTCGGCGAGCAGGCGAGCGTGTCATGGAAAGCTTGAGTGAGTATCTCGAGAGCTCACTTCGGCTGACGGTCAACCGTACGAAAAGTGCGGTGGATCGGCCATGGAAACGCGGCTACCTGGGCTACAGTCTTACTCGGCACAAGCAGTCGAAACTGACGCTAGCCAAGAGCAGCCTGAAGCGAATGATGCAGCGTGTCCGTGAGATCCTGAAGCGTGGGAGGGGGCGTCACATCCAGCGAGTGATCAAGGGGTTGGAACCCGTCCTGCGGGGTTGGGCCAACTACTTTGACCTCGTTGATGTAAAGCGCCCGCTGGAAGCGCTGGATCAATGGATACGCCGCCGCTTACGCGGCCTGATCTGGCGGCAATGGAAACGC
>NZ_JAUAMB010000095.1 GCF_031010175.1 Halomonas sp. SpR1
AAGAAAGACCGAAGAAGAGCCTTGGAGGGCTGACACCGTCAGCCTATGCCGAGCAACTGGTGGTAAAACACGATAAAGTTACTTCTGACTCTAAACCCAGGTGCTACTGAAGATGGGGTGACGTCGGGTACGCCGATATCGCGTGGTTCGAGTACTTCAACGCCGTATGAAGTGAGCCTCGCATGCGTATTTCCAACGAGAGGTTCTACGACACCTTGGCGATGAAACAGTGTGACGATGGTTGCTATATCATGCCAAGGAATACCCAGCTCATTTTCTAATGGTGTTAGATCCACCATGTCATTACCACGGTTGTACTCACTGAGCATTTTATTGGCGATTGCTTGTTTAATGTCTTGTGTGTTCATTCAGGTACCTGTCAGCACGATTGATATTGACCCTGAGTTCAGATTGAACGGCCAGCGAATAAACGGCATGCAACCATCGAAATCTTAACTCTTGCTATTGTCTGTTTGTTTATACAGTATTCTGCCCATGGGAAGCGACAGGCAAACGCTGTAAGCGAGCCACTAAACCCATCTAGTCAGATTTCGCTTAGACCGGTAATGTCTCTTTCCACTGCCAGGGCAACAGCGTGTTGAGTTCATCATCGTCTAGGGTGGGCAATGTGGCGAAGACGTACTG
>NZ_JAUAMB010000096.1 GCF_031010175.1 Halomonas sp. SpR1
CTTGCCGTCGGCTAGCACTTCCCCTTGCCGGGCGTGCAGGGGACTTTCACCCCCAAGTCATCCTGAGGCACCACCCCCAGGAACAGCGCCAGTCAAGGCGCTGCGCGCCATGCCTGGCGCACAATAATAAAGCAGCCGCTTTTCAGCGACTGCTTCAGCTAGTTCATCAACCAAATCTTCGGCCTAGTTTTCAGCGGCCTCTTCCATATCTTCGCCGAGCTCTTCCATGCTCTCACCGGCATCTTCTGCGGCGTTATCAATATTTTCACCCGCTTCTTCAGCCGGCCCTTGATCATCACAAGCTACCAGTCCGCCTGCCATCAAGGCCATAAACAGAGCGATTGCTAACTTCTTGGCTAATTGCGTCGTCATACCGATTCTCCTCCTGAGATTTCACTTCGGGTACGTGCAGCATAATACTAGATGCTGCTTGGCAACAATACCATGGCAAATAAGCAACCTATTGTTATATCTGACATAAAGCGCCAGAAAACCGCACGTGAGTGGTGAGTGGTGAGTGGTGAGTGGTGAGTGGTGAGTGGTGAGTGGTGAGTGGTGAGTGGTGAGTGGTGAGTGGTGAGTGGTGAGTGGTGAGTGGTGAGTGGTGAGTGGTCAGAGTGTGGCTTTTCTGC
>NZ_JAUAMB010000009.1 GCF_031010175.1 Halomonas sp. SpR1
TACTGGCCGAGAACGACCAAGTGAGCGCCGAAGTGTCCGGCGAAGACGCCGCAGGCAACGCCTACAGCGCCGACGCCGCCCGTGACTACGGCGTCGACACCGATGCCAGCGCCACGATCAGCATCGACACCATTGCTGGCGACGATGTAATCAACGGCGAAGAAGCCACCCAAACCATCAGCGTCACCGGCAGTGTGGGCGGCGACGCCAAAGCGGGCGACACCGTCACCCTAACCGTGGGTGACAACAGCTACGAAGGCACCGTGGGCGAAGACCTCACGTATGCCATCGACGTACCCGGATCGGTACTGGCCGAGAACGACAGCGTCACCGCTGAAGTGACCGGCAGCGATGCCGCGGGCAACGCCTACAGCGCCGATGCTGCGCGTGACTACGGCGTGGACACCGACGCCAGCGCCACGATCAGCATCGACACCATTGCTGGCGACGACGTAATCAACGGCGAAGAAGCCACCCAGACCATCAGCGTGACCGGCAGTGTGGGCGGCGACGCCAAAGCGGGTGACACCGTCACTCTGACCGTGGGTGACAACAGCTACGAAGGCACCGTGGGCGAAGACCTCACTTATGCCATCGACATCCCGGGCAGCGTACTGGCCGAGAACGACCAAGTGAGCGCCGAAGTGTCCGGCGAAGACGCCGCAGGCAACGCCTACAGCGCCGACGCCGCCCGTGACTACGGCGTCGACACCGATGCCAGCGCCACGATCAGCATCGATACCATTGCTGGCGACGACGTAATCAACGGCGAAGAAGCCACCCAAACCATCAGCGTCACCGGTAGTGTGGGCGGCGATGCCAAAGCGGGCGACACCGTCACTCTGACCGTGGGTGACAACAGCTACGAAGGCACCGTGGGCGAAGACCTCACGTATGCCATCGATATACCCGGATCGGTACTGGCCGAGAACGACAGCGTGAGCGCCGAAGTCACCGGTGAAGACGCCGCCGGCAACGCCTACAGCGCCGACGCCGCCCGTGACTACGGTGTTGATGCAGCCCCAGAAGCTGCGGGTGGACAAGTAACCGGTGAGGAAGACACCGCTTTAATATTGAAATGGAGTGACTTTAATATCACTGACGATTCACCTGCTGCTGAACAGGGAATTGTGATTAGTCAGTTGCCATCCTCGGGAACATTGGAGTTCAAAGATGCCAGTGGTCAGTGGCAGAGCGTGGCTGAGGATGCAAGTTTCTCCAGAGCTGAGATAGATGCTGGGCAACTGCGCTTTATGCCAACCACTAACGAGTCAGGCTTCGACAGCTATGGTGGTGAGGGGGTAGGGAATCAGGCCGCCGACTATGCTCAATTGCAGTTCCTGCCCACTGATGCTCAAAATGAAGGAACTGAAGCTACACTCACAATCGATATCAGACCTGTTGCCGATGCGCCCACTGTCTCTGTGTCGCTGGGTAACACACTTGAGTCTGTACGTGCGTCAGTTATTACTGTTGAGCATGGCAACGCTACTATCACCATTGAGGGCACTGAAATCAGTGCAGCAGGAATCAGTGGTCAGGTTATCAAGCCACCGTTTAGTGACGGTAATCTAAACCCAGGTAGCGCCAATAATACTAACGGTGCTGATGTTATTGCGCTTACCGGCGACTTCAATAAGCTGGTGAATGGCAACCAAGCGGTAAACTCGATCAATGGTGATGATAAAGACTATATCTACTTAAATAAGGCTTTAACGAGCTATGCCGTTAACCTAGGTGAGCAGCACCAAAACTCTGGGTATGACGGAACCATCACCGATTTAGCAACGGGTGTGACCATTAGTGTCAATAACATTCGTGGGATCATATTTGGCGATGGTTCCTCTATGTTGCCCAGTGATGCGACTACCACGATTACCCAGACAGGCTATGACATTATCGAGGTCGAACTCTCTGCTCTGTTAACTGATACTGACGGCAGTGAGGTACTTTCGGATGTTATTTTGACGGATATTCCTGCGGGAGTGGTGCTGACTGGAGAGGGCGTAGTTAGCCAGTCGGATGGTAGTTGGCTTGTGACTAATCCTACTGGGGATAGCATCGACCAGTTGATGTTGACAATGAAAGTGCCTGTGAGTGTCGGAGCGTTTGATATCACGGCTACGGTAACTTCCAGCGAGATATACGAAGATGCCGCTGGAGACCAGCAAGTCATAGACAGTGAAACAGGCACTGATACCACCGCAGTTGAGCAATATAATATCGGGGTAGGTTCGCCAGGCGGGGATACCATCACGGGTACCAGTGCAAATGACATCATTATTGGTGATGTCGCTGGTCTCCAGTTGGTGCCAGGTGAAAACTATAATCTGGCGTTCATGGTAGATACATCGGGCAGTATGTCGAATGCCGATATTGCTAATGCTAAGGCATCACTGACCGAAGTGTTCAATACACTTAAAGAGAGTGTAGGCGAGGATAATGCCGGCACAGTAAACATCTTCTTGGTAGAGTTCGATACCCAGGCAGGAAGAAATGTCAGTGTTGATCTGTCGGATCCACAAGCGCTGTCAAAGCTGCAGGCAGTGTTAGATGGATTCCAGAAAGGTGGTGGTACCAACTATGAAGATGTCTTTAAGACGACAGCCAACTGGTTCTATACAGATACTGTCCAAGAAAATGCTGGTACTAACCTGACCTACTTTATTACTGATGGTTTGCCGACTTATTATCAGCGGTATGAGCAAACAACAGTTCGAGTTGCTTCAGGGTTTTGGGTGTCAGATCAACACCTTAACATCAGCTCTATCGATTACCAGCCGGGACAGTCTGTTTCAAGAAATATTGGTGGTCAGGAACGGGAAGTTGTTGATCAGAACGGTAACGTTTATGAGTGGAGCCAGAATTTCTTCGGAGGGTGGTCGAAATCGAGTAATCCCATTGGTCAGGTTAATGCCGATGGGGAGGGTGCCTATGAGATTTCTGTACTTGGCGGTAATGGCAGTAGCACCACACAAACGGTAGTCCATAACTCATCGGAGGCGTTTGCGTTGCTAGAGGGTATGTCGTCGGTCAATGCAATCGGTTTGGGCAACGAACTGAATGAAAATAGCCTTCAGTCATATGACTCTGATGGCATAGTTCAGTCGAATATCGATCCGGAGCAGCTTGCAGATGCCATACTAGGGCAGGATGTCCAGCTGCAGGCTGGTGATGACACAATTTCCGGAGTTGAGGGCGATGATATCCTGTTTGGAGATCAGGTCACCTTCGCGGGGATTGAAGGTAACGGCTTGCCTGCTATTAAGGCTTATATAGCAGGCCAATTGGGTATCGCAGATCCTAACCAAGTTTCTGCTGAGCAAATCCATCAATACATCAGCGACAATCATGGAGAGTTTAATAACTCTACAGGTACGGGCGGTAACGATACTCTGATTGGAGGAGATAGCGATGATATCCTGTTTGCTCAAGGTGGGAATGACACGCTAAATGGTGGGGCTGGTGATGACATCATGTATGGGGGAGCAGGTGCTGATACCTTCGCCTGGGAATTTGGTGATCAGGGTACGACAGACCAGCCAGCTATGGATCAGGTAATGGACTTCACGCAGGGGCAGTATGGCACGGACGAAAACGCTGATAGACTCGATCTTTCTGATCTTCTGAAGGGGGAGGACAGCAGCGAGTACATATTTGCCGAGGAAGATGGCGCTGGCAATATCGTCTTGAATATTAGTTCTCAAGGCAGTCCGAACGGAGCTGATCAGAAGATAGCGCTTGAAGGCACATCCTTTAGTGACTTTGGCGTTAATAATGGAGAGGATTTGATCGCTAAACTGATCGCGGATGGTCAACTGAAAATCGACCAATAATCTATAATTGTTCTATTGATTAGCTTGATAGAGCCGCTCTGAAAGGAGCGGCTTTCTTAATTGCGAACAGCTTTCTTTGAGGGGAAATATGCTCTACATCAATCGAAATACATCCGGCGAGATCGTGATGCTCAGCAAAGAGCCAACGTCCGAGTGCAATGAAACGATCGCCCCTGATTCACCAGAGGTGCTAGCTTTTCTTGCCGAACAGCCCGAATCTTCAGCTAACTTTATTGCCTCTGACTTAGCGTTTGTCAGGGTGGTCGAGGATATTCTTGAGGTGTTACTGGACAAGGGCATTATCACCTTCACTGACCTGCCGGAAGCTGCGCAGGCCAAAGTGATGGAGCGTAAGTCGTTGCGGTCAAAAAGCGATGTGGGCTTGCTAAGCGACGACGACACTATTTAGGTTATATATCTAAGTCGCCGTCGTCTGGGCCTATGTGTTAGACGCGTATGCCAGGCCCGGTAGCACCATCAACCCCCACACGGAACAGGCAGGCGATCTCCTCGTCGTCTGCAACACCTTCTCCTATTACCTGAATGCCCAGTGAATGGCAGAGCGTGGCCATGCCGCGCACAATGGTCTGCTGCTCGTTTGAAGCATGTAGTTGGTGGATAAGGCTGCTATCCATTTTTAAGTAAGCAAGCCCCACATCGTGTAAATCCGCCAGTTTGGTGAATTCTGCGCCCACGTGTTCGATGCCAAAGGTGCATCCCAGTGGTCGTAAGGCTGTACACAGCCCTCGTAAGCTACCAATCGCGTGGGTGCTAAGTGTAGCGGGCACTTCAAAGCAGAGCTGTTTGGCCAGCAGTGGGTGTGCTACCAGCAGTGTCCGCAGATCGTTAACAAACTGGGTATTAGTGATCGACGCTGCGGAGAGATTGATCCCGACTGGCTTAAGATCATCTTCCAGGTTAGTGAGCGCTTTTTTCACCACGGCTAAGTCGAGCGCGGGCTCCATCTCAAAGCGGGTTATCCAGGGAATAAAGACACCGGCGGTTTGCCATTCGCCGCCGAGCAGTAAGCGGGCAGGGCACTCGTAATGGATGATGTCTCCGTGGGCATCGACTACCGGGAAATAGGCTAACTCTGGGCCAACTAGGATTGCTGCTTCCAGTGCGTTCCGCCACTCGGCATGGCTGCTATAGAGTGAGATACGCTTGCGTTGACGCACGACTACTTGTTCAAAGGACGTCAGGCTTTCGGCTTGTGCCAAGGCATCATCCAGGGTGGCTAGCAGGGTGCCGCGCTCATCATGCGGCGCATAAGGCACAATTGCCGTCGGTAGATAAACGTCGACATCGGGCTGCGTGGCGGCTACCTCGGACAATGCCGCCATCACCTGGATTCTGAGCTCCTCAACATCATCCATAAGCGGCAGCATAAAGATAAAATCACTGCCGTTAAGGCGGCCTATCATCGGTTCTGCCGACGCATTGTCCAATTGTCCCAACTGGGCAACCAGTGTACTTAATAGTTGGTCGGTGGCGGCGTAGCCGAGCTGTTCGTTGAGCGTCTCTAAGGCCTGAACGCGAACCATGACCAGCATACCGGTTGATCGAGCGTCCTCTCTGCTCAGTTGAGATGCGAGCTTGCCCATAAATACGTCGCGATTTAGCGCACCGGTGACTCGGTCATGCTGTAAATGGCGGCGTAACTCGTCCAACTTATGACTTTCGTGACTGAGCATTTGATGCACGTTGGCAGACAGCACGTTCATTGCCTGCGTCACTTGGCGCAATTCCAGGGTGCGGGGCTCTTTTATGGTGGTAAAGCGTCGCGCGCTGATATCTTGCGCCTGGGTAACGACGCGGGAAAGCGGGTGCTTAATACCCCGGACAATCACGGTGGCAATCGCTAAGCTGATCACCCCAGCAAGTAAAAACCAAGCGGCGAGTTCCAGCATGCTGCGCCATAGAGAGGTATAGGCAAAACTGTGCTGACTCTCAAGCTCCAACGTGCCGAACTGGCGCCAGCCGTCTTGAACCGTTGCTATACCGCTGGGCACATCAAACTCAATAAGCTGACGAAACCAGGCGGGCACATCGCCGCTGTACTGCTCGGATGAGCGTTCGATAAGCACGCTTCCGTCCGTATCACGCAGCGTAATTTGGCGATAGTAACCTGTGTCAAATTGGGCTGCGATTAACAGCTCGAGGGTGACAAGGTCTTTATCGAGCTGGCTCATGGAAAGCGCCAACGCTGTGGCATTATCTTCATTCTTAATGCGCACTTCCTGTTCGATATAGTCGCGGCTAGTGGTAATACTAATGGCGAGGCTACCAATGAACGACAGCAGCAGCAGGGCGATAATGGCAATCCAAAGTTGTTTGATAAGTGACATCGTGCCAATTCCTCTTAAATGAAACCCTGGGTTTGCATACGTTCGATGACGCTGCGCCAGCGTGATAGACGAGCCAATGGATCAGCGCGGGATTCCGATGCACCACCCGCCCAAAGGCCATCACTATTAAAACTAAACAGGGGGTCGAGATCAGTACGCTGAGAGGCAGGGGTGATAGTCGGTACAATGTTGTCTAGTACCAGCGGTTCTGCATCGGGAGTCGAGTAATAGCCCAACACCATGTGGGCTTGGGTAATTTGACTACGCCCAATGCGTGCACGAACATAAATCATGCGTAGGTACTCACTAGTAACCCCCAGTTGCTTAAGGGTAATGTATTTAGCGATTGAGTAGTCCTCGCAATCTCCCTGGCCCTTACCCATCGCTTCCAAAGGCGTGGCCCAGAAGTCCTCCTCCCCCCACACTTGAATATCATCCACCCAGCGGATGCGACGATTAAAAAAGTCATTAACCCCGCGCAGTTTGGCTTGAATATCTTGATTTTGCAGCTGTTGCAGTAGGGCAAACCACTCTTCTAATACGGCTAAACCGGCCTGTCCATACTGTTGTTGCATGCTTTGGCGTAAGCGTTGTGGGTCAAACGCTGCTGCAGGCGTTGGATGAATGCCAAGGCCTGCGCCTAACCAAAGCGCGCCGACAGTTGCTAAAAACTGTCGACGCGAGAATGCAGGAGGGCTGTGATCAGAAGGTGCAGGCATGAGTCGCCATTAATAACCGCCAAATTGAGGTTAAGATTACAAGCTGGCGGGTTGAAGTGCTACACCTCTCAGTCAAAAGGGTGGGCTTATTGAACGGCTGTCTGATGCGTTGTTTCTAACTGCCGCTTAACCAGGGGCTCAATCAGCGGCTCCAGCGCGGGCCACACATTATCCAAAATAATCGGCTGCGCATCGGCGGTAGGGTGAATACCGTCGCTCTGCATCAACGCATCGTTGAGGGCGACATCCTCAAGTAGAAACGGCACTAGGGGCACATCGTACTCCTCCGCCAGAGAGTAAAAGACGCCGGTAAAAGCATCCCGATACGCTTGGCCATAATTGGGCGGGATATCGATTCCCAGCAGTAGTACCTGGGAGCCGGCATCCTGGCTCTGCTCAATCATGCTGGCTAAGTTTGCCTGCATTTGATTGGGTGATAAGCCGCGTAGACCATCGTTGCCGCCCAGTTCGATGAGAACAATATCCGGCTGCCGCTGTCCGATGATCTCAGAGAACCTTTGTAGACCCCCGGATGTGGTTTCACCGCTAATGCTGGCGTTAATAACGTGCGCATCGCCTGCTAAACGTTCTGCTAGCAGGTTCACCCAGCCCTCTTCACGCTCTATGCCGTAAGCGGCGCTTAAACTATCGCCCATCACCAATAGGGTGGGGCCAGCGTCTGCATTAACAGGCTCTGCGTTGATAGACGGTGAGGCAAAGGTGACTATCAGCATCACCAGCCATCCGGTTACCATGCGGTTCAGTCCATGCCATGCCATAGGGATGCCACGCTTCATGTCTTACTCCTCAAGTTCAAGCTCCTCAGATCAAACTGCGAAATCATCTATCGATAAAACAGTATCAAGCGAGTCACCCCAGGGCGAGCGCCAGCCAACTACCGACAACCAAGCGGTTAACGATGTTCCCCACGGCGCTGTTAGGCCGCCCGTACTGCACGCGGATAAGCTGTCTAAAAAAGTCACCAGCGGTGAACGCTCGCTCACCATCTTACACGACCTATCGCTGAGCGTAGCGGCGGGGGAGAGCGTAGCCATTCTGGGTAAAAGCGGCGCAGGCAAATCAACGCTGCTGGGCCTGTTGGCCGGTCTTGATACGCCAAGTGACGGTGAGCTAACGCTATTTGGCCATGCGCTAAGTCGTTTGGATGAGGATGGGCGTGCAGCACTGCGTGCAGGACGAGTAGGCTTTGTGTTCCAGAACTTTCAACTACTGCCCACCTTGAGCGCGCTTGAAAACGTCATGCTGCCCCTTGAGCTGTCGCCCCGTGCTGGGGAGACGCATACCGCTGCTCAGTGGTTGGAACGTGTGGGGCTTGGCGAGCGGGTGAATCACTTACCCAAACAGCTTTCCGGCGGCGAGCAGCAGCGTGTTGCCGTAGCCCGTGCTTTCGTTACCGACCCTGAATTGGTATTCGCCGATGAGCCCACCGGCAACCTGGATCCTGACACCGGCGCGCAGGTCATTGATCTGCTCTTCCAACTTAATAGAGAGGCGGGTACCACGCTTATCCTTGTTACCCACGACCACGCCCTGGCGCGGCGCTGTGATCGCTGCCTGCGTTTAGATCATGGCAAGTTAGAAGCCGTACTTGAAAACATCGAGCCAACCGCGGTGTCGATTGACGAGGGTGAGCGATGAGTGATGTGAATTGGCGCTTGGCGATGCGCAGCCTCAAGCGAGACCTGCGCGCCGCCGATGTGCGTGCGCTATTTATTGCCCTGGTATTGGCTGTCGCGGCCTCTACCATGATTGCATTTTTTCTTGATCGCTTGGAACGCGGCCTGGAGCGTCAGGCAGGGCAGATGCTGGGCGGCGATTTAGTGCTTGAACAGCGCGACCCTTTTTCAGAGGAGTTGAGAGAGCGCTTGGAGAGCGCTGGCTTTGTGCTTAGCGACCAAGTGGACTTGGTATCGATGATTAGCCGTGATGGTCGCTTCCAGCCGGCCAGTTTAAAAGCCGTGGATGAGGTCTACCCACACTATGGTGTCTCCTACGTAGATTTTGGCGACGGCACTGAGCAAATCGCCTCTGGTCCGCCGCCTGGGGAAGCATGGGCCGACCCACGCTTGATGGAGCTTGTCGAAATCGGGCTGGGTGACCCCGTTCAGGTAGGACAAACCGAACTGACTGTCACGGGGATCATCGAGCGCGAAGCTGACCAGTCGGGCGGTTTCGGGAATTTCAACCCGCGCTTAATGATGAATACCGCGGATATTGAGGCAACCGGCCTGGTTCAAGAAGGCTCGCGAATAGAGTTTGAAATTCTGGCCGCAGGCCCGCCGGAGGCGCTCGATCAAGTGCAAGGCCTGCTTGCCGAGCTACGCCGAGACGGGGTAGAGGTGCGGGATGTGCGCGTTGACCGCCCCCAGCTAGGCAATGCATTACAGCGAGCAGAGAGCTACCTGGGGTTAGCCGGGTTAGCGGCAGTATTGCTCGCGGGTGTGGCCGTAGCAATGTCTACCCGCCGCTATGTGGAGCGCCATTTGGATACCGCTGCGCTGCTACGCTGCTTTGGTGCCAGTCAGCGTCAGTTAGTGACGATTTTTACCCTTCAGTTACTCGGTTTAGCACTGGTCGCGGCAGTGATAGGGGCGCTGCTTGGGCTTCTTGGCCAAGCGGCACTAATCTGGCTGCTGGTGAGTTTCCTACCCATGACACTCCCACCCCCGGGGCTGATGCCCCTGGGATTGGGAGTCTTCACCGCGCTTGCCGTGCTGGTTGGGTTTGCTGGACCAACGCTACTGCGTATTAAGCAAGTCAGCGCGCTTAAAGTATTGCGGCGTGAGCTTGACCCACTGCCACCTTCGGCTTGGCTGGTCGTCGGCGTAGCGAGTGTTGTATTTGGCGGGTTGCTGTGGCTCTACTCGGGTAGCCTGCCGCTGGCGATTGGTCTATTGGTTGGCGGTGCGCTGCTGCTGGGCGTGCTGTGGATGATTAGCGCCTTGTTGCTTAGCGGCTTGCTGCGGGTTGTGCAGCGGTTCTCCGGGCGCAGCGAGTGGTCACAGGCGCTCCGCTTAGGTGGCCGTCAATTGGCTCGGCGGCGACAAGCGGGCCTGGGCCAGTTGCTGGCTTTCTCAGTGACCTTCTTTGCCATGGCGATGATTGTCTTGGTGCGTGGCGACCTGCTAAGCACTTGGCAGGATCAACTGCCTGAAAATACCCCCAACTACTTTGCCATCAATATCCAGCCTTCCGAACGTGTCTCCTTTGAAGCGGCGGTTTCGCCGCGCGTGGAAACTCAGAGCACCCTCTACCCGATGGTGCGTGGCCGGGTGATTGCGATCAATGGCCAGCCGCCTAGAGACGCCGTGCCGCCGGATGCGCGGGGTGACAACTCGTTGCGTAGGGAACTCAACCTTACTTGGCAATCAGACGTGCCAGAAGGCAATGAAGTGGTGGCTGGCGAGTGGTTCTCATCCGCGCAAACTGAGGGGGATGCGAGTCAAGGCTGGATGAGTGCCGTCGATGCAACTCCCCAGTCGGCCCCAGTGCCTATCTCGATGGAGGAGGGACTGGCTGAAAGGCTTGGGTTAGGTATTGGCGACGAGATGACCTTCTCGGTGGGTAGCGATGAGATTACTACCCAAATCACCAGCCTACGCAGTCTGAATTGGGATAGCTTCCAACCTAATTTCTTCGTCATCTTCCCTCCAGGCGTGCTGGAACAGTTTGGCCATAGCTACATTACCGCTTTTCACTTGCCAGAGGCGGAGCAGGGGCTTATTCGTGAGCTGATCACTGATTTCCCCGGCGTCTCGTTACTTAACGTGGACGCGATTTTAGGGCAGGTGCGGGATGTGCTCGCCCAGGTCACCCGAGCAGTGGAACTGGTGCTTGCCCTGGTGCTACTGGCAGGCATTAGCGTGTTGTATGCTGCGCTGACCGCAAGCCGCCCGGTACGCGCCCATGAAAGTGGCCTGCTGCGCGTATTTGGCGCAGGCAGCCGGATGATTTCACGGGTACAGGGGGCTGAATACGCGCTGCTGGGTTTTGCCAGTGGTTTGATGGGCGCGGTGCTTGCAGAGCTAACCTCGGCCGTGTTGTATATTTACCTGCTGGATCTCACCCCGCGTTTGCATCTGGGGCTATGGGTTTTCCTCCCCGTTGGCGGGGCGCTGCTGATCGGCATCATTGGCCATGCGCTTTCGCGAGGGTTGCGTCGTCAGGCACCGGCAGCCAGCCTAGGTTTGCTAGGCGAGGCATAGGAGCCTGTCCGGCTTAACACTGATCTACTGCTAATCCCGGTATTTTGGCCAACTTTATTCGATCGATTTTGTTAAATAGCGTGCTATTCGCCTCAATCGATCGATAAATTTGGCTCAAAATCCGCGCTTCTCGCGACGATCGGCCAAGCCGAACAGGCTCCTAGGAGCTGTTGGCGTTTCACTTAATGAGCAATCGCTTATTTGGCGAGCCAAAAGCCGACCACAGTGGCGCTGATGACAGCAACAAAAAAGACCATATTACGGGCGCGGGTATCGCGACGGGGTTTCATAACGGCACCAATACTGTGTTGAGGGCTGTGTTGAGCACTATGTTAAGTACCATGTTAAGCACTATGTTAAGTACCATGTTAAGTACTATGTTGAGGTGAAATATGCCTAGCATGGTAACGTTTGTCGCCTACCCCGTCATCTTGCTTGCCTGATGATGCTACCGTTTGTTTTGGCTCGCTAGCTGTTTATTCAGGACTGTGGATTATGCCTCAATTAAGCTCTACGGCTGCGCGCGCTTATGCGCCGCAGCCGCTTTCACTTGCTCAGGGTCGCTTAGCGGCGTTGAGCTGGGGCCGTGCTGATGCCCCCGTTTGGCTGGCCTTGCACGGCTGGCTGGATAATGCGGCCAGCTTTACCCGGCTAGCCCCGTTGCTGGTAGAGGCGTTGGATATTCGTATTGTGGCGCTGGATTTCCGCGGTCATGGACATTCGGCACATGCGCCACCTGGCGGTGACTATGCCTTATGGGATTACTGCCACGACGTACTGGACGCCATGGAGTCCTTGGGGCTGGAGCAAACCAGCTTGCTGGCCCACTCCATGGGCGCTGCAGTGGCCTGCTTGCTCGCCGCCTCGTTGCCCGAGCGTGTCGAGCGGCTAACGCTGATTGATGGACTTGGAGCGCTCAATACGCCTATTGAAGATACGGCGAGTCAGCTGCGCAAGGGATTAACCGCCTACCGCCGGCCGCTTTCACGCGCACCGCGCTACCCTGATATCGAGAGTGCCGTTGCTGCGCGTGTTGCTGGCGGGGTCACGCCGGTGGATAGCATAACAGCAACCCCGCTAGTGGAGCGGAATACCCAACCTACCGCCGATGGACATGTGCAAATGCGCACAGACAGCCGACTGCTGAAGCCGTCTCTGGTGCGTTTTACACCCGAACAGGTCATTTCACTACTGGCGGATATTAACGTTCCGCTGCTATTGATAGAAGGTGAGCAGGGGATTTTGGGCGAGCGCAAATGGGCCCAAGAGGCGCGACAAGCGGTAAAAGGGTTAACGCGCCAGGTGCTCAAGGGGGGCCACCACTTACACTTGGAGCCCCGGGCAGTGGCGCAAGTCGCCTCGGTTATCGGCGGTCACTGGGGTAACACCGGTGCTGTCTAGTGAAGGAGCGTAGCATGCATGAATTGGCTCATTTGAACAGTGGCGGCAATAGTAGCGGCAATAAGGTCGCTCTGGTGCTGGGCAGCGGTGGTGCCCGGGGCTATGCGCATATCGGTGTGATTGAAGCACTAGAAGCGCGAGGATTTGAAATTGTGGCCGTATCCGGGTGTTCAATGGGCGCAGTGATTGGCGGGATTTATGCCGCGGGTAAGCTACCTGAATACCGCGACTGGGTGTGTCAACTCGACTACCTGGATGTGCTCAAACTGGTGGATGTAACCTGGAGCCCTATGGGGGCGATGCGGGCCAGCAAAGTCATGAGCAAACTGGAAGCGCTGGTCGGCGATATTCTCATCGAAGACCTGCCGATCCCCGTTACCACTGTAGCGACAGACTTGGTGCGTCAACGGGAAGTGTGGTTTCAAAGTGGCCCGTTGCTGCAGGCGATTCGTGCCTCCATGGCCGTGCCTGGCGTTATAACACCTGTTCATCTAGGTGAGCAGGTGCTGGTGGACGGCGGGCTGCTCAATCCACTGCCGATTATGCCCATGGTCGCCGCCCACCAAGCGGACTTTGTGGTAGCGGTTAATGTCACTGCCCATAGCCCGTTGCCGGTGACCTTAGAAGAGTTACTGCCTCAAGAGGAGGGAGGCGTCGATAGCCGTACTCCGAACGAGATCGACCGGGATCAGCGCATGGGCAGTTGGATAGGTGATGTTCGCGCCGTTACCCAAAAGCTGTGGGCAGGGTTGGGGGCCAATGGCGAAGGCGCCAACGGGGAGGTGGATGGTGAAGAGCTAGAAGAAATAACTGAAGCGCGCGGCAAGCGCGAGTGGAACAAGCTCGATATGATTTTAGAGTCGTTTGATATTACCCAGGCGGCATTGGCCAAGTACAAGGTGGCAGGGTACCCGCCCGATGTGCTGATCGAAATACCCAAAACGGTGTGTAGCACTTACGAATTTTATCGGGGTCGCGATTTGATTCGGCTTGGCCGTCATTTGGCAGATGAAGCGCTGGAGCGACGCATGCCCAGCATTGCCTCCGACGCAACCGAGTAGAGGGCTATTGGCCCCGCTTGCGCAGTAATATATAGACCGCCCCGGTGCCGCCATCAATATCGATGGCCGAGCAGAATGCCAGCACTCCTGGCCACTCCCGCAGCCAAGTGTTGGTATGGCTTTTGAGCACAGGAAAATCCGAAGTGGCGCCCCACGCTTTACCGTGCACTACCAGTACGCAGCGCAGGCCTTGCCCCGCCGAATCGCGTAAAAAGCTCTCTAACTCCGCACGAGCCTCCTCCAGCGTATAGCCATGCAGATCGAGTCCCGCTTGCCACGCCGTTTGGCCGCGTTTTAACTGGCTAAAAGTGCGCCACGGTAAGTCAGGCACGCTGAACTCAAGGTACTCGGAGGGGCGTACAGCTTCCACTCGGCCATCCGAGGTGCGTCCACTGGATTGGGGCGCACTACTCTCTATTGCCGCGTTACGTCGTGCCTCATGGATTTTATCGTCGCGCTTTGGCTTGCCAGGGTCTGCCCGATTAGTGGCGATAGGGCGTACCCCCGCCGCCTTCAAGGCGTCGCGAAAGGCACTGATATCGTCATCATTAGGCAGGTGGCGGCGTCGCGTCATGGGCAGGCTCAAGTGGTAGAAAAAGTGAATCAGTTAAAGGAGCACAGTATAGCGGGCTGAGCGTTGCTGTGAACCGGACGAAGTGAAAGGTACAATCTTTTAATTCGCTATACGCTTAACGCATTATTGCCATAAGTACCGTTAACCAGGAGCCGCTGTGACCACGCATCTAAACGTTGAGCATTCACACTCAACCCTTTCCCTGTCGGAATCGCTGCTGGTGAGCCAGCTCTTTACCCTACGCGACTACCTGCGTTGGGTCTCAAGCGAGTTTTATCTGGCGGGGCTGCACTATGGCCATGGCACTGACTCTGCCTGGGATGAAGCGGTGGCGCTCTGCTTAGGCGCGCTGCACTTACCATGGAATATTGACCCCAGTGTGCTAGAAGCGCGGCTGCTACCCGTAGAGCGCCAGCGGATTATTGCCCTGGCGCGGGAGCGTATCACCACCCGTCGCCCGCTGCCTTATTTGCTCGGCGAGAGCTTCTTTGTCGGCCACCCGTTTAGCGTTGATGAGCGCGTGCTGATTCCTCGCTCGCCGATTGCCGAGCTGATTGAGGATGGCTTTGCCGCCTGGTTCCCTGAAGAGCCGCCCGCCACCGTGCTGGATCTATGCACCGGCTCCGGCTGCATCGGCATTGCTACGGCGCTCTATTTACCCACCTGCGAAGTAGCGCTTGCTGATATCAGTCAGGATGCTCTGGCTGTGGCACGGCAAAATATTACCCGTCACGACGTGGGCGACCGGGTGCGAGCAGTGGAGTCGGATGTATTCAGCGGTTTGGAGGGGCGGCGTTTTGATCTCATCGTCTCCAATCCGCCCTATGTGGATGCCCGCGACCTTGCCTCCATGCCAGCTGAGTTTCGCCATGAGCCCTCGCTAGCGCTGGGCGCAGGTAGCGATGGCCTGGATATTGTGCGGCGCATACTGCGCGAAGCGCGGGAGCACTTAACCGATGAGGGCTGGCTGATTGTAGAAGTCGGCAACTCTGATCGCCATGTGGAAGCGGCGTTTCCCAACGTGCCTTTTCTATGGCTTGAATTCGAGCGTGGCGGCCAGGGTGTATTTGCCTTGAGCGCCGCTGAACTCGACGCCCATGCGGCGTCTTTCCAGTGAGGAACTAACCGCCATGTCTGGCAATACCTTTGGCAAACTATTTACCGTCACTACCTTTGGTGAGAGCCACGGCCCTGCGCTCGGCGCCATCGTTGATGGCTGCCCGCCGGGACTACCGTTAAGCGAAGCTGATTTACAGCGCGACCTGGATCGCCGCAGGCCGGGTAGTTCACGGCATACTACCCAACGCAAAGAGCCTGATCAGGTGCGCATTCTGTCCGGGGTGTTTGAAGGCAAGACCACCGGCACCTCTATTGGCCTGTTAATCGAAAATACCGACCAGCGCTCCAACGACTACTCAAAAATCAAAGAGCAGTTTCGGCCCGCCCATGCGGATTACACCTACCACCATAAATATGGCCACCGGGACTATCGCGGCGGCGGGCGCTCCAGCGCCCGCGAAACCGCTATGCGAGTGGCCGCCGGCGCGATCGCCAAGAAATATCTGGCCGCCCAAGGGGTGCAGATTCGCGGCTATATGAGCCAGCTAGGCCCGATCAAGATTGAATTCAAACAGTGGGAGGCGGTGGGCCAAAATGCCTTTTTCTGCCCTGACCCGGAGCGGGTGGCCGAACTGGAGGCCTATATGGATCAACTGCGCCGTGACCAGGACTCGGTAGGTGCTGAGATTACCGTGATTGCTGAAGGCGTACCGGTTGGGCTGGGTGAGCCGGTATTTGACCGCTTGGATGCTGATCTGGCGCATGGTTTGATGAGTATTAATGCGGTAAAAGGTATTGAGATAGGCGCAGGGTTTGGCAGTGTTGCCCAGCGCGGCAGCGAGCACCGCGACGAGATGACGCCCGAAGGCTTTCTCTCCAATCATGCGGGAGGCGTGTTAGGCGGTATCTCCAGCGGCCAGCCCATTGTCGCTCGCTTGGCGCTAAAACCGACGTCCAGTATCACTACGCCGGGGCGCTCCATTGATATCCACGGTCAGGCCGTCGAAGTGATTACCAAAGGGCGTCACGATCCCTGTGTGGGTATTCGCGCAACGCCCATTGCTGAGGCGATGATGGCGATTACGCTGTTGGATCACTGGCTGCGCCAACGCGGACAAAATGGTGAAGTGAGCGTTGATACACCGCGTTTAACTCAGCGCTAACGCAATACGGTGAGGTTTGCAGTTCGCTGCTACACTCAAATAAAACAAATGCATGAGAATCAGTCATGAAAAACCGTGCAGGAGCCGCCTATGAAGATTAACGTTGAGTTTGATCTTACCCCAGATGAGTTTCGCCAATCGCTGGGGCTGCCGGATGTCGAAGCTTTCCAGAGAAACCTGCTGGAAAATATTCAACGACAGATGGAGTCTGGAGTAGAAGGCTACGACCCCATGAGTCTCATGCGGCCTTTTCTTCAGCAGCCGATGATGCAACAAGGTCTCTCTCAGGGGCTCTCTGAAGGATTGTCTCAAGGCCTAGCCAACTTTGGCACTTATCAGCAAATGATGCTGGATATGTTGCGCCAAGCGGGCAGTGCAAGCACTAACTCCAGTGCGTCTTCGGCAAAGGGCAGTGAGGCAGAGCAGTACGGTAACACCAGCGCAAAAAGCAGTGCGGCGAGTGCCAAGGCGAAGAGTACTAACAATAGTACTAACAACAATACTGACAATAGTGCCAATAAAAGTGCTAGCGGCAGTAGTGGTGGTAAGGCCAAGTCAACAGCGTCGTCGCGCTCCCGTTCTGGCTCAAGCACACGCGGTACATCCAAGCGGAGTGATTCATAAATCAGTAACGATAGTTGAGCGAAAATAGATTATTAACGGCGACAAGAAGAGAGGCAATGCTGAGCCGTTTTACATCGCTGGTTAGCGCAGTGCCACTAAAGCCGTGTCACTGATAACAACATGGCTAAAACCAGTGGTGTTGTTGCAATGCAGCATATCAGAGGCTACTCTTTTTGCAGTGCAGCAAGGCAAGGTAAAGCAGGCAAGAGCAAGATATAGCTACATCACGATGAGTCACTCCAAGGCTCATGCCAAGGAACTAAACAGGAGCAGACACTATGCAAGACAATATGATGGACGCCTTCAACGCCCAAACTAAGCAAATGTTTGAGCCCATGCGTAAGATTAATTCGCTGATGCTCAACAACATGGAAAAAATGACCCAGTATCAGCTGGAAGCCATGAAGCGCTACAGCCAGATGGGTACCGAGCGCATTCGTAGCGCCACCGAGATTCAAGATGCAGAGAGCCTGCGTGATTTCGGCACCAAGCAAGCTGAAATGATGAACGAGCTGTCCCAGCAAATGCAGGAAGACGCGCGCGTAATGAGCGAGATGAGCCTGCAGTTTAAGTCTGAAATGGAAAAAATGTTCAGCGAGGCTGGCCAGCAAATGTCCGAGCAAGCCAAGGCTGCTACTAAAAGTGAGCAACCTGCCAAAGCCTCTAGTCAGTCCTCACGTAAGAGCTGACTAGTGACATCATCGCGGCGCCCAAGGGCGCCGCGATGCATTTGTCGTAGCGATTATAACAATCTGGGTCATTGCACCCTGGGTTAGAGCGTTCAGTGCGCCTGCCTATAGGCGTAGGGAGAGTAAGTATGCAGTCAGCGTGGCAAAATCCTTTTCAGACAATGTCAGGGCTATCTGAAAGTCTTTCGCAAGGGCTGGGTCAAGGCGTTCCTGAAGGTCTATCCCCCTCTGAGATCGAAGATTGGAATAATCAGCTTAAAGAGATTAGTGAACAGTACCAAGGATTGATGCAGGATCTGCTTTCCCGTATTGCGCCCAGTGAAGCCGCCGATTCAATTTACAGCGATATGCGTGAAAGCTTTGAGGCGGGCGCGCAGTCGCTAATGCAAAATCCTACGCTGCTATGGGAGACCCAAACCCGATTACTGCAAGATCAGTGGCTATTGTGGCAACAGGCCATGCGTAGTATGGCCGGTGAACAAGTCGAGCCGCTGATTATGCCCGACAAAAGTGATCGTCGCTTTAAAGACGACGCCTGGACGCAAGATCCACACTATATGTCCATTATGCAGCAGTATTTGCTGTTCTCGCAGATGGTGGAAGAGCTGATTGAAAGCTTGGGTGGCTTGGACGACACCCATAAGCGTAATTTGGGGTTTTATGCCCGCCAGTTGGTCAACGCGATGGCGCCAACCAACTTTATGTCGACTAATCCCGAAGTCATGCGCCGCACCATTGAAACCCGAGGTCAAAATTTGGTCGATGGCTTGGAGCGGCTGCGAGAGGATTTAGGCAATTCAGCTGAAGGCATCAATGTCCGCATGACCGATCGCGCTGCCTTTGGCGTGGGCGAAAACATCGCCGTAACGCCCGGTTCGGTGGTGTATGAAAACGAATTGATCCAGTTGATCCAGTACACCCCAACGACAGAAAAGACCTTTAAAACGCCGCTGCTGATGGTGCCTCCATGGATCAATAAGTACTACATTCTTGATCTGCGTGAAGATAACTCCATGGTGAAGTGGCTGGTGGATCAGGGCCATACGGTGTTTTTGATCTCCTGGCGTAACCCTGGCCCGGAGCAGCGCGATATCACCTGGGCCGACTATATGCAGATGGGGCCGATTAGTGCGATAGAAGCCATCGAGCAGGCCTGCGGTGAGAAGTCGGTGAACCTACTCAGCTATTGTGTCGGCGGGACGTTAACCGCCTCCACGGTGGCGTACCTCACCAGTACCCGGCGCGGGCGCAAAGTAAAGTCGGTGACCTATATGGCCACGCTGCAGGATTTTCGTGATCCAGGCGACATCGGTGTCTTCCTTAATGAACGAGTTGTTGAGGGAATTGAGCAAACGCTAGAAGCGAAGGGTTACCTTGATGGGCGCTCAATGGCCTATACCTTTAACTTATTGCGTGAGAATGATCTGTTTTGGTCGTTCTACATTAATAACTACTTGAAGGGAGAGACACCCGCCGCCTTTGATCTGCTCTACTGGAACACTGATGGCACTAACTTACCTGCCGGGACGCACGCATGGTACCTGCGCCATATGTACCTGGAGAACCGTCTGGTTGAGCCCGATGGCATTGAACTGGATGGCGTGAAGATTGATCTGTGCAAGGTATCAACGCCCAGCTATTTCGTATCCACCAAAGAAGACCATATTGCCAAGTGGAACAGCACTTACTACGGGGCCTTGCTACCCAAGGGGCCGGTTACCTTTGTGTTAGGCGGCTCGGGGCATATCGCAGGCATCGTCAATCCGCCCCATAAAAACAAATATGGCTACTGGACGAACGACGCACTACCGGAGACCCACGAAGAGTGGCTGGAAAGCGCTACGGCTCAGGAAGGCTCCTGGTGGCCCCACTGGCAGGCGTGGATGACCGACAATGGCTATGCCGATAGCGAAAAGATGGTGCCTGTGCGTCAACCCGGAGACGGAGAGCTTAAGGTAATTGAGCCTGCGCCAGGGCGCTATGTGAAGATGACGATCCCTGAGGTGTTGGGTGAAATGCCGACTCGGTCTTGATTGAGATCTAAAAGGCTGTACGCGGATGGCCTACTGTAAGGCTGATTCCCAACAAAAAAGCCCGCTGACATTTTGTCAGCGGGCTTTTCTTCGTCACGGTCAGTTTCGAATTAGATAGTCGAAAGCACCGAGCGATGCCTTGGCGCCTTCGCCCATGGCAATGATAATCTGCTTGTAGGGCACGGTAGTCACATCGCCTGCGGCGAATACCCCGGGCACGGAGGTCATACCATGGGCATCGACGATGATCTCTCCGCGTGGCGTCATCTCAATCGGTGAACCTTTCAACCACTCTGTATTAGGCACCAGGCCAATCTGAACAAAAATACCTTCCAGCGCGATAGATTTGCTCTCATCAGACGTGCGGTCTTTATAGTTCAAACCGTTAACACGGCTGCCATCGCCCGTCACTTCAGTGGTTTGTGCGTTGAGAATAATATCGACGTTAGGCAGGCTCTTAAGCTTTTTCTGCAACACTGCGTCGGCGCGCATCTCGCCCATAAACTCTATCAGCGTCACATGCCCAACAATACCGGCCAGATCAATCGCCGCTTCAACGCCGGAGTTACCGCCGCCAATTACCGCGACCCGCTTACCTTTGAATAGCGGGCCGTCACAGTGGGGGCAGTAGGCAACGCCCTTGTTGCGGTACTGCTGTTCGCCGGGCACATTCATTTCGCGCCAGCGGGCGCCAGTCGCCAGTACCAGGGTTTTGCTCTTAAGCGTCGCGCCGGACTCAAAAGTAATTTCGTGCAAACCACCTTCCGCCTCGGCTGCTTTAAACGCCGTGGCAAGCTGAAGGTTCATGACATCGACTTCATACTCTTTAACGTGCTCTTCAAGGGCGCTAACCAGCTTGGGGCCTTCGGTATGGGAAACGGAGATAAAGTTTTCGATCCCCATGGTATCCGCTACCTGACCACCGAAGCGCTCAGCGGCAACGCCGGTATTAATACCTTTACGCGCTGAGTAAATGGCGGCCGCAGCGCCTGCCGGGCCACCACCAATGACGAGCGTATCGAAAGCGGCTTTTTCGCTCAGCTTTTTGGCGTCGCGTTCGGCGGCACCGGTATCCACCTTGGCCAGAATCTGTTCAAGCGTCATGCGGCCTTGATCGAACGGTTTACCGTTTAGGTAGATGCTCGGTACCGACATGATTTCCCGCGACTCAACTTCGTCCTGAAACAGTGCACCGTCAATAGCGACATGGCGCACGTTCGGGTTGAAGATCGCCATCAGGTTAAGCGCTTGAACCACATCGGGGCAGTTCTGGCAAGAGAGCGAGTAGTACGTCTCGAAAAGCATCTCGCCGTCGAGGGCTCTAATTTGGTCAAGTAACTCGTCAGAGGTTTTGGGCGGATGGCCGCCGACTTGCAGCAGCGCCAACACCAGCGATGTAAACTCGTGGCCCATGGGGATGCCAGCAAACACCACGCCCGTCTCTTCACCGGGGCGGTTGATCGCAAACGAGGGCTTGCGTGCGTCCTGGCCGTCACTGTGTAGGGTAATCTTGTCGCTCAGGCTGCTGATATCCTCAAGCAGGCCAAGCAGTTCTTGAGACTTGGCACCGTCATCGAGGGAGGCAACAATCTCGAACGGCTGAGTCACTTTTTCCAGATACGCTTTTAACTGGGATTTTAAATTGGCGTCCAGCATGACAGTAGCTTCCTCGCAGGTAACAGACGTATTGAACACACGCGTGTGACGGTGCTAATCATTAATATTTAAAAACGGTTTTGAAAACTGGTTTAAAACAGAACGCCCGGGTGAAACCCGGGCGTTGAATCTGCACGCACTTGCGCTGCGTAACTAACAGCAAGCGCATGGAGTCTGTAGGCGGTTTAGATTTTGCCTACCAGATCCAGTGAAGGCGCTAGGGTTTCTTCGCCTTCTTTCCATTTAGCTGGGCACACTTCGTTCGGGTTGGCACGAACGTATTGAGCAGCTTTTACTTTACGCAGTAGCTCTTCGGCGTTACGGCCAATGTTGCCAGCGTTGATTTCAACAATCTGGATTTTGCCGTCGGGGTCGACAACAAAGGTGCCACGCTCTGCAAGACCCGCTTCTTCAATCAATACTTCGAAATTACGAGAAATCTGTAGCGTCGGATCAGCAATCATTGGGTATTGCAGTTTGCCGATGGTCTCAGAGCTGTCGTGCCAAGCTTTGTGAGTAAAGTGGGTGTCGGTTGAAACGCTGTAGATTTCAACGCCCAACTTTTTGAACTCAGCGTAGTTATCGGCCAAGTCGCCCAGCTCAGTGGGGCAAACAAAGGTAAAATCGGCCGGGTAGAAGAAGAAGATAGACCACTGGCCTTGCAGATCCGCTTCAGTTACATCGACGAATTCGCCATTCAGGTAAGCAGTAGCTTTAAACGGTTTTACTTCAGTGTTGATCAAGGACATTCAGATAATCTCCAGTTGTCATGGGTGTAAGGCTTATAAAGTAGTGCTAATGCTAACGGCTAGCGACTAATGTCTAAAATTAAAAAAAGCCATCCAACCAATAGCATTGCCCTATTAGCGAATCAGAGGTCGCTGCTTTACTAGACACTTAATGGGGCCGTTAGAGAAAAATACAAGAATTTTTCACATTGGCTTGCGGTAGGCGTCACTGCACCGCAAAATTCGCACGGTCAGCATTATGGCCTACGCTATTTTTAGCCGCTGACGGCTGTTTCGGGCAGCGGCGGGGCGCACGGGGCAAAAAATTTGGCTGCATTATTTAGTGAATAGCTTAGACATAAGGAGCAGTGATAATGGGGAACATCCACAAACTTTCCGCGGCCGTTGCGGCTATCTCATTCGCCGCAGCGGCTAGCGCTGCCCACGCCGAAGAGGTGCGGGTGTTTAACTGGTCAGACTACATTGCTCCGGAAACGCTGGAAAAATTCACCGAGCGTACCGGCATTGAAGTGACCTATGACGTTTATGATAGCAACGAAATCTTAGATGCCGCGCTGCTTGCCGGGCGCTCCGGCTACGATGTGGTGGTGCCTTCTACCTACTACTTTACCCGCCAAGTGAAAGCCGGTGTTTTCCAACCGCTTGACCATGAACTACTGCCCAATTTAGACAATCTTAACCCCGAGCTGATGGCCAACCTGGAAACCATCGACGCCGGTAGTGAATACTCGGTTCCCTATATGTGGGGCACCAATGGGATTGGCTATAACGTTGATCGTGTTAAGGAAATTTTAGGGGACGACGCGCCGGTAGATAGCTGGGCGCTGCTGTTTGATCCGGAAATAACCGCGGCGCTGAGCGAGGCGGGCTGCGGCTTATCGATGTTGGATTCCGCCGATGAGATGCTCTCGCCAGCCATGGCGTACCTGGGCCTAGACCCATTGAGTGAGAGTATCGATGACATAGAAGCCGCTGGTGAGCTGATCGCCGACGTTCGCGACGATATGACTTACTTCCACTCTTCACGCTATGTGTCCGATCTCGCTAACGGCAATATCTGTGTGGCCGCTGGCTACTCCGGCGATGTTTTCCAAGCCGCCGAGCGCGCTGAAGAAGCCGGACGTGACTTCAGCATTGGTTACAGCATTCCCAAAGAAGGTGCCGCGCTCTGGTTCGATATGATGGCGGTACCCGCCGATGCGCCAAACGCGGAAAACGCCCACGCCTTTATCAACTTTATCCTCGACCCGGAAATCGCCGCTGAAATTACCGAATACGTGCGTTATGCCAACCCTAACGCGGCGGCCGATGAATATCTTTCCGATGAGATCCTCAATGACCCGGCTATCTACCCGGAAACCGAGGTCATGCAAAACCTCTACGTCCAGGCCGAAAAGCCCCAAGATGTACTGCGTGCCCGTACGCGCATCTGGAACCGCGTAAAGTCTGGTCGTTAAACCGACATTTATCTGACGGCGAGCCTGCGGTTAATTCTCGGGCTCGCTGTTCGTCTTTTTAATGCCCCGGTTGCCGGGGCTTGTGATGGGAGTGGCGAATGGTCACTACGTCCCTATCGAACGAGCCTTCATCGGCTTCACCCATTTCTCCTTCTTCGGCGCGACCCCAGGGCAAAACCCCGCGGTTTGCTGAAGATGTGGTGCTGGAAGTGAAGCGCTTGAGTAAGCGGTTTGATGATGCGCTGGCGGTGGATGATGTCAATTTGCAGGTGAAGCGCGGGGAAATTTTTGCCCTGCTGGGTGGCTCCGGGTCGGGTAAATCTACTCTGCTGAGGATGCTGGCCGGCTTTGAAACCCCAACAGAAGGCCGCATTTTATTAGACGGTGAAAATATCACCGCGATGCCCCCGCACAAGCGGCCAATCAATATGATGTTCCAATCCTATGCGCTATTTCCGCACATGACGGTAGCGCAGAATATTGCCTTTGGCTTAAAGCAGGACAAGCTTCCCAAAGCGGATATCGACGCGCGAGTCGCGCAGATGCTGAAGCTGGTACATATGGAGCGCTTTGCCAAGCGCAAACCCCATCAGCTCTCTGGCGGCCAGCGCCAGCGTGTGGCGCTGGCGCGCTCGCTGGCTAAGCGGCCGAAGCTGCTACTGCTGGATGAGCCTATGGGGGCGCTGGATAAAAAGCTGCGCACAGAAATGCAGCTAGAGGTGGTGGAGATCATCGAGCAGGTAGGCGTTACCTGCATTATGGTCACCCACGATCAGGAAGAGGCCATGACCATGGCCGACCGAGTGGCGATCATGGCCGATGGCTGGATTGAGCAGATCGGTTCGCCCATCGATATTTATGAAAGCCCGGTGAGCCGCATGGTCGCGGAATTCGTTGGCACGGTGAATCTGTTTGAAGGCGAGATTATTGAAGACGCTGCCGACCACTGTCGCATCACCGCTCCCGCGCTTGAACGACCTATTTATATTGACCACGGTATTACCACCCAGGCGGTAGATCGGCGGGTCTGGGTCGCGTTGCGCCCAGAAAAGATCTGGCTCACCCGCGAACAGCCCACTACAGAGTATAACTGGGCGGCTGGCAAGGTGGATGATATTGCCTACCTGGGCGGTTTCTCACTCTACTACGTGCGTACCCAGTCCGGGCAGATCATTAAGGTCAGTATGGCTAATACCGAACGCCGCGGTGATCGGCCCACCTGGGAAGACAGCGTCTATGTCTACTGGGAAGATCACAGCACGATTGTGTTGAACCGGTGATGCATGGGGTTTTTACCGCGAGGGGAACACATTAAATGATGCTATCTCGTGTGTCAGCGATGCTTAAGCGCTGGCAGTTAGGGCGGCGTGCCGTGATTGCGTTTCCACTTGTGTGGTTGACGCTGTTTTTTTTACTGCCCTTTGCGCTGGTGCTCAAAATCAGCCTCTCCGAGGCGGCCATTGCCATTCCTCCCTATGGCCCGCTGCTGGAGTACGCCGACCAAACACTGCATGTATTTCTCAATCTGGGCAATTATCTCTTTTTGCTGTCGGATTCGCTGTATATCGACGCGTATTGGGGTTCGGTAAAGACGGCGTTTATCGCCACGCTGACCTGTTTACTGCTGGGTTACCCGATGGCCTATGCCATGGCCCGAGCCCCGGCCCGCTGGCAACTGCTGTTACTGCTGCTGGTCATGCTGCCTTCATGGACGTCGTTTTTGATTCGTGTCTACGCCTGGATGGGAATTCTAAGCAACAATGGGTTAATCAATAACCTATTGATAGGGCTTGGGCTGATTGATTCGCCGCTACGCATGATGAATACCCAGTTCGCGGTCACCATTGGCATTGTCTACGCCTACCTGCCATTTATGGTGTTGCCGCTGTACGCCCACCTGACCCGTATGGATAACTCGCTGCTTGAGGCTGCTGCAGACCTTGGCTCGCGAAAACTCAATACTTTCATCAAAGTCACCTTGCCGCTCTCAATGGGGGGCATCGTCGCGGGTTCGATGCTGGTGTTTATCCCGGCGGTGGGGGAGTTTGTGATTCCTGAGCTGCTGGGTGGCCCGGATACGTTAATGATTGGCAAAGTGCTGTGGGAGGAGTTTTTCCTCAACCGCGACTGGCCGGTGGCCTCGGCGCTGGCCATGGTGATGCTGCTGTTGTTGCTGGTGCCGATTGTCTGGTTTCACCGTTACCAGTCCAGGGAGCTTGAATAATGCGCATGCGACGGCCGAATTTCTCGACGGTCATGCTGGTACTTGGCCTGCTGTTTCTCTATCTGCCGATGTTTGTACTGGTGGTGTATTCGTTTAATGCATCGAAACTGGTCACGGTGTGGGCGGGGTTTTCCACCCAGTGGTACGGCGAGCTGTTTCGCGACCAGCAGATATTGTCGGCGGTGTGGACGAGCCTGCGCATCGCCTTTTTTGCGGCCAGCATGGCGGTTTGTTTGGGCACCGTGGCCGCCTTTGTGATGACCCGCTATGGGCACTTCCGAGGCAAAACAGCGCTATCGAGTATGGTAACGGCGCCGCTGGTCATGCCCGAAGTCATCACGGGACTTTCGCTGCTGCTGCTATTCGTGCAGATGGCGCATATTACCGGCTGGCCAGCTGACCGGGGCATGGCGACCATTTGGATTGCCCACACTACCTTTTGCAGCGCCTATGTGGCAGTAGTGGTGGCCGCGCGCCTGCGTGAAGTGGATCACTCCATCGAAGAGGCCGCCATGGATTTAGGTTCACCACCGGTGAAAACCTTCTTCTCTATTACGCTACCGATCATTACCCCAGCGCTGGCAGCTGGCTGGCTGCTGGCGTTTACGCTCTCCCTCGACGATTTAGTGATTGCCAGCTTTGTCTCGGGCCCTGGGGCGAATACGCTGCCCATGGTAGTGTTCTCGTCGGTGCGGATGGGGGTGTCGCCGAAGATCAATGCGCTGGCCACGCTAATCATTTTGATCGTATCCCTGGCGACGTTGTTGGCGTGGTTTTTTATGCGTCGCAGCGAAACCAAGCGCAAGGCTGCCTTGCGAGACGCTTAATTCAAGACGTTAAATTCAAGGCTAGAGAACGTCATCGTCGCGCCCGGCAACGACGCTGTCGAGCTCACCGGTGACCGGCGAAACGATAATCTGTAGCTGGATGGGCGCGCAGCACTGATGACAATCTTCCCAGGTTTCGTGGCTGCCCTGGGAAGTATCTATCAGGAAGGTCAGCGGTGAGTCGCAGTAGGGGCAGTGGAAGTCATAATTGACCAGGGCGTCGTCTTGCATTGTTGGCTACCTTGTATAGCGGATGCGCTAAATCATTTTCTTACCCAATGAGTGTAGCAGTGTGGTCGTCGGGTAGGGCATCGTGGGATTGAATCAGGTAGGATATCCCAGGATTTAAGTTCTTAAAGCAACGCAGTGAGAGTAGCGATGATGTTACGTAACATGGCAGTAGCGGCCCTAGTGGTCTTTCCGATGGTCGCGTTGGCTGAAACCCCCAATGTGACCGCTGGTGAGTGGGAGTTTGTGAGTAAAACCAGCATCAGTGGCGAAATGGAAATTCCGGATCAAACGGAAACCGAACGTCAGTGTATTAGCCAGGAAGAGCTTGAGGGGGCCGAGTTTGGCTTCATCGAGGAAGAAGAGGGCTGCGAGCTGCTCGACCAGGATCTGAACGCGGACGGTCTAAGCTATAGCATGGTGTGTCGCGCTGAGGGTGGCGAAGCCACCATCGATGGCGAAATGCGCTTTATGGGCGAGCGTATCGAAGGCAGCGTTGATATCCTTACCCAGTCACCCATGGGTGAGCTGAGCATGAATACCGTGATTGAAGGCGAGTATCTTGGCGAGTGTGAGTGATTGCTTTCTGCCGTTAATAACGCGTTAGTTAATAACTAGCAGTAGCTTACTAAAAGGGCGCCCCTTCTCTAGGGCGCCCTTTTAGTTTGCCGTCTTTATATGTCGGATGTTCCTCCTGGGGCGTTAGCTATCTCCTCCTCTAACTGTCGCTTGACTGCCCCGGGTGAACCGGTGTGGCGCGCCAGCAAGTCATAAGCTACAGGCACCACAAACAGCGTAAACAGCGTTGCCGAGCCTACCCCCGCCATAATCACGGTGCCGATGACCAGGCGTGATTCAGCCCCCGGCCCTGTCGAGATGATCAGCGGAATGGCGCCGGCCATGGTGGTCACGGCGGTCATTAGGATGGGCCTCAGGCGGGTCACAGAGGCTTCAATCAACGCCGTGCGAAACGCTTTACCTTCGTCGCGCAATTGGTTGGCAAACTCGACAATCAGAATACCGTTTTTCGCCGCTAGGCCAATCAGCAGTACCAAGCCTACCTGGCTGTAGATATTCAGCGATTGACCGCTTAGCAGCAGGGCGAGTAGCGCACCGCTCATTGCCAGCGGTACCGTAAGCATAATCACAAAGGGGTGAATCAGGCTCTCGAACTGTGCCGCTAGCACCAAAAAGACCACTAATGCGCCGAGTATCAGCAGGAACGCGGTGGCGCCGCTGGCCTGTTGGAAATCCCGCGAGGCGCCTGCCACATTGGTTTGCACTTCTTCGGGCAGTAACTCCGCAGCGCTCTGCTCTAAATAGGCCAAGGCTTCGCCAAGGGGGTAGCCATCGGCGAGATTGGCTTCAATGGTAATTGCCCGTATACGGTCAAAGCGGTTCAGGGTGCTGGCACCAGCAAAGTCAGAAAGAGTGACGAGACTAGCCAGGGGGATCAGCTCGCCCGTGCGCGCAGAGCGCACCTGTATGTTATCCAGCGCTCTCGGGCTGTTCTGACTGCCCCGGTCGCCTTCCAAAATCACGTCGTACTCTTCACCATTATCCACATAGCGAGTGACGTTACGGCCACCTAACAGCACTTCAAGCGTTCTACCTATCTCGGTGACGGTAACGCCTAGCGAAGCGGCACGTTCATAATCAATATCCACCCGCAGCTGTGGCTGTGTTTCGTTATAATTGCTCTCCAGCGCCATTAAACGTGGGTTATTTTCGCGCACATGATCGATCAGCGTATCGCGCCAGCGGGCCAGTTCTTCGTATGTCCCACCGCCCAGCACAAACTGCACCGGCTTTTGGGTACGTTGCCCAAACCCTTGGCGCATCACCGGGAAAGCCTGTACCCCCGGCAGGGAGCGTAACTTTTCACGCACTTCGGCCATTATCGCCCAGGCGCTGCGTCGACTGCCCCAATCGGCCATATTGACGATAATAAAGCCGCTATTAAAGTTCTCGATGTTACCGAAACCGCGTGGGGCGCGAACCACCACACGCTCTAGCTCACCGCTCTCTATTAGTGGGTTCATGCGTGCTTCGATTTCATCCATGTAATCCATCATGTAGTCGAAGGTGGCGCCTTCAGGGCCATTGACGAGTACGATGAAATTGCCGCGATCCTCCTGAGGCGTGTATTCATTCGGCAGTACCGTGGCCAGCCAAACGGTGGCTCCAATCAGCAATACAAAAGCCGTGACCACCAACCAGCGCATTTTGAGCATCCACTCTAACGTGGCCTGATAGCGGCGCTGAGTGCCGCTGAGCAGCCACTGTACGGCTTTGCCAATCCGACTGTCGTGCATGCCCGGCTTAAGAATTTTAGACGCCATCATCGGCGTAAGCGTCAGTGCCAGCAGAGTAGAGACCACTACCGCGGCGGCCATGGTCAGCGCGAACTCGGAAAATAGCCGGCCAATATCGCCTTGTAGCATACTAAGTGGCACGAAGACCGCCACCAACACCAGGGTGGTGGCTATAACCGCAAAGGCGATTTGCCGTGTGCCGCGAAAGGCGGCGACCAGTGGTGTTTCACCGTAGTCGTGCATGCGCCGATTAATGTTTTCGAGCACCACGATGGCGTCATCGACAATCAGACCGATCGCCAGCACCAGCGCCAGCAGCGTTAGCAAATTGATTGAGAAATTCATTGCTGCCAGGGCGGTAAAAGCCCCAATAACGGCAATCGGAACGGTCACCGCAGGAACCAGGGTGGTGCGCAAATTGCCCAAAAACATAAAGATCACCACCACCACCAAGCCCATGGCGATAAATAGCGTCATAACGACCTGCTCAATCGCCCCGGAGACAAACAGTGAGGCGTCGTAGTTCAGGCTTAACGACATGCCTTCGGGCAGCGTTCCTTGCAGGCGCTCAAGTTCGATCTGTACGGCTTCGGATAGCTCGATTACATTAGCTGTTGACTGCATGATCATCCCCAAGCCGACCATGGGTATGCCATTGGAGCGGAATACCGAGCGATCCTCCACCGCGCCGACTTCTACTCTTGCGACATCGGAAAGACGCACCAGATAGCCGTTGTCAGCCTGATTGAGTGAGGTGCTGCGGGGTGAGTTGATAGCAAGACGCTGAAAGTCTTCGGCGCTGGCAAAACTACGCGGGAGGCGGACAATAAATTGGCGATCTTCAGATTCAAGCGAACCTGCAGGCAGTTCAACGTTCTCTGCCCGCAGGGCATCTTCGATATCGCTAACGGTGAGCCCGCGTGCGGCCAAGGCATTGCGATCCAGCCATACGCGCATGGCATAGTCGCTGCCGCCACCGACACGTACCCGCGCGACCCCTGGTTGAACGGAAAGGCTGTCGACCAGAAAGCGGTTAGCGTAGTCGGTCAGCTCGGTGATCGAGTAGTCCTCGCCGGACAGGCTTAACCACACGACAATTTCTTCGCTGCTATCGGCTTTGGTTACCTCGGGGTTGTCTGCGTCATCGGGCAGGTTGCGCAGCGCGCCGGAAATGCGGTCGCGAATATCATTAGCGGCGGCATTGATATCCATATCGATGCCGAATTCGATTTCGATTCGCGATCGGCCATCTTCGCTTTGCGAGGTAATCAGCTCAATGCCTTCCACGCCCGCAATACGGTCTTCTAGAACTTGGGTAATGCGTGTTTCAACGACGCTGGCCGAGGCGCCGGGGTAGCGGGTATCGATAGTGACCACAGGTGGGTCGATGGTGGGGTACTCTTGCAGCGGCAAGCGATTAAGCGCTAGTAGGCCGAAGGCAATAATCAATGCCGCGATCACCATTGCCAGTACCGGCCGCTGAACAGAGATATCCGATAAGCGCATTAGCGGTCGGCCTCCAGCAGCGCGCGTATACCTGTCTCGTCATCGGCAATCCCGATTAACCTCGCCTCTTGCCCATCGCGGGCAAGCTGTAGGCCATGAAAGACAATTAAATCGTCAGGGGATAATCCCTCAAGTATTTCCACCTCGCCATTGCGTCGCTCGCCAATCGCTACTTCGCGCCGGGCCAAACGGGTAGTCTCGTCAGCCTGTTCGATAAGCATCACAAAGTGGCGGTCACCGCTAGGCTCAATGGCCGCTTCAGGGATAACAAGGGTGTCGCGTACGCGCTGTTGAACGATCACTTCCATCAGCATGCCAGGGCGCAGACGGCCATCGGCATTCTCAAGTTCAGCGCGGACATTTATGCTGCGGGTTACCGGATCCACCCGTGTGCCGATGGTGGCAATTTCACCACTAAAAACCTCGTCAGGGTAGGCGGCAGTAGTGGCATTAAGCATCAAGCCTGGCGAGAGGCGGCCCAGAAATACCTCGGGTATGCCAAAGTCGATCTGCATAATATCCAGTTTGTCGAGTGTCACCAGATCCATTCCTGGAGTGACCAGGGCGCCGATGCTGATGTTGCGAAAGCCAACACGGCCGCTGAAGGGCGCTTTTATCTGGTAATTAGCCAGTTGGGCTTCAATCGCTTGAATATCAGCGTCGGCCTGGCGCAGCCGTGATCGGCTATCTTCTACATCGGCCCGGGCCGCAAGGTTACGCTCTTGCAACTGCGAAGCGCGATTTGATGCGTTAAGCCGCTCTTCGCGCAGTGCCTGAGACGCCCTCAGTTGGGCCTGTTCTTCCGCATCTTCCAGACGAATAAGCAGCTGACCCTCTTCGACCTGCTCGCCGTCACGGAAGTTGATCTCTGCAATGATGTCTGTGACGGTAGCTGAAAGCGTGACACTCTCATCAGCATTAAGGGTTCCCAAGGCTTCGAGTGGATCCGACCACGTGGCCATGACCACCCGTGTGCCAATGACTGATGGCATCGATTGAGCCATCGTCGCATTGGAAAGCAGCAGGATGAGGGTCACCAGTGCGAATCGCAGCAGACATCGTCGATGTATAGACAGAAGCATAGTGTTCTCAGCGTTAGATAATATTTATACAATTATTGTATAGGGTAATTTTGCCATATAATAATTTTTAAGTGTGACCCTGTTAGAATGCCTGCTTTTTACGGCGGGAATCGCCCTTAATATGAGCTGTCCATTATGATCTATGACGTTGTCGTCATCGGTGCTGGCGCCGCAGGCTTGATGTGCGCAGCGCAAGCGGGCTATGCCGGAAAACGAGTCTTAGTACTTGATCATGCTAACAAAGCGGGCAAGAAAATTCTGATGTCCGGGGGCGGCCGCTGCAACTTTACCAATCTTGGCACCACGCCACAGCACTTTTACTCGTCAAACCCCTACTTTTGTATTTCAGCGCTCAAACGTTACCGGCCCGAGCACTTTGTTGAGCTGGTAGAGCGCCATGGCGTTGAGCATGTGGAGAAAACGCCGGGCCAGCTATTCTGTGCCTCTTCGGCTAAAGAGATCGTTCGCACGTTGCTTACTGAGTGTGAGTGGTCGGGGGCGGAAATCAGGCTCAGTACACAGATTACCCGCGTGGAGCAGCAGGGCGCTGCCATGCGGCTATCGACCTCGATAGGTAGAATAGATGCGGGCGTGGTGGTGGTGGCGAGTGGTGGACTGTCAATTCCGAGTATGGGCGCGACGGGGTTTGGCTACGACATAGCCCGTCAATTTGGTTTGGAGGTGTTTGCTACGCGCCCTGGGCTGGTGCCGTTCACGCTTAGCGATACGTGGAAGGCGCGCGCTGCAGAGCTTTCCGGCGTAAGCGTGCCCGTGGCCGTAAGCGCGGGCAACCGCCGCTTTTTGGAACCTATGCTGTTTACCCACCGCGGCTTGTCTGGCCCTGCGATGCTGCAGATATCCAGCGTTTGGCAGCCTGGTGAGCGCATTACGGTTGATCTGCTGCCTAAGGAGAATGTAGCGGAATCGCTGCGTGAGGCACGCCAGGAGACGCCCAAGCGCCAGCTATCGACTTGGCTTGGCGAACGCTTCCCGAAACGCTTGGCGCAAGCGCTGCTGGAGTGGTATCCCGGTCATGACCCGGCACTGCCACTGGCTCAGTATGCCAATGCAGCGTTAGATGAATGGGCATCAAGGCTCAATACCTGGCAATTGAAACCTGCGGGCACCGAGGGTTGGCGTACCGCAGAGGTGACAATGGGCGGGGTCAATACCGACGCACTTTCGTCCAAAACCTTTGAGGTCAAAGGCTTGCCACAGTTGCGCTTTATCGGTGAAGTCTTGGATGTAACGGGGGAGCTTGGTGGGTATAACTTTCAGTGGGCGTGGGCGAGCGGCGTAGCCTGCGGGCAGTCCTGCTAAGCAACGCCCCTAGCCCAGGCAGCAGCATCAGAATTAAGTAGCCACTTTGGCTAATAATTTAAGCTTTTTGAATAACATATAGCCAGCAAGCGCTTTTCTACCTGCCGCCATTGCGCCACCTGGGTGGCGCATCAGCTTGAATGCGGCAAATCCACCGATGGCGTAGAGCGGCAGCTTGAAGCTTTCCCAGTTTCTATCCAGTGGGGAAGCGGCTTGCTGTAAAAATTCGCTATCGACCAAAATGTCCACGCGCTGCTGCTCAAGCTCGGCTAACAGTAGCGCTTTGCGCTCAGCGCGGCTGAGCGGTTTTGTAGGTGGGTTAGCGGTGTCTGCGAATGGTTTCATCACTGGGCTCCTCAAGCAGTGCTCGGTCAGCAGCGAGCTGTTTGAGTGTTTCTTTTAACAGAGAGTGTTGCTTGGACTGGCGAATCGCAATAACCGCAAGTAGCAAACTGGCGCCTATCAACACGGCTGCGCTGATCGCAATAGCAGTGAGGCGGTAGGTATCCCAGAATAGAACCACTACCAGAGCCGTTAGCGTGGCAATACCCAGCAGCAACAGCAGTAAACTTGCCCCTGCGAGGAGCAGTAGAACCAGTAAGCGAGCACGCTCCTCTTCTAACTCAAACACCGCCAAACGCAGACGGGTTTCGCTATTAGCAATCAGCGATTTCAGTAAGCGTTTGGCGGCAGAGAAGACGCGTTGGGTTGGCCCCAAAGCCATTAGCGACGACCGAGCAGCATACCGATAACCACACCCGCTGCCGTGCCAATGCCAATGCTCGTCCAAGGATTTTCATGCACATAGCGGTCACATGCATCGGCTTGCTGGGTCAGCGAATCACGGGTTTCGTCATAGATGCGTTCGCCACGTGCTTCAAGACGTGCACGAGTATCCTTCAGGCGGCGTTCGGCGCGGCTACGTAGGTCGTTCATCTCTCCGCTGGCATCTTTAGCTGTCGCATTGACCAGCTCTTCAACGGTTTCACTCAGGTGACGCAGATCATCTTTGAGTTGATCGGCTTGAGTAGAGTACGTGGGTTGACGTTTAGCCATGGAGTCTTCCTTAGACGAGTTAATGTTAGGACTGCTACTAGCATAGCAGTCATATAGTTAGAGACAAGTAAATGCCCTTATCGGTTCAGCCCAGTGGCACTAAATAAGGGATTTAAACTAAACCCAAGGCTTAAGCGGTGCACGCGATGATCATAATCGATCATGCTTTCACCATACCCGTAGTAGTACTGCAGGTGCGCTCGCAAGCTGTTGAAAGCAGGCCAACTGTAATCAATTTGGGTGCCGATATTGCCAGCGCTGGGGTTGCCGCGTAACTGGCCGCTTACTTCATGGTTATTATTGAGGCGCTTGGCGAGACGAATATCGCCGTATCCCATGTAGCGTTCGATATCTGGATTGTCATCATTCGTTGTGGATTCTGGTACTCGCCAATGGGGTGCCAGGGTGAATGCCCAGTCACCACGTTGAAAGATGCTCTCAAGGTAAACACGGTTCCAGCTGCGCGAGAAAGGATCCGAGCGACCGTTTGATTGGTGATTCAGGGATACGCGATTACGGGTGTTTACCCAGCCAAGCGCCTCCCAGGCATTATCAAAGTCGATAAATATTTCAGGCTCGTAATTGGTTTCGCGAAAGGGTGAGGAGGCGTCGGTATTATAAGCCTGCCACCAGCTGCGCTGGGTGTAGCCAAAATAGACGTCACCGTAGTTACCAAACACCTGCTCAGCGAGATTAACTTTGGCACTGAACTGGAATTTTAACTCCACGCTATCTGCAGGGGTGCCGTTAGCCACGGTGCGGAAGCTTTCACGATTTTGGTTAGTATTATAACTAACAGGGAACAGATAGTTGGTGCGGTGGGTAGTGATTGAAAACGGGTTCCGGCTTGACTCCTGTTCAAGCTCACGACGCTCGTTTAAATCTTCCCGCGCAACTTCCTCCGGCAACTGTTCCAGCGGTAAGTCTAGCGCGGCCTCTCCGGGGGTTTTTACTTGCTGTAGCTGTTGATGCAGATCGTACAGCTCGGCGTTGAGGGCACGTATACGTGCTTCGATCTCCTGTTGAGACTCGGCGATGGCACTCGCACTAAACGTAGCAAGGCTCAGCAGGACAAGAAGTTTTATCAATGGCAGTTTTCGGGTGACCATCAAGGTGACTCGCAAAATGAATGAATAGGCAAATGCCAAGCTCGTTTCTATCACGCCCCCTACGGAAGTCAACAGCTCTGATTGCGCTGGCTATCAGAACGTCTGACAATAACCTTACTATCCGTGTCTGCGGAGCTTTCGATCTCAATGAGGCATAAGTAACGTGGTGAGATGCGCCAGTAAGTGGAGTATAACCTGTTTGTTCCTGCTGCTCGTTATTTGCAGCTGTATGGTATTCAATACAGCCCATGCTGCGCTTCAGGTCGGTAAGCTTGAACGGGTGCCTGAGCAGGCTGAGCTAGCCTCACGGCTTGCTCAGTTAGAAGCCCTTGAGGAAAACTTGACCGCCCAGCAGGCTAGCGATAAAGAGGCGCTGGAAGCGGCCCTCGAAGCTTATGAGCGGCTGGCTTCTGTGGATGAGCGTCTTGCTGCGCTAGACACCCGCGTAGAACAAGCCCCTGAAATGCTGGCACGCCTTCAGCGAGAGTTGAGCGAAGTGGAAGAAGCCTCGCAGCAGCTAAGCGTTGCCGACTTGAGCGATCGTCCCCTCGACGAACTGGAAACGTTGCAAACCAATGCGGTGGTCGAGCTACAGCAATTGCAAAGTCAGTTGGCGGAAGTGAACTCGCAGCTGCTGGCCGCCCAGACACTACCTGAACGTGCCCAGCAATCCATCGCGGAAACCCTTCAGCGTGCAGAGAGTTTACGCCGACAGCACGATGAACGCGAGGCATTGCTAGCGGATCGCCAACTCTCTGCACTGAGCGATGCACGGCTTATCCAATTACGCCTGGAGCGCGCGCTGGCTGAACGTGAAGTGCGCTTTTATCAGCGCGAGCTAAGTGCCAATAGCCGCCTGCGTGAATTAGCCCAGGAGCGGCGCGATGTACTGATGCTTCAGATCGATTATCAAGAGCAGCAGCTAACCATGCTGCAAGGGGTGATTGATCGGCAGCGTCGGTTGGCCTCTGAGCAAGCCATTGCCGATGCCGCCAGGGATAACCCGCTAATCGCTGCGGGACATCCGGTCGTAGTGCAGGCGCAGCAAAACAACCAGAAACTTAGCCTGGAACTGCTCCGGGCAACCGATCGCGCTAACACTGTTGTGCGTGAAAATATTGAAGCTCAGCGGCAGTTGGAGAACGTGCGACAGCTACAGCGCAGCCTTAATGAGCAAATTGAGGCTATCCGGGGTAGCCAACTGCTGTCGCGTATTTTGCGCGAGCAGCGCAAGTCATTGCCCCCTTTGGCTGCTCCACGGAATTTGCAGGATGAGATTGCCGATCTGCGCTTAAAGCAGTTTGATTTAGTCCGTCAGCGCGACCAGCTACGGCAAAGTGAACAGTATGCGGCTACGCGCCTGGCGGAGGCGGGAATAGAAGCGACGCCGGGATTGGTCGACTCCCTTTCACAGCTTTATCAATCGCGCCGTGAGCTGGTGGAGCAACTAGAGCAGTCTTACGGCAGCTTATTAAGTGCGGCGATTGAGCTGCAACTGAACCAGCAACAGCTAGTAACGACGACCAGTGAGCTGCGTAAGACCATCGATGAGCAGCTGTTTTGGGTCGCCAATAGTCGTCCTTTGGATATTAATTGGCTGCGCCAACTGCCGCACAATCTTCGGTTAGAGTGGCAAGAGGGGGAGTGGCGCGCCATTTTACCCACCCGCTGGCAAGGGCTCTCCTGGGAAGTGCTCAGAGGGGCGCCGTTAGTGGTGTTGAGTCTGGTATTAATTGGCTTGCGGCGTCGCATTAAAGCCCGCTTGGCCAAGCTGCACTCGCAGATTGGCCGGTTAAAGAGCGATACCCAACTGCATACACCCAAGGCGGTACTGCTGAATGCATTGCTGGCGCTCTCTGGCCCGTTAGCATTAGCTGGTATTGGCGTTGGGCTGCAGGGCGCGGCTGGGCCATTAGCTAATAGCGTTGCCCCGGCGCTGCTTCAATTAGCCTTGAGTTGGGCCGTGATCGCTTGGGGGCGCAGGCTACTGGTCGCCGATGGGGTGGCCGAGCGCCACTTTACCTGGTCGCCACAGTATAACGCCCGGTTACGCCAGCTATTAGGTGGTTTAGGTATCGCCTTGATACCGGTCATTGCCATTGCGGCAATGTCTGGAGAGTTGGAAACGGCGCTGGCGCTGCGCCCTGTTGCCTTGGGGTTATTCTCGTTGGGCTTGATAGCAATGAGCTGGTGGCTGGCACAGTTGATCCTGGCGCATATTCCCATATTTGGTGTCCACCTGTTTCGCTTGCTGTTGGGGCTGGCAATGGCCTCGGTGCCGCTGATTTTGCTGGGATTGGTGGTTTGGGGTTACGAATACACCGCGTTACGCCTGGTGGGCCGGTTTGCGATTACGCTTTATTTACTGGGGCTATGGGTCGTGGTGGAGGCCTCTCTGGTGAGAAGCCTAGCGGTGGCCGCGCGACGGCTCGCTTATCGCCGTGCGCTGGCGCGCCGTCGCGCTCAGGTGCAAGAGGGGGCGGAAGGTGGTCTCGAAGTAGTGGAAGAGCCTCCGCTTGATATGGCGCAGATCAATAGTCAGTCGCTGCGGCTTTCCAAACTGATTGTGTTGATTGGCTTCAGTGCACTGCTTTATTTGGTCTGGTCAGACTTGCTTTCGGTGCTTGGCTATTTGGATAACGTGTCACTGTGGGAAGCGCAAGAGGGAGATTTAGTCGATAACGCGCTATCGATATCCGACGTCTTTGCGGCCCTGCTGATTGTGGCTATTACGTTCATCATGGCGGGCAATTTGCCGGGTCTGTTGGAAGTGATGGTGCTCTCCCGGCTGTCATTGAAACAGGGCAGCGCCTATGCCATTAGCTCGTTGCTCTCCTACACCATTGTGGGCACCGGGATAGTAATGGGGCTGTCGACCCTTGGCGTTTCCTGGGACAAGCTTCAGTGGCTGGTGGCCGCCCTAAGTGTGGGGTTGGGGTTTGGCTTACAGGAGATTTTTGCCAACTTTATATCCGGTTTGATCATCCTGTTCGAGCGGCCGATTCGTATTGGTGACACTATTACGATTGGCAATTTGCACGGCACCGTTAGCCGTATCCGTATCCGCGCGACTACCGTCACCGATTTTGACCGTAAAGAGATCATTATCCCCAACAAAACCTTTGTGACCGACCAACTGATCAACTGGTCGCTATCGGATAATATCACCCGCGTTGTGCTTACCTACGGTGTGGCCCACGGCTCCGATATAGACAAAGTGCATCAACTATTACGTCAGGTGGCGGATGAAAACCCTCGTGTACTAGCCGACCCTGAACCCCAGGTTTTCTGTTTGAGCTATGGGCAGCACAGTCTCAATTTTGAGCTGCGTATTTTCGTCAACGATCTGCTTGATCGGCTGTTTGCTGCCGATGAAATCAACTGCCGGATTGATTCACTGTTTCGCGAAGCGGGCGTACGCGTGGCGTTTGAGCAGATGGATGTGTGGCTACACCCTGATCAAGGCGAGGCGGTGAGAGTACAGTCCGCTAATCAACTGGTGCCCCCCGCCTCGACCTAGTGCTCTTTTTCAAGCCTCTTTTACTGCGTGCAGGAGAAATTCGCGGTTGCCGTCGCCGCCGGTGATCGGGCTCTCCTGCCAGTGGTGAATGGTCAGACCGCAGGTGTCGCAGGCGCTGCGAATATTGGTTTCCACTTCCGCAAAACGCTTCGCGTCGCGTACTACGCCGCGTTTATCCAGGGCACCAGGCGTTAGCTCAAACTGCGGTTTCACCAGCGAAATCAACTGACCGCCCGGTGGGAGCAGGGCGGCAATCTCGGGCAGAATCAGCGTTTGAGAGATAAATGAAACGTCCATAATGGCGCTATCAATGGGCTGAATGGAAAGCACGCTTTTGAGGGCTTCGCTGCGACTCATGGAGCGTGCATTTAACCCCTCCAGGCAGGTGATTCGAGGATCTTCGCGCAGTTCAGCTGTCAACTGCCCGTGGCCAACCTCGACGCCAATAACATGGCGAGCGCCAAAACGCAGCGCGCAGTCGCTGAAGCCGCCGGTTGATTGACCAATATCGAGTACACCCGCACCATCAAAACGCAGTTCAAGTGAAGTGAGCACCGCCTCTAGCTTCAACCCCGCCCGGGACACATAGCGCTCTTCGGGATCATCTTCTACTTCAAAATGGGTATCTTCAGGCCATTTTTCGGATGCTTTGATTAAGGGGGGGCCTCCATCGGCAAGACGTATCCGTTTGTGGCGAATAAGTCTTTGCGCGCGGGTACGCGAAGTGGCCAGCCCCTGGCTGACCAACAGTTGATCGAGTCGCATCATAGTCGTTGAAAATGTCGTGGTTAAAAGTGTCGTTAAGAGGGCCTGTTACCCTTCGTCTGGGGGCGCATTGGGTAGTGGTGAATTGGTTAGGGAAGAATTGGATCCTTGATCCGCCTGAAGCTCGGTAGGCGGTAAGCGTGAAGCTCCCCAGCTACGGTGTAGGTAATGTTTAACATTCTCCACCTCTTGGCTGGTGACATCGGCGATGTCAACGCGCTCCAGAGGATCGTAATGATAAATATACAGCCGGGATGCAAAGCGATCGAAAGGCAGCGATGCCTCGCCAAAGCGTTCTCCATTGCCTGAGGTGCTCACGATAACCCCGTTGCCCCAATCCTGACCGCTATCATTGTTGGGATTATAGAAGTAAATCCGCATCACATCAGATGGGTCGAGAGATGCCCGCAAAATGGTGATCGCGTGCCAACCGATAAATCGCGCTGCGCTATCGGTGACCGCAATTCCCGCCGGTTGAGGGTGAATCAGCGGCTGGTTGCCATTGTAATAGGGGTGATAATAAGCGAAAAAATGGCGTATGAAATCATCCACATTACTTAGTTGACCGGTGGCGACATCGACATTGATGCGAAAACCACGACCCGACCACCAACCGTGAAATTCAGGGTTTACCCAGCGGTGGGGGTCGCCTTCACGGCCAATGCAGCGCCGGCCCATTTCAGCATAAATGCGATCCAGGTGCGGTACGACAATCAGCGAAACTGGGTCGAGGTCGATGGGCAACTGGGTCGCTACACCAGAGAGACTTGCCATGGATGAGATGGCTTGCCCCTCGAAATGCATAACGATTTCGTCATCGCGAGCTGCCCATGCCACCATCTGCAGCAGGTAGTCTGGGTCGTTGTACGCCCACATGGAGAGCGCCCGTGCTGACTGGCAAGTGGGATTGTTGCCCTGGCCAACGCCCAGCGGCAGTCCCAGCATGCAGAGCACGCCTTCAATTAAACGTGCGCGGGGAGAAACGGTATCGCCATAGGCCAGGGTGAGCCGCGACTGCGCCCACTCGGAAAGCGGCAGGTTTAGTTGACGCCACATGGCGGGGGCCACCGGCGGCTGATAAAGAATGCCGCGCTCAAGCATTAGGGCGAGGCCGTAGACGGCTTGCGCGGTGGCAGGATAAACGCCACCACGTATAAGTGCCTGCACTAACTCGCGGTAGCAGAGTAAACAGTCGCGACCGGTAGATGAAAGCCCTAGCGACTCGGAGAGTAGGTGATCACCCTCTTCGAGTAGATGGCGTAACAGCACGGCGTGATATGGAGATACCAGGCCGGTGTCATGCATCGCCCGGGCAAAGCCGGTAGATTCAGCCTGCAGGGCAGCCTGATCCATATGCTCCAAGCGATCACGGTAAACATCTACGCCAGGATCTTCGCGACAGGCCTGGGTAGGCCCGTACAGTGAGCTAACCAGCCGGTCGGCGCCTTGGCCGCTAGCACCCAGATCAATCTCCGGATTAGCCTGACATAGCGCAATTTGGGTGATCATCTGTTTGATCGAATCAACCTGAATAGGGCGCTGTTTTAAAATGCGCCAAATCTCATCAATCAGGCGATCAACGATATGCTCGTAGCCGATTCGTTCAGCTAAATGCTGGAAAAGCTGGCGGGGAATGGTCGCCAGGCGTCCTTGGGTTTCCCGCTCTGCCTCGCTGGGTGGCAGGAACAGTAGCCACAAATTAATCGCCATTACCTGCGTCAGGTAGTGGTGGGCATGCTCTGCGGAAACCAGCGGGTGCTCAAAATTGCCTTTAGCGACAGCGAGTAGCCGCAGCTCGCTTAATGCCTCAATGACGACCACATTGGCATCCGCGCTTTTCAGCGAGAAGGTGGTCAGGGTCGGCACCAGATATTGGGGCGTTTCCCAGTCGGAGCCTAAAAACACACCAGCGTCCTCAAACGCTTGCGCGCGGGACTCGAGTGCTTCACAGCCGCCATCCTGAAGCAGTACCCGACGCGCAGTATCCATCACACGCGGCAGCTTGGCGGGTTTTGAAAAGTCGGGCGCCTGGGTGAGCAGGCGCACGGCTTCGTCAAAGTTGCTCAATAATCCATCGAGCTTGCTATCTTCTTGAGAAGACGTCACTTGATCTGTCTCCACGGTGACTCCTTATCCCAGCGTTAGCGGGGATTATACATAGAAGTCGAGATCTTCTTGGCGTTTTAGCAGATCGCGAATAGTATGCGCATCCTCGCCTTTAAAGTAGATCAGACCCCAGTGAGTACCAAACGCGGTGCGTTTAGTAACGGTTTCTTCTACGGGTGAGGTTAGCTCATGAGACTCAAAATAGGGGTGATCTTCGGTCTCTTCGGGAATTTCCAAGCGGCTGACCACACGACGGCGTGGGTAAACGCCAAAGCAACCGGCAAAGCCATTGGCATCGACCACTTCTTTCGGGAAGAAGTTGGCGACTTCTTCTTTCGTGGTTTTTGGATCGAATACCAGCATTGATGCCTGGTAAGCATTAAAGCCATAAACACGCTCGAGCAGTTCAAATACCTTAAAGCCAGGCGGACGGTAAGCCACTTCCCCAAAGTACATCTCACCATCGCTGGTGACAAAGTATTCTGGATGGATCAAACCAAACTCAATGTCGAACGCTTTAATGAGCTTCTCAATCTGTTGAGTGATCTGCTCGCGGTAAATCTCAAGCTCGGGGGAGGCGGGCACAAATACTGAGTAACCCAGCGTCACGTATTCAGAAATGTTCAAGAAGGCGATTTTGCCATCGTGAATCCAGGCTTCAACGGCAAATTCCCAGCCATCCAGGTGCGATTCCATCAGCACCGGGAACTCTTCATCGGGGATGGTATCGACTTCATCAGGTGTGCGAATAACGCGGTGGCCAAGGCAGCCCGCTTTATCAAACGCTTTAAGGTGAATCGGGTCGTTGGGATCGCCGTCCAGCTTGAGCAGTGTCTGGTTAACGCGCTTCAGGAAGCGCACCACATCGTCTTTATCGTGGGCTTCTTCAAAAATACCCACGCGGATGCCGCCTAGTTGGGCACGACGCTTCATCAACGCCTTGTCGCGTAGCAGTAACGACTGGCCATAAAGGCGCGGGTTATCCAGCAGTACTGAGTTGATAGCACCAGCCCACTCAACGGTCTCTTCATAAAGTGGAATGGCGACATCAACGCCTTTCTCTTTGAGTGTCTCGGCAATTTCCATAGAGCGGTCATTGAGTCGCTCGAAATTCCAAGGCACGTAGGGAATGTCATGTTTTTGGCAATACTCTTCCGCCCAATCAGGTGCAACGACAATGTAGCGACGGTCAAAATTTTCGGCCGCTTCAATCGCATTGAGACTCCAGCCTAGCAGGGCAATGTAGCCCTTATTGGGATCTTTCTGCATGTTGATGACTCCTACTTGGTAAATAAGCATTATTGCCAAACCACGCTTACTACCTTACACGAGGGGGGCAGGCGCGGCTAATGAGCACGTTATCCGTCGTCTTAACGCTAAGCTTACTAAGGGTTTAGCCTTAAGGCGCAGCGTCAGGAATATGGTAAGCTTGGCGGTTCAACTTAATGTACGAATGGCAAGAGGATTAGGCCAAGATGGCGGCCAAGCCGATCTACCGTGTGGTGGTTCACCAGCAGGGTGAAATTTGGGATTTATACGTCCGAGAGATCTTTCAAAGCGAACTCTGGGGCTTTATTGAAGTCGAGGAGTTTGTCTTTGACGATGCTTCACGGGTAGTGGTCGACCCTGCAACTGAAAAATTGCAACGAACCTTCGATGGTGTCAAGCGTAGCTATCTACCGTTAAATGCGATTGTGCGCATTGATGAAGTGGAGCGCGAAGGGCCATTGAAGGCGGTCAAAACCGATGCCCGGGTAGCAGAGTTCCCCCGTCCCTTCCCGTTGCCTCCGCGCGGAGAAGGGTAAGCGTATGAGACAAGCGCACCGCTAAGTTAGGCGATAAGCGCTGTTGGCTTCGTCCGCCTCGCAGCGTTTTTAATCAGGACATGATGTCATGCTAGTAAACAGAACTCGTTATCGAAATTACGCCGCTGCGGCTGGTCTGTTACTCACTGTTACCAGCTTCAATGCCACTGCCCAGTCCGCTAATCAAGCGTGGGTGACCGATGAGTTGAGCACCTATGTGCGTAGCGGCCCCACCGATGGGTACCGCATCATTGGTACGCTTAACGCAGGTGAGCAGGTGGAGGTGCTGGAAACCAGCGGTGACTACACCCGTGTGCGCAACAGCGAGGGTAATGCGGTCTGGGTGTTGAGCAACGAACTGCAAGAAACGCCTAGTGCGGTTGAACAGCTACCCGCGTTAGAAGCTCAGGTCGAGGAGCTCACCGCTGAGCTTGAAGGTATCAATGAAACCTGGGAGCAGCGTACGGCCTCAATGACGGAGACTCTAGAGTTGCGCGAGCGTCGCATTGCCGAGCTTGAGGCCAGCAATCAAGAGCTGGATGCGCAAGCAGAGCAGTCCCGCCGGCAAGTGAGGACGCTCCAAGCGCGCCTGGAAACGCAGGAAGAAGACCTGCTGATGCGCTACTTTATGTACGGCGGCGGCGTGGCTGGCGCGGGTTTATTGGTGGGGCTGATTGTGCCGCACCTACCCCGTCGGCGTAAAAAGCGTGACCGTTGGTTCTAACCACCTCAAGGCAGCCGAACAATGAGCGATCAATGGCGCAAGCGTTGGCAAGAAGGGCGCATTGGCTTTCACTTGCAGCAGGCGCACCCGGCACTGCTGCGCCATTGGGCATCCCTTGGCGTTGCTAATCGCCGCACCAAGGTGCTTGTGCCGCTGTGCGGTAAAAGCCTTGATATGCGCTGGCTGGCGGATGAAGGGTATCCAGTGCTGGGCATTGAGTTTGCCCCAGAGGCCATTGAGCAGTTTTTGGCCCAGCGCAGCGCGCCAGTTTCCCGTTACCGTCAGGCAGGGTTTACGATTTCCCGCCAGGGCAGTGTGGAATTATGGTGCGGAGATTTTTTTCACCTGCATATCCAGCAGGCCGCCGAGATAGGCGCTTTCTATGATCGCGCCTCGCTAATAGCGCTGCCGCCAGCCACACGGCAGCGCTATGCGTTTCACCTTGCGCAGTTAGTGCCGCCGGGCGCTAAAGGCCTGCTGATTAGCCTGTCGCATCCCGATGGTGCTGCGGGGCCACCTTATAGCGTTCCCGCAAGCGAAATAGAGAGCCTGTTCACTGCCAATTTCTCGCTAACGTTTCTGGAAGAAGGCACGCCCGATGAGCGTGGCCGGACGGAGAGCGTATGGGCACTGGAACGACGAGGGCCACGTCTATAGAAGATTAAAGACGCGGCCCTTGTGTGTATGCTGCTATGAAAAAGAGTGATCTAGCGTGCGAGTAAACGGCCCAGTTCCGGGTCGCTAAAGACGCGGTTCAAACCATCGCTAACCAGGTCACTTAGCATACGTGTGTTGCTATCAGCATCGGGTTTAAGGGCGTAGCCTTGGGTGCGGCGTGATGTATAGGTGCCGGTATAAGTGGTGCCCTTATTTTGAGCAATAGCGCGGAAAACACCTTCAAGGCGCGCTTCATCGACCAGCGGCTGGCCACTGTCGCCACGAGCGTAGTTCAGGCTGGCAAGTTCCAGCGTCAAGCTCGGGCGGCCCTGGGCCTGCTCGGTGGTAGGGCTAAAGCCCATATCCCGCACAGCGCGCTCGGCCTCTTCCTGTAAACGCGGAATCAACTCGTGGCTGCTCACGGTAATATGCGCTGTCGACATACCGCCGCCTGCTCGGTTGCCAATAATGTCGCTCTCGCGGCCATCCTGGGCGATCACCGTGACCTGCTGGCCTGAGCCTACCTGCGGCACCTGCGCGCTGCGCTGTGGGCTGAGCTGTAAGTATTGGGGGCTGGCGCAACCGGCAAGCCACGCGCTGGCAAGCAGTACACCTGAAATCCGTAAAAAGTGACGCCGAAGCATGGTCTTCCTCCGCTATGGCTAAAACGCCAGTATAACGCGGGTGACGCGTTGACGGTATGTTCAGTGCTTGTTTTGCGCTACGCCACTGTGATGGTTAAAGAGTGACGCTAACGGGTGCCTTAGGCTGCTTTTTTTGAATCGGGCCCCACTATTAGCCAGACTGACAGTAAAACGATCAATGAGCCAAGTAAAAATTCGCTGGAAATTGTTTCATCGAGAACTAAAAAAACCCACAACACAGCGAAGGGCGGCACTAAGAAGGTCACGGTGAGCGACCGTAATGGCCCAATGTCGGCGACCAGTCGAAAATAAAGAATATAAGCGAGGGAGGTACATAAAAAGCCGACGGCTAGCAGACTGATCCACACGTCACCTTGAAACCAGTCTATGCTGGGGCCAGTTGATATGTTCCAAAGCAATAAGGGGCTAAGGAAAGCGGTAGCGCCTATTTGACTGCCAAACGCAACAAGCGTTGAATCCAGGCCGCCCTGTTGGGTTATCCACTTTCGGGTAAGAAAACCAGCAAAGCCGTAACCGATAGTGGCGATGAGGCAAGCAGTCACGCCAATATAGATGTTGCCATCAATATTTGAATCACCCACAGTGGTAATAACCGAAATGCCGATAATGCCCAGCGTTACGCCCAGCCATTTTTTTATAGTCAAACTTTCGCTAAAGATAAAAAAGCCGATCATGGCACCGGTTAAAGGTGTTGTCGCATTTAAAATCGCTGAATAGCCAGCCGGTAGTAATGTGGCTGCGATACTGTACATCAGAAAGGGAATTCCTGAGTTAATGGCTCCCAAAATCAAAATTTTGCCGAGTTTGCCTCTGAACTCCAGGGTCTTACGTATGACCAAGATGATGATGGTCAAACCAATTAGGCCAAAAAAGACCCTAAAAAATGCTGTGTTGATGGGGCCAATTGCCGGTGAGGCGATTCTCATAAAAAGAAAGCTTGCTCCCCAGATAGCGGCTAGTGACAGTAGCCGTAGATAGTCTATTGCTCTCATTTTATGTCCCTTTTCAACGTTTCCTCTTAGCCGACAGGCACCAGCCAAGCCCTGGGGATTTCCCCATAGCGCTCAGTATTGCTCCCCTGTTAGTGTGAGAAAAACCCGTTTCTTGCTGTCTTTGTCGTGAGTATAAAATAGGCGTTGCTATGACACATACCGATCTGTTTGAAAATGACGATATGAAGCTGATTAATTTGCTTCCACGGGATGGCGAGGTCTACTACCACGGCAAAATTGTGGACACAGTCACTGCCGATATGTATTTAGCTAAGTGTCTAAGCGAACTAAGCTGGGAGCATGATCGCGCCTTTATTTATGGCAAAGAGATCGTTACTAAACGCAAGATAGCCTGGTATGCGGATAAGCCGCTTTCCTATACTTACTCTGGGTATACCAAGATAGCGTTGGTATGGCCGGACTTTTTGCGTGAGCTTAAACAAGTGTTAGAGAGCCACTGTGGCGAGGTGTTTAATTCTTGCCTGTGTAATTTTTATAGCTCGGGTGAGGAGGGCATGAGCTGGCACAGCGATGCCGAAAAAGACCTTGTCGAAAATGGGATCATCGGGGCGTTGAGTTTAGGTGGGGAGAGGAAATTTTCGTTTAAACATAGACAAACAGGGGAGAGTGTTTCGCTTATTTTAGAGCACGGTAGCCTGTTGATTATGAAAGGCATCACACAGAAGAATTGGTTACATAGCCTGCCTAAAACCAAGAAAGATGTTGAGCCGCGGGTGAGCCTCACCTTTAGGCAGATGCGCTTTTGAGCTTACCCGGTGAAACGTTAATGCTAACTGCCCCGCTTGGGGCAGCCAGCGCTTCTATAGCGTTATGCTACGCGGCTTTGTTCCGCCGCTTTCGTTTCTACTTTAGGGAAACGCCGCCAGTGGCGGGGGTGGGCGAATAAGCGTTGCCCCCGGCGTAGTGACAAGTGTTCAAAGTCAGTATGGCGCACGGTAGCAAGCCAAGGCTGGGCCAGCCAATCTGCTTCCAGCTCCACGCGTACCTCGGCGCCCACCGGTGAGATCGCGGTGATAGTAACCGGTAGGTGACTCTCAGCGGTGGGCTGCTCGGTTAGCCGCACTTCATGGGGGCGTAACAGCAGCTCTTCATGGCCATCGGGTAGATCCACGTGCCAATAGGCGTCCCCGCAGGTGAGGACGCCGTTGGCTACTTTGCCTTCCAGGTGATTCACATCGCCTAAAAACTCGAACACAAAGCGGTTTTTGGGCTCCCTGTAGAGCTCATCGGGAGTATCAATTTGCTCAATACGGCCGTTGCTCATTACCACGACGCGATCGGAAAGCTCCAGCGCTTCTTCCTGATCGTGAGTGACAAAGACGCTGGTGAAATTGAACTCGTCATGCAGGTGGCGTAGCCAGCGGCGTAGCTCTTGGCGCACTTTGGCATCAAGAGCGCCAAAGGGTTCGTCAAGGAGCAGTACTTCCGGCTCTACGGCCAGGGCGCGAGCCAGCGACACTCGCTGCTGCTGGCCGCCGGAAAGCTGAGCCGGGTAGCGATTGGCCAGGTGCTCAAGCTTAACCATCTCTAGTAGCCTAAACACCTTGGCGCGAATTTCACCGCTGCTGGGGCGGCTTTTGCGCGGCAGCACGGTCAGCCCAAAGGCTACGTTGTCGTAAACACTCATATGGCGGAACAGCGCGTAGTGCTGGAAAACAAAGCCAATGCGACGATCGCGAACATGCACATTGGTCACGTCGCGGTCACCAAACAGAATTTTTCCTGGCTGGTTCGAGTGGTCGGCATTTTCCAGGCCCGCGATAATTCGCAGCAGGGTGGTTTTGCCCGAGCCAGAAGGGCCGAGTAGACCTACCAACTCACCTTCGTGAATATCCAGATTGATCGGCTCTAACGCCTGAGTTTTGCCAAAGTGTTTGGCGATATTGTGTAAGTGAATGCTCATGCAAATGCCTCCCGGCGCGCTGCGCGCCATTCCAGCCCGGCCTTGGCGGCGAGCGTCAGTAGGGCAATCAATGCGAGTAGGGCCGCGCAGGCAAACGCCCCTACGGCGTTATAATCCTGGTAAAGCTGCTCAAGGTGCAGTGGTAGCGTATTGGTCTTGCCGCGTATAGCGCCGGAAACCACAGAGACAGCACCAAACTCCCCCACCGCACGGGCGTTGGTAAGGATAACGCCGTACAGCAGCGCCCAGCGGATATTGGGCAGCGTCACGCGGCGGAAGGTCGTCCAGCCGGAGGCACCCAGCGTTACGGCCGCTTCCTCTTCACGGGAGCCTTGCGCCTGCATCAACGGAATCAATTCGCGGGCAACAAAGGGGCAGGTAACAAAGATGGTCACCATTAGAATGCCCGGCCAGGAGAACATTAGCTGGATATCGTAGCTATCCAGCCATCCGCCAATCCAGCCGTTGCGGCCGTATAGCAGGAGGTAGATAAGACCAGCCACAACGGGCGATACCGCAAAAGGAATATCGATCAGCGTTTGCAGAATGCGTCGGCCAGGAAAGCTGAACCGCGTGACCAACCACGCCAGGGCAACGCCAAACACCAAACACACTGGGATAGTTAATAGTGCAATCACCAGCGTTAAACCAATCGCGTGCAGGGTAAAGGTGTTACTCACGTTGGCCCAGAAGACCATAACGCCCTGGGAGAATGCCTGAGCAAAAATGGCCACCAGCGGCAACAGCAAAAACAGTGCTGATAGCACCAACGCGGTACCTATCAGCAAGCGCCGGATAAGCGGCGCATCACCAATTCGACGCATTACCCCTTACCTCCATGCAGGCGACGTACAAAACGCCCTTGCCAAATATTAATCGCCAGCAGCAGGGCCAAGGAGACAAACAGCACTACCGAGGCAATCGCCGATGCCCCGGCATAGTCATACTCTTGCAGTTTGACGAAAATCATCAGCGCGGTGATCTCCGTTTCATAAGGCATATTGCCAGCGATAAAGATAATCGCGCCAAATTCACCCAGTGAACGCACAAATGCCAGCCCGGTTCCGGTCACCAGGGCAGGCCAAATGTGTGGCAGGATCACCCGGCGAAAGGCGACGCCGTCGGTCGCGCCCAGCGCCATGGCCGCTTCATCGACTTCGGCTGGCATATCTTCCAGCACTGGCTGCACCGTACGCACCACAAAAGGAATACTGGTAAAAGCCATTGCCAGCGCAATGCCTACCCAGGTGTAGGCGACCTGAAAACCTAGTGGTTCCAGCAAGCCGCCCATCCAGCCGCTGCCGGCATAGAGGGTTGCCAGCGTGATGCCCGCCACGGCGGTAGGTAATGCGAAGGGGAGATCCATCAGTGCATCTAGCAGGCGCTTACCAGGGAACTCATAGCGCACTAGCACCCATGCCAGCAGTAAACCAAATATGGCGTTGATGATCGCCGCTACGGCCGCCGCGCCAATGGTGACCATGTAGCTGGCGACTACGCGCCCTTCGGTAATGATCGCCCAGTATTCGGCGAAGCTAAGCTCGGCTAATTGGCCAAACAGGCCGGTAATCGGCAAGAGCAGCACCAGCGAGATGAACAGCACGCTGATACCCATAGAAAGGCCAAAACCCGGCAGCACACGGGTACTGCCGGTTCGCCAAGAGGCAAGTTGACTCATAGTTCAGACTGACTCATGAGTGAATATCAGCGGCGCTGTAACTGGTCGAGAAGGGCGCCACCCTCGAAGTGAGTCTTCATAGCTTCATCCCAGCTACCAAACACCTCATCCACTTCAAGCAGTTCGGTTTCGGGGAACTGGTCAGCGAACTCTTCAACCACGGCCTCGTTATGCACGCGGTAGTTAAAGCCCGCAAGCAGACGCTGTGTTTCTTCGGTGTAAAGGTACTCAAGGTAGCTCTGAGCCAGGTCGCTGTTGCCGTTGCGCTCAGCATTTTCGCCCACAACGGCAACGGGGAACTCTGCCAGAATGCTCACCGGCGGCACGATTACTTCGTAGTCGTCGCTGCCATACTCGCTGCGAATATTGTTCACTTCAGACTCAAAGCTAATCAGGACATCGCCAATTTCACGTTCGATAAAACTAGTGGTCGCCCCACGGCCGCCGGTATCGAAGACGGCTACGTTGGCCAAGAAAGTGCGCATGAAGTCCTCGATTTGCTCTTCATCGCCATCGAACTCCTTCTCGGCAAAGCCCCAAGCGGCTAAGTAGGTGTAGCGGCCGTTGCCGGAGGTCTTCGGGTTAGGGAAGACCATTTTTACATCTTTTTTTACCAGGTCGTCCCAGTTTTCGATGCCTTTTGGGTTGCCTTTTCGCACTAAGAAGGCGGTGGTGGAGTAGTAGGGCGAGGCGTTGTTATCAAAGGCATCCTGCCAATCCTCGGCCACCAATCCAGCATCAGCCAGCACCTGGACGTCGGTCACCTGGTTAAAGGTCACCACATCGGCGCGAAGGCCTTGAAGAATGGCACGGGCCTGGGCGGAAGAGCCGCCATGGGACTGGCTAATTTCGATCTTCTCGCCGTGCTCTTCCTGCCACCAGGCCTGAAACTCGGGATTGATCGCCGCAAATAGCTCCCGTGCGATATCGTAGGATGAGTTGAGCAGTTCCCGCTCCTGGGCAGCGGCGGTACCACTAACCGTAACGCCTAGTGCAATGGCAACCAGGCTGCGGCGGAAAATTGTGGGCAGTGCCATAGAGAAACTCCTTAAAACAGTAAGCGCAAAATATCGCTAAATAGTAGTGTCACAATATTGGCAAGGTTAAATCTATCAATGTGGAATTACAATCATGTTTTATATTCTATTTAAGAATATGCGTGTGACGACATGTCCAGCCAAGGGTATGTGGCCGATAAGTGGTTCTGCTAAGCAGCTCTGATAAGATAGGCGCCTGGCTTTGCTCACTTGCCTGCGTACTTGTAGGTATATCGAGTGACTACCCTACGTCTACTGATGAATAACCAGGAATGGAATATGACCGCTGCGCATGATTTCTTAATTGCTCCCTCGATTTTATCGGCTGACTTTGCCCGGCTAGGTGAGGAAGTGGATAACGTGCTGGCTGCAGGCGCGGATGTGGTGCATTTCGACGTAATGGATAACCACTATGTGCCCAACCTCACGATTGGCCCCATGGTGTGCAAAGCACTGCGTAAGCACGGCGTTACGGCGCCTATTGATGTGCATTTAATGGTTAAGCCGGTAGATCGCATGATCAGCGACTTTATCGAAGCGGGCGCCAGCTACATTACCTTTCACCCGGAGGCGTCTGAGCACATCGATCGCTCACTCCAGCTCATTCGTGATGGCGGCTGTAAAGCCGGCCTGGTGTTTAATCCGGCCACGCCGCTCTCCTATCTCGACTATGTGATGGATAAAGTCGATATGGTGCTGCTAATGAGCGTTAACCCAGGTTTTGGCGGGCAATCCTTCATCCCCGGCACACTGGATAAGCTTCGCGAAGCGCGGGCGCGCATTGACGCCTCAGCATTTGAGATACGCCTGGAGATCGACGGTGGGGTGAAAGTGGATAATATTGCCGAGATCGCTGCTGCGGGCGCCGATACCTTTGTGGCGGGATCCGCCATTTTTAGCGCCCACCAAGCCAGCGATCCACACGGCTATGACACGGTAATCAAGCATATGCGGGATGCGCTGGCCAAGTAAACGTCAGTGTTGTTTAGTGAAGTTTCATGCGCGGCTTTAAGTAACGATTAAGCTTATCGACGAGCCATGCCAGCCCCGTCTTCGGCGCCCCATGAATAGAGAGCTGGTGCATGCGGTAGAGCGATGCATAGGCTTGGCGAGCCAGCCAGCCCTCTAAAAACAGCCCTTTGGAGGCGGAGCTGCGCATTAAATTACCCACCGCATCGTAGCGAGCCAGCGATACCAACGAACCGTGATCGCGGTATCGGAAATCGGCGAGTGGTTTGCCTTCCAGTTGTTTGGCCAGGTTTTTGGCGAGTAGCTTAGCCTGCTGGTGAGCGGCCTGGGCGCGAGGTGGCACGGTGCTATCCTCGCCCATAGGGCAGCTGGCGCAGTCGCCCAGGGCAAAAATCTTCTCATCATCGACGCTTTGCAGGGTTCTGTTGACTTCAATTTGGTTTTTCTTATTCGTCGTTAGACCTAGCTCAGCCAAAAACGGAGGTGCTTTGATCCCCGCTGCCCAGACGTTGATATCGGTTTTGATCACTTCATCGTCACCAGTGACCAACTGGTACTCTTGAGCCTCTTTCACGGCGGTATCGGTGTGTACCGTCACGCCCATTTCCTCAAGCTCTGTTTTAACCGTTTGACTGACCCGTTCCGAGAGCCCCGGCAGCAAGCGGGGGGCTGCTTCTAGCAAGTGCACACTGATTTGCTGGTTATCCAGCGCCGTCACTCCATAGGCATTGAGCATGCGCGAAGCGTCAAACAATTCGGCCGCAAGCTCTACGCCCGTGGCGCCACCGCCCACAATACCAATGGTCAACTGAGTATGCTGGCGCAGGTTTGGATCGGTATAGCGCAAAAAGGTATTGATCATATCGCGCTGGAACGCCTTGGCCTGCTCGGGGGAATCAATGAAGTGGCAGTACTCCGCTACGCCGGGCGTGCCGAAATCGTTGGAGACGCTGCCTATCGCCATGACCAGATAGTCATAGGCAAGCTCCCGGGCGGGTAGCACTTCGTATCCATCTTCGTCGTGGATAGGGGATAATTGGAGCATCTTCTGCTCGCGATTGATGCCGGTGAGCGAGCCGCGCTGAAAGCGATAGAAGTGCGCCGATGAGTGCCCGCGAAGATCCACCTCGTCCATGCTGGAGTTCAGCACGCCAGTCGCCAGTTCGTGGAGCAGCGGTTTCCATACATGGGTGGTATTGCGATCCAGCAGCACAATTTCTGCGCGTTTTCGCTTACCTAAGGTGCGACCTAAACGTGTAGCGAGGGCTAAACCACCTGCGCCGGCGCCGACAATCACGATTCTGGGAGTGGGCATATCACTACCTCTTTAACTAAATTAGCCCCAGCATAGAAGGTTCTGGCGCTTCTTACTAATGCGCACCGTTGCTGGGAACAGGTAAGATGGTTTTCTAATGAGAATGAGGCAGAAAGCATTGCAAGAACATTCAATTCACTACTCAGAACTACATCCGGTGCTACAAGGAAAACGGCTGATTGCCTTCGACTTGGACGGCACGCTGATCGATTCCGTGCCCGACCTTGCCGCCGCAGTGGCGCGCACCTTAAATGAGCTGGGTTTGCCAGCGTCGAGTGAGACGGAGGTGCGGGACTGGGTCGGCAATGGCGCTCCCGTATTAGTCGAAAGAGCCCTGGCCTGGGCGCTAAACGCGGCGCCTGAGCCAGCGCTTCTGGAGCGTGGTTATGATGTGTTTATGGTGCACTACGGCGCTGCCCCCAATACCCTGACAACGCTCTATCCTGGGGTCAAGCAAACACTGCAGGCACTGCATCAGCAAGGCCTGACGCTGGTGTTGATTACCAATAAGCCCGAACGCTTTATTGAACCGTTGCTAAGTCACTTCGAGCTGTTGGACTATTTTACCCTATTGATCGGCGGTGATTCGCTGGCCGAAAAAAAACCTCACCCTCTGCCGCTACTGCACGCCGCCCGCAACTGCCAAATACCGCCATCGGCGTGTGTGATGGTCGGCGACTCACGCCACGATATGGCGGCTGGTAAGGCGGCAGGCTTTACCACCCTGGCGCTACCCTACGGCTATAATCATGGTGAGCCGATTGAAACCAGTAACCCCGACCTGGTGCTCAATTCGTTAACCGAATTGTTAGCCTAGTAGCTGCTCCCCAAGAGACACCGGCGATTGATTAATGGCAGTTGGACGCCTACTCGGCTGTCGCGCCCCCTAGGGCGCTATGCATTACTTCGGCATTATGCTGCAGCATCGCCGCGTAGTTGGCCGCCGGGCCATCTGCACCGCTCAGCGAGTCGACATACAGAGGCCCAGCTAGGGGCAGCGATGCTTCCCGCGACAGGGCATCCATATGAATACAGGGGGTGGTGCTTTCAAAAAACAGCGCTGGCGGGCGAGGGCGGTTATTAGCAAGATATTCGCTCATTTTGGCCATGGCCTGGGCGCTGCCCTGGGTTTCGTGATTAACGCCCCACACTCCTAGGGCTTCAAAGGCGTAGGCGCGGGCGAAATAGCCAAAGCCTGCCTCACTGGTCACTAAGGTGCGGTTCGTTTGTGGAATTCCTTCCAGGCGCTCTTTCACCGCTAGGCTAAGATTATTCAGCGCCTTGCGTGCCTCTTCAGCACGGGTATAAAACGTATCCGCATGGTCGGGCAGATGCTCTGCCAGGGTCTCGGCAATCACATCAATGTAGGCTGCTGCCCCCTCTGGATCCATCCACATATGCGGGTCTAGCTCGCCTTTATACTCTCCGGTCGATACCCTCAGTGGTGTATAGTCGGCCTGTTTAGCCACTTCCACTAGCGTAAGCTCATCATCAGACATCGCTTCAATGTGGCGTATCCAGGGCTCAAGTCCAAGCCCGTTATAAAACACGATATGGGTCTCTTCTAACGCCAGCACATTGGGCGGTGTTAACTCCCAGCGGTGAACATCTTCCCCCCGTGGCACAATGACGTTAACGCTGACCGTGTCGCCCGCTACCCGTTTGACCAACTCCTCCATGACTGAAAAGGAGGCAATAACGCGCAGCGTTGTACTGGCACAAGCCGGCGCAGCGCTTAGCAGCGCGACGAATAAGAGCGTACATACCCAGGTAACCCGCTTTGACATCCTACGCTCCTAACTGGCTAAAAAAGCTATTGAAAAAGACGGCAGATAATAAAGACTGCGGTGGCCTGTTGCCAGTTCCAATGCAGCGGCAGGCCGAAACAAGCATTGCTCAAGGGGAATTCCCCCAGGTGGAAAGTGCCACATATGCTAAAAAGTGACACTGTGCTGAATAGTATTACACTCCCAAGCGTAGCGTGCCTTATGACTAACCGAAGGTTTTCTTCGTTGTGTGGTCGGCGCGTCCTTGTTAGCTTCCTATAACGCGACACTTAACCCCCTGCAATAGAGTGCTTGGTTGCGGTATCATCATGCCATTAGCGGTTTCATCTGTTGTCGAAAAGACGCAATGGAGTAAGTGGGGCAATGGCGCAAGCTCAGTCAGTGCGGAAACAGGCAGCGCAGAAAGTGGTGATGCTGGATAACTACGATAGCTTCACGTTTAACATCGTGCAGTATCTGGGTGAGCTGGGCGCAGAAGTGATCACTCACCTTAATGATGACATCACCATTGAGCAGATCGAAGCGCTGGCGCCGACCCACCTGGTGGTATCGCCAGGGCCCTGCACGCCCAACGAGGCGGGGATTTCCATGGCCGCCATCAAGCACTTTGCTGGCAGGTTGCCTATTTTAGGCGTTTGCCTGGGGCATCAGGCGATTGGCCAGGTGTATGGTGGCAAGGTCGTGCACGCTCCGCAGGTTATGCACGGCAAAACCTCTGCGGTGCTGCACGCTAATCAGGGTGTGTTTGAGGGACTGGATAATCCTGTTGAGGTTACCCGCTATCACTCCCTGATAGTCGATAAAACGAGCCTGCCTGACTGTTTGGAAGTCACTGCCTGGACAAGCGATGACGATGTAACCCCCGGTTTAGTTATGGGGTTTCGTCACCGCGAGCTGGATATTGAAGGGGTGCAGTTTCACCCCGAGTCGATTCTTACCCGCCAAGGCCATGAGCTGTTGGCCAACTTTTTAAAACGCGGCTGATGGCCGGTTTCACACGCTTTTAGGGGCCCCTCTGCTCATGCAAATGCGAGACGCGATTAATGCGGTAATGCGCCGCGAAAACCTCTCTTTCGATGCCATGCACGCTTTAATGCGCCAAATCATGACCGGCGATGCATCTGACGCGCAAATTGGTGGCCTGCTGGTCGGTTTAGCCATGAAGGGTGAAAGCGCCGTTGAAATTAGCGCTGCAGCTCAGGTAATGCGCGAACTGATGAAGCGCGTTGAGCTAAGTGCTGACAACGTTGTGGATATCGTCGGCACCGGTGGCGATGGCGCCAACCTGTTTAATGTCTCCACCGCCGCCAGTTTTGTCGCCGCTGCCGCTGGCGCCCATGTGGCCAAACACGGTAACCGCAGCGTTTCGTCGTCGTCGGGTAGTGCGGATCTATTCGATGTGGCGGGTATTTACCTGGATCTCAAGCCTGACCAGGTAGCTCGCTGTATTGAACAGGTGGGCGTCGGTTTTATGTTTGCCCCCAATCACCACCCGGCGATGCGCTATGCCATTGGCCCCCGCCGCGAAATGGGCGTGCGCACGCTGTTTAATATTTTGGGCCCATTGACCAACCCCGCAGGTGCTCCCAACCAGGTGCTGGGTGTTTACGCACCAGATCTGGTGCCGCTGATGGCGGAAGTGCTGAAAACCCTGGGTAGTCGCCATGTAATGGTGGTGCACTCTGAGGACGGTCTGGATGAGATCTCCCTGGCCAGCCCCACTTTGGTGGCAGAACTCAAAGAGGGCGAGATTACCCAGTACACCATTACCCCTGAAGAGCTGGGCATTGAGCGCCAGAGCCTGGCAACCCTGAAAGCCGCCAGCGCCGAAGACAGCCTGCGCTTGGTCAAGGCTGCGCTTTCCGGTGAAGGCGCTGCCGCCGATATGGTCGCGCTAAATGCCGGGGCCGCGCTCTACTGTGCGGGCGTGGCAGATACCTTGAAAGAGGGGGTGATGGTGGCCCAGGACGCGCAAGCCTCCAAACTGCCGCTTGAAAAACTCAAAGAGCTTTCGCACTTCACCAGCGTTTTTAAGCAGTAGGTGCTTAAACAAGATCAGTTTTAAAAAAAAGAGATCAACATGACTCAACAGGCAACGCCGACTATTTTAACGCGCATTCTGGCTCGTAAAGAGCAGGAAGTGGCTGAGCGCCGTCAGGCCGTTTCAGAGGCTGATTTGCTCGCCCTCGGTGAGCAACAGAGCGCGCCGCGTGGCTTTATCGATGCGCTCAACACGCGCATTGCGGAGGGGGATCCGGCCATCATCGCCGAGGTGAAAAAAGCCTCACCCTCAAAGGGAGTGATCCGCGAAGAGTTTCACCCTTCGGATATCGCCAAAAGCTATGCCCAGGGCGGCGCTGCCTGTCTCTCCGTGCTTACCGACGCCGACTTTTTCCAGGGGCACGAAGACTATCTCATTGCTGCCCGTGATGTATGTACGCTGCCGGTGATTCGCAAAGACTTTATCACCCACGGCTACCAGGTCTGTGAAGCCCGGGCGATTGGCGCTGACTGTATTCTGCTGATTGTTGCCGCTCTGGATGACGCCCAACTGCACGACCTGAATCAGCAGGCTATTCAGTTGGGGATGGATGTATTGGTCGAAGTCCACGATGCTGAGGAACTTGAGCGCGCACTGGCGCTGGATCTAAAGCTTGTGGGCATCAACAACCGCAACCTGCACACCTTTGAAACCAGCCTGAACACCACTCTGGATCTGCTGCCGCGCATTCCAGAAGGCGTTACGGTGATTACCGAGTCCGGCATTCATACCCGCGATGACGTTGAGCTGATGCGTGACCACAACGTTAACGGTTTCCTGGTCGGCGAAGCCTTTATGCGTGAGAGTGATCCAGGGTTGGCACTTAAACGACTGTTCTTTTAACTTGCCCGCTTTAGACAAACAAGCAGCGCCTGAAGCGGGTGAGGCAGCACCTGTTCCGAGTAACGCTTCACCTGACTACGGCAGGAGTAGCCGGTGGCCAGTAGCTTACCCGTGTTGTCATCGGCCTCTACCTGGGGCTGCCAGGACTGGGCGTAGATCGTTTTTGACGTAGCGGCGTTGCGGGTTTCGTGGCCGTAGGTGCCGGACATGCCGCAGCAGCCGGTGGCCATCAATTCAAGCTCTAACCCAAACGCCGCAAACACCTGCTGCCACGCTTTGGGGCTACCCGGCGCGTTGGTCTTCTCGGTGCAGTGGGAGAGCAGCTTAAATCCTGGGTCGGTGAGCTTAAGCTGGCTGGGCGCCAGGGTAGTGATGCGGGTCGCCAGCCACTCCTGCAGCATCAGCACCTCAGGCACCGCCTCATTGCCCAGCGCTTTGACGTACTCTTGCCGGTAGGTGAGCGTCATCGCCGGGTCGATACCCACCATGGGGACATCAAAGCGCGCCAGGGTGCGCAGCCGCTCGGCCTGCTTGGCGGCGGTGCGCTCGAAGGCGCCCAAAAAGCCCTGCACCTGGAGTGGTTTGCCGTTCGCCGAAAAGGGCATCACAAACACACGTAGGTTTAAACGCGACAGCAGCTCGACGACATCCATCACCAGCTTGGCTTCAAAGTGGGTGGTGAAGGCATCCTGGACAATAATCACGCTGTTAGCGCGCTGCTGTTCGGTGAGCAGGGCCAGCGAGAGCGGCGTTGCTTCGGCGACGCCCCAGGCCTTCAGCTGTTTCTTAACGCTGGCACGAGAGAGGGCGGGGGAATCGCTCATGCCTAAGGTGCTGCGCATCAGTTTTTCCACCCAACGCTGACCAATCACCGCGTTATACAGCGGCGCGGCCTTGGCCAGGGTGGGCAGCATAAACTCGGTGCCACCAATGACGTAGTCCCGGATTGGGCGCAGGTAGCGGCCGTGGTAGACCTCTAAAAACTGCGAACGGAACTGCGGCACGTTGACTTTAATCGGGCACTGACCCGCGCAGGATTTGCACGCCAGGCAGCCCGCCATGGCGTCATAAACTTCATGGGAGTAGTCGTGGTGCTGTTTGCGGCTTAGCGTGTTCACCACCCGCAGCGGAAAACTCTTAATAAAGCCCCAGCCGCCTTCGGCTTTCTTCTTGCGCGACTCTTCCACCACATCGATACCCGCCTGAGACTGCAGGCGCAGCCATTCGCGGATCAGGCTGGCGCGGCCTTTGGGCGAGTGGCGGCGATCGCGAGTGGCCTTCCAGGACGGGCACATGGGGTCATCGACATCGTAGTTGTAGCAGGCGCCGTTGCCGTTGCAGTAGACCGCGGCGTCGTAGGCCTGCCAGGCCCGTTCATCGATGGTGCGGTCGAGCTGGCCGCGCATCGGCACGCCATCGATGCTAAGCAGATCAGGGTCGCTATCCTTGGCGATGAGCTCGCCGCTCTCGGCAGGCGTTGCGATCTTGCCGGGGTTAAGCTGGTTAAAGGGGTCAAAGGCGGCTTTGACCCGCTGTAGGCTGGGGTAGAGTTCGCCAAAGAACCTGGGGGCGTACTCCGAGCGCACGCCCTTGCCGTGTTCGCCCCACAGCAGGCCGCCGTATTTTTGGGTGAGCGCTGCCACCTCGTCAGAGACCGCGCGAATCAGTTTTTCCTGCTCGGGATCCTTCATATCGATGGCGGGGCGCACATGCAGTACCCCCGCATCCACATGGCCAAACATGCCGTAAGCAAGCCCGCGGGCATCGAGTGCGGCGCGAAACTCGGCAATAAAGTCCGCCAGATGCTCGGGCGGCACGGCGGTATCTTCCACAAAGGGAATCGGGCGCTTCTCGCCCTGGACATTGCCGAGCAGGCCCACCGAGCGCTTGCGCATGGCGTAGACTTTCTGAATCTGCCCGCGCCCTTCGGCCAGGGTGTAGCCTAGGCGCTCTACGCTGGTGTCTTGACTTAAATGCTCGGTAAAAGACCTTACCCGCTTGGCGAGGGCGTTTTCATCGTCGTCATTAAACTCGATCAGGTTAATGCCGCGAATCGGCGCCGTTCCGGTGGCCGGGAAAAACTCGGCCACGCTGTCCCAGACAAAGTCCTCCATGGCGAGCTGGAGGACGGTGTCATCCACCGTTTCGATGGAGGTGGGTCGAGCGCTGGCGGCTTTCAGCGTTTTGGCATCACGCAGGGCGTCCATAAAACTGGTATAGCGCACGTTGACCAGCGTGGAGTGCTTGGGGATGGGCAGCACATTGAGCACGGCTTCGTTTAGAAAGCCTAATGAGCCTTCCGAGCCGCACAGCAGACTGTTGAGATTAAGCTGGCCTTTATCATCGCGCAAATGGGCCAGATCGTAGCCGGTTAAGCAGCGGTTGAGCGGCGGAAATTTTGCTGCAATCAGCTCACGCTGCTGGTCGATAATCTCGGCGGCGGTGGTATGCACGCAGCCAAGAATGCCTGCCTGCTGGCGCTCGGTCTGTTCTTCGTCTTGGGTTAAGGCGCGGCTGTGCAGGTGCTGACCGCCGATCAGAATGGTATCCAGTTCCAGTACGTGATCGCGGGTTTTGCCGTATTCACAGCTGCCCTGGCCGCTGGCATCGGTGGAGATCATGCCGCCAAGGGTGGCGCGATTGGAGGTGGACAACTCCGGGGCGAAAAACAGCCCGTGGGGTTTGAGCGCGGCGTTTAATTGATCCTTCACCACCCCCGCCTGGACGCGCACACGCCGCGCTTCCACATCGATCTCTAGGATCTGGTGCATATGGCGTGAGACGTCCACCACAATGCCGTCGGTGAGGGACTGCCCGTTGGTGCCGGTACCGCCGCCGCGGGGCGTTAGCACAATCCCCCGATGGGAGGTTTGCGCGGCCAAACGGGTCAGGCGCTCTAGATCTTCGGCATGCTTGGGGTAGACCGCCGCCTGCGGGAGGCGCTGATAGATTGAGTTGTCGGTGGACAGCACCGTGCGATTGGCATAATCCGGGGCGATTTCGCCCTCAAAGCCGCGGGTTTTGAGGGCTTGCAGAAATCGCACGTAATCTTTGCCCAAACGTTCAAACGGGGCGGTACGGGTGTCCAAGGATGCAATCATAGTTGATCAGGCCGTCAGTGCCGGGGGCGCAATAAAAGAAGACCGCTACTTTACCGCAGCGGCTGCCCAGGTGCATCACACGGTAGCGCTTTACTTCGCGCTTTATTCCGCACCCAGCGCTTCCTTTACCAGCGCTAATGAGGCGTCCGACATGGGGAGTTTCAAGGCGAGTTCGTGGGCGCGGGGCGACATTTTGCGCCAGGTCATCTGCACAATACGTACCATATGGTCGTGCTCAATCTTGCGCGAGAAGTCGGCAAAGTAGTTCTCTAGAAACACCAGGCAGGCACAATCTTCCAGGGCCTGCACATCGGGGTCGCGGCCCAGGCCTTTTTTGCCAATAATTGTTTTGGCTCGGTTGGCGTCTTCGTCACTGTAGCCAGCCTCGCGCATCAGCTGGGCGGTCGTCTCGCCCGCGCGCTTGCCCTGATCGCGCCGCCAGGTTAGATAACCCACGCGCCCTTCAGGGTACTCCTCCCGCGGCACCAGCCAGCGCTGTAAGTGCTGGGCGCGAACGGCTAATCGAAGCACTTCATCCGGGGCGTCGTGTACGCAGTCTAACCAGCCGCTCATGCGCTGGGCATAGGCAAGTTCCTGGGGCATGGATGTGCCATCGGCAAGCGTTGTGGCACGTGGATCCTCGCGATGCAGAGCATCGATGGCGGCGAGCGTTTGATCAAAAGCGGTAGGCATGGCAGCGTTGCTCGGCTGGAAATGATGCTAATAGGTTGCCGAGAAATCGTGAGAATCACAACTGCTGTATTAGGGGAGGAGGTTAGCAAGGGGGCGGCGCCTGCTGCTATTCGCAGCTTACAGCAGGCGCCTGTTCACACGCTTAGTTAGCGACGGTTGTAGATCTCTTCGTTAAGTTCGCCCTCGCTTTTACTCACCAGGGTGGTCACCATTAAATCGCCGGCGACGTTGACGCTGGTGCGTGCCATATCCAGGATACGATCAATCCCCGCGACCACTGCGATGGCTTCCAGCGGTAGGCCGACCTGCGCCATTATAATCGAGAGCATAATCAAGCCAGCGCCCGGTACACCCGCGGTGCCAATGGAAGCCAGCGTGCCGGTGGCGACAATCATACCGTAGTCCATCATGCTCAAATCGGTGCCGGTCATTTGGGCGATAAATAGCACCACCACGCCCTGGTAAAGCGCGGTGCCGTCCATATTGATAGTGGCGCCTACAGGCAGCACAAACCCCGAAACCCCTTCGGAAACGCCCAGGTTCTTCTGCGCACAGCGGATAGAGACCGGCAGGGTGCCCGCAGAAGAGGCGGACGAGAACGCCACCACAATCGCGTCCAGGCTGCCCTGTAAATAGCGCATGGGGTTAAGCCGCCCAAGTAGCGAGATAAAGCCTGAGTAGATCACCAGCACGTGAAGAATACTGGCCAGGTACGCTACGCCGATCAGCTTGGCAAGCGGTAGCAGTATCTCTAAGCCGTACTGGCCGGAGACGTGGGCGATTAAGCCAAAGACGCCGAACGGGGCGAAGGCCATTACAATGCCGGTGAGCTTGTACATCGCCTCAGCAAAGCTATCGAATACCTTCATCACCGGTTCGCCTTTATCGCCAATCAGCGTTAGTGAAATACCCAGGCCAATGGCAAACACAATGATCTGCATAATGTTGCCGTTGGCCAGGGCGTCCAGCGGGTTGCGCGGCACTAAGTTAACTAGGATAGAGACCAGTGATGGCGCTTCACTAGCGGCCACCTCAGAATCGAAGCTTAATTCAACGCCCACGCCCGGTTGCAGCAGGGTGGAAAGTACCAGACCGATGGAAATAGCAAAGGCGGTAGTGATCAGGTAGAGCGTGATTGTGCGTGCGCCAATCCGGCCCATTTTTTGCGGATCACGCATGGAGGTAATGCCCACCACCAGGGTGGAGAACACCAGTGGCACAATCAGCATCATAATGGCGTTTATAAAAATATCACCAAGTGGCTTAAACACGCTGGCTGTGTCACCTAGCAGCGCGCCTGCCAAAATACCCAACGCCAAACCGGCGAGAATCTTCTTCCATAGGGCAATTCGTCGCCACCAGGCAAACTTTCCTTGCTGTGCTGTCTCCTGCACTGCCTTTCTCCTGTCAAAAGTGGGGAAATCTATTATTAAGCGATTCGCTAGTGGAATCGGCGGGCACTCTATCACTTTTGACTAATGGGCGGGGGTGGTTATGCAGAGCAGTCATAGCGCATGCGTTAGATCCAAGAACTGGATTCTGCTAGCCATAGGGATACCACGCGCTCCTTGAGCGTTGCGCTACAAAATGTCTTACTGATCTAACCTTTAATGCTGCTAAGCAAGTGCTGCGTGGCACCGCCCATAGCCCCCATCCGCGCTTTTGCCTACAATAGCCCTCTTTACGCACGCGCATCTGCGTGTTGCTTTTATTGTTTTCAGGCCAAGGGACAGGATTCATGCTCGATCCGAAACTGCTGCGCGGTGATCTTGATACGGTTGCTCATCAACTGGCCCGCCGGGGCTTTGTGCTTGATAAAGCGGGACTGCAGGCGCTGGAGTCGCGTCGCCGTGAGCTGCAAACGCAAACCGAGCAGCTGCAAAACGAGCGTAATATGCGCTCCAAAGCGATTGGTAAGGCCAAGGCTAATGGTGAAGATATTCAGCCGCTGCTGGACGAAGTCAGCGATTTAGGCGATCGCCTGGATAAAGCCAAGAAAGAACTGGCCGAGGTGCAGGAAGAGTGGGACGACGCCATCAGCGGTATTCCCAACCTGCCCCACGAAAGCGTGCCGGAAGGCAAAAGCGAAGACGATAACGTTGAGTTGCACCGCTGGGGTACGCCCCGAGCGTTTGATTTCGAGGTGCTGGATCACGTTGATTTGGGCAAAAAATCGGGTTATCTCGATTTTGAGCTGGCGGCTAAAATCACCGGTGCGCGCTTTGCGGTTATGCGCGGGCCGATTGCGCGCCTGCATCGGGCGTTGGCGCAGTTTATGCTGGATACCCAAACCGAGCAGCACGGCTACGAAGAGTGCTACGTGCCGTATATGGTCAACCGCGATTCGCTGATCGGTACCGGTCAGTTGCCGAAGTTTGGCGAAGATCTATTCAAGCTGGACGATGAGCGCGAGTACCACCTGATTCCCACTTCCGAAGTGCCGCTGACCAACTTTGTGCGCGATGAAATCGTCGACCAGGCAGCGCTGCCGATGAAGCTTACCGCTCATACGCCGTGCTTCCGCTCTGAAGCGGGCTCTCACGGGCGCGATACCCGCGGTATGATCCGTCAGCACCAGTTCGATAAAGTTGAAATGGTGCAGATCGTTGAGCCGGAGAAGAGCTACGCAGCGTTGGAAGAGATGCGCGGCCATGCGGAGGCGATCCTGCAGGCGCTGGATCTGCCGTACCGTGTGGTGACTTTGTGTACCGGCGATATGGGCTTTGGGGCTGCCAAGACCTACGACTTGGAGGTGTGGCTGCCTAGCCAGGAGACGTATCGTGAGATCTCTTCGGTCTCTAACTGCGAAGATTTCCAGGCCCGGCGCATGCAGGCGCGTTATCGCCATCCTGAAGCAAAAAAACCGCAGTTGCTGCATACCTTGAACGGTTCAGGGCTGGCGGTAGGGCGGTGCCTGCTGGCGGTGCTTGAAAACCACCAGCAGGCGGATGGCTCGGTAACTATTCCTGAGCCGCTACGTCGCTACCTGGGCGGCGTGGAGCGTCTGGCCCTTTAAGGGCCCACTCAACGCTGACCCCGGCATCTATGCGAATGGTGCCGGGGCTGTAATCACTGGCGGCACCCGATTGGCCTGCAGCAGTGTCGCTCTCTGCCCGCATTGCCATCATGCGTGGCTGGAAAATGGGTGTCTGTGTCTCTTCAATGCGCTGCACATGGCCTAGCTCAGCGTCTAAGCTATCGGCCATAAGATTCGCTTTGTGCTGTGCTTTCTGTAGCGCTTTAACGAGCGCTTCGTCAGTGGCAGCGTCGCGATCTTGTAGATCGAACTGCACGCCGTCCAATGAGTTGACACCCGCGGCTATTAACGCGTCTAACACTTCACTTAACTGATTTAGATCGGTTAATTCGACGGTGATCGGGCGCTCGAGACGCGTGCGCTGCAAGGTCTCATGCTCGCCATCTTCGTTGCGTGGCCCTTGAACGTGTTCGGGATAGACATTTAACGAGCCCGCATTAATAGCGTTGCGTTCAAGACCGGTGGCTTCCATCTGTTCGATTAATTCGCTGGCACGGCTCTCCAAACGTTCGCGGGCATCGCTAAGTGCGCTACTATCGCTCTCTTCAAGGGTGGAAAGGGCGGGAGTGTTTTCCCATAGTCGCGCATTGAGGGTGGCTTTATCAGGTTCAACCTCCACCCATGACTGCGCTTGGACATGCAGGCTTGGCTGGGGCGGGTGCGGCGGTGAAGCGTGGGCTAAAGGAGCGCAAATGAGTGCCAGCAAAGCACCGCCAAGCAGACCACTGCGTAAACGTTTAAAGCCTAGATTTTGAGAACCTGGTTTACAAGAACCTAGTTGACAAGACTCTAGTTTTGGAGAATTAAGAGGAGTTGCTTTCATAAATGACTTCCTTAGTGTGCGGGGTGGTGCGCCGCTGAGTTAAGCCCGAAATTCAAAACGTTAGGATGGGTGTTGCTTGGAAGCGTACAGGTCGTTTTGAAGCTTAGAAGAGGGGAAAGTTCAGCAGGGAAGAGTGAACGCCAAACAGTTGCTTAATATTTGCACGGTTTGTGCAAAATGTCGTATGCAGCCATTATATATTGACAGCAAGCTAAGGATGGATCATGTCGAAATTGTCAGATGAAGATTACCGCAGTATACCGCTCCATGCCACGTTGGCGCTCGCTGCGTTGGTAGTGATTATTGCGGGTATGAAAGTAGGCGCTGACCTACTTGTGCCGCTGTTACTGGCGATATTTATCGCCGTAGTATGTACCTCACCGGTGCAGTGGCTGCATCGCTGTGGCTTGAGTATGCGGGTGTCGGCTTTCCTAACCTTGATGGTATTGCTAGGGTTTTTATCGCTTATTGGCCTACTGGTGGTCAATAGTTTTAGTACCTTTGTGGCGGCGTTGCCGGAAATCGAGTCGCGGCTTTACGAACAGTATTGGAACTTGCTTAATGCGCTCTCTTCACGTGGTTTGGCGATTAATCCTGATCAGATTAACTCACTTTTTGAGGGAGAGGATGAAGGCTCTTGGATGCCCGAGCTGTTGAGCCAGCTAGGCAATCTGTTTATGCAGAGCATTATTGTGGGGCTGCTGGTCATCTTCATGCTGTTTGAAACACTCAATGTGCGTGACAAAGTCTCTCGTGCACTGGAAAACCCTGCGCCCAGCTTGAAGCGCTTTAGTGAATTCAGTTTAACGCTGAAGCGTTATCTGGCCGTTAAAACCATGATCAGTCTGGCCACCGGGGTTCTGGTATGGCTCTCCTGTGTGGCTGTAGGAGTGGATTTTCCGCTGCTGTGGGGTGTGCTGGCTTTTGCCCTTAACTTTATACCCAATATTGGCTCGGCTATTGCTGCTATTCCTCCCGTGCTGTTGCTGCTGGTTTCCCAGGATGGCGGCGCCTTTCAAGCGCTACTGCTGGCTTCCGCTTATCTGGTGATTAACTTTGTGCTCGGCAATTTGATAGAGCCGAGGGTAATGGGGCAAGCATTGGGGCTTTCCACATTCGTGGCGTTTTTATCGCTAGTGGTATGGGGGTGGATCTTTGGTGCGGCGGGGATGTTGCTGTCGGTGATGCTGACAATGACGCTGAAAATCGCTTTGGATAGTCACCCTCAAACACGCTGGATAGCTCGGCTGTTAGGGCCTGGGAAGCGCCGTGCGGAAGGTATCCGATCGAGTGACGCAAGTTTGCCACCCTGGAAACGCCGAAACTAGCGAAAGAAAAACCGCCGACAGCGTCGGCGGTTTTCACAAGTACTAAACGCACTGATCAAGCGTTTTGTTCGATGAACTGCGTCAGTTGCGATTTAGACTGCGCGCCAACCAGTGAAGCGACTTTGGTGCCGGATTTAAACAGCATGACGGTAGGTACACCGCGCACGCCTTGCTCGGCAGCAATTTCAGGAGCGTCGTCTACATTGACGCTAACGACTTTCAGGCTCTCCTGACGTTCTGCGGCCACTTCATCAACGACCGGGGCCATGACTTTGCACGGGCCACACCACGGCGCCCAGAATTTCATTAGCACAGGCTGTTCAGCGTTGAGGACTTCTTGCTCAAAATTGGCGTTGGTGACATCAACATTATTAGCCATTTGCTTCTCCGTTTGCGTTGCTCTTACTGGTTCGTTGCCTCAAATGGAGCAACGGTCAATACGCGATCCATTAGCGCTCTTTTGCCACGCCTCGTGTCTATCGCGATAAGTGTGGGCAGATGTTAGCGGGCGCGAAGGTTGCTGGCAAATTTCCTGCATAGTGAGTTAACTAAATAGCAGAAATTAATGGGTGCTGGTAGGGCATTTTTTTTATAATATAAAAGCATTATCATGAGGTTTTTTATTCTATATGGTGCTGTAGAGTGCCGAGTGAGCAAAGCAAAGCAAAGCAAAGCAACGTAACGCAACCAGCCAGACGTGACGTGGCACCAACGCATGGATGCGCTTAAAAATTCGGCCTGCATAGAGATACGGTCTACATAGATCTGTCTAGAGAATAAATAAGGTGAGGACATGAAGCTACAACAGCTACGCTATATCTGGGAAGTCAATCGACATAACCTGAATGTCTCGGCCACAGCGCAAAGTCTATTTACCTCACAGCCGGGGATCTCCAAGCAAATTCGTCTGTTAGAAGACGAGCTTGGCGTCGAGATTTTTGCTCGCAGCGGCAAACATTTGACACGGGTAACACCTGCCGGGCAGTCGATTATTGATCTGGCTGGACAGGTTCTGCGCCTCACTGAAAACATTAAACAGGTGGCCCAGGAGCATAGCGACGAGCGCCGCGGCAGCTTGGCCATTGCCACGACCCATACCCAGGCTCGCTACGCTTTACCGCCGATTATCAGTGAATTCACCCTGAAATACCCCGATGTGGCGCTGCATATGCAGCAGGGCACGCCCAAGCAGATTGCCCAGATGGTCAGTGAAGGGCAAGCCGATTTTGCTATTGCTACCGAGTCGCTGGAGCTGTTTACCGATTTAGTACTACTGCCTTGCTACCGCTGGAACCGCTGCGTACTGGTGCCTAAGGGGCACCCGCTTGCCACGCACCAGGGCCCGTTGACTCTGGAGGCGCTCGGCGAGCATCCGTTGGTTACCTATGTGTTTGGGTTTACCGGCCGCTCACAGTTAGACGATGCCTTCAAAGCAAAAGGGTTAACGCCCAATGTGGTGCTGACAGCGGCTGATGCCGATGTGATTAAAACCTACGTGCGGCTAGGGATGGGGGTCGGTATTGTGGCGCACATGGCCGTCGATGAGGCGCTTGATGATGATCTCGTCGCCCTGGATGCCAGTCACTTATTTGCTAGCTCGACAACCAAGATCGGTATTCGTCGTGGCACTTTCATGCGCGGCTATATGTATGACTTTTTAGAGCGCTTTGCGCCTCACTTGACCCGCGACCGGGTAGAGGAAGCGCTAATGGCAGGCCCACGTCATGAACAGTCGCTGTTCGATGACTTAGACCTGCCCGAGTATTAATTCGCTGTGTGAATCAGTGCTGTAAATGCAGCCCGCATTCGCGCTTCTCTTCCACCTTGGTGGGGTCGAAGTAGTCGAAGTTGTTGGGTAGGTTGTGCGCCTGTAGGTATTGATACATATCTTTGGCGCTCCACTGCAGTAGCGGGGCAACTTTCAATAGGCCATCGCTGTTGCGGCTGACCGGCTGCATTTTGGCTCGCTCGGGGGTGTCTTCCGCGCGCAGCGCGGTGAACCATACGTCGGGCTGCATTTCACGCAGCGCACGCTCGAAAGGTTCGATTTTGACTTCCTGAGTAAAAGCCGCATGGCGCGGGTCGTCAATACCCGGCATAGGGCCCTCCAGCGCTTCACGGTGGGCGCGGGTGCGCTGGGGTATAAAACTCACCAGGTTAAGATTAAGCTGTTTAATGACCTCATCAGCAAACTGATAAGTGGCTTCGGTGTTGTAGCCGCTGTCCATCCATACAATGGGAATATCCGGACGCACCTGGGTGACCATATGCAGAATCACCGCCTCAAAGGGGCGGAAGTTGGTGGTGCAAATAGGCCGGGCGCCCTGGGCCAGGGCCCACTCGATCAAGCCCTGTGGGTTATTGGCAAATTCACTGTTAATCGCTTCAAGCTGTGAGGACATGCTGCCTCCTGTTCGGGTGTAGAGTTATGGTGACTAGGCTATCAAACACGAGCCCCCATTCCCCAATACCGTTTAGTTAGGCTTTTATATTCCTTTTTGATTTAGAAGATGGGTTGCTTATTCCAAAGCGCCAATAAGGTGGCGAATTTTATCCAGTGTCTCGGCGTACTCTTCATCCGCTTGGGAGTCTGCCACCAAGCCCCCGCCGCCCCATACATGCACTCTTCCCGCCTCGGCAACCATAGTGCGAATAGCGATGGAGGTATCCATGCTGCCGCGTACATCCACATAGCCAAGGCTGCCGCAATACACGCTGCGTTGGCAGGGCTCCAGTTCATCGATGATCTGCATCGCGCGAATTTTAGGTGCACCGGTAATTGAGCCGCCGGGGAAGGCTGCTTTAAGCAGTGCCAGTGGGGTATAGGCATTGGCCAGCGTGCCTTGCACTACACTGACCAGATGGTGAACGTTCGGGTAGCTCTCCAGATGGCACAGTTGCGGTACGCGGATGGTGCCAGGTTGGCAGACGCGGCCTAAATCATTGCGTAGCAGATCGACAATCATCACATTCTCAGCGCGATCTTTAGTGCTGCTCAATAGCTGCTCCGCCAGCGCCTGATCCTCTTCAAGCGTCGCACCTCGCGGGCGGGTGCCTTTAATCGGCCGTGTTTCGACCTCGCCGTTGCGGCACTGAATAAACCGCTCTGGGGAAAGTGACATTACCGCTTTGTCGCCCCAGGCCATAAAGCCTGAATAGGGCGTGGGGGTGGCTTTTCGCAGTTGTAGGTACGCCTGCCACTCATCTCCCTGGTAATCGGCATAAAAGCGCTGGGCCAGGTTAATTTGATAGCAGTCACCCGCCCGAATATAGCGCTGCACGGCATTAAAACGTGCCACGTATTGAGCGTGGCTAAGTTCTGCCTTAAAGGTATCCGTTAATGTAAATGGTTGAGTTGGCGTTGGGGGCTGGGTAAGCCAGCCTTCCACCTGCTCACGGCGTTGCGGTGTGGCGATTAACCACGCCTGCTGGGCCATGTGATCCAGGGTAATGCACCAGTCATAAAGACCTAAACGGGCTTGTGGCAGTGTGACCGGGCTTGTTTGACGGCTCGGTATGGATAAGGTTTTACGGCCTAAATCGTACCCCCAGTAGCCTATTAGCCCGCCTAGAAACGGGAGCTCACTGGTTTCATCCGGAATATCCAACTGATCCAGCAGCCACTGTTGAAGGGCAAAAGCATCGTTAGCCAAGTGCGCCGGAGGGCTAAGCCGATCCGATGCGATGCTCGCTTCGCCATTATGTGCAACGTCCAACGTAGCGAGCGGGTCACTGCTGATAATATCAAAGCGGCCGGTAGCGACCGGGCGGCCACTGTCGAGCAGTATCGCTCCGGGCCTGGCACGCAGGCGGGCGAATATCCCCAGTGGGTCGGGGGAATAGGGCAGGGCAGATATCGTCAACGCCTTGATCATTAAGCAAACGCCTAGCCAGTAAAGGGCGAGCCATTTTAGAGGGGCGTAGACAATGACACCAGCGCAAGGCTTCGACGCCTTTCTCACGCACGGTTTTATACGCAGCTTTGAGTAAAAAAATGGCTTGATTGTTGACAAGCTGAATTTTGTTGCGCCTGCTAATACAACGAAAGACGTATAAAATCGGCAAACACGGCTGGTTGACGGTTTAATGGACACGCGCTAGAGTTTGTTTACTTTCCAATTGTCGACAATCAATTATGGCTTCTCTCGCTACTCCCTCACTTAGCACTGCTGAACGTTCGTCCGAATCCACGACGCCCGAAGTGCGTACCCTCGCCGAGCGGGTGTTTCATCAGTTGCAGGATGCCATCGTACGGGGCGAGCTTGCTCCCGGCAGTAAGATCACCGAGCCAGGGCTATCAAAAACCTACGGCATTTCCCGCGGACCGTTGCGGGAGGCGATGCGGCGGCTGGAAGCACACCGACTGATCGAACGTGTTCCCCATGTGGGTGCCCGAGTTGTGAAACTCTCGATGAAAGAGCTTTTAGAGCTGTTTGATCTGCGTGAAGCCCTTGAAAGCATGGCGGCGCGGCTGGCGGCTGAGCATATGACACCGGCAGAGGTTCAGGGCTTGCGAGACGTGCTGGCGCTGCACGAAGGCCAGGCAGATTTAAAGCGTGGCGAAGCTTATTACCAGCGCGAAGGCGATCTCGATTTTCACTACTGCATCGTCCAGGGCAGCCATAACAAGATGCTCATGAACCTGCTCTGCGACGACCTTTACTACCTTGTGCGCCTTTACCGCACTCAGTTTAGTGCCAGTGGCACGCGGCCCCAGCGCGCTTTTGTGGAGCACCACCGCATTGTGGATGCCATAGAAGCTGGCGATGCGGAGCTGGCCGAGCTGCTAATGCGCCGCCATGTCAGCGCCTCCCGCGCCAATGTGGCAGATCGTTACGCCGCGGCCCTGGAACAGTCAGCCGCTAAATCGCAAAGCTAAAGCATAATTAAAATTAGCAACAGGAGAAACGCCCCATGTCCCAGATGACTCCCGGCGCCCGCTTTCGGGCCGCGCTCGAGGCTAACCGCCCGCTGCCAATCCTAGGCACTATTAATGCCTATACAGCGCTGATGGCCGACAAGGTTGGTCACCAAGCCATTTACCTGTCAGGTGGCGGTGTCGCCAACGCCTCGTTCGGCTTGCCGGATCTGGGCATGACGACCATGAATGACGTGGTGGAGGACGCCCACCGTATCTGCGGCGCTACCGAGTTACCGCTGCTGGTGGATATCGATACCGGCTGGGGTGGCGCCTTCAATATTGCCCGCACCGTGAAAGAGATGCAGCGCGCTGGCGTAGCCGCAGTGCATATGGAAGACCAGGTGGCGCAAAAGCGCTGTGGCCACCGCCCGAATAAAGCGATTGTCTCCCAGCAGGAAATGGTTGACCGCATTAAAGCCGCCGCAGACGCCAAGATCGACCCCGACTTCTATCTGATTGCCCGTACCGATGCCTTCCAAAAAGAGGGTCTTGACGCCGCCATCGAGCGCGCTAATGCCTGTATAGAAGCGGGGGCAGATGCCATCTTCGCCGAAGCGGTGCACACCCTGGATGATTACAAAGCTTTCTGCCAGCGGGTCAACGCACCGATTCTAGCCAATATCACCGAATTTGGTGCGACACCGCTGTTTACTCAAACGGAGCTTGGCGACGTTGGCTGCCGTATGGTGCTTTACCCGCTCTCTGCGTTCCGCGCCATGAACGCTGCGGCCCTGCAGGTCTATCAAAGCATTCTGGATAACGGCCACCAAAAAGAGGTTGTGCCGTTAATGCAAACCCGCGACGAGCTCTACGATTTCCTGAACTACCACGATTTTGAGCAGAAGCTGGATGCTTTGTTTGCCGAAAAAGGTGATGACCAATAAGCCAACTGGTGAGAGGGCAGGTTTCCGCGAGGGCGCTGTGAACCCATCCCTGGGCGCTACTTTCGCCATCCCTGGGCGAAAGACCCTCGCTCCAACCTGCCCTCTCGCCAAACCAGCTTTGCCGAAAGTTTAATAAGCGAAATTATTCAGAACACGATAGTTAAAATAAAAGCAGTAATAGGAGACACACCATGGCTGATAAACCCGTGACAGGTGCAGGACTACGTGGCCAGAGCGCTGGTACTACCGCGCTATGTACTGTAGGCAAAACAGGCTCAGGCCTAACCTACCGTGGCTTTGATATCAAAGAGCTTGCTGAAAAAGCCAAATTTGAAGAGGTCGCTTACCTGCTATTGAAGGGCAAGCTGCCCAACCAGGCTGAGCTGGATCACTACATCGCCAAGCTGAAAAGCCTACGTGGGCTGCCCGAGGCGCTGAAAACAGTGCTCGAGCAAATTCCCAAAGATGCCCACCCGATGGATGTGATGCGCACCGGCACCTCAATGCTGGGCAATCTGGAAACCGAGGAGAATTTCGATCAGCAGCAGGACGTTGCCGATCGACTGCTGGCGGTGCTGCCCTCGATTATTTGCTACTGGTACCGCTTCTCTCACGACGGCGTGCGCATCGATACCGAGACCGATGACGACTCAGTCGGCGGCCATTTCCTCAATATGCTGCGCGGCGAGCCCGCCTCTGAACTGCATGCGCGGGTAATGAACGTATCGCTGATCCTCTACGCCGAGCACGAGTTTAACGCCTCTACCTTTACCGCTCGGGTCTGCGCCTCAACGCTTTCCGATATGCACTCCTGCGTCACCGGCGCGATTGGTTCGCTGCGCGGGCCACTGCATGGCGGGGCTAACGAAGCGGCGATGGCAATGATCGAGGGTTGGCAGTCGCCGGAAGAAGCGGAAAGCAAGATCATGGGCATGTTGGAGCGCAAAGATAAAATCATGGGCTTCGGCCATGCGATCTATCGCGAGTCCGACCCGCGCAACGCGATTATCAAGCACTGGTCCAAGAAGCTCTCCGACGATGTCGGCGACAAAGTGCTCTATCCGGTTTCCGAGCGGGTAGAGGAAGTCATGTGGCGGGAGAAAAAGCTGTTCTGTAACGCTGACTTCTTCCACGCCAGCGCGTACCACTTTATGGATATACCCACCAAACTGTTCACGCCGATTTTTGTCATGTCGCGGCTAACCGGCTGGGCGGCCCACGTGTTTGAGCAGCGCGCCAATAACCGCATTATTCGCCCCAGCGCCGACTACACCGGCCCCGAGAAGAGCGAGTGGGTGCCGATCGAAGCGCGAGACTGACCCGCGTGCTGTCCGGTGGCTTGGTCACCGGACTTTTTTCAGCCCCTTCTTGTGAGTCTGTCTGCTATGAATACCCAATACCGTAAACCCCTGCCCGGCACGGAGCTGGATTTTTTCGATGCTCGGGAGGCAGTGGAAGATATCCAGCCCGGCGCCTATGCGCAGCTACCCTATACCTCCCGCGTGCTGGCAGAACAGCTGGTGCGCCGCTGCGATCCAGAGCTGCTCACCGATGCCTTGAAACAGCTGATTGAGCGCAGAAGCGATCTGGATTTCCCCTGGTACCCTGCACGGGTGGTCTGCCACGACATTCTCGGCCAAACCGCGCTGGTCGACTTGGCCGGGCTGCGCGATGCGATTGCCGAGAAGGGCGGCGACCCCGCCAAGGTCAACCCGGTGGTGCCGACCCAACTGATTGTCGATCACTCGCTGGCGGTGGAGCATGCCGGGTCGGAAGAGGGCGCTTTCGAGAAAAACCGCGCCATTGAAGATCGCCGCAATGATGACCGTTTCCACTTTATCAACTGGACGAAGACGGCCTTCGAGAACGTCGATGTGATTCCCCCCGGTAACGGCATCATGCACCAGATTAACCTGGAGAAGATGTCGCCGGTGGTGCAGAACCGCGATGGCATTGCCTACCCGGATACCTGTGTGGGCACCGATAGCCATACGCCGATGGTAGACGCCCTGGGCGTTATCTCCGTGGGTGTCGGGGGACTGGAAGCCGAAAGTGTGATGCTGGGCCGTGCTTCCATGATGCGTTTGCCGGATATTGTCGGTGTAGAGCTGACCGGCAAATTGCAGCCCGGTATTACCGGCACCGATATGGTGCTGGCGATTACCGAGTTTTTGCGTAAAGAGCGGGTAGTCGGCGCTTATCTTGAGTTTTACGGCGAAGGCGCCGATGCGCTGACGGTCGGTGACCGCGCCACGATCTCCAATATGACCCCTGAGTACGGCGCCACGGCGGCGATGTTCTACATCGATGGCCAAACCATCGATTACCTGAAGCTCACCGGTCGCGAAGATGAACAGGTAGCGCTGGTGGAAACCTATGCCAAGCAGACCGGCCTATGGGCGGACAGCTTAACCGAAGTTGATTACGAACAAGTGCTGACCTTTGACCTCTCATCGGTAACACGCACACTGGCAGGGCCTTCCAACCCCCATGCCCACCTGCCCACCTCCGAGCTTGCCCAGCGAGGCATTGCCGTCGGCCTGGAGGCGGCGCAGGCGGAGGAAAAAGCCGGCAAAATGCCCGATGGCGCGGTGATCATCGCTGCCATCACCAGCTGCACCAATACCTCCAACCCCCGCAATATGGTCGCCGCCGGGCTGATCGCCCGTAACGCCAACCGCCTTGGCTTGCTGCGTAAGCCGTGGGTAAAGTCGTCGCTGGCGCCGGGCTCGAAAACGGTCAAGATGTACCTCGAAGAAGCCGGTTTGATGAGCGAGCTGGAGAATCTTGGCTTCGGGGTGGTGGCCTACGCCTGCACCACCTGCAACGGCATGTCCGGGGCGCTGGATCCCAAAATCCAGCAGGAGATTATCGAGCGCGATCTCTATGCGACCGCGGTACTCTCCGGCAACCGCAACTTTGATGGGCGGATTCACCCCCACGCCCAGCAGGCCTTTTTGGCGTCACCGCCGCTGGTGGTTGCGTATGCCATTGCGGGCACCATTCGCTTTGATATTGAGAAGGACGCCCTGGGGGTGGATCAGGCGGGGAATCCCGTTACCTTGAAGGATATCTGGCCCGCCGATGAAGAGATTGATGCGATTGTCAAAGCGTCGGTGAAGCCCGAGCAGTTTCGCCAGACCTATATTCCCATGTTCGACTTGGACAAGAGCGCCCGCGCCCAGGTCAGCCCGCTATACGACTGGCGCCCACAGAGTACCTATATCCGTCGGCCGCCCTACTGGGAGGGCAATATGGCCAAGGAGCGCACTCTCAAGGGGATGCGGCCGTTGGCGATTCTGCCGGACAATATCACTACCGATCACCTGTCGCCCTCTAACGCGATTCAGTTGAACAGCGCGGCGGGGGAGTACCTGGAGAAAATGGGTGTGCCGGAGGAGGATTTTAATTCCTACGCCACCCACCGGGGTGACCATCTCACCGCCCAGCGGGCGACCTTCGCCAATCCCAAGCTTTTCAATGAAATGGTGCGTGACGACGATGGCAAGGTAAAGCAGGGCTCGCTGGCGCGGGTAGAACCAGAAGGCGAAGTGACTCGCATGTGGGAGGCGATCGAAACCTATATGGCGCGCAAGCAGCCGCTGATCATTATTGCCGGTGCCGATTACGGCCAAGGCTCCTCACGGGACTGGGCGGCCAAAGGTGTGGCACTGGCGGGCGTAGAGGCGATTGCCGCCGAAGGCTTTGAGCGTATTCACCGCACCAACCTGATTGGTATGGGGGTGATGCCGCTGGAGTTTGAGCCAGGCACTACGCGTATGACACTAGGCTTAGACGGCACCGAAACCTTTGATGTGGAAGGTGCAGTTTCGCCAGGTGCGCAGCTTTCCCTGGTGATCCATCGCCAAAACGGTGATGGCGAGCGCGTACCGGTAAAATGCCGTTTGGATACCGCCGAGGAGGTGTCTATTTACACCGCCGGTGGCGTGCTGCAGCGCTTTGCCCAGGACTTTCTCGAATCCACCAGCGCTGCATAGTCGGAGATAACGCTTATGCATTATGCCCCTCAGATTAAAATCCCCGCCACCTATATGCGTGGCGGCACCAGTAAGGGCGTGTTTTTTAAACTTAGCGATCTACCCGAAGCCGCCCAGCAGCCCGGCGTCGCGCGGGATCAACTGTTGCTGCGGGTGATAGGCAGCCCCGACCCTTATGAGAAGCAGATAGATGGCATGGGGGCTGCCACCTCAAGCACTAGCAAAACGGTGATTCTGTCGAAAAGCGCATCACCGGAACACGACGTGGATTACCTGTTTGGTCAGGTCTCCATCGACAAGCCCTTTGTGGATTGGAGCGGTAACTGCGGTAATCTCTCGGCGGCGGTAGGCCCTTTTGCAATTGCGAATGGCCTTATTGATCCAGCGCGTATTCCTGAAAACGGCGTGGCCGAGGTACGCATTTGGCAGGCGAATATTCACAAAACCATCGTGTCACGGGTGCCCATCGTTAATGGCGAAGTACAGGAAACTGGCGATTTCGAGCTCGATGGTGTGACCTTTCCGGCCGCGGAGATTCCGGTGGCCTTTATGGATCCGGCGGATGGCGAGGGTGCCATTTTTCCCACTGGCAATCTGATTGACGACCTAGATGTGCCAGGGGTGGGTACGCTGAAAGCAACGCTGATCAATGCCGGTATTCCCACTGTGTTTATTAACGCCGCCGACATTGGCTATACCGGCGCCGAGCTACAGGGGGCCATCAACGGCGACAGTAAAGCGCTTGATATGTTTGAAAACATTCGCGCCCACGGGGCTGTGCGTATGGGGCTGGTCAGTGATATTAGCGAAGCTGCCAACCGCCAGCACACGCCCAAAGTAGCTTTTGTTGGCCCACCGGCAGATTACGTTTCATCAAGCGGAAAAAGCGTCCAGGCGGCCGATATCGATCTGCTGGTGCGGGCGCTCTCTATGGGCAAATTGCACCATGCCATGATGGGCACCGCTGCGGTTGCTATTGCCGCTGCCGCGGCGATTGAAGGCACGTTGGTAAACCTGGCAGCGGGTGGTGGTAAACGTAATGCAGTCACCTTTGGACACCCGTCGGGTAGCTTGCGTGTCGGTGCAGAAGCAAACCTGATAGATGGGCGCTGGTGTATCGAGCAGGCGGTGATGAGTCGCAGTGCGCGGGTATTGATGGAAGGGTTTGTGAAAATTCCTGGCGACAGCTTTTAGTAAGTCTTTCTTGGGCCATACTGACTTGAGCCATACTGAGTAGGTGACTCAACCGCAGGAGAGAGCGCTATGTCTTCCAGATCGTCTTCCAAACCGTCCGCCACATCCGAAGCCAATGAGCGGCCTGACTACGACCCCGAGCTACAGGCTATTGCCGACTATGTGCTCAATTATCAGGTGGAATCTGAAGAGGCATTGGAAACGGCCCGCTACTGCCTGATGGATACGCTGGGTTGCGGACTACTGGCGCTGCGCTTTCCTGAGTGTACCAAGCACCTTGGGCCGATAGTGGAAGGCACGGTGGTGCCGTTTGGGGCACGTGTGCCAGGCACCTCGCTCCGCCTTGACCCGGTGAAGGCAGCGTGGGACATCGGCTGTATCATCCGTTGGTTGGATTATAACGATACCTGGCTCGCCGCAGAGTGGGGGCACCCCTCCGATAATCTGGGTGGGATACTCGCTGTGGCCGACCACCTCTCTCAGCGGCAGGTCGCCCAAGGTGAAGCGCCGCTGGTGATGCGTGATGTGCTAAATGCCATGGTAATGGCTCATGAGATCCAGGGTGTGCTGGCGCTGGAGAATAGCTTTAACCGGGTAGGGCTCGATCACGTGGTGCTGGTGAAAGTGGCCTCAACCGCGGTGGCCGCTAAGCTGAAGGGAGCCAATCGCGAGCAACTGCTCTCGGCACTCTCTCATGCCTGGGTGGATGGCCAGAGTCTGCGCACCTATCGCCATGCCCCCAACGCCGGTTCGCGTAAAAGCTGGGCCGCTGGGGACGCTACTTCACGAGGCGTGCGCTTGGCAGATATTGCCCTACGCGGTGAAATGGGTATCCCCAGCGCGCTATCGGCCCCTCAGTGGGGGTTCTACGATGTGCTATTCAGCCATGCCAACAAAGATTTAAGCCTGAAGCCTGCGGCTGATCGCCGCCTTCGCTTCCAGCGTGAGTTTGGCAGTTACGTGATGGAGAATATCCTGTTTAAGATCTCCTTCCCCGCTGAGTTTCATGCCCAAACGGCTTGCGAAGCCGCTGTGGCACTGCACCCTCAGGTGAAAGATCGTCTGGACGAAATTGATAGGGTGGTACTCACTACCCATGATTCGGCTATTCGGATTATTTCCAAAACCGGCGCACTCGCCAATCCGGCGGATCGCGACCACTGCCTGCAATACATGACCGCGGTGCCACTTATTTTTGGTGCCCTTGCCGCTGAGCACTATGAAGACAGTTTTCATGCAGCACATCCGTTGATAGATGAGCTGCGAGGCAAAATGGTGGTAGAAGAAAATGCCGAGTATTCGGCGGATTACCACGATCCTGAAAAGCGCTCTATCGCCAATGCGGTGCAGGTATTTTTCAACGATGGGAGTGCGACGGATCAAGTCGCAGTGGAGTACCCGATAGGCCATCGTCGTCGAAGGGAAGCGGGGATGCCGCTACTGGTTGAAAAGTTTGAGCGCCATTTGGCGACCCGATTTCCATCAAGCCGTTGCCAAACCATCACTCAACTATGCAGCCAACAGACAGCACTTGAAACGTTGCCAGTTCATAAGTTTATGGATTTGTGGATGATTTAAAGCAGACTGTACCAAAGCCCGGCGCCTATGCTGACCGGGCGATTGTGGTGGCTAACCAATGTTACCTCTATTCAAATGTCACTTGATCCTGCAAGCGGTCAACGGTGGCAGACCCAATGCCACTGACGCGCTCTAGGTCGGCAGCGCTTTCAAAGAGGCCATTGGTTTCGCGCTCTTCAATAATCGCTTCGGCCCGGCTGGGGCCAATGCCCGGTAGTTCGGCCAGTAGCTCAGCGTCGGCAGTATTGACGTTAATCGGGGCCACTTCCTGGGCCTGCACGCCACTGGAAAGACCTAAGCTAATGCTAAACAGTAGCGCGGCCAAAACTCCTTTAAGTTTCATGTTCATCTTCAATGATCCTTTTAATAACGTTGGAGGACTTGGGTTACGCAGACGGCGTTGCGTAGAGGTTTTTAGGCGTAGAGGTTTCTACTCGTGCCAGTGTTCATAACAAGCACGATCAACACCGATGCATTACTAACTTAGCTTTATTGCAAAGGCGTTTCTGTAAGAGATCTATGACAGCGTTTGTAAGTTTTTAGCTATCCATTTATGGCAAAAGTCTTACATGTTGCTGTCCTATCGCCGACATACAGAGGCGAGGAGTAGGGTGAGGCTGATATAATGGCTAAAAACGTATTTGGAGCAACGTTGTGGCCACCGATTCCCCGCTTATTATTGCCCTTGATTACCCTTCGCTAGACGCTGCGCTCTGCATGGCGGATCAGCTAGATCCCGCCCGCTGTCGAGTGAAAGTAGGTAAAGAGCTGTTTACCCGCAGCGGCCCTGCGGTGCTAGAAGCGCTGCATGGTAGAGGGTTTGAGGTGTTTCTGGATCTTAAATTTCACGATATTCCCAATACCGTTGCCAGCGCAGTGCAGGCGGCGGCAGAGCAGGGCGTGTGGATGGTCAACGTACATGCCAGCGGCGGGCGGCGGATGATGGAGGCGGCTGTGCAGCGTCTGGAGCAGCACGCTTTAACGACCCACTTAATCGCCGTCACCGTATTGACCAGTATGCAGGCCGACGATTTGGCGGAGCTGGGTATAAAGGCCCCACTGGCCGAACACGTAGAGCGCTTGGCGCTGCTGGCGAAGCAGAGTGGTTTGCAAGGGGTGGTTTGCTCAGCCCAGGAGTCTGCGCGGATTAAAACGCTATGCGGTGAATCTTTCCTGAAAGTCACCCCAGGCATTCGGCCAAGCTTTGCAGTCGCTAACGACCAGCAGCGGACGATGAGCCCAAGCGAAGCACTTCAGGCAGGAAGTAGCCATCTGGTTATTGGACGCCCCGTCACTCAGGCTGATGATCCTATGGAGGCGCTGGCGGCGATTGAGGCGGAGCTTGAAACGCACTGAATCTCTCGCAGCCTTACGAGCACTATTCGCCCTCGACGCCAATCACCGGTTTAATTGTGCCCCAGAAACGGCAACTGGGGCACTGCCACTGTAAGGCGTCGCTGGCAAAGCCACAGCGCTGGCAGCGATGGCGGGTACGGTTAAGTAGCAGTGCATCGGTATGATGTTTTAGCAGCAGCAGGCGTGTATCCGGGGAAGGTTTTCCGCTAAGCCGCTGGCTTTCAATATACAGGTCGATCAAATAATCCAGCCCGCCTAAGCTCGGCACGGCGCGCAGACGTCCGCCGATCAACTCAATTGCTTTGTCGACACCGTCGCGCTGATGAACGAGCTGCCCCAGCGCAATAATAGTACTGGTATAAGGCGCTTGCTCCAGCAGCCGATAAAGGTGGGCCTCAAAACCTGCTTCATCATTATTGCGCAAATAGGCGTGCCTGAGGGCGGGCAGCATGGTAGAGATATGCGCTATGTCCTGGCGCGGAATGTTGTCTAATCGCCCTATAGCGCGGGCATAGTGCCCATTGTCCATCTCTAATTCGGCCAACATCAAGGTGGCGCGAACGCAATTTTCATCCAGTTGCAGCGCTTGTTTGAGGTGCTTTTTAGCCAGTGGTCGGCTGGCTTCACTTATTTCTTCCAGTGCCAGTTCGCATAGCCAGTGGGCCGCGGGGCGCCGCATTTTAGGATACTGTTTCAGCAGCGGTTGGATAACGTCGAGGGCTTGCTGCCACGCTTTTTCGCGTTCCAGTAAATCGATAAGCATCTGTTTGGCAGCGTAGCGGTGTTCGTGATCACCACTCTGTTCCAGCAGCGTATTGAGCAGCCGCTGGGCGCGATCATGCACACCAAGTGCCATAAAGTCACGGGCAAGCTCAAGCTGGATCTGCTCATTGGTATGCTGTGAAAGGGCGGGGCGCGCTAACAGGTTTTGGTGGATGCTGACCGCTTTATCCGCCTCGCCACGGGCGCGAAACAGTTTGCCGAGGGCGATATGGGTATGCACCGTGTCGCTGTTGACCGCAAGCACATTAATAAAGGTATTGATCGCTTCGTCGGGCTGCTCGTTAAGCAGGTAGTTAAGCCCGACGAAGTAGTCCCGGGAGAGCGCCTGCGAGGAGGTCGTGGGCGGTTCGGTGCGATGTCGACGGCGTCCGGCTTGGCGATAACCTAACCCGTAACCGATGGCAATGGCGACCAGCAGTACGCTTAGCAGCGCAACATCCAGCATTTATGCCAGTTCCTTAAACTCCTGGGTGCGCAGGCTGTCGAGCTCTTTACGTTGCTGCTTATTCTGTCGCTGGCTGCGGGCCAGGGTTGCCTTTAACCGAACGTAGACGCCTAGCATGGCGAGCATGCCCAGTATGACGCCAAACACCAAGGTCGCTAGTAGCCACACCGAGAGCGATACTGCCGGTAGCTCCAGCCAAATAAGGTTCAAGGCAATGGTTTGCTGATTATTAACGGCAAACAGAATACCTACCAGCACTACTATCAGCAAAATAACGGCTAGAATCAGCCCTTTGATCCAACGCATTTGAGTTTCCTAGTCTGTGACATTCACGGTAGCGCTATTGTGTACGACTCTAGCGGCGACGTCATCCCACGATTAGTAGCTAGTAGCCGAGCGCCCGACTAGCGTCTACCTGCTCGCGCAGCTCCTTGCCAGGTTTAAAGTGCGGCACATACTTGCCTTCCAGATCAACTGCTTCGCCTGTTTTTGGATTGCGCCCTACCCGCGGCTCCCGGTAGTGCAGTGAAAAACTGCCGAAACCACGGATCTCAACGCGACCGCCGCTAGAAAGAGAATCCGTCATGTCGTCCAGGATAATACGCACCGCCGTTTCAACATCTTTGGCGGACAACTCCGGCTGACGCATCGCAATTTGTTCGATTAATTCAGATTTAGTCATCGGTTGGCTCCCTGCGAACATTGAAGGCCGTGACGCTTGCGACCTCGCTAACATCAAATTCAGCATACTGCGCAATTCAATATAAAACAATTCAGATAAAACAAGGTTCTAGGTACTTTTACAGCATAGGCGAAGTAGGGCGCTGGCGCGACCCTGTGGCTTAGGTATACTGGCCACTCATTTATCGAATCGGAGCGGCTGACGTTGAACGACGACAATTCCCCAGCAGCCATTTTGCGCAAACGGCTTTATTGGCACTCCCGGCGCGGCATGTGGGAGCTTGATCTGCTGCTTATACCTTTTCTTGAACAGCGTTTTGACCATCTCAGCGAAGCGGATCAACTGGCCTACCAGCAGCTTATTAAAGGTGAAGATCAGGATCTGTTTGTCTGGTTAATGCACCGGGAGTGGCCCGAGGAGCCTAGCCAGCGGCGTATCGTACAAATGATCGTTGAACATGCTGAAACCACCGATAATTCTGTCTATCGTACCCTCTAAGTATTGGCTGCTGGCCCAATCTGGCTTGTTGTTCGGGATAGTGGCGATGAGCTATTGGGTAGGGGGCGGGTCATTGGCAGTGGCGATGGTAGTGCTGGGCGCTGCCATTGGTTGGCGCGGCTATCTTCGTCAACCTAAAGGCTTGCTTTCGCTTACGTCGACGGTACCTCAAGTTCAAGGCCGCTGGCTGAGCGAGGCGCAGCCAGCGGAGAGAACCCTGGCGCAACAAAGTGAAGATCTGGGTGACGAAGCGCAAGTACGTTGTGACTATTTAGGGCCCTGGTTAATAGGGCTATATGTAGGTAAGCAGCGGGTTTGGCTCTGGCCTGATAGCGCGCCCGAAAAAAACCTGCGTAAGGTAAGGCAGCTGTTCCATCGTCCGGGTCGCTAACGTTTTTCTCTCACGCTTGTGTTAAATCGTTTATCGAAAGCGAAGAGGCAACGGCTTTGGACTGTTGATGGGGCCAGTCGGTGGAGTAATGGAGTCCGCGGGACTCATGCCGCCGTTGAGCGGCGAGTACCGTCAAAATGGCCAGATGTAGTGTCTGGTGTAAGCGTTTGCCTTCCGGGGCGGTGAGAGCCCCTTCTAGCTCTTCCAGGCTGTTTAGCAGCGACTTCAAGTTCGCCAGAGCAGTGTTTAGCCCGGTTGCGCTGCGCACAATCGAGACATGTTGGCTCATGGTGGTGCGCATTTGTTGGCGTATATCGCTGAGTACTGTCTTGGGCAAGACGGTAGCCGCTGCCCGCGCCGGGGGCTGGAAATCAATTATGCTGGCCGCTTGGCCGTGTAGTTCTTGCGCGTCTGCTAACAGCGCCTGTGCACAACTGCGGGCAAATACTAAACACTCTAACAGTGAGTTACTGGCCATTCGGTTGGCGCCGTGCAGGCCCGTGCAGGCCGTTTCTCCGATGGCGTAAAGGTGGGCAACACTGGTGGCGCCTTGCAGGTTGGTGGCAACGCCGCCGCAGCTATAGTGGGCGGCAGGTACGACAGGGATAGCCTGCTGGGTGATATCGATGCCCCGAGACGCACAGTGGGCCAGAATAGTGGGGAAGTGGTGGCGAATCGCTTGTCCACCTAAATGGCGAATGTCCAACCACACGTGCCCCAGGGAACTGCGCTGTATTTCAGCATCAATGGCGCGGGCGACCACATCGCGAGGGGCTAACTCAGCGCGCTTATCCAGCGCCAGCATAAACCGTTCTCCCGCCTCGTTAAGCAAATGACCGCCTTCTCCGCGAACTGCCTCGCTAATCAAAAACGCCGGGCCTTCGGGGTCAAATAGGCAGGTGGGATGAAACTGTTGGAACTCTAGGTTCATTAATCGAGCGCCCAGCTCGGCGGCCATTATCATGCCTTCGCCGCTGCTTGGAGCGGGCGTAGTCGTGTGACGGTAGAGGCCGCTTGCGCCGCCAGTGGCCAATACGGTATGGCGCGCAGTGAGCGAGTGCCACTGATGGTTAGTATCGTTGCCATAGGCGCCGCGACAGGCGCCTTGGTCATCTTGTAACAGGCCAACCACGGTTAGGTCGTTGCGCTGGGTTATGTTGGGATGTCGCGCAACGCTGGCTAATAGTGTGTCCACTACGGCGCGGCCGGTAGCATCATCCGCGTGGATAATTCGCCGGGCGTTATGGCCGCCTTCGCGAGTTAGATGGTACGGATAGCGCGCAGCAGGGTCGTCCTCGGGGGTAAAGGGAACGCCCTTATCAATCAGCCACTGAATAGCAGCTGGCCCGTGGGTAACGGTAAAGCGAACGGCCTCGATATCGCACAGCCCATCACCAGCAATGAGGGTATCGTTGATATGCGCTTCCAGATCGTCATCCGGTGAGAGCACAGCGGCAATACCACCTTGGGCCCAGCGGCTGGCACCTTGGTCGTCTTGCGCAGGGCGCACCAGCGTCACTGACCTGTGATCAGCCACTTCCAAGGCAAGGGTTAACCCAGCGACGCCGCCGCCAATGATAAGTACATCGGATGTTGGCGTGCTCATAGTTCCCGTTCCCTCTTGATGCTGATCAAAGTAGTGCAAACCCCAAAGCGTCGCTAGCTTCGCCGGGGACGCAAATAATTAGAGGCAGGCATCATAGCGTGGCGATTAGCGTTTAGCGATATTTTGGAGTAAGAAATGAGTAATGATCAGGGCTACCGTTGCGCCCTGTTCGGACACGCGAAATTTCGCAGCAGAGAGCAGCGCAAAAATAACCAATATAGAAAGTTAAATAGCTAAAGGGGTTATAACTGGGGGGGAGAGTGAAAATAGATAATGGTGCCCGGAGCCGGACTTGAACCGGCACGGGGTTGCCCCCGAGAGATTTTAAGTCTCTTGCGTCTACCGATTTCGCCATCCGGGCTAGACATTACAAACAATCAAATAGCAATGCTGTTTCGCTTTACTTAAAACATCACTGCTAGACAAAGATGGAGGCTGGAGTCGGAATCGAACCGGCGTACACGGAGTTGCAGTCCGCTGCATAACCACTCTGCCATCCAGCCTCAAAAGTCGTTGGAGCGGGAAAGGAGATTCGAACTCCCGACCCTCGCCTTGGCAAGGCGATGCTCTACCACTGAGCTATTCCCGCTCGACTCGAGGGCGAATTATACGGATCGCCACCGAGTTGTCAATCAATGAATTATAGACGCTTTCTTATTGAGTTATCAGCAGATTACATGGAGCGGCTAAGATGCGGCCAAGCCGCTTTCAGGTACTGAACCATCGACCACAGCGTTAGAATGGCGGCGGTATAGAGTACTACAACGCCTAGTAGCGCCAATTCGTGTGTCGGAGGAAGCGCCAGCAGGATTAGTAGCGACACCATCTGCAGGGTCGTTTTAAGCTTGCCCACCCAGGAAACCGCCACCATGCCACGTTTGCCCATTTCAGCCATCCACTCACGAAGCGCTGAAATAACAATTTCACGGCCAATGATGACCAGTGCGGGAAGCGTTAGTACCAGGGTGTCATAAAGCTCGATTAATAACGCCAGGGCCACGACCACCATGAGTTTGTCGGCTACTGGGTCTAAAAAAGCGCCAAAGGGCGTTGACTGATTCCAGCGGCGCGCTAAATAGCCATCCAGCCAATCGGTGATGGAGGCTAGTCCAAACAGGCCAGCCGCCACGGGCATGCTCCAACTGAAGGGTAGATAAAACAGCACTACCAGCAGGGGAATAAAGGCGATTCTTGCCAATGTCAGTATGTTGGGTATGTTCATCGCAGGGTGCGATCCTTGCCGGAAAATCAGAGGATTCGAAGTGTCTGAGGCTCATTCTATCCCCCTTGGCCGATGGCATCCATGCCAAACGGGCGTTTATCCGTTGAGTGCTCGATAAATACTCTCGGCTAACGACGCATTAATGCCGGGTACACGGGACAGTTCGTCGCGACTGGCCTTTTGTACCCCCTGCAAACCGCCAAAAAAGCGTAGTAACTCCCGTCTGCGTTTAGGGCCAATGCCAGGGATATCCTGCAGGGTCGAAGTGCGTCGCGCCTTATCGCGCTGAGCCCGGTGGCCAGCAATCGCGAACCGGTGCGATTCATCGCGAATATGCTGGATCAGGTGTAATGCGGGGGAAGCTGGATCCAGGTCGAGCGGGTTGTCAGCGGTTTCCACAAACAGGCTTTCAAGCCCCGCTTTGCGCGTAGTGCCCTTGGCGACGCCCAATAGCATGATATTGCTGATATCGAGTTCTTTAAACACCTCGCGGGCCATGTTGAGTTGGCCCTTGCCACCGTCGACAATCAAAATGCCCGGGGCAACCGCTTCTCCGCTTTTTACCCGCTTAAGACGCCGTGTCAGGGCCTGCTGCATGGCAGCGTAGTCATCGCCTGCGGCGACCCCCTCAATGCGGAAATGGCGGTAGTCGCTTTTACGCGGACCTTGATGATCAAACACCACGCAGGAAGCGACGGTCGCCTCGCCGTGGCTATGGCTAATGTCGAAACACTCCAAGCGCTGAGGTGTTTCTGCTAAGCCCAGCGCTTTCTGCAGGGCAGTAAAGCGCTGGGTAAGTTGGGTTTGATTGGCCAGTTGGGCGGCTAACTGCTGCTCGGCATTGGTAATGGCGAGCTGCCGCCACTGGGCGCGGTGGCCTCTCACTTGGCTGGTGACGCGAATGCGTTTGCCCGCCTGCTGTGACAGCGCTTCGGCTATAAGTTCGCTGTCGTCTAGCGGGTGGCTGGTAATCACTTCGCTGGGCACATTATGGGGTTGACCAAAATAGTATTGGCTAACCACTTCGGTGAGCAGCGTTTCAAGCGGTAGATCCAGATCGTTTTTCGGGGTGTGATGACGCGCTCCCAACAGGCGACCGTCACGGACACTCAGCACTGAAACCCCAAGCGCGCCGGGGCGTTGAGCGAGGGCGAAAATATCGGCGTCCCCACCGCCGGTATCGACAAACTGGCGTTGTTGGAGCTGGCGCAGTTGCTGAACCTGGTCGCGAAGACGGGCAGCTTCCTCAAAATTGAGCGCCTGGCTGGCCGTTTCCATCGCTTCCATCAGTTCCTGAGTCACACTTTCACTTTTGCCCTCCAGACACATCACGGCGTGTTCGAGGTCACGGCGGTAGTCTTCGGCGGAAATGTAGTCGACGCAGGGGGCGCTACAGCGCTGTATCTGATACTGCAAGCAGGGGCGCGAGCGGTGGGCAAAGACACTATCCTCGCAGTTGCGGATACGAAATATTTTTTGCATCAGCGCTAAGCTTTCACGCACAGCACCACTGCTGGGGTAGGGGCCTAGGTAGCGGCCATCGTCGCTGCGTTGCCGGGCGCGCTTATACTCAAGTGCCGGGTAGGGGTGGCGATCAGTGACAAATACAAACGGATAGGACTTATCGTCTCGAAGCAGAATATTATAGGGCGGGCGCAGCTGTTTGATCAGTGTCTGTTCGAGCAGAAGCGCTTCAGTTTCCGTGCGCGTGACGGTTACCTGAATATCGGCGATGCGGCCCACCATGGCCTGGGTTTTGGTATTCAACTGGCCACGAAAGTAGCTGGCAAGGCGCGCTTTCAAACGCTTTGCTTTGCCTACATAGAGGGTATTGCTTTGTTCGTCGAGCATACGGTAAACCCCTGGTGAGGAGCTTACCGAGCTCAAGAACTGTTTTGAATCAAAGGTCATATCAGCGTGTCGGTACCCGATAACAGCAGGGGAAGGTGGGGTTATATTTGGGTAGCGTCAAACCCCTCGACCAGCCCGTGACGGAGTGCTAAGTGGGTAAGCTCAACGTCGGTGGCTACCGGTAGTTTATCAAAGAGTCGATAGCGATAGGTGTTTACCGTTTTAGGACTTAAATGCAGGCGGTCAGAGATATCTTGCACGCGCTGGCAGTTCACAATCATAAGGGCAATCTGTAGCTCTCGGTGAGAGAGGTGGCTAAACGGATTATCCTCATCGGTAAAGTGTGACATGGCCAGCCGCTGGGCAATTTCTTGACTGACATAACGCCGGCCGTGGAAGACCTGACGGATGGCATCGGTCATTTCTGTGGCATCTGCGCCTTTGCTTAAAAAGCCTGAGGCACCCGCTTCGAGCATGCGGCGCAATACGCTGTCTTCCATGTGCGCGGTCAAGATTAGAACCTTGGCGTCTTTCATGCTGCGGTTAATCCGTCGAGTGGCTTCAAGCCCGCCGATGCCCGGCATGCGAATGTCCATTAGCACAATGTCGGGCTTTAAGTGGCGACACTGTGTTACGGCACTTTCGCCATCGTCGACTTCGCCCACAATTTTAATGTCACACTCTTCGTTTAGCAGGTGAGCAATGCTCGTTCTTACTAGGTGATGATCATCGGCTATAAGTACAGTGATCAATGGACAGGCTCCTGCATGGAAACATCATGGGCTCAGGCGTTGGCCTTGTACTCTATGCATAGAGTGCCACAGCTTACGACAAAGGAGAATTAGTTGGCCGCAGTTGGGGCAAAAACTTGACCGAGATAAATGTTCATCGTAGTATCCGCCTCGCTGTCGGAAAGACAGCGCATGGGGCCTTAGCTCAGCTGGGAGAGCGCAACACTGGCAGTGTTGAGGTCAGCGGTTCGATCCCGCTAGGCTCCACCACTATTTTGCTTTACCAAGATTCCAGAAAAAAGCCTCGTTTAACAACGAGGCTTTTTTTCGACCTTAAAAGCTGATTATTACTCAGCGATTTTTCCCAATAGTAAAAATTCAATCAGTGCTTTTTGTGCATGCAGGCGATTGCCCGCTTCCTGCCAAACCACGGCCCGTGGGTCGTCGAGCAGGGTGTGGCTAATCTCTTCACCGCGATGAGCGGGTAGGCAGTGCAGAAAGAGCACGTCTTGGTTGGCTTGGTCGAGCATCGCTTCGGTAACTTGAAAGCCTGCGAAATCGGCTTCACGCTTTGCCTGCTCTTCCTCCTGGCCCATTGATGCCCAAACGTCGGTGGTGATCAGGTCGACCTGCTTTACCGCTTCCTGAGGGTCGTGCAGCAGCGTCACTCTATCGCCAGCGGCTGCCATGATATCGGCACGCGGTTCATAGCCCTTCGGGCAGCAGATGCGTAGGTGAAAATCGAACTGACGGGCGGCGTTGATCCAGGAGTGGCACATATTGTTACCATCACCAATCCATACCGCTGTGCGCCCTTTGACGCTACCGCGAAGCTCGGTCCAGGTCATTACATCGGCAAGTAGCTGGCAGGGGTGGTAATCATCGCTCAAGGCGTTGATTACCGGTACGCTGCTGGCGCTAGCGTAGGCTTCCAACCCCGCGTGGGAGAAGGTGCGAATCATTACCGCATCGACCATTTCGGAGAGTACGCGAGCGGTGTCTTCAATTGGCTCGCCTCGACCCAACTGCGTATCACGGGGGGAGAGAAATAGTGCGTGGCCGCCAAACTGTGCCATTCCCGTTTCAAATGAAACCCGCGTACGCGTAGACGATTTTTCAAAGATCATCGCCAGAGTGCGGTTGGGTAATGGAGTATAAACAGGGCCCTGGGCTTTTAGATTGGTTTTGATCGTAATGGCGCGTTGGATCAAATAATCCAGCTCGTCCGGGGTCAAATCTAGCAGGGTCAGGAAATGGCGTGTCGCCATAAGGGCTTCTCTCCGCGCAAAAACACTATCCTAGCGATGCCGCAGGGGATGCGCAACGCGAACGGCATGCGTAGAATGGCCTCTACACGTTAAAGCCGAGCGCTCTACTCGGGTACTGGTCTTAAGAACCATATTAAGTACTAGTCTCAAGTACTCATTACAAGGGCTAGGTTCACGAGCTAGGTTCAAGAGCAGGGTTCAAGGGCCAAGCCAAGTAGATGGGTAAGAGGGTATCGGCCATTGATAAGCGAGGAGAATAGTATGGAGGAGAATAGTATGAGCACGACTGCCGAAAACATTCAGCGTCAAATTAGCGAAAATCCGATCCTGATTTACATGAAAGGTTCGCCCCAACTGCCTCAGTGCGGGTTTTCTGCCCAGACCGTACAAGCGCTGATGAGCTGCGGTGAGCGTTTTGCGTTCGTTAATGTTCTGGATAACCCGGATATTCGCGCCGAGCTGCCCAAGATTGCTAACTGGCCCACCTTCCCGCAACTGTGGGTTGAAGGCGAGCTGGTGGGTGGCTGCGACATCGTGGTTGAGATGCATCAAAACGGCGAACTGGAAAAGCTGGTAAAAGCCGCTGCAGAGCGTGCGGGTGCGGCGGAAGGCGGCGATAACGCCTAGGCGTTGTCAAACATTCCGCTTTTTCGTGGCGGTTGGCGGGCTGCGGTGCAACCGCTAGAATGGCGCTTGTTCTCGCATCATCTTTGTTTATGCATCGTGGCCTTTGCCCCGCGCTGGCGACAGCGCGGGGCAAGTCAGCCCGCCGAAGGAAGTACAGCTTCATGAGCTATCAGGTTCTGGCCCGAAAGTGGCGGCCTCGCACATTCCACGAACTTGTGGGCCAGGCCCATGTTCAACGCGCCCTGGTCAATGCCCTTGATCAAGGCCGTTTGCACCACGCCTACCTATTTACGGGTACCCGCGGTGTGGGTAAAACCACCTTAGCGCGTATCCTGGCCAAGTGTTTGAACTGCACCGCCAACGGCCGTGGCGATGAAGGCATTACCTCTACCCCCTGTGGCCAGTGCGACAGCTGCCAGGCAATTGATGAAGGGCGCTTTGTTGATCTAATTGAGGTCGATGCGGCGTCAAGAACCAAGGTAGAAGATACCCGAGAGCTGCTGGACAACGTCCAGTACGCGCCTACTCAAGGGCGCTACAAGGTGTACCTGATCGATGAGGTGCATATGCTCTCCACCAGCAGTTTCAATGCGCTGCTGAAAACCTTGGAAGAGCCACCGCCACATGTGAAATTCCTGCTGGCGACCACCGATCCGCAAAAGCTGCCGCCGACCGTACTCTCGCGCTGCCTCCAATTTACCCTCAAACATATGCCGCCAGAGCGTGTGGTTGAGCACCTGACCTATGTGCTGGGTGAAGAGGGCGTTGCATTTGACGAAAGCGCGTTATGGCTATTGGGTAAAGCGGCAGAAGGCTCGATGCGCGATGCCATGAGCCTAACCGACCAAGCTATTGCGTTTGGCCAGGGGGCTGTGCGTCATGCAGATGTGGCCGCCATGCTAGGCACCTTGGATCATCGTCATATACTTGGGCTGGCAGAGGCGCTGGCCGATGTGGATGTGCAGCGACTGTTGGGCGAAGTAGCTCAGTTGGCCGAGCAAGGCCCTGACTTTGCTGCGGTGCTGGATGAACTTTCGAGCATGCTGCATCGGCTGGCGGTGGCGCAGATGGTGCCGGACGCCGTAGATAACAGCCACGGTGATAGTGACGTTATCCTGCAACTAGCGAGTCGTTTCACCGCCGAAGACATTCAGCTCTATTACCAAATTGGTATTCAGGGCCGCGGGGATATGGTGCATGCCCCTGATCTGCGCAGCGCGTTAGAGATGACGCTGCTACGGATGCTGGCGTTTCGCCCTCAGGGCGTGCCGAAACCGCCGCGTACCCCGCTGCCGCTGCGCCGCGAGACATCATCAGAGGCATCAGAACCAACAACTGCGGCTGATGCGACGAGTGCACAAGCGTCAGTTGTGGAGGCGGCATCATCAGCGCCGCAGCCCGCGCCAGAAACGGAAGCCCGGCCAGAAGCTCAATCTGAAGCGCAGCAGTCAAAGCCGCCCGAGCCTCAACCTCAAGCGGTCATGCCTGCCGCTGAAGAGGCGCCGCCGCTGCAAGAGCCACCTCCTTGGACAGTCGAAGCGGACACAGCAGTGGCAGAGGGGGAGGCTCCCCAGGATACCCCTGAACCCGCGGCGCTGGCTGAGCCGGAACATGCTGTTGAGCCAGAGCCAACAGTAACACCCGAGCCAGCCTCCGAGCCCGATAATTTAGACCCCGCCACGGAGGCACCCAAAGCTCAATCAGAGGAGCTTTCAGAAACTGTTCCAGAAACCGTTCCAGAAGCTGTTTCTAAAACCCTGCCAGGCAAGCTGGATAATGCTAAGTGGTTGGAGTATTTCGACTCCCTAGGCTTGGGCGGTTTAACCCGTAACCTGGCGGGCAACTGCTTGGTTGAAAGCGATGACGGCACGCTGCTGACGCTGCGCTTAGACCCCAGTCAAGAGGCCATGCAGGCGGAAGTGCATCAAACCCGCATTGAGCGGGCGTTAAATGAGCAGGGCATGCCACGGCGAATAGCGTTTTACGTGGCCGAGTTGTCTAATAGCCTGGAAACGCCCCGCCAGCGCGAAGAGCGCCTTAATAAAGAGCGCCATGCTCAGGCGGTTGATCTACTCAACCACGACCCCCATGTACAGAAGTTACAGCAGGCATTTGGTGCAAAGCTGATAGAATCCAGCGTAAAGCCAGCCGACGCGATACGCTAAGCGCTTTTCATTTAGTCGAGACTTTATTAACTAGACAGTTTTAACGACGTATTTTGGAGATCAGGCCATGTTTAAAGGTGGAATGGGCAACTTGATGCAGCAAGCCCAAGAAATGCAGGAAAAAATGCAGCGCGCCCAGGAAGAGGTCGCTAATACCGAAGTGCAGGGCGAAGCGGGGGCCGGTATGGTCAAGGTCACCATGAACGGTCGCCACGACGTGTCCAATGTCTCCATTGATCCCAGCGTCATGGAAGAGGACAAAGAGCTACTGGAGGATTTGCTCGCGGCGGCGGTCAACGACGCGGTGCGCAAACTGGAAGTCAGCTCTAAGCAGAAAATGGAAGAAGCAACGGCGGGTTTAAACCTTCCGCCCGGCTTTAAGATGCCGTTCTAAACAATGCGTTTTTCTCCACTCGTTGAGCAGTTAATGGAGGCGTTTCGCGTGCTTCCCGGCGTTGGGCCCAAAACGGCTCAGCGCATGGCGATGCATCTGCTTGAGCGCGAGCGGTCAGGTGGCCAGCGGCTTGCTGAGGTTATCCAGCAAGCCATTGAAGAAGTCGGCTACTGTCAGCGCTGCCGCACGCTCACCGAGGCCGATATTTGCGCGCTATGTGAGAGCCCGCGCCGCGATGATTCGCTGCTATGTGTAGTGGAGTCACCTGCCGATCAACTGGCGATTGAGGAGGCAGGTGGCTTTAAAGGGCGCTATTTTGTGCTCCACGGGCACCTTTCGCCGCTGGATGGCGTAGGGCCTGAGTCAATTGGTTTAGACTTGCTGGAAGCGCGCGTTGCAGAAGGGCTCATTGAAGAGGTGGTGTTGGCGACTAACCCGACGATTGAGGGTGAAGCGACGGCCCACTACATTGCTTCGCTGCTATCAGAACACAACGTTAAACTCTCGCGGCTTGCTTATGGCGTCCCCATGGGCGGTGAACTGGAGTACGTTGATGGCGGTACCTTGAGCCGTGCGTTTAACGGTCGTTTGCCGTTTGCCAGTGAATAAGCCTACATAAAACGCAAGCGCGGTAGCGTTTGCGCCAACTTGGAAGAATGCTTTTGTCCTCTCTTACCCCCTCTTATCAATGGCTTGATACCCCAGATGCGCTTGATACGGCATGCGAGGAAGTAGCCGATGCTGCTGTGATCGCTCTGGATACCGAGTTTTTCCGAGAGAACACCTTTTTTCCAGTCCCTGCGCTGATTCAATTCACCGCGGGTGATGAGGCTTATCTAATTGATCCGGTGGCCGTTCCCTGCACCGATAAATTCCGCGCCCTGCTGCAGAATAGTGCCATCAAGTTACTGCATTCCTGCAGCGAAGACCTGGAGGTCTTCCAGCACTGGGCAGGCGTATTGCCGGTGCCGTTAATTGACACCCAGGTGGTGCAGGGTTTTTTGGGCGAAAACCCTGGTATGGGGTATCAAAAGCTGGTCGAATTCTGGATCGGTGAAACCCTGCCTAAAGAGGAGACCCGCTCAAACTGGTTAGTGCGCCCACTTTCACCTGCCCAGTGCCACTACGCCGCGCTGGACGTTATCTATCTGTTGAAGGTCTGGACGCTACAGGCGGAAAAGCTTGCCATGCTGGGGCGCCGCGAGTGGGTGGATGCTGAGTGCGCCAGTCTAATCGAACAGGCGGGTCGCAGCGTTGATAACGACCAGCAGTGGTACACCCGCCAACGCCAACTATGGCGCTTGACGCCCCGCCAGATGGAAGCGTATCGGCTGATGACCACTTGGCGTGAAGGCGAAACACGCCGCCGGGACTTGCCGCGCAATTGGTTGATTAGCGATAAGCTGCTGTTTGCGATCGCCGAAAAGATGCCCAGCAATCGCTTCGAGCTCGCTGAGGTGGAAGGCATGAAGCCGATGCTGATCAAAAAAGAGGGTGATGCACTGCTGGCGATGGTGAAACAGGCCCAGCACTGCAATGAAGCGGCACTGCCCAAGCGCTGGCCAGATCCCATGCACCCCACGTTCAAATCGCGCTTTAAAGCACTTAAAAAGGCGGTAACCGCTAAAGCGAATGACTTGGGGGTGGCGCCGGAAATGCTTCTGCGCCGCCGGGATATTGAAACGCTGGTGATGCAAGACTTGGCTGGGGAGCCTCTAAGCTGGCCCACCGGTTGGCGGGGTGAGTGTTTGAATGACGCTTTGGCCCAGGCCCTTGAGGAGCAGCCATCATGAGCGACAAACTGATTTGCGAGGTGTTTAAAAGCTCGCGTAAAGATGAGATGTATTTATACGTCGACAAGCGTCAAGGGTTAGCCGACGTCCCAGAGCAACTGCTGGAAACCTTCGGCAAGCCGGTGCCAGTGTTCACCATGCTGTTGACCACTGACAAAAAATTGTCCCGGGTCAACGCGGCAGACGTAGTGGAAGGGATTAAAGAGAAAGGGTTCTATCTACAAATGCCGCCCCCTAAAGAGGCCTATTTGCTCGACGTGCACCGTGCCCACGTCGCCTCACACTCTGATAAAGCGTAACCATAACCGGTTATGAATTTTCTTGCCCACGCCTGGTTGGTGAGTGGCGGTAGCGATGATTTTCTCTACGGTAATTTAATTGCCGATGGCGTTAAGGGGCGTGATTTAACCGCTTGGCCCGCAGCCACTGCGCTGGGCATTCGTCATCACCGCCGGGTGGATGCCTGGGTGGATAGCCATCCTAGCGTTGTTAATGCCCGACGGCGAGCGCCAGCGGGGCAGCGACGCTATGCGGGAATAGCGCTGGATATGGTGTGGGATCATTTCCTGGCTCGGGATACGGCGGGGCGGGCGGATCAGGAGGCGCTAGTTGAGCGCTGCTATCGACTGCTTTCCGCACGGCCCGCGCCGAATCGGCTGGCGGGTATGATGCCGATACTCGTCGAACACGACTGGCTTAGAGGCTACGCAGACTTTGCCTTCACTTGTCGGGCCGTCGCGGGCATTGGCCGGCGTTTATCAGGCCCCAATCAGTTGGCAGCCTTAGTGCCGTGGCTGCAGGAGGATTATCAAGCGTTAGAGAACGATTTTCAGACACTCTGGCCAGAGCTAGTGGCTGAATTAAGCCACCAAGATAGATCCCCATAATAAAGTGTTTAACCGTGATAACGAGGCAGGAGAGACACGATGCGCGAACGTTTTTGGGAGCGCTTTACCCTAGAAGAACTGACGCCCCAGGAGTGGGAAGCGCTATGCGATGGCTGTGGGCAATGCTGCCTTCTGAAGTTGCACGATGAGGACACCCAGGAGTTGGCGGTGCTCAATGTTGCCTGCCGTCTACTGGATATCCACAGCTGTCAGTGCAGCGACTATGCTAACCGTTTCGACAGCGTTCCCGACTGCACCCAGCTGACGCCTGCGTTGGTGAAAGAGTTTACCTGGCTGCCGCAGAGCTGTGGCTATCGGCGGGTGGCGGAAGGGCGCAAGCTGGCGGGCTGGCACCCGCTGCTGAGCAATGACGCCGAACGGGTTCATCGTAAAGGCGTCAGTGTACGCAGCTTTGCGGTGTCCCAGGATGAAGTGCCCGAGCAGCAGTTAGAATCGCATATTATTGCCGTACTGCCGATGTAACGGAGCCACGCTGCTCCGTTAGCCAATCGCACAGTGGCTCGAAGGGCATAGGACGAGCGAACAGGTAGCCCTGAAAAACATCGCACTTCAACGCCACCAGCAGTTGGTGCTGTTGTGACGTCTCTACCCCCTCTGCCACTACCTTCAGTTCCAGGTGATGAGCAAGTGCCACAATGCCCTGAACGATAGCGGCATCCTTACTGTTGTGGGCAATATTGTTGATAAAACTGCGGTCAATTTTCACCTTATCGACGGGTAAGTGGCGCAAGTAACTCAGGCTTGAAAAACCGGTGCCGAAATCATCAATGGCCACACTGATCCCCATCTCGCGCAGTGCATGCAGCTTATCAATTGCTGCGTCGGTATCATTCATCAGTATGCCTTCAGTTAACTCAAGCTCTAGCGATGTCGCGCTGAGCCCCGTGGCTTCAAGGGTAGCGCTGAGCGAGCTTAAAAAACTGGGCCGATGAAACTGCATTGGCGAAAGGTTGACCGAAATGCGGCAGTGGCTGGGAAGCTGCGGCTGGAGAATGAGAAAATCCCGTGCGGCGCGCTCTATGACCCACTGGCCCAAGGTGATAATTTGCCCTGTCTCTTCAGCAATAGGAATAAATAGCGCCGGTGAGATCGCGCCTTTGATCGGGTGGTTCCAACGTACTAATGCTTCAAAGCCCCGAACTTCTCCCTCGATAGTCAGCAACGGCTGGTAATGCAGTTCAAACTGTTCATTTAGAATTGCTTCCTGCAAATCATTTCTCAGTGTTACCCGCTGAGTGAGCTTTTGATTAATATCCTGAGTGAAGGTTTGCAGGGTGTTGCGACCTTGCTGCTTGGCCTTATACATCGCCATATCGGCTTGCTGGAGCAACTCCTCTGGTTGCATTAGCTGCTGGTCATTAAGCGCGATGCCAATGCTCGCCGAAAGGTAGAGTTCATGGCGCTCTATGCGGTAAGGCAGGGCAAGGGCTTCAAGTAGACGCTCGGCAATTTCTTCTGCCTGTTGAGGGCTATCAAGATCCGGTAGTAGCAACACAAACTCATCACCCCCGAAACGGCACAGAGTGTCGGAAGGTCTTATCGCCTGTTCAAGCCGCCGGGCGACGTTGATAAGCACCTGGTCACCAATGCCATGCCCCAGCGTATCGTTGATGGGTTTGAACTCATCAAGATCGATAAACAGTACCGCTAGCTGCTGCTTATGGCGTCGAGCAAGTTCGAAGTCATGGCGCAAATGGTCTTCAAACAGGGCGCGGTTGCCAAGGCCGGTCAATACATCGTGGGTGGCATGAAAAGCAAGTGCGTTCTCATGATCCCGGCGCTCAGAGATATCGTTGATACTGCCCACAAAGTGCGTTACTTGACCGTCAGGGCTACGTACCGGGGAGAGAAATAGATTGTTCCAGAAGGCTTGGCCGTTTTTGCGATAGTTGCGAAGGGTCAATGTGATATCGTGTTGATGCTCAAGTGCGTGCTGTATTTCAGCAATCTGCTGGGGGTCGGTATCGGGGCCCTGTAAAAAACGGCAGCTGCGCCCCTCTACTTCTTCAAGCGAGTAGCCTGTCATGTCGGCAAAGGCAGAGTTTACATAAACAATGGGATAATCCGTTTGCTGAGCCTCACAAATTAAAATGCCGTTGCTACTGGCTTCCAGGCTGCGTTGATAAATACGTAGCTGAGCCTCTTTTTGGCGCAGCGCAGTCATCTCCTTGGCGATACCGTAGACGCCTACCACTTTATCCTTAACGATGGTGGGCAAAAATGAGATATCCAGTTGGCGTGCGTTACCCAATTGGCTGATAACCTCCAAATCAAAACGCTGAGCAATTCCCGTTAAAGCTTTCTGGAAGGCAATATCCACGATTGGGTGGTGTTCAGGGGCGACGATGTCTTTCCAATGACGACCAATAATCTGTGCTTCGCTAATTTCAAGTAGGGTAAGGACTGATCGGTTGACGCTTAAGTGATAGCCGTTCAAATCGAGGGAAAACACGGCATCGGGGTTTTGTGTAAACAGCGAGCGAAACCGCTGTTCGCTATCCTGCAGGGTCTCTTTAGCTTTCGAGAGCTCCCGGGAGCGCTGGGCACGGGCAGATATCAAGGCAAGGCTAAAAGCCAACTGATAAGTGAGTAGCAGCCCGGAAAGCCCCACGCCAGCGGCTATAAAATGAGCTAGTTTTATGGGCGGGTTGGGGAGTTCAGAAAGAGCCAAATTAATAATCGCGCCTCCTGGTAACACCGCTTTGTGCTCTGCAAGGACTTGCGTAGGCGGAGCGATAGCAGAGGCGGGCTGGAGGCCATCCCCTTCGTTAATGAGGTAGCCGTTGGTATGGGTTATGTGCAGTGCAAAAGTGCCATTAACCACACTGGTTTCCCGGTCAATAAGTAACGCCATATCGATGGCGGCTACGAGTTGATAGGGTCGCCCTTGCTGCTTAACGGAGAGCAGCGCTAGCGTGGAGCGCTCATAGTCAGGAAACGACCACTGGATGTCACCTCGCTGCTGATTAAGCCAAGTCAATGTCGCGAAGCTACCCAACTGACCATCTAGCCAAAGCAGAGCACTGGCATGGCGAGCACGGCGCCATATGTCATTGGCCGTAGGATTGAAATAGCCAATGGCTAATAGGCTTGGATAATCTGTCCAGTAGCGCTCAACCTCCCGGCTTCGCGATGTGGGGTCTGCAAATACCTGACGCCAACGTTCTGCTAAGCGCTCTAGCACTATGGCGCGCGACGCCAGCATCTGATCAATATTGACCGCAATGCCTTCCAAGTTCTGCTTAGCGCTTTGACGCATGTCTTCATGCTGGTTCCAACTGACTAAGAACCAGCCGCTCATGCTCAGGCTAACGCCAAGAATACCCGCCAATACAGCGGCACTGCTTAAGGATGTCTTCAAATGAGGAACATGCAGGCTCACTGTCATCATGGCGATGCCAAATAAAAAGCCGATCAGGCCGGGAGTCAGCGCGCTGGCACGGGGCAACCAGGTGGGCAAGGGCCATCCATGATGGTCGGCTAATGTAATGCAGCCAACCGTCCATAAAAACAGTCCACCGAGTTGCCAAATACGGCGCTGCCAACGTCCTTGAGGGCCTACCCAGAGGCAAAATGCCGCCATAAGTAGTATAGGAGCGGCTTGGCTAGGCAAGCGTGGATGCCCACTCAGTAAGGAGTCAGCGTGGGATGAAGGGTCTAGGCCGTTGTGTATCAGCGTATAGCTGGCAACCGCAGCAAGGGCGACGGAGGTGGCTCTGCGAAAACCTTCAAAGCCAGCCATTACTGCGCTGAGACCTAACCCACATAATAAAATCACCAGCGCACTGTCCGGTAGCAGAGCTAGCAATTGCGGCTGATGAACGCCGGGGAAAAAACCCAGCAAATAGCCGCCTGCACCAATCACAATGGTGGACACTAGCAGCAGAAGCAGGCCAGTTTGGAGGGCCAATTCGCGATTGTTGACTTCCATTAGTTATTATTCGCACATCCGGTCAAAAGGGACTTACACCCAAACATATAAGGTACCTTTAGAAACCACCAGGTCACCAGAGCATAGCGTCAACGCTAGAAGGAAGGTTTCTGTATTTAATGCTGTTTTTATATTAAGTGAAGCTGTTTTTTCCAGAACCTGCTGTGATTGGCATAGCACAGCAGGCTTTTCGCACTTTATTCAGGGCTTGGAAAGTTTAGAGGTTAGCAGCGTTTACGCGCTCAGGCCCAATGCCCAAAGAATAAACGCATCTTGCCGCGCGGTATCACGCCAGGCCTTGAAGCGACCGGACGCGCCGCCGTGACCACTGCTCATATCTGTACGCATCAAGATTGGCGCTGAACCCAGCTGCTGTTGGGACACCTGGGCATAAAACTTGGCGGGTTCCCAGTAGCTGACCCGGGTGTCAAACCAACTGCCCTCAATCCATAGGGCAGGGTAGTCCTGCGACTTGATATTATCGATGGGCGAGTAAGCGGCTATGCGGGCAGCGACCTCTGGCTCTTCCGGGTTGCCCCACTCGCTGTACTCCGCAGTGGTCAGCGGCAGCTCTGGGTTCTGCATCGTGCGCAACACGTCTAAGAAAGGTACATCCAGCAGAGCAGCACAAAATTTTTCCGGTGCACGATTAATACAGGTGCCGACCAGTAGCCCACCGGCGCTGGCGCCATAGGCCGCTATGCGCTGTGAATCGCTAATACCCTGTTCGACAAGTGCTTCACGTGCGGCCAGGAAGTCATTAAAACTGTTTTCCTTGTGCTCCATTTTACCGTTTAAGTACCAGGGTTCGCCGCGTTCGCCGCCACCGCGCACATGGGCAACGGCAAAGGCCGCACCGCGTTCAAGCAGTTCCAGTCGGGCGATCGAGAACCATGAGTCGAGAGCATCACCGTAGGCACCGTAGCCATACAGCAGTGTGGGCAGAGGCTGACCCGCCAGATCCGCTCGCATCACCACCGATACGGGCACTTGCTCGCCATCGCTACTGGTTGCCCAAAGGCGGCGACTGATTAACTGCTGCGGCTGTAAATTGCCATAAACAGGCATTCGCTTCAGCAGCGTTCGTTCGCCGCTGGTTAGATCAAGTGCGAACCAACTGGGTGGCTGGGTAAACGACTCCTCGCGTAGTCGCAGCACCTGTGTGTCGAAGTGCGGCGCATCTTCCAGCATCTGCGAACAGGGTTGTTCGGGCAGCGCCAGGTGCTCATCCAGCGTAAAGCTGTGCTGGGCATCAACAAGCAAACGTCGCAAACGCACCTGCGCCTGGGCGTGATCACGCTCGGCCAGCATCAGCCCCCAAGAGAACGCATCAACGCCTTCCAGGGTAGCGTCTTCTCGGTGGGCGATTAGCGTTTTCCAATTCAATTGGAACTGACCAAGCTGGCTTTCCGGCAGAAAATCGAGTTGAAAGTGAGCCCCTGCCTGGTTATGTAGGCGGTAAAAGCTGCCTGGTCGGTGATCAATACTGTACTCGACTCTCGGCTGGCGCGGCTGAATACACGCCGGTGCTGCATCTGGCGAGTGGGCGGGGAGCAGGTGAATTTCACTGGTGTCTTTTGAGCCGCTTTCGAGTAGCAGCCATGACCGCGAGCGCGTTTTGCCAATACCGAGCCAAAACTCTGGGTCTTCTTCGCGCAGAACCAGTACGGGCTCTTGTGAGGTGCCAGGCTCCGCCAGTGAAAGCGAAAGCCGCCAAACGCTATCCGGGCGCTGGGTATCATCAAAACGGGTAAATAAAAGGGTGGCCGTGGTGGCTGTTTGATCTTCTGCCCAGCACAGCCCCGCGCCAATATCGCTCAATAGTTGCACGGGTGCCCCGCCAGGCAGTGCTTTCAGCCACAGGGTAAAGCGTTCATCGCCTTGGGTATCTTCTGTCCAGGCTAGCCACTGCTCATCGGGTGAGAGAGCCATATCGCCCATATCGTAAAAGTCGTGCTCGGCGGCGCGAGCTCTAACGTCAAAAAAGCATTCGTGCTGTTCAGGCTGATAATTGGGGTGGCGCCACCAGCAGGGGTAGTCATCGTCAGCGCCGGTCTCGTTCCAGAACGTGAAGTGGTCAAGCGTTGTCTTAAGGCTGGTCACGGCTAATTCGCGGCGTGCCAAGTGACTCTGGTATAGCGCTTCTTCCAGTGGGGCAAGGGGAGCAAACCAATCGGCTTGTTGCTGATTGGCGGCCGCTAAAAAGGTGCTCACCTCTGGGTCGTCGCGGTTCTCCAACCAGTGCCATTTTGGGTCATTAGCGCGATAATAGCGTGCAGCGGGTAAGCCTGAATGTATGCCTTGCTGTGCTTTCATAAATTGATAGGTACCATAACGGGAAATCAACGTCGGGTGAGTTCACCCACATGAGGGGTATTATGCTGTTTGCAAATTCAACGCCACTGCTGTGGTTGAGTTACTACGGGCTGTCGTTGTTAGTGATTGTCGCGGTCTATTTTGCGCTTACTTTTCTGCCTCGCTTGCCGCGTCTTTTACTAACCTGGATGGTCGCTGGGGCGATATGGGCGCCCGCCACTTTCCGGTTGCCATTAATAGAAGAGGGTGAATTCTATACCGGTTGGGCGCCCTCGGCGATGGTGGCGGCGGTTGGCTTTTTTGAGCACAACGGCGCGGCCCTTCGTGGCGGGCTGATGTGGCTGGTGCTGGGTATGACGTTAGGCGCACTTATTGGCATTGCCCTTTGGTGGTGGCGCCGTCCTGGGAGCGATGAGTACGTTGTTCAGGAAGAGGACAGCAGTGATGAAAGCGACTCCCCACGCCGCCGTGAACCGGTAATTGGCTGATGTCACGTGTGATCAATGTCTGGGTGTCTGGAATTGTAGGTATGAATCATATGTGTAGAGCGTATGTGTGAACTGCTGGGTATGAGTGCCAATGTGCCTACAGATATCTGTTTTAGCTTTTCGGGCTTTTTGCACCGTGGGGGCGGCACTGGCCCCCACCGCGACGGTTGGGGGATCGCCTTTTATGAAGAGGGCGGCTACCGCGATTTTCGCGATCCCCATCCCTCTGTCGATTCACCCATCGCGCGGCTGATTTGCGACTACCCGATTAAGTCCAATGTGGTGATTAGCCACATTCGCCAAGCCAATGTGGGGGGCGTAAAGCTTGCTAACACTCACCCTTTCACCCGGGAAATGTGGGGGCGGCCCTGGAGCTATGCTCACAATGGCCAATTAAGTGGCTGGGAGAGCCTAGCGTTAGGCCACTACACCCCGGTTGGCAGCACTGATAGTGAGCACGCCTTTTGCTGGCTAATGGGTGAGCTACGCCGCACCTTTCCTACTCCGCCCGCTGATCCCGCAACGCTTTGGGAGCGCTTGCACCAGTTGTGTGAGCAGTTAAGAGCGCTGGGGGTATTTAATATGCTGCTCTCCGATGGCGGCTACTTGTATACGTTTTGCGCCACGAAGCTCGCGCATATTACCCGCTGCGCGCCCTTCGGCGAGGCGGAACTCTCCGACGCTGAGATGACGGTGAATTTTGCCGAACATACCACCCCTGACGACATCGTTTCAGTGATTGCCACTGAGCCCCTCACGCACAATGAAGCTTGGCAGCGCATGGTGCCGGGTGAGCTATTAGTCTGGCGCAATGGAGAAATTCAGGCGCGTTACTGTCCATAAAGAAGCGATCTACTAAATTGGTTGAGATAGGCTGCAGTAAATAAAGGTATGGACTATGGGCTAAAGTTGAAACGTAAGTTTCAATCGATCGTTTTACAGTCTGTTGTAGGTCGTATATCGTTGTGCTTCTTAACCCATTTTTTCAGACAAAGCCTAGCGACAACAACAAGGTCGGTGACTTACGCCGACGTCAATAGCGGAGATTACCCATGAGCGAACACGCCAACGCCGCCGTTTTACGTGGCCCAGCGCTTGAAGGGTTGGATCAGTACGATTCAGTTACGGATGTTTTTCATAACGCAGTAGCACGTTTTAAGGACAAGCCCGCCTTTTCCTGTATGGGAAAAACGCTCTCTTTCGCTGACCTTGACCGCTTCTCTGCGCAATTTGCTGCTTGGCTGCAGCATGAAACCGACCTTGTCCCCGGCGACCGCATCGCCATTCAGTTGCCCAATGTGCTGCAGTTTCCGGTAGCGGTTTTTGGCGCGTTACGGGCAGGCCTGGTGGTGGTTAACACCAACCCGTTATACACCGAACGGGAAATGGCCCATCAGTTCAAAGACTCCAACGCTAAAGCCATTGTGATTCTGGCCAATATGGCGGGCAAGCTGGAGAAAGTACTCGATAAAACAGATATTAAGCACGTTATCGTCACTCAGCTCGCCGACTTGCACGACGTTCCCAAGCGCTGGCTAATCAATGCCGTGGTTAAGCACGTTAAGAAAATGGTGCCTGCTTATTCGCTGCCAAGTGCGGTTGGTTTTCGCGATGCGCTGAAAAAAGGCGCTTCACTAAGCCATACCGAGGTCAAAAGAAGCCCTGATGATTTAGCCGCTCTTCAATACACAGGCGGCACCACGGGGATGCCAAAAGGTGCGATGCTGACTCATCGCAACCTTATCGCCAATATGCTGCAAGCGCGGGAAGCGATTGGGCCTCACCTCACCGATGGCGAAGAACTGGTTATCGCACCGCTTCCGGTTTATCACATCTATACCTTTACGGTTAATTGCCTGTTTTTAATGGAGACCGGCAATCACTCGTTGCTGATCACCAACCCTCGCGACCTGGATGGTTTTGTCAAAGAGCTCAAGGGGCTGCCTTTTACCGCTTTTATCGGCCTCAACACGCTGTTTAATGCACTGTGTAATCGTGACGACTTCAAACAGCTCGACTTTTCTAAATTGAAGCTAACGATCTCCGGCGGCATGGCGCTCACCAAAGCAGCGGCGCAGCGCTGGGAAACAACCACCGGCTGCCCAATCGCCGAGGGATATGGCCTGACCGAGACGTCGCCCATCGTTAGTTTTAACCCCACCGATGCAATCCAGTTGGGAACCATTGGCAAACCTGTTGCGGGCACCGCGGTAAAAGTCGTCGATGGCGACGGTAATGACGTTGCACTGGGCGAGCCGGGAGAGCTCTGCGTGCAAGGCCCGCAGGTGATGAAAGGCTACTGGCAGCGCGAAGACGATACCCGCGACGCCATCGATGAAGATGGCTGGTTCCACACCGGTGATATCGCAGTACTGCAGGATGATGGCTACATTCGCATTGTTGATCGCAAAAAAGACATGATTCTGGTCTCTGGCTTCAATGTTTATCCTAACGAAGTTGAGGACGTAGTGGCTGCCCACCCTGACGTACTTGAGTCAGCGGCGGTCGGTGTGCCGGATGAAAATGCCGGTGAGGCCATCAAGCTGTTCGTGGTAAGTAAAAATGATCAGTTGGATGAGAAAACGCTACGCGACTGGTGCAAAAAAGAGCTCACGGGCTACAAGGTGCCCAAGATCATCGAGTTCCGCGAGGAACTGCCCAAAACCAATGTGGGTAAAGTGCTCCGCCGCCAGCTGCGCGATGAAGAGCCTTCAAAAACGTCATCCGATAGCCATTAATAAACACTCGATTAGCGGGCGAGGGCAGGTTGTAACAAGGGTCTTTCGCCATGGCCGGAAAATATTCCTGACAATTCCGGCATTTCCGCCATCCATGGCGGTCAGATGGCGAAAGTAGCGCTCACGGACGGGTTCACAGCGCCCTTGTGGAAACCTGGACTCGCCCGTTTCCTGCTTGCTTTGTGGTTAGGCGTCGCGGAGCTGAAAGCGTTACACTATACGACCCGCTCAATTGAGCGGGTTGATTGTTTATATCTGTTATTAATGTCTCCTGTTAAATGCCCAAGCGAATGGAAGCCGACTCAATCGTGACCACCGACACATCCCCAGCCCCCACCGATAGCCAACGTCTTGCGTCGCTGAAACAGGCCACGGGCGATGTGATGCTGCGCGATGCAGAGCGGCTGGAGCGGCGTTTGGCTGGCCTAAATCGCCGCTTACGCGATAAAAAGCCAATTAGCCGTGGTCTGGAAGAAGTGCAGCGCGAGCTTAGTCGTGCCCAGCAGCAGCTAAGCCAGCGCGAAAATCAAAAGGTCGCTCTCAACTATCCGCCGGAACTACCGGTGGTGGAGCGGCGGGAAGATATTGTTAACGCCATACGCGACCATCAGGTGGTAGTGGTGGCGGGCGAGACCGGCTCAGGTAAAACCACCCAACTGCCAAAAATGTGCTTGGAGCTGGGGCGTGGTCGCCGTGGCTTGATTGGCCATACCCAACCACGGCGCCTAGCCGCTCGCAGCGTTGCCAACCGCCTAGCAGAAGAGTTGGAAGTCTCCCTGGGCGAGCAGGTGGGCTACCAGGTGCGCTTCACCGACCAAAGCAGCCCGACGACCCTGGTCAAGCTAATGACCGACGGGATTTTGCTGGCCGAGACGCAAAATGACCCGCTGCTGCTACGCTACGATACGATCATTATTGATGAGGCCCACGAGCGTAGCCTGAATATCGACTTTCTGCTCGGCTACCTCAAGCGCCTGCTCCCCAAGCGGCCTGATCTAAAGGTCATCATCACGTCGGCAACCATTGACGTCGAGCGCTTTGCCCAGCACTTCGGCACGGCCAAAACGCCCGCGCCGGTGGTGGAAGTCACCGGGCGCACCTACCCCGTTGAGGTGCACTACCGGCCGCTGGTACGCGACGAGGACGATGAAGAAGACCGCACGCTGCAAGAGGGTATTCTCCACGCAGTGGAAGAGATTGAAGCGATCGAGCGGGAGAAAGGCTGGCTGCACGGCCCACGGGACGTGCTGGTGTTCTTACCCGGCGAACGCGAGATCCGTGAAACCGCCGATACCCTGCGCCGCGCCGAGCTGAAAGGCACCGAGATTCTGCCGCTCTACGCACGGCTCTCCAATGAAGAACAGAACCGCGTGTTTGCGCCGCACCGCGGGCGGCGTATTGTCCTCGCCACCAACGTGGCGGAAACCTCGCTGACCGTGCCTGGGATCCGCTACGTGATCGACCCTGGGCTAGTGCGTATCAGCCGCTATAGCTACCGTTCCAAGATTCAGCGTCTGCCGGTGGAAGCGGTTAGCCAGGCCAGCGCCAACCAGCGCAAAGGACGCTGTGGGCGAATTGCCGAAGGCGTGTGTATTCGTCTCTATAGCGAAGAGGATTTTCTCTCCCGGCCTGGCTTTACCGACCCGGAAATCCAGCGCACCAACTTAGCGTCGGTCATCCTCTCGATGCTGGGGCTAAAGCTTGGCGATATCGAGGCCTTCCCGTTTGTCGACCCACCGGATAGCCGCTTTGTAAAAGACGGTTTTCGGCTACTGTTCGAGCTGGGCGCGGTGGATGACAAGCAGCGCCTTTCCCCGCTGGGTCGTAAGCTGGCACGACTGCCGATTGACCCACGCCTGGCGCGCATGGTGTTAGCGGGCGCCGAAGTCGGCAGCCTGCGCGACGTGCTGATCGTGGTCTCGGCACTCGCCATACAAGACCCCCGTGACCGACCAGCGGATAAACGCCAGGCCGCCGATCAAGCCCACCAACGCTGGCACGACCCGGACTCCGACTTTGTCGCCTTGCTGAACCTCTGGCATGGCATTGAGAATGCCCGCGAGGCGCTGTCGGGCAACCAGCTGCGCCGCTGGTGCCGCGAGCACTACATTAACTACCTGCGCATGCGCGAGTGGCACGATACTTTCCGCCAGCTCCGCCAACTGCTGCGCGATATGGATATTGACGTGCCCGCGCCGCCGCCTCGCAATGAAGACGAAAGCGAAGAGCAGGCGCGCCAAATGCGGCGTAAAACCTCGGGCAAGGTGCACCAGGCGCTGCTTTCAGGGCTGCTTTCCAACCTGGGCACGCTGGTGGAGAACCGCGAGTATCTCGGTGCCCGCAATCGCAAGTTTATGATCCATCCCGGTTCCGGATTGGCCAAGAAGTCGCCCAAGTGGATCATGGCGTTTGAGATGGTGGAAACCTCCAAGCTGTTTGCCCGCACCGTGGCCAAAATCGACCCCCAATGGATTGAGCCTCAGGCGCAACATCTGGTGAAGCGCAGCTACAGCGAACCCCATTGGGAAATGAAGCGTGCCCAGGTAGTCGCCTTTGAACAGGTCACGCTGTTTGGACTGCCGATTGTGGCGCGGCGCAAGGTACATTACGGGCCAATCGCCCCTCAGGAGTCCCGTGAGCTGTTTATTCGTCGTGCGCTGGTGGAAGGGGAGTTTCAAACCAAAGGTGCCTTCTTTGCCCATAACCGCGCACTGATCGACGAAGTTGAGGCATTGGAAGATCGCGCTCGACGGCGGGATATACTGGTCGATGAAGACACCCTGTACGATTTTTACGACCAACGCATTCCGGCTGAAATCGTCAACGGCAAGGGGTTTGAGCATTGGCGCAAACAGGCCGAGCAGCAAGACCCGCAACTACTCCACTTTGATATTGATTCGCTCAAAGCGCGGGACGCGGAGGACGTCACCCAGGCACAGTACCCCGATCATTTAATCCTGGCGGGCGTGGCCTATCCCGTCAGTTATCACTTTGATCCTGAAGCCGAGGATGATGGCGTTACCCTGACCGTTCCCGCCGCCATGCTGCCCCAGGTGCCGGTACATGCCCTGGAGTGGCTGGTGCCAGGGCTGCTGCGTGAAAAGTGTATTGCGCTGCTAAAATCACTGCCGAAAAGCATCCGCCGCCAGGTGGTACCGATTCCCGATTGGGTGGATGCGGCGCTGGAGACCCTGGTGCCCGACCAGCGGCCATTAACCGAAGCGCTGGGCGAGTTTATTCGCCGCCGTACATCCACCCGGGTACACCCCGATGACTGGCGCCTGGACTTGCTTGAACCGCATCTGATCATGAATATTCGCGTGGTCGACCATGCCGGGGAAACCCTGGGGCAGGGGCGCAATCTGCGCGCCTTGGAGCAGCGCTTTGAAGCAGCCGCCAGCGCAGGCGCCCAGGCGTTAGCCGAACAGGTCAGCCATGAGCCTGCCGTTGCCGGGCTACCCAAGGAGCCGCTACCTGCCTCTCGGGTCACCACCCAAGCAGGCATTCGCGTAGAGGCGTATCCTGCCCTGGTCGCTGAAACCGGGGTCGCTAAAAACAGGACAGCCGGAGCCAACGAGTTCAAGGTGGCGCTGTTTGATCACCCGGCAAAAGCGGATGCCGCCCACCAGGAGGGCATTGCCCGGCTGGGCATCGCCAAACTGCCCGAAAAGGTTAAAGCGATTAAGCAACTGCCGGGTGTCGAGAAGTGTGCACTGCTGTTTGCCAAAGTGGGCAGTAAGCAAGCCTTGATTGACGACCTGCTGCTGGCGGCGTTTACCCAGGTGGTCGCTCAGCACCCCCTGCCGCGTTCAGAGGAGGCGTTTAGCCAGCGCTTACAAGAAACGCAGGGCCAACTGATTGACGAAGCGAAAGCCCTGCTAGTGCGGGTAGAAGCCGCGCTACAAGGCCATTTGGCCGTTAGTAAAGTGCTTAAAGGGAAGCTCAATTTTGCCCTTGCGCTGGTGTACAGCGATGTCAGCGCGCAGATGCAGCGCTTGGTCTACCCAGGCTTTATCCGCGATGCCGGCGCTTGGCTGGAGGAATACCCACGCTACACTGAGGCGGCGCTGATTCGGCTTGAAAAAGCCGCCCGTGAACGCGGCCGCGATCAAATGATGATGCAGGATGTCCAGGCATTAGAGGCCCGCTTTGATGCCCGCCGGGAAAGTGAGCGGCGTGGGCGGGTGGAAGACCCCGAACTGGTCGCTTTTGGCTGGTGGTTGCAAGAGCTTAGGGTGTCGCTATTCGCTCAGCAATTGGGGACTAGCATGGTGGTGTCGGTAAAACGATTGGAAAAGCGCTGGCAAGAGATCACTAGCGTTTAGCAGTGGTTGGAAAAAGTTGCTGGAAAAACCGCTATTTTACGCACACAGTAACGTGATGGGTTCGCCGTAAGTTGCACGCTACATTGATGGCCGGTCACGTCGGCAAGCCGCTTAGAGGAGATTGGCATGACACATGTGGTGATAACCGGTACAGGGCTCTATACGCCGGAACACGCCATTGATAATGCGGCCCTGGTGGCGGCATTTAATGCTTGGGTAGACACTGAGAATTCGCAATACGCCGATGCAATTCAGCGTGGCGAGCGCGAACCGCTGGCGCACTCCAGCAGTGAATTTATCGAAAAAGCCTCCGGAATTAAGAGCCGCTACGTGCTCGATGCGTCTGGAATCCTTGACCCACAGCGTATGCGGCCTAAACTGCCGCAGCGGGGCAATGACGAACCTTCGATTCAATGCGAGATGGCGACCGCCGCTGCGCGGCAAGCGTTGACCGCTGCCAAGGTAGATTCTGCTGACATCGAGCTGGTGATCGTTGCCTGCTCAAACCTAGAGCGCGCCTATCCCGCCGTGGCGGTAGAAGTGCAGCAGGCCCTCGGAACAAGCGGCTATGGGTTTGATATGAACGTGGCCTGTAGTTCAGCGACGTTTGCCTTGGAAACCGCTGCTAACGCGATAGCCTCCGGTAGTGTTAAGCGCGCCCTGGTGGTCAATCCCGAGATCTGCTCGGCGCATCTTAATTTTCGCGACCGTGACAGCCACTTTATTTTCGGCGATGCTTGTACCGCTGTGGTGCTGGAAAATAGCGTCGATGCCGTGGCCGACGAGCAGTTTGAAATACTCGGCACACGCCTGGTCACCAAATTTTCCAACGCGATTCGCAATAATGCTGGCTTTCTGAACCGCGTTACGGATAGCGATCCGCTGGCCTTGGACAAGCTTTTCGTGCAGGAAGGACGGCGGGTATTTAAAGAAGTTTGCCCGATGGTGGCTAAATTGATCACCGACCATCTGGCCTCCTTGGAGCTAAACGGTAGTGATCTTAAGCGCATGTGGTTACACCAGGCTAACCGGCATATGAACGATATGATTGCCCGCAAAGTATTGGGCTATGAGCCGAGTGAAACTCAGGCGCCGATCATTTTGGATCGTTACGCCAATACCAGCTCCGCGGGTTCTATCATCGCCTTTCACCTTCACCATGACGAGCTTGGGGAGGGGGATATTGGTGTGATTTGCTCCTTCGGGGCGGGCTATAGCGCGGGCAGTGTGGTTATTCGTCGTTTGTAGATGTATGTAAAGTTGCTAGGCAATTGAAAAAGGAAAATGTCATGTGGCAGTGGTTTAATAACGTGAAACCTGCGCTCTCGTTGCGTAGCAAAGGGTTGCCACTACTGCTGGTGACGTTACTCGCAACGGGGGGATGTGCCAGCACACAAATGGCGGAAAATACTGCTCCCGAAGACCCTTGGGAAGGCTTTAACCGCAAGGTGTTTGCGTTTAACGATGTGCTGGATCGCTATGCGCTTAAGCCGGTGGCAAAAGGTTATCGCACCATTACCCCAGACCCTGTAGAGACAGGGGTGGGTAATTTTTTCTCCAACTTAGGCGAGGTGCGTACCGCGCTTAATAGCCTACTGCAGGGCAAGCCGGCGAATGCAGGCCTCGCCACATCACGTTTTTTGATTAACTCCACGGTAGGCATCGGCGGGCTATTAGATTATGCCACCCTGATGGAAATTACTGCGGATAAAGAAGATTTCGGCCAAACGTTGGCCGTTTGGGGCTGGCAAGATTCGCGCTATCTGGTGCTGCCTTTGTTGGGCCCCAGCACGTTGCGGGACACGACCGGTTTGCCTGCTGATATGACTTCGTATCCATTGTATTACGTAGACGACGACGCCGTTCGACTAAGCCTTACCGCGCTGAATGTGATCGATATTCGCGCGGGATTGCTTGACCAGGAAGAATTAATTCGCGGTGATCGCTACCGTTTTATCCGTGACGCGTACTTACAGAGCCGCCAATTTGAGGTCAGCGATGGAGAATTGGGCGATGACCCCTTTGCCAGCGAAACCTTCGAGTTTGATGACAGTGATTTTGAAGACGCTGGTTTTGAAGACTAAGTTTTTGAAGACCAAGGTTTTGAAGTCCAAGGTTTTGAAGTCAATAGTTTCGAAGATAGCGGCTTTGACAATAGTGACCAGGATGAGAGCGACTCTGGTGGCGACGAAGTCACCGATTGAGGCTTATGATGGATCATTCTAAGCAGTTGATCGCGGTGATCGACGAACCCGGTCGTGAACGCGATGCGCTGGCGGAAGCGATTACCTGTGATGGCATGTGGGTATTTGCCGCTGAGGATATAAAACATCTGCCGGCTGGCACGGCGCTGATCGTTGCCCATGCCCGAGCGGTTCCCCGGCAGCAGTGGTCGCAGTTGACGCATCGCCTGCCTACGCTGGTGGTCAGCGACTCGCGCCAGGACGCTGATTTGATCAAAGCAATCGATGTGGGGCTGGTGGACTATATCGTTCATCCTCTGCGTCACGCCGAGCTGTTGCGGCGCATGATCCGTAAAGCCATTGAGCTTAACGATTTGGCACTGGAGCGAGAGCGGGATCATGCCCGGCTGGCGGAGTTAAATGAAAGCTTAGAGACCCATCTGGCGCTATTGCGGATGGATCAGCAGAGCGGGGGACATATTCAGCGGCGTTTATTACCGCTGCGCCCCAAAGTGATTAACGGCGTTTATTATGACTACATATTTGCCCCTTCGCTCTATTTGTCCGGTGATTTCCTGGATTATCAACGCTATAACGAGCGTTACAGCGCCTTCTATTTCGCCGATGTATCGGGGCATGGTGCCTCGTCGGCGTTTGTGACCGTTCTGCTTAAATATTTATGCAACCGCTGGCTGGGTGAGTGGGACGGCCAGCATCCGGAAAACCTGCCTCCCGATTGGCTAAAGGCAATGAACCGAGAGTTACAGGGCACCGACATCGGTAAACATGCCACCTTATTTGTCGGTGTTGTTGACCATGAGGCGCATACTCTTCACTATTCGCTCGGCGCGCAGCTTCCCATGCCTCTTTTGGAGGCCGGGGGAGAGCTACGCCGTTTAGAAGGCGAGGGAATGCCGGTAGGACTTTTCCCCGATGTGGAGTATCCTTCGCTGAGTTGTGCATTGCCGCATAAATTTCGACTATGGCTCTGTTCAGACGGAGTATTGGAATGCTTGCCGGGTAAAACGCTCGACACGCGGCTCAAGGAGCTTGAGCAATTAGTAAGCGAGAGTGTAACGCTTGAGCAGTTGCGCGAACGGCTAGCAGAAACAAACGCTCTCCTTGCTGAAGGAGATGCGGAGTTCGATGCCAACCAAGAGCGCGATGCTTTACCCGATGATATTACAATCATGATGGTGAGCGGATTTGGTCATGCTGATTGAAGAAGGCCGCATTAAAGCGGCGTTCGATTCTGGTGTTTTTGTTCTAAAACTATGTGGCGATGTGCGCTTGACGCTCTGCGCCACGCTGGATACCCAAGCCCAACGTCTCGCTGAGACGCCGGGGTTGCGTGCCGTACTGATTGACCTGCGTGAAGCGACCAACGTGGATTCGACGGCGCTTGGCTTTCTGGCCAAGGTCGCGATGGCGGTCAAAGGGCGGCTGGAGCAATCACCGACGATTATTGTCGATAACCCTGACGTGCGACAGATGTTGGACGTAATGGGGTTTTCGCGCTTTTTTACGCTGATGGAAGCGCCGCTACAGCAGGCGACCACGCTAAATAATGCGCTTGAAGAGCTTCCCCAAGAGCCCGCAGATGAAGAAGGGCTGCGTGACCGGATCCTTGAAGCCCACCGCATTCTAATGCATATGAACGAGCATAACCGTGAACAGTTTCAGCCACTGGTTGAGATGCTTGAGTCGCAAGATGTCACCACGCACCACTAATCATCCCTCACCTTGAAAAGCCCTTGGTCATCCAGGGCTATTGATCGATAGCAGCCAACCCCGACAAATCTCTCAAAATCGGCTATGATTAGCGGCCTATCTATTCCAGTGCGTATATCATCGCCTTAAGGAGACCCATGGATCTTAATCCTCGTCGGGTAGCACTGTTGGTGGCCGCCAACACGGCGCTGGCGCCCTTTGCTATCGATGCCTACTTGCCCGCCATGGGGGTTATTGCGGAGAGCATCGGGGCCAGTATTCACCGCACTGAACTTTCCATTAGCGTGTTTTTGTTCGGCTTTGCGCTGGGCCAGCTATGTTTTGGGCCACTTTCGGATCGTATGGGCAGAAAGCCAGTGCTCCTGGGTGGGCTGATGGTGTTTATGCTGGCAAGCCTTGCCATTACCCTGGTAGACAGTTTGCCCACGCTGCTGGTCTGGCGGTTTATCCAGGCGCTGGGGGGCGGGGCCTGTGTGGTCAATTCGGCGGCGATTGTGCGCGACTGCTTTAGTGGTCGCGAGGCCGCTAAAGTCATGTCGACCATGGCGATGATTATGATGCTGGCGCCGCTAGTGGCGCCTACCGTGGGTAGTTTACTGCTGCATATTGCCGGTTGGTGGCTGATCTTTGTGTTCTTGGCCGTCTACGCAGGCTTTTTACTCTGGCTATTAGGCACCCGCCTGCCTGAAACCCGCGATATGTCGCTGCCTGCTGCCTCTCCGCGCCAGGTAATCCGCAACTACGCCAGTGTACTTAAGCATCGTGAAGGCATGGGGTATATCTGTGCGGTTGCCGCCTCCTTCGCGGGCCTGTTTGCCTTCGTGACCGCTTCGCCGTTTCTATATCTTGACTATTTTGGCCTCTCGCCAGCCACCTATCCGCTGGTGTTTGGGGTCAACGTGGTAGTGATTGCGCTGTCTAATCGGGTCAATATTCACCTGTTACGGAAGCGCACCCCCCAGCAGAATTTGCGTTTAGGTTTGCTGATACAGCTGGTGGCGGCGCTAGGGCTTGTGGCGGTCACCGCCCTGGATATAGCGACGCTAGCGATTGTGGTGCCGTTGATTATGCTGTTTACCGGCATGATTGGGCTAATTACGCCCAACGCGATCTCGTCGCTGTTGGATCATTTTGGCCATATCAGCGCCACGGCAACGGCGCTGCTTGGCGGTATCCAGTTTACCTGTGGGGCGCTGGCCGGTGTGATGGTAGGGCTATTCGAGGTTGAACACCTCTGGCCCATGGTGCTCACCATGCTGGGCGCTGCGTTACTGGGCAATATCGGCGTACGCAAACTCACCAAGGCGCCCACCGTTGAAGAACAACAGGGATAACTGGCAGGAATGAACCGTAGGGATGAACAGCACTAATGGATAGCTTGCTGGCCTGGGTCAATATGCCCATGAACACTTGGTTAGCCTGCTCAGGCGTGCTCTTGCTGGGTGCCTTTGTGCAGCGTGCGACCGGTTTTGGGTTGGCCGTCATCGGTGCACCGCTCCTGTTGATGCTCGAACCACGATTAGTGCCGGTCATTCTGGTGCTGTTTGGTTTTACCGTCTCGCTTATGATGGTGCGCCACTACTGGCACGAGGTGCGCTTGGATGCCATTGGCATGGCGTTAGTAGGGCGTTTGCCCGGCAATGCATTGGGTATTTGGCTGCTGCTCGCCGCGCCCATGGTGGTGTTAGAAAAGCTGATTGCGGTTATCGTCCTGTTTGCGGTTCTAGTTACTTTGTGCCGCTTTCAACTGCCGGTAAACCGCATAACGCTGTTTGGCGCGGGGGTGCTCTCAGGCATTTTCGGCACCGTTGCTGCCATTGGCGGTCCGCCCATCGTGCTGCTGATGCATGGCTTACCTGCTGACCGTGTGCGCGGCAACTTAGCCGCCTTTTTCATTCTGACCTCCCTGTTGACCTTTATTACCCTCGCCTTAGCCGACCAGGTTCAGCTCTGGCATTTCCAGGTCGCGCTTACCTTCCTGCCTGCGGTATTAATGGGTAATGCCTTGGCAGATACCGTCGCCCATCGATTAGACCGCCGTCTACTGCAAGGGGCGTCACTGTCCCTGTGTACTTTGGCCGCGCTCGGTTTGCTGTTTTAAAAAGCACTGTTCCACGCTTAGAAAAAATCTCCTGTGCTGTGCGCTGTCATGAGAATGTCACTGTTGCTGCGTTAGATTGTATCCCGCGGGGGCAGCAGGCGCTGTTCGGTAATAATTTTTTACTGAGCTTCAGTTGTCATCATTTCGTCATCTTTTTGCTACAAAATGTTTTGCACAAAGGTTGCGAATTCGTCTTGGGCGAGAAGCTGACATATGAACCGCGAAACTCAATGCGTTGAACGGAATTTGGAGAGAAACATGAAAAAACATCTTATGTTCGGTGCAGTTCTTGCCGGCTCGTTTGTAGCTCAGAACGCTGTTGCCGTTGATACTGTTCAGGTTGATGGTTCAAGTACCGTCTTTCCGGTTTCCGAGGCAATGGCAGAAGAGTTCGGTAATGCCAATCGCGGTGAAATCCGAGTAACCGTTGGTTTGTCCGGTACTGGTGGTGGTTTTAAGAAATTCTGTCGTGGTGAAACCGATATTACCGGTGCTTCACGTCCAATCCGTCCGGAAGAGCTTGAACTCTGCAAGGAAAATGGTATCGAGTTTATCGAGCTGCCTGTAGCCATGGATGCTCTAAGCGTTGTTGTTAGCCCGCAAAATGATTGGGTGGATCATCTTACTGTAGAAGAGTTGCAGAAAATGTGGGAGCCAGAAGCTCAAGGTGTCATTACCAACTGGAACCAAGTTCGTGAAGGCTTCCCTGACCGCCCGCTGAATCTGTTTGGTGCGGGTACCGATTCGGGCACCTATGACTACTTCACGACTGCCATTGTAGGTGAAGAGCATTCAAGCCGCGGCGATTTTACGGCCAGCGAAGACGACAACGTACTGGTGATGGGCGTTGCTAACGACCATAATGCGTTGGGCTTTTTCGGTCTGGCTTACTTCCTGGAAAACCAGGATAAACTGAAAGCCGTGCCTATCTCTTGGAAAGGCGGCGAGCCGGTTGAGCCGACTAAGGAAACGGCTGGTGATGGAGAGTACCAGCCGCTGACGCGTCCGCTTTACTACTACGCCAACAAAGCTTCAGTAGAAGAGAAGGAACACGTTGAAAAGTTTGCGGAGTTCCTATTCCAGGAAGAAAACGGTGACCTGGTCAGTGAAGTTGGTTACGTGCCTTTAGGCGAGCGAGTACGCGAAGCTGCGCTACGTGTATTGGCTGACCGCGAAGTTGGTACTGCCTACCAGGGTTCTGAAGTGGGCGTCGATGTGGTTGAAACGCTCGAGCGTGAGAAGCACTACTAAGAGCACTCCTTTCCAGAAAAGGTGAGCCCTTTGTAAACCCGGAGCGGAAGCATAAAAGCTTCCGCTCTGGTTATGATAGAAAGATATTCTTTAAACAAAGTAGGCGTAAAAGACCAATGGCTACTCCAAGTTCACGGCGCCTTGAGACGTCCAAGGTTCAGGTTTCGACGCATTTTTTGCGTAAGCGTGAAATGATTAATCAAGTAGCACGTTATGTATTGATGCTGGCGGCGATTATCTCTGTTTTGGTCACCATCGGTATCGTTTATGTATTACTAAGCGAAGCGCTGGTGTTTTTTGAACAAGTATCAGTATGGGAGTTTGTTTCCAGCACTAGCTGGACGCCGATGTTCTCCAGGCCGACTTTCGGTATCTGGCCGCTGTTGTCAGGCACCATTGTGGTGTCGGGTATCGCTTTGGCCGTATCCATCCCCTTCGGTCTCATACTCTCAGTCTACCTAAGTGAATATGCAAATCCGAAAGTGCGGGAAACCGTCAAGCCGATATTGGAGCTGTTGGAAGGCGTGCCTACCGTCGTTTACGGCTATTTTGCTTTGCTAGTTGTTACCCCACTGTTGCAGACTTTTTTACCTGGTTTGCCAGGTTTCAACATGCTGGCGCCGGGGCTGGTGATGGGTATTATGATTCTGCCTTACACTACGTCTCTTAGCGAAGACGCTATGCGTGCAGTTCCTAACAGTATGCGTGAAGGTGCTTATGCATTGGGATACAGCCGTTTTCATACGGCTACTAAAGTTGTTATCCCTGCCGCAATGTCGGGTATTACGGCTGCCTTTATTTTAGCGATGTCTCGGGCTGTAGGAGAGACGATGGTCGTTGCTATTGCCGCAGGCCAGATGCCTAATTTCACCTTCAATCCTATGGAGGGTGCGGCCACTATTACTACCTTCATTGTGCAGGTTAGCCTGGGCGATGTCAGCCACGGCTCAATCGCTTATCTATCTATTTTTGCTGCTGGAATGGTGCTGTTCTTGTTGACACTGATATTCAACCTGATTGGTTTTTATCTGCGCAAACGCTATCGCCAGGCTTATTGAGGTGACTATGAAGACACTGTCTGAGAACATCAAAAGCGGTATTGACTACGCTTCATTATCTCGGAAAAACCGTTCCCGGGACATTATTTTTGCGTCGCTGGGTATCATCGTACTGTTTATTGCGATAACGACATTAGTAGCATTGTTTCTAGACTTGGCAGTCAGGGGGGCTCCGCGCTTGACGGATCCTGATTTCTACACGTCATTCCCATCGAGAAGGCCTCTGGATGCAGGTATTCTTTCCGCCTGGGTCGGCACGATTATGGTCATGCTTGTCACTGCCGTGATAGCTGTCCCGCTTGGGATTGCCGCTGGGCTGTATCTGGAAGAATATGCGGGTAAGAATTGGCTTACTGACGTTATTGAAGTCAACGTATCTAACTTGGCTGGTGTTCCTTCTATTGTCTATGGCCTCCTTGCGCTTGGCCTTTTTGTACAGACTTTCGGGATGGGCGAGACAGTATTGGTGGCGGGCCTGGTTCTGTCGCTATTGATTTTGCCGATTATCATTGTTTCGACTCGAGAGGCGATACGTTCAATTCCAAACGAGTTACGTGAGGCGGCTTATGGCCTAGGGGCCAACCAATGGCAGACCATGGCAATGTATATTATTCCTGCAGCCAAACCAGGTATTATAACTGGTGCAATTGTGGGACTTTCTAGAGCGATTGGTGAAACTGCTCCAATCATTACCATTGGTGCCTTGTCTTTCATCGCCTTCTTACCGCAGTCGCCAGTCAGCGGTGATTTCCCATTCATTAGCTTTGAGTGGCTGAATAGTGGGTTTACAGTCATGCCCATACAGATGTTTGGCTGGGTATCCCGTCCCCAGGCAGATTTCCAAATTACAGCGGCAGCCGCGGGTGTTGTTCTAATTGTTATGACACTAATGATGAATGCTTTGGCAATTTACATACGCTATCGTGCTCGTAAATAAGTTGGCATTTTGCATGGTATAAGAAGTAACCAAACTTCCTAATGGTGTGAGATATGAGTATGAATGGTATGTCGAAATTCCAGACGACTGTGCAAGATGATTCAGAAAAGCCAATGCGTAAGGCTAGTGAGCATCTCGATCATTGGTACCTGGAGCCTGATAGCCCCACTCGGGCTCGAGTCTCTAATTTGAAATTCTGGTACGGCGACGGTACGCAGGCGATAGACGATGTCAGCATGCCTTTAATTGATAAAAAAGTTACAGCGCTGATAGGGCCGTCAGGCTGTGGGAAGAGTACATTTTTACGCTGCTTTAACCGCATGCATGATTTATATCCGGGCGTGAGGTATTCTGGTGAGATTAATTTATTACCAGAAGATGAGGATCTGATCAACCTTGATCCGAATATTGTTCGAATGAGAGTGGGTATGGTCTTCCAGAAACCTAACCCTTTTCCAAAATCGATTTATGAGAATGTGATAGCAGGTTTGAGAATTCGTGGCATTACTAAACGTTCATTATTAGATGAAATTGTAGAAGATTCACTCAGTAAAGCAGCATTGTGGGATGAAGTAAAAGATCGACTGCATCAGCCAGCGCTAAGTATGTCGGGTGGGCAGCAGCAACGTTTATGTATTGCTCGTGCTTTGGCTGTTGAGCCAGAAATTTTACTTCTAGATGAACCTACTTCTGCTCTTGACCCTATTGCGACAGCAAAAGTGGAAGACTTGATTAATAAACTCGCAGGTGATGTAACAGTATTGATAGTTACGCACAATATGCAGCAGGCTGCTCGTATTTCTGACTACACGGCTTATATGTATTTAGGAAAATTGATTGAATACAATAAGACTAATGATTTATTTACTGCTCCTAGGTGTCAGCGAACTGAAGATTATATAACTGGAAGATTTGGTTAATTTATTTTTAATTAATTTAAAATATATATTTAACCCCTTTTTAAGGGGTTTTTTTATTTATGAACTTATAGAAATTTTATAGAAATAGTATATTTTTAATATCCGAATGGTTTTTGGATAGAGTCTATTGTTCCGCTCTGCAGGAGCGAGTATTAAATTTTAAGTATAATATATTTTTATGGAATATGAATATTTCTATAATTGATAACATATTATGTCAGCAAGCTTGAGTTGCAAGAAGATTGTGTAGAAAATGGCATTTATATGAAAAAACATATATGAGCCATTTCTTTATGCCCACAAAGAAAAAAGTCCTGTTCCTTTGCAGTGCAAATTCAGCCCGCTCGCTAATGGGGGAAGCGATACTGAGGCATCTTTCGGCGGATCAGTTCGAAGTATTTAGTGCTGGAAAGGAGCCTGACCGACCACAGGCACTGGCGCTTCAAGCGTTGGAAGCACACGGCGTAAATACAAGCGGCTTAGCAAGTAAGTCGATAGAAGCTCTCGCAGAGCATTATTTCGATACCGTTTTTATTTTATGTGAAAAAGCTTTACAGGCTTGCCACCACTGGAAAGGTGGTTGTGGACAGCTATTTTACTGGGATATTTCTGACCCTCGTTTACATGGACAGCTAGACGCCTATGAACATACATTCAACGATATCTATCAACGTCTATCGCTATGGTTATTGATTGAGGCAAGGGACGACATTCGTCGATAATTCACCTAGGAGCTAAAAAATATGACACTACGTATCGGTATCAACGGTTTTGGACGTATTGGACGCTTGGCCCTGCGCAGCTTGTGGACGCAGGTAGAATCGGGTGCGGTAGAACTGACGCGCATTAATGACCCGGGTGGCGATGCGGCCACCTTTGCCCACTTGTTGGAGTTTGACTCGGTGCACGGGCACTGGGCGCCAGGGAAGGGCATCTCGTCAACGGATAGCGCCATAGAACTCGACGGCAAATCTGTCTCCTTTAGCGCCAACAAAGCTATTGCCGATAGCGACTGGTCGAACTGCGATATTGTCATTGAGTGCTCGGGCGTAATGAAAACCACCGATAAGCTCCAGGCGTATCTTGATCAAGGCGTTGGTCGTGTGGTGGTAAGTGCGCCTATGAAAGAGGCGAGCGTGCTCAATGTCGTGGTGGGGGTGAACGATTATCTGTATGACCCTGCTCAGCACAAGATCGTGACCGCAGCTAGCTGCACCACCAACTGCCTGGCACCCGTGGTCAAAGTCATTCAGGAAACGTTTGGTATTCGCCATGGCTCGATGACCACCGTGCATGACATCACCAATACCCAAACGATTCTCGACGCGCCGCATAAAGACCTGCGCCGCGCCCGAGCTTGCGGTATGAGCTTGATTCCCACCACGACCGGTTCGGCCAAAGCGATTACCGCCATTTTCCCCGAGCTGGAAGGCAAGCTTAACGGCCATGCGATTCGTGTGCCGCTGGCTAATGCGTCGCTTACCGATATGGTCTTCGAGCTTGAACGCGAAGTGAGCGTCGACGAGGTCAATCAGGCGCTGAAAGCCGCCGCCGATGGCCCGCTGGCAGGCATTTTGGGCTACGAAGAACGCCCGCTGGTGTCTATCGATTACCGCACCGATCCGCGCAGCTCGATTATCGATGCACTCTCCACCATGGTGATCAACGGCACCCAGCTGAAACTCTACGCCTGGTACGACAATGAGTGGGGCTATGCCAACCGCACCGCCGAGCTGGCCCTTATGGTCGGGCGTGAGCAGGTGGGACGTGGCTGATTCAATGCTGACACGGGTAAAGGCGCTACCTTTCGAGGTGCGCCAATACATGCTGATTACCGGTAACTACTGGGCGTTCACGATTACCGATGGCGCGCTGCGCATGCTGGTGGTGATGCACTTCCACCAATTGGGCTACTCGCCGTTGGCCATTGCCATGCTGTTTCTATTTTATGAAGCCTTTGGCGTAGTGACTAACCTGGTAGGCGGCTGGTTGGGGGCGCGCTTGGGGCTCAATCGCACTATGAATGTGGGGCTAGGGCTGCAAATTATTGCCCTTGCCATGCTGATGGTACCCGCTAGCCTGTTGACCGTTGTTTGGGTGATGGCCGCACAAGCGATTTCGGGTATTGCTAAAGACCTCAACAAAATGAGCGCTAAAAGCGCCGTTAAGGTGTTGGTTCCAAAAGAGAGCGCCAACGCCAATAGCTCACTCTACCGCTGGGTGGCGATGTTGACCGGCTCTAAAAACGCGCTAAAAGGGCTGGGCTTTTTTGTCGGCGGGCTGCTGCTCACCTTGATTGGCTTCCAGGCCGCTGTGTTTGTTATGGCGGTGATGCTGGGCGGCGTGTTACTGCTTTCGCTGCTGAGGCTCAAGGCGGATTTAGGTCGGCAAAAAGTAAAGCCGAAGTTCTCCGAAATCTTCTCAAAATCACCCGCGATTAACGTACTCTCTGCGGCGCGCTTCTGTCTATTTTCGGCGCGGGATGTGTGGTTTGTCGTAGCACTGCCAGTGTTTTTATACGATCAGCACGGCTGGACTCACTGGACAGTGGGTGGGCTGCTGGCGGTGTGGGTGATTGGCTATGGTGGGGTGCAAACCCAGGCGCCTAAATTAACCCGGCTAATCAAAGGCGATGCCCGGGCGCTGACCGCTGGCTGGGCGGCGGCACTGGCAGTGCTGGCAATCGTGTTGGCGATGCTGCCCTTGGCCCAAGTCGGCTGGTTAGTCGTCGGCTTGCTCGCCTTTGGGGTGCTGTTTGCGATTAACTCCAGCTGGCACAGCTATTTGATTGTGCATTATGCCCGCGCCGACGGCGTCTCCATGGATGTCGGCTTTTACTATATGGCCAATGCCATGGGGCGTTTAGTGGGCACGCTACTGTCGGGCTGGCTATATATGGCCTACGGGCTAAGCGCCTGCCTTTGGGTATCGGCAGCCTTGGTGGCGGCTAGCGCATTGATGGCGCTAGCGTTGCCTAGACAAGTCGCATGATTCGTTCGCCCAACTGGGGTTTAACGCTCACCTTAGGCAGCGCGCAGACCCTTGCCTGGGCATCAAGTTACTACTTGCCCGCTATCCTTGCGGTACCCATGGCCCGCGAACTGGGGATGGCACCAAGCTGGGTATTTGCGGCGTTTTCTGCCGCCTTACTGTTAACCGCCATGCTGGGCCCCAGCGTAGGGCGTTTGATTGACCAACAGGGTGGGCGAGGCGTGCTGATGGCTTCGAACGCTGTCTTGGCGCTTGGCCTGGTCATCATGGCGCTCTCTCAAGGTCTTCTCAGCTTAATGTTCGCTTGGCTCATTGTCGGCATTGGCATGGCGATGGGCCTATACGACGCCGCCTTTGCCACCTTGGGACGGTTGTTGGGGCGTAGTGCGCGCTCGTCAATTACCGGCGTAACGCTACTGGCGGGTTTTGCCAGTACCATCGGCTGGCCACTAACAGCTTTGTTGGAAAATGAGTTCGGGTGGCGGGCAGCCTGCGGCGCCTGGGCCATGCTGCATATTGTGGTGGGGCTGCCGCTGAATGCCTGCTTGCCCAAAGCAGCCGATAGTGCGGCCCAGCAAGATGACGATAAATCGGCGCCGCCGCCGGAGCGTCCTCGCCTGGCGATGATGTTGTTAGCCTATGTGTTTGCCGCGGGCTGGTTTGTCTCAACGGCGATGGCGGCACATCTACCCAGGCTTCTGCAGGAAACCGGCGTATCGCTTTCGGTGGCCGTCGCTGCTGCAGCGCTAGTAGGCCCTGCGCAAGTGGCCGCTCGACTGGGTGAGTTTGCACTTTTACGCCATTTGCATCCGCTGGTAGCCGCTCGTGTCGCCACTACGCTTCACCCCTTAGGTGCGGCATTGCTGGCCACAATGGGTATGCCCGCAGCAGGCTTTGCGCTGCTGCACGGTGCGGGCAATGGCATGATGACAATTGCCTCCGGCACACTGCCGCTGGCACTGTTTGGCCCGAAAGGGTTTGGTCAGCGTCAGGGCTTGATTATCGCCCCGGCAAGGGCCGCGCAAGCCTTTGCGCCGCTGCTATTTGGACTACTGATAGAGCAAAACGGCGCTGGTGCGCTATGGCTGACCACAGGATTGATGCTGGCGGCGTGTTTAGCGCTGCTGTTTATTCGTGTGCCGCGATTGCAGGGGTGAGCCATTTACATAAAGGTCTTTTACTCTCTAAAACCCTGATTAAACCAGGGTAGTCAGTTATAAAGATGCCGCAACAGGCTCCATATTTTCCCCTATACAACATTCCGCCTGTAAGAAGCCAATCAGATTTTGTAGGTGATGGTAATCAGGTATACAGACGATAGTGCGGCTGTGCTTCTCCTGCTTAATTAAACCTACTCTAGCCATACGAGATAAGTGATGCGATAGCGTTGAAGCTGGGATATCCAACGCTTTCTGTATCTCTCCGACAGGGGCTCCGCGATGGCCAGCCTTGACTAAAAAGCGAAACACCGCCAAACGGTGCGTGTTACCAAGCTCAGCCAAGCTGGCGGCGACCCCTTCATGATCCATAAAACTCTCCATGCTGTCTTCTATTTTCTCTCTGTTCTATTTTCTCTCTGTTCTATTTTTTCATTGCTATGTTTTTTTTGCATATAATTTCCAAGTATCTAGAAATATAGTTGACGAGTACAAAGGTTGCAATCTAAGCTTCAATAATTCGATTAATCTAGAATTATAGGAGCTTTGTCGTGTCCCCTCAATTGCAAGATACGTTAGGCATGTTTGCCTTTCTCGCGGTCGAGCTATCGGCCTTGTTTATTGGCATTAGCTTCCTGGTAGGGGCGCTTCAACGCCATATCCCGCCATCCAAGGTCGAGGCTTTGCTAAGTTCTAACCGATCCCGTAGCTACTTTCTCGCTGCGGGACTGGGGGCTATCACACCCTTCTGTAGTTGCTCAACGATTCCAATGCTGAAAGGCCTGATTCGTGCACGTGCCGGGTTCGGGCCTATGATGGTGTTCCTATTTGCCTCTCCGCTGTTAAACCCTATTGTTGTTGGTCTGTTGGCTGCCACCTTTGGTTTTACCCTCACCGCTATCTACGTTCTAGCGGCACTGATTGTCTCTTTGGCCGCCGGCTGGTTACTACAGACTTTTGGCTTCGAGCGTTACGTGCGCCGCGCTGAAACTTATACAGCTTCAGGGTGTGAAGCCTCGACCAATAGCTGCGGCGTCAAGCCAGTAGCGACCGATTGTGAAAGTAGCAGTTGCAGTAGTACTCCAGTTGCGGTTGGCTGCGGTAGTGCCGATCCGGCTGGCGCTCAATCAGGTGGCGGTTGTGGTAGTCAAACAACTGAGCCTAAACTAGGGCAAAGCAGATACAGCGGTTTATGGGGTGAAGCCTGGTCTGACTTCGTGGACGTTTTACCATACCTACTTATTGGTATTGCGATTGGTAGCGTGATCTATGGTTTTATGCCCACTGACTTGCTGGAACAGTATGCTGGTGCCGATAATCCTTTTGCCATCCCCGTCGCCGCCGTTATCGGTGTCCCTCTGTATATCCGTGCTGAAGCCGTTATACCGTTAGCATCTGCGCTGATGGCAAAAGGCGTGGGGGCCGGAACAGTGCTGGCGTTGATTATTGGGAGTGCTGGAGCCAGCCTGACTGAGCTTATCCTGCTGCGCTCATTGTTCTCGTTTAAGCTGCTGGTGGCCTTTGTCGCGGTCGTTTTTGCGATGGCGATGATTGCGGGCTACGCCACTTTTTTGTTTTTCTAAATAGCAAGCGTATCTCGACCCACGCTTGATCGATTGCTGGGGTGCTTACGAATAGGCTATGCGTAAGAGTTAGTCATCGCTTTCCGTAAAGGATTACCCAAGGCAGGAATCTTGGTTCCTGCCTTGGGTGGTTTGAAGAAACTGGCTTAAGAGAAGCGACGACGTTTGAAAGAGACATCTCTTAGATAGGCAGGGTTAGCGCCTATCCGTCGTAGATTTGCCCAAGTGCCCTTGTAGTAGGGAATATGGTTACGATCCGTCCACTCACTGATGACATCACCCTGCACCCCATTAGGATAGCCAAACATCATAAAAACCTGACCACGCTTCAGATCAGGTTCCAGGTAGGCCATAGCCGTGGTCGCGCCGTAATCGTTGTAGACTTCAACGATATCGCCGTTGGCGATCCCTATGTCTTGAGCGTCAAGTGGATGGATCTCAATTGGGGCCATCGGGTAGCGGCCCTTGCGAAATGCCAGATGCTGGTCATGGTAGGCCGACTGCCAGATATGGTTGGTTCTCCCGTTGTTTATCCAGAAATCATAGGTCTCTTTCTGCTGCTGAACTACCTCGGGAAAGCCGTTCCAGGGGGAAGGCTGGAAATGAGCCTTGCCATCATCAGTATCAAAATCATAGTCCGTATATAGCATCTCGGTTCCGATGAGTTTGCCGTCTCGATACTCCTTGATGGGAAGTTGGACGCCATTGTTGCCAGCCATTCGAAGCCTTTCATAGGTGGCGAGATGTCCTGTGGGGCCACCTTGGCTGTCGATTTCCTTTTCATGGGCCATGCGGAAGCCGTCGTTGAAGGCATCCTCTTCGGTTGTCCAGTTAAATCCAGCGAAACGCTCGGCCATCGTCACGTCGCCTGCCGACTCGTAGCGCTGCTTAAGAGCATTAGCCATATTGGCCGCTATCAAACAGTCTGGCTTAGCGATGCCGGGAGGATCCATGAAGCGCTCTGAAAGTCGAAGCCGTCGCTCACCGTTCATGGAGGTGAGGTTCATTTCACCGGGATGCGTAGCTGGCAACACTAAGTGTGAATATTCGGCGAACTTCGTGCGATAAAGGTCGATATCAACAATAAACAAACCGCCCTTATTTTTTACAGCGTCATAGATAATGTCGATTAATTCATTGATGCTGCCGCCCCTTGCCTCTGCCATTGCCTGGTTGACGATAGCGGCACGACGCTTGATTATCTGGCGATAAGTTTCGGCATTAATAGTGGTTTGAAAAGCATTGCAGGCCCAAACCGTTAGCATCATGCCGTTACCATTAATCAATTCCTGGTCGATATAGGGCGCAGGGCGTCCACCGGGGTAGGGTGGGCGGACATAACCCTCTTGGTGGCCGCCCATACGCACCACGCCGGTGCCACGCTGGCCGACATTGTGGGTGGCCACAGCAAGATTGACGATTGCGGACTGAATCCGATAGTTATCATTGCCCCAGATAACACCTTTTTCGTAGGCATGCATGGTGCGAGGGGCGTGGCCACTGGCCTTAGGTTTATAGGCCCACTCGGCGGCCTTGAGTATATCGCCCTGACTCACGCCGGTAATGCGACTGCATTCATCCAGCTCCATCCGATTGGCGGCCAGCATCTTCTCGAAGCCGCTAGTATGTTCTGTGATAAAGGGCTGATCATGCCAGCCTTGATCGACCACATAGGTCAGCAGTCCATTGAACAGGGCTGTATCAGTGCCTGGCTGGATCGCTAAGTGTAGAACATTCTCTTTACCGGCAATCGTTTCACAGATAGCGACGGTGGGTGTGCGTCGAGGGTCAACCAGAATAACCTTGCCTTTACCGACCGTCTCGTCAGGAAACCACTCCCGCTTCTTGGCGACGTTAGCCCCCCTCAAGTTCGGCTCCCAGTGTGCCAGGAACCAGTTTGACTGAGTCTCGTAGGAATTTCCGCCGATGGAGAAGATAACATCGGCCACCTCCGCATCCTCATAACTGTTATTGAGCTCACCAATGCCCATGTCTCGACTAGCGTGACATTCTGAGTTGTAAGCGGGGCGGTTGTGAATGCGCACCATTTTTGACTGTATGCCGTCAAAAATTAGCTTGCCAGTAGCCCATGTATTCTCAAAACCGCCTCCAGCGCCGCCATGATCAAAGAGATTGAAGAACAACTGATCCGGCCCTTCATTATCGAGGATGCGTTGGGTCAGACCGGCATAGAGCGCCATGGCGTGTTCCCAATTGGTTTCTGCCCAGTCGTCTCCGCTATACACCATGGGATACTTGAGGCGGCGCTCGCCGATAGGGGTTCCCTCCGAGTACATGACACTGGCCATCTGGCCGCCACGCGTTGAGGATAGCCCCTTATTCACGCTGCACTCTTTGTCAGGAACGATCATGATGTTGTATTCGCGTCCATCATGGTCTTGTATCTGATTAACCATGGCGGGGGTCATAGTGAGTTGCATAGGAGGTAGCTGCTGGGTGAAGTCGAGTCCCAGCGCATTCTGGTTAGCATCTCTGCCACCTTCTTGGTTGGCAGGCCATTTATAGACGTGGTACCCACAGCCTACGATGCAGAAGTGACAGGCCATATTGGTTTTCTGGGCATCTGCCGGGGGTAAAGGAATACGGTCTTTAAATTGTTTCATTGTTGTTCTCCCGACTTAGATGATATTGGCCTGGCGGCCATAGATCAGGCCATCAATTGACACCGCCACCAGGGCATCTTCGGTATCGTCATACTCTAGAATGACTCGTGGCAGATTCTCGGTGGCTTGGCCAATGACCATCTGGCCCGTGTTATCCGGGTCGAAGATGCTGTAGTGGCAAGGGCACTTGAAGGCTTCTGCCTCTTGGTCATAAGTAGCCGGGCAGCCCATATGTGTGCACTGGGTGCTATAAGCCACTACATCTTTTTCTGGGCCAACCCCGCCTTTGACCTCTCGCCCTCTGCGAATTACCACGCAGGGTGAACGATCGTCAGGGTAGCTAAAATAAATCGGCTGATTGATGGCCAACTCGCTCAGCTTTGTTACCAGTTCTCGGGGATAAGGCAGGGTAGTGCTTCCAAGTGGAAGTGGAGGACTACCTTGCTGTGCGTGTGTTATAGGGGCGAGCGAAAGGGTACCCACAGCGGCACTGCTGCCGGTTAGTTTGAGGAAATTACGACGACTCAGTTGTGTCATTGTTTAGCACTCCTTTATGGTTGTTGAGAAGCCTGAGACGGGGAATAGTTATATATGGCTATGCAAATATGATAGTCCAGTCTGAGTCTAGTTCTGCTCTGACAGGCGCGCAAGAAACGGATAGCAACCCCACTTCTAGATAAACGTCAGGCTTAGAGTGTCTGTTGACGTTTCATCGCGTTATTCTCTTTTGCTACGAAGTAAAGCGGTCACCATCGAGACCGTGAGCGAGACGTCAATAATCCTTCTCTTTAGTGTTCTAAGAACCCATTAAAGTGAATAAAAAAAACTACATTGACTCATGAAAATGTCCACAAATTCTAAATTCTGGATATGATTAGATACTATCTGATATTAAATACACGCTATGCAGGAACGAAAAATGAAAATTAGGCAAGTCGAACGAAACGAAATTGATAAGGTTCTAAATTTAATTGATGAATATGACCGGCCACGATCATCATGGCCTAGCGATGACAGAGTAGATGAAATTTATACTGCAATATTACAATGTGGTGGATGCGTCATTGGTGTTTTTACCTTAGATAAAATGATTGGCACTTGTACGGTAAACTGTTGTGCCAATCTCAGTTGGTCTGGTCGTCCATTCGCAATTATTGAAAATGTAATTGTCTCAAAGAGTTATAGAAATAAAGGAGTAGGAAAGTCTCTTCTTGAGTACGCTGTAAGTCACTCAAAAAAAATTGGCTGTTATAAAGTAGCATTAATGACGGGTTCGAAAGATCCAGCAACACATAGGTTTTATGATGCCGCAGGTTTTTATCCGACCAAACAGGGCTACCAGATAAGGTTTTTTGATCAGTGAAATAAAACTGTAAAAACTGCCGATGTATAATTTTTAGTTGTTATTTTTTTATGTTAATTATTTTTAATTAAAATTAATGTCGAAACTATTTGGATGTAAAATGTCAATTTATCATATAAGAAATAGCCTGCATGAAGCTTCTACAGCTCTTGAGAGCTTACTTCAAAATCAAAATGCGCTTGCCAGTATTGAGCGTGGAGCTGACTTATTAATAGAAACTTTTGAACGGAAAGGACGTGTCTATTCATGTGGTAACGGAGGCTCAATGTGTGATGCTATGCACTTTGCTGAAGAGCTTACAGGTCGTTACCGTCAAGACCGCGCTACGCTTGCTGCTGCTGCCATCAGTGACCCTGGGCATATAAGCTGTGTTGGTAACGACCTTGGCTATGAGTATGTATTTTCTCGGTACATTGAGGCGCATGGTCGTGAGGGCGACTGCTTATTGGCGCTTAGTACTAGCGGAACGAGCAAAAATGTATTGGTAGCTGCTAGTGCTGCTAAGTCACTAAGTTTGAAAGTTATTATTTTGTCAGGTAGACGTAACCCAGAGCTTGAAGCCTTAAGTGATGTTTACATCTGCACTCCGGCGGGCAGTTTTGCTGATTGAGTTCAAGAGCTGCATATTAAGGTGCTTCATATTCTCATTGAGTTAATTGAGCGGCATTTCTTCCCGGAGAACTATCAACGGAACGCTTGACCTTCGGAAAGGTGCAGCGCTGCGCCTATAACGTTGTTGGTAGAGCGTTCCTCACTCCACAGCTGACAATCTTTCAGGAAGAGCCTCATATCCCCATGGTCGACGTATCTCCTGGGTTTGTACCTGATCGTCAGAGGGTTACATACAACTGCCATCTTGTCGTCATCGACTGTTCATCTTAGCGCTTTACGTTAGTCTTTCTTTACCAGTGGAGAGCTAAGGTGAACATCACTAAAAAAGCAGTTGGATTCGCAGCCGCGCTATGCGTATTACCCACATTGAATGCACAAGCTGAATCCGGTGAATTGGTACTCTATTGCTCCGTGGATGAAAAATGGTGCCGCGTGATGGCAGAAGCCTTTCAGCGTGAGACCGGCATCAACGTTCTGATGACACGCCGCTCTTCTGGTGAAACCTATGCACAGATCCGTGCAGAGCTCGGCCAGCCGCGCGGCGATATTTGGTGGGGCGGCACTGGTGACCCTCATCTACAGGCGGCCCAAGAAGGTTTAACAACCGCTTATCAATCTCCTATGTTGATAGAATTGCAAGACTGGGCAGTGAGTCAGGCAGAGGCGTCTGATTATCGTACAGTGGGTATTTATGCGGGCGGGTTGGGTTTTGGTTATAACACTGATCTGATTAGCGACGATGTGCCATCGTGTTGGTCTGACCTGCTGGACAGTCGCTATCAGGATGATATCCAGGTGGCTAACCCCAACTCCTCGGGAACGGCCTACACCTTGCTGGCAACACTCGTGCAGCTATTTGGAGAAGATGAAGCCTTCAACTATTTGCGCGAACTTAATAATAATGTCAGCCAATACACTCAGTCTGGTAGTGCTCCCATCCGTGCAGCGGGTACTGGGGAGACGGCCATTGGTATTGTCTTTATGCACGATGCGGTCGCCCAAGCGGTTCAAGGCTCACCGATTAAAACCGTAGCGCCCTGCGAAGGCACTGGCTATGAGATAGGCTCCATGAGCATTATCGAGGGCGGCCCCAACAGCGAAAACGCACGTATTTGGTACGATTGGGCACTATCGGCAGATGCGCAGGCGTTGGCCGTACAGGCAAATTCCTTCCAGGTGCCCTCTAACGTTAATGCTGAAACGCCCCCTCAAGCTCCGCGCCTGGCCGATATCACTTTGATTGACTATGACTTTGCATTGTACGGGTCAAGTGAAGAGCGTACCCGCTTGCTGGAGCGCTGGGATCAGGAAATTGGCTCTCTGGCACGCTAACTTTTCAAATTAGTTTGTCGCGCTAGTTGGCGTATCTTAGCGGAGAGTTTATGAAAGCTCATGGTCTTGGGCATAAAGCCAGCGCAAGCTGGCTTTTATTGCTTAGTGTCGCTGTGTTTCTATTGCCCTGGTACAAAGTGCCCCCTGACGGCATTTCGGCTCTTTGGGAATCGGCTTTTTTTCATGCCATGGCAGGCCGCTTGTGGTTATTGCCAGTGATTGTGCTGCCTATAGTTTTGCTCGTGGTATGGCAACAACGATCTGCGCTAAAGCGCCAAACTATGACGTTACTGCTGCTGGCTTTCGGGTTGCTCAGTTTACTGCTTCAAGTATCGCTTATCGGCTTGAACGGCCCGCTATTCACGAGTGTTGCAGGCCTTTTTCCGGGTGCCTCGACAGGCCAAACGGGTTTGGGATGGGGCGGCTTTCTGACGGCGATTGCCCTGTTAGGGCTGTTGGCCAATGAACTGGCGGATAGCGGTTTCTGTAAAGGAGACCAGTTTGCAGCCGCCGCAGTGGTATTTGTCGTGGCGCTGCTCGGTTTGTTCGTCTTTTTCCCCATTATAAAACTTGCCACCACCGCCTTTACGAACCCAGAGGGCGGCCTGGCCCTGCAGGCCTTTGGGGCCCGGTTAATCGCCCCAGAGCTGTGGCGGTTGAATTGTATATCACCAGAGGGTGGCAACTGTGGCGTGGTGATCAACTCCGTCGTGCTGGGGATAATGTCGGCAACATTGTCTACCCTGCTTGGCCTGGCACTGGCGATGCTGGTGGCGCGCACCGGGTTTCGCTTTACAAAAACGCTGCGTGCTATTTCTATACTGCCGATTATAACGCCGCCCTTTGTCGTTGGGGTGGCGTTGATCGTCTTGTTTGGGCGCTCTGGGCTGGTAACCAGCTGGGGCGCAGAGCTGTTTGGAGTGACGCCGTCACGCTGGCTATACGGATTGCCTGGCATATTGATGGCACAAACGCTGGCCTTCACGCCCGTCACCTTTTTGGTACTGCTCGGCACCTTAGAGGCGATTAACCCTTCGCTTGAAGAAGCCTCCCATACGCTGGGCGCAGGCCCAATGCGCACCTTCCAAACCATTACCTTGCCGCTATTACGGCCAGGGCTGGCCGCTGCCTTTTTACTTGCCTTCATCGAGAGTCTGGCTGACTTTGGCAACCCATTGGTACTTGGCGGGGGCTATGAGGTGCTATCGACCAAAATCTTTTTTGCCGTTGTCGGGGCGCGCTATGACCTGGGCAATGCCGCTACGCTGTCGATCATTTTACTGGCACTCACGCTGGGGGCGTTTTGGATTCAGGCGCGCTGGCTAGGCAAAAAAAGCTATGTCACGGTGACCGGCAAGTCAGATGCTGGCTTGGCAGCACCGCTTCCAAAGCCTTTGCAGGCGGTGTCTTACAGCATTGTGGGGCTTTTTGTGCTGTTTACTCTCGCCGTCTACGCCATTGTTTTATTAGGTGGTTTTGTAAATGATATTGGCCGCTGGGATCTCACTCCGACGTTACGCCATCTAGGCACGGCATTTTCGGTTGAGCTGGGTGGCAACGGCATTGAGTTTTATGGCTCGGCCTGGAGTTCGCTTAAAACCACTTTGTTGGTATCAGCCCTGGCTGCGCCACTGACAACGGCCATTGGGATTATCACTGCCTGGTTGATCGCCCGACAAAATTTTGCCGGTAAGCGTCAGTTTGAATTTGGCACCATGCTCAGTTTTGCGATTCCAGGCACGGTCGTTGGGGTCTCTTACGTGGCGGCGTTTAACGTGCCACCGGTGGATATCACCGGCACCATGGTGATACTGGTGATCTGCTTTATGTTCCGCAATATGCCCGTGGGAATGCGCGCGGGTATTGCGGCACTATCTCAAATCGACCGTTCAATGGAAGAGGCTAGCCAGACGCTAGGTGCCGGTGGGTTTACTACCCTGCGGCGAATTGTTTTGCCGTTGGTGAAACCGGCGATGTTCACGGCCATGGTGTACTCCTTCGTCACCGCCATGACGGCCGTGTCAGCGGTTATTTTCTTGGTTAGCGCACGCCACAATATGGCCACGGCTTACATTATGGGGCGCGTGGAAAACGGTGAATACGCGCTGGCAATTACCTATTCTGCCGTTCTTATGCTGGTCATGATCGCCGCTATCGTCATTTTCAGCGCGCTGATTGGCAAGCGACGCCTTGGGCGACGCGCGCCAGATAATGCTAAGCCTCAGCTATCCGAAGCCGTCAGTGTCAATTAACCCGGTTTAAAGGGAGAAACCATGGCTGATCTCGCCATAGAATTTATTGATGTGGTTAAGAAGTACAACGACGTGACGGCGGTGGATCAGATCAACCTATCCATTCGCCGTGGCGAACTGGTGACCTTTCTAGGCCCTTCTGGCTGTGGCAAGACCACCAGTTTACGCCTGGTGGCGGGCCTTGAGTTGCCCACTGCTGGTCAGATGTTGATTCATGGCCGTGATGTAAGCCGTCGCCCGGCATCGGAGCGAAATGTGGGCATGGTGTTCCAGTCGTATGCGTTATTTCCACATATGTCGGTTCTCGACAACGTCTCCTATGGCCCCGTTATTCGCGGTGAGTCCAAAAACAAAGCCCATGCCCGCGCGCTGGAAATTCTCGAACTACTTGGGCTGCCCAATCTTAGCCGTCGATTACCTTCAGAGCTTTCCGGCGGCCAGCAGCAGCGGGTGGCCGTTGCTCGGGCCATTGCCCAGCAACCGGATGTCATGCTGTTCGATGAGCCGCTGTCCAATGTGGACGCCAAATTGCGCCGTCGGGTGCGCGCTGAAATTCGTGAATTACAGCAACGCTTTGGCTTAACGGCTATTTACGTCACGCATGATCAGGAAGAGGCGCTTGCGGTGTCGGATCGCATCGTGGTGATGAACGCTGGGCACATTGCCCAGGTAGGCACGCCAGAAGATTTATACGACCGCCCCAATTCGCCCTTTGTTGCCGACTTTATCGGGGACGCCAACCTGGTAGATGGCAAAGTAGAAGCCGGTTGTTTTAGTGCTGGCAATTTAAACTTGGCCATTCCGGGGGAAGCAGGTAACGCCCGCGTCTCCATTCGCCCGGAGCGTATCGTTCTTGGTGGCAGTGCTAAGCCTGGTTCAATTAGTGGTGAAATCGTTAGTGCGACTTACCTGGGCAGCCGTATGGAGTACGTGATTGCGACCAATTTTACTGAACTCTTGGTTTCCCGCCCCATCGCCGAACCGCGGCTGGGATTAAAGCAGCACGTCTCGTTAGTCATTAATGAAAAGGATTTAACCCGTGTTTCATAATCATTCAAGCACTGACGCCTCTGCTATTGACGCTCGCTTAGCCGTTGCCCGCACGGTCGCTATCAGCGGTGGCGAATTGGCGACCGACTATTTCTATCGCCAGTCAGAGCTGGTGGTCGAAACCAAAATGAGCGCGCAAGATGCCGTTTCTCAAGCTGACAGAAATGTAGAAGATCTAATCCGCCAGCATATTCAAACGGCCTTCCCCGAAGACGGCATTATCGGCGAGGAACGCCCTGAAACGGTCGGCACATCTGGGTTTACCTGGGTTATCGACCCGATTGACGGTACCAGTTTGTTTCTGGCGGGCTTACATCATTGGTGTGTCTCCATCGCGGTAATGCTTGATGACACCACCGTAGTGGGCGTTATACAGGTGCCGCTCTATAAAGAAACCTTTACCGGCAGTCTAAACCAAGGCGCCTTTTTAAATGGTGAGCGTTTGAGCCTTAATAACGCTCACACCATTCAGAACAGCTTGATCGGCGTTGGCGTAAGCCAGCGGGGGCCGACCCAGCATTCGGTAAACGTCATTCAAGCCTTGCTAGCAGGCGGTGGCATGTTCTACCGCAACGGCTCCGGCGCTCTTATGCTGGCCAGCGTTGCAGCAGGGCGATTAGGCGGTTACTACGAAAATCACATTATGCCCTGGGACTGCTTGGCTGGCCTGCTATTGATACGTGAAGCGGGCGGCCTAACCGCGCCTTTTTGCCAGCATTGGCCTCTGGCGAAGGGCGACCACATTATCGCTGCAGCCCCCGGTGTTTGGGACGACTTGAATGCGATTGTAATTGCTGCGGAGAAAGAAGATTAGCCACTATAGTTGGTTGTCGTGCGTATTACCTTGATGCAATAGGTTAGGCTCGGTGATCCTATTTGCAACTGTATGTGCGGTAACGGTAGCTACTTCAATACGCTATCCACATACAGATGTCGTAACTTCCAGAATCCTTCGACGTCCACGCGCAGCCCTTGGTAGGCAAGCTCTTCTGCAATAAATAGGGTGATATCTTCATCGCGATGACCCTGGTAAAGCGAAGGGTCTTTGGGTGTGCTCGCCTCGGCGACAGCAACGTTGGCGAGCCCTCCGCAGCAGCCGTGGCGGGGTGATAAACGCACGGTCACCACACCACCTTGTTGCTTGATAAACGCTTTAGCCGCGTCAGAAACTGCGATTATTTCCGGCATACAGACGCCTGTTAAACGAGGGCTGCCAGCTTACCAGGAAGTAAGCTGGGAGCCAGAAAGAAATCTAGGCACTGAACGTTTAGGCTTTGAGTAGTGCTTCGATTTTTTCACGATTCGGCACGCCTCCGCTGTGTGCAAGTTGGCCATTGACCGCGACGGCTGGGGTCGACATGACCTGATAACGCATAATGACTTGCGGGTCAGTGACTTTAGTCACCTCTACATCGGTGCCCAGCTCTTTGGCAATCGCGGTAATTTGCTCCGCGGTGACGGTGCACTTTTTGCAGCCTGTGCCTAATACTTCGATCTTTTTCATGTTATGTCCTCTTGGGTTTATAAGCTGCTGAATAACCAGGGTGCCAGCAGATTAATTATCCAGCCCACCAACATGAAGTTGATGAGTAGAATGACGAAAATGGTGGCCAGTAAGCGCCACAGCATGACCTGTTTGAGCATGATAAATTCAGGAAAGCTCGCCGCGACGGTGCTCATGCAGAAAGCCAATGTTGTACCCACGGGCAACCCCTTAGTGATCAAGCTTTCCATGATGGGAATGACGCCGGTGGCGTTGGAGTAAAGCGGCAGGCCCGCCAATACGGCTGCCGGGACATTCCACCACTGGCCACTACCCAGGTTGTCACTGAACCAGCCGTCCGGGACAAAGCCGTGCAGCGCGGCGCCTAACCCCACACCGATGATGATCCACTTCCAAATCCGCGCGACAATTTCGAAAAGTTCATTGCGGGCAAATTGGTGGCGCTCTTTTAACGTCAGCGAATGAGATACGGGCGCTGGCTGATTGGCTTGCGGACTGTCAGCGGCGTTCTGATAGGCTTTCGCCGCAAAGTCTTTTAACCAGCGTTCGGCGCCAAAGCTATCCAGCAGCATGCCGCCGCCTATGCCCACGGCCATGCCGATGGTGATATAGACCAGGGTGAACTCCCACCCCAGCAGGCTCCATAGCATGATGACGGCGACTTCATTAATGATCGGTGAGGTAAACAGAAACGCCATGGTAATGCCCAGGGGAATGCCTGCACTGGTGAAGCCAAGAAACAGCGGAATGCTCGAGCACGAGCAAAACGGTGTAATCGCCCCAAAGCCAGCCCCTAAGCCGTAGCCTGCGAAACGGTTCTTTTGCTGAATGTGATAGCGTACCCGCTCCAGATTGAGGGAGGCGCGTAACAAGGCAATGAAGTAAATCATCACCACCAGTAACGCAAAAATTTTGCTCGTATCTTCGACGAAAAAGTGCAGTGAGCCGCCTAACTTGCTGTTAGGGTCAAAGCCGCCCAGATCGTATACCAGCCAACTGGCCAGCCAGGTAAAGATCTCTAACATCGCTGCCTTCCTTTATATGAACTGTTCTATGAAGAAGACGAAGCAATGTGGGAAAGGATGCAGGGAAAAGCCAAATATTTATTTGATTGAGTGGCTATTGGATAGAAGAGGGTAGCGCACGGTGGCAGCAAACCTGGCCTTGATCGTCAAAGACGATCCCACACTGGGCGACCAATCGAGCGCGGAGGCGTTTTCGGGCACGGAGTAGCCGCGCTTTGGTCGCGGGTAGGGTCAATCCATGGCGCTGGGCATAGTCGCTCTGCTTAACGCCGTTTAGATCGCAGGCTGACACAATATCAGCGTCTTCGTCAGCGCAGTGCGCCAGCGCCTGGGCGATACAAGCGGCAAGACTCTCTAAGGGGAGACGGGGTTCTGGGCTATTAGATAAATGTATTGTTTCGATCTTGGTACCTAGCGATGGGGACTCCGGCCTTGGGCGCCGCAACTCATCAATCCACTCATTCTTGGCAACCTTATAAAGCCACGCTTTGGGTTCTGACAGTTGGCAAAACTGGGCGCGATGCGTTAGCGCTTTTACATAGACACGTTGCAAGATGTCGTCGGCGGCGTCCCGGTTGTTGCATAGCGCCAAGAGGTAATAGCGCAGTGCCTGGTGGTGGCGGTTCCAAGCTTCCTCAATGCAGGGTAGGGCTTGAGTAGGAGAGGCTTGGGGTGAGACAGCGTTCTTATTCATGGATAGGTCACTTCGTCACCGTCTTCTTTGGTGAAGTGTGTGATCGGTTGTTCCAAAAGCGCTAATACTTGCTCGGAGGGGCGGCATAAGCGGGTACCCTTATTTGTTACCACAATGGGGCGATTAATCAGAATCGGGTGGGCCATCATGGCGTCGATAAGCTGGTCATCGTTGAGTGATGGATCATCCAGATTCAGCTCGTCATAGGGAGTGCCTTTGCGCCGCAGCAGTTCCCGGGGAGATATCTGCATCATCGCCAGCAGCTCGACCAGCTTTTCGCGGCTGGGTGGTGTTTCCAGATAATAGATCACCTCCGGCGATTCGCCAGAGGCTTCGATCATCGCCAGCGTATTGCGCGACGTACCGCAGTTGGGGTTGTGGTAAATGGTGACGGGCATGGTGACCTCGAGATCGATTTAGCTGTTTTCACTGCCGGGCGCGTTACGTTGAGAAGGCGCAGTTTTAAAAGCGGGCGATACTTTCGTTGGGTCAACTTGGCTTTTATAGCTAGCCGCTGCCTCTGCCCACCACATCAATTGGCCTAAGGTGCGGCCAAAGTAGCTTTCCCAACGCACCTGTTCTTGCTCAAATTGGCCGTCTTCGTTCAGGGCTTCCTGGGCTTTGGGTACGTGTACCATGGCCGATACCGGCAGGCAGCCCAGCTCCGAGAGGAACGCGCGCATGGCTACGGCGGCACGCACGCCACCCCACTGACCCATTGAGTAGGTCACGATGGCGCTGGGTTTAAACGCAAACAGTGAGGCGCCGAAGTGATTAAGCAGGTGGCTTAGCGCCGGGCTCATGGAGTGGTTGTACTCAGGACTGACCATCACGAAACCATCGGCGTTGGTAATTTTGTCAGCAAGCTCTGCTAAGTCCTCCGGCGCATCGTTTTTTGCGTAAGCAAAATGCGGCTTAAACGGATCGCTCAAGTTTAGCGCCAGCGGGTCAATAATCTCAGCCGTTGTCTGCGGTAACGATGAAAGCAAACGCTCGCAGGCCTTTGCTACCCGCTCGCCGAGGCGAGCCGGGGAGGGTGGTGTGCTGGTGCGGGTTGAGCCTAAAAATATCAAATAGTGGGCCATAGCTCTGACTCCTTATTGAGCTTCTGTCGGGAAATGGTGGCGGGTTTTATTGGCAATTCTTACCAGCGCCAGCATTAGCGGCACTTCGACCAAAACGCCCACCACCGTGGCTAGCGCCGCGCCTGACTGTAAGCCAAATAGCGCAATCGCTGCCGCGACCGCCAGTTCAAAGAAGTTGCTGGCACCGATCATCGCCCCTGGTGCCGCAATGTTGTGCGGCAACCGCCACGCTTTCGCCCAGCCGTAGGCGATAAAGAAGATCAAAAACGTTTGAATAATTAGCGGAATCGCGATCAGCACGATATGCAGCGGATTATTCAGAATCACCTCGCCCTGGAAGGCAAATAGCAGTACCAGGGTAATGATCAAGCCAATCGGAGTGATCGGGCCGACGCGCTTCATGAACACATTGTCGTACCATTCGGCACCGCGCTTTTTAATCAGGGTTTGCCGGGTGATATAACCCGCTGCCAGGGGAATCACTATATACAGCACCACGGAGAGGGCAACGGTGTCCCAGGGTACCTGGATATTAGAAATACCCAGTAGGAAGACCACGATGGGGGCAAACGCAAACAGCATAATCAGATCGTTAAGCGCCACCTGCACCAGGGTGTAGGCAGCGTCGCCACGGGTTAAATAGCTCCACACAAACACCATCGCCGTACACGGCGCGGCGCCGAGCAGAATGGCACCGGCTAGATACTGGCTGGCTAACTCGGCGGGAATAAACGGCCGAAAGATGACCATCAAAAACAGCCAGGCAATGGCGAACATGGTGAAAGGCTTGATTAGCCAGTTAACCGTGGTGGTAATAATCAGCCCCTTTGGCTGACGTCGAACCCCCAGCAGAGAAGTGAAGTCAATTTGCGCCATCATGGGAAATATCATCGCCCAGATGAGTATCGCCACCGGAATCGACACCTGCGCCACTTCAAAGCGTGACAGCGTTTCCGGTACCGCTGGGATAAATTGCCCGACCAAAATGCCCACCACAATGGCAATGGCTACCCATAGCGAGAGGTAGCGCTCAAAGACGCCCATGCCTTCGGCAGTGGAGGGCGATGCGTTATCTTGCTGTGCTGACATGTGAAGCTCCTGATTATATGGCGCGTTGATTAACCCGCTTGGAGAGCTCTTCCGCGCTCTCTTTGCGCTCTGAGTAACGATCGGTGAGCAGCTCGCTACGATCACGCACTAGCAGTGTGAATTTCACCAACTCTTCCATGACATCGACGATGCGGTCGTAGAAAGGGGAAGCTTTCATACGGTCGTTATCATCAAACTCCATAAAGGCTTTGGGCACGGAGGATTGATTGGGGATCGTCAGCATGCGCATCCAGCGCCCCAGAATGCGCAGTTGGTTGACGGTGTTGAAGGACTGCGAACCGCCGCATACCTGCATTACCGCTAACGTCTTGCCCTGAGTCGGGCGCACGCCACCCAGGGCAAGTGGGATCCAGTCTATCTGCGCTTTCATAATGCCGGTCATCGCACCGTGGCGTTCCGGCGAGCACCACACCATGCCTTCTGACCATTGAGCCAACTGACGTAGCTCGTCGACTTTGGGGTGGCTGGCATCTTCTGCATCCGGCAGCGGCAATCCTCTAGGATCAAAGATGCGTGTTTCGGCGCCCATGGCATTGAGTAAACGTGCGGCTTCTTCAACCGCCAAACGGCTGAAGGAGCGTTCTCTCAGGGAGCCATATAGCAGCAATATTTTAGGCGCGTGTTCAGAGCGTTGGGGGATACCCAACCGCTCGCAGCTGGGTGGCTCAAAGAGCTCAGCGTCAATATTGGGTAAATCATTGAGGCCAGCAAAATCATTAAGTGAGGTCATCGCGGTCTCCCAGTTTTGATTCGTAGTAGATTAATGACTCCATCATATATGTTTTTTCGTATATTTCTAGAGCAACTGCTTGTCTGCAATATTGCCGTCATGATCCCGGCGTAGAGTGACAGCCACTGAATACATAAGAGGCTGTTTATTTATGACCAAGCGCCGCGTGTTGTTTCTCTGCAATGCTAACTCTGCTCGATCTCTAATGGGGGAGGCGCTGCTTCGTCATATGGCAGATGACCGTTTTGAAGCGTTTAGTGCCGGTTCTGAGCCTGACGAGCCCCATGCATTGACCCTTGAGGCATTGCGCAAGCAGGGCCTTCCCACCGAAGGTTTGCGCAGTAAGTCATTGGATGAGTTTGAAAGCGAGAACTTCGATTTTGTCATTGTGCTGTGTGACAAGGCCCAGCAAGCGTGTCGTGAATGGCAAGGTGACGCGAATGAAGTGTTTTTCTGGGATATTCGCGATCCGCGCCTGATTGGCAAGCCAGATGCTTACGAGCAGGCGTTATCCGAAATTCGCCGGCGCCTGCAGCTCTGGCTGCCCCTCCATAAGTCTGATTAATCTTACTGAAAGGGGCGGGTCGAGATGAAATGGATCAATAACTTAAGCGTTAAGGCAAGCTGGACGCTCGTGCTAGTTGCGTTCAGTGGTTTGGTGCTCATCATTGGTGCGCTGGGACTGTTCGCCAACCATTTTGGTCGTGAGGCATTCACGTCGCTTCATGAAAGGGATATGGCGCAAATTAGCAATCTGGATAGCGCCTACTCACAGCTGTTGCGTGCGCGTATACAAATGAACCGTGCAGCGGAGTTAATCCGTACCCCTTCGTTTGATCGCCCCGAACCACTTATGGAAGAGGCCCAGAGTCTGCTTGATGAGGCGTCTGAGCATTTCAATCGATTTATAGCCAGTGACTTCGATCAAGATCAGCAGGCGCTGGTTGATCAGTTAGCCGCTAACTATCGATCTTTCGTTAATAATAATCTCAGTCTACAGATGATGATGCTTGAAGAGAGCGACGTACCTGGCTTTCTTTCGGGTGAGTCACGGGTGGATGATAGTAGTCAACGGTTTGTAGAGAGTGCTGAAAACTTTTTTGCTGCTTCCGACCAGCGAGGGAATGACTTGCTTATGCGTTTTGAGCAGGTCTCATCGCTACTCTTTTGGGGCGTAATTGCCGCGCTTAGCGCTGCGCTGCTAGTGGTAACAGTGGTGGTCTGGGGCGTGCGTAAAAACGTGCTTCGACCTTTGAAGGTGATCACTGGGCACTTCCAGCGCATAGCTAACGGGGATCTTTCTGCACCTGTAACGGCGTACTCAAGCAATGAAATTGGTCAGCTGTTTAGTGAGTTGGAAAAGATGCAACACTCTTTGACGGCCACCGTTAATCGACTCAATGCCAGTAGCCAGCAGGTATACAGTAACAGCCAGGAGATGACCGAGCAGAACCAGCTTCTGGCGAGTCAAACCGACACCCAAGTATCAGCCTTGCAGCAAATGGCAGCGAGCTTGGAACAGCTTACCGCCACGGTGAATCAAAATGCTGAAAGCGCGGCACACGTTAATCAATCAACGGCGGATGTGTCCCATAAAGCGCGGCAGGGGGATGAGGTGATTAGCCAGTTTATCGCCACTATGGAAGCGATCAATAATCACTCCGAAGAGATTCAAAGCATTATCCGTATGATTGAAAGCATTGCTTTCCAAACCAATATTTTAGCGCTCAATGCCTCGGTTGAGGCTGCGCGTGCCGGTGAGCACGGGCGTGGATTTGCGGTGGTCGCCAATGAGGTTCGTGCGCTGGCAACCCGAAGTGCCAATGCCGCCAGCGAGATTCGAACGCGCATTGAAGCGTCGAGTGCGAGTGTCCAGCAGGGTAGCGTGTTGTCGCAACAGGCTGGTGAGCATACTCGGGCAATTATGCAGGCAGCGAGTAATGTGGATACGCTAATGACGCAAATCACCCACGCTTCCGAGGAGCAGCGGCGAGGCATTGAAGAGGTCAACCTAGCGGTTGCCCAGATCGATACCACTACCCAGGACACCATGCGTTTAGTTAATCAGGCAGCCCAGAGCGCAGAGGTGTTGTCCCAGGAAGCCTTGCAGATGCGTGAGTATGCTGGCCAATTTAGCGTGGTCGAAAAAGATCCTAGATCAAATCTAGCTGACGTCAGTGAAGAGCACGACGAATATCCTGAATGGGAGCAGCTTAGCCACCAAGACGTTGCCATGGCTGATGCCCAAACTCGTCGTCAAACGAGTTTATTGGCCTCCGCTTAGCGTTCTGGATTAGGGAATTTGCTTTACTCATTGGCTTACAGCGTTATCATGCGATTTTTTCTGAGCATCATGTAGCGTGTTGGTAACCAAGAGGGCACTGGCCCCGGTCAGTTTATTTATCCAGCGTTTTCTTAACGACCCTATGCTGCTCTCAATGAGTGTGCTATGGGTCGTTTTGTGTTGGCTGGAACCTCAGTCGCTTAGCAAGATGGCTGAACGGGTTCACTGGACGACCCTGGCGGTGTTGACGGGCCTGATGGTGCTCAGTAGGGCTTTAGAGCTAAGCGGCTATCTAGCCTTCTGGGGGCGTCGGCTATTAGCCCACTTGCGTGGCGAGCGTCGTCTGGCGGTTGGGTTGGTTATGTTCTCAGCGCTACTCTCGGCGGTAGTCACCAACGATGTGGCGCTGTTTATTGTGGTGCCGCTGACGCTTAGCCTAGCCGGAATGGCGACACTACCGATTGGGCGTTTGATTGTGTTCGAGGCGCTGGCGGTCAATGCGGGGTCGTCGCTGAGCCCGATAGGTAATCCACAAAACCTCTATTTATGGCAGCACTCGGGTGTTAGCTTTGGCGAGTTTTTATCAGCCATGTTGCCGCTAGGTATGGGGCTGATGGTACTGCTGTTACTTCTTGTTCCTTTGGCGTTTCCTAGCGCATTACTACGTTTAGATACAGTGGCAAGCGTACGCAGTGAGCGGTTGCAAAAGCCGTTATGGGCAGCGCTAATCGGTTACCCGCTATTCTTGTTCGCAGTTGAAATGGGTTGGGCAACCCAGGCAATGGCAGCTGTTTTGCTGGTGATGTTGATCGTGGCCCGACGGGCGGTGTTTAGCATCGACTGGCTGCTGCTGGTCGTATTTGTCTTAATGTTTGTGAATTTGAGTGTGATCGGTGAGTTGGGGGTTGTTCAGCAGATGATTGGCTCCATGCAGCAGTGGCCGGGGGGTGATACCAGCGTCGGTGTGCTGCTCTCACAGCTGTTATCCAACGTGCCGGCAACGTTGGTTCTTGCCCAGCAGAGTGAGTGGCAGCCGCTCGCCTGGGGCGTCAGCGTGGGTGGTTTTGGTGTAGTGATTGGTTCAATGGCTAATTTAATCGCGCTACGGTTGGCACGACAGCCAGGGATGTTGATGGAGTTTCATCGCTGGTCGATTCCCATGCTGGGGCTTGGCTGGCTGTTTGCTGCAGTGTGGACAAGCGCCCTGGCTAGGTAACAGTGCCAGGGCGTTTACCAGCGAGGTTCTATCGCTACAGAGCGCGATTAGTCGATTAGCTCGACGGCCACTGCCGTTGCTTCACCCCCGCCAATACATAGGCTTGCAATGCCGCGCTTGCCGCCTTTAGTGCGCAGGGCATGAATCAGGGTGGCAATAATACGTGAGCCGGTAGAACCAATCGGGTGGCCTTGGGCGCAGGCGCCACCAAACACATTGACCTTGTCATGGGGCAGACCCAAGTCATCCATGGCCATCAGTGTCACCACCGCGAAGGCTTCGTTAATTTCGAATAGATCGACGTCATTAACGCCCCAGTCGAGCTTTTTCATCAGCTTTTCAATCGCACCCACCGGCGCGATGGTGAACTCGCTAGGATGGCGAGAGTGTGTCGAGTGACCCAGCATGCGCGCAAGTGGCTTAATACCGTGCTGATCGGCTGCTGTTTGGCTGGCCAGGATAAGTGCCGAAGCGCCGTCGGAAATTGAGCTGGCATTGGCGGCGGTAATCGTTCCGTCTTTGGCAAAAGCAGGGCGAAGCTGGCGGATTTTATCGAGTTTGGCTTGGAAGGGCTGTTCATCGTGCTCGACCAGGGTTTCGCCCTGGCGAGAGGTGACCATAACGGGTGCCATCTCGGTGCTTAAGTGGCCTGCGTTAGTAGCGGCCATGGCGCGCTCAAGGGAGGCTATGGCAAAGTCATCCAGGCGCTCGCGGGTATAACCGCGATCCGAGGCCACATCCTGAGCAAACACACCCATTAGTTTGCCCGTTTCGGCATCTTCCAGCCCATCCAAAAACATATGGTCTTTGAGCTCGCCGTGGCCCAGACGATAGCCGCCGCGCGCCTTGGTTAGCACGTGAGGGGCGTTAGACATCGACTCCATGCCGCCCGCCAGTAAAATATCGCCACTGCCGGCCTTGATTAAATCATGGGCAAGCATGGTGGCTTTCATGCCCGAACCGCATAGCTTATTAATCGTGGTGGCGCCATTGACATCCGGAATACCCGCCTGGCGCATAGCCTGACGTGCTGGCCCCTGTTTAACGCCTGCAGGCAGTACGCAGCCCATAATGCCTTCGCTGATGGCAGCAGGGTCAATGCCGGACGCTTCAATCGCTGCTTTGATGGCGACCGCGCCAAGCTCGGGCGCTGTCATGCTCGCCAGGCTGCCCATCATGCCGCCCATCGGCGTACGTTTGGCAGCGAGGAATACAACATCAGTGGGGTTACTCATGGCGAATCTCCTTCATGTTTATTGTGATTATCATGCCGAGTAGTCGGTGATACGTTGACCCGTAGGCGGTGCTGTGGTTTTCTCCAGAGTAACCAAGCAAGCGCTAGTGTAAACGACATGAATGTAATGAATGCATCTCCTCGCCGCAAGGAATTGACGCGCCTCGCTGCCCAGCTATTCGTCCAAGAGGGCTTTGACCGCACGACGGTGCGCATGCTGGCGCAGGAAATGGGCATCAAGTCCGGTAGCTTGTTTCATCATTTTAAAGATAAGCAGGAAATCCTCGCGGCGGTCATCGAAGAGGGCACTCAAAATGCCTTGGTGATTGCGCGCAAAGCCTTGGATGAGTGTGCTGAAGATCCTGAAGTACGACTGCGCGCTATGGCCCGTGCTCATTTGGAGACCCTGTTTACCGATCGCAATGCCCATGTGGTGGCACTGTTTGAGTGGCGCCGACTCGACCCTGCGGCCAGCGCCCATCTGAGCCACCTACGCGATGCTTACGAGGCGTTATGGGTCGCGGTTATTGACGATGCATTGGAAGCGGGGTTGATCCATGGTGACCGCTTTCTTGTCTCGCGCTTTGTACTGGGGGCGCTAAACTGGACGGTTCGCTGGTACGACCCCAACGGCCCACGCTCGCCCGATGACCTCGCTGATGAGCTTGTTGCCATGATTATGCCTACCTCTGCTTGATGCCTCGATAACGGCGACTTCGACTAACGTCTAGCGCGACAATTTATAACAGTGCTTGCTCTCTGCGCCGATTACTTTTAGCGTTGCTCTTATCTTTAAGCTTACGTTAACGTCAACGGCTAAATATAACAACACTGCTGGCGCCTATTCTCACTACGAGCTCATTTCCAATAACACAAGAGAGCCATCATGACAGCGACATCACAATCACTGCCCGACTATCACCACTACCTCAATAATTTCTCCGTGGATAGCGTAATCGCCCGCCTGGATGACCACCAGGATGGCTTGCTGAATGCCTATGAAGCCTGCTGTGGGCGTCATGTGCGTGAGGGGCGTGGCGAGGTGTTGGCGCTGGTGCAGGAAGACACCGAAGGCAACATGCATACCCTGACCTACGCCGAGCTTGATGAGCAGAGCGCGAAGCTGGCGGGGTGGTTTGTATCCCAAGGGTTGGGTAAAGGCGACCGCATTGCCTGCATGCTGCCGCGGACACCGCAGCTGTTGATTGCAGTGCTCGCCACATGGCGTATTGGCGCGGTTTATCAGCCGCTGTTTACGGCTTTTGGGCCCGATGCGGTGGACTATCGGCTGGGGCGAGCGGATACCAGGTTGGTGATTACTGATCACGCTAACCGCTATAAGTTTGATGGCCTTAGCCAGTGCCCGCCGGTGCTGGCGGTAGGAGGGGCAACCAGCGAGCACGCCAATGATCGCGACTGGCAGGCAGCATTGACGTATACGTCAATGAGCGACACGCCGCCGCGGCTCTCACCCGAAGAGCCATTTCTGCAAATGTTCACCTCCGGTACCGTGGGTAAGCCCAAAGGTGTTGCCGTTCCGTTGGCGGGTATGACCGCTTTTGCGATCTATATGGAGCTGGCCATTGACCTGCGTGATGACGACCGTTTCTGGAATATGGCCGACCCTGGCTGGGCCTATGGCCTTTACTATGCGATCACCGGGCCACTGTTGCTCGGTGTGACGACGCATTTTTGCGAGGCAGGGTTTAGCGCCGAAGGGGCGCTGGCGTTTATGAAGCGCCACCACATCACTAATTTTGCCGCTGCGCCGACTGCTTACCGGCTGATGAAGGCATCCGGCCTGTTTGATGATGCCCATGAAACCCTCGAGCTGCGTGCTGCTAGTTCGGCGGGTGAGCCTCTAAACACGGAAGTGGTGACCTGGGTGGAAAAGTCGCTGGGCTGCCCGGTTATGGATCACTACGGCCAAACTGAAACCGGCATGACGTGCAATAACCACCACGCCCTTGATCACCTCAAGCATGTGGGCGCAATGGGCGTGCCGATGCCGGGTTATCGCCTGGCGATTTTGGACGCGGAGTATCACGAGCTGCCCGCCGGGGAGCCGGGAGTCCTTGCTGTGGATATCAAAAATTCACCAGCGCATTTCTTCCAGGGCTATACCTGGCAAGAGAAGAACCCCTTCGTAGAAGGTTATTACCTAACGGGCGACGTGGTGATCCGTAATGAAGATGGCACCTTTCAGTTTGCCGGCCGCGATGACGATATTATTACCACGGCGGGTTACCGCGTGGGGCCAACGGATGTCGAGAATAGTGTGATGACGCATCCTGCCGTCGCTGAATCGGCAGCGGTAGGGCAGCCCGATGAGATCCGCGGTGAGGTGATCAAATCGTATATCGTGCTGCGCGAAGGCTATGAGGCGAGTGACGAGCTTGCTGATGAGATCAAACAGCGGGTGCGGGAGCGGCTATCAACCCACGCCTTCCCACGCATTATTGAGTTTGTCGAGGAGCTGCCTAAAACCCCTAGCGGCAAGATTCAGCGCTTTAAATTGCGCGCCCAGGCGGTAGAAGAAGCCAAGGCTGCCAAGTAAATATAAGCCATCCACAACAACCACAGGGAATACGGTTATGCAGGTTAAGGATAATACGTTTTTAATTACCGGCGCCGCTTCGGGGCTAGGGGCAGCAACCGCTGAGCGGTTAGTCGCGGCGGGTGCTCGCGTCGTTTTGTGCGATCTAAACGATAGTGTCAAAACCCATGCTGAGCAGTTGGGGGAGCAGGCTCAAGCGTGCCTGGCGGATATCACCTCAGCCGAACAAATGCAGCAGGCGGTCGATAAAGCGGTAGCGCTGGGTGGTGATCGTGGGCTTTCGGGGGTAGTTCACTGCGCAGGCGTGGTTAGCGTGGCCAAGTTGGTGGATCGTGAGGGTAACCCGGCTGATTTAGACAGCTACGCTAAAACGATCAATATCAACCTAATCGGCACTTTTAACGTTATGCGACTTGCGGCTGCCGCGATGGCTAAAAATGCGCCTAATGAGAGTGGCGAGCGTGGGGTGATCATTAATACCGCTTCTATTGCCGCTTTTGATGGACAGGTAGGGCAGTGTGCCTACAGTGCCTCTAAAGCGGGTGTTGTGGGTATGAGTCTTCCCGCTGCCCGTGAGCTATCCCGGCATGCTATTCGGGTCATGGCCATCGCGCCGGGCGTATTTGAAACGCCGATGATGAGCGAAATTCCCGACGAAGCTGCCCAGGCGCTAGCAGCCGCAGTGCCTTTTCCTAAGCGGTTGGGTAAGCCGGATGAGTTTGCGCAACTCGCCGAGCAAATTATTACCAATCCCATGCTTAACGGCGAGTTGATCCGTTTGGACGGCGGCATTCGCATGCAGTAAGTGGGTGGTAAGTAGAAGGCAGCAAAATAAAACGACTCGTCGGCTTTTGGCTGGCGAGTTTTTTATGATTGGTGTTAGGGGCTTACAAAGCGCGCTACCAAAGTTGTAGGGAGTTTTTAGGCTTAATTCAAACGCTTGCTTGACTCTGTAGGTCTTGCGCGCTAATTTTCAAACATGCGTTTGAAAGCCGTGAGTTTATAAGTACATTTATTAAGTGTAGAGCGGCTCTCAACCACCCCATTTCAGGAGAAGTGCGATGCCCAGTTATCAAGCCCCTATTCGTGATATGCGTTTCGTTATGGACGAAATGCTCGACTACCCCGCTCATTACGCGCGTCTACCCAGTGGTGATGACGCATCGCCAGATGTGGTGAGCGCAATTCTAGAAGAGGGTGCGCGCTTCGCCCGTGACGTATTGCTTCCGATCAATCAGAGTGGTGATGAAGAGGGTTGCCTACTGGAAGGGGGTGAGGTCAAAGCGCCTAATGGTTTTAAAGAAGCCTACCAGCAGTACGTAGAAGGCGGCTGGCCGAGCCTGGCTGCCGATCCTGCCCATGGTGGCCAGGGCCTGCCGCCTTCATTGGCGATGCTGCTATCGGAAATGATCTGTGCGACTAACCTGGCTTGGGGTATGTACCCTGGGCTCTCTCATGGCGCGGCCGATGCGCTGAAGCACCATGGCACCGACGAGCAAAAAGCCACGTACCTCACCAAGCTGGTTGAAGGGGTATGGACAGGCACCATGTGCCTAACTGAGCCGCACTGCGGTACTGACCTCGGTTTGATCAAGACGCGAGCGGTGCCTACCGATGGTGACGCTTATGCGATTACCGGCACGAAGATATTTATCTCCGCTGGTGAGCATAATCTGGCTGAAAATATCGTCCATTTGGTATTGGCAAAGCTGCCGGATGCGCCGGAAGGCTCAAAAGGTATATCGCTGTTTGTAGTGCCTAAGTTCTTGCCCGATACCCAAGGTAATGTGGGTGAGCGCAATGGCGTAACCTGTGGATCGCTTGAGCACAAGATGGGGATTCACGGTAATGCCACCTGCGTGATGAACTTTGATGGCGCAACCGGTTATTTGGTGGGGCCCCCTAATAAAGGGCTGGCGTGCATGTTCACCATGATGAACGCAGCGCGTCTCGGCGTGGGCATTCAAGGGCTGGGTTTGATTGAAGCCAGTTTTCAGAATTCACTGAGCTATGCGCGTGACCGTCTACAAATGCGTAGCCTGTCGGGTAAGCAGGCGCCTGAAAAGCCCGCTGATCCGATTATCGTCCATCCCGATGTACGCCGCATGCTGCTGACTCAGAAAGCCTTTGCCGAAGGCGGGCGTATGCTGGTGCTTTACGCCGCGCAAATGCTCGATGTGGTTGAGCACGGTGAGTCGGGTGAAGAGCGCGATCATGCTGAAACTCTGCTTGGCTTGCTGACGCCTATTGTTAAAGCCTTTCTGACCGAAGTGGGTTTTGAAAGTACCAATGAGGGTGTGCAGATTTATGGCGGCCACGGCTTTATTAAAGAGTGGGGCATGGAGCAATTGGTTCGCGATGCGCGTATTACCCGGCTCTATGAAGGTACTACCGGGATCCAGGCGCTTGATCTGCTGGGTCGCAAAGTGCTTATGAGTCAGGGCGAATCGCTAAAAGTCTTTACCAAAGAGATCCATAAGTTTTGCAAAGCTGAAGCCGATAATCCTGCTCTCAAAGAGTTTGTCGAGCCGCTGGCTAAGCTCAATGCAGAGTGGGGCGAACTGACCATGGGCGTAGGCATGAAGGCAATGCAAGACCGCGAAGAAGTCGGTGCGGCGAGCGTTGATTACCTCATGTACTCCGGCTACGTCACGCTGGCCTACCTATTTGCCCGCGCGGCCAAGCAGGCGTCAGCTTCTTTGGAGGGTGACGATAAAGCCTTCTACACCGCTAAGTTGAATACTGCCCGCTTCTATTACCAGCGGTTACTGCCACGCACCAAGGCGCATGCACAGATGATTCAATCTGGCGCTTCCAGCCTAATGGCTATCTCCAGCGAAGATTTTGGTTTGGGTTTTGAAATCTAAAGCGTCGACTACTGATGGTGTGAGGTAAATTGCGCCAACGAGCACTCTCTGATCAGGCGTTCTGATCGGTGGTTTGCGGCAGAAGGGTATCCTTCTGCCGCTTTTTTATAGTGCGCCAGGCATGGCGCGCAGCGCCTTGACTGGCGCTGTTCCTGGGGGTGGTGCCTCAGGATGACTTGGGGGTGAAAGTCCCCTGCACGCCCGGCAAGGGGAAGTGCTAGCCGACG